>CAVTSK010000020.1:0-646822 GCA_963737335.1 uncultured Solirubrobacteraceae bacterium
CGCTGAGCTATTGCTATTTGCCCCGTAAAGGAGCATAATCTCACTTTCTCGGGGGCATCCGAGATCCATACCTCTTTCACGGAAGAAGGGGACACATGGCTCAGCATCACCATCAGCCAGTCGAGTTCCAACTCAAGCTGGCGGCTGCCGTTGTGACAGCCGCTCTCGTCCAGGCGCCGCTGCGCTTCACCGCCTACGCGCTGATGCTGCGACGGTCACGCCGCGCCTACCCGCAGCTCTTTGACGGGCATGCGGCGGCGGCCGCGGTCGCGGCCTGCCTGGACGAATATCAGCGCGAGGGGGCGGTGTAGGAGCCACCGGCCCGCGCGCAGCGGTTCACCGCCGTCGCGGTGGTCCTCAGCCCGTCACGGGCACGGCCACCGCGGCGGTGGATTCGCGCACCACGAGCTTGGTGGCGAGCTCCACGTGCAGCGCCTCGATGCGCTGGTTCTGAAGCAGGCGCACGAGGAGCGCCACCGCCATCCGCCCCATCTCGGCCAGTGGCTGGCGCACGGTGGTGAGAGCCGGCGTGACGATCGACGCCTCGAAGGTGTCGTCAAAGCCGATCACCGAGAGATCCTCCGGGATGCGAATGCCGCGCGCCCGCGCTGCCTGCATCGCCCCGATCGCCAGCATGTCGTTGAACGCGAAGATCGCGGTCGGGGGATCGGGAAGCTCGAGCAGGGCGTCGGTCGCCTGGACGCCCCCACGATCGGAGAAGTCCGACTCCACCTCCAGCTGTGGATCGGGCATCACGCCGACCGCCGCCAGCGCGGCCCGGTAGCCGCGCAGCCGCTCCTCGGTGGCGATCCAGCCACGCGGCCCGGTGATTGCCGCGATGCGCCGGTGGCCAAGGCTCAGTAGGTGCTCGACCGCTTCGCTGGCGCCTGACGTGTGTGCGGCCGACACCGTGGGAACGCGCTCATCCAGCGACTTGTGCGGGTCGATGATCACGAACGGGTAGCCGTGCTCGTGCAGCGCCGAGAGCTCCTCGCCGGACTCCTCCGGGAGGATGAGGACGGCGCCGTCCGTGGTCCCGTGCATGAGCCGCTCGAGCAGCGTCACCTCGCGCTCGTGCTCGTGGTGGGTGGGGCACAGGACCATGCGCATATCGTGCTCATACAGTGCCTCGCCGGCGCCGTCGAGGATGACTGAGAAGTAGGAGTGGTGGACCACCGGCGACATCACGCCGACGAGGCCCGTGCGCCCGCCCGACAGCCCCCGGGCTGTGCGGTTGGTGCTGTACCCGTGCTCGTGCACCACGCGCATGACCGCCTTGCGTGCCTTCTCGGAGACCTCGGCACGGCCGTTCATCACGCGTGACACCGTCGCCGTCGACACCCCGGCGAGGTCGGCGACCTCGCGGATCGTCAGCCGCGACGAGCGTCCGTTGCCGTCTTCAACCGTTTCCATGGAAGGTATTGAATCACATCATGAAACGTTACATCAAGACCTGCCGAAAGATATCTTTCAGGCGTCGCGTGAGTTCCAGATATCCATAGCCCGTTAGGCCTTGACACGCTTGCAACGTTTCCGTTACCGTTTACATCGCGAACCGCCGAATGCCCACCGCGTCGTCCAGAATGATGCGGCGAGCGGGCAAGCGAGTTCTGCGAGAGTGAGAGCGAGAGAGGAGACGGTCCGTGCGGTTCATCCTGCGAAGGCTGGCGTTCTACGTGGTCGCGGCGTGGTTCGCGATCAGCGTGAACTTCGCCATCCCGCGAGTGATGCCGGGCAACGCCGTCGACGGGATGCTGGCCAGATTCCCCACGCTCGACGCCAACTCGCTGCGCGCGCTTCAGGCCGAGTTCGGGGTGCACACCCACGGCGGCATCGTCAGCCAATACATCAGCTACCTGGGTCAGCTCGCCCACGGAAACCTCGGGCTGTCGGTGGACCAGTACCCCTCGACGGTGACCTCGATCCTGGCTCAGACCCTGCCGTGGACTCTGATCCTCGTGGGCACCGCCACCACCCTGAGCTTCGCGCTGGGCACGCTGCTCGGCGTCTTCGCCGCGTGGCGCCGGGGCGGCTGGCTGGATCGCACGCTGCCGGCGTTCACCTTCCTCCAGGCCACCCCGTACTTCTTCCTGGCGCTGATCGTCATTCAGCTGTTCGCGCTCGACTGGCGGCTGTTCCCGTTCGGGCAGGGCTATGACCTCGGCCTGCAGCCGGGCTTCAACTGGCCCTTCATCTCCAGCGCCGTCTCGCACTCGGTGCTCCCGGCACTGACGATCATCCTCACCGCGATCGGCGGCTGGATGCTCCAGATGCGCAACGTCATGCTGACGACGATCTCGGAGGACTACATCCTCGTCGCCCAGGCCAAGGGCCTGTCGCCGCGCCGGATCATGTTCACCTACGGGGCGCGCAACGCGATCCTGCCCAACATCGCCGGCTTCGCCCTGTCGCTGGGCTTCGTCGTCGCCGGGGCGTTGGTGATGGAGATCGTCTTCTCCTATCCCGGGATCGGCCTGACGCTGTACAACGCCGTCACCTCCAGCGACTACCCGCTGCTCCAGGGCATCTTCCTGGTCATCTCGTTCACGGTGCTGCTGGCCTCGCTGCTGGCGGACATCGTGTACGTGGTGGCCGACCCGCGGGTGCGCTCGGAGGCGACGTACTGATGTCGGCGCTCAGCTCACCCCTCGGGGCCGACCCCGATAGCGTCGTCGTCGAGGTCCCCGCGGCGGTCCTGGGCCGGCGGCGCAACGTGCTGGCGAGCCTGCCGCTGAAGGCCAAGGTCGGCGCAGTGATCCTGGGCCTCTTCATCCTCGTCGCGATCATCGGCCCCTGGGTGGCCCCGTTTGACCCGTCGGCGACGACGACCGGCCAGGCGCTTCCGCTGGGCCCGACCTCGAGCCACCTGCTGGGCACGACCGCCACCGGCCAGGACGTCCTCTCCCAACTGCTGGTGGGAACGCGATCGACCGTGGTGCTGGGACTGCTCACCGGCGTCATCGCCACGCTGCTCTCGGTGGTGATCGGGACCTCGGCGGGATTCCTCGGAGGCGTCGCCGATGAGGGCCTGTCGCTCGTGGCCAATGTCTTCCTGGTGCTGCCGGCCCTGCCGCTGCTGGTGGTCATCCTCGGCTACCTGCCTCATTCGGGCGAGCTCCCGACGGCCATCATCCTCAGCGCGTTGGGATGGCCGTGGGGCGCGCGGGTGATCCGGGCCCAGACGCTGTCGCTGCGCCGGCGCGACTACGTCGCCGCGGCCCGTGAGGTGGGGGAGCCGACGTGGCGGATCATCGTGTTCGAGATCCTGCCCAACCAGATCGGCCTCATCGCGGCCAGCTTCGTCGGCACCGTGCTCTACGCGATCCTCACCTCGGTGGCCCTGGCCTTCATAGGCGTGGCCGATCTGCAGACCTGGAGCTACGGCACGATCCTCTACTGGGCCCAGAGCGGCAACGCCGTCCAGCTGGGCGCGTGGTGGTGGTACGTCCCGCCGGGCGTGTGCGCCGCGCTGCTGGGCACGAGCCTGGTGCTGCTCAACTTCGGGCTCGACGAGCTCGGCAATCCGCGCCTGCGTGCGGCGGGCCGCGCGGTGCAGATCGGCCGCCGCGTCTGGCGCCCGTCCGACCCCACGCCAGTGATCCGCGATCAGGAAGCACCGCGATGACTGAGAGCCACACCGCCGACGCCGCCACGGCCGCCTCGACGCGACCGCGACCGCGAGCGCGAGCGCGACGCGCCAGCCGCTGCTCGACATCCGCGGCCTGTCGATCGCGTACCGCTCGGCCGCGGGAGACACCCGCGCCGTGCGCGGGGTGGACCTGGCGCTGCACCCCGGCAGCATCGTCGGCCTCGCCGGCGAGAGTGGCTGTGGCAAGTCGACGCTCGCCTACGGCTCTGTCCGCCTCCTGCGCCCGCCCGCCGTCATCACCGGCGGCAGCGTCACCTATCACGGCCGGCGCATCCCCGGCGGCGGCTTCGACGTGCTGGGCGCCACCGCGCCGCAGCTGCGGGCGCTGCGCTGGCGGGAGATCGCCATCGTCTTCCAGAGCGCGATGAACGCGCTCAACCCGGTGCTGCGGATCGGCGAGCAGCTGCTCGACGCGCTGCGCGCCCACACGCCCGCGCCCGAGGAGCGGTTGCGCGCCCGGGCCATCGAGATGCTCGACCTCGTCGGGATCCCCGCCGCGCGGATGCGCAGCTACCCGCACGAGCTCTCCGGCGGCATGCGCCAGCGGGTGATGATCGCGATGGCCCTGTCCGTCGAGCCCGAGGTCGTGATCATGGACGAGCCCACCACGGGGCTGGACGTCGTGGTCCAGCGCGAGATCCTGCGCCAGGTCTTCGAGCTCAAGGAGCAGCTGGGCTTCTCGGTGCTCTTCATCACCCACGACCTGTCGCTGCTGCTGGAGGTCGCGGATCGGGTGATGATCATGTACGCCGGGCAGGTCGTCGAATCCGCGCCGACCGACCAGTTGCGCACCGGCGCCGCTCATCCGTACACCCGCGGGCTGCTCGGCTCGTTCCCCAGCCTCCACGGCCCTCGCCGCGTCCTCTCGGGGATCCCCGGCTCGCCGCCGGACCTGCGCGGCGAACTGGCCGGCTGTCCGTTCGTCCCCCGCTGTGCCTTCTCGACCGACGCGTGCGGTGAGGTCGACATGCAACTGCGCCCAGCCGACGGTGGCGCCAACGGCTCGGTCACCGCCGCGCCTGCGCATCTCACGGCGTGCCCGTTCGTCGCGGCGCACAC
The DNA here is from genome assembly GCA_963737335.1 of uncultured Solirubrobacteraceae bacterium. Classification (GTDB taxonomy): domain Bacteria; phylum Actinomycetota; class Thermoleophilia; order Solirubrobacterales; family Solirubrobacteraceae; genus Palsa-465. The sequence continues at coordinate 4,709 of CAVTSK010000020.1, forward strand.
GGTCTCCCCCACGGTCGCCGCTCCGGGGGTCGCGCCCTCTCCTCCGCCGTCCCCGGCGGCGGCCGCAGCGGGAGAGCTGGCCGGGGGCCGACTCGTCCTCGAAGCCGTGAACCTGACCAAGGAGTACCGGCTGGGGCACGGCCGCGGCGCCAGCGTCATCCCGGCGGTCCAGGAGGTCTCGTTCGGCCTCCGGCGCGGGTCGGTGGTGGCGCTGGTGGGGGAGAGCGGCTCGGGCAAGAGCACGATCGCCAAGCTGCTGGCCGGCCAGGAGCGCCGCACCGGCGGGGAGATCCGGCTGGACGGCAACGAGATCGATCCCGCCGCGCGCCGCACCTTCCGCGCCTACAAGAGCGAGGTGCAGATGGTCTTCCAGGACCCGTTTGCCTCGCTGAACCCGCTGCACACGGTGCGCTACCACCTGGAACGCGCGCTCCGCGTGCACTCCGCGCGCACCGGCCGGGCGGCAAGCGTGGCCGAGGTCGACCGGCTGCTGGAGCAGGTGTCACTCACGCCGGCCGGCAAGTTCCGCGACGCCTACCCGCACGAGCTCTCGGGCGGGCAGCGCCAGCGGGTCTCGATTGCCCGGGCGCTGGCCGCGGCTCCGCGGGTCCTGCTCGCCGACGAGCCGGTATCGATGCTCGACGTCTCGATCCGCCTGGAGGTCCTCGACCTCATCGCGGACCTGCGCACGCGGCTTGACCTGGCGGTGCTCTACATCACCCACGACATCGCCTCGGCCCGCTACTTCGCCGACGAGATCCTGGTCATGCACGCGGGCCGCATCGTGGAGCGCGGTCCCGCTGAGGCGCTGACCCAGAACCCCTCGCACCCCTACACGCAGCTTCTCATCGCCTCGTCACCGGATCCGGACAGCTTCACGGCGCCGCTGAGCGGCGAAACGCTCGCGCTGGTGGCCGGCGACCGGGAAAGGAGGAGCCCGGGATGAGCTAGTGGCCAGAAGCCAGCGCCCCCGGCCTCACCCGGGGGCGCATGACCCGCGATGCAGTTGCCTGGGCGCAAGGCCCCGGCGTACCACATATCGACACAACGTTTGTATCAGGAGGTGCCCGCTCGATGGAGCGAAGCAAGACATACAGGACGCTGAGCGCCGGCTGTTGTGCGCTCATCGCGGCCGCCGCGCTCGCAGCGTGCGGCGGTGTCTCCAGCACCGGTTCGAGCTCGAAGAGCGCGAACGGCAACGCAAGCAACTCCGTGAGTGCCGACAGCGGCGCGGTGCTCACCGTCGAGTCCAGCCAGCAGAACGCCATCACCAAGAACTTCAACCCCTACGTTCCATCTTCCGCGGCTTCGCTATTGGGCGCCACCTCGCTCATCTATGAACCGCTGCTCCAGGCCAACGCGCTCAAGCCGGGCCAGTACTACAAGTGGCTGGCGACGGGCTACACCTGGTCAGACGGCGGCAAGTCGATCACCTTCACCATCCGGCCGGGGGTGAAGTGGTCAAACGGCAGCGCCCTCACCGCCGCCGACGTGGCCTCCACCTATCAGATGCTCAAGAAGTACCCGGACGCCAACACGACCGGACTGGCGATCAAGGGTGTCAGCTCGTCGGGTGACAAGGTGACACTCACCTTCCCCTCTCCTCAGTACGCCAACCTCCAGAACATCGCCGGGCAGGTGTACATCGTGCCCCAGTCGATCTGGAGCAAGGTGGGTGACCCGGGGAAGTACACCGACGCTGACCCGGTGGGCAGCGGCCCCTACACGCTGGGCAGCTTCAGCGGTCAGGGCTTCACCCTTCAGGCCAACCCGGGCTACTGGGGCAGCAAGCCGGCGGTGGGCAAGGTGGAGTTCCCCACCTACGCTTCCTCCAACACGGCTCTGGCGGCTCTGCAGACCGACCAGCTGGATTGGGGCGGCAACTTCATCGCCGGCGTGCAGCAGGTGTATGTGGCCGGCAAGCCCAGCCATCATGTGTGGTTCGCGCCGGTGCAGACCAACAGCCTGGAGCCGAACCTCACCAAGTTCCCCACCAACCAGCTCCCCGTGCGCAAGGCGATCAGCCTCGCCATTGACCGCACCGCGCTCAGCCAGCAGGCCGAGGGCGGGCTGGAGCCGCCGGTGGGCAACGCGAGCGGTTTGACGCTGCCGGTGTTCCAGCAGTACCTGTCACCGTCGGTGGCCTCGTCGACGCTGCCGGCACACCCCGACATCACCGGCGCCAAGGCCGTCCTGCAGCAGGCCGGCTATGTGATGGGATCAGATGGCCTGTTCCGGACCAAGTCGGGCCAGAAGCTGTCGATCGACATCACCAACCCCTCGTCGTTTGCAGACTACGCGGCCGGTGACGCGCTGATCGCCAAGCAGTTGCGCCAAGCGGGTATCGACGCGCGGTTCGTCGGGCAATCGGTCGACGCCTGGTCCTCGGACATCGCCACCGGGAACTTCCAGCTCACCCAGCACTGGTCCCAGACGAGCGTGGCCCCGTACCAGCTCTACAACGACTGGCTCAACAGCGCCCAGGCGACCAACAACGCCGCCGGCGACTTCGAGCGCCTCAAGGACCCCAACGTCGACGCCATGCTGACCAAGCTGGCGGGCGACAATTCGGTGGCCGGCCAGCAGGCCGATCTGGCCCCGATCGAGAAGTACGTGGCCGCCAACCTACCGATCATCCCGACCGTGTACGGCGTGGCGTTCGACGAGTACAACACCGGCAAGTTCACCGGTTGGCCTACGCAGGGCAACTCGTATGAGTCCGGGAGCCCCAACGCCCCGACCAACGAGGTGGTGATTCTGCACCTCCGACCCACCGCCTGACCCCCCGGCGCTCCGGACACCCCCGCCGCTCACTCATGGGCGGCGGGGGTGGCGCCGCGGCAACGGGTCGATCTGCACTCACCATTACAAGGAGATTCAAGTGAACGGGCTGACAACGAACGGCGCTTCGGGGGCGCGCCGCTTCCCGGAGGGCTTCCTCTGGGGTGCGGGGACCTCCGCCTACCAGATCGAGGGAGGCGTCGACGAGGACGGACGCGGACGCTCGATCTGGGACGAATTCAGTCACACGCCGGGGAACGTGCGCGGCGGAGAGACCGGTGACATCGCCTGCGACTCCTATCACCGGGTGGCCGAGGACGTGGCCTGCCTGGCCGAGCTGGGCGTGGGCGCCTACCGCTTCTCGATCGCGTGGTCGCGGGTGCTGCCCAACGGCCGCGGGCCGGTCAACCAGGCCGGGTTGGACCACTACCGCGTGCTCGTCGACGAGCTGCGCGCCCACGGCATCGTCCCGGTGGCCACGGTCTACCACTGGGAGCTGCCCCAGGCGCTGGAGGAGGAGGGTGGGTGGGCCAGCCGTGACACGGCCGAGCTGCTCGCGCAGTACGCCGGTGTCCTTGCCGAGGCCCTGGGCGACCGGGTGGGCATGTGGACCACGCTCAATGAGCCCCAGCAGTCCGTGCACCAGGGCTACCGGGTGGGGACCCATGCTCCGGGCCATCGGGACATGGGCCTGGCCGCGGCGGCGACGCATCACGTCCTCCTCGGCCACGGGCTGGCACTGCAGGCACTCCGGGCCGCGCTACCGGCGAGGGTGCCGGTGGGCATCGCCCTGGACCCGCATCCGTATCGACCGCTGGGCGAGGACGCCGAGGCGGTCGCGGTGCAGCTCGACGCCGATCACAACCGGATCTGCATGGACCCGGTGCTGCACGGCACCTACCCCGCGGAGGCCAACCCGGAGCTGCTGCCGCCCGACGCGCTCATCCGTGAGGGCGACCTGGCCGCGATCAGCGCCCCGCTCGACTACCTGGGCGTCAACTACTACCGGCCCCACTACGTCCGCAGCGGCGACTGGTCAGACCTACGGCTGGGCGAGTCACCGGTGTCAGACCACCCGGGCTTCGTCGAGTACCTCCCCCCGGAACGGCCGCAGACGGTCATGGGGTGGCTGGTCGAGCCCGACGGGCTCTACGAGATCCTCCTGCGCCTGCACCGCGAGACCCAGGGGCTGCCGCTCTACATCACCGAGAACGGCTGCGCCGCCGAGGACTACGTCAACCCCGACGGCGTGGTCAACGACGCCGACCGGGTGGACTACATCCACGGCCACCTCGACGCCACCCTGCGCGCGATCGACGACGGGGTCGACGTCGCCGGCTACTTCCACTGGGCGCTTCTGGACAACTTCGAGTGGGCCTGGGGCTACCGCCGGCGCTTCGGCCTCTACTTCGTCGACTACGGCACCCACCGCCGTGTGCCCAAGCGCAGCGCGGGCTTCTACGGGGGGATCGTGCGCTCCGGCGAACTGCCCGCGCTCGATCCGCTGGTCTCCGATCTGTCCCTGGCGCCGGTCGCCGACGCACGACGCTGAACCGGGCTCAGCCGGTGGCGCCGGGAGCAGGCGCCGCCGGCCACGGTGGGAGCTCGGGGCGCAGCCGCTCGCAGGCGGCGCCGAGGGCCAGCACCGGGATGTCGGCGAAGCGGCGTCCCACGAGCTGGATCCCGATCGGGCGCCCGTCCGCCGTGGTGGTCCACGGCACGCTGATCGCCGGGTGGCCCGAGATGCTGAACGTCACCGTGTAGGCGATGTGCTCGAGCGCGCGCACCGGGACGGCGGCGGGGCTGGGGAGATCGGCGCTGAAGGTGGCGACGGGCGCGACCGGGCACAGGATGTAGTCGAAGCCATCGATGGCGTCGCGCGCGGCGACGCTGATCGCGTCGAGCTGGCTGAAGTCTTCAAACAGCTCCATCCCGGTCCGGCCGACGGCGGCGTCCATCCACTCGCGCAGGTAGGGAAGCATCCGCTCCTGGTTCTCGGGCGGCAGGGCGAGGAGGTCGCGCAGGCTGCGCATCCGCCAGAACCGGTCCAGGCCGCTGAGCATCGCGTCGGAGATGAGCGGCCCGATCGGCTCGACGTGGGCGCCCGCGTCGCTCAGTGTGGTGGCGGCTGACTCCACGGCGCGCGCCACCTCGGGATCGGTCGGCATGCCCGCCCCGGCGTCGGTGGTGAGCGCGATCCGCGCGCCGGCCACGCGAACCTCCAGGTGCTCCCAATCGAGCTCCTGCGGCGGCAGGCTCATGAAGTCGACGTCATCGGGCTGCGCCAGCACGGACATCGCGCGGGCGGCGTCGGCGACCGTCCTGGTGAGGGGGCCGGCCACGCGAGCGTAGTAGGGCGGGTTCACCGGCACGCGCCCGAAGCTCGGCTTGTGGCCGACCACCCCGGTGAACGCGGCGGGCAGGCGCACAGACCCGCCGATGTCGGTGCCGATGTTGATCGGCGCGTAGCCCGCGACGGTCGCCGCGGCTCCGCCCGAGCTCGAGCCGCCGGGATTCCACTCCGGGTTCCAGGGGCTGCGGGTCGTGCCGTGCCGGGTGGACACTCCGGAGGTGAGCATGCCGAAGTCGGGCATCGTCGTCTTGCCCACCAGCACCGCGCCGGCTTCTCTTAGCCGGGCCGCGGCGGGGGCGTCGCGGGGCGCCGGCACGAGGGTCGTCGCGGCCGAGCCCAGGGGCGTCGGCACGCCCGCGGTGGCGATGTTCTCCTTGATCGTGACCGGCACGCCGTCGAGCGGGCTGAGCGGCTCGCCGGTGCGCCAGCGTGCCTCGGCGGCGTCGGCCTGGCGGTCGGCCGCGGCGTCGTCGCGATGCCATAGCGCGTTGATCGCCGGCTCCCACGCCTCGATGCGGGCGCGGACTGCCTCCAGCGCCTCGCGTGGCGAGGCGTCGCCGGCCTCATAGGCGCGGGCGAGGTCGACGGCGCTGAGGTCCGCGAGGTCGGTCATCGATGGGCTGCACAGGGTCGCATGCGGGCCATTGTGGCCGCTGGCGCGCGTACGCGCACGCCGAGGCGGCGGATCTGGCATCGTCGCCCGTCGGAATGAGCGGCTATCGCGTACTGGTGACGGATGGCGAGACCCGGGCGTGCGTCGCCGCGGTACGCGGCCTGGCGGCGGCGGGCTTCGAGGTCATGTCGGCGGCACCGGACGGGCAGGTGGCCGCCGCCCACTGGTCGCGCGCGGTGACCCGGCGGATCCGGATCCCCCCGCCGCTCACCGACGAGCACGGGTTCGTGGCTGCCCTCGAGGACGCCGTGAGCGGTGGGGAGGTCGACGTGCTGATGCCCGGCAGTGACGCTGCACTGCTGGACGTCTCGCGCGGGCGCGCGCGTCTGGAGCCGCACGTGCGGATCGGGCTGCCGACACTCGATGACGTGTGGCGCACGCTCGACAAGGCGGAGCTGTGCGAGGCGGCGACGCGGCGCGGGCTGACGCCGCCCACGACTGTGGTGTGTCGCGAGCTCGATGAGGCGCTGGAGGCCGGCGGCGAGCTGGGCTACCCGGTGGTGGTCAAGCCACGGCGCTCGGTGATCGAGAGCGAACCGGTGCGCCGGCACTCCGGGAGCCTGCTGGCGGCGACCCCCGCGGAGTTGACGGCGATCGTCGAACTCCTCGCCGGCGACGTTCTGGTGCAGCGCTGCGCCGCGGGTGCGGTGGTGTCCTTCGGGGGTGTCTTCGCCGATGGGCGCCTGCTCGGCGAGGCGGTGTCGCGCTACGGGCGCACGTGGCATCCGAGCGCCGGCAACGCCTCCTTCTCCGAGACCATCGAGGGGTCGGCGGAGCTCCGCTCGCAGGTATGCGCGCTGCTGGCGGACCTCGGTTGGGAGGGGTTGTTCGAGCTCGAGCTGATCGAGCGCGAGGACGGCGGATGGCACGCGATCGACATGAACCCGAGGCCGTACGGATCGATGGCGCTGGCCATCGGGGCGGGGTGCAACCTGCCCGCGATCTGGTGCCGGCACGTGCTCGGCGAGTCGGTGCCGGCCACCCGGGCCGTGGCGGGCGTGCGCTACCGCTGGACCGACGCCGACCTGCGCCACGGGCTCTGGCAGCTGCGGGCCCGTCATCCGGCGGCCGCGGCGCGGACGCTGAGTCCGCGCCGGCATGTGGTCCACGCGTTCGCCCGCCGAAGCGACCCGGGGCCCGGCGTCGCCCGGATGGTGGAGATGGCGACGGTCGGGCTGGGGCACGCGCGAGCTGCCCGTGGCGCCCGGACCACGTCGCCGGGGTCGGACCCGGCGGTGATCATCGGCGCGGGACCCTGCGGCCTGGCGGCGGCCGCCCACCTGCCCGCGTACGGGGTCGACGTGCGCGTGTTCGGGGAGCCGCTGGAGTTCTGGTCTCAGCGGATGCCGGAGGGGATGCTGTTGCGTTCACGCCGACGCTCGTCCAATATCGCCGACCCGCGCCGGGAGCTGACGATCGCCGACTACGAGCGCGCGGAGGGCCGTGCGCTGCGCTCGCCGTCGCTGACGCGCGAGCAGTTCATCGACTACGGGCGCTGGTTCGCGGGCCAGATCGCCCCTGGCATCGACACCCGCCGCGTCAGCGCGGTGGCGCGCGCCGGCACCGGCTTTCGCCTGCGCCTGGACGACGGCGAGGAGCTGGCCGCCTCCCGGGTCATCGTGGCGGCGGGGCTGGTCCCGTTCAGATACCGGCCCGAGCCGTTGGCGTCGCTGCCCCCATCGGTGATGTCGCACGCCTATGACCACGCCGAGCTCGGCGGGTTCTCCGGGCGGCGCGTCGCCGTGATCGGCTCCGGCCAGAGCGCGCTGGAATGCGCGGCCCTGCTGCACGAGCGCGGCGCGGCCGTCGAGGTGCTGGCGCGCGGTGGCGCCGTGCATTGGCTCCCTGACGACACGCTCCCAGTCGTCCCGGCGGCCGGTCGGGGGTGGCGGCCCAAGGTGCCGTTGCCTCCCACGGATGTCGGCGGCCGGTTCACGGGCTGGGCGGCCGCCACGCCCGACGTGTTCCGCCGGTTGCCGGCGCGGATGCAGCCCGACGTCGCCTTCCGCTGCATCCGCCCCGCCGGATCGGGGTGGCTGCGGGGGCGGCTGTCGGAGGTGCCGATCTCCTCCGGCGTCACGATCTCAGACGCGCGCGAGCACGGCGGCCAGGTGACTCTGCATCTGGCCGATGGCTCGTCGCGGACGGTCGATCACGTGCTCCTCGGCACCGGCTATCGCGTCGACGTGCGGCGCTACCCCTTCCTGGAGCCCGACCTGGCGGCCTCGATCGCGGTGGGCGGCGGGGAATACCCGGTGCTCGGACCGGGGCTGGAGTCCTCCGTGCCCGGCCTGCACTTCATGGGCGCGGCGGCGGCGCACAGCTTCGGTCCGATCATGCGCTTCGTGGTCGGCTCCTGGTACTCCGCGCCGGCCGTGGCACGGAACGTGGCGGGCCGGCGCCAGCCGCCGATCAGCTTCGCCTTCTAGATAAGGGGGTAGCCTGACGGTATGCGCGCAGTGGTCAGCACGATGCTGGCGGTGTTGTTCGGGGGCGGTGTGAGTCTGTTGGCGGGATCCGCCTCGACGGTGTCACCCGCACGAGCGGCGGCGAGGGCGCACGCGGTGCCGCGCGCCACCAGCGCCACCGGAGCCGCGACGGACTGCACGATCTTCTCCGGTTCGCCGACGTCGAACGCTCAATGCGGAGCCGGCAGCGACGACACGGTGGGCACCGATGGCAACGGCGCGTTCTACCGGACGATGATCTCGTTCTCCAATCTCGACATCCCGGCCGGCTCCACGGTGAACAGCGCGACGCTGACGATCAACGTCCTGGGCGCCCTGGGTTCGACGGGCGCGACGGTGGTGGACATGACGCGGGCGTTCGCTCCCGGTGCGGCGACCTGGGACACCTACGACGGCGTACACCCGTGGACGATGGCCGGCGGCGACTACAACGCGAGCCCGCACGGGTTCGAGACCGTGCCGGCCGGGGCCACAGGCGCGGTGTCGTTCAACATTCCGGAACTCGTGCAGCCGTGGGTGGATGGCACCACTCCGTACGGGCAGCTGGAGATCGTCGGGTTCCAAAGTGGCAGCGCCGCATTCACGATGGCCCACGACCCGGTGCTGAGCGTCAGCTACACGCCGCCGTCTCCGCCCACCACGACGACCGGCCCGGTGGTGACGACGCCGGTGCAGACGCAGCTGCCGGTGCAGAAGGGCAAGGGCGCCCTGCGCATCAAGGTGGCGCTCTCCTGGACGTGGAACGGCCCCGCCATCCGCCTGCGCAAGGTCAGGGTGGGCACCATGCCGCGCGACACGAAGTTGACCATGAGCTGCGACGGCCAAGGCTGCCCGCGGCACTCGGGCAGCAAGGTGACCGGCGCGCGCAAGGTGCGCCGCGCCCTGCTGAAGCTCGCGGGCCACCGCTATCGGGCCGGCGACGTGCTGACGGTCAAGCTCACCGCGGCGAGCTACCGGCAGGAGCACGCACGGATCTTCTTCCGCGACGGCAAGCGGCCGCTGCTGTTGGGCTAGAGGCGCGACCCCGCGGGCTCGGAAATCACCGCATCTGTCCGTATGATGGTGGTTCGGGGACTTCGATGGACTCACGGGGACAACGTGGAGGCGGCTGGTGACCGGCGTAGGCAAGTGGCAGCAACTGGGACGCGTCGCGCCCCGCTGCCGTGCCCGACGGGGCCGGCCCGGGGTGTAGCGGCATGGCCGGCGGCGATCCGGGGGGCCCGGCGCAGACACCGCAGGTCGTCGGCCGTTACGAGATCCTGCGCGAGATCGGGCGGGGCGGCATGGCGATCGTGTACGTCGCCCGCCAGCCCGACCTGGACCGGCAGGTCGCGCTCAAGGAGCTGAGTCGCTTCCACGCCGGCTCGGCTGAGTACGCGCATCGCTTCCTGCGCGAGTCGCGGATGGCCGGCTCGCTCAACCACCCCAACGTCGTGACCGTGTACGAGTACTTCGAGCACGCCACGATGCCGTACATCGCGATGGAGTACGTGCCGCGCGGATCGATGCGGCCGTACATGAAGCGGCTGACCCTGGCCCAGATCGCCGGGGTGCTGGAGGGCGTGCTCGCCGGCCTCGCCCACGCGGAGGCGGCCGGCATCGTCCATCGCGACCTCAAGCCGGAGAACATCATGGTCACCGGCGACGGGCGCGTGAAGATCACCGACTTCGGCATCGCCCGGGCGACCCAGCGCGCCGGCACGCAGTACATGACCGCGACGGGCATGACCGTCGGGACGCCCACGTACATGGCGCCCGAGCAGGCGATGGCCGGCGACATCGGCCCCTGGAGCGACCTCTACTCGGTCGGCGTGCTCACCTACGAGCTGGTCGTGGGCCACGTTCCGTTCCATGACACCGAGGCGCCGATGGTCATCCTCATGCGCCACGTCAACGAGCGCATCCCCTCCGCGGGCGAGGTCCGTCCCGACGTCGACCCCAAGCTGTCTGAGTGGATCGACGCCCTCCTGGTCAAGGACCCGCAGCAGCGCGTGCGTCACGCCGTGGACGCCTGGGAGTCGCTGGAGGACATCATCGTGGCCCTGCTCGGTCCGCTGTGGCGTCGCGACGCGCGCCTGCTGGATGACCAGATCGCGGTCAGCAACGCGGTGCCGTTGACACCGGCGCCGTTCGAGAGCCAGGCGTCGATCCGCACGCCGACGCCCGCATCGAGCCCGGCGGTGGCTGACGATTTCGTCACCTATGACCCGTCGCCCGGCGGCGGACGCCCCGCCACCCGCGGCCGCGACGCCGCCGCCGGTGGCCGCGCCCACGCCGGAGCCGATCCCGACGCCGGAGCCGGTGGCCCCGCCCACGCCAGCGCCGATCCCCACGCCCACGCCAGAGCCGATCCCGACGCCCACGCCGGAGCCGATCCCGACGCCCACGCCGGAGCCGATCCCGACGCCCGAGCCGGTGCCCGAGCCGACCTCCGAGCCTGTGGCCGACGCCGAGGCGCCCGTGGCCGAGCCCCCCGCGGCCGAGCCCCCCGCGGCGGAACCCGAACCGGAGCCCGAGCCCGAGCCGGACTTCGTGACCTTCGCACCCGCCCCGATCCCGCCGCTGCCCGCGCCACCGCCTCCGCCCGAGCCGGAACCTGTCGCCGCCGAACCGGAAACCCTCCCAGAGCCAGAGCCGGCGACGCTTGAGCCCGAGCCCACGGCTGCCGAGCCCGGCGCTGACACCGAACCGCACCGGCCGCTCGAGCCCGACACCGAGCCCCTCCCGGAGCCGGTGGCGGCGGCCGAGCCCGTCGCCGAGCCTCAGCCCGCGCCCGAACCGGAGCCCACGCCCGAACCTGAGCCCACGCCCGAGCCGATCCTCACGCCGGTGGCGGAGGAGCGCCCCACGGCCCAGGCGCCCACTCGGCGCGGCCCGATCGCAGCGCTGGCGGCGCTGGCCATCGTCATCGGCGCGGCTATCGGCTTCCTCCTGGCGCCGAGCTCGCACAAGGCAGCACCGAAGGCGGCGCCGCTCAGTCAGGTCGCGTCCGCGGGGACCGGCGGCTCGCTCAAGCTGCACTTCCCGGCCGACTGGCAGACATCCAACACCGTCCCGTCGGCGGCCTCGACGCTGAAGCTGGACAGTCCGACGACGGTCAGCCCCGCCGCCACGCCGGAGAAGGGGGCGCTGGTGGTGGGCACCGCGCCCACGGTCGGCGCCAACCTCCTGCCGACGGCGTTCACCGGCTCGCTGGGCACGGTGGCCCAGGGCGCCCCGGTCAAGCTCGGCCCCAACACGTTCATGCGCTTCCTCGACGTGGTGCCTCAGGCCACGTCGACCGGCCTGTCCGTCTACGCGCTACCGACCCAGAAGGGGACCGCGATCGCCGCGTGCGTGCTGCCGGCCGCCGGCTCGACCGCGTTCAACAGCACCTGTGAGGGCGTGCTCCGGACGCTGCAGTCCTCGGCACCCGCCCTTCCGCTCGGGGCGAACCCCGCGTTCGCGACGGCACTGGGCACGATCGTGGGCAAGCTGAACGCCACGCGCAGCTCCGTCGGCCGCCAGCTGTCCACCGCCAAGAGCCAGAAAGCCCAGGCCGCCGCGGCCAAGTCCCTCGCCCATGCCTACCAGCAGGCGGCGACCGCTACGGCCAAGCTGCAGCCCGGGCCGGTCGGCGTCCAGGGAAGCCGGTCGATCGTCGCGGCGCTGCGGCAGCTCGCCACCGGGTACCAGGCGCTGAGCACCGCGGCGGCGCACAACAACAAGAAGGCATACGCGACGGCGGGCGCCGCCGTCGCCAAGGCCCAGGCCGCGCTCAGTGCGGGGTTCGGGCAACTCCGTCAGGCCGGCTACACGATCGGCTGACGTCAGCCGCCGTTCCGGCGCCCGGCGGACCTGCGATCAGCCGCCGCCCCCGCCGCCGCTATGGGAGACGCCTGTCGTCCCACCGCCGGATGATCCGCCCCCGCCGCCACTCGGTGGCGTCGAGCTGCTCGGTGGCGTCGAGCTGCTGGGCGGCGTCGAGCTGCTGGGCGGCGTGGAACTGCTGCTCGACGGCGCCGAGCTACTGCTCGGCGTGACCGACGCGGTCGCCGAGCTGCTGGTCGCGGGTGACGTGCCGCTCGTCGTTGCCTTGACCTTGGGCTTCGGCTTGGGCGGCGGTGCATGCAGCGCGGGGACGGCGCCGCCGCCGGTCAAGGGCGTGATGGTCGCGTGCTGCGCGCTGCCGGCGCTCGACTGGGCCAATGCAGCGGTGGGCGCGGGAGCCGATGATGTCTTCTTGACCGCGGACCCAATGGCGAAGGCCGCCACCAGCCCGATCACCAGCGCGGCCGCCAACAGCAGCCAGCGCTTACGGACGTCCTGAGTGTTGGGCGAGGAGGCGATCGCCGCCACGTCGCTGCCGGACATCATTGAGCTTTCCATCCGATCCATACCCCCGCTGTAAGTTCCGTGCCAATCGTAGACCAGCTGTCCAGTAGATCAACGCGGCGTTAGATGATGCGCTCGCGCACCGCCATCGCCACCGCTTGCGAGCGGCTCTTGACTCCCAGCCGGATGACGATGTCGTGCAGGATCGTCTTGATCGTGCGCTCGCTGTAGGAGAGCCGCTCGGCGATCTCCCGGTTGGAGAGGCCGGCCGCCACCAGGCTGAGCACCATCTGCTCGCGGGGGGCGAATCCACCACTCTGCGGCGCGGCGTGATCGCGGCGGCTGATAGGGGTCACCGAGCCGCTGAGCCTGCGGACGGCGCCGGAGTCGAAGACGAAGATGCCGGCGGCGATGGCGTTGACGGCCGCCAGCAGGGTGTCGGGCGTGAGCTGGTCGCGCGACAGCGCGCCGCCGACGCCCGAGCCGATCGCCTCCAGGACGTCGGCGGTGCTCGCCTCGTGCATGCACAGCAGCACCCGCGCGCCCGTCTGAACGGCGATCTCCTGGACGAAGGCCATCGCGCCGCCCAGGTCTGAATCCAGGACCACGACGTCGGCCTCAGCCAGCGCCTCGCTCTCCCAGGCCAGCGCGATCGACGGGGCATGGTCCACCGCCTCAACGCCCGCGGCCATCGACAACGTCGTCTGCAGCCCGCTCACGTAGATCGTGTCCCGGAACACGATGAACACCCGCATCGCCCCACCTCAGTTTCTGGCTTTGGTCCCGACTCGGCCCTATTGCGGGGAAATCATATGGCTCCGGCAACCCCCGCGCACGCCTTTGGGCGATTCTGAAGCGCTATTCCTCGCGACGAGCGACGCGGACGACATGCTCGCCGGACACGACGACCTCATCGGGCTCGATCAGGACCTGGCGCCCGGCGGCCTTGGATCCCTGATCGCCGGTCGCGATGTCCATCTCGTACAGGCGCAGGATCTTCACCGTCTCGACCGCGTCGAAGGCGTGCATGATCGCGTAGAGCTCGCCCTGGTTCAGTGAGCGGCCGGGCGGCCAGCCGCTCCCGATCTCGCCGGGGGTCCCCCCGATCAGCGGGTTGAGGTAGGTGTAGAGCTGGTCGCGCACATGGTTCTCGATGCGTTGCGTGTCGGCCCGCGGCGTCACCTGCAGGTTGACGACCACCGAGATGGCGCGAAAGCGCATCGGCTCAAGACGGACGGGCGTCCCCGGGAGCTTGCGCGCGTCGAGGTAGCGCTGGATCTCCTCCAGCAGGAGCGCATCGGGGGTCAGCTCCTCGAAGGTGAGCCTGCGATCCGCGGGATCGACGCGGGGCAGGATTCGCAGCGTCACGCCCGGCTGCTGATCGGCGATGCGCAGCGCCCGGGCCACGCGGGGCGTCGCCTCGGTGGCCAGGAACTCGTAGTCCTCGGCGGTCACCGCTCGGTAGCGGGTGCGGATCTGCAGGGCGGAACGCTGCCGCGCGGACTCGAGCACCTCCGGGTCAACGCCGCCGAGCGCCGGTCGCGGGTTGCTCACCGACGCGACGCCGGGGATGGCGCTGCGCAGGACGGAGATGGCGCCCGCTCCGACGTTGCCCGTCCGGCCGCCGCCGTGGCGGTAGCGGCACATGCGCAGCATCGCGCCCTTGCCCGGGATGGCGCCGTGCAGGGTCACCCCGCCGTCGGCGGTGCGCAGCTCGGGTCCGAGGCGGATGTGCCCGTGGACGAGATCGATCCCGAAGTGGCGGTCGCCGGGGCCCGAACCCGCGAACGAGTCGACCGGTTCCCACGGCTCCCAGTCACCCTCGCCGGTCTTGACCTCGAGTGTCTCGCCGGGGGCGAGGTTGAGGACAGGCGCAAAGCGGGTGGCGAACGTCTGGCCCGGGGTGCCGTCGCTGACGCCCACCGTCTCATCGGTCTCCGTGGTGGAGTGCTCGGCTCCGAGGAGCGCGCCGGTGGGAGCCGCGGAGATCTGGTAGATCTCGGGTGCCTGTGTGAACACCGCGGGCTCGCCCGTGACGCGCGTGGTCTCGGCGATCCGGCATCGCAGCCAGTACAGGCGCCGCCCGGCGATCGCCTCGGTGCCCGAGCCGTGCGGGCACTGCACCTCCACGGTGCCCGAGCCATAGTTGAAGCCACCGGTGAGGTCCTCCAGGACGTCGACCTCGGCCCAGCTGCCGTCGCCCCGGCTCACCTCCCAGCGCAGCGGGGGATCGTCGGGCCTGACGCCGGCCCCGCGGGCCATCGATGCCTCCATCGACACTCGCATCAGCAGCCGCGACAGGCTGTGCTCGAAGCCGAGGTAGAGCGCGTCCCCGATCTGCGGCTGGCGGCTGAACGGGATCTGGTCAGGCCCCGTGGGATAGGCCACGCCGTCGGCCACCCCGATCTCCTTGGCCGCTCCCGCGCGCTGGACGATGTAGGCGGCCGGGGGCAACGGGGGGATGACGAAGGTCTCGGAAGTGGCGAAGACGATCGACTCCTGTGTCGCCGTGCGCAGCGTGCCGGTCTCGGTTCCGGCGTGGATCTCCAGCGGCTCTGTGGGGGGAGCGCTGAGGCGCAGCCGCACCTCGGTGTGAGCAGCGGCGGGACCGTCGAGCTCAATGCCGAGCAGGTCCAAGAGGGCGACGTGGAGCTTGTCGGGTACCAGGGCGAGCCGCTCGACCGCGAGTCCCGTCATCCACGTGAACAGCTCGATGAGGGCGGCGGTGGGATCCGCGACGCCGTTGACGGCCAGCTCAGGGCAGAGGACCGAGACACGTCGCCGGGCCTCGGTGACGAGGGCAAGGTGGTCGCGATCGTCGAGGCGGACCGAGGCGAGCGTCATGCGGTCTCCTCGGCCGGGATGACGTAGAACGGGTAGACGAGGTTGTAGAGGCGGCTGGTGGCCAGCACCTTGTAGGTGATGGTGATCAGCAGCGTTCCATTCTGGGACTCGCCGAGATCAAACTCCAGGCTGATGACCTCGATGCGGGGCTCCCACCGTGCCAGCGCGGTATTGATGGCGGACTCGATGTGACCGATCAACTCGGCGTCGATGGCGTCAAAGATGAAATCGTGGACCGCGCATCCGAACTCGGGGCGCATGGGGCGCTCGCCTGGCGCGGTGCCGAGGATCAACCGGATGGCCTGCTCGATGTCGTTGACCCCGTGGGCCAGCGCCAGGACGCCCCGCTGGTCGGCCTGCAGCGGGAAGGAGAGCCCGGATCCGATCAGGTCAGCCATCGCGTCCTCATCCCAGGCTGATCATCGGGCCGCTGACGGTGACGCCGCTGGGACCGATCTGGATCGAAGATCCGCCGCATTTGATCGTCACCGACTGCGTGCCCTCGATCGTCACGTTGCCCATGTCGGACTTGATGCTGATGTCGCCCTGCTGGCTCTCGATCGTGTAGCTCTGCTGCGCGGTCTCGGAGATGTTCTGGTCCGCGGCGACCGTGAGCGATTTATTGGTGGTCAGGTTCATCGCGTCCTTGGCGGTGGCCACGATCTTCTGATCGGAGAGCACGGCGAACGAACCGTCCTTGCTCTGCGTGAGGTCGTCGCCGGGCAGGTCGGTGCCGTTGAACAGCGAGCCCAGGATGTACGGGCGCCGCGTGTCGCCGTGCTCGAAGCCCACCAGCACCTCCTCACCGACGACGGGCAGCATCATCAATCCCCGCGCGTTGCCGGCGCTGACTGAGGCGATGGGGGCCCAGGCACCCTCAGTATCAGGTCCCAGCGATGGGTACTGGACTCTGACTCGGCCCATGTCGTCCGGGTCGTCGTTGTTGGTGACCAGGCCGATGACGAGCTGGGCGCCGAACACAGGACCGTTGCCACCGGCGCGATCGCCGCCCACTGACCCGAGCAGCGTGTGCGCCGCTGAGTTCGCGAAATGCGTCTCGTAGGTGGCGCCGCCGCGCAGGACGTGGGTGGCGGCGGCGACACGGTAGAGGCCGCTGAACTTCTGGCCCAGCCCGCTGACCTGCACCGACGTCCCGGCGCGGATGCTGGGATTGCCGTCGCTGACGCCCTCAGCGGCGATGTAGCCGTTGGCGAGCTTGTCGAGCAGAGCCTGGGCGACCGCATCGCCCTCGCTCTGGCTCTGCACCGGCTCGGTGGCAATGTGGATGTCGGCGCCGTCGAACGCGCCTGCCACCGAGGACCGCTCGACGCCGATCCGGGCCACCTGGTCCGGGCTGGAGGCGGTGGAGCTGATCGTCTGCTTGGTCTTGGGGTCAAAGGCCGCCAGCGTCACCTGCTGGGCCTGCTGGGTGGCGGTGACGCGCGGGCTGAACGAGCGCAGCGTCTGGGGCCATTCCAGGGCCACCGGGTTGTCGGCGCTGGGCTTGCGGAAGTACGCGTCGACGTCCTGCACCACGAACTCAAAGCCGACGCGCTCCGCCAGGCGCCAGATGAAGTCCCAGTCGGTTTCGTTGTCCTGCTGCATGAAGTCATGCGGATCGCCGGTGCTGTCGCAGTGAGGGCTGAACCCGGCGTCGCTGAGGACCTTGGTGACGATGTCGCTCGTCGTCTGGTTCTGAAAGGTCTGGACCTTCCGGGCGCGGATGAGGATGTGCGACCGGTCAAAGCCGCGCACCGACAACTCCACGCCGCCCGCTCCGAAATTGAGCTCCTGAGAGACGATCTGTCCCTTGAACAGGCTCGTCGTGGTCAGCTGATCGCGCGCCCCCAGCTTGACCTCCAGCGACTTGCCGATATCGAAGGGGTGGGAGTCGATCGGCTGATCCTCGCCCTCCTGGCCCTTCTGGTAGACGACCGAGAGCGTGCACATGTCGGGCAGGCGCAGGTAGCTGAGGATCCGCACCTCGCGGATGCGTGCGCTCAGCGCCTCCTCGACCTCGGCGCCATCCACGGAGACCGAGTAGATCGCGACGTGGCGGTCGGCGGTGGCGCTCATATGTCGAGCCTCGGGATGGTCAGCGTGCTTCCGCGGCGCAGCGAGAGCGGATTGTCGATCCCGTTGGCCTCGGCGATGGGCCGCCACCGCGTGGCGTCGCCGTAGGACTCGTAGGCGATCGAATGCAGCGAGTCACCGTCCTGGACGATGTGTGACCGCAACCCCGCGGTACCCCGCGTCGTGGGGTTCTGGGCCTGACCGGGGGGCGAGGTGTCCTCGGCCTGCGCCAGTTCCAGGTCCACGAACGCGCGCATCGGGTCGCCGTTGGGGTGAAACAGGGCGTATTGGATCGAGATGGAGAGCGGGGCCGCCTTGGGCAGCTTGGTCGAGCCCCAGCTGAAGGTCACGAACTTGGGCGCGCTGCCGCCCCCGTGCATCGCCTTCATCAGCGCGTTGGCCTGGTCCTTGACGGTCTGATCGGGGCCCTGGAGCGAGGTGTCGAGGAGCAGCGTGAGCTTGTAGGTCATCGGCAGGCCGCCCCCGAACTCGGGGTCCGGCCAGTCCTTGCTCTGGTTGGGCTTGTAGGTCCAGACGTTGGTCTTGGAGATCGTGTAGCTCTCCGGGTTGAACGCGCACTGGATCGTGTCACCGCCCTCGATCTGCAGCTTGGCGTTCTGAAAGCCTTGGGGGACGGGCATCTCAGGGCCCCAGCTTCAGTCCCGAGTGCGCGATCTCGAGGGTCTCGCCCCAGGTCTGGGGGTCGGCCGCGTTGGCGTGGAGCGTCGGGCCCGACCAGTGCACGGGGTACGCGTCGGCGAAGGTGAACTTGCGCAGGTCCCGCGACATGTCGCCCTTGGCCGCGGTGAGGGTGAGCGTGATCTCCTGTGACTCCGCCTTGGTGTGAGTGGCCATGAACCACTTGAGCAGGGCCTCGTCGCTGACCAGGCCCCAGGTCAGCTTGAGGTTCGGGTAGCGCATCCGTCCCGGCAGGCGGTGGACGAAGTCGTTGTTGCCCCCCTCGGCGTACTCGAGCACGTCGAACCACACCTCCAGGCCCTCCAGGCCCTTGAAGATCCCCAGGAAGTAGGTGTTCTGCGTGATGTTGGGGACCTCGAGGACGACGTAGTGGACGAATGCGGGCGACATGGCTCAGGGTTCACATTCAGAACGGGTGGTTGATGAGCTGGCCGAGTTGCTCCTGCTCCTCGCGGACGCGACGGAGCACCTCGCTGTAGATGAGGTCCGAGCTGTGCCCGCCGCCGCTGCCGCCTCCACCGCCTCCGCCGCTCTGTGCGGAGCCTCCGGCCGCGCCCGCCCCGGCGGCCCCGGCTGCTGGTGCGTCGGGAAGGGCGCGGGCGAGGGTTCGGGCGGGCGGTGCGGGCGCGGGCCGAGGAGCGCGCGTCGCGCGCAGGAGGCTGCGGGGGCCGGTCGGGAGTGACGGGGTAGCGGCGGGTGCCGGGGGTGGCGGCGGGGCAGGGGCCAGGGCGACGGGACCTGGTGAGAACGCGGCGACGGCCGCCGGTGGGGCCATGGCCGCGGGGGGTGCGGCGAGGGGAGGCGATGGCTGCCACGGGGCGGCTGCGGGTTCCAGGTCCGCGGGGCCTGCGGCGGGCGGCGTCATGAGTTGGGACAGCAGTTGGGCCGTGGGCGAGGCCGGTGACGGTGGGGTGGGTGGGCCGGCCTGCGGCCCGGGGAGCCCGGCCTGGCCTGGGAGTGCGGGGGGCTGGGCTGGGGGCGCGGGGGGCCGGTCGGCCGGCGCCGGCGCGCGTGGCCTCGGCGCCGGGCCGGGCACGTAGGTCGTGGCGCCGGTGCGAGGCCGGCGGGCGAGAGCCAGCGCTGGGCGGGGACCTGCCGCGGGGACGGAGGGCGGCGTCGCCGGCGAAGCTGGTCCGGGGGTCGGCGCTGACGGCGCAGCGGCGGACGACTCGCTGGGGCGCGGGCGCACGCCCAGTGCGGCGCCGATCCGGCGCGCCAGGCCTGGGCGGGACCTCTCGGAGACCGGCGCAGGCCGCGGCGCCGCTGTCGACACCGGGCGGTGGGCCAGCGTGGCTGCGGCGCGATGGTGCGACGGTACGGGCGCCGGCGGGGCGACCGGTGCGCGCGTGACCGGCGGGCGGGCCGGGGCGGGCCGGGGCGCAACGCCGCCGCGGGGCGGCCTGGGCGCGCGCATGATCCGGACCGGCGCCGTGGATGCGTGCGGCGCGGCCGCCGGAGCCGGTGCGGTGGTGGCGGAGGCCGTCGGTGGGGTGGTGGCGGGCGCTGCGGGTGACGGCATGGCCGGGGCCGCCGGTGACGGGGCGGCGGAGGCAGTGGGCAGCGGGGCCGCGGAGCTTGAGGCCGCCGAGGTCGCGGGCGGGTCGGGTGTGACGGGCGGCGGTGCCTCAGGCGCGGGTGGGGGCGTAGAGCTGTCGGCTGGCATGGAGGTGGGTGCGACTGCCGGCGCCGGTGCCGGAGCCGCCGCGGGGGTGGGTCCGGGCGCGGGGGTTGGTGCGGGCGCGGGGGTGGGTCCGGGCGCCGACGAGCGAGCGAGCGCTAGGGCAGGGCGGTCGGCCTCACTTGGGCGCGTAGCCGGCTCGGCCCGGACGGCGGCGGTTGCGGCGGGCTCGGCGGTTGGGCCGGGCTCGGCGGGCGACGCGGACGGCTCGGGTGGCAGGCTCCGTCGCCGGAACACGTCGGCGAAGCGTCGCGAGAGCGGCCGGGCCGGTGTGGGGGCGGGCGCCGAGTGGGTGGCGGCCGGGGCTGCTCCGGGCGTCGCGGAGTGGGCGGCCGGTGGGGGCGGCGCCCCAGCCGCCGCGGGAGCGGCAGTTGAAGCGGGTGCCGTCGGGGGGGTCCGCGGCGCGCGGTTCATGCGCGGTCGCGGCGGCTTGGCGGGCGGTGCGGTGTCGTTGGACCGTCGGGTCAGCGGTTGCCGCCGGGCTGCCGGTGGCGGGGCGGACGCGCGTTCGGGACCCGGGGGTGGGTCGCTGCGCGGCGACGACGACGGATCTGCCGGCGACCGGTCCGGGGCGGGAGCGCTCGTCGTCGGCGGGGGCGCCGGCGGGGCGGGAGCATGACGGGGCGTTCCCGGGGCCGGCATACGCTGCAGCCCGGCCTCGGCCACCGGAGCCGGGGTCGGGGTGGGCGCGGCCGCGGCGGCCGGCGCGGGTGGCGCGGGCGATGCCGGTGGGGCGGCCGCGGCGGGCGGCGCAGGTGCGGGTGCCGGGGCGGGCGGCCCGGGTGTCGCAGGGCGGTCAGGCGAGATGGGTGGCTGCGTCGCCGCCGTCGGCGCGAGGGGCTCAGGCCGAGGGGCGGGCGGTGCCGGTTCGCCGGCCGGCGCCTCGCTCACGGACTCGGCCGGTCCGGGGGCCGGCGCAGGCGCGGGACCCGGAGCCGGCGGCTCGGCCGGCCCGGGGATCGACGACGCCTGCGGGGCCGGCGGCACGGGCGGCGTGGGCCGGGTGGGCTGTGGAGCGGGCGGAGGCGGCGCCGGTTGCGCGGACACGGCGGGAGGCACCTCGGCGCTCGGCGCGGGCCGCGGCGACGGCGTAGAAGGCGGTGACGGCGCAGAAGGCTGTGACCCCGTAGATGGCGGCGACGACGCAGGCGGCGGAACAGACGTTGGAGGCGCTGCCTGAGACGTCGTCGGGGGCGACGTCTCGGCCGAGACAGGCGCGGCCTCCGCCGCCGCGGGCCGCGTGCTGAGGCGCTTGCCCGATCGAGCGGGCGGCCGGCGTCGCGGTGGGCCCGGGACCTCCGGCGGTCGCGGGCCCTCGAGGATCTGGGCCCCGCGAGCCCCGGGCTGACCGGGTGGCGCGGTGTGCGCGGGAGCGCGTGAAGCGTCCGGACCCGCCGTCTCGTCCGGACCCGCGGACGCGTCGTCGTCGTCCTCCTCCTCCGCCACATCCGGCGCGCGCGGGGGAAGGGCCGGCATCACGCCCTGATAAACGGGGGTGTTGCCGCCGAATATGGCCTCGAAGACGTCGTTGGGCATGCTGTAGCGCTGCTGCATCAACGAACGGAGGGTTGCTGCCTCTTCGCTGAGCGGCTCGGCCTCCGGCGGTGCTTCCGCGGATGGCGTGACCCCGGGCGGCGCGGCCGGCGGCGAGGGGACCGCCTCAGCCTCCCACGTCACCGTGGGTGCCGGGCCCTCCGGCGCGGATGCGGGCGCCGGCCGCGCCGCGCCGCCGAGCGCGGCGAGCGAGTGCAGCTCCGCGGGCGGGGCAATACGCGTGGATGCGGCCAGCAGCTTGGGCGTGCGGCGGCGCAGGACGGCGTCAGCGACCCGCGAGTGCGAGACCGCGCGCGCGGACACGCGCTGGGTCAGCGCCGAGCGCCGAAGCACCTCCGGCGGTGCCTGGTGGCCTGCCTCTGTGCCGACGTCCTCCATTCCGCTTTCAGTTCTCCCGAATCCCTGTGAGTGCGTGGGCCTCGGCCAGGAAGCGCCGCCGGTCGGCGTGCTCGAGGTCGAGGATGGCGTCCAGTTGCCAGTGGAAGTGGTAGGCCAGTTCGGCCGCCTCGGACAGCAATCGCTCCGCAGACGGCCTCGTCATTCCCCCAGGCGCCCGTCCTCTATGTCCGTGAGGTCAACCTCGAACCGGTGCGAGCACTCCGGGCAGGTCACCACTCCGACTGCCTCTCCATCGCTATTGAATCGTTCGTACAGCCGCTGGAGGTGATCGAAGTCCGCGGCGTACAGGTTCTCCACCACGGATGGCGTCACCTCGGTGATCGCCCCGATCCGCGTCACCGTACGCGCCAGCAGCAGCACCGTCAGGTAGGCGCTGTTCTGCCGGACCTCGAGTTCACGCAACGGCTCGATCTCATCCCGCGCTGTCGCCAGACGCATCGTGCCGACTCGATGAACCTCACCTGTGTCGTCGACGATCCCCCGGGGCAGCGTGAACTCGATCTGCGTCCGCATCAAGCCAGCGGCGTGCTGCTACCCGGTCCGCAGAGCGCCCAGGTGTCGGCATCCAGCGTCGCAGTGATGGTCAGCACTCCGTTGGAGCTCGCCTCCGACGGCGAATGGCTCAGGCCGGTGAGGATGGCGCCGGTCCCGACCCACTGGAACAGAGGCTGACCGCTGTTGTCCATGAACACGACGGTGACGTCGGCCTTCTTCTGGTCGATGGTCACCGTCGGGTCGGAGATCTTGTTCATCCACTTGACCAGCACGCTGTTCGGATCCCAGCCCTGAGTGAGCGTCATCGTCCCGTACTGGGGGTTCTGCACCGACGAGATGATCGTCTCCGGCTTGCCGTCGTTCCCATGGAAGATGTGCTTCGGAGCCTCGATCGACCAGTGAGGCGGGGCGCACGAGGTGAACAGGAGTTGCGACATGTCGCTGTCCTGCGCGATCGGCGACCCGCCCGCGGAGATGTTGACGGTGATGTGAGTGACTGTTTGGACGGGAGGAAGTGTGGTGCCCATGTTCGGTTCCTTTCGTAACTAGCGCTCGGACGTCACTCTTCGACTTCGGCTCCGCCGCCGCCGGTGAATTGGCTGAGGCGGAAGATCACGAACTCCGCCGGCTTGACCGGCGCGATGCCCACCTCGCACACGACCTGGCCCGCCTCGACGATCTCCGGCGGGTTGGTCTCAGCGTCGCACTTGACGTAGAAGGCCTGTGCGGGTGATGCGCCGGACAGGGCACCCGCCCGGTGCACCCGGCCCAGGAAGCTGCCCACGTTGGTGGCCAGCTTGCCCCACAGGCGCTCGTCGTTGGGCTCGAAGACGCTCCACTGCGTGCCGATCATGATCGACTCGGCAATGAAGTTGAACAGCCGCCGCACGTTGACATACCGCCACTCGGGGTCGCTGGAGAGCGTACGCGCGCCCCAGATCCGGATGCCCCGGCCCGGGAAGGCGCGGATGCAGTTGATGCCATTGCGATTGAGCTCGCCCTGTTCGGCGTGGGTGATTTGGAAGCCCAGCCCATTGGCGCCGCGGATGACCTCGTTGGCAGGCGCCTTGTGCACGCCGCGCTCCTCATCGGTCCGGGCCCACACGCCGGCCACGTGGCCCGACGGGGGGACGCGGAGCGGACGGCCCGTGAGCGGATCCATGACCTCGATCCACGGCCAGTACAGCGCCGCCATCTTGGAGTCATAGCCGGCGGTGGTCATCCGCCACTCCAGGACGTCCTGCGCGATGAGCCCGTCCGGCGTGTCCAGGATCGCCATGCGATCGCCCATCAATTCGGCGTGCGCGATCATCTTGCCCTGGAGATCGCGCATCTGGGCGCCGTCTCCGTTGAGGCCGGCCACGTCGGGCATGACGAGCATCGTCACCTCGTCCAGCGCGGAAACGTTGCCCATGCCGGTGCGGGTGGCGACGTCGCCTTCGAAGTCCGACGCCTTGACCTTCTCCACCGCCACCGAGGGCACGGACAGCGTGTAGCTGCCCGCCGCGATGCGGACGTCGGGCAGGGTGGCCCCCGTCTCCTCGATCTTGATGAGCTTGGAGGCGGCGTTGATCTTGGTGGCGACGAAGTTGCGGCCCTTCTTCATCGAGAGGCCGTCGTACTCCTCGCTGGTGGCGCCGGAGGAGATGACCACCTTGTAGGTCGGGTCGCCTGAATCCTTGCCCTCCTGGGGCGGCTCCTCGGTGACCTCGAGCTTCACCGGCTCGCTGCCGCTGCCCAGGGCCACCGCCCTCAGCGCCTCGACGTCCTTGTCGGTGGCGGCGGGCAGAGCGGCCTGAGCCGCCGGAGTACCGCGCTCGGACCCGACGCGGATGACCCACGCGATCGAGCCGCCGTTCTGGAAGTAGCCGTAGATCGAATGGGCCGTGTAGGAGCCCTCCATGAACGGCCCGTTCTCCGGGTGCTGCGGATCGGTGTAGATGTTGGCGAACTGGGTCCAGTTCGAGATCCGCATCGGCTTGTTGATCGGGCCGCCGGGCAGGAGCCCGACGAACGCCGCGACGGCCGTGGCGACGCCTTCAATGGGCTTGTTCCCCGACGAGACTTCCTCGACGTAGACACCCGGCGTCAGGTAAGTGGGCATGTCACTCCTTGAGAGCTAGCGATGACGTTGTGCGGGTTGGCCAAAAGGGGCGTCGCCCGAAGCGGGCGCCCGCCACACGTGGTCGCCCCCAAGCGCGGTTTCTCGATGGTCCGGTCCCCCATCCCCATTGCCTTACTACAAACCAGTGACACATCCTAAGCTTTCGCCGCGCCGACGTCGGGAGGCCTTAAGGGCAGCTGGGGCGCTGCGGCTGCCCGAATGGGCGGCCCGAAGGGCAGGTGGTCGGCGTCAGGCGCGGCCGGAGCGCTTGCGCGGCGCGGCCGCGACGAGGTCACAGCGCCCGCCGGGAACCGTGACGGTGCCCGCGGCCTCGCGACCGTCGGCGGTCCGCGTCACCACCTGGTGCTTGCCCGGAGCCACCCGCGCGAAGGTGAAGCGGCCGTCGGGATCGGTGGCGGCCCAGCGGCCTGCCTCGGGCAGGGCGACCCATGCGCCCTGCAGGGGCGTGCCCTCCTCGTCGGCCACCGTGCCGCCGATGCGATGCAGCTCCTCGAGCGTTGAGCGCGGGCCGTCGGCCTGCAGGGTCCGAATCGTCGTCGTACGCACCTCGGGGCCGCGTACGAACGTGGCGCCGGACTCGACGACGATCTGCACGACGTAGTCGATCGAGGTCTTGTACTGGCCGCCCACCGAGGTCCAGAAATCCGCCTTCTCCTCGCGTGGGCGACCCACCGAGGTCTCCGCGCGGGCCAGGGTCGTGGTGACGTTCTGCGCCAGCACGTCGGCGGGGATGTCCGAGTAGGAGTAGAGGATCGCCAGGACCTGGGAGAGGAGTCGATGCTCGTCCTCCACTGCCTTGGTCCACGCCGTGACCGCGTACGTGAGCTCGAGCGCAAGCGGCGGGTCAGACACGATGGCCACGCCGTTGGTCCGGCGCTCCGACGGGGTGGCGGCGGCGCGGTCCAGCGCCTCGCGCATGTCATAGAGGAAGAGGTCGACACTCGGCCCGGTCAGCTTGCCCGACCACTCCTTGGACGGTGCATCGAAGGCGACCTCCACGCCGTCGAACCCGTGCTTGTCGAGCTCGCGCTTGAGCAGGATGCGCAGCGCCTCGTCGAGGTCGGCGATGGCCGTGTTGAGAGGGACATCGACGACGCGCGCCATGAACGCGCACTGTACAGCCTGTCACCGGGTGCGCCGGTTGATTTTTGCGCTCAGTGTGGGTCACCTGTGACGCCGCTCAGGTATTCCCGGACCGCCGCATACGAGCGCAGCTTGGGGTAGTCGCGCGCCGGGATGCGGACGTCGAACGTCTCCTCGAGCAACGCCACCAGGACGACGGCGCGTAACGAATCCCATTCCGCCACGGTGTCGACGGCGGCCGACGTGATCTCCCCGGGCCCAAGCTCGGGGAACGTGTTGGCAAAGCAGCCGGTGAGCCTGTCGTCGATCGTGGTCATGCCCCGGCATCGAGCACGCGGTGCACCAGCGGCGGTGCGCCGCGCTCAAAGTTCTCCCGTGTCACGCGAAGCCGGCCCTGCGACTCCTGCCCGTCGAGCGACGTCAGGAACTCGCCCACGGCGCCGTTGCGCGTGGTGGGGTGAAAGGCGAGGGCGACCTCGTCGGCCGCGAACCTGTCAAACACGTGGCGCAGGGTGTGGTGCTCGACTCGCCGAGCAAAGGCGCGACAGCTCATCGCCCAGGCGTCGATCGCCGGCCCCTCATCGCCGGGAGTGACCAGCAGCGCGGCGACCACCCCCAGCGGTCCGTAGCGGTCGCTATAGCCGACGGTGACGAGCTCGCCTCCCCGCTGCGTCGCCTGCGCCAGGTCGGCCTCGGTCACCCGCTGCCCGTTGAGGTTGAACTGGCTGGCCTTGCCGATGAGCTCGAGGGCACGGGACGCCTGTGCGGTCCCGTGGCGGAACTCGATCGCGCCGTCGACTCCGGCCAGGAAGTCGGCGGATCCGTCGTCCGCGGCGAGTGCGTCGTGGAGTGCCCGCGCGGCCCGAATGCTCTCCCGGCGCAGGCCATCCTCGGCCGACAGCGCGCCCTTGCCGAACAGCGCCCGCAGGTGCTCGAGGAACGGCCACATGTCGTCGTCGTCGGCGGGCAACGCGAGGGGGAGCAGTCCGGGCAGACCCTCGCCTGCCTCCTCACGCTCGAGCGGGCTGTCGTCGATGAACACCACGGCATCGGCGGCGATGTTCCAGGTCTCGAGGATGCGGCGGACCGAGTGCGACTTGGCTCCCCAGGTCACCTCCACGGGGTACAGCGCGTCGGGCCCGACGAGCAGGTCTGCGCGGGCGAGCGCCTCCGCCACGAGGCCTGCATCGTTCCGGCTGGCAACGCCGATCAGGACCCCGGCGCCGGCCAGCGAGGCGAGGAGCTGCTGATAGAGCGCGTGTCGGTGGTCGTCTCCGGTCCACGAGACATGCTGCGGGCCCGCCTCGTCCAATAGCCCCGCCCAGAGCGTCTCGTCGAGGTCGGTGATCAACCCCTTGCGCGGAACCGGCGGGAACAGCAGCTCGGCCAGCAGCGCCGCCACGGCGGACGCGTGGCCAAGCGAATAGGGAAAGCCGGCGGCGAGCTCTGCCTTGACGTCGCGACGGGTGCCGGGCGGGGAGACGCTGTCGAGCCTCTGGTGGCTCACCAGCGACACGCCCGGCTCCGAGGACAGCCTGGCCGCGGCGCCGGCCACCATGGCCCGGAGCGCGAGCTCATGCGGACCGCTCTGCCCTGGGGGCTGGGGGAACAGCGGCGGCAGCGTCAGCGTTGGCATGACGCAGACGACACGACGGCTGCCGGCGGCGGCGAGGACCGACCGCTCCAGGCGCTCCAGCGCCGTGTGGCTCTGGGCCACGATGTCATCGAGCCGGTCGGGGCGCCAGCCGCCGAGCCGGCGAAGTCCGAGTCGCGGGTCAAGGTCGGACCACTCGACGACGACGGCCACCGGATCATCGCCCGCATCGCCCGCCCGTTCGATGTTGCCGGCGAGGTCGTCGAAGAGCCCGGTGTGCACCTCAACGGACGCGGGTGCCAGCCGCTCCATCAGCTCGGCCGCCAGAAACGTGCGCAGGTGAAGCGGCTCGCACCCGCACGCCAACCACAGTGTGGACGGCCCGCCCGCCTCGGTCGCCCCGCGCTGCACGATCTCGAGCGCCTGGGACAGCTTCATCAAATGACGTCGAGGTAGTAGCGCTCGACGGTTTGCACGCTCGCCGGATCCGCCCACAGCGTCAGGTACGCATGCATCGTGTGGGGGGAGGGGACCAATCCCGCGGCCAGAAACGGCCGGACGTCCGCGTAGCCCATCACCGGGACCACGACGTAACCCGCTCCGTCGCCGGTCGCCTGCGCGAGCAGCTCGGCGAGCAGCCTCTGGCGTCGCTCGTTGCCGGCTGAAGCCCACAGAACGTCGTCGACCACCAGGTAGCGCGAGCGGGCGGCGTCGGCCACGGTGGCGACGCTGCCGCTGAGGACGGCGTCACCGTCGCTGACGGCGATTGCCCCGGTCCGCGACAGCTGCCATTCCGCCTCGGCCTCGCTCCACACCCGCCAGAGCCGCGTCCGGTGATCGTCGGGGCCGCGCTGGGCGTCTCCGGCGGCCGCCTCGACGAGCCGGCGCGCCGGCACCCGCTGACCGGGAGGGCCACCGGCGCGCAGGGTAGGCGCGAGCGTGCCGACGAGATAGGAGAACGACTTGACCTGCACCAGCGGAAGCTCGAGAAGGCGGCAGCCGGTCTCGATCATTCGGTGCATCGCCTGGCCGTCCGCGCAGTAATTGACGACGCCGTCGTATCCGGCCGCGGCGGCACGGCGCATTAGCTCGCTCCACACGACGATGCCGTACCCCGCCGCCTTCTGGGCTGGGGCGACGGTGAGAAACGTCGAGATGAGGATCCGACGGGCTGCCCCGGCGATCTCGACCTGGCGGGGCAGGCCGGCAGCGAAGGCCACGAGACCCTCGTCGGCGTAGATCGCCGGCGCCAGTGCCTTTCCGGGATAGCCCAGCCAGTCGGCGAGCAGCTCGGCGGTGTAGAGGTATGGGGCGCTGGGGCCGTCGGCCCAGGAGTCGCGCATCATGGCGGCGAGCTCCGCGTAGTCCCCGCGGAACTCCTCGACGTCCTCGGCCGCGCGGCGGATCGTGTCCGTGATCCCCGTCATCGGATCACTGGTGCCGGGCCGCTTCCGGGTCTAGGATTCCCACATGGCCGAGCGTACGCGCATCGAGACGACGGGAGCCACGCCGGCGCAGAGCCCGCGCGTCGCCGCGCCCATCGCACGCCACCCGTCGACCGCGGGCGCGCTGGCCCTTCAGCGGGCGGTGGGCAACCGCGCCGCCACGCAGGTGCTCCAGCGGTGGGCCGCCCACCCGGACAAGGACAAGAAGGGCGTCCTCATGCCCGATGCCATCGCCGCTGAGTTCAGCCGCTTCAACCCGCCGCTGAGCAAGTAGCCGCGCGGATCTACGCCGCGCACGCGGCCGGCGTGCGTGCCCCCGGCGGCAGACAGCGGAACGTCTCGGTCGGGGACTTGCCCGACATGATGGTGAAGATGACCACCTCGCCCACCTCGCTGGGCGCGGTGATCTGGAGCGTCACCGTGGCGTGAGGTGCGAGGTGGCGCTTCTTCAGCGCTGGGGCCAGCGCCAGCTTGCCGTTCTTGGGCGCCGAGAAGGTCTTCTTGGCGAAGGGGCAGCCGTGGCCGTGGCAGGCGAGCGCCACCTTCGAGCCCTTGGGGAGGTGGGTCAGCGTCAGCTCGGTGGCGAAGCTGAACGACTTGCCGAACGCCCAGGTGTAGGACGGCGAGAGCTTGATGACGCCGTATTTGAACGTCACGGTCTTCTTCGCTGCCGCCGTGCCGGTGAGGGTGAGCGTGGCCGGCACCTTGTAGCGCGCGGTGATCGCCTTCTTGCCCGTCGAGTTCAGGCGCAGCGTCAGAGTCGAGGCCTTGCCCGTCGGGATCGAGTATGAGCCCGAGGCGATCGTCTCGAGCTTCGTCACCTTCCTCGGCGGCTTGGGCTTGGGCTTCTTCTTGGCCTTGGCGGCGACGGCAACCACCCTTGACCCCTGCGTCGTCACGTGCGCGGTGAGCTTCGCGGTTCCGGCGCACCGCTGGCTCGGCAGGCCCTGGCAGGACAGCGTGAGCGTGACGGTGGTCGGCGTCGCCGCGGTGGACAGCAGCGAGGCGCCCAACGAGGGGGACACCGCGAGTGACGCGCTCGACGCCAGCGTGGTGGTCTGCAGCAGCGGGTAGGTGACGACCTGCTGGCAGGCGAGGTCATGGCCGACATCGGCGGACGTGACCGTGTAGGAGGCTCCAGTTGCGATCGGGCTTCCGTCACGCAGCCACCGCGTCCCGTCGAATCCAAACGCGGTCGTTGAGGGCTGCAGGCCGGCCCAGGACGACCAGCCTGCGGGCTGGCAGGGCAGCGAGTTGCCCGGCTGTGCCGCGGCCGATGTCGTTGGCGCAGTGAGCAGCGGAGCCGGCGCGCCCGCCCCAATCGAACCGACCTTGGCGGCGCCGACCTCGGTGAACCACAGGTTCCCGTCTGAGCCCGGCGTGATGCCGACCGGGCCGGCGGATGCCGTGGGGAGCGTTACCTCGCTGATCGCCTTCGTGACAGCGTTGATGGTGCCGATCTTGCCCACTCCCTCGGTGAACCACATGTTCCCGTCGGCGCCGGGGGCGATGACCACCGGGTCGCCCATCGGCGTTGGGGTGTGAAACTCGGTGATCGCGTGGGTCGTGGGGTCGATGAGTCCAACGCGGCTGGCGGCGTCCGCCTGCTCGGTGAACCAGAGGGTGCCGTCGGGGCCATCGGAGATGGCGTTGGGTGCCGCCGCCGCTGTCAGCGTCGGGAACTCGCTGATCGTTCCTGTCGTGAGGTTGAAGACCGCGATCTTGCTCGCCAGTTTCTCGGTGAACCAGATATTCCCGTCCGGTCCGGAGGCGATGCCGAACGGCTGGCTGTTCGGGGTTGGCACGGTGAACTCTGTGATCGCGTGGGTTGTGGGGCTGATCTCGCCGAGCTTGTTCCCGCCGTCCTCCGTGAACCAGACGTTCCCGTTCGATCCGGTCGTCAGGTCGACCGGGAATGCGGAGGCGGTCGGGATCGCGAATTCGCTGATCGCGTGCGTGGTCGGGTTGATCTCGCCGATCTTGTCGGCCGCGAACTCGGTGAACCAGAGGTTGCCGTCAGGGCCCGTCGTGATCCCAAGTGGGCTGGAGTTGGGAGTTGGCGTCGCGAACTCGGAGATCGCGCCGGTCGCCGGATTGAGCTCGCCGATCTTGCTGGCGTTGATCTCAGCGAACCACAGATTGCCGTCGGGGCCGGCAACGATCCCCTCCGGCTGGCTCATCGGCGTTGGCGTCGGGAACTCGGCGATCTGACCCACCGGCGCGGCCAGCGAGCTGCCGCTCAGCGCCAGCGCCGCAAGCAGCGCCGCAGGCACGATCCATCGCCATTTCGCCGGTCCGTTCACCCGTGTTTCCCCTGGTTGCCGCGCCGTACCGTACTCCCCACGGCGGCCCGCACCAATTGGCGGTCGGTTAAGCCTGCTCCTGCACCTCGGGCCGGCGCCCGACGTCTCGGACCATCGCATGGAAGCGGTCGAAGTCCGTCTCCAGGGTCAGCCGGCCCTGCTTGCCGTACTCCTGCGCGACCGCGCGCACGAGATGGCGCATCTCGATGTGAGATCCCTCGTCGGCGGCCCGGAAGGCGGCGGCGAGCGAGCAGTTGCGGATCGCGCCCCCCGACAGCTTGAAGCGCTCGGCCAGGAAGTCGAAGTCGACGTCGTCGGCCAGCGGCGCCGCCCCGGGCAGCACCAGGCGCCAGATGCGGCGGCGGTCCTCGGCCTCTGGAAAGGGGAAGTCGATGAGGAAGTCCAGGCGCCGCACGAACGCGTCATCGATGTTGCGGCGGAAGTTGGTGGCGAGGATGACCGCGCCCGGATAGGCCTCCATGCGCTGCAGCAGGTAGGCGACCTCGATGTTGGCGTAGCGGTCGTGGGAGTCTGAGACCTCCGAGCGCTTGCCGAACAGCGCATCGGCCTCGTCAAAGAACAGGATCGCGTTGGAGCCGTCGGCGGCGGTGAAGATCCGCTCGAGGTTCTTCTCCGTCTCCCCGATGTACTTGGAGACGATCGTCGCCAGGTCCACCCGGAACAGGTCGAGCCCGAGTTGCGCGCCCAGGACCTGGGCGGCCATCGTCTTACCGGTGCCCGACTCCCCCGCGAACAGCACCTTGAGCCCCTGCGTCCGCGACACGGTCACCTCATAGCCCCACTCCGACAGCACCTGGTCGCGATGGCGCAGGTAGGCCGAGATCGACCGTAGGAGGTCGAGCTGACGCTCGGGCAGGACGAGGTCCTCCCAGGCGTAGGCGGGCTCCAAGTGCGAGGCCAGCTCGCCCAGCCGCGACGACGAGGCATGGCGTGCCCCGAGGTCCAGGTCGGCGGCCAGCGGCGCGTCGTCGCCACGCATGTGCGCCGTGATCAGGCTCACCTCGGCGCCCGCACGGACCTGCTCGATGGAGAGCCGGAACTTCGCCGCGACCTCGCTCGGGTCGCTCACGCCGGTGAAGTCGCTCCACGCCCGCTCCCGTTCGGCGAATGAGGGGTTGGGGACCTCCACGATGAGGGCGGGCCGGTCCGACAGGGCCGCCGCCTCGCGGCGCGAGGCGCAGATGAGCACGAGCCGCTCGGGGCTCTCGTCGACGGCGCGCAGCAGCGCGCTGCGCTGGGCCGGCTCCAGATCGCCCAGGCCGTCGATGCAGAGCCGCCCTCCCGCGAGCACCGCGGCGAGGCGAGCGTCGGCCAGGGGCTCGCCCTTGTCCAGCTCGCGCGCGCCCAGCACCACGACCGGCCTGCCGGCCGCCGCGGCCACCACTGCCCCGGCGTCGGGACCGCACACCACCAGCGGCAGCCGTGTCTGCGTCGCCAGCAGCGGTGTGATCTCGGCGATCGAGGCCGCGCGCCCCACCGCCGCCTCAGCGTCGATCCGGCGCAGAAGGGTCCCGGCCGCGGCGCTGCCCAGCTCGCCGGCTCCCAGCAGGAAGGCGACGAGCCGGTCGGCCACCTTGATGGGACGATCGGCGAGCGTGGACACCGCGTCGATGGTCACCAGCCGGATCGCGCCGCCGGTCGCCAGGCGACCGCTCGGCTCAAAGCAAGCCAGGACATCCGCGGGGGGAACCCCCTCCCCCGCCAACAGGTCGGCGGCGAGGCGAGGACTGGCCAGTCGCCGCGTGACGTCGTCCTGGAGGTAGGCGTACAAGCGGCCGTAGCGAGGCTGAAGCTCGGGCGCGACGCACAGCGCCAGCACCGAGCTGTCCAGCGCGTCGAGGCCGAGCCGCGCCACGGCCTCGTCGAGACGCTCGCCCGGAGTGGGCGTCCCCGGTTCGGCGGCCAGCGAGGCCGCCTGCTCATCGGAGATGTAGAGGCCGCGGAGCGAGTCGTTGGGGTCGTTGCCCGCCTCCACGGCAGCCTGCACGGCGGCCTGGACGCGGCCCTCGAGAAACTGAAACCAGTTGAGCGCGGTCCCGGTCGCCGTCACACGCCCGTGCCCGTCAGCCGATGTCCCGGGCGGCGGCCTCAGCCTCGCGTTCGAGCGTGTCGCCCGGTTGCGAAACGATCAGCGGCCCGGTGTTCGGCGCCCCCCGCTGCTGCACGACGTGAGCCAGCTCATGGGCGAGCAACTCGCGCCCCCCGGACGAGTTGGGCCGGTACTCGCCGGCGCCGAAGAAGATGTCGTTGCCCACCGTGAACGCCCGGGCCGCGACGGCACGTGACAGAGCGGCGGCGTGGTCGTCGTGATGGACGCGCACGTCGCCCAGCGACTGGCCGTAGGCTCCGCCGACCTGACCGGCGACGCCGGTGTGCAGCCGGTTCCCGCTGCCGCTGGCCGCGGCGATGGCGGCCTCGACGTCGGGGTGTACCAGCCCGCCGGGAAGGATCCCCTCGCCGTCTCGCATCTGCGCGATCGCGCGGGAGAGGTCACGGTTGCCCATCGCCGAGCCCAGCCGAGAGAGCGCTGCCTCGGGCTCGTCCCGGCGCACCAACGGGGCCAATCCGGCTGGCGCCGGAGGCCGCTGGCGCTCTACCTCGGGCGCCGACGAGCGCAGCTCATCCTGGTCCACCACGCGAGCATAGGTCCGCCGCGCGCTGACCGCAAGGGTCTTTACCGATCCACCCCGATCCATTACCCTCATTTGTGTACTGCGGTACTAACGGGGGAGCATGACGGCACCTTGGCGCAATGCGGCAGCTGCGCTAGCTCACGTGACCTGAACGGTCCCCTTGTTGCCGGGACTGGAAATGCTGATCACGCCTCCCCACGCGCACATCGTCGTGCAGCCGCTATGCAGTGCGGGCTGACCGTCGACCATGACCTTGGTCGCACCCGGCATCCATGGCGACGTGGTCACCGGGACGCACGGGGCCGGGGTGAAGGCACCCAGCTTGGCCGCGGTGGCGGCCGCGACGGTCGGGTTGGACATCGTGCCGCACATCCCGAAGGTCGGGATGTTGACCATCGGGGCGAAGGCCTGGATGTTGGCGGCCGGCGTATCGGCGGTCACCGGCGTCCCCATGGGGATGACGGCCAGCGGCACCGGGACGGGTGGCATCGCGAACGAACAGGTGATCATCGCTCCGTTGCTCACCAGCGGCGGCATCGCGCACGACTGTACGCCCGCCACGCGTTGGTTGCAATGGCGGGTCAGGCGACCGGCGTGACGTAAGGGGCGAACCGTGCTTCCAGAGATCCTTCTCGACGACATCCGCTTCCAGGAACTGGTCTCAGAGGCGCGCACGCGCATCGTCCGCCACGCCCCGGAGTGGACCGAGCACAACGTCTCGGACCCCGGCATCACGCTCATCGAGCTCTATGCGTGGCTCACCGAGTTGCTCGTCTACCGCATCAACCGGATCCCGGAGCGGCTTCATTTCGGGCTGCTCGCGCTCGTGGGCGTCGCGCCCCGCCCACCCGAGTACGCCAGCGTCCCGGTGCGGTTCATCCTCGACCAGCCGGGAGGGGGAGGCGTCGTCCCGGCCGGCACCGAGATCGCCTCGCCGCGGACTGCAGGCAGCGAGTCGGTCGTGTTCCAGACCGCCGACGAGCTCGTCATCCCACACGAGTGCAAGCTGGCCACCTACGGCACGCAGCGCAAGGGCGCAAAGACCCAGCTGGCCAAGGACGCGCGCCCCGGCGACCAGCTCCAGGCGTCGTTCGGCAGCCCCGCCTCCGCCGGAGACGCGCTGCTGCTCGGCTTTGACTCGCTCATCGCCGGCCTCGTCATCCGCCTGGCCTTCGAGTCCTCGCGCGCCGAAGGATCGGCGAACCCGAGCGACCCGCCCCTGCAGTGGGAGGCGTCGGTGGGTGACGGCGAGTGGGAGCCGGCGGCAGTCGTCGCCGATGAGACGGGCGCCTTCACCTACGGCGGCGGCGCCATCACCGTCCATGTGCCCGAGGCGGCGACCGAGGCGCGGCTCGAGGGCGTCAGCCGACACTGGTTGCGCTGTCGCGTGCTGGACCGCGGTCGCAGCGACCACGGCTCCTACACGACGTCGCCCGAGATCAGCGCCGTGCAGGCGATGGTGGCCGGCGCCACGGTCGAGGCCTATCACGCCGCCACGGTGACCGGTGAGCTCGTCGGTACCAGCGAGGGCATCCCCGGGGCGGCCTATCCGTTGCCGCGCCGCCCGGTGCTCGCCCCCGAGGATGGCGAAGTGGTGGAGGTCCGCGAGCTGGGTAGCGACCACTGGGTCCCGTGGCAGCAGGTCGAGTCCTTCGAGCACAGCGGCCGCTCCGATCGGCATTTCGCGCTTGACACCGTGCGGGGCGAGGTCCGCTTCGGGCCGGCCATCCGGCAGCCCGACGGCGGCTGGCGCCGCTACGGCGCGATCCCGCCCGGCGGGGCGGTGCTGCGCATGAGCCGGTACCGCCACGGCGGCGGCAGCGCCGGCAACGTCGCCCCGCGCGCGCTGAGCATCCTGCCGCGAGCGGTGATGGGAATCGAGAGCGCCACCAATCCGGTGGCTGCCACGGGTGGCGTCGAGCCCGAGTCGCTCGACAGCGCGCGCGAGCGGGCCCGGCTGGAGATTCGCGCGCGTACGCGGGCCGTGACCGCCGAGGACTTCGAGCGCCTGACCCTGGCGGCATCGCCCCAGGTGGCGCGTGCGGTCTGCGTCGGTCCGGACGAGTCAGACCCCGGGCGCCCGGTTCGGGTGCACATCCTCCCGCGGATCGAGCCGGCCGATCGGCTGCTCGAGGCCGACGAGCTGGTCCCCGATGCCGAGCTGATGACCGAGCTCGCCGCCGCGCTCGACGAGTACCGGCTGCTGGGGACGAGCATCAAGCTGATGCCGGTGCGGCTGCGGGGCGTGAGCATCGTCACCGACGTGCGCGCGTCACCCCGCGCCGACCTCGACCGAGTGCAGCACGACGTGGCGCACGCGCTGTACATCTACCTGAACCCCCTGATCGGCGGCTCGCCGGCCGGCCCGTCCGAGGGTTGGCCGCTGGGGCGCGCGCTCAACCTGGGCGAGATGTTCGGGATCGTCTACGGGATCCCCGGCGTGGAGTTCGTGAACATCCTGCGGATGTATGAGACCAACGTGCGCACCGGCGAGCAGTCCCCTCAGCCCACCGACAGCCGCCTGGTGCTCGCACCCGACGAGCTGATCGCCTCCGGTCGCCACATCGTCAAGGCCGCCTACCGTGAGTGACGAGACGCCCCTCACCAACGCCGACGGCGAGACGCCCGGCCTGTTCCAGACCTTCATCGGCGGCGGCTTCGGCACCGTCCAGATCGAGCGCGCCGTCGGCACCGATCCGGCTCCGCCGGCAGTGTCCGGGCGGCGCTACCTGCGCGAGAACCTGCCCGGGATCTACAGCGAGGGCGACTTCGGCATGCGCCTGGTCAGCGGGTTCGAGGCCCTGCTCGATCCGCTGGTGGCCGCCCTGGACAACCTTCCGGAGCACTTCGACCCCGCCTACGCGCCGCGCGACGTGCTCGACCTGCTCACCGAGTGGCTGGGCCTGGAGCACGACGAGGGCCGCTCCGGTGAGGAGCGGCGCGCGATCGTGCGCATGGCACCCGAACTCATGCGCCGGCGCGGCACCGGCGCCGGGCTCGAGCTCGCGCTCTCGCTCGCGTTCCCCGGGGTTCCGTTCCGCGTCGAGGACGCGGGCGCGGTGACGTGGTCGCTGGACCTCGACGACGCCGAGAAGCCGAGCCCGCCGTCCTTCGTCGTCTACTGCGACGTGCCTCTCTCGCCGGAGCGATCCGCCGCCGTGGCGCGGCTCATCGAGCAGGCCAAGCCGGCGCACGTGGCCCACCGGCTGCGCGTCAAGGCGCCGCCGCGCCAGTCCGGAGGCTCGGCGTGAGGATCTGTCGCAGCTGCGGGCGCGAGAACCCGGACGAATCGGACTTCTGCAGCTGCGGCGAGTACCTGCGCTGGGAGCCGACCAACTTCCTGCCCTCGGTCGCAGCCCCCGACGGTGAGGCGGCGCATGCCAACGGGGCGGCGTCCGGTCCGGCAGAGACAGCCGCGCCCGGCGCGGGTGCCGGTAGGGATGCGGCAGCACGCGCAGCCGGCGGACCGGCGGGCGGGGCGCCGTCTGCACCGGCGGGTGGCCACCCCATGTCGCCGCAGGACCTCGATCCCAACATCACCCTCGGCCCCGAGATGATCCTGCCGGGCGCGGGCGGAGCCGGGGTCGCCGGCGGTCCACCGCCCGGAGCGGCCGCGCTGACGCTGCGCCTGCCCGGCGACGACGGCGCCGACGGCGGGCAGGTGTCGGTGTCGGTGGCGCCCGGCGCGCGGGTCACCGTCCTGGGCCTCATCCGCAACCAGTCCGACGTGGTGGACAACTTCGACCTCTCGGTCCGCGGGCTGCCCGAGGATTGGTGGACGATCGCGCCGGCGACCGCCTACCTCGTCCCCTACGGCAGCGGCGGCACCTACGAGCAGGAGGTCCAGATCCACCTGCATCCGCCGCGCACCCCCCAGGCGCAGGCGCGCCCGTGGTCGTTCGAGGTGGTGGCGGTATCACGCGCCTTCGGGGGCGAGGTGGCGGCTGCGGCAGCCAGCGTCACCATCGAGCCGTACATGGAGCTCGGGACCGAGCTCCGTCCCGAGCGGGCCTCCGGACGTCTCAAGGCACGCTACGTGCTGACGGTCTACAACAAGGCCAACGCGCGCACCGAGGTCGACCTGGCCGCCGAGGACACCGACGGGGAGTGCGACTTTCGCTTCGCCGAGCCCCGCATCGCGCTCGAGCCCGGCAACGGCATGGAGTGCCCGTTCACCGTGTTCCCCCCCAAGCAGAAGTGGATCGGGCGAGCCGTCGATCGTCAGTTCCAGCTCACGGCCACGCCGGTGGGGAGCGTGGACCCGGTGCCGCCGCGGATGGCCACCTTCCGCCAGCGGCCGTGGCTGCCGTGGTGGATGTCGCTGGTGGTGCCGCTCGTCGCGGCCGCCGCGGTCCTGATCGTGATGCATCTGCCCAAGCAGACGGTCGTCCCCAACCTCAAGGGCCAGCCCAGCGCGTTCGCCGCGCAGAAGCTGCTCAACAAGCTCGGGCTCAAGATGGGGAAGACCACGAGCAAGGTGGATCCCAAGGCCAAGGCCGGCAGCGTCCTGGACCAGAGCCCCGCCGCCGGCGCCAAGGCGAAGAAGGGCACCGTCGTCGACATCATCGTGGTCACCGGCACCGGGAAGGTCGCGGTCCCCGCTCTGGTCGGTCTGACACTCGGTCTGGCCGAGCAGAAGCTGATCCGGGCTGGTCTGGCGCTCGGTACCGTCCAACCGCAGCCGCCGAACCCGAACGCCAAGGTCTCGTCCCAGCTGCCGTTGGCCGGGACCTCGGTGGCGTCGGGCTTTTCGGTCAACGTTTTCCAGCCAACGCCGGCCGCCGCGGGAACGTCGAAGAAGACCAAGGCGGCCATCGCCGCCGCGGGGACAGCTCTGGGGGCCGGCGCGGCCGGCGCGGCCAACGCCGCCCAAGGCAAGTCGAGCGCGAGCAGCCTGGCTCCCGTCCAAGCGCAGGCTGGTCTGGGTGCCATCCCCATCCCCAAGGTCCCGACGGATCCCACCCAGGCAGCGCAGGCGCTTGCCAACCTTGGTCTCGTCCCCCAGCCGGTCAAGCAGCTGTCGACCGCGCCCATTGGCCAGGTGGCCGGAACCGTTCCGGCGGCGGGGGCGAAGGTTCCCAAGGGTGCCCACGTGGCGCTGCTCGTCTCCAACGGCTCGCCCCAGCTGGCCTTTGACAACGCCACCCAGGTCAACGTGATCGACCCCACGACCGGCAAGGTCTCGGCACAGGTCCCGCCCGGCGTCGGCCAGCAGATTGAGCCGACGTGGAGTCCGAACGGGCAGCATCTCGTCTACGAGCAGAACGGCCAGCTGGTGATCGTCGAGCCGGGCGTCAAGGGCTCGCCGGCGACGATCATCACCCATCCGCCGCAGGGCATGTCTGACCGCAACCCCTCCTTCGCTCCCACCGAGAAGCAGATCGTCGTCGCCTACATCCAGGGTGCGGGCAACAACCCCCACCAGCTCTGCTTCGTGACGGTGCTGAAGTTCTCGCAGCCCGCCACGTGCGCCAACGCGCCCGGCTTCAACCTCGGCGGGCAGATCAGTTGGTCCCCAGACGGCTCGACGATCCTCGTGCTTGGCACGCGCAACAATGGAGCCAACTTCGGGCTGCTGTCGTTCTCCAGCAGCGTGCCGTCCTCCGGGAATGCCAAGAACTGGGAAGGGCCGATGCTGCAGACCGACGCATCGACCGCGGGACAGGGCATCTTCGCGGGGGCGTTCTCGCCCGACGGCAAGAAGCTGGCTCTCGTTGCCGGCTCTGGCGCCAACGGCTTCAACCTCTACATCGTCAAGCCCAACAGCTTCAATCCCACGGCGCAGGACGAGCTGCCGGTGACCGCGTGTGAGATCAGCTGGCGCTCGGACAGCCAGGAGCTGGCGGTCATGCAGGCCAACGGCCTGTGCGGCCCCCAGGCCACCGGCAAGATCGTCGGCGTCGACCTATCCAACCCGCGGAACCTGACAACGCTTGTTCCGCTCGGCGCCCACCCGGCGTGGCAGCCGGTGCCCGGTGGCTGATCTCGCACCCCCCGCTGATGCCGCGCTGCCCGGGGCGCTGGTGCTGGTGCTGCCCAACGGCGTGCGGCTACCGATCCGCGATGTGATGACGATCGGCCGCGGCGAGACCGCGGACGTCAAGCTCGACGACCGCACCGTGTCCCGAGTGCACGCGCGGATCGATCCCACGCGCGACGGGCCGATGATCAGCGACGCCGGGTCGCGGTTCGGGGTCACGGTCTCCGGCCAGCCGCTGTCGGAGCCACGTCGGCTCACCGCCGGCAGCGTGATCAAGCTGGGCAACGTCACCTTGCGCGTGGAGAGCGCTCTGGGGCCGGTCGCGCCGGCGGGGGCCTCGGTCGGGGGCGGCGCTGGGGCGGCGGCCGGGGGGGATCCGTCTGCCGGCCCGAACGCCACCATCATCGTTCCGGTCAACGCCACCCAGCTCGGGCTCCGCGCGCCCGCCGTGATGGCAGGAGACGGCGCCCTGCGTCCCCGGCTGCGGTCCGGCTGGGCGCTCAAACAGATAGACGGCAGCGCCGACGACGAGCGCTGGGTGCTGCGCGACCTGCGCAATGACTCGTACCTCACCATCGAGAGCAAGGACGCCGCGCTGCTGCAGATGCTCGACGGCCGCCTCACCGTGGCCGAGCTGCTGACCCAGGCCACGACGGTCGTCGGGCCCTCGGGTCCCGGCCGGCTGGCACGGCTGATCGCGGGGCTGGGGGAGCGCGGGATGCTCGACGGGGTGGCGCCGACGCCGGTGGCCGAGCCCGAGCCTGGGCTCATCGCGCGTGCGTTCAAGCCGCGAGAGAAGACGTTCGGTTGGATCCCGCCCTACTTCGAGCGCGCCTACCGGCACTGGGGCCGGATCTTCTTCTCGCCGCTCACCGTCTCGTTGCTGGTGCTGCTCTCGGTCGCGGGGATAGCGGTGTTCGCCTACCTGGTCGGCGCGCGATACGGGACGCCGTTCGTGGTGGCGCACCGGCTGCTCATCGGCGGTGCCGTATTCATCATCGGGCGCTTCCTCATCGTGATGCTGCATGAGCTCGCGCACGGCCTGGCGCTGGCTCATTACAAGCGGCGAACGACCCGCGCCGGGATACGGCTGCTGTTCATCTTCCCCTACGCCTTCGTCGATACCAGCGAGGCCTACTTCGAGTCCCGCGCGCATCGCATCGTGATCAGTGCCGCCGGGCCCGCCACCGACTTCTCCCTGGCCGCGCTGTTCTCGGTCCTCTGCGCGATCTCGCCCGCGGGCAACGTGCGTGAGGTGTTCTTCCAGCTCGCCTTCGCCGGGTACGTGGGCGCGTTCTTCAATGCCAATCCGTTCCTGGACCGCGACGGCTACCAGATCCTCTCCGAGTGGCTGCGAGAGCCCAAGCTCAAGGAGCGGGCACGCGCGCAGCTGAAGGCGCGCCTGTCGGGCACGATGACCGAGGACGAGGGCTCGCCGGTGCTCGCGCGCTATGCGGTCGCCGGCCTGGTGTGGTCAGTGATCGGCGTGGGGTTCGTGCTGGTGCTCTCGCTGCGCTACTACGACCGATTGAGCGCGCTGGCGCCGCACAGCGTCGTATTGGGCGGCTTCATCCTGTTCTTCATCGTGCTGTTGCTGCCGGTGGTGTTCGCGTTGGTGATGCCAATGGTCAGCCGCGCCCGCTACGGGTCCCGCGAGGTGAACCGTGCCGTCCCTTGACCGCGAGGATGAGAATGCTTTGGCTGGTCGTTTGATTGAGCGGTTGTTGGTGGATCCGGTGTTTCGGGGGGAGTTTCGGCGGGATCCGTTGGGGGCGTGTGTGGCGGCGGGGTTGCCGGGGTTGGGGGCGGAGTTGGGTGCGGGTGTGGGGTCGGGGTTAGAGACGTTGGAGTTGCGGGAGTCGCGGTCGTCGTTGGCGGGGGTGGTGATGGCGGCTGCGGTGGAGGGGTTGTCGGTGGCGGAGGCGCAGGCGTTTGTGGAGCATGGGGCGAAGGGGTTGCATGGGTTGCGGGTGCCGGGGCGGTTGGGGCATGGGGTGAAGGTGCCGTCGGGGGTGGGGAAGGTGCAGGGTTTGGAGCATCGGGCGGTGGGTCGGTTGCATGGGGTGGAGCATCAGGTGAAGGCGGCGGGTTCTGGGCCGGCGCATGCGTCGGCGGCGGGTGGTGGTGGTGCGTCTGCGGCTTCGTCGCCGGCGGGTGGTGGTGGTGCGGGTCAGGCGCCGGCGGGTGGTGGGTCGTCGGCGGGGTCTTCTGCGGCTGCGCCGGGGGGTTCGGCTGCGCCGGGGGGTGCGGCTGCGCCGGGGGGTGCGGCGGCGGGTGCGGGTCCGGCGGGGCACGCGGCGGCGGGTGCGGCGGGTGCGGCGGGTCAGGCGGGTGCGGCGGGTCCGGCGGGTCCGGCGGCGGG
Source organism: uncultured Solirubrobacteraceae bacterium (assembly GCA_963737335.1). Lineage (GTDB taxonomy): Bacteria > Actinomycetota > Thermoleophilia > Solirubrobacterales > Solirubrobacteraceae > Palsa-465. The sequence goes on from CAVTSK010000020.1 coordinate 46,586, forward strand.
GTCGCATGCGGTGGCGGCGGCGTCGTCGGCGTCTCCGGCGTCGGCGTCGGTGTCGGCTGCGCCGGCGGCGGGTGGGGGGTCGGGTCAGGCTCCGGGGTCGGGGTTGCCGTGGCCGGATGCGCCGGGGTCGGGTGGGTCTCAGGCGGGGGCGGTGGGTTCTGTGGCGGGGGCGGTGCCGTCGGGTGGGGCTGGTGGTGTGGGTGCGGTGGTGGGGGCTGGTGGTGGTGTGGGTCCGGTGGGGGTGTCGGGGTTGTTGGAGGCGCCGGGGTTGCAGGCGTCGGCGCAGGTGCGGGCGTTGTTGGCGTCGGGGGGTGTGGATCCGCGGGTGGTGTCGGTGTTGGATTCGGTGTTGGCGCATCATTCGGTGGGGGTGGCGGATGTGGTGTCGTCGAGTTCGCCGGTGCATGTGCAGGCGTTGGACATCGTGTCGGTGGATGGGCAGCCGGTGGGGCCGGATAATTTCGCGGCGCGGGATTTGGTGACGGAGATCGCGGCGATGGATTCGAGTGTGCGTCCGGATGAGATTGGGACGCCGTGGCCGATTCAGTCGCCGGGGTTCTTTTCGGATCCCAGTTCGCAGGGGTCGTTGCATTTGGCGTTTGAGATGCCGGGCACCAACGCGGCCGAGCAAGCCGCCGGCATCCCCGCCGCCGGTGCCCCCGCTCCCGCGTACGCCGCCGCGGCCTACCCCGCGGCGGCTGCCCCCGGCACGGCGGTACCAGGGGCAGTCCCGGCTGGAGGGGTGCCCGGCACCGTCCAACCCGCCGTCGCTGGGGCGGTGCCGGCGACCGGCGTCCCTGTCAGCGCCGGGGCGCCCGGTTCGACCGCCGCCGAGCAGGCTCAGCAGCTCGCCGGCTCCGGCGCTCCGGTTTCGCTGGCGTCGGACCCGACGGCGAGCGCCAAGATCTCGGACATGGTGCGCTTTGCCGACTCCGCCGTCGGAAAGCCCTACGTCTACGGCGGCGGTCATGGCGACTTCACCCCGCAGCCGGGCTATGACTGCTCGGGGTTCGTCTCCGCGGTCCTGCACTCGGCCGGCTACCTCACCCATCCCGTCGATACGACCGCACTGCCTTCGCAGCCCGGGATCTTGGCTGGTCCCGGCAAGTTCGTGACGATCTACGACCGGGCCCTGTCAGGCCACGACGGCCACGTGATCATCCAGATCAACGGCCAGTTCTACGAGTCGGGCGGCATGCACGGCGCCTGGGGTGGCGGCGGTGGGGTGGAGAAGATCGGTCGCCCCTCAGACGACTATCTCAAGACGTTCGAGCACGTCCTGCACCCGGACGGTCTGTAATGGGTGGGCACCGATGACCGAGGATGAGAATGCTTTGGCTGGTCGTTTGATTGAGCGGTTGTTGGTGGATCCGGTGTTTCGGGGGGAGTTTCGGCGGGATCCGTTGGGGGCGTGTGTGGCGGCGGGGTTGCCGGGGTTGGGGGCGGAGTTGGGTGCGGGTGTGGGGTCGGGGTTAGAGACGTTGGAGTTGCGGGAGTCGCGGTCGTCGTTGGCGGGGGTGGTGATGGCGGCTGCGGTGGAGGGGTTGTCGGTGGCGGAGGCGCAGGCGTTTGTGGAGCATGGGGCGAAGGGGTTGCATGGGTTGCGGGTGCCGGGGCGGTTGGGGCATGGGGTGAAGGTGCCGTCGGGGGTGGGGAAGGTGCAGGGTTTGGAGCATCGGGCGGTGGGTCGGTTGCATGGGGTGGAGCATCAGGTGAAGGCGGCGGGTTCTGGGCCGGCGCATGCGTCGGCGGCGGGTGGTGGTGGTGCGTCTGCGGCTTCGTCGCCGGCGGGTGGTGGTGGTGCGGGTCAGGCGCCGGCGGGTGGTGGGTCGTCGGCGGGGTCTTCTGCGGCTGCGCCGGGGGGTTCGGCTGCGCCGGGGGGTTCGGCTGCGCCGGGGGGTGGCGGCGGCGGGTGCGGGTCCGGCGGGGCACGCGGCGGCGGGTGCGGCGGGTGCGGCGGGTAGGCGGGGCGGGGTGCGGCGGGTCCGGCGGCGGGGTCGCATGCGGTGGCGGCGGCGTCGTCGGCGTCTCCGGCGTCGGCGTCGGTGTCGGCTGCGCCGGCGGCGGGTGGGGGGTCGGGTCAGGCTCCGGGGTCGGGGTTGCCGTGGCCGGATGCGCCGGGGTCGGGTGGGTCTCAGGCGGGGGCGGTGGGTTCTGTGGCGGGGGCGGTGCCGTCGGGTGGGGCTGGTGGTGTGGGTGCGGTGGTGGGGGCTGGTGGTGGTGTGGGTCCGGTGGGGGTGTCGGGGTTGTTGGAGGCGCCGGGGTTGCAGGCGTCGGCGCAGGTGCGGGCGTTGTTGGCGTCGGGGGGTGTGGATCCGCGGGTGGTGTCGGTGTTGGATTCGGTGTTGGCGCATCATTCGGTGGGGGTGGCGGATGTGGTGTCGTCGAGTTCGCCGGTGCATGTGCAGGCGTTGGACATCGTGTCGGTGGATGGGCAGCCGGTGGGGCCGGATAATTTCGCGGCGCGGGATTTGGTGACGGAGATCGCGGCGATGGATTCGAGTGTGCGTCCGGATGAGATTGGGACGCCGTGGCCGATTCAGTCGCCGGGGTTCTTTTCGGATCCCAGTTCGCAGGGGTCGTTGCATTTGGCGTTTGAGATGCCGGGCACCAACGCGGCCGAGCAAGCCGCCGGCATCCCCGCCGCCGGTGCAGGTGGTGCGCCGGGCGCTGTCCCGGCTGCGGTCCCCGGTGCCGTCCCCGGCGCGCAGGTCGCAGCCGCGCCGGTGCCCGGAGCCGTTCCGGGAGCTGTCCCCGGCGCGGTTGACCCGAGCGCGGTACCCACGCCGGCGGCGCCCAGTGCCGATGTGGTCTCGTCCGGCGCGCCAGCCGGCACGACCCCGGTCGGCGCGCCCGCAGCCGGCACGGCCCCGGGCGGCGCTGCGCCCGCGGGCTCCGTTCTCGATGCCGCGACGGCCGCCTCGGGCGCACCCACCGGCGACGCCAACTTCGCATCGCCCGCCGCGCACGCGGCGTTCGAGGCCGCCCACAAGGAACTGGGCGTCCCTTACCTCTACGGAGGGGAGAGCCCGAAGGCGGGCTTTGACTGCTCGGGCCTGATGCAGTGGGCCTACCACCAGGCGGGTATCAACCTGCCCCGCGTCGCCGACCAGCAGTTCACCGTCGGCACCTCGGTCGGCCTCAACGACCTCAAGGAGGGCGACCTGGTCTTCTTCCGCATCGGAGGAGGCGACGTCGACCACGTCGGCATGTACGTCGGCAACCACATGTTCCTGGAGGCGCCGCGCACCGGCGAGGTGGTCCAGACGGCGGACCTGCGCAACCCCTACTGGTCCTCGCAGTTCGCGGGGGCGCGGCGGGTGGTCCCGCTGTCGGGCGGCGGACTGAGCCAGGCCGCGACCTCGCCGGCCGCCCCCGGAACCACCCCCGTCGCCCCCGGAACCACGCCCGCTGCCGCCGGAACCACGCCCGCTACCGCCGGAGTCACGCCCGCGGCGGCTGGAGCCACACCTGTCGCCGGAACCACGCCCGTCGCCGGAACCACGCCCGGGACCGTGGTGCCCGCCGGAACCACACCGGCTGTCGCAGGCACCCCCGGCGCCGCCCCCATCCCCACGCCGGGCACCCCGGACCCCAACGCCGCTCCCGCCGTCGCTTCGGGCACCGCCCAGTTCCAGGCGGTCGGCGGCCACCAACCACACCACCACAGGCTCAACACCGTCCAGTTCCTCCAGGCCGTCCAGCCGCCCCCCGGCTCTCCCCTCGCCCAGGCTGCCGGCGCGGGCGCTCCCGGCGGCGTCGATCCCACCGCCGCCGGGGCGGCGGGTCAGCCGGTGGCCGGCCAGCCGGTCGTCGACCAGATTCAGGGCCAGCCGGGGACCGCACCCGCGGGCGTCGGGGACCAGGTGCTCTCACAGGCGGCAGTGCCCGCGGGCAGCGTCGTCTCCGTGAGCTCGTCGATGCTCACCAGCGGGCAGCAGACGTTCGTCGCCCACCTCTCGTCGCTGACCGGCCTCAACACACGGGTGGTCGCGGGCTGGGTCCTGGCCGAGGAGTCGGGCAGCGCGGCGCAGGGTCGCGAGGCCGCCTCGAACTTCAACTGGCTGAACATCGGCTACTTCGACAGCGGGACCGGCGCGATCGCCCACGCCAGCCCCTTCGGCAATCCGGTGAGCGCCGCCGAGCAGACCGCCAAGTTCCTGGAGGGCAAGTGGGGCGGGGCCAGCAGTGGGATCCAGGACATCCTCCACACCGTCGGCAAGCCGCCCGACGACCAGATCATGGCCATCGCCAACAGCGGGTGGGCGAGCAGCCACTACAACAACGGGGCGAACCTGCGCTCCACCTTCGAGGAGCTGAGCGACATGAAGATCGTCACCGCCCCGCCCGCCGGCGCCGGCCTAGCGGTCCCGCCGCCCGGCACCACGGTCACCTGATCTGCGCACTTTTCACGCGATGCGCATAAAAATCGCGCAACCGCGCGCGGGGGCCCAGAAGCGCGGGGGTGTGGGGCGTGGCGCGGCCCGCACGCACCTTTGGGACGAAGCGGCACTTGCGCCAACGCCGCGCCGCCACCAATATCAAGGTCATGACCACCACAATGGACCTTGACCAGGGCTCGGCCCTGCTGCACTTCACGCGCAACGGCGCGTTCGGACCCGGCGCGACCGAGCTTCTCGTGCTCGAGCGCGGCGAGGGCCCGTATGTGTTCGACACCCACGGCCGCCGCTACGTCGACGGGCTCTCCAGCCTGTTCTGCGCCCAGATCGGCTACTCGTACGGCGAGGAGATGGCCACCGTGGCCGGCGAGCAGCTGTCCAAGCTCGCCTTCAACACGCTGTGGGGGACGGCCCACCCGGCGGCGCTGCAGCTCGCCGAGCGACTGGCTGACCTGGCGCCCCCCGGCATCGACCGGATCTTCTTCACCTCGGGCGGGTCGGAGTCCGTCGAGGCGGCGTGGAAGATCGTGCGCCAGTACCACCTCGCCAACGGCCAGCCTCGGCGCCTGAAGGCGATCGCGCGCAAGATCGCCTACCACGGGGTCACCCTCGGCGCCCTCGCGCTCACCGGCGTACCGGGCTACAAGGAGCCCTTCGGCCCCCCGGCCATCGACACCACCCACGTCTCGAACACCAACGCCTTCCGCAACCCGCTCCAGGGCGAGGAGCTCACCGCGCAGCTCGTCTCCGAGATGGAGCAGGCCATCATCGACGCGGACCCCGAGACCGTGGCCATGATCATCGCCGAGCCGGTCCAGAACGCCGGCGGCTGCCTCGTCCCGCCACCCGGCTACTGGGAGGGCCTGCGCCAGTTGGCCGACCGCTACGGCATCGTGCTCGTCGCCGACGAGGTCATCACCGGGTTCGGGCGCCTCGGCGAGCTGTTCGGCTCCACCCGGGTGGGCGCCACTCCGGACATCATCACCACGGCCAAGGGATTGACGTCGGCCTACGCGCCGATGGGCGCGGTGCTGGTCTCCGGCCGCATCGCGGCGCCGCTCTATGACGAGGGACGCACGCTCCTGCACGGCATCACCTTCGGCGGTCACCCGCTGTGCGCCGCCATCGCCCTGAAGAACCTCGAGATCTTCGAGCGCGACGGCGTGGTGGCGAACGTCCGCGCTCGCGAGGACACGCTCAAACAACTGCTGGACACTCTCAAGGAGCTCCCGATCGTCGGCGACGTACGCGGCACAGGCTTCTTCTGGGCCGTCGAGATGGTCAAGGGCGAGAGCAACGAGCGCTTGGACGCCGACGAGCGCGAGCGGGTGCTGAGAGGCTTCATTCCGGGCGCGCTGCGCGAGGCGGGGCTGATCGCCCGCGCCGACGATCGTGGTGACGCCGTGCTCCAGATCGCGCCGCCGCTGATCGCCGATGACGCCGTGCTGGAGGAGATCGTCTCCGCCATGCACGACGTCCTGACCGGCGCGGGCCGCCTGCTCGGACTCCAAGCCGGCGGCCGCGCGCGGTCCGAGCTCACCCGATCGTGATCGTCTTCTCCAGGGCCTGGGCCAGCAGCGCCTGACCCGCATAGCTGGGGTGGATCCCGCAGCCGCCGGTGCTCAGTTGTGTCAGGAGCCCGGCGGTGCAGGTGTCGTCACCAGAGTGCGCCGCGGCGATCTGGAACTCGCCATAGCCGTCGGCGATCTTGACGCCAAACGGCTTGGCGGCGGCGTCCTGGACCTGGTTGAGCGCCTGGGACTGGGCGTTGTCCGCCGGCATGGCGTAGTCGAGCGAGTAGTAGTTGACGATCACCAGCTGGCCGTTGTAGCCGGCCTTGTTACGGATTGCCGAGAGGATCGTGTGGATGTTCTTCGTCACCGTCGCGGCGACGGCGGTCTGCTCCGCGGTGCTGGCGCAACCGTCGGCGGTCGTCTCCTGACAGACGAAGAAGTCGTTCGCGTCGATCATCAGCGTGACGAGGCGGACGTTGTGGTGACTGTGCAGGTAGGAAAGGGCATACGCCAGCTGCGAGCCCTTGTAGTTGACGTGCAGCGGGTGGATCTGCCGGTAGTTGCCGCCGGTGTGCGCCGGGTTGTTCTCACACCCGTTGCTCGGCGCCGCCGGGTTGATCAGGCTCGAGGACGTCTCGCCCGAGCATGCGGCATTGGCCACCGAGAGATGCAGCCGTGCGCCCAGCTGCTCCGGGTAGCCGAGGAAGCTGGCGGCGTTGGCGTAGTCCGGGGCCGGGACCACGGCGGGTTCCATGTAGCCGAACGTCACCGAGTCGCCCAGCGCCAGGTACTGGCTGCCGGGCACGACCGGCAGGTTCTTGGCCGGTACGGGCTTGGGCTTGGGCTTGTGCTTGGACTTCGCCAGGGCGGTACCGGCGCCGAGCACCAGCAGAGCGGAGACGACGACCATCGACAACACGGCGACGACGCGTATGCGCCTCGCGCTGTACACACGCTTCATGTGTCCTCCTCCTGGGAGATTGTGGCTAGGGCCCCGGGGCAGGGCCGTCACGCGCAAGCTGTCAGAAATCGTAATCGGCGGCCCCACGACGCCGCGCCACCTGCAGCAGTGGCCCTCCGGGAACCAACTACCGTTTGCCGCCGTGCCCTCTCCGTGGCCGCAGACCGACCCGACTCCCGCCCACCGGGCCGCCTACGCCGACGCCGAGCCGCGGTCGTTCTGGCTGGACTCGCTGCCCGACCGCCCGCCCCATGACCCGCTGACCGGTCGCACCGACGCCGACCTGTGCATCATCGGCGGCGGGTACACGGGCCTGTGGGCGGCGCTGGCCGCCAAGGCCGCCGACCCCACCCGTGACGTCGTCGTGCTGGAGGCCACCCGCTGCGGCAACGGCGCCAGCGGCCGCAACGGCGGGTTCATGGAGGCGTCGCTCACCCACGGCCTGGCCAACGGCCTGAGCCGCTTCCCCGACGAGATGCAGCAGCTCGAGACGCTCGCGGCCGAGAACTTCAACGGCCTGCGCGCCGACCTCGCCACCCACGGCATCGAGTGCGACTACGAGACGCCCGGGGTCCTCACCGTCGCGCTCGAACCGCGCGAGCTCGAGGATCTGCACGACGAGGTGGAGCTCGCCCGACGCTTCGGCGACGAGACCGAGCTGCTGGACGCCGAGCGCACCCGCGCGGAGGTCAACTCGCCGATGTACCTCGGGGCGGTGTGGCACAAGACCGGCTCGGCGCTGGTGCACCCCGGCCGGCTCGCCGACGGCCTGCGGGCCGCCGCCCATCGCCAGGGCGTGCGCATCCATGAGCTCACACCCGTCCGCACGCTGCGCGAGAACGGCACCACGACGCTCACGGTCAGCGCCGAGGACGGCCTGGTGACCGCGCGCCGCGTCCTCATGGCCACGAGCGCCTACCCGCCGCTCATTCGCGCAGTCAACCGGTACATCGCGCCGGTCTACGACTACGCGCTGATGACCGAGCCGCTCTCAGAGGCCCAGCGCCAGGCGATCGGCTGGAGCCGTCGCCAGGGGATCAGCGACATGGGCAACCAGTTTCACTACTACCGTCCCACCGTCGACGGGCGGATCCTGTTCGGGGGCTATGACGCGGTGTACCGCTACGGCGGCGACGTGGGCGCGCACCGCGACGACGACGACGCCAGCTTCGGCAAGCTCTCCCAGCACTTCTTCACCACGTTCCCGCAGCTGGAGGGCCTGCGCTTCAGCCACCGCTGGGGCGGCGCCATCGACACCTGCAGCCGCTTCTCGGTGTTCTTCGGCCGCGCCCACGGCGACCGCCTCGTCTACGCGCTGGGCTACACCGGGCTCGGCGTCGGCGCCGCCCGCTTCGGGGGTCGTGTCGCCCTCGATCTGCTGGATGGCCGCGAGACGCACGCCACGCAGCTGCGCATGGTCCGCCGTCGGCCGCTCCCGTTCCCGCCTGAGCCGCTGCGCTCCGCGGTGATCCAGCTCACGCGCAGCCGCCTCGCCGCCGCTGACCGTAATGACGGCCGCCGTGGCCTGTGGCTGCGCACGCTCGACCGGCTCGGTCTCGGCTTCGACTCGTGAACGAGGCGATCGCCCTCGCCGCCCTGGCGGTCAGCCTCACGGCGGCCGTCGCGCGCTGGCGCCGCGCGCCCGACTGGGCCGTCGCCGTCGGCGCGGCGGCGGTGGTGGTGATCGCCGGGGCGCTGAGCGTCCACGAGGCGCGCACCGCGCTGGGGCGGCTGGGACCGACCGTCGGCTTCCTGGCCGCGCTGCTCGTGCTCGCCGACGGGTGCCGACGGGCCGGTGTGTTCGACGCGCTCGGGGCGCTGATGGCGTGCCGCTCCCGGCGGCGGCCGCGGCGGTTGCTGGGGATGGTGTTCCTGGTGGCGGCCACGACCACCGCGGTGCTCAGCCTGGACGCCACGATCGTGCTGCTCACGCCGATCGTGTTCGCCACCGCGGCCCGGCTGCCCACCAGCCCCCGCCCGCATGTCTACGCCTGCTCGCACCTGGCCAACAGCGCCTCGCTCCTGCTGCCGGTCTCCAACCTCACCAATCTGCTGGCCTTCACCGCGTGCGGCGTGTCGTTCACGCGCTTTGCGGCGCTGATGACGCTGCCGTGGCTGGTGGCGATCGCCATCGAATGGGTGGTGCTGAGCCGTGTCTTCGGCGACGACCTGCGGCAGACCGGCGAGCCGGCGCCCGCGGGCGAGGACACCACCGGGCGACCGCCGCTGCCGGCCTTTGCCCTCACCGTCGTCGGGCTCACCCTGGTCGGCTTCGGGATCAGCTCGATCGTGGGCGTGGCGCCGATCTGGTTCGCCACCGCCGGCGCGGTCGCCCTCACCCTCCGCCGCCCCCCGGACTCGATCGCCGAGCTGGTGAGGTCCGCCGAGCCGACCTTCCTGGTGTTCGTCCTGGCCCTCGGCGTGGTGGTGACCGCCGCGGGAAACCACGGCCTGTCGTCCGTGGTGGACTCGCTCACGCCGCAGGGCTCGAGCCTCCCGGCTCTGCTCGCCGTGGCCGTGGTCAGCGCGGTGTTGGCCAACCTGGTCAACAACCTCCCGGCGACGCTGATCATGGTCGCCGTCGTGTCGGCCAGCGCGCCCGGGGGAGTGCTGGCCATGCTCATCGGGGTCAACGTCGGGCCCAACCTCACCTATGTCGGATCGCTGGCCACGCTGCTGTGGCGGCGGATCGTGCACGCCCACGACGAGGACATCGACGTCCGCGAGTTCCTCAAGCTCGGCGCGCTCACCGTCCCGGCCACCCTGGTGGCCGCCACCGTGGGGTTGTGGTTGTCTTTGCAGGTCTTCTGATGCGCGCGCTCATCTGGATCACCGAGAGCTCCTGGGCGCCCTGCGTCGACCAGGCGCGGGCGCTCGTGCCCGCCGACGCCGACGTCACGCTGCTCCATGTCGCCGCCAGCGACGTCGAGTACCTGGCCGGCCACCCCGGACCGGGACGGCTCGGGCGTCGTCGGCCGCCGCCGCCGGGGCCGCCCGTACGCGAGATCGCCGAGGCCGAGGCCCGGGCGCTGCTGGAACGCGCGCGGGAGCGGTTCGGGCGCGAGGCGGCCGTCAACGGGCGTCGGGGGCGGATCGAGCGCGAGGTGCTCGAGGCCGCAGAGGGCTTCGACCTGCTGGTGCTGGCCCGCGACGGCGAGCCGCGCCGCGAGCCCAAGAGCATCGGCCACTACGCGCGGTTCGTGGTCGACCATGTCGGCTGCCCGGTGCTGCTGGTGTGGTCGGAGCCACCGCCCCGCCTCCAGGACATGCACTGGCCGCCGCACCTGCGCCGCTGATCAGGCCGTGGCGGCGCTGGGCAGCCAACTGAACCGCCACGCCGCCAGCAACCCCGCCCCCACGCCCCAGACCGCGAGCACCCACAGGTCCGTGGCCGAGATCGCCGAGGCGAACGTCGAGTGGACCGAGGCGACGTGCATGCCGTTGGCCAGATGCTCGACGGGGAAGACCTCACCGACCTTGCGCAGGCCGCTGGACAGGTTCGACGTGGGGATGAAGACCCCGGAGATGAACCACAGCGGGAGCATGGTGGCCTGGACCAGCGGCTGCGCGGCGTCGGGCGAGCCGATCAGATTCGAGACGAGGTAGCCGATGCACGCGAAGGCGATGGTCCCGACCGCGGCGGTGAGGGCGATGGCCAGGATCGCGGGAGCGGAGAACCCGACGCCGTAGAGGACCTTGGAGATCACCAGCAGCAGGCTGCCCATGATCGCCGCGATGACGACGGTGGCCATGGCCTGACTGAAGATGAGCAGCAGGGGGGATGCCGGCGTCGCCCGGCGGCGCTTGAGCACCCCGGTCTCGCGCGCGGTGGCCACCTGGATGACGAGGTTGGCGTAGGAGGCGACCACGAGCGCCATGGTGAGGATGCCGGGCACGTAGAAGCGCGACAGCGAGACCCGGACCCCGTCGACGATCGCCGTGCCGTGGCCGAAGACACCGTTGAAGACGACCAGCAGCACGATGGGGAAGAAGAAGGTGAAGAAGCGGGCGCGCGGATTGCGCAGGCTGGCCAGCAGGTCGAATCTGATCTGGTGGGCCAGGAGCACGATCGCCCCGAGCGAGGCGGCCGAGGGGCCCGAGGGGCCCGACGGCGTCGGCACGCCGGTCTGCGCCAACCTCCGCTCACGGAGCTTGCGCGTGATCCACTTGAGCAGGAAATACATCGTCAGCTCCCTGTCTCGTCGTTGGTCGTCAACTGCAGGTACACGTCCTCGAGCGTCGGCCGCCTGACCTCGAGTTCGTCGAGCTCGAGACCCCGCTCAAGGGCCCATCCCGACAGCTCGTGCAGGTCGGCGGTGACGCGCTCGCTCGGCACCAGGACGCGGCCTCGGGACGCGAGTTGCGCGCGCGGGCCCAGCGCGGCCGGCAGTTCCCCGGTATCGAAGGGGGCGGGCAGGGTGAAGGTGATGTGAGCCGGGGCCTGCTGGCGCCCACCCAGCGTGTCCGGGGTGCCCTCGTCCACGATCCGGCCCGCGGCGATCACCGCGATCCGATCGGCGAGGCGCTCGGCCTCCTCCATGTAGTGGGTGGTCAGAAAGACGGTCTTGCCCAGGTCGCGAAGGCCCTCGATCACCGTCCAGGCCGCGCGGCGTGCGGACGGATCAAAGCCGGTGGTGGGCTCGTCGAGGAAGATGAGCTCCGGGTCGCCGATCAGGGCGAGTGCGACGTCCAGGCGGCGCCGCTGCCCGCCCGAGAGCGCGGTCGCGCGCTGGTCGGCCTGGGGGCCGAGATCGACCAGCCCGAGCGTCTCGTCGACGGAGCGCGGTCTCGGGTAGTAGCCGGCGTAGAGCTGGAGGCACTCGCGGACGGTCAGTCCCGGCTCCGCCGAGGATTCCTGGAGGACGGCACCGATGCGCGCCCGCCACGACGAGGGCGCCTTCCAGGGGTCCTCGCCGAGGACGAGCACCTGGCCGGCGCTGGCCTGGCGGAAGCCCTCGAGGATCTCGACGGTGGTCGTCTTGCCGGCTCCGTTGGGGCCGAGGAAGGCGAAGATCTCGCCGCGCATGACGTGGAGATCGATGCCGCGCACCGCCTCCTGGTCGCCGTAGCGCTTCTGCAGTCCACTGATCGAGATGACCTGATCCATGGCCCTGACGCTACGCCCGGGATCTCTGTCTGTCATCGGCGCCAGGGTTGAACCTGGTGGCAAAACGAGGTCTTGCCTCAACCCTGGGGTGGAGTTGGGCGCCGGGGCCCGCCGTCCCTGGTCGGCGGCTACACGTTGCGCAGCAGGCCCTCGGAGCGGGCCCACTCGACGGTGCGCCGCACGGTGTCGCGCGGGTCGGTGTAGCGCAGCCCCAGTTCGCGCTCGGCGCGCGAGCCGTCATAGAGGTGGCCATGCAGCAACGTGCGCACCATCTCGCGGCACACCGGCGGCTTGCGCCGGCGCAGCCGGAACGCGTACTCCGCCACGGTTCCGGCGGTGGTGGCCAGCGCGCGGGGAACGATGCGGGGGTTGCACTCCACGCCGGCCACGTCGGCGGCCAGGGCCAGCGCCTCGGAGACCGCCAGGCGGATGCCGCTGAGCAGGTAGCGCTCGCCCGCCACCCCGTGCTCGGCGGCCAGGAGATGCCCCTCGATGCAGTCAGCGATGTCCACCAGGCTCACATTGGTGTTGACGAACACGGGCAGCCGGCCGTCGAGCGCCGCCAGCAGGAAGCGGCCGGTGCCGCCGGCCCGCCCCGGCCCCTGCACGGAGGAGGGGTTGACGTAGACGACGTCCTGCTCGGTCTCGCGCGCGGCGGCGATCGCGGCGCGCTCACCCTCGGTCTTGGTCCGCTCATAGGTCGACAGGTACCAGCCGCGGTGCGGTGTCCACTCGTTGGCGATCGTGCCAGGCGCCTCTCCGATGGTCGCCGCCGAGGAGGTGTGCACCAGCCGGGGCACCCCGGCACGCTTGGCGGCGCGCACCGCGGCCACCGCCCCGTCGACGTTGGCGCGGCGCATCGGCGCGGGGTCGTCCACGCACAGGGTGTTGACCCCGGCAAGGTTGTAGGCCAGCGAGCAGCCGGCCATCCCCGCCGCCATGGCGTCGACGTCGAACACCTCGCCTTCGACCACCTGGCAGCCGCGCTCGCGCAGGTCGCTCTCGGACTCCGCCGACCGGGCCAGGGCCACGATCTCATCGCCGCGCTCGATCAGGCGCGCCACCAGCGCGCGGCCGATCACGCCGGTCCCTCCGGTGACGAACACGCGAGCCATTGGACGGGTCAGGTGCGCAGCGCGGCCGAGGAACGGATGAGATAGTCGGCGCCCGACCACGCGGTGGCGACCGCGGCGATCACCATCGCCCACTGGTCCAGGTAGGCCCCGGCGATGATCACGTCAGGGCGCAGCATCGCCAGGGCGACGGCCACGAACTGGATGGTCGCCTTCCACTTGCCCAGCATCGAGGTCTCCAGGTGCGCGCCGCCGGCTTCGACGGCCGCGCGCAGCCCCATGATGGTGAACTCGCGGGCGATGATGACGAGCGCCACCCAGGGGGATGCCCGGCCGACGGACACCAGCCCGACGAGCGCCGTCGTCACCAGCAGCTTGTCGGCGGTGGTGTCCAGGAACGACCCGAGCTTGGTGGTGACGTTCCACCTCCGGGCGAGCCGTCCGTCAAACCAATCGGTGGCGGCGGCCACCAGGAAGAGGATGGCCGCGGGGGTGTAGGAGTGGCTCAGCAACAGCGCCATGATCACCGGAGAGACCACGATGCGCACGCCGGTGCCGACCGCGAGCACGCGAGATGATCGCAACGCGGTCAGGGTACCCGCCTCCACAGTGAGGACACTATCTCACAGCAACTGGAGGCCCAGACCGCGTGCCGCCTCGGCATCGTCGGTCTCCAGCGCGGCCTGGGCCGCGGCGCGCGCATCGGTCAGTGACACCTCGCGCAGGGCCGCCTTGACCTCGGGGATGAGCCCCGCCGCCATGCTCAGCTCGGTGACCCCCAGACCCGCGAGCAGGATCGCGGCGGCCGGGTCCCCGGCCAGCTCCCCGCACACGCCGACCCAGCGGTCGTGCGCCGCGGCGCCCGCGACGGTGGCCTGCACCAGCCGCAGCATCGCCGGCTGGGGCCCGGCCAGCAGCGACGCCAACCGCGGATCGCCGCGCTCGGCGGCCATCGTGTACTGGGTGAGGTCGTTGGTGCCCAGCGAGAAGAAGTCGACATGGGCCGCCAGGCGGGTCGCGGCCAGAGCGGCCGCCGGGACCTCCACCATGATGCCCAGCTCCATGGGAGCGTCGATGCCGGTGTCTGACCGCGCGCGCTCCAGGAGCTCGCGGGCGGCGATGATCTCACCCAGCGTGGCCACCATCGGCAGCATCGTCTTGACCGGGTGCTCGGCGGCGACGCGCAGGATGGCGCGGAACTGGGTGGACAGCACCTCGGGACGGGCCAGCGCCAACCGGATCCCGCGCACGCCCAGGAACGGGTTGTCCTCCGGGGGCATCGGCAACGCGGGCAGCGGCTTGTCGGCGCCGGCGTCGAGCGTGCGCACGATCAGGGGCCGTCCGTCGAGGGCCCGCGCGATCTCGCGCAGAGTCTGCGCCTGCTCCTCCTCGCCGGGCAGCTCCTCGCGGCCCAGGAAGAGGAACTCGGTGCGCAGCAGGCCGACGCCCTCGGCGCCCAGCACCACGGCGCCGGCCGCGTCGCTGCCGGTCCCCAGGTTGGCGAAGACCTCGATGCGTTCGCCGTCGCGCGTCACCGCGGGCTCGTGCGCGCGCTCCCGGGCCGCCGCGCGGCGCTGCTCGGCGCGCCGGCGGCGCTCCCGCGCGTCGCTGAGCATGTCGGCTGGGGGGTCCACCACCACGGTGCCGGCCTCACCGTCGAGCAGCAGCGTGGTCCCGTCGGTCACCCCCAGGACGCCGGGGCCGAGGCCCACCACTGCGGGCAGCCCCAGCGCGCGGGCCAGGATCGCGGCGTGGGCGGTGGTGGAGCCCCGCGCGGTGGCGATGGCCAGCACGCGCTCGGGGTCCAACCCGGCGGCGTCGGCGGGGGTCAGCTCGTCGGCCACCACGATTCCCGACGCCGATCTGCCGCCATCCGCGCCGGACCCGGCGATCGCGCCGATGATGCGGCGGCCCACGTCGAGCACGTCGGTCGCCCGCTCTCGCAGCAGCGGTTCGTCCAGGCCCCGGTAGACCGCGGCGACCTGCTGGGCCGCGTCGTAGACGGCGCGCTCGGCGATGGCGCCGCCGGCGATGGCGGCACGGGCGGGTTCCAGCAGGGCCTCGTCGTCGAGCAGCGCGAGGTGTGCGCTGAAGATCGCGGCATCGGCGGCGCCGGCCCGGCCGCTGACCACGTCGCGGTCGCGCTCGATGGCGGCGCGGGCGGCGGCGAGCGCGTCGTCGAGGGTGCGGCCCTCGGCGTCGGCGTCCTGCGCCGCGCGATCGCCGGGCGCGTCCCCGAGCCCCGAGAGTCCGAGGCGATGCGCGGGACCGATGGCCACGCCGACGGAGGCGGCGACGCCGGTGAGCACGAAACCCGCCGCCGGCGGCTGGGCAGGTGCGTCGTCCTGCGACGGCGCAACGGCCGGACCGCCCGCGGGGGCGTCCGCCGGGGCGCCGCCTGCGGCGGCGACGCCGTCACCGAACCCGTCCTCGGCGAGCGCGCGCAGCGCGTCGATGGCCTCGGCCGCCTGGGGACCTGCCGCGGTCACCACCAGCGTGTCCCCGAGCCGCGCGCCGAGCGCCACCAGATTGGTGAGGCTGCGCGCGCCCACAGCCGCGCCGCCGCCGGCCTTGGCGACGCGCACGTCGGCGTCGAACGCGCGGGCCGTCTCCACGAAGCGGGCCGCCGGGCGGGCGTGGAGCCCGATCGCGTTGCGCACGGGCAGTTCTGCGCCGGCGTCTGTGTCACCGGCCTCGGTCGCCGTCTCGTCGATCGCGTCGTCGGGAATCTGGCTGGTCTTCATGGCCAGCGCCCCGCGCGCCTCGGCTGCCACCTCCTCGAGCGTCGCCCCCCCGCTGGCGGCCACCGCGGCCGCCACGGTGCCCTCCACGAGCGGCGCCGCGCTCAGCCGCACCGGCCCGGCCGCGCCCTCGAGCATCTCCACGGCGAGCTCGGCGCTCATCAGCGCGCTACCGAGATCCATCAGCACCAGGACCCCGTCGGGGGACATGGCCCGCTCGATGGCACCGCGCACGCGGTCGGCATCGGTGCCCAGAGCGTCGGGCTCCTCAAACCCCCCGGCCGGCTCGAGCGCCAACTCCGGGCCGGCCATCTCGCGGGCCAGGCGCACCACTCCCTCGGCCAGCGCATCGCTGTGGGAGACGACGACGATCCCGACCAAGGCGCTCCCCCCGGCCGCTGCTACAGGCCGTAGGACCGGTGCAGATAATCGATCGGGTGCACCGACGGCAGCTTGGTCCCGTGGGCGATCTGCCAGCGGCAGGTCTCGGAGTCGCAGGCGACGGTCGGCGCGCCGGACGCCGCGACCTGATCGAACAGGTCGCGCCCGACCGCCATCGAGATGTCGTACTTCTCGGCCTTGAGGCCGTAGGTGCCCGCGATTCCGCAGCACCGCGCGTTCATCTCCTTGACCTGGAGCCCGGGCACCAGTGCGAGCAGGTCCAACGCCGGCTTGCCCACCCAGTGACCCTGCTGCTGGCAGGGGGCGTGATACGCGACCGTCTCGTTGATGGGGGAGAAGTCGGTCTTCAGCTCGCCGCGGTCGTGCAGCTCGAGCAGGAGCTCGCAGATGTCGTAGGTGCGCTCGGAGACGAACTTCAGGTCCGGGTCGTCCTCCAGCGAGAGGATCTCGCGGGCCTCGCGCTTGAGCATCAGCGTGCAGCTGGTGGCGTTGCCGACGATGATGGTGTCGTCGTCGGTGACGTGCTCGCGCAACGCGCGGGCCAGGCGCAGCACCACCTTGCGCCCCTCGTCGAAGAGCCCGCTGGACTGCAGGGGCAGGCCGCAGCAGTCCTGCTTGGGCACCACCACCTCAAAGCCGTTGTGCTCGAGGATCTCGACGACCTTCTCGCCCTCCCAGGGCTCGTAGTACTCAGTGCCGCAGCCGTGGAAGTAGACGATCTTGCGCGTGAGACTGCCCCCACCGGCCCGCCCGTTCGCCGCCGCGTGCTTGCGGGCCCACCGCGAGAAGCGTCGGCCGGCGAACTTCGGCGCGGGCGCGTCACGGTGGACGCCCAGCACCTTCTCACCGAGTATCCGGAACGGCTTGAAGCCCAGCGTGAAGTTGGCGATCGGGGCCGCCGGGGTGCCGGCACGGCCCAGCCATGTCGGCCGCGTGATGATCCGGTCGCGCAACGGAAAGCCCTTCTGGCGCTTGAGCTTGCTGCGCGCCTGAGCGTTGATCTCGGCGATCTTGACGCCCTGCGGGCACACCTGCGAGCAGATGCCGCACCCCGAGCAATAGTCGACCGACAAGTCCACCGAGGGCTCATCGGCGACGCGGTAGCGCTCGGACTGGGGACCGGCGTACTTGGGCCCCGGGAACAGCGGTGTCGCGTTGGAGACCGGGCAGGCGGTCTCGCAGATCGTGCACTTGACGCAGTGGTCCAGCGACCCGCGCAGCAGCTCGGCCACGAAGAGGTCAGCGCTCTCAGGACTCATGCGATCGCCGCCGTCGGGGACACCTGGGCTCCCACCACCTGCGCCGCGCGGTAGCCGCTGGTCAGCGCGATCCCCTCGCCCGAGCCCTCGCGCCAGGGGATCGCCCCCGGCAGCGCGGCGCCGGCCACCAGCACGTTCTCGGCGCCTTCGGCGCGCAGGTCAGAACCGACGGCCACCCCCACCCGCGCCAGGGGCTGCTCGTCGAGATAGCGGCCCACGAACCGGGCCTCGCTCTCGGCGGGGACGCCACGCAGGGGCAGGCCCAGCACCCGCTCGTGGGTGACCCAGCGGGAGTCGAGCTCGATGCCGCCGGAGGCAAAGCCCCCGGAGGCCAGCACGAACCAGGGGGCCGCATAGTGCAGATCGCGCCCGGCGGCGTGGGTGGCGACCGAGGTGATGCGGTCGCCGTCGCGCTGCGCGGACGTGACCTCGGCGCCGAGGACCAGGCGGCCCCCGGCGGCGCGCAGCGCCGACCGCAGGATCTCGTACAGCCGCATCCCCGGCACCGACGGCGGGAGCGTCGGGATCTCGAACACGCGGCGGCCGAGCCGGTGCTCGACGTCGGCCAGCACCTCGTGGGGATCGCGCAGCCCCAGCATCGCCGGCAGTCCCACCGCCTCCTCGGCGCGCAGCGTCAGCGACAGCTCGGCGCAGAACTGGCGCCGCCACTTCTCGTCGTCGAAGTGGCGCGCCAGGCCCAGCGTGTTCATGTCCGCCCGCTCGAGCTTGAGGTCCAGGCTCACCGAGCGGGCCTCGATGCCCGCCTTGACGAGGTTGGCCGCGCACAGGCTGGGATGGAAGTCGCGCAGCGCCGGGGTGCCGACGATGCACACCCGCTGCAGTCCCGAGGCCTCCCCGTTGGCCATCGTCTCGGGCACCAGGGCCGAGGGCCGCAGCGCCCCGACCGCGGTCGGCAGCAGCTGGTTGCGGTCGAGGCTGCCGCCGTAGACGTAGCCGGGCAGTGGGCCGCTGGGCACCAGCTGGGCAAACCAGCTCAGAGCATCGGCCACCACCTCTGGACCGAGCAGCGCGTAGGGATGGTCAGGGCGGGCCGCGATGAGCTGCTCCAGCGCCGGCCCCGGGGCATCGACGCGGTCGGGCGCGTAGCCCAGCACGTCGATGGTGGCGGGCGCCAAGTGCGTGGAGCCGACGCCCTTGGCCAGCACCGCGACACGGGCGCCGTCCTGGGCCAGCCGCGTGCCCGCCACCAGCCCGGCCGTGCCCGCGCCGATGACCACCGCGTCGAAGTGCAGCTCGCTCGGTCTCACTTCGGCAGGTGCTCCACGTCGAGGATGCCCTGGAAGATCCAATCGTCGAGCCGGACCTGGCGCAGCTGGTCCCCGTAGAGGACCGGCCATTCGCCCTTCCATCGCTCCTGCAGGAAGTCCAGGAGCGCGGCATCGGCAGCCTCGGCGGTCATGCCGTCGTGGGCGTGCAGGATGCCCGTGGCCCGGTAGATGCAGAAGCCGCCCTGGCATGGACCCATGCCCAGCCGCAGCTGGCGGCGGATGTCGTCGAGGTTGGTCGACCCGGTCCGCGTGATCGCCTCCTCGAGCTTGTGGCGGGGGACCAGCTCGCACTCGCAGATCATCTGCTCGTCGGTGAGGCTCGCCTCCTTGCGCGCCAGGCGCTCACCGAGCCGGTAGTTCTCGCCCGATTCCGAGCCCGGGAGCGGCTCGGTCGTGGTGCGGCACGGCCGGGTGTCGCCGAGCTGCTTGACCACCGCGTCCATCGTGTCCTGTGCCATCAGCCGGAACGTGGTCAGCTTGCCGCCGGTGATGGTGACGAAGCGCCCGACGCCATCGCGCTGGGCGTGGTCGAGCAGGGCATGGGCGCGGGTGACGTCGCGCGTATCGGTGTCCGATGCCTTCGCGTCCTCGAACAGCGGCCGCACGCCCGTCCATACCCGAAGCGCTCGCTGGTTGCGAAAGCCCGGCACGAGTTTCTCGCCATCGTCGAGCATCGCGTCGACCTCGTTCTCGTGAACGGTGTGGTCGTCGGGATGGTCGGTGTGCACGTCGGTGGTGCCGATCACCGAGACGGTCCGGATGGGGACGATGATGTCGCCGTCGGTGGGCATCTGGCAGCGGTTGACCACCGTGTTCACCAGCCGGTGGTTCATGGCGATCATGATTCCGCGGCCCGGCAGCACCCGGACGCCCTCGATCCCCGCCATCTCGGCGATCTGCCCGGCCCACGCGCCGCTCGCGCTGACCGTCATGCGGGCGTGAATGTCCAACTCCTCGCCGGTGCGCGCGTCGGTCACCCGCGCGCCGGTCACCTCGTCGCCCTCGCGGTGGATCGCCGTGACCGCGTGGTAGGGGAGGATCCGGCCCCCGCGCTGCTGGACCCCGTGGCCCATCGCCCACACCGTCTTCCACACGTCGATGTTGGCGTCGGGCACGCGGAAGGCCCGGGAGATCTGTGGGTTCAGCCGAGGCTCGGCGGCCAGTGCGTCGGAAACGGAGATCTCCTCGCAGTCGACATCGGTGTCGGCGCAGCCCTGGGCGAAGCGATCGGCGTAGTCGGGGTCGTCCCACTGCGTGGTGACGAACAGCCCGCCGGTGTCCTCGATGCAGTCGGCGGCGACGCGCCGCAGAATCCGGTTCTCACCGACGCACTCCTCGGCGGCCCGTGGGTCCTTGACCGCGTAGCGTCCGCCGGAGTGCAGCAGTCCGTGGAAGCGTCCGCTCGTGCCCTCGGCCAGATCCAAGCGGTCCACCAGCACGACGTCGTAGCCACGCAGCGCCGCGTCCCATGCGACCCCGGCGCCCGTCGCCCCACCGCCGATCACGAGGATCTCGGTGCTCAGCGTCACCATGACGTCAGACTACCTCTGCGGGGCTCTCGCGTGTGAGCGGACGCCGAGGGCGGCCCGCAGACCGCCCTCGACACCATCCCGCAGACGCATGTCTGCTCGCGTCAGTCGAACCAGTCGAAGGTCCGGGTGACGGCCTTCTTCCAGTACTTGTAGTACTCGTCGCGCTTGTCGGAGTCCATGTTGGGCTCCCAGCGCTTGTCCTCGGCCCAGTTGTCTCGGACCTCCTGCGTGCTGCTCCAGAACCCGACGGCCATCCCCGCCGCGTAGGACGCACCCAGCGCGGTCGTCTCGGCGACCTCTGGACGGATGACCGGCACCCCGAGGATGTCGGCCTGGAACTGCATGAGCAGGTCGTTCTGGACCATGCCGCCGTCGACCTTGAGCTCGTTCAGCGTGACGCCCGAGTCGGACTCCATCGCGTCCATCACCTCTCGGGTCTGGAACGCCGTCGCCTCGAGAGTGGCGCGGGCGATGTGACCGGCGTTGACGTAGCGGGTCAGGCCGGCGAACACGCCGCGCGCGTTGGACTTCCAATATGGCGCGAACAGGCCCGAGAACGCCGGCACGATGTAGAGCCCGCCGTTGTCGTCCACGGACTTGGCCAGCTCCTCCACCTGCGGTGCGGCCTGAATCATGTGCAGGTTGTCGCGCAGCCACTGCACGAGCGCGCCCGTGATCGCGATCGAGCCCTCCAGCGCGTACACCGCCGCCTCATCGCCGATCTTGTAACAGACCGTGGTCAGCAGGCCTGCCTTCGACTGCACGACCTCGGTGCTCGTGTTGAGCAGCATGAAGTTGCCCGTGCCGTACGTGTTCTTGGCGTCGCCGGCGTCGAAGCACGCCTGGCCGAACGTCGCGGCCTGCTGGTCGCCGAGGATGCCCGCGACCTGCACGCCGGTCAGGTTGCCGGTCCTCACCTCGCCATAGACCTCGCTCGACGCTCTGATCTCGGGCAGCATCGACATCGGCACGCCGATCGTCGACGCGATCTCCTCATCCCAGGCCAGCGTCTTCAGGTCCATCAGCATCGTCCGGCTGGCGTTGGTCACGTCGGTGATGTGCAGACCCCCGTTGGGGCCGCCGGTGAGGTTCCAGATGCACCAGGTGTCCATGTTGCCGAACACGAGGTCGCCGGCCTCGGCCTTGGCGCGCGCGCCTTCCACGTTGTCAAGGATCCACCGGACCTTCGGCCCCGAGAAGTAGGTGGCGAGCGGCAGGCCGACCTGCGAACGGAACCTGTCCTGACCGCCGTCGGCCGACAGCTCATCGACGAGCTTGTCGGTGCGCGTGTCTTGCCACACGATCGCGTTCATGACGGGCTCGCCGGTGTTGCGATCCCACACGACCGCGGTCTCGCGCTGATTGGTGATGCCGAGCGCAGCCACGTCGTCACGGGCCGCCCCGGCCTTCTCCACCGCCTCGTCGATCACCTCCTGGCAGCGCGCCCAGACCTCCATCGGATCGTGCTCCACCCAGCCCGGCTTCGGGTAGATCTGCTCATGCTCCTTCTGCGACACCGCCACGACGCGACCGGAGTGGTCGAAGACCATCGCTCGTGAGCTCGTCGTGCCCTGATCCAGTGCAACGCAATATTTCGGCATGTGCTTCCTTTCAGTCCGCCAGCGCTTCGGCGGCGCTCTTGAAGAGGTAGAAGGTGGAGGTCGCGCCGGGGTCCTGGTGATCCGCGGAGCGCTCACCCAGGTAGCTGGCCCGTCCCTTGCGCGCGACGAGCGGCGTCGTCGCGTTCATCCCCCGCTCGGCGGCCGAGACCGCCTCGCGCAGGCCACCCGAGAGATCCGATGCCTGCTCCAGTGCCTCGACCGCGGGCAGGAGCGCGTCCAACATCGTCTTGTCGCCAGGCTGGGCCTTGCCACGAGACTGGACGCCCTCCATACCCTTACGCCACGCCGCGGCGAACGCCGGGAGATCGACCTCGGACTGCCCGGCCAGCGCTGTGCCCATCTGCAGAAACAGGGTCCCGTACAGAGGACCGGCGGCGCCACCGACGCTGGAGATCAGCGCCATGGCCACCGTCTTGAGCACGGCGCCGGGATCAGGCTGCTCGGACGACTGGAGCTTCTCCAGCGCCTTCTGCATGCCGCGGTTCATGTTCGTCCCGTGATCGCCATCGCCGATCGCGGTGTCGAGACGGACCAGCTCCTGCCGGTGCTCGGCCATCTCGCCCGCGAATCGGGTCATCCAATCCAGCGTGGTGTCGCGATCGATCACGACAGCTCCTACGCGCCCCAGCGCAGCGCGGGAGTGTTCACCGGAGCGTCCCAGTAGCGGACCATCTCGTCGTCGAGCTTGACCAGGGTGATCGAGCAGCCCTGCATCTCCAAGGAGGTGATGTAGTTGCCGATCAGGTTGCGCTCGATGGTGAGGCCGTGCTCGGAGGCGATCTTCGCCACTTCGGCGTAGACGATGTACAGCTCCAGCAGCGGCGTGCCGCCCATGCCGTTGACGAAGGCGAGCACCTTGTCTCCGGATGAGAACGGCAGGTCCTCCAGGATGGGAGTCATCAGGCGTTCCGCGACCTGGGAGGCCGGGCCGATCTTCTCCCGGAAGCGGCCCGGTTCGCCGTGGATCCCGATCCCGATCTCCACCTCGTCGTCGGCGAGCTCGAAACTCGGCTCCCCGGAGGCGGGGGTGATGCACGGGGTCAGGGCCATGCCCATCGAACGTCCCTGGGCATTGACCCGGCGTCCCAGCTCCGCAACCTCCTGCAGGCCGCGGCGGTCTTCTGCCGCGCCCCCACAGATCTTCTCCACCAGCACCGTGACGCCCACCCCGCGACGGCCGGCCGTGTAGAGCGAGTCCTCCACGGCCACGTCGTCGTTGGTCAGGATGGTCTCGACCTCGATGTCGTCGCCCTTGCCCATCTCGGCGGCCATCTCGAAGTTCATCACGTCGCCGGTGTAGTTCTTGACGATGTGAATGACCCCGGCGCCGCCGTTGACGGCCTTGGTCGCCTCCAGCATCTGGTCGGGGGTGGGCGAGGTGAACACCTCGCCCGGACACGCCGCGTCGAGCATGCCCGGCCCGACGAAGCCGCCGTGCATGGGCTCATGCCCCGAGCCTCCGCCCGAGATCAGCCCCACCTTTCCCTGCACCGGCGCGTCAGCACGGACCACCATGTAGGGGTCAAACGTCACACGGACACGGTCACCGTGTGCCGCCTCGACCCCACGCAGGGCGTCCGCCACCACCGCGTCGGGCGCATTGATCAGTTTCTTCATCGCTGTCGCCTTAGAACGGCGCGCTGCCGAAGACGATGTCGAAGAAGATCGCTCCGATGGCACCGCCGATGAGCGGCCCCAGAACCGGCACCCACGCGTAGGACCAGTCCGATGAGCCCTTGCCTGGGATCGGCAGGAGCGCGTGCATGATCCGTGGCCCCAGGTCTCGCGCTGGGTTGATGGCGTATCCCGTCGGTCCACCGAGTGAGAGGCCGATGGAGAAGACGAGGAGGCCGATCAGCAGCGGGGCCAAGTCCGCGCCTGAGAACACGTTCCACGGGCCGGTGATGGTCAGGACTCCGAACACCAGCACGAACGTGCCGATGATCTCGGTGACCAGGTTCCACGCGTAGTTGCGGATCGCCGGGCCGGTCGAGAAGACCGCGAGCTTCAACCCTGGATCCTCGGTCTCACTCCAGTGGAGGTAGTACGCGAGGTACACCAGGACTGCCCCGATCATCGCCCCGATCATCTCTCCGATCCAGTACTTGATCGCCTGAGAGCCGGTGATCCCACCGTGAATCCAGATCCCCAGCGTCACCGCCGGGTTCAGGTGCGCGCCGTCGAAGAACCCGACGGCGTAGACAGCCACCATCACCGCCATGCCCCACCCGAAGGTGATGACGATCCAGCCCGAATTCTGCGCCTTCGATTGGTTCAGCAGTACGGCTGCAACCACTCCATCACCAAGCAGGATCAGGATCGCGGTCCCGATGATCTCCGACGGAATGATGCCCAGCGTCGGGAACTTCAGATGTACGACGACTGCCGCTAGTGCTCCCAATTTCTTCTCTCCCTCTTGAGACGAACCTGCGGATTTTCGCGATACTAATCTCGCCTGTTCGACAATGTCAAACTGAGTTCGAATTAACTAGAACTCGGTCCGCCACTTCGTAACCCAGGGCGTGGAGGGGTAGGAGCATCAGGTGCCCGGCAATATCCAGTCCATAGAGCGCGCGGCAGCGATCCTGCGGCTGCTCTCGGGGCGCACGCGCCGCCTCGGCGTCGTCGATCTCGCCGGCGAGCTCGGCCTCCCCAAGGGCACCGTGCACGGGCTGCTGCGCACGCTCCAGCACGTCGGCTTCGTCGAGCAGGATCCTGAGACCGGCAAGTACCAGCTCGGTGCGGCCCTGTTGCACATGGGTTCCAGCTATCTGGACGGCAACGAGCTGCGCACGCGGGCGCTCAACTGGTCAGACTCGCTGGCGGCGCGCACCCAGGAGGCGGTGCGCATCGGCACCCTCCACGAGGGGCAGGTCCTCATCGTCCATCACGTGTTCCGGCCCGACGACAGCCTCCAGACCCTCGACGTGGGCTCACTGTTGCCCGCCCACGCCACCGCGCTGGGCAAGATGCTGCTCGCCCACCACCCCTACGCGCTGGCCGAACTGGCCGGCGACAGCTTCGCCTCGTTCACCGACGCGACGATCTGCGACCGGGAGCGTCTGGGGCGCGAGCTGGCACGCACCCGCGAACGGGGCTGGGCCACCGATATCGGCGAGCTCAACCCGCGGCAGGTGTCGCTGGCGGCGCCGATCATGGATCGCAGCGGCGTCGCCGTGGGCGCGATGGGTATCTTCGGTCCACCGGAGCGGCTTCTGGTGGCTCGGCAGCCGCGAGCGGAGTTGTTGGCCAACGTGCGTGAGGCGGCCCGCGCCGTGTCACGCGAGCTCGGCGCGATCCCGTGGTGAGAGAGAGGTGGCTGTGAAGGAGCGATACGTCGCGGCGATCGACCAGGGCACCGCCTCGTCACGATGCCTGATCTTCGACCGCTCCGGTCGCATCGTCTCGGTCGCCCAGAAGGAGCATCATCACATCTATCCCCGGCCCGGCTGGGTCGAGCACGACCCTGAGGAGATCTGGCGTAACGTCGAGTTCGTGGTGGGACGCGCGCTGGCCGAGGCGCGGCTGGAGGCGTCCGACCTCGTTGCGCTGGGCATCGCCAACCAGCGCGAGACGACCCTGGTGTGGGACCGCGTCACCGGGCAGGCGCTACACAACGCGATCAACTGGCAGGACACCCGGACCGATCACATCGTCCGCGCCCTGTCGGCCGCGCACGGCAACGGCTGGTGGCGCGAGCGCTCGGGGCTGCCGCCTGCCACCTACTTCTCGGGCCCCAAGCTGCGCTGGCTGCTCGACACCGTTCCCGGCCTGCGCGAGCGCGCCGACGCGGGGGAGGTCCTGTTCGGGACCATGGACTCCTGGCTCATCTGGCGGCTGACCGGGCGCCACCTCACCGATGTCACCAACGCCAGCCGGACGATGCTGATGGGCCTGCACACACTCGACTGGGACGACGAGCTGCTGGCCGCGCTCGACGTCCCACGCCAGATGCTGCCGGAGATCCGGCCGTCGGCCGAGTCCTACGGAGAGGCCCGCGGCCAGCTCGCCGGGGTCCCGGTGGCGGCGGCACTCGGCGACCAGCAGGCGGCGCTGTTCGGCCAGACGTGCTTTGCCGCCGGCGAGGCCAAGTGCACCTACGGGACCGGCAGCTTCCTGCTGCTCAACACCGGCGCGAGCCCCGTGGTCTCCGAGAGCGGCCTGCTCACCACCCTGTGCTGCCGGGTCGGCGACGAGCCCCCGTCCTACGCGCTGGAGGGCTCCATCGCGGTGACCGGCGCGCTCGTGCAGTGGTTTCGCGACAACCTCGCCCTCATCGGCTCGGCGCCCGAGATCGAGACGCTCGCCCGCACCGTTGAGGACAACGGCGGCTGCTACTTCGTCCCGGCGTTCTCGGGCCTGTTCGCCCCCCATTGGCGCAGCGATGCCCGCGGCGTCATCGCCGGTCTCACCGGCTACATCACCAAGGGCCACCTCGCCCGTGCGGTGCTCGAGGCGACGGCGTGGCAGACGCGCGAGGTGGTGGAGGCGATGACCACGGACTCCGGAGTGTCGCTGAGCACGCTTCGCGTCGACGGCGGAATGACTGCCAACAACCTGCTCATGCAGTTCCTCGCCGATGTGCTCGACGTCTCGGTGGTCCGGCCGATCGTGGCCGAGACGGTGTCGCTGGGCGCGGCCTACGCCGCCGGCCTCGCCGTCGGCTTCTGGCCCGACACCGACGCGCTGCGTGCCTACTGGCACGTGGCCGCGCAGTGGCTGCCCGACATGGAGTCCGACAAGCGCGAGCGCGGCTACCGCAAGTGGCGCAAGGCGGTGGCGCGGACCACCGACTGGGTTGACGACGACGACGAGTAGTTCGCGGGCCTGTGAGAGCTTCCGCCTCTCAGAGTTGGCGCCCGGCGGCGAGGTCTGGGAGATTTTCTGCTTAGAGAGGAAAGATCTCCCACGACCCCTGTCAGCCACAGGTGGAAGCCCCGTTTGGCCAACGTGTGGGAGGCAACTCCGATCACAGATGGCAAATCGCGCCGGAACTGCCCCTTTCCTAAGCCGCAGTTGACGTTCGCCGGTGTCGCCGGAGCCCGCTGACGGACGAACCGCCGGCCCCGGTCCGGTCGGAGCTAGCCGGCAGGCGGACCGGAGACCGTCTCGGCCTTCGGAGCGGCTCGGCGGTAGGGCGAGCGCGACGGCCCGCCGTCGCCGTTGTCGAAGAAGCTCTGTACCCGCTCGATGAGCGCCGCGGTGTCGCCGTTGGGCGGGATCGGCTCGCCGAAGGCGACCGTAATGCGGTGGCGGTGCGACAGCAGCTTGCCCCGCAGCCGCCGCGGCCACAGCCGCCCGGGCGGCATCGCCTCGGCGGTGCCGGTGACGCGGATCGGGATGATTGACAGGTTGTGCGCCGAGGCCAGAACGGCCGCTCCGCGCCGCACCCGTCCGGGACCGCCGCCCCGCGAACGGGTCCCCTCGGGATAGAGCAGGAGGTTCCAGCCCTGGTCCAGCAACCGGTCGAGGTGGCCGCCGTCCTTGGACATGCCGCCGCCTCCCTTGCGCTCGATCGGGACCGTGTTGAAGATGAGCGATACGGCCGAGGCGACGAGTCGGTTGCGGTAGAAGTAGTCGGCCGCCGCCGCCACCGCGGTCTTCTTGCGCAGCTTGCGTGGCAGCGCCGAGAGGATCACGGGCGTGTCCATGTGGCTGGCGTGGTTGGCCACCAGGATGACCGGCTGCTTGAGCGAGGAGAGCGTCTCCCGGCCGGTGGCGCGCCGCGCGGTGTAATAGTCCATCAGCGGGTTGAGCACGAACCGCATGAAGTTCTCGCGCACGAGCCGGGCCGGCGCCGAGCGCGCCCACGGCACGTCGAGCTGGGCTGCGGCCGCGCGTAGCTCTCTCCCCTTCTTGGGAGCCTTGCGCGCCGCGTCTGAGACACGGCGCTGCCAGCTTCGCTGACGGCGGAACGGCAACACCGCCCGAGATACCCCCGTGCGTGACATCCGTTACAGATTGCCTCCCGAGCCGCTGGACCGGCGCGGTAAGCTCGGCCTAGCCACCAACCGGGGCAAGCCCCACCGACGAGGGAAGGGAGGACGGATGGCCAACGATCCCAACGAGCATCCCGCGCAACCGGAGCAGCCTCAGGATGGGTTCGCCGAGGGCGAAGAGAACCCCGAGGAGTTCCCCGAGGATGAGGCTGTCGGACGCTTCAGCGAGGGTCAGGAGGATCTGCCCGCCGCAGACGAGGAGAAGGTCCACCACGGTCGTTTCTCAGAAGGCCAGGAGGATCTGCCCGAAGAGGACCCCGAGAAGCACGAGGAGCGCCGCTTCTCCGAGGGTCAGGACGCAGAGCCGCCCGGCTACAGCGCCTGACGGCCGGCCAGCGACGCCGAGTCGGCGTCCGGCGCCGCGCCGGACGGCGGTTCGGCACGGCCGCGTGGGTACGCTCGCGGCGTCGCCAGCAGCTCGGGGTCCTGACCATCCAGGGCCATCCACGCGGCCCGCAGCCCGTGGCTACCCGCGGTGGTCAGCGCGCTCACCCGGTTCTCCATCTGCCCGATCAGGAGGGCGTCGGCCGGTGGCCGGATGACGCACACGGCGGGGCTGGCGGCCGGGTCCGAAGCCTGGGCCGCGAGCTCGGCGCTGAGCACGTCGTAGCGCTCGGAGCGGTGGACGCGCAGGTCCACCAGCGCGGGGTTGATCTTCTGTAGGTACCCGTCGGTGAGCCGCGCCACCAAGCTCGACAACGGCGTGTGCTGGACGCCGTGGGGGCGGGTCTGGAGCACCAGCATGTCGGTGGCGGTGGTCTGGGCGGCGTGCACGGGAATCGCCTCGGCCAGGGTCGCATCCAGCCAGCGGCGGCCGCGGAAGCTGACCGGCGGGCCGGCGAGCCACGGGAGCCGGCCCGAGGCGCGCATGGCGCAGCGGATCTCCTCGGCGTCGCGCAGGTCGGTGAGGTCCACGATCTGCGCGGTATCGACGTCGGTGGCGGTGCAGTGCAGGTCGATCTGAGCCGACAGGATCGCGTCGGTGCGCAGCGGGCGCTGGTGGCGCCACACCTCGCCGATGACGTAGTCCATGTCGAAGATGGGGCGCTTGCGCATCAGCGTGTCGCGGAAGTTGACGAAGCTCGGATCGCCGAACCCATGGGGGTACAGCGCGGTGAGATAGGCGGCCTGGCCGGCGAGCAGGAAGGCCCCGTTGAAGGCGCCGGCGGAGGCGCCGTGGACCTCGTCGAAGGAGTCGCGCAGCCCCAGTTGCTCAATCGCAGCCGTCATCCCCGCCGAGACGACGCCGCGCATCCCGCCGCCCTCGATGACGAGCGCGACGCGACGCCCGTCGGTGCGCGCGCCCGGCTTGGAGCCCTCGTCGCGACGCCGGCGGATGAGTGCGACCACCGGATGTTCGCGCTGATCCTCGGTCATCGTCGCCGGGGTGAGATGGGGATCGGGGGAGAAGCGCTTGAGGACCGTCATCCGCATGGCAGCGAGGGTACTGTTTGGGCGTGGCGTCGCTCGGTCACACCTCGCTGGACGTCAGCCGGATCGGGCTGGGGCTGGCCGCTCTCGGCCGTCCCGCCTACATCAACCTCGGCCACGCCGCTGACCTCGGCGCCCACACCGAGGTCGGCGCGCTGCGCGCCCGCGCCCATGAGGTCCTCGACGCCGC
This sequence comes from uncultured Solirubrobacteraceae bacterium, assembly GCA_963737335.1. Classification (GTDB taxonomy): domain Bacteria; phylum Actinomycetota; class Thermoleophilia; order Solirubrobacterales; family Solirubrobacteraceae; genus Palsa-465. The sequence continues at coordinate 76,106 of CAVTSK010000020.1, forward strand.
GAGGGGGCTGGGGGTGCGTTACTTCGACGCCGCGCGGTCCTACGGGCGCGCCGAGGAGTTCCTGGGCTCGTGGCTGGCTGAGCGGGGCCTGGGTCGTAGCGAGGTGAGTGTGGGCTCGAAGTGGGGCTACACCTACACCGGCGACTGGCGCCTCGATGCCGAGGTCAACGAGGTCAAGGACCTGAGCCTCGACACGCTGCGCCGCCAGGAGTCAGAGACCCGCACCTACCTGGGCGACGCGCTCGGGCTCTACCAGATCCACTCGGCCACGCTGGACAGCGGGGTGCTGGAGGATCGCGCGGTGCTCGCCGAGCTGGCGCGACTGCGCACCGAGGAGGGCTGGCTCACCGGCTTGACGGTCACCGGCCCGCGCCAGGCCGACACCGTGGCGCGAGCGCTCGAGGTCGGCGCCTTTGACTGCGTGCAGGCCACCTGGAACCTGATGGAGCCCTCAGTGGGCCCCGCGCTCGCGGACGCCCACCGGGCCGGGCTCGGCGTGATCATCAAGGAGGGCGTGGCCAACGGTCGCCTCACCGCGCGCGGCGATGCCCCGGTGCTGGCGCAGGTCGCGGGGGAGCTGGGCGTTGCGGCCGATGCCCTGGCGCTGGCCTGCGTGCTGGCGCAGCCGTGGGTCGACGTGGTGCTCAGCGGCGCCTCCACCGTCGCGATGCTCGAGTCCAACCTCGGCGCGCTCGACGTGACCGTCTCGGACGAGGCGCGGGGCCGGCTGTCCGTGCTCGCCGAGGACCCCGAGGCCTATTGGGAGCGGCGCTCGGAGCTCGCCTGGAATTAGCGCCCCGTCGCGCGACCCCTTCGCGCGACCCGGCACGATAGGGGGGTGGTCTCCGGACACCTCATCATCGTCCTCGCTGTCACCGCCGTCACCCTGGCCGCGGTGGCGGTGTTGCGCCGCGCGGGGGTGCCGACCGCGGCGGTGCTCGTGGTGGCGGGGCTGGTCATCGGCTTCCTGCCCTTCGTCCCCGATGCGTCGCTGGAGCCCCATGTCGTTCTGCTCGGGCTGCTGCCCCTGCTCGTCTTCGACGCCGCGGCCACCTCGTCGGCCACCGCGTTCGTGCGCAACGCCCGCTCGATCGGGCTGCTCGCCGTCGGCCTCGTGGTGGCCACGGCGGCCGGGGTCGCCGCCGTCGCCCACTGGATCGGGCACCTGTCGTGGGCGATGTCCTTCGTCCTGGGGACCGCGGTGGGGCCAACCGACGCGGCCGCGGCGACGAGCGTGGCCCGCCGGCTCGGGCTGCCCCGTCGGCTGCTGACCATCCTCGAGGGCGAGGCGCTGTTCAACGACGGCGCTGCCCTGGTGCTCTACGCCACCGCGGTGACGGCGGCCACGAGCGGGCACTTCTCCGCCGGCCATGCCGTTGTCTCGGTGCTCTACGCCTCGGCCGCGGGGACGGCCATCGGCCTTGCCGTCGGCGTGGTGGGCCGCGCGCTGCGCAACCGGATCGACGACGCGCCGATCGAGATCGCCGGCTCGATGTTCATGGCCTACGCGGCCTACCTGCCCGCGGAGGCCGTCCACGCCTCCGGCGTGCTGGCCGCGGTCAGCGCCGGGCTGTACCTCGGCTGGCACAGTGGCGGCAGCGCGTTCTCGGCGCGCAGCCGGCTCCAGTCCCAGGCGTTCTGGGAGACGCTGGTGTTCCTGATCAACGCGGCTCTGTTCGTGATCGTCGGGCTGTCGTTTCACACCTTCACGGCGGAGGCGCGCGGTCCCGTCGGGCGGCTGACGGTCACCGGGCTCGCAGTGGTAACGGCAGTGATCGCGATCAGGCTGGTCTGGATGGAGGGGACCGGCTGGGTCACCCGGCTGCTGCGCCGCACCCCACCGGCCGACGAGCAGGATGCGCCCGACCAGGCCGGGTGGCGCCAGCGCCTGATCATCGGCTGGGCGGGGATGCGCGGCGCCATCACCCTGGCCGTGCTGCTGGCGGTGCCGCGGACCACCGATGCGGGTGTTCCCCTGGCCGGCCGCGACGACATCATCTATCTCGGCTTCGCGGTGATCATCGTGACCCTGGTGGGCCAGGGAATGACGCTGCCCCTGCTCGTGCAGCGCCTGCGGCTGACCGAGCATCCGTCGGTGGCCGAGGCCGAGCGCCAGGCGCGGCTGACGATGACGCGCGCCGTCCTCGACCGCCTGCAGGGCTCTGGCGACGTCCCGCCGGAGCTCATCGACGGCCTCCGCGCGCAGTACCTGGCCCGTCGCCGGCGCCTGGAGTCAGGCGACGACGACGAAGGAGAGGAGGGCCGGGAGACGGACGGCGCCGACCGGGCCCTGCGCCGCGAGCTCGTCGCCGTGCAGCGCGAGGCGCTGGCGCGGATGCGGCGCGAGGGCCGGGTCGGGGTGGGGACTGCGCGCACGCTGGAGCGCGATCTGGACCTGGAGGACGCGCGCCTGGGCTAGCGTGGAGAGCCATGCCCCTGCGCAACCGTGCCACCCCGCTCGGCGATGTGATCGCCGACCCCGCGCGTGGGCTGGTCTACGCCAACCGCGGGGTGCTGGTGGACGCGCACGGTGAGATCCGACGCCGCTGGGGGGTGCGTCGCTGGATCGCCTGCCGCCTGGAGTTCAAGGGGCGCCGGCGCCGGCCGCTGATGGCCCCCGGCCGCTACACCGAGCTGTTCTTCACCGACGAGGCCACGGCGTTCGCCGCCGGCCACCGGCCCTGCGGCGAGTGCCGCTATGAGGACTACCAGCGCTTCAGCGCGATCTGGCAGGGATTGCACCCGGGGCAGGTCGGGGCCGATGCGATGGACGTGCAGCTGCACGCGGAGCGCGTGGACCCCGAGACGCGCGAGCAGCGTCGCCACGAGGTGCCGTTTGCCGGCCTGCCCGACGGTACGTTCGTCCTCGTCGATGAGCGCCCGTGGCTGGTCCTGGGTGATGAGATTTTGGAATGGACTCCGGCCGGTTACGTCGCCGCCCGCCGGACACGTCCCGCCACGGGCACCGCTCTCGCGCTCACACCACCGTCATTGATCGAGGTGCTGCGGGCCGGCTGGGAACCGGCGACCGTCCCCTTCCTGCACCCCACCGCCCGGGGGGCCGGCCCGGTCAGCTGATCACGATGCAGCCGGTGGTGGCGTGGGCCAGCAGCTTGCCCGTCGCCTCCTCGGTGAGCCGCCCCTCGGCCGTGGCCAGCCGGCGACCGGCGTGGACCACGGTGCCCTCGGCCAGCACGCGCCCGCTGTCGACGGTGATCCCGCGCGAGTAGCGGATCTGCAGATCGCTGGTGGCGTAGCCGACGCCGGCCGGCAGCGTGCTGTGGATGGCGCAGCCCATGCACGAGTCCAGCAGCGTGGCGGCGATCCCGCCGTGCACCGAGCCGATCGGGTTGTACATCCACTCGGTCGGCTCGAGCGCGAACACGGCGCGGCCCTCGGTGACCTCGACCAGGCTCATGCCCAGCAGATCGGCGATCGGGGGCGGCCCCACCGCGCCCTCCATGATGGCCTGGAGCACGTCCATGCCGCTGCGCTCGCGAGCGAGCGTGGCGCTCTGCATCGGGTCCTGCCAGGTGAACGTCCGTGTCCGGTGACCGTTGTCGCTCATAAGGGCGCCAACTGTACCGGATGTGAGTTGCATCATGCAACCCAATTGGCTAGGCTGGCCCCCGTGCCCCTGCAGCGCACCTACTCGGGACAGACGTGCAGCGTGGCCGCCGCCCTGGAGGTGGTGGGCGAGCGGTGGACGATGCTCATCATCCGCGAGGCCCTGCTGGGCGTGCACCGCTTCGACGAGATGCAGGCCGACCTGGGCATCGCCCGCAACGTGCTCCAATCGCGGTTGGAGCATCTGGTGGCCCAGGACATCCTGGAGCGCCGGCGCTACCAGGAGCGGCCCGAGCGCTACGCCTACCACCTGACCGAGAAGGGGCTGGATCTGTGGCCGGCGCTGGTGGCGCTGATGCAATGGGGTGACAAGCACGCCGGCATCCCCGGCGGCCCGCCGGTGAGGCTCGCGCACCGCGGCTGCGGGGGCGCCGTCGACGACCATCTGCTCTGCACGGTGTGCGGCGCCTCGCTCGGCCCGCGCGACGTGTGGGCTTCCGCAGCCGACCACGTCCCCGCCGACCACCCGTTGCGCCGCCGTGACCTCGCGCGTTCGTGACCACTATGGCGCCGGCGCGCTGTGGGACCGGGTGCAGGCCGCGCTCGAGCGCCGCGGCCTGGCGGAGGGGGTCATCGGCTGGTCAGAGCTCGCTCCCATCGACGAGTTCCACACGGGCGGCCTGGCCGCGACCCGTGAGGTTGTCGCGGCGCTCGACCCCGTGGCGGGCGATCGCGTCCTGGACGTCGGCAGCGGCCTCGGCGGTCCAGCTCGGCTCATCGCCGCCCAGCGCGAGTGCGACGTCACCGGGATCGACCTCACGCCGGAGTTCGTGGAGGTCGCTCAGCGGCTCACCGAGCGGACCGGGCTGAGCGACCGGGTGCGGTTCATCTGCGCCGATGCGCTCGCGCTGCCCTTTGATGACGGTGCGTTCGACGCGGCGATCACGCAGCACGTCGCCATGAACATCTCCGACCGGGCGCGTCTGTACTCAGAGATCCGGCGGGTGATCGCACCGGGCGGGCGATTCGCCCTCTACGACGTGGTGGCCGGCGAGGGCGGGCCGCTCACCTTCCCGGTGCCGTGGGCGCGCGACCCGGAGATGAGCTTCCTGCTCACCGCCGATGAGACCCGCGCTGCGGTGGCCGCGGCGGGCTTCGAGGAGGCGTCGTTCTCCGATCGGACCGACACCGTGGTCCAGGGGGCCCGCTTCTGGGCCCGCAACGTGGACCGGCCACCGGGCGCCGCGCCCGAGGCGCCGCCCGCACCTGCGCCCTCGTTTGACCTGCGCGACGTGATGGGCGATGACTTTGCCCAGATGGCCTTCAACCTGCGCGAGAACCTGGTGCAGGGGCGCGCGCGGGTGATCCAGCTGGTGGCGCGCGCCGTTTAGTCCTGGTCCAGGAAGGCCTGCACGCGCTCCCGGTAGGGCGCGCGGTCATAGCTGTTCACCAGCGCGCCCGCCATCCGCACCGGGTCGCCGAAGAAGTAGTACTCATACAGCGCCTGGCGGCCCGAGAACGCCGAGATGCACGTGTCCCACACCAGCCGGAAGAGCTTGACGCGGTCAGGGCCGGTCAGCGTCGCGGACTGCAGGTAGCGCTCGACGTCGTCGTGGGCGGGGCCGTTGATATCGGCCTCGGTGGGCAGCGCCATCAGCCCGGACGCGCCGAGCTTGCGCAGGATCTCGGGGAAGCGCTGGTAGAGCTTGGGATACCAGTTGCGCGCGGCGTTGAGCGGCTCCCATCTCGGGGTCATCACCCCGTGGGCGTTGGGTGCGGCGTCGGCCTCGGCGGCGCGGACGAAAGCGCGGATGCCCTCCAGCGCGACGATCATCTCGGCCACGTTCTCCTGGACGTGGGAGAACTGGTCGATGCCGATCGCCTCGGTGAGCAGCGTGACCAGCCCGAGCATGAACTCGGTCTTGGCGGTGGTGCGCGCGGTCACCTGGTGGGTCATGTGGTTGATCGCGCCGGTCTCGGTGTAGAGGCCGTTGCACAGCTCGGGGTGGCCGAGCATGAAGCAGCGCTCGAAGGGGACCTTCACATCGTCGAAGATGACCACCGCGTCCATCTCCTCAAAGCGCGAGCCCAGCGGGTGGTCGAAGTGGCCGCGCCCGTAGTCGGCCGACTCCCGGCAGAGGAAGCGCAGGCCGGGGGCGTCGCAGTTGATGGCGAAGGCGTAGGAGTAGGGCGCGTCCTCGGGGCGGCCACGCAGCAGCGTGGACGGGAACACCAGGAGCTCGTCGGCGAAGGGACCGATCGTGGCCAGCAGGCGGGCGCCGCGCACCACGATCCCGCTGTCGTCCTGAGAGACGATCTGGGCCGAGATCTCGCCACCGAGCTGCTCCGCCGGTGGCAGGCTGCGGTTGACCTGGGGCGGGATGAGGGTGTGGGTGAGGAGCAGGTCCTCCTCGCGCACCTTCTCGTAGTAGCGCCTGACGTTCTCCCCGTAGGCGCTGTCGGCCTGGGCGAACCACTCGCCGGCCTCGCTCAGCGCCATCACGCACGCGTTGAGATAGTCGCCGGTGCGCCCCAGGAAGCCGTTGGACACTCGGGCCCACGCGCTCATCATCTCCCGGCGCTTGACGAGGTCATCGGCGGTGCGCGGGACCATGAACGAGGTCCCCACGCGCTCGCCGGTGGTGGGGGACTCGTACGTGAGGAGGTCCCGGTAGGCCGGATCGTGCTGGAGGTCGTAGAGGTGCGCATAGCTCCGCACCACGTTGCGGAACGCGGGGTGGTCGGGGACCCCGGTGGTCACCGTCTCGCCACCGATCTCGACCGTCGGGCTTGAAGCCGCGAGGCGCTCGATGTACTGGCTGCCGGTGCGCGCTGCCATCGCTTCCCTCTCCTGTCGTTGACGCGGGCCGCGGCCGTTTATAGCACGACTATCGTGCGAAGCGCACGGATAACGTACACTTGCCGTGTTGTGGCGGCGTCGTCCTCTTTGACCCTGGAGCGCGGGCTGCGCGTGCTGCGGGTGCTGGCAGAGCACCCCGAGGGCATGACCGTGTCCGAGCTGGCCGATGCCCTCGGCACCCACCGCGCCGGGATCTACCGGCTGCTGGGCCCGCACCTGGCCGAGCGACTGGTCCGCCGCGCGGAGGATCGCTACTTCCTCGGCACCGGGCTGGTCGAGCTGGCCAGTCACGTCCGGCCGCGCCTGCAGGAGGTGGCGCGCCCGCTGCTGCAGGCCCTCGCCGACGAGCTCACCGCCACGGTGGCGTTGACGGTCCGTGACGGCGAGGACGCCGCCGTCGTCCTTGACGTGCGGTCCCCTCGCAACGCCGACATGCATATCGCCTACCGCCCCGGGCTGCGCCATCCGGTGGCGATCGCCGCCTCGGGGATCGCCATCCTGGCGGGTGAAACCCCGCGGCCGACCGAGCGCCGCGAGGTGGCGGTGGCACGCCAGCGCGGCTGGGCGCAGTCCACAGGTGAGCTGCTGCCCGGAGCCACCGGGGTCGCTGCCCCGGTGGCGGGCGCCGACGCCGCGGTCAGCGCCGTGTGGATCGGCGACCGCGACGCTGCGGTGATCGCCCGGGCGGTGGTGGCCGCCGCCCGCGAGCTCGCGGAGGCGCTGTAAGGGGGGTGAAAAGCGGCACGCTCGAGGCTCTTATGAGTAGTGGCCGAAAGTCCGTCAAATAAGCGGAAAAGCGAACAACACCAACGGATCCGCGAGCGATTCCGTGTGCAGAACGGCTTCATCACCCGCCGGCAACTTCTGGCGCTGGGGTTGACGGCGAGTGCGGTGGACGGACGTTTGCGGTCCGGCCGCTATGTCGCGGTCCACACCGGTGTGTACTCCGAGGGCTCGCCTCGGGCGGACCCCGTCGGCCGGGCCACCGCGGCGGTACTGGCCTGCGGTCCCGGCGCCGTCCTCAGCCATGGCTCGGCCGCCAGCCTGTGGGGCTTTCACGCCCTCTGGGCCGACATGCTCGAGGTCACGACCACCGTGCGCCGCACGCGCCCGGGGATCACCGTGTATCGAACCCGGTCATTGGAACGGCGCGACGTCATCCGCCACTGGGGAGTACCGGTGACCACACCTGCCCGCACCATCTTGGACATCGCGCCGCGGCTGACCGCCAAGCAGCTGACCCGGCTGGTCAACGACGCCCGACTGAGCCACCGCCTGAGGATCGACGCGCTCGAGGATGTCCTGCGCCGCAACCCCCACCACCGCGGCACGCGGTTGCTCAGGCCGTTTGCCGAGGACCCCGCCAACCCCACGCGTTCGAAGTTCGAGGACGACTTCCGCGCCTTCTGCGCGGCCTACGACCTGCCGACACCCCTGGTCAATGTCACCGTCAACGGCCACGAGGTGGATGCCCTCTTCCCCGAGCAGAAGGTGATCGTGGAGTGCGATGGCTACGAGACGCACCGCGATCGCGGCACATTTGAATCAGACCGGGAGCGGGACGCCGAGAACCTCCGGCACGGTCTCAGGACCGTGCGGATCACCAGGAGGCGGCTGCTCGGGTGGCCTGGCCGCGAGGCCCGGCGCCTGCGGGAGATCCTCGCCCGGCGCTGAGGCCGCGCCCCGGGTCAGGCGGGAGTCGAGACCGGGGCGTCGAGGTCGACGTGCGGGCTGGTGGCCAGCAGCGCGCGGACCTTCTCGCGGCCGGCGTCGCTGAGCGGCGCCAGGGGCTCGCGAGCGTGATCGGAGCTGAGCAGGCCGAGCTGCTTCATCACCCACTTGACCGGCACCGGATTGGTCTCCGCGAAGGCCGCGTCCACCAGGGGGTGCAGGTCATAGTGCAGGGCCCGCGCGCGCTCGTGGTCGCCGGCCACGAACGCGTCGTAGAGCTGGGCCACCGGCTCGGGCGCGAAGTTGCCCACGCAGGACAGATGGCCGGCGCCGCCGAGGGTGAGCATCGGGTAGCAGAGCAGCTCGATGCCCGAGAGGGCGATGAAGTCCGTGCCGGCCTCGTTGAGCACGTAGGAGACGTGCTCGAAGTCGTGGGTGGTCTCCTTGATCCCGACGATGTTGGGGTGCGCGCGGCGCAGCCTCCCCACGGTGCCCGGGGTGATGTCGACCGCTGCGCGGACCGGGACGTTGTAGACGATGATCGGCAGGTCAGGGAACTCGGCGGCGACCCGCGAGTACCAACGGAACAGCCCCTCCTGCTGGGCGCGGCCGTAATACGGCGTGACCACCAGCGCCGCACTGGCGCCCAGGCGCTGGGCCTCGGCGGTGAGCTCGAGCGTCTCGGCCATGAGCGCGGTGCCCGTGCCGGGCAGGAACGGCACGCGGCCGTCGATCGCCTCGGCGGCCGACCGCATCACCGTGATCCGCTCGGCCACGGTCATCGAGGTCGGCTCGCCGGTGGAGCCGCCGACCGAGATGCCGTGCGTCCCGCGCGAGAGCTGCCAGTCGATCAGCCGCCCGATCGACTCCAGGTCCAGGTCGCCGCTGTCGGTGAAGGGGGTGATGAGCGGGGTGATGGCGCCGCGCACCGCGGACGCGTCGCCGGCAAAGGGGCTGGTCATGGGCTGGGGTCCTCGCTTCGCTTCGCTTTCCAATCCTCATACTCGCCGCGGCGCTGTTCAGAGAGCGGGTACAGACCGCGGAACGACTCGCCGGCCTTGACGCGCTCGAGCGCGAACGCCTCGCGCTCCTCCACCTCGACCGCGGCGTGGGCGATCTCCTCGGCCAGCGCGAACGGCAGCACCACCACGCCCTCGGCGTCGCCGACGAGTACGTCGCCGGGCATCACCAGCACTCCGGCGCAGGTGATCGGGACGTCGAGGTCGAGCGGGATGTGCGCGCTCCACAGCGACGACGCGTTGGCCGCCCGGTAGTAGGCGGGGATCTCGAGGTCGGTGACGCCGGGAGTGTCACGGACACCCCCGTCGGTGACGATCCCGGCGCCGCCGCGGGCCAGGACGCGCGCGGCCAGGATGTCCCCGATCGTGCCCGCGCCCGTCTCGCCGCGCGCCTCCATGATCAGGACATCGCCGGGAGACACCGACTCCACCGCGCGCTTCTGCGCGTCCTCTGAGCCCTTCATCGCCTCGCGCACGTCGGCCCGGATCGCGACGTAGCGCAGCGTGCGCGCGTAGCCGACCATGCGCAGGTCCGGGCGCGTCGGCCGCAGGCCACTCAAGAACGTCGTCTGGATGCCGCGGCGGGTCAGCTGCACGGTCAGCGTCGCGGTCGACACCTGCCGCAGCGCGGCGACCGCATCGGCGCTCAGGACCGCGGGCCGCGGCGGGCTCGGCGGGGGCGGAGGCGCCCCGGTGGCAAACGCGCGCGCGTCGGGCGTGGCCTTGGGCATCGCCCCATAGGGGGCGAGCGCCTCCGCGCTCTCGACGATCGTGCTCGTCACCGCGCCCGCGCCCTCCAGCCGCACCTCCACGAGGTCACCCGGCACCACCACGCTGGCCCCCGCCGGGGTGCCGGTGAGGATCACGTCGCCGGGCTCGAGCGTCATGAACCGCGACAGGTCGGCCACCAGTTGCGCGAACGAGAAGATCAGATCCTCCCCGGTGGTGTCCTGGTGCACCTCCCCGTTGACCAGGCCGGTCAGGTGCAGCGTCGCCGGGTCCACACCCGCAGCGGGCATCGCGGGGCCCACCGGCGAGAAGCCGTCCTGGCCCTTGGCCATCACGTTGGAGCCGCGGTCAGCCCAGCGGAAGTCGTGCAGCCCGAAGTCGTTGGCCGGCGCGTACCAACCGATGTGGGCGCCGGCCTCCTCGGGCGTGACGTTCCGCGCCCGGGTGCCGATGATCACCGCGATCTCGGCCTCGAACGTCAACAGCTCCGTGCCCTGAGGTCTCACGACATCGCCGCCTCCCGACAGGGCCGTGGCCGGTTTGACGAAGTAGGAGGGTTCAGTGGGGTTGCGTCCGCGCTGAGCCGCGCGGCTGCGGTAATTGACGTGGACCCCGATGACCTTGCCTGCGGTCAGCCCGTCGGGGAGTGCCAGCGGCTCGATACCGGCCATGGCTAGGCCGCCACCTCGGAGTGCTGCGCGCGCTCGTCGACGTTGGCCGGCTCGATGGCCACCGGCTCGCCGTCGGGGCCGAGCACCAGGCTGGACTCGTCATACCAGCTGTCGGGGGCCCGCGCGCCCCAGAACGAGCGGCAGCGCGGGTCGTTGACGCTCCAGCGCAAGGGCTGGTGATCGGGATCCCCGGTGTAGTAGTCACACGAGTACAGCTCGATCCGGTGCCCGTCGGGGTCACGCAGATAGACGAAGAAGGCGTTGGAGACGCCGTGGCGACCGGGCCCCCGCTCGATGACATGGGAGTGATAGCCGCCGGCGAGCTGGTCACACGCGCGCAGCACTCCGGCGGGGTCGGCGACCCAATAGGCGAAGTGGTGCAGCCGCGGCCCGGTGCCCGCGGTCAGCGCGACGTCATGCACCGTCGGCTTGCGCAGCAGCCACGCGCCGGTGATCCGCTCCGTGGCCGCATCGTCGGTGGAGATGTACTCGCTGCAGCGAAAGCCCAGTGACAGCCAGAAGCGAAACGCCTCCTCCACGCGCGGCGCGTGAAGGTTGAGGTGATCGAAGCGCAACAGCGGGGCGCCCCGGTGCAGATCGAAGCGCTGGTGCTGCGTCTGAAACTGCTCCATGGCGTGAACGAACTCCAGCGGATAGCCGAACGGGTCCCAGACGCGCAGCGAACGCCCCATCCCGGGGTCAGAGCCCGCCTTGATCCACCGCGTGGTCAGGCCCTCGGCGGCGAAGTGCCCGGCGGCGCGGTCCAGGTCATCCTCGGTGCGGACGCGAAAGCCCAGCCGGGCGGCCGCGGCGGGCTGGTTGAGGGCGGCTTGGCGCAGGATCAGCGAATGGTGCAGGCGCTCCTCCCAGCCGCGCAGGAAGACGGCGTCATCACTACGGGCCGAGACGATCATCCCCAACAGCCCGGCGTAGAACTCCTCGGAGGCCGCCAGGTCGGCGACGTGCAGCTCCACGAAGGCGGCGCGCATGATGTCGAATGGCGGCGTCGCCGGGGGCGTGTGGACGAGCTCCGTGGCGGACACGGCCATCGATCAGTCCTCGTCGCCCAGGCCCAGCCGGGGAATGTGGTGCGAGCCGAGCGCCACGTGCACGATCTCGGTCTCGCAGTAGAAGTCAAACGCGTAGTCGCCGCCCTCGCGCCCGATCCCTGACGCCTTGACCCCGCCGAACGGCGTGCGCAGGTCGCGCACGTTCTGGGAGTTGATCCAGCACATGCCGGTGTCGATGGCGTGTGCGACGCGGTGGGCGCGGCGGATGTCGTTGGTCCACACGTACGCGGCCAGCCCGTACTGCGTGGCATTGGCCAGCCGGACGGCCTCGGCCTCATCGGAGAACGGCATCGCCACCAGCACCGGCCCGAAGATCTCCTCCTGGAACACCCGCATGTCCTCGTTGACATCGGCGATGACCGTCGCCTCGAGAAAGTTCCCCGCCTCCAGCCCCGGCGGACGCGAGCCACCCGCCAGTACCCGTGCCTTCTCCGCCTGCGCGGAAGCGATGTAGTCCAGCACGCGCTCGTGGTGCTCGGGACGGATCAGCGGCCCCAGCTCCGTGCGCGGATCGGTCGGGTCGCCGACGCGGATGTGCCGCGCGCGCTCCGCCACCGCGGTCACGATCCGCTCATAGAGGCCCTCCTGCACCAGCAGCCGCGAGCCGGCCGTGCAGCGCTGCCCGTTCATGGTGAAGATCTGGGCCAGCGCCGCGTCGACGCACAGCTCCGGGTCGGCGTCGTCAAACACCACCACCGGGGACTTGCCGCCCAACTCGATCGAGGAGCGCTTCAGTGTCGGTGCGCCCGCGGCGATGATCGTCTGGCCGGTGGTGGTCTCGCCGGTGAAGCAGATGAGGTCGACGCCCGGATGGGCCGACAGCGCCGCGCCCGCGGTCTCCCCGAAGCCCTGGACGACGTTGAACACCCCGGCGGGGATCTCGGCCTCCTCCATCACGCCCGCCAGCAGCGTCGCCGTCAGCGGTGACCACTCGGCCGGCTTGAGCACCACCGTGTTGCCCGCCGCCAACGCCGGCGCGATCCGCCACGTCGAGAGCATCAGCGGCGCGTTCCACGGCATGATCAGCCCGGCCACGCCGACCGGCTTGCGGATGGTGTAGTTCAGAAACTCGTCGCCGACCTGAAACGAGCGGCCGTGCAGCTCGGTGACCACGCCCGCGTAGTACTCGAAGTTCTGAGCCGCACGGGCGGCCAGCCCCTTCATCTGGGCGACCGGCATCCCGATGTCAGCGACCTCGCGCTCGATGAACGCGTCGGTGTGCGCCCTGATCCCCGCCGCGATGCGGCGCAGAGCGGCGGCGCGCTCGGCGGCCTTCAGTCTCGGCCACGGACCGTCGTCGAAGGCGTGCCGCGCCGCGGCCACCGCGAGGTCGACGTCCTCGGCCTCGCCCGCCGCCGCGAGCGCGAGCACCTCGTTGGTCGCCGGGTTCAGTGACTCGAATGTCTCGGCGGCGGCGCTGGGCCGAAACGCGCCGTCGATGTAATGCTCCTGCGTCCCGTAGGTCTGGCGAGTCGACGTGGCCATATCGGCGATCGTATCCCGGCTCGCGGTTGCGGAGCAGTGCGCGCGCGTCAGTCGATCAACCCGGCCTGCATGCGCCAGATGGCGACGCGCCACATGACCAGGGCGAAGCCGATGAGCACCCCGGCGTGGACGAGGTCCGCGCTCACGAATATCCCCAGCGACACGTCGCGCACCAGCGCCACGCAGTGATAGAGCGGGTTGAACTTGGCGATCGTGTACAGCACGGGGGGCAGGCTGGAGATGGGAAAGAACGTCCCGGCGACCAGGAACATCGGCGTGAGCACGGCGCTGGTGACGTAGTTGAAGTTGTCGATGGTCTTGGCCACGGCGGCGATGAGAACGCCGAAGGCGGCGAAGCCCAGGCCGGTGACAAAGCCGATGAACGGCACCAGCAGCATGCCGGCCTGCACCTTGAGCCCGAAGGCGAAGCCCACGATCAGCGGCGCCATGCCGTAGACGCCCGCGCGCACCGAGATCCACAGGATCTCCGCGGTCACCAGCTCCTCCACGTCGACGGGAGCGGCCAGCAGGGCGTCGTAGGTGCGCTGGAACTTCCAGCGGATGAAGGTGTTGAACATGCCCGGGAACGCCGAGGAGAACAGCACGGCGGTGGCCACCACCCCGGTGGCCACGTACTCCACGTACTTGACGTGGCCCACATTCTTGACCAGCGATCCGAACCCCAGGCCGAACGCCAGCAGGTAGATCGTCGGCTGCACGATCGACGAGAACGTCGTCGCCTTCCAGTAGCGCTTGAACAGCACCACGTCGCGCATCATCACGCCGGCCAGCGCCGCCGGCTCGAGCCGGCCCACCCGCCGCGAGCCGCGCGCCGGCGCGGTGGTCTGCGGCACAGAGCTCATTCGATCTCCTGTCCGGTGAGCGCCACGAAGGCGTCCTCGAGGTTGGCCGGCCGGCGCACGCCGTCCGGGGCCTCACCGTTGAGCCGCTCGGCCTCGAGCAGCGCCACCGCCGGCCCGCTGCGCCGGTAGGGCCAGCCGCGCTCGCCGGCCAGCGCCTCGAGCTGAGCTAGCTCCGCGGGCGGTCCGTAGACCTCCAGCACCTCCTGCCCGGCATGGGTCCTGACGAGCTGCTGCGGCGTGCCCTGAGCGATGATCTTGCCCGCGGACATGACCGCCACCGTGTCGGCCAGCCGCTCGGCCTCCTCGATGTAGTGCGTCGACATCAGGACGGTGACGCCGTCGGCGCGCAGCCCGTCGATCAGGGACCACAGCTCCTGGCGCACTTGCGGGTCCAGGCCCACCGTCGGCTCATCGAGGAGCACCATCTGCGGGCGGTGGATGAGCCCCCGCGCCACCAGGAGGCGCCGGCGCATGCCCCCCGAGAGATCGCGGACGATGGTGTCGGCACGCGGGCGCAGGTTGGCGATGTCCAGGGCGCGCTCCACCGCGGCGCTGCGTTCGGCGCGCGGCACCCGGTACAGGGTCGCGAAGACCTCCAGGATCTGGCGCGCGGTCAGCTCGACGTCGAGGTTGTCGAGCTGGGGCACCACGCCCATCGCCATCCGTGCCTGCTTGGACTCGCCCGGCAGCGTGTAGCCGAGAACCTCGATGTCGCCCTCGTCGGCCAGGGTCTGGGCGGTGAGCATCCGCATCGTCGTGGACTTGCCGGCGCCGTTGGGGCCCAGCAGCCCGAAGCAGACTCCGGGGGGCACGACGAGGTCCAGGCCGTCCACGGCCGTGATCTGGCCATAGCGCTTGACCACGCCGCGCAGCTCGATCGACGCCCTCTCCTCACGCACGACGTCTGAGACTAGCCGCGGGCGTGGGCCGGCCCCGACGCGTCAGCCCTGCCCGGCGCGTCAGTGCGACGACGGGTCGTCGAGCTCGCCGCCGCCGTTCGTGAAGCCATTCTCGCCCGGGCCGCTCTCATCCGGCGGTCCCGTGCTGCCGGTGGGCATCTTGAAGATCTGGGCGAGCTGCGCCGCGACCATGATGTCGCCGGCGAGCTGGATGCGGCCCTTGAAATAGGCGGCCATCGGGTCGGAGTTGCCGCTGATCAGCCGCAGGAACTCCACCCCGTCCATCGTGATGGTCAGCTTGGGGTCGGCCCCCTGGGTGCCGCGGTTCGTGCGCGCCGTGCCGCGGTCGACCTCCAGCAGGTAGGTGTCGACGCCGTCGTCGGCGCGACCGGTGATGTTCCACCGGATCGTCGTCCTGATGTTGGCCGCCGCCTTGGCGTCGAGCTGACGGGGCATCTGCCAGAAGACCCCGTCCAGCACGGCGCGGCGGGCCGGGGACTTCATGAGCTGGTCCAGGCGCTCGGGCGAGGCGTCGCGGACGAGGCGGCCGATGCCGTCGGCGATCTGGGCCGGCGCGTCGGAGGCGAACTTCTTGAGCTGGTCCAGCGCGCGCTGGGGGTCGAACCCGAAGTCCATGTCGACAGAGGACGGTACTAGCTAGCTCCTCGCCGCCGCCTCGGCGCTCGCGCCGGACCTCAGCCCGGCGATGGCCCGGGCCAGCCGGCTCACGCCGTCGGCGATGGCCCGTTCGCTGAGGTTCGAGTAGCCGAAGATGAGCCCGCCGCGGGGTGACGGGGCCAGCCGGTAGGGGGCGACGCCGGCCACGGCCACGCCCTCGTCGGCGGCGGCCGCGATCACGGCGGCCTCGTCGAGGCCCTGGGGCAGCCAGGCCACGAGATGCAGGCCGGCGGCGATCCCGGCGGGCTCGAGCTCGGGCAGGTCTGCGGTCAGCGCGGCCAGCAGCGCGTCGCGGCACGAGCGATAGATCGGACGCATACGACGCAGATGGCGGTCGAACTCGCCGCGTCCGATGAAGTCGGCGAAGGTGAGCTGATCGAGGATCGGGGAGCCGCGGTCGTGCATGAGCTTGGCCTCGGCGAACGGTTCGAGGAGATCTGGCGGCAGGATGGCCCACCCGAGCCGAAAGCCGGGCGCCAGGGTCTTGCTGGCTGTTCCGGCATAGACGACGCGCTGCGGATCCAGGCCCTGCATGGCCCCGACCGGCGGGCGGTCGTAGCGGTACTCCGCGTCGTAGTCGTCCTCGATGACGAGCGCCCCGGTGCGCTGGGCCCATGCCAGCACCGCGGTGCGCGCGGCGGGGGAGAGCACGCCGCCGGTGGGCCATTGGTGCGACGGGGTGAGGATCAGGGCGTCGGCGCGCAGTTCGGCGACCGCATCCACGTGGACGCCGTCGTCGCCCACCGGTACTGCCGTGACCTCCATGCCGAGCGCCGTCGCGATCGGGCGAGCGTCGTCGGAGGCTGAGGGGTCCTCGACGGCGAGCGTGGTGGCGCCGCGGGCGGCCAGCACCCCGAGCAGCAGGGACACCGTCTGGGCGTAGCCGTTGGTGATGAGGATCGTCTCCGGATCGGCGCTGGTGCCGCGGACCCGGTTCAGGTAGCCGGCGAGCGCGGAGCGCAGCTCCGCGGCGCCGCGGCCGTCGAGGTAGCCGAGGCGATCATCAGGGGTCTCGGTGAGGACGCGGCGCACGGAGCGCAGCCACGCCGCGCGGGGGAAGGCCGCCAGGTTCCCGCGCCCGTAGCCGAAGTCCACTGCCGGACGGTGCGGTCCCGACCACGGGGCGCCCGACGGGTTCGGTGACGGTGGGGTGGGCGCGGTGCTCCGCACAGGTGCGGCGGGCCGCGCCGGCGCGGGGGCCACCTGGGTGTAGCCGCCGCTGCGGCTGGTCAGATACCCCTCGGCCACGAGTTGCGCGTAGGCCTCCACGACGACTCCCCGGGACACACCCAGGTCGGCCGCCAGGGCGCGGCTGGCCGGGAGCGCAAGTCCACGGGGCAGGGCGCCGGAGCGGATGCGCTCGCGGATCGAGGTCTCGATCTGGTGGTGCAGCGCCTCCGCGCCGTCGCGGTCGAGCTCGATCGTGAGCTCCGAGACCGGCGACAAATTGGTCCTCCGAGCCACCACCAAAACGGACCTTATCACGAGGACCGATTCCTGAGAGTCTGCATCCGGCAGCGACAACCACCCCCCATCGCACCGAGAGGACACAACCATGCGACGCATCATCAACTCCACCTACATCACCCTCGACGGCGTGATCGAGGACCCGCAGGACTGGCCGTCGGGCCGCCACCAGGACGACGGCCGGGGCGGCGCGATCCAGACCGAGCTGCTGCTCGGCTGCGACGCTCTGCTGCTCGGCCGCCGCACCTACGAGGGCTTCGTCCCGGTGTGGACGGCGATGTCGGGAGACCCCTACTCCGATCACATCAACGCGATGGAGAAGTGGGTTGTCTCGAGCACGCTGACTGACCCGGAGTGGAACAACTCGGAGGTCATCGCCGGCGACGTGGCGGCCGAGATCGCCCGGCGCAAAGCCCAGGAGGGCGGCGACATCGTCCAGTACGGCTTCGGGCCCGTGACCGATCTGCTGCTTGCCCACGGCCTGCTCGACGAGCTCCGTCTCTGGGTGCACCCGTTCATGCTGGGCAAGGGTGGCGGCAGCGACCTGCTGTTCCGCCCCGAGCGGGCGGGTCAGTTCGAGCTGGCCGACGCCACGCCGCTGTCCTCGGGCAACGTCGTGCTCACCTACCGCATGTCGTGAGGCTCGTCAGGTTCACCTCCGTGGGTACCATCGGCTCCCGCGGGCGGTTAGCTCAGCTGGTAGAGCGCCTGCCTTACAAGCAGGAGGTCACTGGTTCGAGCCCAGTACCGCCCACCTCAGGATTCCCTGCAAGCGCTCAGCGCAGGCGCGGCCCACCCGCCACCCCCTTCTATCCGGCGACCTTCGCGCAGATGACATGGGCCGCCACGCTCCAATCGAAGTCGACGCTGGCGTTGGCTTCCGCCTGAGCGAACCAGCCGTTGTTGCGGTTGAAGCTGGAGACGAGCACGACTCCGTGATCGTTGGAGGAGGGGACGTTGACCTCGCCGCCGCCGCCGAGCGGCATGGTGCCGGCTGGGCAGTTGATCTGGACGGCCTTGAAGCGGTTGCGGTTCGGGGGCGGGTCGTTGACGTGGACGGAGTAGTCCGAGACGCCGGGGTCGCCCTTGACGCCCTTCGGACCCTGCTCGCCCTGCTCACCCCGGTTGCCCTTGGCTCCCTGTGCCCCCTCCGGGCCTCGTGGACCGCGCTGACCATCATCGCCCTTGGCACCGTGTGCCCCACGCGGACCCTCGTCGCCCTTCGGACCCTGCAGGCCTCGAGCTCCCGTGTCGCCCGTCTCACCCTTGTCGCCCTTCGGGCCCGCGGGTCCGGGCGTGGCCGCCACCGGGAAAGTCGCGAGCTTGAACGGCTTCTGACCCTTGGCGCACGCCGTCGTGAGCAGCACGTTCAGGTCACCAACCGACTCGACCGACCCTGAGCGCTGATTACACACCGAGATGAAGCCGGCCGAATCGCTTGTGTTCTGCGCGAACGCAACGCCGCCGGCGATCAGGAACAGCGTGACCGTCGGCGCGAGAACAGCAAGCCGTGGACTGGGCATGTGAACCTCCGAAGTCGAACGATGAGAACCCCCATCATCCCCGCTCGGCGGCGGTCAACGGCGTGGGCCGGACCCCTTGATCGCCGGCACGAGCGCTTTCACACCGGGGAGCGAGCGTTCCCGTCTCGCCGGGCAGATGTGCCGGTTGTTCTCGGGGTCACGACGTGCACGGTGCCGGCACGCCCGTAGCTCAGCTCGGGTTCGGCTTCGTCGCGGCAGAGCCAGAGGACAAGCCGGGCGAGCTGCTGCCCGCCGTCTTCGCTCAGGGGCGCGGTCGTCGAGAGCGTGTAGTGGGCGTGCTCGTCGGTCTCGCCCAGCGATACCTTCAGGCCGCGGGAGCTCACCGCGGTGAACACGTGGTCCGGGCGGGAGAGCTCCAGCCGGCCGAGCCGGTGCGCGACTTCCATGACGTGCACGGGGGCGAGGAGCTCGCGGCGTCCCGGGGCCTGCCCGGCGATGGTGGCCAGCGTCGCGACCAGCAGGATCACCGCCGGCACGACGGCCCACGCACCCCACGGGAGCACGCCGGTCGCTCCGCCCACGCCGACCGCGACGGCGAGGGCCAGCGAGATCAGCTGCGCCTCTGAGAGCCCGTGCAGGTAGCGTCGCGCGAGGTCGCCGCGCAGCCACTCCAGCCCGAAGCGCAGCAGCGCATATCCCGCGATGAACAGCGCGAAGGCCGTGCCCTGCGGCGCGTCGGTCAGGACCGCGACCGTGGTGATCACCGTGAGCACCGCGCACCCTGCCGCCTCCATCGCCTGTACGGGGATGAGGTGCTGCCCGACGAGGTAGGCCGGGACCCCGTGGCGCTGATGCTCGGGGCCGTAGGCGATGCCGTCGCGGGCCGGCCTCCCGTGACAGCAGCCCACCATCAGGCAGCCGACGCGCGCTGCCGCGGTGAACAGGGCCAGCCCGCACGCGGTGATGTCCAGATACGCCAGCACCGGCTGACCGGCGAGGGCTGCGACGCCCGCCGCGACGGCGAGGAACACCAGGATGTGGTGGTAGTAGACGAGGGTCTCCCGGCCGGTGCGATGTCTGACCAGCGCCACGATCGAGAAGTAGACGGCCGCTGCCGCGGCGGCGATCCCGGCCTGTAGGAGCACCGAGAGGCCACGGACCGCGGCCAGCGACAGGGTCAGCGCCACGGCGAGCCAGAACCCCGACCAGCCGGTCACGTAGAACGCCCCGCGGCGATCGCCCGCGATCGAGATGTGGGTGCGGGGAATGCGGCTCAACATCATGACTCCGAAAGATCCAGGAGGGCCGGCGTGTTGCCGTCGTCGCGACGCCAGCGCACGTCGTACCAGCGCCCGTCCCACTGCGAGTAGAACTGGCCCTCGACGGTCGGCCCCGGCGTCGCGGCGACGAGCATCGCCTCGCCCAGCGCGGCCCACCCGTGCTCGGTGCGCCCCGGGGCAACCCGCGGCCCGCCGCGGAAGAAGTCCACTGACACCCGCGCGCCCAACACGGGCTCCGCGATGGCGTCGGGCACCAGCGCGCCACGCTCCGGGCTGACCAGGTAATCGAGCAGACGCCGTGCGGCGCGCTGATATGAGAGGAGCGCGGGGAGCTGCAGCTCGTCCAGCTCCTCGGCCACCTCGGGGCGCCCCGACAGCACTCCGGCGCCGTCGAGCTCGATCAGCAGCGCCCGCCGCCGTGCCGCCGCCTCGGCGGGTTCAGTCATCGCGTCCAGCTCGCGGGCCCTCGCCTCCAGGCGCGCGAGCTCCTCGGCGCGACCCGGGGCGCCCGGGCGGTTGGCCACGGCTCGCGCCAGGACCTCCCCGGGGAGGTCGGTGGCCGCGTCACGCATCTGAGCCGCTCCGCGCGCATTCAGCTGCTGCATCTGATCGAGGATGGTGAGGAGCGCCACCCGCGGCAGGACGAACTCCTCTCCGGGAATCCCGACGAGCACCGGATCCTCGGCCAGGCTTGACCCCGATATCCGCCGCCACGGCTCGAGCGACGCCGCTGGGTCGATGGCCTCCGGCAGCGGCTCGGCATGCACATCGGACACGCTGACCGGCTCCTGGCGGACCACACCGTCCCACAACTGGGGAAGAGCGCCGTTGAGAAACCCGTTGACCACGATCGCCAGACCGGCGAGCTCGCCCTCCGGAGAGATCCGTGGGCCCAGGGGGGTGTCGACGATGGGGAGCTCGAGCCCGGCGAGCTGGAGCCGGTCCGGGGCGCCGGTCATTTCTTGGCGCCCGTCGGTGGCGGGGGTGTACTGGGCACGGTCGCCGGAGGTGCCGTGGGGGGAGGAGTGGGCGGCGGCGGCACAGGCGCCCCGGGCGGTGGCGTCGCCACGGCCTGGTTGGCCACGATCCAGCGCTCATCGGTGTAGATCGACCGGATCTCCCACTGCTTCCCGGCCGGGAGCGCCGGGTCGTAGGTGAAGTACATCCACAGGTCGGGGTTCGTGCTGATCTGTCGTGGCCTCCCGTCGCCGCCCAGCTTCGTTGCCAGGTCGGTCGGGGACAGGCCCGCCCTCCAGTGGTCGATGGCGCCATCGGCTTCGGCGAGGAAGGCGACGGGATCGTCGAAGGTCGTCTTGGGGACCGCTCTGCCGCTGACGGTGGGCTGGACCCACCCTGGGTCGATCGGGCCCGCGGCGGTCGGGTAGCGGGCCTCGCCGGGGCGGGGCGGCGGACCGGGGCCGTTCCAGCGGTACTGGTCGTAGTAGCGGTAGGTCACGAACCCGCTGTCGGCCTGGGCCCGCAGCACCAGGGCGTACTCGGGATTGGCGGCGATGAACTCCTTGAGGGCGACGTCGTGGTGGCCGCCGTAGATCCCGCTGCGCGGGAAGTCGCTCGCACTCACGGGCTCGGCGCGCACGAGGTGCGCCACCAGCGACTCGGTCAGGTTGCTCGCGCTCTTGCCGCCGGTCGCCCCCTTGAAGTCCGTCGCGGAAGCCCCGCGCAGGAGCTCGTCGAGGAGATTGTCCATCGTGCTCTGGTCCATGAACGGCGTCTTGTCGGGCGACGCCCGGCGGACGGCTTCGAGGTCGTCGAACGACTCGCGCAGCGTGCGCAGCTTGAGCTCCATGTTCTGCGGATCTCGCAGGCCCATGTTCGAGATGAGCTTGTCCAGGGTGTCCTGCCGTCGCTTCACCCGCGCGGCCAGACTCGCGTCTGACGGGCTCTTCGCCAGCTCGAGCTTGAGATCGCGAAGATCAGTGGCAACGCTGAGGAACTCGCGGGCGTTGGCCCGGTCGTGCGATGTCACGGTGGGTCCGGGGCCCGATCCCCGCTTGGCCCAGGTCACGAAGACGCCCGCCTCCGCCTCGGCGTCGAACGAACCGAGTCCGGCCGCGCCCTTGGTGGAGATGAACTCGGCGATCTCGTCCAGCTCGTGCCCGAGGACGAACTTGACGTCGTCCTGGAGGGTCGCCGCGTCGAGCTCGACATGCGCGGTCCATTTATCTCCGGGCGCGGCGGGCGGCTTGAGCTCGACGATGCGTCCCGGGCCGGCCCCGCCGGTGGCCGTGTGCGGTCCGGGCGACAGCTTCGCGGTCTCCTTGAGCTCGATCCTGACCGCCACCGCCTCGCCGCCGATCTTCAGGTCCAGCGTCGCGGATCCGGTCTTCACGTCGACGGTGATGTTGTCGACCGTCGCTCCGCGGACTCGCCCCGCCTTGGTCGACTTCACACCGCGATCGAACCTCTGCTTGGAGGTCGAGATCCCCCTCGCGGGGTCGCGTGCGTACACGTCCGGGCCGCGGGTCGCCCCGATCGCGCTCGCCGACACGCCCTTGGACTCCGCACCGAGCATGTCCCCGATCTCCTTGAGCGAGCGTTTGGGGTTCGCACGCACCTCGTTGATGAACTTCTCGCCGTAGGCCTTGCTGAGCCTTGCCGCAGCGCGCGGATCCTGGGCCAGGGCGGCCGCGACGGGCTCGAGCTCCTTGGCCGGGACCTTCTTGAGCGAGGCAAGTACCGAATCGTCGAGTGCGCCAAGCGTGTAGATCTGATCGGGCCGCAGGCCGGACAGGCGATCCTCGCCCAGGGCTGTGGTGACGCGCGTCTTGCTCTTGGCGATGTCGTGCGCGCCGAACGCGATCATGCCGCCGGTGACGATGGCCATGGCCAGGAGCTTCTCGATCGCCTGGATCTTCTCTTCCTCGGGCATGTGGCTGTCGCGAATCTGTTCGACCTTCTCGGCGGTGTCGGCCGCCAACAGGATCCCGCCGGCCGCGTCGAAGGCGAAGCCGGTGTAGATGAAGAAGCGACCGGTCGCGGTCGCCATGGCCAGCTCGACCGACCCCATCCGCACCGCCTGGATCGTTGAGCCCGCGCCCATGAAGCTCCCCACGATCGCGGTGATGTCCAGGAGGATCGCGGTCGGGCTGGGCTTCGCCTTGCGCAGCTCGTCAGCCAGCGACATCCCGGCCGAGGCGGCCCCCGTGCCCAGGGCCGCGGTGATGAGAAACGGGGCGGCGACGTCGACTCCCGGGATCGCCGCGGCGATCACGCCGAGCGCCAGCAGGGCCATCGATCCGATCCCCGTCTTGCCCGCGGCGTCGGCGAGGTCGCTCTCGCCCGTGGTCTTCATCCGTCTCGGCTGCGCCTCGCCCTCGACCTGGATGAGTATCTCGCCGCTGGAGTAGGAGTTGTTGGACGCGAGGTGGTTGATCGCCTCCGTCAGATTCGCGCCCTCGTGCTCGACGTACTCCGCCCCCGGGGTGAGGTCGATCAGCATCGTGTTGGCGGCGTTGGCGGCGGAGGGTCCGACGAACAGCTGTAGGTCCTCTGTCTTGTTGCGGCGGACATCGAAGTGCATCGCCTTCAGCCCGGCGGCCCTGCCCTTTTGGATCTTCGCGTAGTTCTTGGCGGCCTCGGCCTCGAGCTTGTCGATCTGGTTCACGGCCTCGAGCTCGCGGTGGCCCATGATCACCTGCTGGTAGCGCGCGACATCGATCACGTTGTTGTTGCCGTCGATCAGCTCACAGACGATCTCGATGCTGGCCGGCTCGTCGCGGCGGAAGTGGCGCTGCTCTCCCTCCCCCAGATAGAAGGCGAACTCGCCCTTGTACTCCGTGCGCGTGCCCATGTCGGTCCGGCCCTTGAACCGGTTCATGTCGGTCTCACGCGGGATCGCCCACCACCGGTACGTGCTCGGCTTCCGGTCCGTCGGCAGCGCCGGGTCGGGATGGATCTTGTAGCCGAAGCTGTAGGTGTCCTTTTCTCCCGCGGGATTCGCCGCGTCAGGCCCCTCGTTGCTGATGTAGGCGCCCTTGGTCTTCGACTGGTCGAGGTCAGCCCCGCCGCGCTTGACCCGTTCCTGGTGCATGATCCAGAAGTACTGGGGGTAGCTCGCCGTGCGCGCATTCTTGAACGCCTCGTCGGCCACGTTCTTGGCCGCCACGATCTTCACCCGCCGGAACAGGTAGACCATCTGCCCGTCCATCGCGATCTTGGCGACGACGAGCCAATCCCCCTCCTTGTCCATCTCGATCGAGAAGTGGTTTCCACCCCAACTGGGTTTCGATGTGTAATCGGAGGAGCCCGGCTCGACGACGAACCACTGGCGCACGTTGTAGCTGGAGAAGTTCCCGTTCGGTCCCGCTGACTCTGGCGAGCGCAGCTGGAACCGGGGCTTGAAGCCGAGCGGCTGTGACGTGTCAAGGTTGCTCTGCGGTGGATCCAGGAAGGTCTGGTGGGCGGTCGCGACCTGCTCGGCCTCGACGTCGAATACCCCGTCGTCAGATTCCGAGGACAGGCACGCACCGGACTTCGCGCCCTTGGCGGTCCCGCTGTCGCGAGCGAGAACCCGGCCCTGGGCCGGAGTGAGGCCGGCCTCCGCCCACCGGGCAAGCTCCAGCTCACGGTCGTCGACTCCGCGCATGAGGCGAAGGCGCGGCCCATCGGCGAGCCCGGGCGCCGGCCCTGCGGCTTGATGGGCGCGCTCGTGGGCCAGGAGCGTGTCCTGCAGGGACGCCGCCGGCTGGGTCACCCCGGACCTGGGCTGCTCCGGCGTCCCCTTGCCCCCGAGCAGGCGGGCGACGTGCGCGTTCCCCGCGCCGCGTTGCAGGTCCAGGAGCGCGTCACGGGAGCCGGCGGTCCCGAGCTGACCGAGCTGGGCGATCGCGCCGAAGGACAGCTCGGGCATGCTCGTCGCCGTCGGGTCGACCGACGCCGGTCGAGATGGCGGGGCGACCGCCGCCGTCTCCTCGCTGGTCTGCTCGGCCCCCACGGGGAGATCCTACGACCCCGAGGACCCTCTCGGCGAGTCCGGCCGGGGCAGCGCACTAGGCTCGATGGGCGATGAGCTCTGAAGCGGCACTCTCCCTGCGCGGCCTCACCAAGCGCTACGACGGCGGCCTGCTGGCGCTGGACGGCTTTGACCTGGAGATCCCCGCGGGCGAGTTCTTCGGCCTGCTCGGGCCCAACGGCGCGGGCAAGACGACGCTGATCAGCGCGGTGTGCAATCTGATCCGGGTCACCTCGGGCACGATCGAGATCTTCGGGCACCCGCATCAGGACCCCGAGGCGCGGCGCTTGATGGGGCTGGCCGAGCAGGACGTCAACCTCGACCGCTTCCTCGACGTCGAGGAGACGCTCGTCTACCACGGCGGCTACTACGGGATGAGCCGCGCCGACTCGGTGCGCCGCGCGCGGGAGATGATGGACGTCTTTGACCTGCGCTCCAAGGCCGGGGTCCGCGCACCGAGCCTCTCGGGCGGGATGCGCCGGCGCCTGCTGCTGGCGCGCGCGCTGATGCACGAGCCGCGCCTGGTGATCCTCGACGAGCCGACGGCCGGGGTGGACTTCGAGCTGCGCATCGAGCTGTGGCGCTACATCCGGCGGCTGCACGAGCAGGGCACGACGATCCTGCTCACCACCCACTACCTGGAGGAGGCCGAGGAGCTCTGCCAGGACGTCGCGCTCATCCGCGGCGGGCGGCTGCTGGCGCGCGACAGCCCGGCCGCCCTGCTGGAGAGCTTCGACGCCGGCTCCCTGGCCGACGTCTACGTCAAGGCCATGGCCGCGGCGTGAGCGCCGCGGGCCTCGTCGAGGACCGCCGGCCGTCCGCGCCGCCGGGTCTGCTCGAGCGCCGCCGCGGGCTGATCTCGCTGGCGGGCCGGGAGATCCTACGCGTCCTCAAGCTCTGGACCCAGACCGTCGCGGCCCCCGTGATGGCGTCGTTCCTGTTCATCCTCGTGTTCGGCCTGTCGCTGAGTGGCCGCATCCGCCACGTCGACGGCTTCGACTATCGGCAGTTCATCGTCCCCGGGCTGATCACCATGGCCATGGTCCAGGCCGCCTACACCAACAACGCATCGTCGGTGTTCCAGGCCCGGTTCGACCGCTATCTCAACGACGTGCTGGCCTCGCCGATGCGCAACTGGGAGATCAACCTGGGGCTGTCACTCGGCGGAGTGGTGCGGGCGCTGCTCATCGGGGCGGCGCTGCTGCTGCTGGCCCTGCCGATCACCCACGTGCCCGTCAACCAGCCGCTGGTGCTGGTGGCGGGAGTCGCGCTCGGCCTGACGCTGTTCGCCTCGCTGGGGGTGGTGATCGGGATCTATGCCAAGACCTGGGACCACGCGGGGTTCGTCCAGAACATCCTGATCGTGCCGCTGAGCTTCCTCGGCGGCGTCTTCTATTCCGTGTCGACGCTGCCGTCGCCGTGGCGTGAGGTATCGCACGCCAACCCGATCTTCTACCTCGTGCAGGCGGTGCGCTACGGGTTTCTGGGCACCAGCGACGTCCCCGTCGGCATCGCCCTGGCCATCACGGGGGCGCTGGCGGCGCTGACCGTGGCGTGGAGCGCCTGGCTGTTTCACAGCGGACACAAGCTCAAGCCCTGACCGGCGAGGGCCGCGCAGCGACCCGAGGGCCTAAATGGCCAGTTTTCCGCACAAGAACTCCTCAGCATTGAGGGCGCGTGCCGAAAGGCCCTCGAGGGTCCTTGGACACGACACATGACATCCCGCGCCCCGGCGCAGTGCGCTGTGCTGACATCGGCGAAGATTCTCCGTCTCAGCACATGACGCAGCACGCGCCCCCGCCGGAGGTTCTCCTGGCCCGTCAGCCGATCCTGAACGGGGAGCTGACCGCGGTCGGCTACGAGCTCCTGTACCGCGAGGGTGCGTCCGAGCACGCCAACGTACGCGACGATGAGCTGGCCACGGCGCGCGTCTCGCTCAACGCGATGACCGAGATCGAGCTCGAACGCCTCGTCGACCAGCGGCGGGCGTGGATCAACGTCACCCGCGAGTTCGTGCTCGGAGGGCTGGCGGAGACCATCCCGCCCGAACGGGTCGTCCTGGAGCTGCTCGAGGATCAGCTCGTCGACGACGCGCTCATCCAGGCGCTGGACAGGCTGCGCAGGGCCGGCTACCTGGTCGCGCTCGATGACTTCACGCTCACCCCGAACATCGAGCCGCTGCTGTCCCGGGTCGACATCGTCAAGCTCGACCTGCGCGCGCTCGGCGCCGAGGGGCTGACCACCCTCGCCCGTGACCTCTCCCCGCACCGGCTGACGCTGGTGGCGGAGAAGCTCGAGGACCACGCCGACTTCGAGGTCGCGGTGGCCGCCGGCTGTCATCTCTTCCAGGGTTACTTCTTCTGCCGCCCCGAGCCGATCGAGGGGACCAGTGTCGCGCCCAGCAAGCTGGCGCTGCTCAAGCTCGCCGCCGACGTCCAGGACCCGGCCGTCGACCTCGCCGCGCTGGACCGCGTGATCTCGACCGACGTCGCGCTCAGCTATCGGCTGCTGCGCTACATCAATTCCGCCTACTTCAGCCTGCGCCAGCCGGTGAGCACCGTGATGCAGGCGGTCACGCTGCTGGGGATCGACAACGTCCGCAGCTGGACGACGATGATGATCCTGGCTCAGATCGGTGGCAAGCCGCGCGAGCTGTTCGTCACCGCACTCGTCCGCGCCCGGTTCTGCCAGCTCGCCGGCGAGAGCGAGGAGGGCCCGTCATCGGAGATGTTCGCGCTGGGCCTGTTCTCCGTGATCGACGCGCTCACCGATCGCCCCATGGCCAGCGTGGTCCAGCTGCTTCCGTTCCCGCCCGCCATGCGTGACGCGCTCGTCAACCGCAGCGGGGCGGGACGGCTGCTCGACGGCGTGGAGGCGATGGAGGCCGGCGCCTTCCGCCGCGCCCGGCACCTGGTGCCCAACGCCCCCGAGCATTACCTCGAGGCCGTCGCGTGGAGCAACGAGACTGCGCGGCACCTCGTGGACGGTGAAGGCGCCGCGCCCTCGTCTCGCTCCTCGGCTTAGTTGACGACCACGCCGAACGGTGTCGCGCCGGCGGGCAGTGCCGTCTGCGCCGCCGCGATCTGGGTCACACGCCCGCCGCGGACGGCGAACCCGCTGACCGCGACGCCCTTGCTGTCCACCACCC
The DNA here is from genome assembly GCA_963737335.1 of uncultured Solirubrobacteraceae bacterium. Classification (GTDB taxonomy): domain Bacteria; phylum Actinomycetota; class Thermoleophilia; order Solirubrobacterales; family Solirubrobacteraceae; genus Palsa-465. The sequence continues at coordinate 103,969 of CAVTSK010000020.1, forward strand.
ACAGCGTGGATCCGTCCGGGCTCAGCCGCGCGTCCTCGGGAGCCAGGGTGGAGGCGTCAGCGCCGGCGAACGGCGTGTTGGCGATGAGGTGCAGCGTCCCGTCGCGGCGGATGCCGTAGCTCGAGATGCTGGGGACCGCGGTGTTCACCGCGAACAGGTGACGCCCGTCGCGGCTGATCTCCACCCAGCACGGAGCGGTCTGTTGATTGGGGAACGGCGAGGCGCCGATCGACGTCAGGACGCCGCCGGGACCGTCGCTGAACGCCGACACGGTGCCGGCCCCGGGGCCGCCGTGTGCGTTTGAGACGAACACCTGGTCAGGGTCGATCGGATTGAACTCGCTCCCGAACGGCCCCGGCCCCTGTGCGGCGAACGGGGACCCGGCCGCGGGGTGCAGGCGGCCCCGCCGGTCCAGCGCGAAGCTGTCGATCTGGGAGGTGCCGACCCGCGTGCCGACGAGCTTGGTCGCGGTCGAGTTGATCAGGACGTCCCCGGGCTGCGCCGCATCGGGCAGCGGGAAGGTGGCCCCGGGAATCGGCTGCAGCCGCCCGAAGCGATCGAGGCTGAAGCCGGCGTAGTTGCTGTCGCCCGCGCCGGCGTTGGCGACGTAGACGAGGCCGCGAGCGACGGCGATGCTCACCGGCTCGGTGCCCTGTGAGGAGACCGTCTGACCGGGCAGGGGCCACAGCCGCCCGTCTCGGCCGACGAGCAGCTCGGATATGTCGTTGCTGCCGGGGTCGACGGCGAGGAGAGCTCGGCCGCCGGCGGTGATCTGCAGAGCGCCCTGAGAGCCGATGACCGCCCCGGTGCCGGCGCCGCCGGTGGCAAACGGCGACCCCGGGATCGGGGTGAGCGACCCGTCGGCGTGGCGGTCAAAGCCGGCGATGGTGTTGGCGGGCGCGGTGTTGTCGTTGACGTAGAGATGGCCGACCACGGGACTGGGCCGGTGGTGGTCTGACCTCGGCCCGGCGTGGGCGCCGGCGACGCCGGTGAGCGCCAGGGTGAGCCCGGCGGCAAGCACGGGCAGGCGCGCCGCAGTGCGCAGCAAACGATGCATGTCACTCCTTGGAGATGAGAGGATTTGTGCCGTCGTCGTGGTGGACGGGGCGTGTCCGCCATTGCACCACGGCAGCGGTGCCCGGGTGGCCGATCCGGCGAGACCGGAAGGGACCGTTAATGGATTACGAGGGTCTTACGAGCTCGTCGCCGGCAGGCTGAAGCGGACCCGGGTGCCCTGAGCCGAATCCGCGAGCCAGATGCGGCCGCCGTGCGCCTCGACGATGGCGCGCGACACCGCCAGCCCGAGGCCGGCGCCCTCGCCCGAGCGAGCCGCGTCGCTGCCGCCCCGGTAGAAGGCGGTGAACACCCGTGCACGATCGGCGGGCACGATGCCGCTCCCCGTGTCGGCCACCTCGATCTCCACGCCCGCCGCAGACGGCTCGGCCCGGACCACCACGCTGCCATCGGCCGGGGTGTGGCGGATGGCGTTCTGGATGAGGTTGAACAGCACGCGCTGGATCTTCTCCGGATTGGCGTGCGCCGCGACGAGGTCACCCGGCAGCGTGGCGGTGACGCGGACCCCCTTCGCATCGGCCTGGACGCGCATGGCCTCGATCGTCTCCTGCACCAGCTCGTCGAGCTCGACCTGGTGCAGCGACCACGTGATGTCACCGGCCTCCAGTCGCGACAGCTCGAACAGGTCGTCGATGAGGGCGCTGAGGGCGCCGATATGCGTGCGCATCCGGTCGACGTAGGCGCGGCGATGCTCGCCGTCGACGATGTCGTCGCCGATCGCCTCGGTGAGCAGTTGCAGTGAGGTGATCGGAGTGCGCAGATCGTGGGAGACGGCCGCCACCAGGTTGCGCCGCGCGTCCTCTGACTGGGTGCGCGCGTGTTCCTCGGCTGCCAGCTGGGCGATCATGGCGTTGGCTGACTCGGCCAGTCCGCCCAGCTCGTCGCGGGCGGCGGTGGCGATTGTGACGTCGCGGTGGCCCTGGGCCACGGCGTCGACGCCGTGGCGGATGGCCGAGACGTCAGCGGCGATCTGCCGGGCGAACAGGCGGGCCCCGCCGATGGCCACCGCCCCGGCGGCGACGACGATCGCGGCGATCTCGCCCGCGGCATCGCCGGAGATGACCATCAGCCAGCCGAACACGACGAGCGCGATCAGCACCGGAGCGATGGCCAGCCCGACGGCAATGGCGAACTGGCGCGAGAGCGATCCCGCCGCCGAGCGTGCACGGGCGACGGCGCCGGCTCCGCCGTGCGCGAACTGGCTCATGGCACGAAGCGGTAGCCCAGACCCCACACCGTCTGGATGTGGGTGGGCCGGGACGGGTCGGCCTCGAGCTTGGCGCGCAGCCTGCGGATGTGGACGGTGACGGTCGAGGTGTCGCTGTAGAACGAGTACTGCCAGACGGCGTCCATGAGCTGCTCGCGCGAGAACACCTGCAGCGGGTGGCGGGCCATGAACAGCAGGACGTCGAACTCCCGCTGGGTGAGCAGGATCTCCTGGCCGCGCGCGAACACCTGCCGGGCCACCGGGTCGATCCGGATGTCGCCGAGCTCCAGGATTCCGACGTCATCGCCACCGGGCTTGTCCACGCGTCGTAGCACCGCATCCACGCGGGCCACGAGCTCCACCGGCGAGAACGGCTTGACCACGTAGTCGTCGGCGCCGAGGCGCAATCCGGTGACGCGGTCCGATTCCTCACCACGGGCCGTGAGCAGGATCACGCCCAGCGGCTCCGGAGCCTGATCGCGCAGCCGCCGCATCACGCGCAGCCCGTCGATGCCCGGCATCATCAGATCGAGCACGACGAGGTCGGGCCGCTCCTGCGCGGCGGCCGCCAGCGCCTGCTCCCCGTTGGCGGCGGTGCGCGTGTGATACCCGGCGCGCTCGAGATACCGCGCCACGACCTCGACGATCGTCGGCTCGTCGTCGACGATCAGGACCGAGCGCTGTCCCTCGTGGGCCATCCGGGGATCGTCGCAGGCGCCGGCCGGCGGGTGCGTTTGATCGTCACCCCGTTCACGTGGCGTTCATCTATCTGGTAGACAGCGGCCGATGAGCACGCTGAACCGATCCATCGATGACATCCGCGCGGAGTTCCCCGGCCTGGCCGGCGGCTGGGCGTCGCTGGACGGCGCGGCCGGCACGCAGGTCCCGACGGCGGTCATCGAGGCCATCGCGGCGGCCCTGTGCGACGGGATGGCCAACGTGCACGGCGTCTTTGCGGCCAGCGAGCGCAGCACGGCGATCGTGGACGAGGCCCGCCGCGCGGTGGCTGACCTCGTCAACGGCACGCCCGAGGGGGTGGTGCTGGGACCCAACATGACGACGCTCACCTTCCACATCGCCGACGCTCTCTCGCGCGGGTGGTCTGGCGGTGACGAGATCGTCGTCACCTCGCTCGATCACGACGCCAACATCCGGCCGTGGGTGATCGCCGCCCAGCGCGCCGGGGCCACGGTGCGCTGGGCCGAGTTCGACATCGAGACGGGTGAGCTGCCGGCGCAGCGCTTCGACGCGGTGATCGGGGACCGGACCCGGCTGGTCGCTGTCACCGCGGCATCCAACGCCATCGGCAGCCGCCCCGACGTGCGCGCCATCGCCGAGCGCGCGCATGCCGCGGGCGCGCTGGTCTACGTCGACGGCGTGCACGCGACGCCCCATGTCCCCACCGACACGCGCGCCCTGGGAGCCGATTTCTACGTCTTCTCCACCTACAAGCTATTCGGGCCCCATGCGGGGGCGCTGGTCGCCGACCCGGCGCTGCTGGGGCGCGTGACGCCGGCAAAGCTCGCGCCCGCCTCCGACGACGTGCCTGACCGCTTCGAGCGCGGGACCCCCGCCTTCGAGCTGCTGGCCGGGATGACCGCGGCGGTTAACTGGCTGGCCGGGCTCACCGACGCCGGCGGCTCGCGCCGCGACCGGCTGGTCGCCGCGCTGACGGCGGTGGAGGCCTACCTCGCCGGACTCCTGCGCCGCGCGCTCGAGGGGCTGGCCGCGATCGACGGCGTGCGCGTCCTGCCCGCGCCGGCGCGGCGCACCTCGACCCTGTCGTTCACCGTCGAGGGGAAGACGCCGCTCGCCGTCGCCGAGCACCTGGCCCAGCGACGGGTGTCGGTCTGGAACGGCGACAACTACGCCTATGAGCTGATGGGCCGCTTCGGTCTGCAGGACTCCGGCGGGGCGGTCCGGGCCAGCCTGGTGCTCTACAACACCGCCGACGACGTGGACCGCCTGCTGGAGGCCGTCGCCGAGCTCGCGTAGCGCGCGGCCGCGCGAGCGAACGCCGGCGGAGTGTCAGTCGCGCTGGATCACGCGGGCCAGGAGCCGGCGCAACTCGCGGCGGTCACGCCCGGACAGCGGCGCCAGCAGGGTCTCCTGCGCAGCGTCAACCCGCTTATCGAGCCGGGCCAGCGCGGACCGGCCGGCGCGGGTCAGGGCGACGACGTTGCGGCGGCGGTCGGCCTCGTCGCGCATGCGCGCGACCAGGCCGTCGGCCTCGAGCTCGTTGAGGATCGCGTGCAGGTCACTGCGATCGATCCACAGTCGCCGCCCGAGGGCAGCCTGGCTCGCCGGGCCCTGCTCGGCCAGCGAGGTGAGCACCACGAAGTGCTGGCGACGGGCGCCCTCGCGGGCGAGGGCCTCATCCACCAGGCGCTGGGCCTGGCGCGACATCTGGCCGGCCAGCCAGCTGGGGAGGCGCTGCAGCCGGTCCGGCGGGTCGTACTCGGTCTCACTCACCGCGCAGCAGCATACATTGGCGTGCCCAACGTTGGGGATGCCAATGAGTTACTGATATCGTTGGTCTCACCAACGTTGATAGAGCCAACGAGAGGACGCGACGATGACCACCGAGACCACATTCACACCGCAGGTTCTGGGCGAGACCGAGAAGGCGCTGAACGCCATCCTCTATCGCCAGCTGGACGCCGTCGGCCTCACCGAGCACCAGTGGATCGCGCTCCGGCTGACCGTGACCGCCGGCGGCGGGCTGGCCCGCGAGCAGCTGGTGGGGCGACTGGCCGGGGCGCTGAAGGTCGGCGCGGCCGACGCCGAGGCACGCGTCGACGAGTTGGTCAGCGGCGACCTGCTGCAGGCCTCGGGGGCGGCGGGGGACGTGGCCGTGAGCCGGGCCGGAAGCGACGTGCACGCCCGCGTCCTCGGCGCGGTGAGCGAGATCACGCAGCGACTGTGGGGCGACCTGCCTCCGGCGGACCTCGAGACCACGGGGCGGACGCTCACGGTGATCCTGGCGCGCGCCAACGCTCACTACGGCACGGCTTGACTCTCTGACTATTATCAGAGAATGGCATCCGCGCCGGCAACTGCCACCGATGAGGTCGATGCGGAGATCGAGCAGGTCCGGCGCTTCAACCGGGCCGTCACCCAGCGCGTCGGCGCCCTCAGCGATCACTATCTGGCGCGATCACGGCCGCTCTCCGCCTGCCGGGTGCTGTGGGAGATCGGCGCCGAGGGTGCGGAGGTGCGGGCATTGCGCGCGCGCCTGGACATGGACTCCGGTCAGCTGAGCCGGGTGCTGCGCACCCTGGAGGCCGACGCGCTGATCGAGGTGGTGCCCAGTCCCGCCGACGCGCGGATCCGCGTGGCGCGACTGACGGCCACGGGGATCGCCGAGCGCGGCGTCCTTGACGAGCGCAGCGACGAGCTGGCCCGCTCGATCCTCTCGCCGCTCGGCTCGGCGCAGCGCGAGCAGCTGGTGGCGGCGATGCGGTCCGTCGAGCAGCTCATCACGGCGTCCCTGGTGCAGACCCGGATCGTTGACCCCGAGCATCCGGACGCCAAGCGCTGTCTGCGCGCCTACATGGCCGAGCTGAACCGGCGCTCGGACACCCCCTTTGATCCGCATACCGGCTCCACCGCCGAGCCCCACGAGGTCCGCCCTCCCGCCGGCGCCTTTCTCGTCGCCTACCTGGGGGAGGAGGCCATCGGCTGTGGGGCGGTCAAGCACCGGCCCGGCGGCCCGTCGGACGTCAAGCGCATGTGGGTGGCGGAATCGGCTCGCGGCCTGGGAATCGGCCGGCGGCTGTTGCGAGAGCTCGAACAGCTCATCCGCGAGAGCGGCGCCGATGTGGCGCGGCTCGAGACCAACGAGGCGCTGACCGAGGCGATGACCATGTACCGCACGGCCGGCTACGTCGAGGTCCCGCCCTTCAACGACGAGTCGTTTGCCGACCACTGGTTCGCCAAGCCGCTGAGTTAGCGGCCCCCGGCGGCCGCGGCCGCTGGGGGGCGCCTAAGGTACGCGCCATGCCGGAGCTGGGCGATCTCGTGGCGATGATGCCGTTCGCGGCCCAGCTCGGCATCGAGCTCACCGCCGCAACGCCCGAGGAGGTGACCGGTCGCCTGGCCTGGCGCGAGGGCCTGTGCACCACCGGCGGGCTGCTGCACGGCGGAGCGCTGATGGCGTTCGCCGACAGCCTCGGCGGCGTGTGTGCCTTCCTCAACCTGCCTGCGGGCGCCGGCACGGCGACGATCTCGTCGACGACCAACTTCCTGCGCGCCCTGCGCGAGGGCCACGCGATCGCCACCGCACGGCCGCTGCGGGTGGGGCGCTCGGTGATCGTGGTTCAGACCGAGATCCGCGACGAGGCGGGCAAGGCGCTCGCGCACACCACGCAGTCCCAGGCGGTCATCGCGGGACCGGGCGCCGCGCCCAGCGGAAAGTGAGCGCGGCGCCGGCTCCTCAGCCGCGCCGGCGAGCGCGGACCGGCAGGCTGACCCGGCCGCTACGCCGCAGGCGACGTCCGGCCTCCAGGGCGGCCGCCTCCATGCGGACCGCCTCGGCCAGCCGGGTTATCTCGCCCTGCGGAGAGAGACGCCGCGGAGGGAGACCCGTGGTGCTCGGCCGCGGGGCGTCCGGCGACCCGGGGCGCCTGGGGGGAAACGTGGATGTGGTGGGCATCACGCAGCCTGCCTTTCGAACGGCATTGAAGGCTCTTCGGTGACGAGCGCCACCGCTTCGGCCCGCTCCTCGATCTCCTCCGAGACCGGGGTGCGCAGGAGGGTCACCGCCGTCGCGACAGCGGCGATGACGGCCACCACAGCGATCCCGAAGGCGAGGTGATACCCGCCGATCAGGGAGTCGACCACCGTGTGATGCTGGGCCAGCAGGGTCTTGGAGTGGCTGGTGGCGACGGTGCCGAGCACCGCCAGCCCCAGCGCGCCGGCCACCTGCTGGGAGACGTTGATGATGCCCGAGCCCAAACCCGCGTCCTGCGCCGGAACATCGGCCATCGCGATCTGCAGCAGTGGCATGAAGGCGTTGCCGATGCCCAGGCCGATGGCGAAGTTTGCGAGGAACAGGGTGGGAAAGAAGCTGGTCGACGCGCCGGCGCTCCGCATGAGCAGGAGCCCCACGATCACGCTGACCAACCCGGGGACCAGCACGCGCATCTGTCCGAAGCGCTCGACCAGGCGGGCGGTGACGCCCGTCGAGAGGATGCCGACGGTGACCGTCCACGGTAGGAAGGCCAGGCCGGTCTGCAGCGCGCTGAAGTGGCGCACATGCTCCAGGTAGAGCGTGCCCAGGAAGAACGTCGAGTACATGCCGGTGACCAGCAGGCCGCGCACGACGCTCGACGCGACCAGACCATGCAGGTGCAGGATGCGCAGGGGCATGATGGGGTTCTCGATCCGCGCCTCGAGGGTGAGGAACGCGGCCATGAGCACGGCAGCCACCGCGCCGAAGCCGAGGACCTGCCACGAGCCCCAGCCGTGGTTGGTGACCTGGACGATGGCGTACACGGCGGTCATCAGCGACAGAGTCACCAGGACGGAGCCGAGCCAGTCGACCCCGTGCTCGAGGCCCATGCCCCGGTCCTCGGGAATGAGCATGCGGCCGAAGGCCATGGCGGCCAGGCCGATCGGGAGGTTGACGAAGAAGATCCAGTGCCAGCTCAGCGCCTCGGTGAGCACACCGCCGGCCAGCAGCCCGAGCGAGCCGCCGGCCACGGCGGTGAACACGTAGGCGCTCATCGCCCGCGCACGCTCGCGGGGCTGGGGGAACTCGGTGACGATGATGGCCAGGATCACGGAGGCCTGCATGGCGGCTCCGATGCCCTGGATGAAGCGGGCGGCGATGAGGAAGCCCTGGCTGGGGGCCACGCCGCAGAGCAGCGAGGCGGCCGTGAAGACGACGAGCCCCGAGAGGAACACGCGCTTGCGGCCGATGAGGTCGCCGAGCCGCCCGGCGAGCAGCAGGAAGCTGCCGAAGGTGAGAAGGAAGGCGTTGACGACCCAGGTCAGGTTTCCCTGGCTGAAATGCAGATCACGCTGGATCGAGGGCAGCGCCACGTTCACGATCGTGGTGTCGAGCACGATCATCAGCTGGGCCAGGCAGACAACCACGAGGGCCATCCACCGGCGGTCGCTGGTGGGGATGGATGTGGGTGTGGGGGTGAGGTTCATACGTCCAGAAAGTTGAGGGGCCGGATGGGTGGTGGTAAAATGGAGGCCACCTCCAGAACTATGTGGAGGCAACCTCCGGTTACTATAGCGGAGGCCCCCTCCGTTTTGTCAAGCGATCTTTTCTGAATCGACCCATGAGCGCCACCGACAGCCCCACCGACATCCTCATCACCCGCCCCAAGCGCGCCGATGCCCGGCGCAACTACGACAAGGTCATCGCCGCCGCGCGCGAGGCCTTCGCCCAGGGCGGGGCCTCCACGTCGCTGGAGGAGATCGCCCGCCGGGCCGAGGTCGGGATCGGCACGCTCTACCGGAACTTCCCCAACCGCCAGGCGCTGCTCGAGGCCGTTTACGTCGGTGAGCTCGACGACCTGTGTCGTGCCGCCGGCGAGCTCGAGGATCTCGAGCCGTGGGACGCCTTGGTGAGCTGGCTGCATCGCTTCGTCGGCTATATGGCGACCAAGCAGGCGCTGGCCCACGAGCTCCTCGACTACATGGACCGCGAAGCGCCGCTGTTTCGGAGCTGCCGGACGATGATGTACGAGGCGGGCGAGCCGCTGCTCGAACGCGCGCGCGAAGCCGGGGCGGTGCGCCCGGACATCAACCTCTCAGACGTGATCCAGATGGTCGGCGGCATCGCCAAGATCCAGGGCGCCGAGCCGGCCCAGATCGAGCACATCCTCGACATCGCGCTCGACGGCCTGCGCTACCGCGACTGACCCGGACGCGGTCGGTCCGCTCGGGACCCGGCCGAATAGAATTCCGCGCCGCGGGAGGCGTCTCCGGTACCGGGAGGAGTCAGCGGATGTCGATGGGCGAGCGGTATCAGCAGAACCTGGAGCACGGGGTGGCGCCGCTCGTCGACGGGCCCCTGGTCACGGTCACGGTCGGGAGCCCGGTCGGCTCGATGTCGAGCCTGTTTGGAGCCGAGGCCCTGAACGCGGCCGGCGCCGTCCTGGGCAGCGGTTCCCCGCGCCTCTCGGGCGCGACCCGCGGGCGCGTGCGCCGGGAGGGCGCCAAGGACGTGCGTCTACCCCAGAGCTTCGCGGTGGCCGTGACGCCCTCATCGGTCTACTTCTTCAAATGGAAGCCGTTCTGGGGCCGGGTCAAGATCAAGGGCGAGCTCGCCTGCCTGCCACGCGCGGGGCTGGCCGTCCAGGTCGCGCCGCGCAAGGCCTCCACCGCCTTCCTGCTCGTTTCACCCTCCGCTGGGACCCGCGCTGCATTCGAGCTCGGGACTCTGGGTTTCGCCTCGGCCCAGGTGAGGGTGGACGCCATGGTCGCTGCGCTGAGCCCCGAGACGGTCTAGGTCTGCGCGGGCGTCGCCGCGAGGGTGCGACGCGCAGCGGCGACGACCAAGGTGGCGGTGACCGCCGCGATCGCGGCCACCACGAACGCGGGCCGCGCATCGCCTGGGTGGCTGACGGCCCCGGCGAGCGCGCTGGACAGGCCCGCGCCGCCGGCGAGACCGGTTGAGAGCCAGCCGAACGCCTCCGCGGCGCTGGAGGCGGAGACGTGCGAGTCCACCAGCAGCGAGATGGTGGCCAGGCTCGGGTTGAGCGGGACGCCCACCAGCGCGAGCACCACTCCCAGCACGATCAGCCCCGGCGCGGGGATTGAAATGGCCACCGCCACGCTGAGCGCTGCCAGGAGCACGAGGAGCCGGCCGGTGGGCGCCAGCTCCCAGCGGCGCCCGCCGTAGATCGCCGCGCCCGTGATGCCGCCGATGGAGAGGATCGCGATGAGCAGCCCGCTGGCCGCCGGCGAGTGGTGTGCGGCGGCGAACGTGGGCACCCCGACCTCGATGGCGCCGATCACCGCTCCCACCAGGCCGGCGGCGGGGATGAGGGCCCGCATGCCGGGGGCCCGCAGCAGCGCTCCGCCGCGCTGCCGCGGCGCGGCGGTGGATCGATCGAGGTGCCGTGGCAGGGTGACGGTGAACAGGAGGGTCCCCGCGCAGGTCACGCCCGCGACGGTGACGAGCGCCACCGATGCGTTGGACGTCGCGATCACCGCCGAGAGCAGCAGCGGCCCGGTGAGGATCGCCAGTTCCTGGGTGAGATAGACGAGGCTGTAGGCCGACGTCCGGTCGCCGCCCGCCGTCGCCGCGCCCCACACCACGCGCATGCACGTCGACACCGGCGGCAGCGAGGCGCCGGCCACCAGGCCAAGGGCGATGAGCACGGCGCCGGCGGCATCGGCGTCGGACAGCGCGACGATGGCGACGACGGCCGCCGGGTGCACCACGGCGGTCGCCGCCATGAGCCCGCGCGCGCCGCGACGGTCGATGAACCGGCCCTGAACCGGCCGCGCCAGGCCGCCGGCGATCGAGACCGCCCCCACCACCGCGCCGGCCAGCGCCAGCGAGCCATGGTGGCCCCGGATGACCAGGATGATCCCGATGGCGCCGGCCCCCTGAGTGGTCTGAGCCAGCAGGCCCCCGACCGCCTGCCAGCGCACCGCGGGTGAGCGGAGCAGGACACGATAGGGACTGGCCGCCACTACGACAGTGTGTCGGCGTACGCCTTGAGCGCGAGCAGCGTGCGGCGGCTCTCGTGAGCGAACGCGCGCACCAGGATGGGCTGAAACAGTCTCAACGAGCCGGGCATGTCGATCGTGACGAGCCGGTGTACGTGCGTGAACGCGCCGCTCGGGGTGAGCGTGTAGGCCATGAGCACGTCGATCGTCCCGGTGTGCAAACGCCCGGTCATCGGCTGGCGAAAGGCGACGTGCGTCGGCCGCTCGAACTCAACGACCTCTCCGTTACGCACCCCGAGCGCCCCGGGCTCGCGGTAGGTGGTCCCCAGCACCACCGGGTCCGAGGAGATCTCGTGCGTGCCCCGGAAGGCCGAGGACTTTCCCAGCCACCGCTCCTGGCCGCGAAAGTCGACGATCAGATCGAAGATGGTCTCCGCCGAGCAGCGTATGTCCGCCGCGCAGGGCAGTTCGATCATTGCGCGCGCAGCGTCCTGGCCGGCGACGTCGCGCGAGCGTGCGTGGCCGTGGCCGGGAGCAGCACCCGGTAGCGCGTGGCCCCGCGCGCGGCATGGCGGATGAGGAAGCGGAAGCGCCCGGCGTGGTCGGCTCGTGCCGAGGTGATCGTCTGCCATCGCCCGCGCCGCTCGCCCTGGAGCTGCAGGCGCCGCCCGGGGGCGGGCGTGACCCGTCCGGCGAGCCGCGCAGCGTGGCCGGTCGGGACCACGCGCTGCGCGAAGGCCGCGGTGATCTTGGGTGCCACCAGGAGGGCGATGGGTCCCGCCGACGCGCCGCTGAGCGTGGAGTTGCCCGCAAAGACGAGCCAGTACCTGGTGTCGGCCCGGGGCGAGACGCGGAACTGCGCCACGCCGCCGGCGGACGTGGTGACACGCGCGATCGGCGCGCCCCCGGAGCGCAGCGCCAGCGCCACCACCTGCCCGGCCGCGCCGGCCCCGGCCGGGCGCAGCAGCGTGCCGGTGATGGTGGCCGCGGCGCCGGCGGTGATCGTGCGCCGGTTGACCGCCGCGTGCAGGATGGCCGCGCCCTGCTTGGCCAGCGTCACCTCCTGGGCGCCATTCGGTCCCCGGAGGGTGAGGGTGGAGCCGGTGCCGGTGGCGGCCGGCGCGGCCGACACGGTGAAGGTGCAGCTCGCGCCTGCCATCACGGTGCACGTCGCCGGGGTGACCGACCAACCGTCCGCGCCGGTGGGCAGCGTTGCCGCGATGCTCATGTTCTCTCCGGACGCCGAGACGGTGACCGGGGCCGACGTGGCGGTGGGCGCGAAGCTGAGCGACGCCGGCGACACCGCGAAGGGGAGGGTGGCGGCGATCGTGGCCCACGTCGGGGCCAGCGGCGCGTCGGCCTGGCCGGGCGCGGTTTGGCGATCGCCGCCGACGAACAGCTCGGTCTGGGAGGCGCCGAACTGGCCCTGGGCGTCGGCGGCGCCCATGACCGCGGGCGCGTCGAACGACCACAGGATGTCGTGGCGGTGCCCCCAGCATCCCGTTGCGGTCGGGGAGGTGCAGTCGATGTTGTTCGAGCCGAAGCCGTCGTCGTACATCCATACGAAGTCGGCCTCCAACGGCGAGCCGTAGCCGCCCTCCCAGTTGGCCGTCCACGCATCGCCGTTGAACTGCGTCGGCTGGGGATCAGCGTCGTTCTGGGCGCCGCTGAGCGCATCCTGGTCCAGCGGGCCCGACAGGCCGATGACCGGCACCAGTCCGCGGTCGACGCGCTCGAGGTCCGACAGGACCAGGAGCTGCTGGGGCACGGTCAGCGTGCCGAAGTCGCCCGGCAGCTGCATCGGCCCCAGCCCCTCGGCCGCCCGCGCCGCGTTGAGATCGGCCAGCGCCGAGGTGTCACAGGTCTGAGCGCCGGGGTTGGCTCGGCACGCCTGGAGCGTGGCCGGGCTCAGCGTGCGGTTGGCCGGCGGGTCGCCGATGGCAGCACCGGCCGCGGCCGGCACCAGCAAGGCCAGACCGCAACCAAGGGCAACAAGGAGGCGCACGTCGATCGGCCGTGACCATACCGATCGCCGGGGTCGGCGGTGAGGGCCTGCTTCTCATGAGCGTGACTGTCGCCAGCGCCGCTCCCGCTTGGTCGGGCGCAGCTTCGGCGCTGCCGGCGAGAACGTGAACTTGAACCTGGCCTGGCGCACCGCCCGCCGCATCGCGGTTGTCGCCGATGCCCCTCCGGTGGTCAGGTTGAGCACCGTCACGGAGTTGGCGGGGAAGCGGTAGCCGAAGCTCGTGCCCGTCGAGCCCAGCCGACGGGTCGTCGGCGACACGGCGTTGGGGTGGTTGAGCGAGTTCATCGCGGTGGGGTTGCCGGTGAGCGTGGTCGCGGTGCCGCCGCTGGCTCCGGCGCCGAGGCCGGCCAGGGAGATGGTCGTCTGCGCCGGCGCGCTGCCGTCGTTGACGACCGCGAGGTAGGTGTGACCGTCGCCCTGGGAGGCAACCTCATACAGCGTGCCGCTCCCCGACACGACCTGCGAGCCGATCACATGGTCACCGTGCTGGGTGGAGAGCATCTCCTGAGCCCAGTACGACGGTGACACGTAGCTGCTGAGCGCGTTGTAGCCGATCAGGTTGGTCGGCCAGCTCGGCACGTTGACGTTGACCAGCAGCGGAGCGTAGGACGCGCCCAGCACCAGGTCGGAGTTGCGCTCGGTCCCGGTGAGGAAGGCGGCCTCGCCCACGGCGTTGGCCAGTGTGCCCGTCGGCGTGCCGTTGGTGGTGGCGTACTCGCCCACGATGACCTTCGGCCCGCTGCGGCTGACGTCGTCGAAGATGTGGGCGTTCTCGGCGAAGTACTGCGGGTCGTTGTTGTAGTAATGCTCGTCGACGACGTCCACCGGCCCGTTGGTGACCGGTGTGGTCGCGATCAGCTTCAGCTGCGGGTACGCGGCCCGGATGGCGTTGGCGAACATCGGATAGCGGTAGGCGTTGTAGCTCCCCGAGCCGTCGAAGAAGTCCTCGTTGCCGATCTCCACCATGCCGAGGTGGAACGGGGCCGGATGGCCGTCCGCCGCGCGCTGCGCTCCCCAGAACGTCGTTGTCGGCCCGGTCGCGTATTGGATCTCATTGAGGGCGGACTGGACGTAGGGCTCGAGCTGGCTCTGGGGCACCACCGTGCCGGTGAGCGTGTACCCCGCCCACACGGCCAGCACCGGGGAGGCGTGCAGCTCCTCGGCGAGCTCCAGGTACTCCAGCAGGCCCATGCCGTCCTGGGACCAGTACCCCCAGGCGCTGTTGAGATGGCCGGGGCGGTCCTGGATGGGCCCGATCGTGTCCTCCCAGTCAAAGCGGGTGTCGATCGTGTCGCCCTCCAGGTAGTTGCCGCCGGGGATCCGCATGTACCCCGGATGCAGCCCGGCGAGCTCCTGCATCAGGTCGACCCGCAGGCCGTTGCTGGTGTTGTCATAGGTGGGCGGGAACAGCGAGACGATGGTGAGCCACAGGTTGCTCCCGGACGCCTGGGCGGCCGGCTCCGAGATCACGAACCGGTTCTCCAGCGAGGCGGGCGCGCCGCCGTTGGTGTGCAGGGTGGTGGTGAACTGCTGCCAGGAGCCGGTAACGCCGGTCACCGTGGTCGAGGCCCACACGTGGCCGGAGTTGCTCTCGAGGTCCACCGTCAGCGGTCCTGGGCTGGTCGCGTCACTGCGGGCGAAGAAGGACACCTTGTAGGTGGTCGCCGGTTTGACGGGGACGCCCCAGTAGCCGGCATTGGCCACGCCCACCCGGCCGTTGGACGTGCCGTCGCCCACGGCCAGCTTCAGGCTGACCGGATTGGCCGAGTTCAGAGGCTGGCTGGAGTCCAGCGAGATGCTCGCGTCGGTCCCCGGCGCGCCGACCTCTGACCACGCCACCGGGCTCGAGGAGCTCTCCTTGAGGTCGCGGTTGCGGATGAGCTCGGCATAGAGGCCGCCGTCGGCGGAGTGGTTGATCTCCTCCAGGAACTCGCCGAACTGCGTCGGGTTGATGGCGGGCCCGCGCTGGGAAGCGTCAACCGAGAGCCGGCCGGGACCGGCCAGCTGCTCGATGGCGTTGGCGTTGAGCGCGCCCGCGTAGGTCCGGACGTCGTCGATGTTGCCCGACACGAAGTCGGTCGGAGCCGAGTTGAAGAACCCGCGCCCCACCGCCAGCGGCCCGGTGGCGCCCCAGTTGGGGACGTATGACTGGGTCTGCTGGAGCACGCCGTTGACGTAGAGCGAGATGGTCTGGTTGGCCTCGTCATAGACGCCGGCCAGGTGGTACCACTCGTTGGGCTGGGGGATGATGTTGGGCGCGCCGGCGATGATGCCCAGCGCCTTGGGAGAGTCATACGCCGGGCGCGTGAAGGCAAAGCGGCCCGTGTCGGCGCGCAGCTGGAGGAAGAAGCCGCTGATCTGCGTGCCGTCCTGGCTGACGAAGGTCTGGTAGCCGCTCGTGCTGGTCAGGTAGACCCATGCGGAGACGGTGAAGCTCTGGGTGGTGTCGATCACCGGCCCGCTGCTCTGCGCGTACTGCTGGCTGGGGGTGCTGACCGCCAGCGAGTGCGGACCCACGACGCCCGGGCCCCAGGACGCCCCGTGCTCGAGCGTCAGCGGGTCATTGGCCCCGGAGCTGTCGGCCGCGGTCGTTCCCGTCCCCTCGTCGAACGGCCAGTGGCCGGTGAGGGTGGGGGCCGCCGCGGCGGCAGGCGAGGGTGCGGCCAGCGAGGGCAGGGCCACCGTGGCGGTGGCCGCCACGACGATGGTGAGAAGGCGCAGCAGAACCCGGCCCGGGCGGCGCCGTGGCGTGAACACGGTCATCTTCGGTCTCCCTCTCTCCGCCCACCTGGCCGCGCCATGTGAGCGCTAACAAATCAGGTGAGTCTGGGGTACCCGTGAGCGTGGGCCGTAAACGCGCAGTTGCTAGCGGCTGTCCGTTTAGCGACACCCGCTCTTGTGGGGTGGCGCGCGGTAGGGGGTCACTGCGGCGCGGGGGCGCCGGCGTGGGTCAACGACGAGCTATGAAGGAGGAGGTGTGGGCGACCCGGGACGCTCGCGGCGTCAGACGATCTTGCCCGGGTTGAGGTGCCGCCCCGGGTCGGTGCCGTCGAACAGCGCCCGGAGCATCACGACGCCGGGCTGGGAGATGTCCTGGCCCAGCCACTGGGCGTGCTCGGTCCCGACCGCGTGGTGGTGAGACAGCGTGGCGCCGTTGTCCACGAAGGTCTGCTGGATGGCGGACTTCACCACGTCGTACTGGGCGAGCATGTCGGCGCCTGGCGAGGGCGTGAAGGCGAAGGTGAAGTAGAGGCACGCGCCCGCGTGATAGCTGTGCGAGAGGTGGCACATGATGTAGCCCACCACCCCGAGATCGGCGAAGGCGCGCTCACCGGCAGCGATGACGGCGTCATAGACCGGGGTGAGCAGGCTCCAGGGCATCGCGGTCTCCGACACGTCGCCGGCCACCCCGCGGTCGAGCAGGAAGTCGCGGATGTAGGGGGTGTCGAACTTCTTCTGGTCATAGAGGGCGCCGGGGCCCGAGCCGATGCACAGGCCGCCGTGGGCCTTGACGATCCGACCGACGGCCTTGCGCTCGCGGGTGACGTGGGCCGCGCTGCCCTCGTAGCCGATGAACGAGAGGGCCATGGCCTCGACGTCGAAGCCGAGGCGGCGCACCAGGAACTCGCGCAGTGCCCGCGACTGCAGCTTGTCCACGATCGTCGGCGTCTTGCGCGTGGCGAAGGAGAACTGCGTCTCGTGGGCGTCTGAGACGCGCGTCACCGAGACGTTGCACTCGCTCTCGGCCAGCGCGCGCATGGCGGCCATGCCGGCGGCGAACGTGGGGAACAGGTAGCCGAGGATGATCCGCTTCTCGGGCAGCCGCCGCACCTCGACGGTGGCCTCGGTGATGATGCCGAGCCGGCCCTCTGAGCCGAGCACCATCTGGCGCACGCTCGGTCCCGTCGACATCGCCGGCACCGGCCGGGTGACGAGCGTCCCCGAGGGGGTGACGACCCGCAGGCCCTTGGTCAGGTCGGCGATGTCGCCGTAGCGGTCTGACTGCATCCCCGAGGACCGGGTGGCGATCCAGCCGCCGAGGGTGGAGTGCGTGAACGAGTCGGGGAAGTGGCCGAGCGTGTAGCCGCGCGCGGCCAGCTGCGCCTCCAGGTCCGGCCCGGAGACGCCGGCCTGGACGCGGGCCAGCCGGGAGGGCGCATCGATCTCCAGCAGCCGGTCCAGCCGGGACAGATCGACCGAGATCACCGGCCGCGTCTCGTCGCCGGGCGCCTCGAGCGAGCCCGAGATCGACGAGCCTCCGCCGAAGGGGATGAGCACCGCGTCGTACTCGAGCGCGGCCCGCATGACGTCGCTGACCTGATGCTCTGAGGCCGGCCGAACCACCGCGTCAGGGATCCGGGTGAGCTCCCCGCGGCGCTGGAGGATCAGGTCGCGCAGTGATTTCCCGCGCGCGTGCACGACGCGGTCCATACGCCCGACGGAGACCGCATCGGGGCTGACGGCCTCCTCGAGCGCCTTGCGCAGGCCGTCGGGCAGGTCGGGCTCGGGCACCGGCAGGTCCTCGAAGGGCACCGGCACAGCCGTCGGCGGCCCCACGCGGACGCCGAGCACGCGCTGAATGAAGGGGGCGAGGTCGGGCTTGTCGTGGTGGGTGAACTCGACGCCGTCCTGTCCCCAGCCCCACCATTTCATCGCGGCCATGGCGCTGGACCATAAGCGATGGTGCCGAGGGGCCGTACCGGCCGGTGATTTTTCCGTGACCGCGGTGATCCGCTGACCCGCGGGCGCCGTACGGGCGGGTGAGAGAGAGCTGAGGGCCTGGCCCGGAGACCGCGGTAGCGCGGCGCTGTGGGAGAGCCAACGGGGCGATGGACCGGTCGCTCGGCGCACAACCCCATAGGAGGACTCCATGAGTGACCTCACCAGGCGCGGGTTCGTCAAGAACTCCGCGGCGGCGACGGCTGGCATCACGGTGATCGGCGCGCTGCTGGCAGAGCAGGCCGACGCCCACGCAGGCGAGTCGGGATCCCGGGCGGTGGTGGCCTACGTCCGCGACCCCCACAAGGGCGACATCTCGGTTCTGTCGGGCGACCGCGAAGTCCACGTTCACGATCGCAAGCTCGCCGCCGCCATCGCGCGCGCCGCGGGCTGACCCGCGACGAGCCCCACACCGCACGCCGCGGGCTGAGCCGTCCACAACGCGGCGCGCGGCACCCGTTCTCACAGATACCAACCGGAGGTAGAGCATGTCGTCTCACCGCGAGGCGCCGGCGATCAGCAAGGACCCCGTCGCCGACAACACGGACACGTACGCATTTGTCAGCCCGGACGACCCGGGCACCGTCACCATCATCTCCAACTACCTGCCGCTCGAGGCCCCGTTCGGGGGACCGAACTTCTTCGAGTTCGGCGACGACGTCCTGTATGAGATCCACATCGACAACGACGCCGACGGCCGGCCGGACATCACCTACCGGTTCGAGTTCACCACCCAGGTCGCCAACCCCGACACGTTCCTCTACAACACCGGGCCGATCACCGCGATCAACAGCCCCAACTGGAACCGGAAGCAGTTCTATTCGGTGACGCGGGTGGACCGGCGAAGCGAGCGGGTGCTGGCCACCGGCCTGGCCTGCCCGCCGTGCAATATCGGCCCTTCCTCGACGCCCAACTACGCGACGCTGGCGACACAGGCGATCCACGGCCTGCCGGGTGGCCACACCGTGTTCGCCGGCCAGCGGCTGGAGGGGTTCTACGTGGACCTGGGGGCGATCTTCGACCTCGGCGACCTGCGCCCGCTGCAGAACCTGCACCTGGCCTCGATGGTTCCGCCCGCGGCGGGGGTCAACGCCACCAACGACTTCGGCGTGCACTCCATCGCGCTGAAGATCCCGATCGCCCAGCTCACCAAGGACAGCTCGACGCCGACCAACCCGATGTCCCAGAAGGCGGTCATCGGAGTGTGGGCGGCGGCCAAGCGCCGGCGCGCCGTGGTCCGCGAGCCCGGGTTCGCGTTCGAGGCCGGCCCCTGGGTCCAGGTGTCACGACTGGGCAACCCGCTGTTCAACGAGGTCATCGTCCCGATGGGGGACAAGGACCGCTGGAACGCGGTGCCGGCATCTGAGGACAAGCAGTTCCTCAAGTACGTCCAGCATCCGGAGCTGGCGGGGCTGCTGCCGGCGCTCTACCCGGGCGCCTTCCCCAACCTCATGGGGCTCAAGGCGGCGCGCGCCGATCTGGTGGCCATCCTGCTGACGGGCCTGCCCGCCGGCATCGTCCCCGGCTTCCAGAACTCCACCGGCAGCACCTTTGCCGATCAGCTGCGGCTCAACGTCGCCATCCCGCCGACGCCGAGCGCCAAGGTGAACGCGCTGGGGGTGGTGGCCGGCGACCTGGCGGGCTTCCCCAACGGGCGGCGCGTGTTCGATGACGTCGTCACCATCGAGCTGAGGGCGATCGCCGGGCTCACCTATCCGCTGGTCAACCCCAGCTACACCCCCGACGCCGCGGTCAACGCGATCACCGACGGGCTGACGGCGGCCAGCACCAGCTACCTGTCGCAGTTCCCCTACCTGGGGACGCCGGTGAGCGGGTTCCAGACGCAGCCGCTCGCGGCATGAGGGGCATGACGGCGATGACGGCCGCCACCAACGGTCACCGGCACGAGCACCCCATGGAGGACCTCGGGTCCCGCCATGCCGCCAGCGCCAGCGTGGCGCTGGACATCGGCGAAGGGCGGGGCGCGCTCGTCATCTACCCCAGCGAGCAGTATCGCGGCACGGAGATCGAGATCAGCCGCGTCGGCGGCGACGATCGCCGCGTGCACACGGGCGTGCACGAGCGCTCCACGCAAGCGGGATCCAAGCTCACCGCCATCTTCGGCAGCCTGGAGATGGGCGACTACGTCGTCTGGGCCGATGAGACGACGGCGCGGACGACGATCAGGGTGTCCGAGGGTGCGGTCACCGAGCTGTTCCTGATCTGAGCACACACAGCACCGGGCGCTCGCTCACCGGCGGGCGCCCGGTCTCAACCTCGGGAAACTGGAGGCGAGATGCAACGCAGCACATTCCAGGTGCGCCGCGGGCGGTCGGCACGGCGCACCGGGCGCCGTGCCGGGCTGACCCGTGGCGAGCGGCGCTCACTGGCGGGCATGGGCGCCGTGGTCATCGGCCTGCACGTCGCCGGCTTCGTCATCCTCATCGCGGTGGTGGCTCCCCACCACTACGCGCTGGGGTCATCGGGCGCGTTCACGGTCGGGCTGGGCCTCACCGCCTACACGCTGGGCTTACGCCATGCCTTCGACGCCGACCACATCGCCGCCATCGACAACACCACCCGCAAGCTCATGGCCGAAGGCCAGCGGCCGCTCAGCGTCGGCTTCTGGTTCTCGCTGGGCCACTCCTCCATCGTCTTCGGGCTGGCCCTTCTGTTCGCCGTCGGCATCCGGGCCGTCAGCGGCCCGGTGCGCAACGGCAGCTCGGCGCTGCATCACGTCACCAGCCTCATCGGCACCGGCGTCTCCGGGGGCTTCCTCTACGTCATCGCGGCGCTCAACCTGGTCGTGCTGATGGGAATCCTTCGCGTGTTCCGCGAGATGCGCCACGGCGGCTTCGATGAGGCCGAGCTGGAGCGCCGCCTGAACTCCCGCGGGCTCCTGAACCGCGTCTACGGCCGCTTTACCCGGATGGTCCGCCGCCCGTGGCACATGTATCCGCTGGGGCTGCTGTTCGGGCTGGGCTTCGACACTGCGACGGAGGTGGCGCTGCTGTTCCTGGCCGCCGGCGCCGCCGGCGCAGGGCTGCCGTTCTACGCCATCCTGTGCCTGCCCATCCTGTTCGCGGCCGGCATGTCGCTGCTGGACACCATCGACGGCTCGTTCATGAACTTCGCCTACGGCTGGGCCTTCGCAGCGCCGGTGCGCAAGGTCTTCTACAACCTCACGATCACCGGGCTGTCGGTGGCGGTGGCGCTCATCGTCGGCACCACCGAGCTGCTCGGGCTCGCCGCCGGCGAGCTCGGCCTCAAGGGCGCCTTCTGGAACGCGGTGTCGACGGTGAACATCAACACGCTCGGGTACGTGATCGTCGGTCTGTTCGTGGCGACCTGGGGGATCGCGCTCCTGGTGTGGCGCGTGGCCGGCCTCGAGGAGCGCTGGAGCGCGGGCATCAGGTAGGCGGCGTGCGCGCTTTGGGCCGCTATGCGTCCTTCATCGTGCACGCGGCCGGCCCGACTCCACTGCGCGCGGCTCAGCGCGCCCCGCGGCCCGCGCCAGCGCGTCCACGAGGCGGTGGGGAAGATGCGGATACCGCACACCCGCCGCGCAGCTCGAGCAGCGCATGGTCGTCGACGAGCGCCACATCGAAGCCCTTGCGCTCCGCGCCGACGTCGACCCCGAGCCATCGCACGTCGCCGGAGGCTATCCGCCGACGAGCGGACCCGCGAAGTCGCGGTCGGGCGCGTTCCAGCGGCAGCTTGCCCCACGGCCGAGGTCAAGGGCGATCCGGGCATACGATGTGTGGTGCCGTGACGCCTCCGGTCCCCCAGGTGTACTTCGACCTCGCATCGCCGTACGCGTATCTGGCCCTGGAGCGCGCGGACTCCGTGCTGGGCCGGTCGGTGACGCTCGTGCCCGTCCTGGTCGGTGCCATCTTCGGGATGCGGGGTCACGGCTCGTGGGCGCTGACCGCCGAGCGTGGTGCCGGGATGGCCGAGATCGAGCGCCGCGCCCGCGAGTACGGGCTGCCGCCGATGGCCTGGCCACCCGACTGGCCGGCCAACGCGCTGAGCGCGATGCGCTGCGCCACGTGGGCCACGCGCCAGCGCCGCGTGCGCGAGTTCGCCGACGTGGTTGGGCGCCGGCAATGGACCGAGGCCGCCGACATCGCCGACCTCGACGTCCTGGTCGCCTGCGCCGGCGAGGCCGGGCTCGACGCCGAGGCGATGCTGGAGGCGATCCGGGCGCCCGAGCTCAAGGAGGACCTGCGCGCCACCACCGAGCGCGCCTTCCAGGACGGGGTCCGCGGTGTGCCGACGGTGCGCGTCGGCGAGCAGCTGTTCTTCGGCGACGACCGCCTCGAGCAGGCCCGGGCGGCCATGCCGTAGCCTGGCTGCGAATGCGCGAGCGGGTCCGATGACCGAGACGCGGATCCGGCTGTACGGGATTCCGCTGTCGCACCCGGTGCTGGCGGCACGCGGCATGCTCGAGCGCAAGGGCCTTGATTACCGTTACGTCGAGCTGATGGCGGGAGCCCATCCGCCGACCCTCTGGGCGCTCGGCTTCCGGCGGATCACGGTGCCGGCGATGCGGCTGGCCGACGGCCGCCGCGTCCAGGGTTCGCTGGCGATCGCCCAGGCGCTCGAGTCGCTCGCGCCCGACCCGTCCCTGTACCCGTCAGAGCCGGCGGCGCGTGCCGCCGCCCAGGAGGCTGAGCGCTGGGGCGAGGCGGTGCTCCAGCCGGTCCCGCGCCGCCTCATCCGCTGGGGCCTGCGCTCCAGCCTGCCCCAGCGCCGCTGGTTCGCCGAGGTCGGCACGCCGCTGCCCGCTCCGGCGGTGGTGGGCTGGCTGCTCACGCCCCTGGCGCCGGTGTTCGCGGCGCTGGTGGGAGCCCGCGACGACAACGTCCGCGCGGACGTGGCCCGGATTCCCGAGCTCCTCGACGAGGTGGACAGGTTGGTGGGCGCCGGGCTGATCGGCGGCGCCGAGCTGGGGGCCGCCGACTTCCAGATCGGGGCGTCGGTGCGGATGCTGCTGGCGATGCAGGACGTGGGCCGGCTCGTGGCCGGCCGTCCCGCCGAGGCGTTCGCTCGCCGCGTCGTCCCCGACTACCCGGCGATCCCCGCGGTGCTGCCGGCCGACTGGTTGCCGGCCCCCCGCGCCTGAATCCGGCTGGCCGCGGGCGCCTCGGCCGTGTAGCGTCCTCGTCAGTGGTGGACCGGGCCACGAGAAGGCGATTTCGGGATGGCGATGCCGACGCGGTGCGAGCGATCTACCGCGAGTACGGACGGCTGGTGTTCGCCGTGGCGCTGCGCGCCCTGGGCGACCGCGGGCTGGCCGAGGAGGTCACGCAGCAATGCTTCGTCAAGGCGTGGCGAGCCTCGGCGCAGATCGACGAGAGCCGCGAGCTCGGACCGTGGCTGGTGGCCATCGCCCGCCGCACCGCCATCGACGTGTACCGGCGCGAGTCGCTGCGCGCCGGCCCGCCCCTGGAGACCGTCCCGGCCGACGACCCCGCGCTGGTCACCGCGGCGGCCTCGGCGGAGACGCTGTATGAGACGTGGGAGGTGCGCCAGGCGGTCGGAGCGCTCCCCGAGGATGAACGCGAGATCGTCCGTCTGCAGCACTTCGAGGGCATGACCCATGGGCAGATCGCCGATCGGCTCGGGGTGGCGGTGGGCACCGTCAAGTCCCGGTCGTTCCGCGCTCACCGGCGTCTGGCCGGCGCGCTCGGGCATCTCAGAGGTGAGAGCGCGTGAGCTCGAGTGCCGCGAGGCCGAACCAAATCATGTTCTCTTCCGTATGCAGGAAGGACAAGGAGCTGCCGTGACTCCAGGCGACGACGAGAGGATCGCGTACCTCGCCGGTGAGGATGGCGGGTCGCTGCCCGCCGACGAGGTGGCGACGCTCGACGCGCTCAGGGCGCACCTGGCCGCGGAGGCGATCTGGGATGAGCCGCCTCCCGAGCTCGAGGACCAGGTGGTGATGGCGGTCACGGGCGCGGGGGGGCACGAGCGCCCGCAGGGTCAGACCCCCGCCGAGTCGTGGTGGAGCCGGCTGCGCTCGCGGTGGCGGACCTCGCGTCCCGCATTCGCGCTGTCACTGTCGCTCCCGGTGGCGGCGGCCGCGGCCGCGGTGATCGTGCTGGTCACGAGCTCGGGCGAGAGCACCCCCGCGCTCCAGTTCGCGATGGTCGTCCAGGGGACGGCCCTGGCGCCCGCGGCCCACGGCGCGGCCACGTTGACCAAGACGACGTCGGGCTGGAGGATCCAGCTCTCGGCCACCGGGCTGCCGCGCCGCGAGGGAACGGAGTTCTACGAGGCGTGGCTCAAGAACGCAGCCGGCGTGCTCGTCCCCATCGGGACGTTCAACGACGCCCGCAAGGTCACCCTGTGGTCGGGCGTCCCGGTCACCAAGTTCCGCACCCTCAGCGTCACCGAGCAGGTGGCCAACGGCAACCCCAGGTCCACGGGGCGCCGCGTGCTCACCGGCACCATCCGCTGATCCTCCGCTCCCTGAGGACGCCGCGAACCGTTTGCGGCGTTGATCCGTATTCGAGGTTCGAGAACCCATCTCGAACCACATCAACGGAGGGGACCACACATGGGGATCCAGAGACGTAGGCTCGGGCGATCGAAGATCGCCCTTGCGGGGACGGTCGCCGTCTTGGCGAGCGCCGGCTCGGCGTTCGCGCTGCAGGGGCTGCCGCCCGGCGGCCAGGTCAACGACGACGTGGCGGCGGGGATCAACCCGGCGCAGAGCGTGAGCGGCGAGGACCCGACCAACGCCGACGTCGTCGGCGGCGCGCTGACCGCCGGCAAGGTCGCCGTGCCATGGGCGGTCTTCCGCCAGACCGAGGCCGCTGGCGCCAAGGACCAGATCTTCTCGCGCTCATTCGCGGGGGGCGCCTGGACGACCCGCGGGAACGGGACAGTCGGCGGCCGCTCGAGCGCGGCGCCGACGTTCAGCGGCTCGCTCAACTTCGACCAGACCGAGGACGGCGAGGCGCCGTCGATCGACTTCGCCGGCGCGGGGCGGACCGTGCCATGGGCCACCTGGTACGAGGAGACCAACGGCTTCGGAGCCGAGAACATCTTCGCGAGCCGTTTTGACAACCTTGGCGACGCGAATCAGGGCAAGTGGCTGTTCTCCGGGCAGGGCCGCGGCCTGGGAGGCGGGACCGTGCCCGTGCCCTCGCTGAACATCGACACCGCCAAGGACGCGGAGAACCCGTCAGTCGCGGGCGGCAGCGCAACCGATCCGACCAAGCCCGGTCCGTGGGTCACGTGGCAGGAGAAGACCACAGCCGTCTCCGACACCGATCAGATCTTCGTCGTGCGTCCCGAGCCCGGAATGGCCAACTGCGACGGCGTGACGCCGGCGGGTGTCGTCGACGGCACTGGACACGTGCCCGCGGTCGGCAATTTCTGCTGGCAGCAGACCGGGATCCCACGCGTCGGATCGCCGCTGGCCCCGAGCCTGAACGTCGACCCGGCGCGCGACGGCATCGAGCCCGACATCGCGTTCACGGGCGCGCAGGACGCGGTGCCGTGGGTGGTCTGGTATGAGACCGGCACGGCCGGCGCCGGGCTGCAGGGACCGAACGGCATGGTGTTCGCCGCCAAGGGCGTCAGCGATACGGGCGCCGGTAATGGCGGATTCCATTGGGTCGCGGTCGGCAACGGCGGCCAGGGCAACCTCGACGCGTCGGTCAACGGCGCCGGCACGTGCGCCCACTCGCTCGCCGAGGAGCAGGCGTGCTCGCTGAACATCAGCCCGACCGCCGATGCCGAGGACCCGCGCGTCGCCTCGGGCACCATGAACCCGGCCAACCCCACCGTTCCGTGGGTGGCCTGGGACGAGGACACGGGCACCAATCACCAGGTGTTCGTCAGCCGCTTGGTCGGCGTCGGCGCGGCGGCCCGGTTCGTGCCGGTCAACAACGGCCAGCCGGTCTCCGCGGCGGGCGTCGACGCGACCCGGCCCGACATCACGTTCTCGGGCAATACGCCCTACGTGACGTGGCGCAGTGATTCGGGCGGCAGCACGACCACCACGGTCGGGCATTTCGTCAACGCGGCCAACCCGACGTTCGTCGTGGACAAGAGCGGCATTCCGATCACCACGACCGGCACGGGCGCCGGTCAGGCCGACGTGCGCGAGCCGATCTCGTCGGGATGCACGGCCAACCCGTTCAATGCCGATGGGGCCACGTGTCAGGGTGCTGCGATCGGGACGCCGTTCTTCCTGTTCACCAACGGGACGAGCCCGCTCAGCCTGTTCGCCAATGCCTACCAGCCCGACGCCCCGGTGACCGGAGCGGCGAGCGGCGTGGGTCAGACCACGGCGACCCTGTCGGCCACCGTCAACCCCGAGGGCGCCCGCGCGAGCGTGGCCTTCCAGTTCGGCACCACGATCGCCTACGGGCAGACGACGCCGGCTCAGAGCACCGGACCGGACAACACCGCCGACGCGTTCACCGCGGCACTGAGTTCTCTGCCGGTCGGAACCACCATCCACTACCGGGCGGTGGCAGCCAGCGACTTCGGCACCCAGGTGGGCGCCGACCAGACCCTGACTACGCAGTCCCCTCCGCCGCCGGTGGTGCCGGGGAAGGCGTCGGTCAAGCACGCCAAGGTGTCGGGCACCACGGTGTCGGTGCCGATCACGTGCACGGGCGACACCAGCTGCAAGGTGTCGCTGAAGCTGACGGTGCGCGAGACGCTCCGGGGGCACAGGGTCATCGCCGTCAGCGCGCGCAAGGCGAAGGTCACGCACAAGACCCTCGTCCTGGGCACCAAGTCGGCCACGATCGGGGCGGGGCGCACCCAGACGGTGCACATCTCCCTGAACCGCACTGGGCGCAAGCTGCTGGCGGCGCGTCACAAGCTCACCGCCAAGCTGACTGTCACCCAGCGCATCGCCGGCCGCAACCGCACCCTCTCCACGCAGAAGGTGACGTTCAAGGCGCCCAAGCACCGGGTCAGGCACGGGGGTAGCTGATCCAGGATGACGCGCTGACACCCTGACCGGCGATCCGGGCCCCCGTCGAGCGACGCTTGGCGGGGGCCCGCTTCGCTGGGGAGGGCCTACGCGGCGGGGCGGGCCAGTGCGCCCACCGGCTCGCGACCCTCGAGCACCGCGGCGACCGCCTCCGCGGCCATCCGGTAGGGCGCGCCGCTGGACTGCGGGGAGTACCAGGCCGAGTGGGGGTTGATGAGCGTCCGCGGCCACTGCAGCGCCGGCTCGTCGGCGGCTGGGGGCTCTTCGGGCAGCACGTCCAGCGCGCACCCGCCCAGCCGGCCCGCGCGCAGCGCCTCTCCCAGCGCTTCGTGATCCACCAACGCCGAGCGCGCGCAGTTGACCAGGTAGGCGTCGGGTCGCATCAGGGCCAGCCGCCCGGCGTCGATGAGCTCGTGCGTCTCCTCGGTGAGCAGCATGTGGATGGTCACCACGTCCGCGGTCGCGAGCAGCTCGTCGAGCTCCACCAACTCGGCCGGGCCCGCCGTCACGGCGTCCACCACCGGGTCCGCGGCGAGGACGCGCATCCCCAGGGCGTGGGCGCGCCAGGCGACGGCCCGGCCGATCCGCCCGAGCCCGACGATGCCGAGCACCGAGCCGATGACGCGCCGCCCGGGGGCATCGAGGTGGTCGTAGCGCCCGGCGTGGACCGAGCGGTCCAGCAGGGTGACGCCGCGCAGCAGGTCGAGGGCGAACGCGATCGCCGTCTCGGCGACCTCGTCGTCGCAATAGCCGGGACAGTGCGTGGCCCACGCGCCCGCCGCGGCGATCGCCTCCAGGTCGAGGTGGTCATAGCCGGTGGCGGTGGCGGCGACGATCCGGACCGCGGGCAGTCGCGCCAGCTCGGGGGCGCCGACGGCGACCTCGCTGCCGACCAGCACGCCGATGATGTCATCGCCCGCCGGGAGGGCGTATGCGCGCTCCACCTCGATGTCGGGGTGGCCGGCGAGCGCGGCGCGCGATGCGGCGACGTCGCCGACCTCGTCGATGAGGACGACCCGCGCCACGGCGCCCTCAGGCCGCCGGCATGTGGAAGGTGAACATCCGGTCGGCGTCGATGCGCGCGTACGCCGGCGCCTCCGCGTCCAGGAACTCGGTCTCCCATCCCTCGCCGTAGACCGGGGTGTAGACGTCCAGGAGGGTCTGGCGCAGCGCCGCGTGCTCCGCGGCGGCGATGTCGATGGGCACGGCTCGCCCGTGGACGGTGACGGACAGCTCCTCGCCGGGCAGGTATGTCGCCGAGACCTGCGGCCGGGCCCGGATGTGGCGAAAGCGCAGCGAGTTGTCGGCCGAGCCGAAGTGAAAGGCGCCGCGGAAGAAGATCCCGTCGACCGGGCCGGCGATCGGCCGGCAGTCGCGCGTGACGGTGGCCAGGGTCAGCAGGCACATGCCGGTCAGCCGCTCGCAGACCTGCTCGGCGCTGAGCCGCCGCTCCGGCTCATGGATGGAGAGCAGGTGCGGCCCGGCCCCGGCGTAGCTGGCGTCGATCAGTGCCTGCAGGGCCGTCAGGTCGGAGGGGGTCTCGTGCATGGCGCCAGCAAATCATGTTTGCGACGCCGGCGCTCGCGCGCCGAGCGTGGCCGCGACCAGGCTGAGCGCCGCGGCGATGACGAGGGCGACGTGGAGCCCGCCCACCAGGCGGCCGCCCGCGATCAGCGACCCGAACAGTGCCACGCCGATGACGCTGCCCGTCTGGCGGGCGGTGTTGAGCGTGCCCGAGGCGATGCCCGAGCGTGAGCGATCCACGCTGCCCAGCAGCATCGCGGTCATCACCGGCACGATCAGCCCCAGCCCGAAGCCGATGGCGGTGAGCTGCGCCACGAGCGCGGGAAACGCGGTGTGGGGTCCGATGCCCTCCAGGGCCACGGCCCCGCCCGCCATGAGCAGGGCGCCGCCGGCGATCACCACACGGGCACCGAGCCGCTGGTCAAGGCGCCCGGCCACCGCGTTGGCGGCCATGATGGCCACGGTCATCGGGGCGAAGGCCAGGCCCGCCTGCAGCGCCGAGAAATGCTGGGCGCGCTGGAAGAACAGGCTGAAGACGAAGATGAGGCCGTAGAAGGCCACGTTGATGAGCAGGCCGATCGCGGTGTTGGTGCTGAACGCCTCAGACCGAAACAGGCGCAGCGGCAGCATCGGCCGGGCGCGCCGGGCCTCGACGGCCAGGAACGCCACACCGGCGACCGCCGAGGCGGCGTAGCCGGCGAGGACCGCTGCCGAGCCGAACCCCTCGGTGCCGCCCCTGATCGTCGCCGCCGCGAGCAGGGTCAGGCACACGATCGCGGTGAGCTGACCCCACAGGTCGATGCCGCGGTCGGGCGACCGGCTGGTCTCCTGCGCGAACCGGGCGGTGAGGAGGATCCCGATCAGCCCGATGGGGGCGTTGATGAAGAAGATGGCCCGCCAGCCCAGGGTCGCCGTGAGCACCCCGCCGACGAGCGGCCCCGCCGACAGGGCGGCGCTGGCGCCGACGGCCCAGCGGCCGATCGCCCGGCTGCGCTCGGCGGGCTCAGGGAAGGTGTGGCTGAGCAGCGTGAGCGAGCACGGCACGAGCAGCGCCGCGCCGACCCCCTGGAGCGCGCGAGCGCCGATGAGGACGCCGAGCGTCGGGGCCAGCCCGCAGATCGCCGAGGCCGCGGTGAACACGGAGAAGCCGGCGATGAACACGCGCTTGGCGCCGATCCGGTCCCCGAGCGCCCCTGCGCTGAGGATGAGCGCGGCGAAGGCGACGGTGTAGGCGTTGACCACCCACTGCAGAGCGCTGACGTCGCCGTCCAGCGCGGCGCCGATCGGCCTGATGGCGACGTTGACGACACTGACATCGAGCTGTACGACCGCGAAGCCGAGGCTGGTTGCGGCCAGCGTCAGTCCGCGGCGATGGGTGTTGTGGTTGGAGGGCATGGGACGACCGTAGAAGCGTAAATATTCAACCCCAATTGAAACGTTCGGGCGGTACGCTCTGTGAGATGCTCGCCGACGCGGATCTCTCGAGGGTGGCGGATCTCATGACCGCACACCGCGCCACCATGCTGCTGGCGCTGCTCGGCGGGCGCCCTCTGACCGCAGGCGAGCTGGCGGGGCGCGCCGGTATCTCGGCGTCACTGGCGAGCTCGCATCTCTCCAAGCTGCTCGACGGTGGCCTCGTGGCGGTCGAGCAGGATGGCCGCCGGCGCCACTATCGCCTGGCCGACAGCCGCGTGGCCGAGGTCATCGAGGCGATGCTGACCATCGCCCCCGGCCGTGCCGCCGCGGGCCTGCGCGAATCGACGCGCGGCGCGGCCCTGCGCGGCGCGCGCACCTGCTACGACCATCTCGCCGGGGAACTGGGCGTCGCCTTGACCGACAGCCTGGAGCGCCAGCGCCTCATCGAGACCGCCGACGCATCCTTTGCCCTGACCGCCGCCGGCGAGCGCCGTCTGGACTCGCTCGGGATCTCCGTGGACGCGCTGCGTCTTCAGCGCCGTGCCTTCAGCCGGCCCTGCCTGGATTGGACCGAGCGCCGTCCGCATCTCGCCGGCGCGGTCGGCGCCGCGATCGCCGAGCACGCCCTGGCGCAGCGGTGGGTCGCGCACGTTCCGGGCACCCGGGCGCTGCGCGTGACCGATGACGGGCGGCGGGGCTTTCTGGAGCAGTTCGCGCTCAACCTGGCCTAGGGAGGCCCGGACGCCGGCGCAGGGCCTACTCCCACATGCCGGGCACCATCGTCGCGTCGCGCAGGTCCCGGGCCGGCCGCGGCTGGTCCTCGGCCCCGAGGACGTCGAGCAGCCGGTACAGGGCCTGCAGCGGCTCGGCTCCCAGATCGTCGCGGATCCGCGCCTCGATCCGTCCGGCTGCCGCGCGCTGTGCGGCGAGGAAGGCCACCGCATGCCGGGTGGGCTTCACGATCTTCTCCCGGCCGTCGGTGGGCGAGGGCGCGAGGGCGACGTAGCCGCGGTCCCGGAGGCCGGCGACGATCTTGCTGGCACCCTGGCGGGTGATGCCGAGCTCGCGGCCGATCTGCGAGATGGTCACGTCGGAGGCGCCGGTGCACAGCCTCAGCACGCGGCCGTCGGGGAAACCGCGGTCACCGAAGCCGGCGGCGGCCAACTCCTGGTCGAGCTGGCGCCGATAGCCGACCCACGCTTGGCGCAGGGCGCCGCCCAGGCGCGCCGGACGCGTGCCACCGGGACCCGACCGGCTCGCGCCGCTCGCCCTGCCCTGTGTGTCGCCAACCATGAGTTCCTCGCTGTGCGCCTGGTGGCGCAGTCGCGTAATGGTGCCACCGCGCGTGGCGGCAGGCGGTCACGGCCATCACGGCGCGCCGGATTGGCTGCCCGAGGCCGTGGCATGGTTGATCGCAGCCGCCACCTGGGCGGGGGTGATCTCACCGTGGGTCACGGCGGCGCAGCTCTGGCCGGCGTGGAGCAACGCCGGGGTGCGCAGGTTGACCCCGGCCCTGGCGATCATCTCCTCCGAGAGCTGCCCCGTCGCGTCCGGATCGGGGAAGGTGGGGAACCCGTGGGCGCGCAGGCACCGGGCAAAGGCGAGGACCGCCGCGGTCCTGGCCTGGCGCTGCGCAGGGGTGCCGTCAGGACCCGTGTTCCCCGTGGGCAGGATGTGGTTGCAGGCGGTCTGGGCCGTCTTGAACGCGGGCTGGCCCGAGATCGTGGGGTTGATGGCGATGGCGACCTTGGTGCTGCCGCCGGACGTCGTCACCACCGGATCCGGGAAGTTGGCGATCCCGTGGCTGCGCATGCACGCCGAGAACCGATAGGCCGTCTGGCCCGGCCCCCCGGATGCTCCTTGAGCCGCAGACGATGCAGACGGTGGCGCGCTGCTGCCGCACCCCGCGGCGATCGCCGCTACGGCGACGGCGCCGGCAAGTGCGAGCATGGGACGATGAGCGGATCGAGGGAGGTCTGATGGCGTGGGTGTCATCTCAGGGCGTCCTTTGCGAGCCGATGAGTTCTGGCGTCAGTTGTAGAGAGGGGGTGGTGACACCACGGTCACGGCCGCTGTGACCTCGCTGTTACGCACGCTCAGAGATGCTGTGAGGGTGCAACGATGAGGGTGCTGGTTGTGGAAGATCACCCGCGGCTGGCGACCGCGCTCGCCGAGGGGCTGCGCCGGGAGGGCATGGCCATCGACCTGGCCTTCGACGGGAACGAGGCGCTGTCGCACGTGGCCGTCAACCGTTACGACGTCGTCGTCCTTGACCGCGACCTCCCCGGGGTCCATGGCGACCAGGTGTGTCGCGCGCTGGTGGGCCAGCACAGCCACACCCGAGTGCTGATGCTCACCGCCGCCAGCACGATCCGCGACAGGGTGGAGGGCCTGGAGCTGGGAGCCGACGATTACCTGCCCAAGCCGTTTGACTTCACGGAGCTCGTGGCCCGGATCCGGGCGCTTGCGCGCCGTGCCGTCGCGCCCGTGCCCCCGACCCTGTCGTGCGCCGGCGTCACCCTGGACCCGTCACGGCGCTCGGCGTCACGTCACGGCCGCCCGCTGGATCTCAGCCCCAAGGAGTTCGCCCTGCTCGAGTGCCTGCTCGCGGCGGACGGGCGCGTGGTCTCAGCCGAGGAACTGCTCGAGCGCGTGTGGGACGAGACCACGAACCCGTTCACCGGCACGGTCAAGACGACGATGAGCCGCCTGCGGGCCAAGCTGGGGGAGCCTCCGGTCATCAACACGGTGCGCGAGGGCGGCTACCGCATCTCGTGAGCCGAGTCCTCAGAGCACTGTCGCCGCGGTCGTGGCTGCGCGCCTCCCGGCGCACGGCGAGGTTGCGCCTCACGCTGCTCTACACCGGGATGTTCGTGGGGTTGGGGACGGCGCTGGTCATCGGCATCTTCCTGCTCTCCTCAGGCGGCCAGCTGGGCCACGCCCGCGCTGAGATCGTCACCGTGACTCCGACATCGACGACGATCCGGCCGGTGCCGCCCAATGGACCCGGGCCGGCGTTGCACGGTTCCGCGAACGGCTCGGTCGATGGTGTGGTCAGCGCGCAGTCCCCCACCGACCTGGCCGGGCTGCTGGCCACGACGTGGGGACTCCTGGTTGTCACCGCGATGGTCTCGGCCCTGCTGGGCTGGTTTGCCGCCGGCCGCGTGCTGCGGCCACTGCGTCAGATGACCGACACGGCGCGCACCATCTCCGCCGGGAACCTCAGCCGGCGGCTCGCCCTCGCCGGACCGGACGACGAGTTCAGGCGTCTCGGCGACACGCTGGACGACCTGCTGGCACGCCTGCAGGCGTCCTTCGAGGCCCAGCGGCGGTTCGTCGCCAACGCCTCGCATGAGCTGCGCACGCCGCTCACTGTGGAGCGCACGCTGCTCCAGGTGGCGCTGGCCGATCCCGACGGCACCGAAGCGAGCCTCCGGGCCACCTGCGAGGAGCTGCTGGCCTGCGGCCGCGAGCACGAGCGCCTGCTGGAATCGCTGCTCACGCTGGCCTCGAGCGAACGGGGCCTCAACCGCCGTGAGCCGGTCGATCTAGTCGGCGTGGCCCGCCAGGTGCTGCGCACGGCACAGCCCGAGGTGCAGCGTCACGGCCTCGAGCTCGACACGGCGCTCGAGCCGGCGACCGTCGCCGGGGATCCCGCCCTGATCGAGCGACTGATGGCCAACCTCGTCGACAACGCGGTCGGCTACAACCGTCCCGGGGGCCGTGTCGAGGTTCGCACCGGCGACCTCGACGGCCACGCCGTCCTGACCGTGACCAACACCGGTCCCGTCGTGCGCCCCGAGGAGGCCGGTCGGCTGTTCGAGCCCTTCCAGCGCCTGGGGGGCGGCCGGGCGGCGGCCGCCGACGGTCATCACGGGCTGGGTCTGTCGATCGTCCGGGCCATCGCCACTGCGCATGACGCGACCATCGACGCCACGCCGCAGCCGGCCGGGGGCCTGGCCGTCACGGTCCGTTTCGCGCGCCGCGAGGCGCCCGCTCAGCCGGGGTGAGTGATGCGCACGACCACGTGCGCGGGGCGGGTCGGCATCGCCAGGGAGAGGAAGTCGCGGACGGGCCCGCGGTGGTCGCAGAAGGGGCAGACCAGTGGCTGGGTCAGCGACAGCCCCTCAGCGCCGGGGGCGATCGGAGCGTCGCACCGGGCGCAGGCCAGCGTCGCGTCGCATAGACGCGCCGACCGCGTGTCGCGGCGGTGGTGGTCACCGGGGCGGATCCAGCGCGCGGGGGCGCCGGCGGTGTTGTGGGCGGACCCGTCGACGCCTCGTAGGAAGCTCACCCTTCTCAGTTTATTGCGGCCCGGTCGACAAACGGCTGCCACGCCGCCGCGGCGGTCAGACTTAGGCCATGGCACCAGAGGGGATCGTGGTCGGCGACGATGGCGTGGCGCGCTGCTCGTGGGGCGACTCGCCGCCCGAGTACCGGGCCTACCACGACACCGAGTGGGGCTTCCCCGTCGCCGATGACGTGCGGCTGTTCGAGAAGCTCAGCCTCGAGGGGTTCCAGGCCGGACTTTCGTGGCTGACCATCCTGCGCAAGCGAGAGGCGTTCCGCGCGGCGTTCGCCGGCTTCGATTTCAACGAGGTGGCGCGGTTCGGGGAGCGCGACGTCACCCGGCTGCTGGGCGACGCGGGCATCGTGCGCCATCGCGGCAAGATCGAGGCGGTGATCAACAACGCCCAGCGGGCGGTGGAGCTCGTCGCCTCCGAGGGGTCGCTGGCGCGCTACATCTGGACCTTCGAGCCCGCGCGACGCACCGGGGGCCTTGACCGCGCCACGCTGGCCGAGCTCGTGCACACCGAGGACTCCCGGGCGCTGGCCAAGGACCTCAAGCGCCGGGGGTGGCGGTTCGTGGGCCCGACGACCGTATACGCGTTCATGCAGGCGATGGGGCTGGTCAACGATCACCTCGACGGCTGCCACGCCCAGGCCCCCGCGGGCGAGGCGCGGCGGGCCTTCACCGTCCCATGACGGCCGCGAAGCGCAAGCGCGCCGGAAAGTTCTCGGCTACTTCCCCGGAAAGCAGGTGTATGCGAGACTGTGCCGCGCTGCGGGAGGCGTTTCCCCGAGACGCCGAGCAAAGCCAGAGAGGCAGCTGTTGAATTCAGTCGAGTCAGTGGAGCGGCCGCCAGCGATCAGTCGTGGGGCTCAGGCGGCCGAACCGGACGTCGCCGCGACGGAGCCGCGGCGACGCTCACCTGATCTCTACTGGCTGCCGGTGGCCACGCTGGTCATCGGCCTGCTGGTGACCCTGGCGCTGGTCCTCGTCTCCCATTCCCAGTATGTCTCCAACGAGAAGCGCCTGATCAATCTCCGGGCCCGTGACGCCGCCGCGCTGCTGGCCGAGTCGCTGCCCAGCACGACCTCCACGATGGCGGCTGCCGTCGAGCAGGCCAACTTCACCAACGGGAGCGTGCAGCGATTCAAGCGGCTGGTCGGTCCCGAGGTGGGGACCAAGTCAGGACAGTTCCTCTCCCTGTCGCTGTGGAAGCTGGGGGCTCTGGACCAGGGCCCGGTGGCCGTCGTGGGGACGCAGCCCAAACTGGTCACGGCGCACGGCGACGCGACGGCGCTCCTGGCTGCGGCAGGCCGCAAGCCCGTCTTGAACGTGATCGGGCTGCTCCAGCCCCCGGACCTGCGCCTGGGCTACGCCTACGCCAACTCCACCGAGTCCGGCGGATACGTCGTCTACGGCGAGCGGCCGCTGCCGGCCAACCGCCGCTCGCGCCTGCAGGACACCAGCCAGTTCGCCGGCCTGGACTACGCGATCTTCCTGGGCCGTAAGCAGACCCCGCAGTCGCTGCTGGTGACCGATCTCGCCCACCTACCGCTTCCGTCTCCCTCCTACGCGCAGACGGTGCCGTATGGCAACACTGCGATCACCTTGGCGATGTCCTCCCGCGTACCGCTCGCCGGCTCGCTGCCGAAGAACCTGCCGTGGATCAGCGCCGTGCTCGGCGTCGTGCTGACGATCGCGGCGGCGTTCGTGACGCTGCGCCTCATCGAGCGCCGGCGCGGCGCCGAGCAGCTGGCCGGGCGGCTGGAGGTGACCGCCAATGAGAACGAGCGCCTCTACGCCGAGCAGCGGAGCATCGCCCAGACTCTGCAGCACGCGCTGCTGCCCGACACCCTTCCGCAGCTCCCCGGCATCCAGACCAGCGCTCTCTATGAGGCGGGCGAGGAGGGCGTCGACATCGGCGGGGACTGGTACGACGTGATCGAACTCGACGGCCGCCGGCTGCTGCTCGTCGTGGGCGATGT
This sequence comes from uncultured Solirubrobacteraceae bacterium, assembly GCA_963737335.1. GTDB lineage: Bacteria > Actinomycetota > Thermoleophilia > Solirubrobacterales > Solirubrobacteraceae > Palsa-465. The sequence goes on from CAVTSK010000020.1 coordinate 139,810, forward strand.
GTCCGGACGGGGACTGCGCGCGGCGACGACGATGGCGGAGCTGCGCTACGCCATCCGTGCCTACGCGGCGCAGAGCGACGGCCCGGCGGAGATCCTCACCAAGATTGGCCGGTTGGTCAACGTATCCGAGAGCGGACAGCTGGCCACCGTGCTGTGCGCCACCGTGGACATGGAGGCGCGGCAGCTGGACATCACCAGCGCCGGGCATCTGCCGCCGCTGGTGGTCTCAAACGGCGACAGCCACTACGCGGAGGCGGAGATCGGCCTGCCGATCGGCGTGCAGGAGAACACCGTGTACCGCTCGACGACCGTGACCGTTCCGCGCGGGGCGACGGTCGTCGCGTTCACCGATGGGCTGGTGGAAACGCGCGGAGAGAGCCTCGACGAAGGCCTCGACCGGCTGCGGGCGGCCGCGACCAGCCATGATGTAGGCCTACCGGAGCTGCTCGGGACGCTCGTGAGCGAGATGACGAACGGCGGCGCCAAGGATGACATTGCGATCGTAGGGGTGAGATGGACGAGCTAGAGGGCCAGCCTGACCAGCTGATCAGCTTTGATGTGGTCGTCGACGGAGATCACCACGCCACCGTGAGCATCGACGGAGAACTCGACATGAGCGGTATTGACCCGCTCGCCGCCCGGGTGGACGAGGTGCTGGGCAACGGTGTCACCTCGCTGACCGTCGACGTCGGCGGCGTGCGCTTCGCCGACAGCTCGGCGATTGCGCTGTGGGTGCGTTGGGCCAGCGCGGTGGACCAGTTCGAGCTGCGCGAGCCGCCCCCGCTACTGCGGAGGGTGATCGGTGCCATGGGCCTGGCCGAGAAGCTGGGAGCGACATCATGAGACGCATGCGGACCTTCCCCGCGATCCCTCAGTCGGTGCACGCGGCGCGCCGGTTTGCCACCGACGCCCTGAGCGGCAGCCCCGCCTCCACGGTGGACGCGGTCGAGCTGATGGTCTCCGAACTGGCGACCAACTGCATCCGCCACGAGCGGACGAGCTTCCACATCGCGATCCTGGGCTCCTCGCGGGAGATCCGCGTGGAGGTCACCGATTCGGGATCGGGCACGCCGACCATGCGCTCCCCCGGCCCCGACGAGCCGAGCGGCCGGGGGTTGCAGATCGTCGACATGCTGTCTGATACCTGGGGTGTCGAACGCGAGCAGCCCTCGGGCAAGACGGTGTGGTTCACCATGCCCGCCGCCGCGTCGATGCAGGCCGCATCCGAGGAGGTCCCCACGCGCCGCCGCATTGGAGAGGACGCGCCGGCGTTCGCGGGAGATCCATCAACCGTCCAATCCGCCGAGACGACGCCCAACGGGCCGACGAGCCAGCAGCGGTGCGGTACGAGCCGGTATCGAGCGCCCTGTGGGCCACGCGGCGCCGGTCTGCACAGTCAAGGACGCCGAGGTGGCCGACGATACTGCCAGCACGATGAGTGTGGCAGCAACGCGCGACCTGCACAGCACCCTGGGCACCTCCGCTGAGGAGGCCACCAAGCGGATTCTGTTCGTCGACGACAAGCCCGACACGTTCGGGGCTCTCCAGCAGGCGCTGGGGTCCCAGGCAGGGTCATGGCAGGTCGACTACGCACCCGGTGGTGAGGCGGCGCTGGCCGCGCTGGCTCAGAGCCCGGTAGACGTGCTCGTCGCCGAGGAGCAGATGAAGCCGATGGATGGGGTCACGCTGCTCACCCGCGTGCGTGACGAGCACCCCACCGCCATCCGCATGATCATGTCGGCGACGACGAGGCCCGGCCTGGCCACGATCGTCTCGCACCGCCTCCTGTCCAAGCCGTGCAACGTCGAGGACCTCAGCGTCCTCATCAAGCGGTCCTGTGCCCTGCACGAGCGCACCGGCGAGGTCGAGGCCTTCCGCAGGACGATGGCCACCACCGCCCTGCCCTCCCGTCCCGGCGTCTACATGGAGCTCAACCGGGTCCTCTCCGACTCCGACTGGCAGCCCCATCAGGTCTCGTCGGTGCTCGAGCACGATGTGGCCATGAGCGCCAAGGTGCTCCAGCTCGCCAACTCCGCGCTGTTCGGCCTCACCTCCACGGTGACCTCGGTGCGCGACGCCGTCATGTACCTGGGCGTCGACACCATCCGGTCGCTGGCGCTCACCGCCGAGGCCTTCGGCAAGGTCGCCCCGCGCGGCAGCGCCGAGTTCTCGCTCGACGAGTTTCAGGCGCACGCGATGCTGGTGGCGCGGATCACCGCCTCGATCCTGCCCGCCGGCCGCGCCCAGCAGGAGGCGGTCACGGCCGCGCTCCTGCACGACATCGGCAAGCTCGTCCTCATCTCCGACGGCGATCGCCGCTGGTCTGAGCTCAACGACGAGGCCCGCGAGCGCAACGTCCCCGTCCACGTGGTGGAGACCGAGCGCGACGGCGTCACCCACGCGCACATCGGCGCGCATCTGTTGTCCCTGTGGGGCCTGCCCGACGGGATCGTCGAGGCCGTGGCCCATCACCACGACCCGGCGGCGGTCGACGGGCTCGCCTTCGACGGGGTCGCCGCCGTGCACATCGCCAACGGCCTGGCCAACGAGCTCGCGCCGGCCGGCGACGGCGACGCACCCGCGGCCGGGCCCCAGCTCGAGCTCCTCGATCGCCTGGGCCTGCGCCCCCGGCTCGAGCTCTGGCGCCAGCGCGCCCGCGAGCTGGCCGACGTCGCCGCCTGATCGCCGCCGGTCATCGACCCCCTCGCCGGATGGCGGGAACGTGCGGCGGTTTCAAATAATCCCCGCGGTGCTAAATAGATAGGGTCACGCTGCCGATTACGTCCATGTAATGCGACGATTGGTCAAGAACCAGGCCGTTCGGGTCGACCTCGATGCGAAGGTTGACTGGGAGGTCAACTGCATCGAATGCCGGGTCCAGTCCGTGCAGGGCCCGGTCGCGACGCTGATCGCCGAGGGAGAGATCCCTGAGGAGGTCCAGGCCCGCCTGGCTTCCGGCTCGCTGTGCTTCCTCACCTTCGAGCACGGGCGAGCCCCCGTCGCTCTTCGCGGCGTCGCGCTCAAGCAGCCCGACCGTGATGAGCTCGAGTTCGTCGTCGTCGACGGGATCCAGGTGGCCGAACGTCGCAGTGCCGAGCGCACCCCGCTCGTCACCGCCGTCAAGGCCACCCCGATCGAGGCCGACGGCGCGTCTGGCCAGACCGTGTCGACCGTCACCTCGAACCTCAGCATGGGCGGCGCCCTGCTGCTCAAGCGCCCCGGCCTCGGCGAGGTCTCCAAGTGGCAGCTGGAGATCTTCCTCCCCGGTGTCTCCGAGCACGTGCACTGCGAGGCGGTGCTGGCGCGCGAGACCCCCACGCATCTCGGCGTCCGCCTCATCAACGTGCAGGAAGCCGATCACCTGCGCATCGCCGGGGTCCTCGCCGGGCTCCAGCGGGCCACGCCGGCGCTGGCCTGATCCGGCTCCCCGCCCCGCTCCTACGTGAGCCGGGCCCTGGACCACCTGGACTGATGCGTGTCCGGTTTGGGGATCCGTCATCGTCTTGTCAGGTGATGGATCTCGAAACCCTCATCCGCGATCACCGCGATCAGCTGACCGCTCGGCTGACCTTCGCCCTGGCGGGCGATCGCCACGCCGCCGAAGACCTCGCCCAGGAGGCCTTCACCCGCGCGTGGCGACGGCTTCCGGACGGCCTCAGTCCCGAGCGCCAGCGGGCATGGTTGAAGCGGACCAGCCGCAACCTGGCCGTCGACGAGCTGCGCCGCCGCGCGCGGCGCCCGACGGTGTCGCTCGACGACGAGGCCGCCATCGGGCGCGCCACGGCGGAGGCGGCGGCGCCCGACGCGGCCCGCGAGGCGCTCGCCAGCCTCCCCGCACACCAGCGCTTCGTCCTACTGCTGCACTTCGATGCCGGCTTCACGCACGGGGAGATCGCCCGGCTGCTCGACAGCACCGAGGAGGCGGCGCGCAAGCGCGTCTCGCGTGCCAAGGCGGCGTTCCTGCACGCCTACCGGCAGCACCGCGAAGATGCTCGCCCCCTCGTCCTCCTCGTCTCTCGCGACGATCCCACGCCGCCCTACGTGCGCTGGCTGCAGGACGCCGGGGCGCGCGTGCGCCACCTCACCGGGACGCCCTCCCAGCGCGAGCTGTCGCTGTCAGACGGGCTCGTGCTCACCGGCGCGTTCACCGACCTGCACGCCGGGCTCTACGGCGAGGTGCCGCGCATCACCCGCGGGGAGCCCAACCTCGAGCGTGACCGCGCTGACCTGGCGGTGCTGAGCGCGGCGCTGGCCATCGACCTCCCAGTGGTGGGCGTGTGCCGCGGCCACCAGCTGATCAACATCGCCTCCGGCGGCGACCTGTATCAGGACGTCGTCGGCGACGGCCTCACCACGGTGGAGCACGGGACGGGGGCGCACCCGGTCCGCACGCACGCCGGCGCGGCGATGCGCAGCCTGCTGGGGCGCTCGGCCTACGTGGAGAGCGAGCATCACCAGGCCATCCGCCGGCTCGGCCGCCGGGTCAAGGCCACCGCCACCTCCCCTGACGGGGTCATCGAGTCGATCGAGCGGACCGACCGCCGCTTCGCGCTCGGCCTGCAGTGGCATCCCGAGCGCGACCCAGGGCGCGCCGGCGACAACATCGCCGCGGCGCTGGTGCAGGCGGCCATCGAGCGCGCGGCATGAGGCCGAACGTGCCACCCCCGTCCGACGCCGAGGCGACGGTCACGCTGCGCTTCGCCATCTTCAACGACGCGCCCGACCTCCTGCGCCTGGCGCAGCTCGACAGCGCCGAGCCGCTCTCAGAGCCGGTGCTCGTGGCCGAGGTCGCGGGCCGGCTGATCGCCGCGCTCTCGCTGTCCCGGGACCGCGTCATTGCTGACCCGTTCGTGCTCACCGGCGGTGCCGTGGAGCTGCTGCGGGCGCGGGCCCGGCAGCTCAGCGGCCCCGGGCGGCCACCGCGGCGGTTGCGACATCGGCGCCGCCGTGCGTTCCGGGCGCTGCTGCGCGCGACCGAGCTGTAGTTGCGCCTGCTTGCCGCGGCCTCCCGGGGGGGGTGGTCCGAGTTAGGGCTGCTGAGCAGCCCTCAGACGACACACGTCCCCCCGAAACCCACGGCTTAACGCGCAGCGCCCGCCACGATGGGCGGGCGCCGCGGCGAGTGTGCCCCTGCACGATCAGGAAAGGGTGAACTGGGAGACCAGCCGCTGCAGCTCGTCGGCGGTGGCCGAGAGCTCCTGGGCGGAGGAGGCGATCTGCTGGGTGGAGGCGCTGGTCTCCTCGGTGGCCGCCGAAACCTCCTCGGTGGAGGCGGAGGACGCCTCGGCGACGTGGGCCACGGAGCTGACGTTCTCGGCCATCCGGGTGGCGCTGTCCACGATCTGGGCCGAGGAGGCGGCGATCTGCTCGATGCGGTCGGTCATCGACTCGACGTTGAGGCGGATCTGCTGGAAGGCCTCGCGGGCGGCGATGACGGTCTGGGCGCCCTCGTCGGTCTGGTGGACGCCGTGTTCGACGACGGAGACGGCGCGGTCGGTTTCAGAGCGGATCTCGGAGACGAGATCTGCGATGGAGGCGGCGGCCTTCTGGGACTCCTCGGCGAGCTTGCGCACCTCCTCGGCGACGACGGCGAAGCCACGGCCCGACTCCCCGGCTCGAGCGGCCTCGATGGCGGCATTGAGGGCCAGGAGGTTGGTCTGCTCGGCGATGCCGGTGATGGTGTCCACGATCCCGCCGATCCGGCTGGACTTCTCACCCAGCTCGCGGATGGCGGCGCTGACGTCGGCGGAGGAGCTCTGGACGCCGCGCATGGCCTCGTCGACCTTGGCCACGGCCTGCTCGCCAACCTCGGCGGAGGCGCGAGCCTCGGCGGCGACCTGAGCGGTCTCGGAGGCGGTCTCGGCCGAGGCGCGGCTGGCCAGAGCGACTTCCTCGCTCATGGCGCGCATCTGATCCACGGAGCGGACCTGCTCCTCGGCGCCGCTGGCCACGTGGCTGACGGACGCGGCGATCTCGCCGATGGCGCGGCCGACTTCCTGGGTGGTGGAGGCCATCTGCAGGCTGGAGCTGTTCAGGGTCTCCGAGGTGCCGGAGATGGCGCGTACCACTGAGGCGACCCGGTCGCGCATCTCGACGAAGGCGGTGCGCAGGGCGTCGCGCTCCGAGCGCGGGGTGATCTCGACGGCGAAGTTGCCCGAGCCCAGCTCGCCCGCAGCGGCGGCGGTCTCGCGCAGGTAGTCGATGACCTCGCCGAAGGCCTCGCCCATACCGGCGATCTCGTCGCGGCCGTGGACGTCAACGTGCTGGTCGACGTCACCCTGGGCCAGAGCCTTGGCCGCCTTGAGCATCTGGCGAACACCGCCGACGATCCGGCGCGACTGCAGCAAGACGATGATGATCCCCAGCAGGACGCTGGCGACGCCGAGGAGGATCGAGATCAGGATCGCCGAGCTCTTGCTGGCCTGCGCGGCCTGGTTGTCCTCCCTGGACATGACGGAAGCCAGGTGGTCGGCAGAGCCGGCCAGGGCGTCGGTGGCGCTGTCGATGCCGTTGGTGGCCAGGGCCGATGCCTGACTGGTCCGGTGGTACCCGACGAGAGCCGCCTCGCGAACGTCGAGGGCCCGCCAATGCGCGAAGGCTCGCTGCACGGCGGCATAGCCCTGGCGGTCTGCAGCACTGATCATGTGAGGCTTGAGCGCAGCGAGGTCGGTGCTGAACTGCTGGACGTCGCCGGCGTGGTCGGCGGCCGTGGTGCCGTCGTCCAGCGCTTCCATCAGCTGAGAGCTCTGCATGTCATAGGTGTCGATGCCGAGGGCGTCGATCATCTTCACCCGCGCGGTCCCCGTCTCCACCGTGGAGGTGATGCTCGACACATGGGCAATGGCCACCACGACGCCGATCGCGAACACGATCTGGACAGCGGCGAAGCCGGCGAAGAGCTGGGCACGCAGGGATGAGGTGATCAGGCGCATGTGGGGGCGGACCTCGTCAAGGCTGGTTGGTGTCGGGGCAGCGCGAACGTGCCCGTTGAGAGTCACCACGGTCATCGGCGCTGACCCCGGAGACCTTGAGGGGCGGTGGTGGGGCAGAATGCGCCGATGGCGCGCGCCTCCTCGCTGCCCGTCCTACGCGGACAGGGCCCGGTGATCGCGGCTCTGATGGTCATCGCGGCGGTCGTCGTCGTGGACATCCTCATCGCTTCCGACCGGGTGGCGGTGACCAGTCTGATGATCGCGGCGCCGCTGCTGTGCGGCATCACCGCGTCCGCCGCCGCGACGATGCGCATCGGCGCCCTCTCGATCCTGGCCGCGGCCCTCGCCTTCGTCTGGGGGCCCGGTCCGGCCACATCGCGCTACTGGATCCCGTTGGGGGTCGTCGCCGTCGGCTCGGTATTCGCCGTGGCGATGGCCCGCTACCGCGGCGACGCCGAGCGCGACGCGCGGCGCATGCGCGTGCTCGCCGAGGTCGCCGAGATCGCGCACGGTGGCCAGCCCGTGGAGGAGATCGCGCGGGCCGTCGTCGATGTGCTCGTGCCCCGCGTGGTCGACCTGTGCGCGATCGACATCATCGGTCCCGGCGGCAGGATCCGGCGTCTGGCGGGCGCGGCAGTCGGCGCACCTGGCCGCGGGCGGGAGCTGCTGGGCCGCACCCTGCCGACGGGGGCCGGAGCCGCGTTGCCCGAGGCCACCGAGCATCTTCCCATGCTGAGCGCCGGCGACGCGCGGAAGATGGGGCGCGACGACGACGAGCGACGGCTGCTCGGCGACCTGGGGATCGACTCGGCGATCACGGTGCCGCTCGCCCCGCGCGGCGCGCCCCTGGGGGCCCTGGTGCTGGCGACGAGTTCGCCGAGGGCGAGGCTGGCCGGCCCCGAGGACGTCGAGTACGCCGAGACGCTGGCCGGACGAGTGGGCCTGGCGCTCGACAACGCGGTCCTCTCGGCCGAGCTCTCGACCGCCGAGCAGCAGATGCAGGTGATCCTCGCCTCGGTGGGCGCCGCCGTGACCGTCCGTGACCGGCACGGGCGGATGGTCTACGCCAACCAGGCGGCCGCCAACCTGCTCAAGCTCCCCGATCCCGCCGCCGTGCTGGCGCACGCGCCGGGCGGCCTGATGGCGCGCTTCGACGTCTACACCGAGGACGGACAGCCGGTCGACATCACCGGCCTTGCCGGCACCCGGCTGCTGCTGGGCGAGAAGGCGCCGGAGCCGATGGTGGTCCGCAACGTCGTCAAGGCGACCGGCGAGGAGCGCTGGCTGCTCAATACGGCCACCGCCGTGACCAGTCCCGACGGCGAGATCCTCATGGCCGTCAACCTCATCGAGGACATCACCGAGACCAAGCGCCACGAGATCGCTCAGCGCCTGATGGCCGAGACACTGCGCACCCTGGCCGAGAGCCCCGACCTGCCCGCCACGCTGCAGGCGATCGCCGACGCCGCGGTGCCGGGCCTGGCCGACTGGGCCGCGGTGGACATGGTGGACGAGTCCGGCGAGATCCGGACGCTGGCCATCGCCCATCGCGACCCGGAAAAGGTCAGGCAAGGGTGGTACCTCAATCAGCGGTGGCCGGCGGACCACGAGTCAGGGGGGATGGGGAATGTCATCCGCACCGGCGAGCCGCTCCTCGTCCGCGAGATCACCGATGAGATGCTCGCCGCCCGCGCTCAGGATCCGGAGCATCTGGGGATCCTGCGCGAGGTCGGCCTGAACTCGGCCATGATCGCCCCGATCCGCAGCGGCGACCGCGTCCTGGGTGCCCTCAGCTTCATCTCGTCCACGTCGCGGCGCTTCGACGATCGCGACCTCGCGCTGGCCTCCGACCTCGGGCGCCAGGCGGGCGTCATCGTCGACAGCGCCGAACTCCAGGCCGCCCACAGCCACATCGCGCAGACCCTCCAGGCGGGCCTGGTCCCCCGGACTCTGCCCACGGTCGAGGGGTGGCACGTCTCGAGCGCCTACCGGGCGGCGGGCCGCGGCGTCGAGGTGGGGGGCGACTTCTATGACCTCCTGCGCTTCGACGGTGGGTGGGCGGCCATCATCGGAGATGTCGTGGGCAAGGGCGCCGAGGCCGCCGCGCTCACCGCACTCGCCCGCCACACGCTGGCCGCCATCGTGACCTCCACGGGCGACTTCACCTACGCGATGCAGGTGCTCAACCGGCGCCTGCGCGAGCGCTCAGACGACTACCGCAGCCTGTGCACGGTGGCGGCCGCGGTCGTCAGCGGCGATGACCAGGTCAGCGTGGTCTCCGCGGGGCACCCGCTGCCCCTGCTGCGCCGCGGCGTCAGCGCGTGGCCGGTGGGGCGGCCCAGCCCCATGCTCGGCTTCGTCGACGACCTCGAACTGGTGAGCACGCCGGTCGTGCTGGACCCGGGGGACCAGCTGATCCTCTACACCGACGGCGTCCTGGACGCCATCGGTGCCGGCGGGCGCTTCGGCGAGTCGCGGCTGCTCGAGACGGTCCGCTCCCTGGGCGACGGTGTCGCCGCCGCCCATCGCATCCTCGACGCGATCGACCGCTTCCGGGACGCTCAACAGGCCGACGACATCGCCATTCTCAGCCTGGCCCGGGCGCCCGTCCTCGCGGCGCGTTCGCTGGGCTGACCGAGGCTGCTGAATCGGACCCAAGGCTCCTCATTCTTGACGCAGGGCCGTCCGCGCGGGCGGCGAACATGTACGCGCCGATGCCAGAGCGCAAGATGGGGACCCGCCCTCCCCGCCCCACCCGGCGCCGGCGTGCGCCCCGAGTCGCGCTGATCGGCGTCATGACGGCCGCCGTGGCCGCAGCCGCCGCGGGCGGCGAGGTGGCCTGGCTGTGCGTGGCGCTGTCGCTGGCCTGCACCGCCGCGCTGCACCAGCGCCTGGTGGCGCTCGAGCGCGAGCGCAACGCGCTGCGCCGCGACGCGCTGTCAGATCCCGTGACCGGCGTCGCCAACCGGCGGTCGCTGCTGTCGCGCGCCGACTACGAGATCACCCGCCACCGGCGCGGCGGGCAGAGCTTTGCCCTGGTGATGCTCGACCTCGACGGCTTCAAGCAGCTCAACGACCGCTTCGGGCACGCCGCCGGTGATGACCTGCTCCGCGACGTCTCCGGCGCGCTCCGGCGGGCCATGCGCGCTCAGGACACCGTGGCGCGGTTCGGGGGCGACGAGTTCTGTGTGCTGGCCCCCGAGACCGACGAGCGCGGCGCGGTTGCGCTGGCCGACAAAGTGACCCGGGCGGTGCGCGAGGTCACCGTCGGGATGGAGGCGGTCGGCGGGAGCGTCGGGGTCGCACTGTTCCCCGCGGACGGCAAGAGCGCCGCGGAGCTCATGCACGCCGCCGACGAGCGGCTGCTGGCCGCCAAACGGCAACGGCCGGCGGGCGTGGGTCGCGCGACTCGGCGCGTCGCGGCGGCGTAGCGCCACCGCCCCTCAACTGCGCCGCGCGGCCCATGAGGACCGCGCGGGGACTGCGCCGTAGATCAGGCGCTGAGCTGACCCGGTCGAGGAGGGAGGGAGGGAACCGAGCCGCTCAGCGCTGGGGGTGAGATCCGTCTCACCGCAGGGGGTCAGGAATGATGGTCCTTGAAGAAGTGGTGGCGGAGGTGGTCACCGTGCCGGTGCTCGCCCATCCGGTGATGGCCGCATTGGTGGGCGGTCTTCACCGCGAGCACGCTGAAGTTGGCGTCCTCGACCACGAACGCGTGAGATCCGTCGGACTTCGTCACGTGGACCTTGTAGGCCGCATCGCTGATCCGCGAGCCCGGGTCGGTCGTGGCCTTCGTGACCGTGCCGCCCGGGACCGCGGCGAGCGCCGCCTGGGACGCCGAGGCCAGCGTGTCGCCGGTGAGGTCGGTCCTTTGCGCCGGCATGGAGCCGAGGCTGGGGTTCTGGGGGTTGTGGTTGGGACCGTGGCAGTTATGCCCGTCGCCGTGCGCCAGCGCGGGAACAGCACTCCCGAGCGCCAGGGCGGCAACGGTCGCACAACTGGCCAGCCCTCGTGCGAGTCTGCTGGTCATTGTGTTTCACCCCGCATACGGGCGGTTATGAGGGTTAGGGAGCTATGGCGTGGAACGGCGTCAGGCCACGCCGCTGACCACCGGCGTGAACGCCGGCTGCTCGGCCATCGGCCGCACGTCAACGGCGACCACCTTGTACTCCGGGCAGGACGTATTGACGTCCGCGGACTGCCCGATGAGCAGGTTGGTGCGCGCCTCGGGGAAGTGGAAGGAGGTGAACACGTGGCCCGGCTCGATCCGATCGGTGACCTTGGCGTAGAGCTCGGTCTGGCCCACGCGGCTGCGCACCGACACCTTCTCGCCGTCTGAGATCCACAGCCGAGCGGCGTCCACCGGGTGGACCTCGAGCCAGTCGCGATCGACGATGTCGATGTTGTGGGTGCGGCGGGTCATCGTGCCGGCGTTGTAGTGCTGCAGCACGCGCCCGGTGACGAGCACCAGCGGGAACTCGTTGTCGGGCGCGTCGCCGGGTGCCTTGTAGGGCAGCACGGCGAACTGGCCCTTGCCGGTGGGGTTGTCGAAGGAGGTGTCATACAGCGTCGGGGAATCCGAGCCGTCGGGGTGCATCGGCCACTGGGCGCCCTTGCGCCCGATCCGCTCCTTGCTCACGCCCTGGTAGGTCGGGGTCAGCCGCCCGATCTCGTCCAGCGCATCCCACGGCGTCTCCCAGCCCATCTCGTGGCCGAGCATGCGTGAGACGGTGGTGATGATGTCGAAGTCGGTCCGGGCGCCGCCGGGCGGGTCGATCGCCGCCTCGACGAGCTGGAACCGGCGCTCGGCGTTGATGAACGTCCCGTCCTTCTCCAAAAACGCCGAGGCCGGTAGGACGACGTCGGCGTACTTGGTGGTCTCGTTCTCGAAGATCTCCTGACAGACCACGAACTCCAGGCTCTCCATCGCCTTGATCACGTGAGCCGTGTCGGGATCGGTCTGCGCGATGTCCTCGCCGAAGATGTACATCGCCTTGAGATCGCCGGCGATCGCGGCGTCGAACATCTCCGGGATCTTGTAGCCGACGTTGCGCGACAGCGGAACGCCCCAGGCGTCCTCGAACAGCTGGGCGGTCTCCTCGTGATCGACGCGGCGGTAGGCGGTGTACGTGTCCGGGAGCGCGCCCATGTCCGACGAGCCCTGGACATTGTTCTGGCCGCGCAGCGGCAGCAGCGCGGCGCCGGCCTTACCGATGTTGCCGGTCATCATGGCCAGGTTGCAGAGCAGCTGGACGACCTCGGAGCCGTACTTGTGCTCGGTGACGCCCAACCCCCACAGGATGGAGGCGGCGTTGGCCTCGCCGTAGACATGGGCGGCCGCGACGAGGTCGTCGGCCGGGATGCCGGTGATCTCCTCGACCGCGTCGGGGTCGTAGGCCTCGATCAGCTCCTCGGCCAACCCGTACCCCTCGGTCCGATCGGCGATGAAGTCCGAATCGGTGAGCCCGTCGCGGCGCACCACATGCGCCAGGCCCAGCGCCACGGCGGCGTTGGTGCCCGGGCGCGGCGCGAGATGGATGACGCCGTAGTCGGCCAGTTCGATCCGGCGCGGATCGATCGTGATCAGTTTGCAGCCGCGCAGCGCGGCCTGCTTGATGCGCGCGCCCACCACCGGGTGCCCCTGCGTGGGGTTGACGCCGATCAGCACGGCCACGTCGGCGTGGTCGATGTCTGAGAAGGAGCCGGTGGCTCCTGACAGGCCCAGCGACTTGCGCAGCGCGAATGACGTGGGCGAGTGGCAGACCCGCGAGCAGTTGTCGATGTTGTTGGTCCCGATCGCGGCGCGGATGAGCCGCGACATCGCGTAGCAGTCCTCATTGGTGGCGCGCGAGGAGGCCAGGCCGGCGATCGCGTCGGGGCCGTGCTGATCCTTGATCCGGGTCAGCTCGGAGACGATGCGCCGCAGCGCCTCGTCCCAGCTGGCCACGCGGAAGTGGTCGCCCTCGCGGATCAGCGGCGAGGTGAGCCGGTCGCGGCTACGCGTGAACTGGTGGGCAAAGCGGCCCTTCAGGCAGGTGTGGCCCTCGTTGGCAGGCCCGTCCATCGCGGGCGAGATGGACTGGATCCGTCCGCCGATGACGTGCGCGTCCAGCCGACAGCCAACCCCGCAATAGCCGCACGTCGTGGTGACGGTGCGATCAAACCGATCAGTGCTCATTGCTCATCACCTCTCTGTGGTCCCTTCTGAGGGTAGCCGCCGCTTCACGCGCGGTCTATGGTCCTCCCTCAACGGCAGACGGCCAACCCCGTTGCCGTCCAGGAGCCGGATCTCCGTGATCGCGTCCGTGGGACACGAGTCGGCGCATGCGCCGCATGAGACGCAGCTGGAATCGGTGAATCCGCTGTCCAGGCCGGCCGTGATGTTGGCGCTGAAGCCGCGGCCGGTCGCGGTGAGCGCGAAGGCCCCCTGGACCTCGTCGCAGGCACGCACGCACCGTCCACAGCTGATGCACAGCTCGTGCTGGAAGGCGAGGTAGGGATGGCGCAGGTCGTGATCGGTGGTGTGCGTGTCGCCGGGCCAGCGCAGCGGGCCGACCATCGACACCTCGAGCCGGTCGGCAACCTGCGCCAGCTCGGTATGGGGCTCGGGGCGCGCGGGCAGCTCGGAGAGCACGAGCTCGACGACGGCGGTGGCCACACGGCGCGAGGTCTCATCGGTGGTATCGATCTCCATGCCATCGCGGCACGGCGTGGTGCAGGCCGGCAGCGGCTTGGGGGAGCCCTCGACGCCGACCAGGCAGACGCGGCAGGCGCCGAACGGCGCCTGGCGATCGTCAAAGCACAGCGTGGGCACCCACGCGTCGGCCTGCTTGGCGGCGCTGAGAATCGTGGTGCCCTCCGCGACCTCGAGCTCGGTCCCGTTGACGGTGACGGTGATCACGAGAGCCCCAATTCGTCGGGAAAGTGGGCCAGGAGGCTGCGCAACGGTGCGGGCATGCCGCTTCCGTGTGCGCACAGGCTGCCGAGCTCGAGCGCCTCCAGCAGCTGCTCGAACTTGGCGCGGTCCACCGCGGCGTCGGCGGCGAACATGTCGTGCGCGCGGCGCAGCCCGATGCGGCAGGGGAAGCACTTGCCGCAGCTCTCGTGCGCGCCGAAGCGCAGCAGGTGCACGGCGAGGGCGCGCATGTCGGTGTGGTCGTCAAAGGCGCAGATCGAGCCATGGCCGACCATGCACCCCTCGGCGGCCAGCGCGTCGAAGTCAAACGGCGTGTCGAGCTTGGATGCCGGCAGGATCCCGCCCAGCGGCCCGCCGAGCTGGACCGCCTTGATGGTGCGTCCGTCGCGCAGACCGCCGGCCACGTCCTCGCACAGCTCGCGCATCGTCATCCCGAACGGGACCTCGTAGACGCTCGGTCGCACGAACCGCTCGTTGAAGCAGACGAGCTTGGAGCCGTTGGACTCGCTGTCGGGGCTCAGGGACTGGTAGGCCTCGGCGCCCTGCAGGGCGATGAAGGGCATGTTGGCCAGCGTCTCGGTGTTGTTGACCACGGTCGGCAGGCCATACACGCCCCGCTCGGCCGGGAACGGGGGCCGCGCCGACACCGTTCCGCGCAAGCCCTGAAGGCAGGCCAGCAGCGCGGTCTCCTCGCCGACGACGTAGGAGCCCGCGCCCTCGACGATGGTCACATCGAAGTCAAAGCCCGAGCCCAGGATGTCGGTGCCCAGCCAGCCGTCCTGGCGCGCCTGCTCGGCGGCGGCGTCCAGCGCGGGCTTGGACAGCGGGTACTCGGAGCGGGTCAGCACGAAGCCGTGGCCGGCGCCGACGGCGAACCCGGCCAGCGCCAGCCCTTCGAGCACGCGCACGGGGTTCTGCTCCATCAGGTACTTGTCGATGTAAGAGCCCGGGTCGCCCTCGTCGCCGTTGGCCACGATGAACTTCTCGTCGCCCTTGGCGCCGCGGGTGAAGCGCCACTTGGTCCCGGCGGGGAAGCCGGCGCCACCGCGGCCGCGGACCTTGGCCTCCTCGACCATGTCCAGCAGCTGCTCGGCCCCGAGCTCGGTGAGCGCGCGCCGCAGACCCGACCAGTCGGCCGGCTCAGTGAGGACCGGCTCGGGCAACAGGCTCTCCCACGCGGGCTCGCTCGTGGCGACTGTCTGACCGGTGATGGCCCGAGCGGGGGCGTCGGGGCCCGCGTCGATCACCTCGCCGTCGCGGACCGCGGGCGAGGAGTGGCAGAAGCCCAGGCAGACCGTCTCGGCCAGCGACACCTGGCCGTCGGAGCTGCGCTCCCCCAGGTCGAGCTTCAGGCCCTCCTTGACCGCGTCCACATGCGCGCCGCCGGTCGCCGCCCAGCAGGCCGTGCCCGTGCACACGCGCACATGACGCGCTCCACGCGGCGCGAGCAGGTCGTCATAGAAGCTCGAGATGCCATAGACCGTGGCCTCCGGCAGCCCCGAGACCTCGGCCGCGTGCTTGCGGTCCTCGTCAGTGAGCTCTCCGTGATCGTCGACTGCGGCCTTGAGCACGTCCAGTGCCGTCGGCGCGTGCACGCTGTGATGACGGCGGATCAGCTCAACCAGATTGCGCGACAAGTCCTACCTCTCTCTACACCAATTGGTTCAAAGTCTCGCACAGCGGGCAGCCCGAGTGAAGGCGGCTCAGCGATTGTCCATCATCGGCAGCGAAGGGAGGCACACGTGTCCGGAGACGAACAGAACGACGAGAAGGTCGAGGAGGCGGCGGCTCATGCCGCCCGGTCGGTCGAGCACCGGCGCCAGATGCAGCGCGATTCGGTCAAGGCCGAAGCCACGGAGGGGGCCGAGGCGGACGCGCTGGAACGCGGGGCGAGCGAGCACGGCGAGGCAGCCGAGGAGCATGAGGAGGCGGCGGAGACCGCGGCGCGCGAGGCCGACCAGGAGTCCGAAACCTAAGAAAACGCTGATCAACGGAGCACACGGGGGTCACCCGCGCCGTCGGGCGCGGCCATAGAACACGGCGACCCGATTCCTTGACCCAGAAGGGAGCCGTCTGTTGTCCAGAGCTTCGAGGTTCACCGCCGCAGCGGTGGCTGCGGCAGTGGTCGCTGCCATCGCGCTGCCCGCGGCCGGCTCGGCCCATTCCAGCGGGCGCGGCGCCATCCGGCACGTGCTGCTGATCTCCGTCGACGGCCTGCATCAATCCGACCTGCGCTGGTTCATCCGTCACCACCCGGCCTCGACCCTTACGGCCCTGGCCGCACGCGGCGCCGAGTACGCGCATGCCCAGACGCCCGTTCCTTCCGATTCCGATCCCGGCATGACCGCGCAGATGACCGGCGGCGACCCGCGCACCACCGGGGTCTACTACGACGTCGAGTACAACCACGCCCTGCTCGAGGGGGGCACGACCTCGTGCCATGGCCAGGCCACCGGCGCCGACGTCATCTATGACTCGCCCGACGACCTCGACGACACCCGGCTCGACGCCGGCCAGGGACTCTCCGGGCTGCCGGGGAGCATCCTCCAGATGACCCAGAGCCCGCAGGACCTGCTCAACCCGGCGACGTTCCCCGTCGATCCGCAGACGTGCCGGCCGAGCTCGCCCAGCTCCTACCTGAAGGTCAACACGATCTTCAACGTCGCTCACGACGCCGGCCTGCTCACGGCGTGGTCTGACAAGCACCCGGTCTACACATCGTTCAACGGACCCGAGGGCAACGGGATCACCGATTCCTTCGACCCCGAGATCGACAGCACCGCGCTCATGCCCGACGGGACCCCCTACCCGGGTGGGATCTCGTGGACCGATGACAACGCGGCCACCATGCAGTACGACTCCTACAAGGTCCAGGCGGTCCTGAACTGGATCGACGGCTTCAACCACAGCCGCACGCATCGGGCGGGGGTGCCGGCCATCTTCGGCATGAACTTCCAGACGGTGTCGACCGCCGAGAAGCTGCCGACCTCCGATGGGCTGACCGGCGGTGATGAGCCGGGCACGAACATCCCCGGGCCGCTGCTGAAGCGGGCGCTGACCTACGTCGACGACCAGCTGGGGATGATGGTGAACGAGTTGCGGGCCCAGGGATTGCTCGGCGAGACGGCGATCATCGTCTCGGCCAAGCACGGCCAGTCCCCGCAGGACCCCAAGGACCTGACGCGGATCGACGATGGCCCCATCATCGACGGCATCAACAGCACGTGGCAGGCCGCTCACCCGGGCGCCGGTCCACTGGTGGCCTCGGCCACCGACGATGACGCCGTGATGATGTGGATCAACCCCAAGACGCAGGCGGCGGCGGACTTCGTGCGCAGCTATCTGCTGAGCCACTCGGCCACCGGCAATACCGTGGACGGCGGTGCGCGCACCCTGGCCCAGTCCGGGCTGCGCAGGGTGTTCGCGGGCGCCTCGGCGGCGCGGTACTTCGGAGTCCCCGTCTCCGATCCGCGCCACCCCGACATCTGGGGCATCGTCCAGCACGGCGTCGTCTACACCGGCGGGAAGGGCAAGATCGCCGAGCACGGCGGCGCCGACCCCGACGATCGTGACGTCCCGATCCTGGTCTACGCGCCGCGGGCGGTGGAGCCGGGGGTCTTTGACCAACGGCTGGAGACGACGTCGATCGCGCCGTCGATCATGCGGCTGCTCGGGCTCAACCCCGAGGCGCTTCAGGCGGTGCGCATCCAGGGCACGCCCGTGCTGCCGGGGGTACGCTGACCTCGGTTTGACGCGTTCCGCCCCCATCGACGGGTTCTCGCTGGCCTACGAGCGTCATGGCCCCGACGTGGGCGACCCGGCCGTCGTGCTGCTGCACGGCTGGCCCGGGGACCGACAGGACTGGCGCGCGGTGGTCCCGCTCCTCGAAGCTGAGGCGCGGGCCACCGTGGTCGTGCCCGACCTGCGCGGCTTTGGCGCCTCAGACAAGCACCCGTCCGCGGACCCCGACGCCTACGCGGCGGGCGGGCAGGCGGCGAGCGTGCTCGGGCTCATCGGCGAGCTCGGCCTCGGCCCGGTGGTGGTGGCCGGTTATGACGTCGGCAGCCGGGTCGCGCAGCAGTTGGCCCGCGCGGCGCCCGACGCGGTCCGTGCCCTGGTGATCGCCCCGCCCCTGCCGGGGGCCGGGGAGCGCGTGCTGTCAGAGGGCGCGGTGCGCGAGTTCTGGTATCAGAGCTTTCACCGGCTCGATCTGGCCGAGCGCCTGATCGACGGCTCGCCGCCGGCGGCTCGCGCCTATCTCGAGCACTTCTGGTCGCATTGGTCGGGCCCGGGCTACACGCCGGACCCCGCTGAGCTTGACCGGCTCGCCGAGGTGTACGGCGCCCCTGGCGCGTTCGTCGCCTCGATCGGCTGGTACCGGGCGGGCGCGGGCACGGTGGCCCGGAGCCTGGCCGAGCAGGCGCCGGCCCCTGAGGACCGGATCGCCGCGCCCACCACGGTGCTCTGGCCCGGCCACGACCCGCTGTTCCCGCCGGAGTGGAGTGACCGCGTCGACGCCTTCTTCAGCGCGGCGACGGTGACGCGGCTTCCGCACGCGGGCCACTTCTCGCCGCTCGAGGCACCGTCGGAGTTCGCCACGGCGATCGGCCGGGCGCTCGGGCGCTGACGGCCTCCTGACGGGCTCTGGAGGTTCGGCGACTGCCCTGCGACCGGAGCGGGACCGATCTGGCATGCTCGCCCGGTCACATCGCGGTCACATTTGCGTGCCGCCTGAGAAAGGAAGCTCGAGCCATGAAACGCCGTGTTCCGGGACGTCTCGTCCTCACGCTGCTTGTTGTCGTCGCCGTCGGGGCCCTGGCCGGCGTCGCGGTGGCCAAGCACCCCGCCACCCCCGTCAAGGGGCCGTCCGGGCTGAAGTTCTATTCGCCCTCCAAGCTCCCCGCCGGGGCCCACGGGACGCTCATCTGGGCGCGCCCGCTCCGTGGTTCCGCCGCGCTGGCGCACGCCACCAACGACACCGTGCTCTACAAGCAGGTCGGGGTCAAGGGCAAGCTGGTGGCGGTGTCGGGCATCGTGTCGGTCCCCAAGGGCGCGCCGCCCAAGGGCGGCTGGCCGGTCGTCACCTTCGCCCACGGGACCACCGGCATCGCGGCGGCCTGCGCACCCTCGCGTGACACCGGCGCCAGCAGTGGGGCGCACGGCGCGGACCTCAGCGTCGCGCCGCTGCTCAACACGTGGATCAAGGACGGCTACGCAGTGGTCCGCACCGACTACGAGGGCCTCGGGGGACCCGGCGTGCACCCGTACCTGATCGGGCGCTCCGAGGGCGACGGCGTCCTGGACATCGTCCGCGCCGCCCGACAGCTGGTCCCCGCGCTGAGCAACCGGGTCATCATCTCCGGCCACTCGCAGGGTGGCCACGCCGCGCTGTGGGCCGCCTCGCTGGCCCCCAGCTACACCCCGGACCTGCACGTGCTGGGCACGCTGGCCTTCGCGCCGGAGTCGCACACCGCGCAGCAGGCGTCGCTGCTGCGCAGCGTGTCGTCCACCTCGCTGACCGGATTGGCCGCCATGATCTTGCGCGGCGTCTCCGTCGCTTACCCCCGTCTGGACATCAACGCCCTTCTCACCCCTCAGGCTGCGGCGCTGTACCCCCAGACGCTCACCAAGTGCCTGGATCAGCTCGACCAGCCCAATTCGCTGGGCGGGCTTCCGCTCAACCAGCTCGTCTCACAGAACGCGGACCTCACTCCGGTGATCAAGGACCTTGCCCTCAACGACCCGGACAATCTGAAGATCAAGGGCAAAGTGCTCATCGAGCAGGGTCTGGCCGACACCACGGTCCTCCCGCCCTTTGACCAGCAGCTGTCCCAGGAACTGGCCCACAATGGAGCCAAGGTGACCTACCACACCTACCCCGGCGCGACCCACACCGGCGTACTGACCGCGGCGGCCAAGGACGCCACCGCGTTCCTGCGCACGCAGCTCGGGAAGGGCTGAGCGTCGTGACGGAGCCGATCCGCCGCGCCGGTGTCCAGGACGCCGACGTGGTGGCTCGGCTCCTGCGCGCCTTCAACCTCGAATACGACGACCCGGCGCCCCCGCAGGAGGAGATGGCCGAGCGCATCCGCGTCCTCCTGGAGCACGGGGACACGATCATCCTGGTCGCCGGCGAGCCCCCGTGCGCGCTATCGCTGACGCGCTTTCGCCCCGGGCTGTGGAGCCCCAGGCTCGAGGCCTATCTGGCCGAGCTCTACGTGGTCCCCGACCGGCGCAGCCAGGGCATCGGCCGGGCGCTCATGGAGGAGACCATGGCGGTCGCACGGGCCCAGGGCGCCGACACCATGGAGCTGGCCACCGGGGAGGCCGACGTGTCCGCGCGGGGGCTGTATGAGAGCCTGGGCTTCACCCACACCGAGCACGGGCCGGGCGGCGTGGAGACGCTCAGCTTCTTCTACGAGCGCGAGCTGTAGCCGCGTAGATGAGGGTCCTCTGAGCCCGGCAGCAGGTGCGGTCGTGGGACATCACCATCACGACGTAACGGTCATCTCCCAAGACCACGCCGACAGGTCATCGGCACGCCCGTCCGCCCTCCAAAGCCAGTTGTCGACGCAGCCGCGTGCCGGCCGTGGACGCTGCCTCCAGCAACTGCAAGCGCCTAGCCCGTGCCCGCCGGCCCCAGAGCGTTGAAGAACCTGGCGACGATCGGCCCGTCCAGCGGGCCGCCGTTGACCCCGCCGCTGTTCTGAACCACGATGGCGAAGGCGATATCGCCGTCGTAGCCCATCAGCCACGCATCGAGCTTGAGCTTGCCGCCGGCCTCGTACTGGGCGGTGCCGGTCTTGGCGTGCGCGCCCGCGGGCAGCCCGGTCCCCGCCGCGGTGCCGGAGGCCACCACGTGCCCGGTCATCAGGCGCAGGCCGTCGACCACCGGCCCGGGCAGCGGGGTCGGGGGGATCCGGTCATCGGGCGCGCCGGTGACGAGCCGCGGCGGGCGGACGCTGCCGCTGTCGATGGCGGCGGCCACCGTCGCCATGCCCAACGGGGAGAAGGTGACGCGGCCCTGGCCGATGGCGCTGGCCGCCAGGTCAGCCGGGCCGCTGGGGGCCGGCACGTTGGCGTCAAAGGCGGTGAGTCCCATGTGGGGCGTGCGGCCCAGGCCGAACAGATTGCCCACGGCAGGGAAGTCGGCGCCGTGCAGGTGGGAGGTGGCCAGGCCGATGAAGGCCGTATTGCACGACTCCGTGAAGGCCGCGTCGAGGTTGCTCACCGGCTGGTCGCCCTCGGCGTTGTGGAACACCTCGCCGTCCACCGTGAGGCTGGGCGGACAGCTCGCCGGCGAGGACGGCGACAGGCCCTTCTGGATGAGTGCGGCCGAGACGAGCACCTTGAAGGTCGAGCCGGGCGGGTAGGCGCCCTGAAGGGCCTGGTTGTAGGCGACCGACGTCGGGTCTGAGACCACCCCCAGCACCTGGCCGGTGGAGGCGCGCAGGGCCACCATGGCCACGTTGTGGTGCACGCCGGACAGCGCCGCCTCGGCGGCGCGCTGCACGCGCGGATCCAGCGTGGTGCGCAGGGGACGCCCGCGCTTGCCCGGGAACGCCGCGAGGGTCGTGACCAGGGCGCCGCCGGCGGTCTCGACGATCACCTTGGTCGTGGGGCTGCCGGCGAGCTGTCGCTCGGCCGCGTACTCCAGGCCGGTCTGGCCGACCTGGCTGGAGGCGTCATAGGGCGGCCCGAGCGCCTTGAGCTGATCGGCGGTGATGGGGCCAACGGTGCCCACGAGGTGCGCCGCGAGCTGTGGCGTGATCGCGCTGCGGGCGGTGGCCTGCTGAAACTGGGTGCCCGGGACGGCGTAGACATTGTGCGGGCCGGGCTGAGCCTTGAGCTGCTCAAAGCGCGTCTGCGAGATCTGGAACACCGGCTCGAAGAACGTCGGGTGGGCCCTGGCCTGAGCGAGCGCCGCTGTGACCTGCGCCGGGGTGGCGCCGGCGGCGACGAGGTCAGCGCCGACCTCCTTGGCGTTCTTGACCCGGCTGCCGACGAGCCCGACGTCGACGAGGTGCTGGGCGGCGATGAGCGGCACCCCGCCGGCACCGGTGATGCCGGCGCGGGTCGGCCAGTCCTTGATCGTGGCCAGGTGCTCGGTGCCGCGCAGCGCCGGGTTGATCGTGGCGGGGGTCCATGACACCTTCCAGACGCCGTTGCGCTGGACCATCCGCACGGTGGTGGCGGACCGCCAGGCGCCGACGAGGGGCAGGGCGAAGCTCTGTGTCACGCGCGCCTGGGCCTTGGATCCCTTCTGGCTCACGCGCCCGGCGCTGAAGGTCGCCGCCTTGACCCCGAGGGCGCTGAACGCGGCGGCGTTGGCCGTGGTGAACGTCGCGGGCGGAGTCGCGACGAGCTTGCGCATCGCCGGCCAGTCACCGTGGCTCCAGGCCGTCAGATAGCGGTGCAGCGTGGACTGGGGCGTCGATGAGGACCCACCGCATGCGGCCAGCGCGACGACCGCCACCACCGCGGCCACGGTCGCGGTCAGGCGCCGACACGTCACGGATCGAGGATACCTACGGCGCTTGACAGACCTAAGACCATTAGGTAGTTTCCTAATTACATTAGGAATTCGATACCGGAGGACATCATGAAGACCACCCCGCTCAACGACCGTCTCATCCAGCTCACCCGCTACGGGTTCGTCAACGCCTACCTCGTGCGCGAGGACGACGGGTTCACACTGGTCGACACGACCATGCCCCGCACCGGCGATGCGCTCATCGCCGCTGCGGCGGCGGCCGGCGCGCCCATCCGCCGTATCGCCCTGACGCACGGCCACGGGGACCACGTCGGCTCCGTGGGGGAGCTCAAGGACCGGTTGGGCGACGAGGTGCAGGTGCTGGTGCCCGAGCTCGACGCCCGCATCCTCGCCGGCGAGAAGGTGGTGCAGGGCAAGCTGACCGGCAGCTGGCCCAAGGTGACCTGGACCCCCGACGTGCGCCTGCAGGCCGGCGACACGGTGGGCAGCCTCGAGGTCATCCCCAGCCCCGGCCACTCGCCCGGCCACGTGGCCTTCCTCGACGCGCGCGACCGGACGCTCATCGCCGGAGACGTGTTCACCACCTTCGGCACGACCGCCGTCTCCAACCACTTCTACTGGCGCTTCCCGCTGGCCGCGATGGCCACCTTCGACAAGGCTCAGGACCTCGCCTCGGCTCGGGCGCTGCGGGCACTGGACCCGGCGCTGCTGGTCGTCGGCCACGGTTCGGCCGTCCCGGCGCCGACGGGGGCGATGGATGCCGCCATCGCCCGCGCCGCGCACTGATGCCGCGCGCGGGACTGGACGCCGAGGCGGTCGTCGCCGGCGCCGCCGCCCTCGCCGACGCCGACGGCCTGGACCATCTCACGCTGGCGGCGCTCGCGGCAGCGCTGGGGATCCGCACCCCATCGCTGTATGCCCACGTCGATGGCCTCGGTGATCTGCGGGCGCGCCTGGCCGCCCGGGGCGCCCGGGAGATGGCGTCAGCGCTCCAGGCGGGCGCGGCGGGCCGGGCGGGCGCCGACGCGCTGCGCGCGGTGGCGGAGGCCTACCGGGCCTATGCCCACACCCACCCCGGCACCTATGCGGCCATGCAGGTGGCCTCTGACCTCGAGGCCAACCAAACCGCCGGCGCGGCGGCGGTGGGGGTGTTCCTGGCCGTGCTCGACGGGTACGGCATCGCCGGCGACGCGGCGATCCACGCCGTCCGGGCCGTGCGCTCGGCGCTGCACGGGTTCGTGGCGCTGGAGCGGGAGGGCGGGTTCGGGATCCCCCTGTCCCTGGACGTGAGCTTTGCCACACTGGTGGCAATGCTTGATGCCGGCCTGAAGCGGGGAGCCTGATGGCGATGCAGGTGGCGGTCGCCGACAACCCCGAAGCCGATCGCTACGAGCTCACCGTCGACGGCGAGCGGGCGGGCTTTGTCACCTACCGTCAGTCCCCCGGCGTCATCACCTTCCTGCACGCTGAGGTCCACCCGTCCCGGGAGCGGAGGGGACTCGGCTCGCAGTTGGTGCGCGGCGCTCTGGACGACGCGCGCGCCCGCGGGCTGACCGTGCGCCCGGTGTGCCCCTTCGTGGCCTGGTTCATAGAGACGCACGAGGACTACCAGGACCTGCTGGGTAACCAAGTAAACCAATAAGTTTACTTGTGGCGGTGGGCGGGGCGCCGGCGGTGGGCGGGGCGGGGCGGGTGGCCGGCTGCGGGTGGCGGTGGGGCCGGGCCGGTGCGTGGCGCAACTGCGCACACGACGACCTCGCGGCCGCCGTGCGTGCAGAAGTGCCCATCAGGTTGGCGCCAGACCCCCCACGGCGACCGCGGGCGGAGTGTGCGTGCACTTGCGCCAGTGTTCGAGTCAGGTGCGGGCGGCCAGGTCCGAGGTGCGCGCCGGCAGCTGCGGTGCGTGCTCCACCGCCGCCGAGAGGGGCTGACCGGCGAGCTGGCCGCCGGCGCAGTCACCCGCCGCCACCGTCGTGCGCGGGCGCCCGCGCAGGGCCAGCCCGCCCAGGCCGGCCGCCAGCAGCAGGGCCGAGCCGATCCCCATCGCGACGTGGAAGGCGTCCTCGCCGGCGGTCGCGGTCGCGTGGCGGACGAAGGCGCGCTGGGCGGAGGGCACCGCGGCGTCGTCGATCGTGCCGAAGGTGTGGCGCGCCGCGTCGCGCACGGCCGCCTGGCTGGAGGCGGGGAGGTGGTGCCCGACGCGGTGGTTGAGCTTCGCGCCATAGAACGAGGCGACGACCGCGCCCACGGCGGCCACCGCGACCAGGCTCCCGGTCCTGGCGACGGCGTTGTTGACGGCCGAGGCGATGCCCGCGTCCATCTCGCTGGCGTCGGCGAGCACGGTGGCGGTGAGCGGGGCCACCGTCAGCGCCAGGCCGAACGAGAACACCAGCAGTGCGGGGAGCACCTCGGTGAGGAACGACACCGTCGTCCCGTAGCGCTCCATCAGCGCGAACCCCGCCGCCACCAGCATCGGTCCCGCCGTGAGGAACGGTCGCGGCCCGTATTTGTCCGCCAGCCGGCCCATGCGCGCGGACAGGAAGAACATCACCACGGTGGGGATGAGCCCGGTGACGCCCGACTGGAGCGCGCTCCACCCCGCCACCTGCTGCAGGTAGATGGTGACGAAGAACCCCAGGAGGCCGATCCCGCCGTACATGACGAACGTCTGGGCGTTGGCCACCGAGAAGTTGCGGTGGCGAAACAGCTCGAGCGGCAGCATCGGCATCTTGGTGTGGGCCTCGTGCCAGATGAACACGCCCAGGAGGACGAAACCGCCCAGCAGCGCGCCCCACACGCCGGGGTCTGACCACCCCAGCACCGGCTGCTCGATCAGCCCGAACGAGATCCCGGACAGGCCGAGCGCCGCGAGCACCGCCCCCGTCCAGTCGATGCGCACGTCGGCCATCCCGTGGGCCCGGCCGGGCACGGCTATCCGTGACAGCACCAGGGCCACGATCACCAGCGGCACGTTGATGATGAAGATCCAGCGCCAGGAGGCGGAGTCCACCAGCTCGCCGCCGATGATCGGCCCAGCCAGGATGCCGATGCCGCCCCACGCGGTCCACGTCCCGATGGCCCCGCCGCGCTCCTCCCTGGGGAACACGGACACGATGATGGCCAGTGCCGAGGGGGTGAGCAGCGCGCCCGACACGCCCTGCAGCGCCCGCGCGACGATCAGCACCCCGATCGTCGGCGACGCCGCGCACAGCGCCGACCCTATCCCGAACCCCGCCACCCCGGCGGTGAACACACGGCGCTCCCCGAGGCGATCGGTGAGCGAGCCCGCGAGCAGGATGAGAGCGCTGAGGGTCAGCAGATAGGAGTTGGAGACCCACTGCTGGGCCGCGAAGCCGCCGCCGAGGTCGCGACCGATCGCCGGCAGCGCCACGTTGACGGCGGTGGAGTCCACCGCGGCGATGGCCGAGGCCAGGATTGCGGTGATGAGAGCGAGCCGCTTGGTCTGCGGTCCCGCCCTCGCGGCCATCAGCGGCGGGCGCCGTTGAGCGGGAGCCGGGCCCTGAACACCGTCTGGCCCGGTCGCGACTCGAGAGTGAGGCTGCCGTGATGGCGCTCGACGATGATGCGGCGGGCGGTGTCGAGCCCGAGTCCGGTGCCGCTGCCAACGTCCTTGGTGGTGAAGAAGGGGTCGAACACGCGGTCGCGGATCTCGGCGGGGATCCCGGGTCCGTCGTCGGCGATGTCGATCTCGGCGCAGTCGCCGTCGGCTCGGGTGGTGATCGTGATGCGGCCGCTCTCGCCGAGCGCGTCGATGGCGTTATCGAGGAGGTTCGTCCACACCTGGTTGAGCTCGGCGCCGTGGACCGTCAGCTTGCCCAGGGCCGGGTCGTAGTCGCGCTCCACCTGGATCTCAGTGTGCTTGATCTTGTGCTTGAGCAGGATCAGGGTTGAGTCCAGCCCCTCGCGCACGTCGACCTGCACGAGCTCGCCGCGGTCCATGTAGGCGTAGGTCTTGATCGCCTTGACCAGCTGGCCCATGCGGTCGGTGGAGTCGCGCAGCTCGGCCGAGAGCTGACGGGCGCCCAGCGAGGCGGCGATCCAGCGCAGGGTGGCGACGGCGGCCGGACCGGCCTGGTCGGCGACGCGGGCGATGAACGCCGGGTCGATGCCGGCCGTGACCAGGGTGTCGGTGAGCCGCCACGGATCCTCGATGCCGGCGGCGGTGAGGGCGTCGGTCAGCGCGTCCTCGGCGTCGGCGGCGTCGAGCGCGGACAGCGTCTGAGAGGCCGCACACGTGGCCGCCGCCTCGCGCTGGAGCGCGACCAGCTCGGCGGCCTGCTCGCGCTCGACGCCCGCCTCCACCAGCAGCCCCACGGTGCTGGTGAGCACGTCGAGGGCCTCGGCGAGGTCCGAGGCCGCGCGCTTGGCCGCCGAGGCCGGATTGTTGAGCTCGTGAGCCAGGCCGGCCGACATGGTTCCCAGTGCGGTCAGGCGCTCGCGGTTTGACTCGCGCTGCGTGATCCGGCGCGTGACCGGGCGCACCTTGGCCATCACACGCTGGAAGACCGGCCGGGACGCGCGCACGAGGTCGATGAAGGCGTCGGGCGGGATGACCGCCAACCGCACCTCGCCGCGGGTGATCATCCGTACCGCCGACGGGCCGCCCACGAGCGTCGGGATCGCCCCCATCCACGTGGGGGCGGCGTGATCGCCGATCGGCTCGTCGCCGCTCCCGTCCTGGACCAGCGCCTCGATCGTCCCCTCCAGGATGAGGATGAGGCCGGTCTTGGTCTCGTCCTGCCGGGCGTAGACCGTGTTCGCGGGAAGGTCGTGGAGCTCGGCGGCCTCGCACCACGCCTCCAGCTCCTCATCGGTGAGCTCGGTGAAGAGGTCGATGGGGCGCAGGTCGGCGACAGTGGGGTGGTTCATGCCTCCGCCAGATATTCGTGGATGAGCGACACCGCCATCGAGCCCTCGCCCACCGCGGAGGCCACGCGCTTGATCGAGCGGGCGCGCACGTCGCCGGCCACGAACACCCCCGGCACGCTCGTCTCCAGGGTGCGCGGCTCGCGCTGCAGCGGCCAGCCGTGCTCGCGGGCCTCGGGCCCGGCGAGGATGAAGCCGCGCTCGTCCCGGGCGACGACGCCGTCGAGCCAGTCGGTGCGCGGCGCCGCGCCGATGAAGACGAAGCAGGCGTCAACGTTCTCCGTGCGCTCGTCGCCGTCCGGCCCCTGGATCCGCAGGCGCTTGAGGCGGCCGTTGTCCCCCTCCGCGGCCACCGCCACGGTCCGGGTCAGCACCTCGATCTGCTCCAGATTCCTGATCTGGGCGATGAGGTAGGCCGACATCGACTTCTCGAGCGAGTCGCCGCGCACGAGCATCGTCACCCGACTGGCGTAGCCGGCGAAGTGGACCGCCGCCTGCCCCGCGGAGTTGGCGGCGCCGATGACCACCACGTGCTGCTGTTCACACGAGCGGGCTTCGGTGAGCGCGGCGCCGTAGTAGACCCCGGCACCGGTGAAGTCGGCAAAGCCGGGCGCGGGCATCATCCGGTAGGAGACGCCGGAGGCGACGAGCACCGTGTTGGCCGAGAGCTGCACCCCGCCGGCGAGCTCGACGATCCGCCCGGCGCCCTCGACCTTGAGCGAGACGACGTCTGAGACTGAGAGCAGCTCGGCGCCGAGGCGGCGCGCCTGCGTGGTGGCGCGCTGGGCCAGCTCCGAGCCCGACAGGCCATTGGGAAAGCCCAGGTAGTTCTCGATCCGGCTGGACTGCCCGGCCTGGCCACCGGGCGCCTCGCGCTCCACCATGACCGTGCGGAGCCCCTCCGAGGCGCCGTACACCGCCGCGGCCAGGCCGGCGGGACCGCCGCCGACGATGACCAGGTCATAGTGATCAGACGCCGGCGCGGCGGTGACGCCCAGGCGCTCGGCGAGCTCGAGCACGGTGGGACGCTCCATGACGTCGCCGTCCTCGAGCAGCACCACCGGCAGCCGGTCCTCGGGCACCCCGGCCACCGTGAGCAGCTCGCGGGCCTCGCTCTCGCGCTCGACGTCGAGCCACCGGCCGGGGATGCGGTTGCGCGCCAGGAAGTCACGCAGGTCGTGGGTGTCCTTGGAGAAGCGGTGGCCGATGACGCGCACGCCGCCGGCCTCGAGCGCCGCGCCCGCCTCCCAGGTGGCGAGCAGGTCCGCCACCACCGGGAACAGCTCCTCCTCGGGCGGGTCCCAGGGCTTGAGCAGGTAGTAGTCGAGCGACACCTCGTTGATGGCGGCAATCGCCGCCGAGGTGTCCGCATAGGCGGTGAGCAGCGCCCGCTTGGCGTCGGGGAAGATCTGGCGGGCCTTGACCAGGAGCTCGGTGCCCTCCATCCCGGGCATCCGCTGGTCGGCGACGATCATCGCCAGGTTCTCCCCGCGCCGGCGCATCTCGTTGAGCAGCTCGAGCGCGTCGGGCCCTGAGCCGGCGCGCAGGATCCGGTAGTGCTCGCCGAAGCCGCGGCGCAGGTCGCGGGCCACGGCAGCGAGCACCGACGGCTCGTCGTCCACCGCGAGGATCGTCGCGCGGCGAGGCTCGGAGGTGGACATCCGAGGGCTAGCTGAGCATCGGCGACGGCGGGATGCGCGTCGTGCCGGTGACCTCGGGGATCAGCATGCCCACTTCGTCGATGAAGCACCAGGACCACTCCTCGCCGGGCTCCAGCGAGCGGATGATCGGATGCGAGTCGCCGGCGGCGTGGCGGCTGGCGTGGCGGTTGGGCGAGTCGTCACAGCAGCCCACGTGGCCGCACTCCAGGCAGATGCGCAGGTGCAGCCACACGCCGCCCTCGCGCAGGCAGTCCTCACATCCGTCGACCGCCTCAGGCAGCTTGGTGACGTGGACGGTGTCCAGGTGGCTGCAGATGGGTTCCCGTTGGCTCATGTCCTGAGCATCGCAAACTCGTCAAGTGGAGTGGGTGGGGACCGGGTCCCCGGTCGGAAAGCGAACCCCGCCGTCGACCCGCAGGCTCACGGTGTCGCCCACGCGGGGCGCCGGCAGAGCGGCCACCGCGTACAGGCGCCCGGCCTCCAGCGTGAGCTCGAGCCGGAACCCGTCCTCGAGCGCGGTGGCCCGGGTCACGGTCGCCTCGTAGGGGCCGGCCGGGTCCAGGACCACGTGCGGCGGCCGGGTCAGCACCATCTCATCACCCTCGCGGAGCGCCCCGTCGTAGCCCAGGAACCGGGCCACGTCCGGGCTCGGCGGGTGCTCCAGCAGTTCCCGGGGCGACCCGTCGGCCACCAGCCGTCCGTCGATGAGGATGAGCAGGCGGTCGGCCAGGGCCCACGCCTCGGCGCGGTCGTGGACGACCACGAGCGTCGCCCGGGTATCCGAGCGCAGCGCGCTCAGCGCGTCCTCCAGCAGCCCGGCCCGCACCTCGGCGTCCAGGCCGGCGAAGGGCTCGTCGAGCAGGAGGATGTCGGGTTCCACAGCGAGCACCCGCGCCAGATGAACCCGCCGCCGCTCGCCGCCCGAGAGCGTGGCGGCCTGGCGTTGGGTCAGGCGCTCGGCGCCCAGTCCCTCCAGGGCCCGGCGCGCGCGGGCGGGCCGCTCGGCGCGCGGGACGCCCCACCAGCCCAGCGCGGCGGTGACGTTGGCCAGCACGCTGCGGCGGGCGAGATCGGGGGACTGCAGTGCGATGGCAACGCGGCCATGGCGCTCGACCTCGCCGGACGCCGGTTCCAGGGCACCGGCCAGCGCGGCGAGCAGGGTGCTCTTGCCCGCCCCGTTGGGCCCAAGCAGCGCGACGATCTCGCCGGCGCGCAGCTCCAGGCTGGCGCCGGTGACCACCTCGCGCCGCTCGCGGCACACGCTCAGGTCACGGCAGCGCAGCAGCGTCCGGCCGGCACTCGTCCCGCTGCTCACGTCGCCGTCCGGAAACGCAACCGCAGGCCGCCGCCCTGATGCTGCAGCAGAGCGAACCCTCCCATGAGGATGAGGATCATGCCCATGAGGACGATGGCGATGGCCAGCGCCATGGGGTAGTTGCCGCCGTTGACCTCGTACAGCGTGGCGCTCGCCAGGGTCTGGTTATAGCCGTAGATGTTGCCGCCGAGGATCGCGATCGCCGCGACTTCCGACAGCGACGTTCCCAACGCGGCGATGATCGCCACCACCAGGCCGATCCGGGCTTCGCGAGCTGCGAGCGTAGCCACCTCGAGGCGGCCGGCGCCCAGCGCCCGGGCCTGGACGAGCAGCCCGTCGGGGAGCGCCTCGATCGCCGCCGCGGTCAGGGCCACCGTGAAGGGGAGGGCCAGGATGGTCTGGGCGATGAACACGACCTCCCGGGTCGAGAGCAGCTGCAGCGAGCCCAGGGGCGCGGGCACGGCGAACAGCAGGTACAGCGCCGCGCCGACCAGCGCCGGCGGCAGACCGAGGCTCGCGTTGGCCAGCCCGCGCAGGACGGAGCGCCCGCGGAAGCGGCCCAGGCCCAGGGCAAGCCCGATGGGCACCCCGATCACGGTGGCGATGGCGGTCGCAACCACCGCCACCTGGAGTGTGAAGCCGATGATCTGCAGCAGGTAGGGGTTCCCGTGCCAGATGAGCGGCACCGCTGTGCGGAACTCGTCGAGGACCAGCCGCATGTCAGGTGCCCCGGAAGCGCAGCCGTAGCTGTCCGGTCCGCTGCTGGAGCACCGTGAGCGTGCCCAGCAGCACGAGTACGACCACGAGGAGCAGCAGGGCCGTGGCCGTCTCCCGGGGGTCGTTGGGCGAGAAGGTGAACTCGGCGAGGAGCGCGCTGGCAAGCGATTCGGTATGCCCCGTGACGTTGCCGCCGACGATGACGACGGCGCCGACCTCGGACACGGTCGCCGCCACCGCGGCGATGATCGCTGCGAACACGCCGATCCTGGCCTCGCGCAGCGCCAGCCCTGCGAGCTGGAGCCGGCTCGCACCCAGCGCGCGCGCCTGGTCGATCACCCCCGCCCCCTGCCCCTGGATCGCCGCTGCGGTGAGGGCCACGATGTATGGCAGCGCGAGGATCGTCTGGGCCACGAACATCGCCTTGATCGTGAACTCGATCCGTAGGGAGCCGAAGGGGCCCTGGGGCAGGATGAAGATGAGCACGACCACGCCGACCACGACGGGCGGCAGTGCGAGGCCCGCGTTGGCGAGGACCTGGAGCGTGCGGCGCCCGCGGAAGCGCCCGACGCCCAGCGCGACGCCGATGGGCAGGCCGATGACCACCGCGGCGGTCGTGGACACCGCCGCCACGCGAAGCGTGACCGAGAGCAGGTTCATCAGGGACGGATCCCCGTGCAGGATCAGCGGCACGGCGGCGCTGATCTGGTGCCACAGGTAGGACACAGGGCCGCCCGCCCGCGCCTACTTCTGCGGCGACTGCACGTAGACCAGCTCGCCGTTGGTGAGGCGATACACGACGCCGGCCTGTGTGCCTCGGCCGATCGTCCGCTCACCCGGCTTGGGCAGCGGGGCGACGGTCTGGTTCTTCTGGATCCGGATCACCTTGGCCTGGTTGGCACGCAGGCCGGACTTGGTGATCGTGCCGGCGAGGTGCAGCGACGAGAGGGCCGCGAGGAGGAACGCGACGGACAGCACGATGCCCAGGTCGAACAGGTTGACGAGGCCGTCCAGCGGGTCGCCGGCGCGGTCCTCACGGCTGCGGGCGCGTGGGTTGACCGTGATCACGTGGCACCTCCGATAGGACGCGGATCGCTGATCATGGCAGCGACGTATTCGAGGTCGGACAGGTCCTGACCGTACATCCGGTCTCGCGAGAGCGACAGGCCGAAGGCGACGGCGCCGATGAGCAGGCCGACCACGGTGACGCTGAAGGCGATGCGCAGGTTCTGGCTGAGCGCCGCGGTGTTGCCGTTGGCCAGGCCGGTCAGCGCGGGCGACAGCGGGATCAGGGTCCCCATGAGCCCGAGCGCCGGGCCGGCGCGAACCAGCAGGCGGGTGCGCGCCAGACGCCGCTGAGAGTCGAAGTCGAAATCGGCCAGGGCCTTGTTGAGCTGGTGGTCGCCGCCGTCGGTGCGCGCGTGCTCGACGATGAAGTTGAGCGTCCTGCGCATCGCCGGGCTGCGCGGGATGGCACTGAGCGCCGCGGCCGCGGCCACGCGGTCGTCGCCGACCAGCGCCTGGCGCGCCTTCTCGGCGCCCTCCGAGAGGGTGGTGAAACGCCGGCGCGAACGGCCACGCAGCTCGACGGCGTAGCTCCCGAGCTCGAAGATGACCGCGGCCAGCGCGAGCAGGGCCAGGATGAGGACGGGCACCTGGAGGACCGAGGCGACGTGGAAGATCACCTCGTCGATGTCGTGGCTCGTGAGGGCGAAGAGCATCATCGGTGGTGCCGCGATGGTGCCATGACCGGGCCGTCAGCTGCCGGTGCGCGGCAGGGGCCACCACTCAGGGCGGCCCAGCTCGCGCTGCGCCCCGAGGCCGAGCAGCACCACGATGGCCAGCGCCGCGCCGATGATGGGCAGGACGGCCGGGGGCTCGGGGGCCTGCCGGGCCGGGGCGCTGCCACTGGACGCGGGGACCGCGTGCACCAGCGGGCTCTGGTCCGCGGGCAGCGGGGTGACGTCGCTGACGAGCTGACCTCGCACCAGCGTGCCGGACGCGGGCACCGTCGGCGCGGGGCGGTGCGTCGGGGCGGCCGGCGCCCTGTGCCCGGTGGTGGGGGTCTCCGTCGGCTGCGCGGTCGATGCCGATCCTCCGGACGACCCGGACGAGCCGGAGGAGCCCCCCGATGAGCCGGAGGCGGGCGTCGTCGTGGTCTGGCTGGTGGTCGTCTGCGTCGTGGTGGTCTGGGTCTGGGTCGAGGTGGTGTTGGTGCCCTTGCCGTGGGTGTGCTGCGTGCCCGTGTCCTGGGTCCCGCTCTTCTTCTGCTTGCGCGGCGGCGCGCCCGGCGTCGGGCCGCTGCTGCGGTCAGGGCCGGTCGTGGTCGAGCCCGTCGTGGTCGGCGTAGTCGTGGAGCCGGGTTGCTTGACGGTCACCGTGACCTGGTCGCCGCCGCCGCCTCCGTCGGCGCTGGTGACCTCGACGTTGACCGTCCAGACGCCTGCGGTGGCGAACTGGACCTGCGGCGCCGCCTGAGTGGAGGGCGAGGCGCCCCCCCCGAAGTTCCAGTTGTAGGACAGGACGCTGCCGTTATTGCCGCTGACCACCGCGCTGAAGTCGACGCTGCCGCCGACCGTGACCGTCGCCTGCGGCGGGGACGCCTTCACCTGGAGCGGCGGCCCCTGGAAAACCTCGATCCCGATCGGGGTGTTCTCCGTGACCTCGTCGAGGAAGTCAAGGTCCGAGGCGTTGCGTTGCGGCCGGTCGTACTGGTTGTATCCCGCCGCCTGGATCACCGGGTTCTGGGCGGTGTTGAGAAAGTCGCTGGGCATCGCGAGATCGGCAGGTGTGATCTGCGAGTTGGCCCCACTCTGGGGCGAACCGTCAGAGCCGAGCACGGTGACGCCGGTGACGGCGTTGACGTCGACCGGCGTCTGCAGGCAGCCGAGGATGGTGCCGAGCGTCCAGACTTGCGAGAAGTTGATCGGCGGCTGCTCCGGCCCGTTGCGCCCCTCCTCGTTGATGGGGCCGCCCGTGTACAGCGGGCACTGGCCTGGGTGGGCGAGCAGGAACGCCGCGGAGACGGAGTCCTGCGTGGGCTGCCCGCCCGACCCGTAGACGGTGGCCTGCACCAGCGATGCGGAGTCGTCGGCCACAGCGGCGGCCGCCGGCAGCACGAGCAGGCCGAGGCAGACCACGAGGCCCAAAGCCAACCGCCGCCCCGGGAAGTTCCCGGGGCGGCGGCGGTCAGGCTTGGGTGGTGTCGGCACGCGAGTGCGCCGGTGTGTCACCCCACTAGCGTACGGAGACCGTCTTCAGCTTGGAGAAGCTGGAGGTCTGCGCCTTGTGCGAGTACTGCAGCTGGAGGACGAACGTCCCCTTCTTCAGCTTGGCCTTGACCGTGAACTTGGTCTTGCCCTTGCCGATTGACGCCTTGCCGATCTGCGTGAACTTGGTGCTGCCGCTCTTCTGGGCGAACAGCGTCACCTTTCCGCCGGAGGTCGACGGAGGCTGGCCGATGACGCCGTTGACCGTCACCTTGCCCTTCTTGATCGTGACCTGCTTGAAGCTGACGGTCACGATGTTGCCCGAGACGGTCAGGGTTCGCGTCCCGCTGGTGGCTGTCTTGAACTGGCTGCCGTCGCGGTAACGGGTCTGGATCTGCCACTTTCCGGGTCCGAGGTTGCCGTTGACGGCGTAGGTCTTGGCGCCGGTCTTCAGCGCGGAGCTGCCGACCGTCTTGAAGACGCCCTTGGAGCCCTGCTTGCGGGCCAGGACGTCGACTGCGCCGTTGCCGTCAGGCGCCGCCGGCCCAAGCGAGCCGGTGACCGAGACGCCGCCGGTCGAGGCGGTGGCCTTGGAGATCTTGATCGTTCCCGTCACCGTGACGGGGACGGCGGTCGTCGCCGACGGCGACAGTGTGTCTCCGTAGGCCGGGCTCAGCGACGCATCCTCGATCTGCGAGATCAGCCCCGACGAGGCCTGGTAGGAGCCCGACGACGGCGGTGTGAACGTGATGCTGTAGGTGCCGTTGGACCCGGTCTTGCCGCTGGCGACCGGAATACTCGTGAGCCCTTC
The DNA here is from genome assembly GCA_963737335.1 of uncultured Solirubrobacteraceae bacterium. GTDB lineage: Bacteria > Actinomycetota > Thermoleophilia > Solirubrobacterales > Solirubrobacteraceae > Palsa-465. The sequence continues at coordinate 174,752 of CAVTSK010000020.1, forward strand.
GAGCTCGTTGATGCTCACGGTCTGCCCGGCCAGCGCCGGATAGCCCGTCTGGGGCTGGGTCAGGGTCCCGGTGACCGTGACGGTCTTGCCCGCCGCGATCGTGCCCGGGAAGCCCGAGGCAGCGATCTTGGGCGACGCGGTGGCGACGTACACGGGCGTTCCGTTGTCTCCGGGCGTGCCCGTCAGGTAGCCCTTGAGCTCTGACTGGATTGCCGGCGAGGTGATGAAGTCCATGAAGTCCTGCGCGGCCGCGAGGTTCACGGTCTCGCCGGGCTTGTCGGGGTTGATGATGTAGGCGTGGAAGTAGTTGATGAGGGCGTTCGCGCCGCCCGGAGCCGACGCGGCGTTGTCCCGCGCGACGATCGAAAGGTTGGGGATCCCGGTGGTCCCCGCCGCGGGCGAGTTCTTGGACTGCAGGAAGTCAAACGTCCCGCGGTCGGTCAGGGTGTAGCACGCGTTCGGATGCGCGCCGGCGAGCGTGCACGCATTGGTTGCGACCATGTTCGCGCCCTGGCTGACGTTGTTGATCAGATACCACGACGGGATGCTGGTGCTCACGGTGCCACCGTCGGGACACGTCGCCCCCTGGGCGCCCGTGGTGGTCGGTGCCATTCCGCCACCGTTCGGGGCGGTCACGGTGCAGAGCGTGACGCCGGCCGGCGTCAGGCCCGCACTGCTGACGAGCTGCCAGATGGCGTGCTCCTCGACGGTGGTGCCCGAGGCGGTCGCCGCACCGCCGCGGGAGATGAACGTGGCGTTGCCCGCGACGCCCGCGGCCGCCACGTCGGCGAATGCCTGGGCGATGTCGTGCGAGGCCGCATTGGCTCTGGCCGGATCGGCCGGAGGGCCCGCGAGGACGAAGTCGTTGGTGAAGATCGCGTGCCCGAACTGGTTCTGGTACGAGAACCCTCCGGCGACGAACTGGTTCTCCAGCGACGCCGCGTGCACGATCAGCACGCTCGGGCCGCCGTTGCCGCTTTCGGCGTTCTGGATCGCCGCGCCGGTGGCCGACCCGGTGTATTTGAACACGAACTGCGGGAATGCGGCCTGGAACTGCGGTTGGATCAGGTTGGGGATCAGGCCCGAGTCGCTGACGTCGCTGGTGCCGACGATAGACAGCGTCGACGCACTGTCGGCGCTCGCCAGGGCCGGGGCGAGCATCAGGACGAGGGCGGCGATAAGGCCGAGGATGGGAAGGGCCAGCAGCCGGCGGAGGCCGGGGCGGGCAGAAAGATCGGCGGGAAGCGGGCGCCGACCTGGGGAGACGGGATGGGTCATCAGGCCAGCATATAGAGGCTGCTTATGTAGTGCCTAGGTTCGCTGGCGGACGCAAAAACGAATCCTCACGACACCCCGGTCCCCGCAGAGGCGTTGCAGCGGGTCAGCCCGTACTGAGCTGCGAGGGCCGGCGCGGGGCTGGCTCGGAGCGCGGCCAGGCCCCGTGATACGGCCGCGGTATCCCCGTTCCGGGCCGCTGTCGCCAGGGCGCGGTACTGGTTCGCGCCGGCGGTCACGGCGGCCACGTAGTGGTCCAGCACCGCGCGCTCCTTCGCGGGTCGCGGCAGAGCCCGCGTGTCCTTCGCCTCCTTGTCGATGATCGGCAGCACCTTGGCGAGATAGGGCGCCAACCCGGCCGATCCGGTCGGCGGCGGCACCTCTCTCATGGCGTGCAGCGCCGTGATGCAGATGCCGTTGGCCCGGGCGATGACGTCCTGCTTGGTGACCGTGTGTCCTCCGCAGGCCGTGACGATGAGGGCGACGCAGCCCGCGGCGATCGCGGTGCGGGCGAGTCGCGTCATGTCCGCTCCCGGCCGATGATCAGGTTGGCCACGAGCCCCGTCCACCCGGTCTGGTGAGAGGCCCCCAACCCGGCGCCGGTGTCGCCGTGGAAGTACTCGTGGAACGGGATCAGGTCGCCCCAGGCCGGGTCCCCCGGGGGCAGGCGGTAGCGCCCGAGCACCGGGCGCCGGCCATCCGGACCCTTGTGGAAGAGGCCGATCAGACGGTCGGCCAGCTCGTCGGCGACCTCGGCGAGGGTCAGCTGATCGCCGTCGCCGGTGGGGAACTCGATGGTGAAGGCGTCGCCGAGGAAGCGGTGGTAGACGCGCAGGGTCTCGACGAGCAGGTAGTTGATGGGAAACCACACGGGGCCGCGCCAGTTGGAGTTTCCGCCGAACAACCCGGTGCGCGACTCGCCGGGCTCGTAGTCCAGGGTCTCGCTGACGCCGCCGACCTCGATGGTCAGGGGGTGCTCCAGGTGGCGGCGCGAGAGCCCGCGCAGGCCGTGATCGGACAGGAACTCGTCGGGGTCGAGCATCGCGGCGAGCAGACGGCGCAGCTTGGGCTCGTCGACGAGCGACAGCATGCGCCACCCGGCATGCGACGGCGACTGCATGTGCGACACCACCTCGCCGAGCGGCATGTGGTCCACGAACCACCCGACGCGGGTGGCGAAGTCCGGAAGGGCGGCCATCGTCTCGGGCCCGATCGTCGTCACCGCGGCCAGCGGCAGCAGGCCCACGACCGATCGCGCCCGCAGAGGGATCGACTCTCCGCCGGTGCGCAGCACGTCGTAGTAGAAGCCGTCCTCCTCGTTCCACAGGCCCTTGTGGTTCAGCGCCGAGCCGATGAGGGCGAAGTGCTCGAAGAACTTTGTGGCCAGGTCCTCGTAGACGGGGTCGTGGCCGGCCAGGGTCAGCGCCATCTCGAGCAGGTCCTGGCAGTACATGGCCATCCACGCGGTGCCGTCTGACTGCTCGAGCACGCCGTCGACGGGAAGCTTGGAGCGGTCGAAGGGGCCGATGTTGTCCAGGCCCAGGAAACCGCCCTCGAACAGGTTGTCGCCCTCGATGTCCTTGCGATTGACCCACCAGTTGAAATTGAGCAGCAGCTTGTGCAGCACCCGGGCCAGGAAGTCGAAGTCGTCGTCGCCGGCGATCTCGTGCACGCGCAGCGCCGCCCACGCCTGAACCGGCGGGTTGACGTCAGAGAAGTTCCACTCGTAGGCGGGCAGCTGGCCGTTGGGGTGCACGTACCACTCGCGGCAGAGCAGGATGAGCTGGGACTTGGCGAACTCGGGGTCGACGTGCGCCAGCGCGACGCAGTGGAAGGCCAGGTCCCAGGCGGCGTACCACGGGTACTCCCACTTGTCGGGCATCGAGATGACGTCCCGGTTGTTGAGGTGCGTCCACTCGTGGTTGCGGCCGGCGAGGCGCTCGGCCGGAGGCGGGGGGTAGGCCGGGTCGCCCTCGAGCCAGCGGCGCACATCGAAGTGGAAGAACTGCTTGGACCACAGCATCCCCGCGAAGGCCTGGCGCAGGATCAGGGCCGCGTCGGGTGACGTGGATGCGGGCGTGAGCTCCGCGTAGAAGGCGTCGGCTTCCTGCTCGCGGGCGGTCATCACCTGGGCGAAGTCCTCGCCGAGGCCCCGAGGCTCGCCGGCGGCCGGCTCGCGCAGGCGCAGCTCGATGGTCGTCGTCTCGCCGGGGGCGACGGTGAGCCGGTGCTGGAACGCGGCCTTGGTCCCGTGGTCGTCCGGGTTGGCCGTGTCCGCGCCGGCGACGACGTGATCGTTGATCCCATCCTTGGGATAGGGCGTGGACTCCGGCGCCTGCGCCCCGAACACCCGGCGAGAATGAGTCTCATTCTCGCAGAAGAGCGCGGTGGGCGAGCCTGAGCTGGTGAGCACGCGCCGGCCGAGCTCGGCGTGGTCGGCCACCAGCGACCCGTCGGCGAGGGTGATCTGCGGTCGCGGCGCGTCGATCTCCCAGGACCACGTGTTGCGAAACCACAGCGTTGGCAGCACGTGCAGCGTCGCTGCCTCCGGCCCGGCGTTGCGCGCGGTGATCCGGATCAGCACGTCGTCGGGAGCCGCCTTGGCGTACTCGACCGTGATCTCCCAGTAGCGCCCCTCGTCGAAGATGCCGGTGTCCAGCAGCTCGAACTCCGGCTCGTCCCTGCCGCGGCTGCGGCTCTCCTCCAGGAGTCGCGCGTAGGGGAACTCCGCCTGGGCGTACATGTAGCGCCAGCGCATCCACGAATGCGTCGGGGTGCTGTCCAGGTACCACCAGTACTCCTTGACGTCCTCGCCGTGGTTGCCCTCGGGGCCGGCCAGGCCAAAGGCGCGCTCCTTGAGGATGGGGTCGCGCTCGTTCCAGAAGGCCAGTGCGAAGCACAGCAGCTGGCGGTCGTCGCAGATCCCGGCCAGGCCGTCCTCGTTCCATCGGTAGGCCCGTGACCGCGCGTGGTCGTGGGGGAAGAACGCCCAGGCATCGCCGTCGGCGCTGTAGTCCTCGCGCACGGTGCCCCACGCTCGCTCGCTCAGATACGGGCCCCAGCGGCGCCACGGCGACGAGCCCCCGGGGCCCTGGTGCAGTCGGTCATGCTCGGCGCTCATCGCGCCTAGTGTCGCGAAACCCGCGACGGGGGTTGCGCCCGGGTGACCGGGCGGGCTACGCGTACTCGCTGTGAGCGGTCACGCTCGCCGATGAGCTGGTCGCCTCATGGCTCTCCTCGGCGGTGGCCAGCGCGACCAGGGCGGCGTAGCTCACCGAGCGGCCCGCGATCACGCAGGTGTGGCCGGAGCGCACCCAGCTGATGAGCCGAGCCGGACCCGACTGCTGAAGCGTGTAGCGCACTCCGCCCCGGGTGACGGTCTGACCATGAACGCCGGTGAGGGGCGCGCCGTTGGTGATCGCGTAGCCGATGCGACCGCCCTTGCGTCCCCGGTAGAAGACCGTGGTGATCTTGCGTCCGTCCACGGTGTCGGTGCGGGCGCCGTTGGCGGTCCAGCCGGCTTGGGGGCCCCACGCCGGGAAGGGGATCCCGGCGGCCACCAGAGTGAGGTTCTTGCTCTGGGCGGGATCGACGGCGGGCGTGGGGAGCGTGGCCGACGCCAGCGCGAGCCTGGCTGCGGCCGGCACCGTCGGCGCCGTGCCGCCGCCGCTGACCAGGATGACCACCGCCGCGACGGCCGCCGCGAGCGCAGTGACTCCGGGCAGCACGAACGCGCGCCGCCAGCGCGGGGCACGGCGCGGCGTGGTTGCGGTACCGGTCAGCTCCTCGACGTGGGCCCGCAGAGCGGCGGGCGCCGGCTCGTCGAGCGCGCGCAGCATCGTCACCGCGCGCTTCTGCTCGGCGAGGGCAGCCGTCAGCTCCGGCGACTGCCGTATCTGGGCGAGCAGGTCTGCCTGCCGATCCTCCGGCAGCGAGCCGTCGGCAAGGCGCGTCAGCTCACCGTCGGGTTGCGTCAGCTCATCGGTCATGTCTTCGTCCATCAGGCAAGACTCCGTTTGGGCCCGGATCCTTCCCGCGTGTCGCCGCCCGGCGACGTCGGCTCGTCGGAAAGCTGACGGGCGATCCGCTGGCGGGCGCGGTACAGCCGCGTCGTGATCGTCGCCTCCCGTGTGTCCAGCGCCTTGGCCGCCTCACCGTAGGAGAGGCCGAGGATGTCGACGGCCACGAGCGCCATCCGGAAGTCCTCAGGCAGCTCGGCGACGGCCTCCAGGATCTCGGTGACCTCGGCCGCGCGCTCGGGCTGGTGCGTGCGCCGCGGGTCGGGCGGTTGCATGTCGTCCAGCGAGGGGCCGGTCTGCGGCCGGCGGGACGCGGTGCGCAGCCGCGAGTAGAAGGTGTTGCGCAGCGCGCGCATGAGGTAGCCGCGCTCGTCGCCCCGAATCACGCGTGGGCGCGCCAGAACCCTCGCGAAGGTCTCCTGCACGAGGTCCTCGGCGTCTTCTCGGGATCCGCACAGCGCCCAGGCCGCGCGGTAGAGCGCGTCCAGATGCTGGCCAAGCGACTTCGGGTCCAGGCGGCGCACCAGTACGCATCCTACGCGGCCGAGCCGGCCCGGGCTGGCCTAAAGCCGGGTGTGGCCGCCGGTCGCGGGCGCCTGGCCGTAGAGCCCGCCGATCATCATCTGGGCCAGCGGCTCGACGATCGCGTCGAGGTCGGGTAGGCCCACTGCACCGCCGACCAGCGCCACGTGCAGCACGCGCTCATACCCCCACATCAGGCATGCCGCCAGCGCCCGGGGATCGGCGCCCGGGGGCGCCTGCCCCGTGCGGCGCGCGGAGCGCAGCACGCGGGCCGTGCCCGCGGTGACCGTCTCGAGCGTCTCGAACCACAGCTCACGAATCTCGGCGTCGTGGGGCCACTCCTCGCTCACCGTCCGCAGCAGCGCGCCGTGCGTCCTGCACACCTCCACCCATTGTTGAAGGCTGAGGCGGATAGCGGCCTCGGCGTCGCCCTCGGACTGCGCGTGAAACGGGTGCACCGCCACCATCACCTGATCCATGACCTCGCGCAGGCACTCGGCGATGACAGCGGTCTTGGAGGCGAAGTAGGCGTAGAAGCTCGTCCGCGAGACGCCGGCGGCCTCGATGATGTCGGCGACGCTGAGACGGTGGAGGGGGCGCTCGCGCAGCAAGCGCTCGGTGGCGTCGAGGATCGCCGTCTGCGCCCGGGACTGCGTGGCAACCGACACCCCAGTCAGGCTATACGGCAGTGTCAAGGAATGATCTGGCGTTCTGGCGGCGTCTGGCCGCGCCTGACGATCCCCGCCCTCCCTCACGGACCACCAGTACGATCGGGTCGGGCGGGCGACGCCAGCCACGCCCAGCCACTCGCCAGCTCCACCAGCTGATTCCCTGACACTCCCTACGTTCTGACCATGCGCCGCTGCCTGTTCGAGTCCGAGCACGTCGACTTCCGCGAGTCCGCACGCCGGTTCGTGGCCGAGGAGGTGACGCCCCACCAGGCGCAGTGGGAGGCCGACGGCATCGTGGATCGCGAGCTCTTCGCCACGGCGGCGGCCAAGGGGATGCTGGGCATTCAGGTGCCCGAGGAGTACGGCGGGGCCGGGGTGGACGACTTCCGCTTCAACCAGATCGTCGGCGAGGAGCTGGGCGTCGCCGGGGCCGGGGGCAGCGGGCTGGGCGTGACGCTGCACAACGACATCTGCGTGCCGTACTTCCTGGACCTGTGCGACGCCGAGCAGAAGCAGCGCTGGCTGCCGGGCATCGCCGACGGGTCGCTCATCACCGCGGTGGCCATGACCGAGCCCGAGATGGGCTCCGATCTCGCCGGGCTGCGCACCACCGCGCGCCGCGACGGCGACGCCTACGTCGTCAACGGCTCCAAGACCTTCATCACCAACGGCATCAACTCCGACCTCGTCATCACCGCCGTCAAGACCGATCCGACGCAGCGCCACGCCGGGATCTCGCTGCTCATCCTGGAGCGGGGGATGGAGGGCTTCGAGCGCGGGCGCAACCTGGAGAAGGTGGGCCAGCACGCCCAGGACACGGCGGAGCTGTTCTTCAACGACGTGCGCGTGCCGGTGGAGAACCGCCTGGGCGAGGAGGGACAGGGCTTTCGCTACATGACCGCCAACCTGGCCCAGGAGCGGCTGAGCATCGGGCTCTCAGCGCTGGCGGCGGCGCGCGGCGCCCTGGCCTGGACCCTGGACTACGTCAAGGAGCGCACGGCGTTCGGGCAGGCGATCGGGTCCTTCCAGAGCTCCCGCTTCGCGCTGGCGGAGATGGCCACGGAGATCGAGGTCGCCACGGCGTTCTGCGATCAGGCGGTGCTGGCGCTCAACCGCGGCGACCTGTCGGCGTCGGACGCGGCCATGGCCAAGTGGTGGGCGACCGAGCTGCAGGGACGGGTGATCGATCGCTGCGTGCAGCTGCACGGCGGCTACGGCTACATGCTGGAGTACCCCATCGCCCGCGCCTTCGTCGACGCCCGCGTCACCCGGATCTACGGCGGTACCACCGAGATCATGAAGGAGATCGTCGGGCGCGCTCTCGGCGTCTAGACCACTGGCCCCGTGGTCGCGTCGACCCCGCCCGACCCTCCCCGCCGGGGCCGCCGTCCCAAGACCTACGCCGCCGTGCTGGAAGCGACGGCGCGGCTGCTCGAGACCACCTCGCTGGCCGACCTCAGCGTCGCGCAGATCCTGGCCGCGGCCGATGTCGGGCGCACCTCGTTCTACGAGCATTTCACGTCCAAGGACGACGTGGTGGTCAAGCTGATGGACAGCCTCTCCGACGAGATGGCGGCCGAGCTGACGCCGATGTTCGAGCACGGGAAGCGCTCCGCCGACCAGGCCTTCGCGCTCGGCCTGAGCAACCTCATCGAGGGGGCCTCCCGCTACGCCCCGCTGATCAATGCCGTATCGGAGGAGTGGCCGGCCATCCCAGGGCTCACGGAGATCTGGTTTCGCGTCCAGGGCGACTTCACCGTGCGCCTGGCCCGCCTGATCGAGTCAGAGCGCGCGGCCGGCGCCGCGCCCGCGGGCGCCGACGCCCGGGCGCTGGCGGCGTCACTGGTGTGGACTGCCGAGCGGGCGTTTCACGTCGCCGCGGGAGGTGACCATCCCACGCTGGTGGACGCGGCGGTGGTGGTGGCGCCGCTCACGCAGCTGTTCGTGGGGACGATCTATGGCCGCGCGGTGGCGGGGGTGTAGCTGTGGGGGTCTGCTGTCGTCGTGGGCACCGGGGCGGTCAAACGGCTTGGCTCGGGAAGGGTGGGCCCGAAGCGAGAAAGTGGTCCGTTTGCAGGGGTTGTGGGATATAAGCATCGCCTGCAAACGCTTATATCCCACACCCCCGCCGAAGGGACCGCTGAGGCCGCCGGTGCTGCCTTTGAAAGCCGCAGTTGACGTTCGCTGCGTGCTACGGGCGCGGCTCGAGTTCGGCCGTGCCGTAGATGAAGAACTCGGTCGTAGCGCTGACCGAGGCTTTCCAGCCGAGCTCCGCGAGCGCGTCCGTCAACCCGGGCGGGTCGTAGAAGCGCTTGATGATCTGAAACTCGCGCCCGTCGTCCAGCCGGCGGGTCATGGTGTCCTCGTCCTCTGAGGGCAGCTGATGATCGGCCGCGGTGGAGTGCTGAGTGCGGGCGCTGTCGATGAACAGCACGCGCCCGCCCGGCTTCAGGCACCCGGCCACCATCTCCCAGAACGCGGCGAATCGCTCCTGGGGGACGTGGGAGAGCCAGAACGCGAAGACGCAGGCGTCGTAGCGCTCGTCGGGGGACCAATCGAACAGGTCGGCCTCGAGGTAGCGGACGTTCGCGTCGCCCACTCGGGCCCGGTTGATGGCCAGCACCTCGGGCGCGGCGTCGACCGCGGTCAGCGTGCCCGCGTATCTGACGAGGTGGCGCGTCCACAGCCCGGTGCCGCAGGCCAGCTCGAGCACGTCGCCCAGGGGGCCGAAGCGCTCCAGCGCCCGCTCGAGCTCGCCGGCCTCGGCAAACCACCGGGTGTTGGCCTCCGGGCCGCGATCGAAGCGGCCCTCCCGGTTCCACCACTTGTCGTACTCCAGCGCGCGGGCGCGGTAATAGTCGAGCTGCTCGGTGAGGACGCTGTCTTGGGACATCGACGGCCCGGAAGCTAGCAAGTTGGGCACTGCCTAAACTTGCCCTGTGGCCACTACGCGCGCGATCACCGACGAGGAGCAGCTCCGGGAGATCATCGGGGAGCCGGCGGCGCTGGTGGTGACCAAGATCGCCGATCGGCTCAACCCCCTGACCCGGCAGTTCATCGAGCGCTCGCCGTTCGTGTGCGTGGGGACGGCGCACGCCGACGGCGGCCTCGACGTGTCCCCGCGTGGGGACCCGGCCGGCTTCGTGCGGATCCTCGACGAGCGCACGCTGCTGCTCCCCGAGCGCCCCGGCAACCGGATCGCCGACACGCTCACCAACCTGCTGGCCGATCCTCGCATCGCGCTGCTCTTCCTCATCCCCGGAGTGGGCGACACCTTTCGCGTCAACGGCATCGCCGAGATCATCGACGACCCCGAGTTGCTGGCCGACAGCACCGTGGAGGGCAAGCCGCCGCGCCTGGGAGTGCTCATCGCCATCGAGGAGTGCTACACGCAGTGCCCCAAGGCGATCATCCGCTCCGAGCTGTGGAACCCCGAGCGCCACCTCGACCGCTCCGAGCTGCCCACCAGCGGGGCGATCTTCCGCTCGCTCAACGACCCGAGCTTCGACGCCGAGGAGTACGACCGCGAGCGCGCCGGGCGCTACCGGCGCCGCGAAGGCCTCTACTGAGGCGCGGCCTCTTCGACGTCCATCCGGGCCACCAGTCCGGAGCGCATGGCGTAGACGTGCATGACGGTGCCGGAGGCCACGACCGTGCCGTCGAGATCGCGCACCGTCTGCTGCACCTCAACCGCAACCCGTCCGTCGCCTTGCGGCCCGATCGCCACCGGCTCCACGCGTGGGTCGATCGCCGCCCACTGCCGCGTCCAGTAGTCGCGCACCGCCTCGTGGCCGACCAGCCGCCCGCCTTCCCAGGCGTTGGGCCAGTCGACATCGTCGGTCATCGCCGCCAGCACGCTGTCGATGTCACGGGCGTTGAAGGCGTCATAGATCGTGCGCAGCAGCTCGTCGGTGTCCATGGCCATCGAGTATACGCAACTCAGAGGTTGCGTGTTTTGAGCCAGGCGACGTAGATCTCGATGAACGCGTCCATGGCGGCGTCGACGGCCTCGACCTCTCGTGTGGCCACGAGGTCCAGCAGCAGCCCCCGGGTCACGGCGATGCCCAGGCGCGCATGGGCCCGCGCCTCGTCGCGCGAGAGCCCATAGGCCATGTTGATCTCCGTCGCCGGCTCCAACCAGTCGTCGACGATCCCATCGAGCATCTGAGCGGTGTGGGGCCGGCCCTGTGCCGCCTGGCCGTAGAGCTCGAAGAACAGCCTCTCGTTGGGCCACAGCGACGGGTCTGAGATGTGGCGCCACCAGGCGCGCATCGCCTCGTCGACGGGGAGGTCAGGCGCCGGAACCATGTCGGCGAGGATGGCCCGCTGGCGGCGCTCCACCTCATGGACGATGGCCACCCACAGGCCCTCCTTGGAGCCGAAGTGGTGGATGAGCATGCGGTGGCTCGTCCCCAGGGCGCTCGCCAGCTGGCGCAGGCTGAGGTCGGTGATGCCGTTGTGGGCGACGTAGTCGATGGCGCCTTCCAGCAACGTCTCGCGCGGGCTCTTGTCGGTCACGCGCGGCCTAGTGTACCATCTGGTACATGAACCCTGTACGAGTCAACACCAACGTCCCGCGGCCGATCGACGAGGTCTACGACTTCCTCGACGTCATGGCCAACCACGAGCCCTTCACCAACCACATCCTCAAGGACTGGGAGTACTCCGGACCCGACCGTGGCGTCGGCAGCAGAGCGCGCGTCCACGTGACGGCGGCCGGTCGCACCGACACCGTCGAGATCGAGGTCGTCGACGCCGAGCGCCCCACCCGCATCGTCGAGCGCAACATCGGCGCAGGCGGCAAGCGCGTGGCCACCGGCACCTACACGCTGTCGGCGCTGCCCGATGGCGGCACCCACGTGCAGTTCGAGTACAGCTGGCAGCAGATCCCGCTGTCAGAGCGCGTGATGTCGCCGGTCGTCCGCGGCATGCTGCGCCGCGCCAACGAGCGCGCGATGGAGCGGCTGGCCGAGGGACTCCAAACCGTCGTGGAGGTTTGACAGGGCGGCCGACGGGCAGGATTCTCCCAACACCTATAGGGGAGGGTTGAATGACTGAGGTCGCCGATCCGCAGCGCGCCGCATCGCCGGAGGCGCAGCTGAACGCCGAAGGTATGGAGCGGGGAGTTGGATTCCTCGGACTGCTGTGGGCCTCGGAGGGGTCCATCATCGGCTCCGGATGGCTGTTCGGCGCACTCACGGCGGCCGCGATCGCCGGCCCCTCGGCGATCATCGCCTGGTTTGCCGCGTCGCTGATCGTGATCGTGCTGGCGCTGGTGCACGCCGAGCTGGGAGGCCTGTTCCCGGTCTCCGGCGGAACCAGCCGGTTCCCGCATTACGCGTTCGGCAGCCTCGCGGGGGGCACGTTCGGTTGGTTCTCCTATCTGCAGGCCGCCAGCGTGGCGCCGATCGAGGTGCTGGCGGCGGTTCAGTACCTGTCCAGCTTCAGCTGGGCCTCCAGCTGGTACAGCAGCACCGGCACGCTGAGCGGGGTCGGAATCCTGGTGGCGATCGCGCTGATGTTCTTCTTCGTCTGCGTGAACCTGATCGGGATCCAGTGGCTGGCCCGGGTCAACAACGTGCTGACGTCGTGGAAGGTGCTGATCCCGATCCTGACGATCATCATCCTCGTCGTCTTCAAGTTCCATGGCTCCAACTTCAGCGCCGGCGGCGGGTTCTTCATCCATGGCGCCGCGGTGAAGAGCATCCTGATCGCGATCCCCACCGGAGGCATCGTGTTCTCGCTGCTCGGCTTCGAGCAGGCGGTCCAGTTAGGCGGAGAGGCCAGGAACCCCAAGAAGGACCTGCCGCGCGCGGTGATCCTCTCGATCCTGATCGGCTCCACGATCTACATCCTGGTCCAGATCGCCTTCATCGGGGCACTGGACCCGGCCCTGCTGGCCAGGGCCGGCACCTGGTCGGGCCTGATGCCCACCACTGCGCACAGCTCGGCAATCAAGGCCTTGGATGCCGCTCCGTTCTACTCGGTGGCCAAGGTCGCGGGCCTGGCCTGGCTGGCCTTCATCCTGCGCCTGGACGCGTTCATCTCTCCCGTCGGGACCGGGCTGATCTATCTCACCTCCGCGTCGAGGATCAGCTTCGGCCTGAGCAAGAACGGCTACATCCCCGAGACGTTTGAGCGCAACTCGGGACGACGCCGCGTTCCGGTGGTCGGCATCATCGTGTCGTCGCTCATCGGATTGCTGTTCCTGCTCCCGTTCCCCAGTTGGAGCAAGCTGGTGGGGGTTGTCACCAGCGCCTCGGTGCTGATGTACGCCGGGGCGCCGCTGGCGCTCGGCGCGCTGCGCCGGCAGAAGCCGGACCTCCCCCGTCCCTACCGGCTGCCCGCCGCGCACATCATGGCGCCGCTGGGGTTCGTCCTGGCGACCTTCATCGTCTACTGGGCCGGATGGAGCACCTACACGACGCTGATGGTGGCGTTGCTGATCGGGTACGGGCTGATGCTGGCCTCCGCGGCGTTGCACCTCAACCCCAACCAGCCGCGGGTCGACTGGGGAGCGGCCATCTGGATCTTCCCGTACCTGATCGGGATGGGCGTGGTCTCATACTTCGGCACGTTCGGCGCGCCGGATGGCGGCCGAGGCGGGATCATCGGCGGCGTCGGCATATTCAAGACGGTGCTGGTCGGCGGCACTAACGCGCTCGGGCTCTACGGCGGGTTGCTCGTGTCGGCCGCCTGGAGCCTGGTCATCTACTACATCGCCATGTCGCGGCGGCTGCCGCCCGCGAAGGTCGACGAGTACGTCGCCGAGGTGTACCCGCCGCCGGTCGCGGAGTAAGGCAAATCGCCCGGAGGGCGATTCGCTGGCGAGTTGCTGCGCAACTCGGGGCTGTCGGGGGCGCGCATGCGCGCCCCCGAACAACCCGATCAGCCGGTGGTGACGAGGGCCTCAACGTCTGAGTAGATCTCGCCGCGCTCGGCCTTCTCCACCAGCGAGGCCGGCGGCTCAAAGCGCTCGCCGTAGCGTTCGGCCAGCTCGCGCGCGCGGGCGACGAACCCGGCGAGGCCGCCGTCGTAGCCGTTGATGTACTGGAGCACGCCGCCGGTCCAGCCGGGGAAGCCGATGCCCATGATCGAGCCGATGTTGGCGTCGGCCACGGACTCGATCACGCCCTCGTCCAGGCACTTGACGGTCTCCAGGGACTCGATGACGAGCATCCGCTCCTCGAGGTCCTTCAGATCGATCTCAGACGGATCGCCCTTCACCGGGAATGCGTCGCGCAGGCCCGGCCACAGCCGCGTGCGCTTGCCGTCCTCGTACTCGTAGAAGCCCGCGCCCTCCAGGCGGCCGGGCCGCTGGAACTCGTCGAGCATGCGGTCGATGACCTGCTCGGACGGGTGGGCGTCCCAGCCGCTGGACGATGCCTGTGCCGCCTCCTTGGCGGCGTTGCGGATCTTGCGCATGAGCTTCATGTTGAGCTCGTCTGACAGTTGGAGCACCGGGGCCGGGTAGCCGGCCTGCGAGGAGGCCTGCTCGATCGTGGGCGCGGGCACGCCCTCCAGCAGCATCGCGATGCCCTCGTTGATGAAGGTGCCGATAACGCGGCTGGTGAAGAAGCCGCGGCTGTCGTTGACGACGATCGGCGTCTTGGAGATGAGCTTGGCCACGTCCAGCGCGCGGTACAGCGTCTCGTCAGAGGTCTGCTCGCCGCGGATGATCTCCAGCAGCGGCATCTTGTCCACCGGGCTGAAGAAGTGCAGCCCGATGAAGTCCGCCGGCCGGGTGACGTTGCCGGCCAGCTCGGTGATCGGCAGCGTCGAGGTGTTGGAGCCCAGCAGCGCGTCGTCGGCCAGATGCGGCTCGATCTCGGCGAAGACCTCGGCCTTGACCTTGGGGTCCTCGAACACCGCCTCGATGACCAGCTGCGCGCCTGCGGCGGCCGCCGGGTCGGTGCTGGGGGTGATCCGCGCCAGCAACGCGTCGCCGTCCTCCTGGCTCGAGCGCCCGCGCTCGACGGCCTTGGCCACGAGCCTCTCCGAGTAGCCCTTGCCCTTGTCGGCGGCGGCCTGGTCGACGTCCTTGAGCACGACCTCCAGGCCGGCCTTGGCGCACACGTAGGCGATGGCGGCGCCCATCATGCCGGCGCCGAGCACCACGACCTTGGTCGGCGCAAAGGTCTCGATCTCCGCGGGGCGGCCGCGGTCGCCGGTGGCCCGCTGCAGATCAAAGAAGAACGCCTGGATCATGTTCTTGGACACCTGGCCGGTCACGAGGTCCACGAAGTAGCGGCCCTCGATCTCTGAGGCGTTGTCGAAGTCCACCTGCGCGCCCTCCACCGCCGCGGCCATGATGTGGTGGGGCGCGGGGTAGTTGGCGCCCTTGATCTGCTTGCGCAGGTTGGCCGGGAAGGCCGGCAGGTTGGCGGCGAACGCCGGGGTCGACGGGGTGCCGCCGGGGATCTTGTACTTCTTGTCCGCGTCCCAGGGCTGCTCAGCCTCGGGATTGGCGGCGATCCACTTCTTGGCCGCGGGGATGAGGTCCTCGCGCGTGGGCACGACCTCGTTGACCACGCCGGTCTCGAGCGCCTTGGCCGGGCGCAGGCGCTGGCCCTGAAGCAGCAGTCCCATGAGCGCGTTGACGATGCCGAGCATGCGCACCGTGCGCACGACGCCGCCGGCGCCGGGGAGCAGGCCGAGTTGGACCTCGGGGAAGCCGACGACCGCCTTGGGATCGTCGACGACGATCCGGTAGTGGCAGGCCAGCGCGATCTCCAGCCCGCCGCCCAGCGCCGCGCCGTTGATGGCGGCGACGACCGGCTTGCCGAGCGTCTCCAGCTGCCGCAGGACCGCCTTGCCCTCGCGCACGAAGCCCGCGATCTCGTCTGCGGTCTCCGGGGTGGCCTGCTTGAGGTCGTTGAGGTCCCCGCCGGCGAAGAAGGTCTTCTTGGCCGAGGTGATGATGACGCCGGTGATCGAGTCCTTCTCGGCCTCGAGGCGGTCGACGGTGGCCCGGATCGACGCCGCGTAGGCGGCGTTCATGGTGTTGGCCGACTGGTTGGGGTCGTCGAGGGTGAGGATGACGACGCCGTCGGTGTCCTGGTCCCAGCGGATCGTGGTGCTCTCAGCGCTCATCTCAGACACGCTCCACAACCGTGGCGATACCCATGCCGCCGCCGATGCACAGGGTGGCCAGGCCGTAGCGCTTGTCCTGGCGCTCGAGCTCGTCAACCAGCGTGCCAAGGATCATGCCGCCGGTGGCGCCGAGCGGGTGGCCCATGGCGATGGCGCCGCCGTTGACGTTGACCTTGTCCATGTCGAAGCCCATGTCGCGGACGAAGCGCAGGACCACCGCGGCGAAGGCCTCGTTGATCTCGATGAGGTCGATGTCGTCAGCGGTCAGTCCGGCCTTGGCCAGCGCCTTGCGGCTGGCCGGCGCGGGGCCGGTGAGCATGATCGTCGGGTCAGCACCCGATACCGCGGTGGCCAGGATCTTGGCCCGCGCGCGCAGCCCGAGCTCCGAGCCGGTCTTCTCGTTGCCGACGACCACCAGCGAGGCGCCGTCGACGATGCCCGAGGAGTTGCCCGGGGTGTGGACGTGGTTGATCTTCTCGACCCAGTGGTACTTCTGGAGCGCGACGGCGTCAAAGCCGCCCATGTCGCCGATGGCGGCGAACGAGGGCTTCAGGCCGGCCAGGGTCTCAGCGGTGGTGCCGGGACGGATGAACTCGTCGCGGTCGAGGACGACCTGGTCGTTGATGTCCAGCACCGGGACGACCGACCCGGAGAAGCGGCCCTCGGCCTGCGCGGCGGAGGCGCGCTCCTGGGAGCGGACGGCGTAGGCGTCGACGTCGTCGCGGCTGAACTCCTCGACGGTGGCGATCAGGTCGGCGCTGATGCCCTGGGGGACAAAGGAGGTGTCATATGCCGTCTCGGGGTCCATGGCCCAGGCGCCGCCGTCCGAGCCCATCGGCACACGGCTCATCGACTCCACGCCGCCGGCGAAGACGAGGTCCTCCCAGCCCGAGGCGACCTTCTGGGCGGCGATGTTGACCGCCTCCAGCCCCGAGGCGCAGAAGCGGTTGAGCTGGACGCCGGCGACCGTGTCGGGCAGACCGGCCTTGATGGCCGCGGTCTTGGCGATGTCGGCGCCCTGATCGCCGATCGGCGTCACGCAGCCCAGCACCACGTCATCGACCCGGTTGGGGTCGAGCTCCGGGTTGCGGCTGAGCGTTTCATGCATCAGGCCCACGACCAGGTCCACGGGCTTGGTGGCGTGCAGCGACCCGTTGACCTTGCCCTTTCCCCGCGGTGTGCGGATGGCATCGAAGATGAGCGGTTCGGTAGCGGCCATGGGTCAGCTCCTTGGAGGTGTCAGCGGCGTCGTCGCACTGGACACGGTGTTCGGAAATCCTGCCTGCAATGTTACCCTCAGGTCGCGAGCAGCAAGCTGAGCGCCTGCTGCGGATCCGTCCGCCGGAAGCTCTGCGCCGGCCGCGGCTCGTGGCTCTCTCCCTCGGCGTTTGAAAGCATCGCGTGTATATAGGCGTCGCTCTGTGCGCTACCTCTCACAAGGACGTCCGCGTTAGCGGTGTCGCCCGTCGGCGAATAGACCAACGCGGTGCGGATGCGCCGGTGTGCGCTGTGCAGGGTCTCGCGCTGCACGGCCGGCTCGGGGCGGTCTGCGGCCGCGGGCCCGTCGGGGACGAGGAGGCGAGTGACGCCGCGGTCGTTGATCGCCTGCAGGATTGGCTCGGCCTCGTTGGGGACCACGACCTCCTTGTGCGCGGGATAGACGTCGAGCTTGCGCAGCGTCCCGTGGTCGGCGCCGACGTGGAAGGCGAAGTAGTCGGCGTAGGCGAAGAACGGCGCGCCGGTAGCGCGCAGGTGGTCATAGAACGCGGTGACGGCGGCGAGGATGAGGCTGCCCGCGCCCGCCGCGCCGAACTGGTCATGGATGACGATGGCAAGGCGGTCGTGCCCGTCAAAGCCCGGGAAGACGTCGTCCAGCGTCGCCGTCTCACCGTCGACGGCGATCGCGAAGTCCTGGCTACGCAATCCGGTGGTGTGCATGGGGGTCCCTCGACCAGAGATCTTCTCAAGCGGCCGGTGTGGATCTATCGTGAGGGTCAGTGAGTGCCGCTGACTTCCCCATCGAATCGGGCGAGGGCGAGGCCGTCGAGACCGAGGTCCGGTCCGGTCCGTTCGCCGGCCGCACCGCGTGGGCGCGCAACCTGGAGGCGCCGCTCCGAGATTTCCTGCGCACCGAGACCGGGTCGGCGGCGATGCTGCTCATCAGTGCCGTGGCGGCGATGGTCTGGATCAACGTCGACGCGTCGTCCTATAACACCGTGTGGCACATGACGCTGCGCGTGAGCCTCGGCGGCGCCGAGATCTCCCAGGACCTGCGTCACTGGGTCAACAACGGGCTCATGACGCTGTTCTTCTTCGTGGTGGGACTGGAGGCCCGGCGCGAGTTCGACCTCGGCGACCTGCGCGACCGCCGCCGTCTGGCCCTGCCGTTCCTGGCCGGACTGGGCGGGATGATCATCCCGATCGCCATCTTCCTGGCGATCAACGCCGGCGGGGCTCCGCGCGGGGCCTGGGGAACGGCGATGTCCACCGACACTGCGTTCGCCCTCGGCATGCTCGCGCTCGTCGGGTCGCGCTACCCCACCAGCCTGCGCGCCTTCATCCTCACCGTGGCCGTGGTCGACGACCTGGTGGCTCTGGTGGTGATCGCGTTCGCCTTCACCGGCACCGTGCACGCCGTAGCGCTGGCGGTGGGCATGACCATGTTCATCCTCGTCCTCGTGCTCCGCAGCCGGGGCGTGCACAACGGCGGCCCCTACCTGCTGGTGGGCCTCGTGGCCTGGGTGGCCTTCCTGCAGTCGGGGATCGACCCGATCGTGGTCGGTCTGGCCATGGGGCTGCTCACCATCGCCTACCCGGCGGCGCGCGAGGACCTGGAGCGGGCCACCGACCTGTTCCGCGTGTTCCGCGAGCAGCCCAACTCCGAACTGCAGCAGTCCGCGCGGGCGGGCCTGCGCTCGGCGATCTCGCCCAACGAGCGCTGGCAGCAGATGTTTCACCCCTTCACCAGCTACGTCGTCGTGCCCCTGTTTGCGCTGGCCAACGCCGGCTTTGTCGTGAGCGGGTCGTTCCTCGGCCACGCCTACGGGTCGGCGATCACCCTGGGCATCATCGCCGCCTACGCGATCGGCAAGCCGCTTGGCATCACCGGCGCGGCGGCTCTGGTGACCAAGCTCAGCCGTGACCGCATCCGCCCGCCGGTGGGGTGGGTGTCGGTGCTGGGCGGCGGCGCGGTGGCCGGCATCGGGTTCACGGTCTCGCTGCTGATCGCCTCACTGGCCTTCAGCGGCGAGCACCTGGCCGAGGCCAAGCTCGGGGTGCTGACCACGCTGGTGGTGGGGCCGGCGGTGAGCTGGGCGATCATCTACGTCACCTACCAACTGCCCAAGAAGGTCAAGGCTCGCCTGCTCATCGGGCGGGGGGAGACGATCGTCGACCTCGATCCGGCGGTGGACGCCGAGCGCGACCACATCCGCGGGCCGGCGGAGGCGGCGGTGACGCTGGTGGAGTACGGCGACCTGGAGTGCCCGTACTGCGGCCAGGCCGAACAGGTGATCCGCGAACTGCTCTCGGACTTCGGGGATCTGCGGTACGTGTGGCGGCACCTGCCGCTCAACGATGTGCACCCCCACGCTCAGCTCGCGGCCGAGGCCTCGGAGGCGGCCGGCGCCCAGGACAAGTTCTGGGAGATGCACGACCTGATGCTGGCCCACCAGGACGGGCTCACCCTTCGCGACATCATGGGCTACGCACAGGAACTGGGACTGGACACCGAGCGCTTCAAGGAGCACCTGCGCAGGCGCAAGGGCGCGCCGCGCATCGCCGAGGACGTGGAGTCCGCGGACATGAGCGGCGTGTCGGGGACGCCGTCGTTCTTCATCAACGGCCACCGCCACCAGGACGCCTACGACATCGACACGCTGTCCAAGGCGGTACGGCTGGCCCGGGTGCGCGCCGCGATCGCGGCGTAGCTGCCCTCACCTTCTTCTTCGTGTTCTCGTAAGGCGCTCTTCGCGTCTTCGTAAAGCGCTCTTCGCCCGGCGGCGCACGCTGCGGGGCATGACTTCAAAGCATGTCTTTCCCACCCTGGCCGCGACGGTCGCTTGTGCGCTCGGCGTCGTCCCGGTCGCGTCGGCCTCGTCCGACGTGCAGACCGCGTCCAGTGCCAACTGGGCGGGGTATGTGGTCGGAGGCTCGTCCTCGTCCACGCAGTTCAAGAGCGTGTCAGGAAGCTGGGTGGCGCCGACCGCGAAGTGCACCAGCGGTCAGGGCTACTCGTCGTTCTGGGTCGGGCTCGGTGGCGCGAACTCGGGTTCGAGCGCGGCGTCGTCCGATTCTGGCTCATGGTCTGACCCGAGCTCCGGAATGGGCTCGGACCCAGGCTCGAGCTCGAGCTCGGCGACCAGCCTGGAGCAGACGGGCACCGAGGCCGACTGCAACGCCAACGGCTCGCCGACCTACTCGGCCTGGTATGAGCTGGTGCCCTCGGCGCCGGTCACAGTCAACATGGCCGTGCACCCCGGCGACCACATCACCAGCAAGGTGACCGTGGACGGCGGCAACGTGACCATCCAGCTGAACAACTCCACCACCGGCGGGTCGTTCGAGAAGACCCTCCAGGTCTCGGGCGCCGACGTCTCCAGCGCCGAGTGGATCGCCGAGGCGCCGTCCACGTGCAACCAGGGCGTGTCTGACTGCACGCCGCTGACGCTGGCCGACTTCGGCACCGCGCAGTTCAGTGGTGCCAGCGCCACCACCACCGACGGGCACACCGGGTCCATCTCGGACTCGAATTGGCAGGCCGCAGCAGTGACACTGAGCCCGAGCGCGTCGGACCAGGGGTTCGGCGGCCAGTTCGTGTCAGATGAGTCGGGCTCCTCGGCAGCGGGGGCGACGCCGTCATCGCTGTCGAGTGACGGGTCCTCGTTCTCGGTCGCCTACTCCGCCGACGCGAGCTCTGGCTCGTCGTCAGGCTCCGCGGGTTCCGCGGGCTCCGCGGGTTCCGCGGGCTCCGGTGGCTACGGCGACCCCTCGGGTGGCTATGGCGACCCCTCGGGTGGCTATGGCGACCCCTCGGGTGGCTATGGCGACCCCTCGGGTGGCTATGGCGACCCCTCGGGTGGCTATGGCGACCCCTCGGGTGGCTACGGCGACCCCACCGGCGGCTACGGCGGTGACAGCGGCTACGGCGACGCCGGGGGCTGGGGCGGCTACGGCTACATCCTCATCTCGGGGGCGTAGCCACTAGTCGATCGGGGTGTGGTCGATTCTTGGAGGCACGTGCTTCAAGATCGACCACGCCCCTCCCTCGGCCGTCTGGGGTAGGCGCGCGGGGGGCGAGCGCGGCGCTTGGTCAGCGGGGCGGCGAGGCCTTCTTGAGCGCTCGCTGCGCGGCGACCACCACGGACCTGCGGTTGGCGTGCGCGAGCTCGAACAGCTCGACCGTCGCCAGCTCCTCACGGGTGGCGGAGGGTAGGCGGGCGATGATGTCGCGCGCCTTCAGGCTCCGGTAGGCCGGCCAGGGTTCGTCGATTCGGACCTGGGCGCCCGCGCCGTCTTCGGCGCCGGGCTCGGCGACCTCCTCGACGAGCTCGAGCTCGGTGGAGACGTGGGCCGGCTCAGGCTCAGGCACGGGCTCGGGCTCGGGCGGGGCGACCACGGAGGCAGGGGCGGGCGCGGCGGCAGGGACGGGCGCGGTGGCCGGAGCCGGAGTCGGGGCGGGCATCACGTCGGTGTCGACGGCGCTCCCATTGCCATGGCCGTCGCCGCTCAGCCCCAGCCGGCCGGCGACGTCGCACACGACTCCGCCGGCGATATCGATCGCCTGGTGGGCCGTCCGGAGGCTGATCTCGATCCCGCGTGTGGCGAACCTGTACTGGCGGGTAAGGATGGAGCCGAGCACGGGTGGTCGCATACCCGACGCTCCCAGACGGTAAGCAATTGCCGCCGCGACCCCAACCCCAATGCCGATCACGTAGGCTGCGCCCCGCAGGTGAGGAGAACCCCATGGTAGAAGTGGATCTGAAGGCTCTGCTCGACCCGAGGACGCTGGTCGGAGGCGGGCTCAAGCTCGCCGAGCGCTTCGGCGACGAGGCGTATTTCGCGGCGGTCTGCATCCGCAGCGGAATGGTGGGTCCCGAGCTGCCCCATCGGGTGGCCCAGATGCTGCTGGCCTTCGAGCGCCACGGGCTGCTCGCCGGGGCGGTCACCATCGGCGCCATCCGCCACGGCGACCGGGTGGCGATCCGCGATGAGCGCGGCGACGTCACCTACACCGAGCTGGACGAGCGCACCAACGCGCTGGCCAACGCCTGGCGCGACCAGGGCCTGAAGCCCGGCGACGGCGTGGCCGTGCTCGTCCGCAACCACCGGGGCTTCCTCGAGGCGGTGTTCGCAGCGGCCAAGCTGGGTGCCAAGATCATCCTGCTCAACACGTCCTTCGCCGGACCGCAGATCCGCGAGGTGGCCGAGCGCGAGGGGACCGACCTGCTCGTCTACGACGACGAGTACGCCGAGGTGCTCGAGGGCGTGGACCCGCCCCACGGCCGCTGGCGCGCCTGGGTCGAGGCGGAGGCTCAGCATCCCGAGCGCGTCGACGACTCGCTGGAGTCGCTGATCGAGGACGGCAACACCAAAGCGCCGCCTCGGGCGGGCCGCGCGCCCAAGATCGTCATCCTCACCAGCGGGACGACCGGCACGCCCAAGGGCGCCCCCCGTGACGAGCCCAAATCCCTGGGCATCATCGGCGGGCTGCTCAGCAAGGTGCCGTTCCGCGCCCGGGAGACGACCGAGCTGGCCGTCCCCATGTTCCATGCGCTGGGCTTTGCCGGCCTGGCGCTCGGCCTGGCGCTGGGCTCGACGCTGGTCGTGCGTCGCCACTTCGACCCCGAGGCCACCCTGGACAGCCTCGACGAGAACAAGGCCACCGCGCTCATCGTCGTCCCGGTCATGCTCCAGCGCATGCTCGAGCTGCCCGACAACGAGGTCGCCGCGCGCGACACCTCGCACCTGAAGGTCATCTTCGTCTCGGGCTCGGCGCTGAGCGTCGACCTGGTCAAGCGGTCGATGAAGGCCTTCGGGCCGGTGATCTACAACATGTACGGCTCCACCGAGATCGCCTACGCCACGATCGCGACGCCCAAGGACCTGGCCGACGATCCCGGCAGCGTCGGCAAGGTGGTGCGCGGCGTGGTGGTCAAGGTCCTCGATGACGACGGCGAGGAGGTCAAGGACGGGGCCAGCGGCCGGATCTTCGTCGGCAACAGCGCCCAGTTCGAGGGTTACACCGGCGGTGAGACCAAGGAGCAGATCAAGGGCCTGATGTCCTCGGGCGACGTGGGCCACTTCGACCGCAACGGACGGCTGTTCATCGACGGCCGCGACGACGAGATGATCGTCTCGGGCGGCGAGAACGTGTTCCCGGCCGAGGTCGAGGACCTGCTGGCCGGCCACGAGGCGATCGCGGAGGCCGCCGTCATCGGCGTCGAGGACGAGAAGTTCGGCCAGCGCCTGAAGGCCTTCGTGGTGCTGCGCGGCGGCAGGGAGCTCTCCGAGGACGAGGTCAAGGCCTACGTCAAGGACAACCTGGCCCGCTACAAGACGCCGCGCGAGGTGGTGTTCATGGACGAGCTGCCGCGCAACCCCACCGGCAAGGTCCTCAAGCGCGAGCTCCAGGAAGCCTAGGCGCCACCTACCTGCGGGCCGCTGTTCGCCTCCTGGGGCGGATGAAATGCGAGGGTGCGGTTGCTCCCCTCATGGGTATGTAGGGGGTCGATCTCTCCACCGAGCGCGGCCGGACGCGCGACGCACCGCTTTCCGGTTAGTCTGTGGAGCCAATCCATTTCTCACCGCGGGAGGTAGAAGTGATGGAGTCGAAGGTTGCTGCGCGCTGGGCGCGGCGGTCAGCAGTACTGCTGTTTGTCGCCGGTGCCTGCGCCACCTTCGGAGTCTCGGGCGCGAGCGCCCGACCCGGGGTTGGACGCGCGCCTCGGCTGCCCGTGCGCGGGCCGTCAGTGAGCCTCGGTTGTGACAACCCGGTCACCGGCGGGATCCACTGCTTCGGGCAGGCGATCCGCCCCGCCAAGCAGGACGGCCCGGAGCTCATGGCCGGCCCGACCGGTCTGGGCCCGACCCAGATCCAGTCGGCCTACAAGCTGGCCGGGCTCAACGCGTCAGGCCGCACGGTGGCGATCGTCGACGCGTTCAACGATCCCAACGCAGCGTCTGACCTCGCCACGTTCCGCAACGCCTACGGTCTGCCGGCGTGCACGACGGCCAACGGCTGCTTCAAGCAGGTCAACCAGAACGGCGCCACCAGCCCGTTGCCCTCGGGCGACTACGGCTGGGCCGAGGAGGAGAGCCTCGACGTCGACGCGGTCTCCTCGGCGTGTCCCACCTGCCACATCCTGCTGGTGGAAGCCAGCTCGGCGAGCACCGCGGCGCTGTCCAAGGCCGAGAACAGCGCCGCCAAGGCGGCCGGCGTGGTGGCCATCTCCAACAGCTACGGCGGTTCGGAGGCATCCTCGGAGACCTCCAGCGACAGCTCCTACAACCATCCCGGCCTGGCCGTCACCGTCAGCTCCGGCGACGACGGCTTCGGCGTGGAGTACCCGGCCGCCTCGCAGTTCGTGACCGCCGTGGGCGGGACGACGCTGGCGCAGGCGTCGAACGCGCGGGGATGGACCGAGACCGCATGGTCGGGCGCCGGGAGCGGCTGCTCGTCGTTTGAGCCCAAGCCGTCGTGGCAGCACGACACCGGCTGTGCCAAGCGCAC
The DNA here is from genome assembly GCA_963737335.1 of uncultured Solirubrobacteraceae bacterium. Taxonomy (GTDB): domain Bacteria; phylum Actinomycetota; class Thermoleophilia; order Solirubrobacterales; family Solirubrobacteraceae; genus Palsa-465. The sequence goes on from CAVTSK010000020.1 coordinate 199,063, forward strand.
CGTCGCCGACGTCTCCGCCGACGCTGACCCCAACTCGGGTCTGGGCGTATACGACACCTACAACAACTGCGGGTCCAGCAGTAGCTGCGACGTCCTCATCGAGGAGGGCGTGGCGGAGGGCCTGGACGGTTGGGCCCAGGTGGGTGGCACGAGCCTGAGCTCGCCGCTCATCGCCTCGGTGTACGCGCTGGCGGGCAACACCGCCGCGATCACCTACGGCAGCTTCCCCTACAGCCACACGACCTCGCTGTTCGACGTGACCAGCGGCTCGAACGGCAGCTGTGGCGGCTCGTACCTGTGCACCGCCGGAACGGGCTACGACGGCCCGACCGGGCTGGGCACGCCCAACGGCACGGGCGCCTTCTAGACGCAGTTGACGAATACAGGACCCGCCCCATGGTGGGCGGGTCCTGTGCTCGTAGACTCGGCGGGCGATGATGATCCTTCCGCCCGGCCACGCTGAGGAGATTGCGCGCCGCCGGACGTTCGCCCCGCGCGAGCGGTGGCTGATCCGCGGCGTGGTGGCCGTGGTGGCCGCCCTGGCGGTGGTGCTGGTCATCTCGCTGGCCACCGGGGAGACGACGTCAGGTAAGGGCTGTGTCTCGGTGAGCCTGGCCTACTCCACCGGAGGTGACCACATCACCCGGTGCGGAGACGGTGCCAAGTCCCTGTGCCAGGGGGTCGGCCATGCCGGCGGGATCACCGGAGTGCCCGCCCAAACGGTGGCCGCCGCCTGCCGCAAGGCCGGGCTGCCCGTCGGCTGAGCGCGCCGCCCGCCGGCCCAGCCATAAGATGGGGGCCGTGACCGACCCCGCCGCGTTCCGCGCTCAATTCCCCGTCTTCGAGCGCGTCTCCTACCTCAACGCCGGCACGGAGGGGCCGCTGCCCCAGCGCGCGGCCGACGCCGTCGCCGAGCGTATCCAGGGCGAGCTGACCGACGGCCGCGCGGGCAAGGCCTACATCGAGAGGGTGCGAGGGCTGGCCGGCGACCTGCGCGCCGGGTACGCCCGCGTGCTGGGCTGTGACCCGGCCGACGTCGCGCTCACCGGCTCCACCACCGACGGCGTCAACACCATCCTGGGTGGGCTGTCGCTGCGCCCCGGCGACGAGATCATCACCTCGGACGAGGAGCATCCCGGGCTGCTCGCCCCGCTGGGCCGGCTCAAGCGCCTGGCCGGCGTCACCGTCACGGTGGCGCCGTTTGCGCAGATCGCCGAGGCGGTGACCTCCTCCACGCGGCTGGTGGCGTGCTCGCACGTCTCCTGGGTCAGCGGTCAGGTGGTCGACAGCGCCGCGTTGGCCGCCACCGGCGTCCCGGTCCTGCTCGACGCCGCACAGGGCGTGGGGGCGGTGGCCGTCGACGTCCATGCCCTGGGCTGCGCCTACTACGCCGGCTCGGGCCAGAAGTGGCTGTCGGGGCCGGAGGGCAGCGGGTGTCTGTACGTCAGCCGCGAGCGGCTGGACGAGGTGAACGTCCCGTGGCCCGGCTACATGTCGGTGGCCGATGCCTCGCAGGCGCTGGACTCGGGCCCCGCCGAGAACGCCGCCCGTTTTGACCACGGCTTTCCGCCGGGGCTGCGCAGCGCCTGGGCGCTGGCCTCGCTGAGCGTCTTCGAGGACGCCGGGTGGGATTGGGTCAACGACCGCGCTGCGGAGCTGGCCGCCGGGCTGGCCGACAGCCTGGCCAAGCGCGGCCTGGAGGTGGGCCCGCGCGGGCACTCGACGCTCGTGGCGTGGAAGCCGCCCACCGATGACCTCGACGCCGAGGTGGCGCGGCTGGCCGAGGCCGGGTTCGTGGTGCGCAGCATCGTCTCGCACGGGCTCATCCGCGCGTCGGTGGGGGCCTGGTCCTCGGAGGAGGAGTTGGCCGCCCTGGTGGACGCGGCCGCGCCGTAGCGCCTCAGGGCGCTAATCGTCCGCGATGCGGTGCGGGTTGGTGTAGACGTTGACGCCGCCACGCCGCGCGAACCCGCACAGCGTCAGACCGCGGTCATCGGCCAGCTCGATCGCCAGCGAGCTCGGCGCGCCGACCCCGATGAGGATGGGGGCGCCGGCCACCGCCGCCTTCTGCACGAGCTCGAAGGAGAGCCGGCCGCTGACGCACAACACCCGGCCGCTCAGCGGCAGGCGCCCATCCATCAGCGCGCGGCCGACCACCTTGTCCATCGCGTTGTGGCGCCCCACGTCCTCGCGCGTGTAGAGCAGCTCGCCGTCGGCCTCGAACAAGCCGGTGGCGTGCAGCCCTCCGGTGCGGCGAAAGCCCGGCTGGTCGAGCCGGTTGGGAAGCTCGGCGGCGAGCGAGCGGGGGATCGTCGGCTCGGCGGAGACCGGCGCGCTCAGAACCGCGACCTCCTCCAGGGCGCCCTTGCCGCACACCCCGCAGGAGGAGGTGGTGTAGAAGCGGCGGACGCCGGGGTCGCGCGTGAGCGGCCCCGCCACCTCGATGGTGTTATTGGCGAGATCCTCGGTGAGGCCGGCCTCGCGGGGGCTGTCGATGAGCCCCTCGCCGTAGAGGAAGCCCAGCGCGAGCTCCTCGTCGTGGCCGGGGGTACGCATCGTCACGGCCAGCGCGGCCCCGTCGACGCGGATCTCGAGCGGCTCCTCGAGCGCGACCGCGTCCTCGACGCCGTCGTGCGTCACGGTCTTGTACACGCCACGGGACGCTAGCCGATCGGGATCGGCGGCCCGGGGCGTGGAGGCGGGTTCCTCGGGTGGGTGGGGGCGGGGTGGCCTGAGCGGGGTGCGTCAGGCCGCGGCGAGCTCGCCGGCGAGCTCCACTTCGAAGCTCTGGGACTCGCGCTGCAACGTGCCGTCGTCGCCCACGCTATAGGCGCCGGTGCGTCGCAGGGGAGGCGAGTAGCAGTGGATCGTGACCGCGGGCCCGGTGCCCGCGTGCAGCACGCGGTGGATGGCCACCGGGGGCAGGGTGAAGGTGGTGCCGGGCCCGATCTCCCGCGACACCGGCCGGTCACCCAGCGTCAGCCGGTCCTCGCGTACGTTCCCGGAGACGACCGCGATGCCGGCCGCGGACTCGTCGTGATCGTGAAAGCCCGTGTCCTGGTCCTCGCTCCAGCAGATCACCCACGCGTTGACGTCCTCGTCGTCCCAGATCTGCTCGTAGACGCGAACGTCGGAGGCGTGGTGCACGAGGTGGCGCCAGCGCTCGGGAGAGCGGGCCAGGCCCGTGGCGAAGCGTTCGAGCTCGTCCAGCGAGAGGCTCATACGGGGGCCTCCACCGTTCCCATGACGCGCGCGGCGTTGTCCATGAGGCTGCGCTCGCGACCGCAGCGGACCGGCTCGACGACCGGACGGTCCGAGCCGTAGACGAGCTGGGCGGCCCCCACCCAGTCCGCCATCGCGTTCACGAGACCTGGCCCGTAGCTGGACGTGTCATAGAACGTGAGCGGATCGCCCAGGTCCACCAGCGGGCCTCCGCGTGTGGCCAGGCGCTCTGACTGCAGCGGCCCGCCGCCGGCGAGCATGGCGAACACCACGGTCAGCCGCGGCAGCTCGCGCCGGCCGTGGGTGGCAAAGGTCAGCCACGCCGCCTGCATCTGGGAGACGTAGTCGGTCAGAGCTCGCCACCACAGCGGGTCGGTGAGCGGCGCCTCGTGCGTGTGGGAGCCGGTGACGCCCCCGGGGTGGACGAACAGCGGGACCCGGTGAGACTGCACGCGCTCCAACGCGGGCCCCAGGACATCCAGCGCGTGGCGGCCGGCGAGCGCGCATGCCGGCACCGAGACGCCGGCGCAGCCGCGTCGCAGCACCTCGTCAACATCGGCGGGATCGGGACGGTCGACCGGGATCGGGCCCCAGGCGGTGAAGCGGGCGCCGAGCGCCAGCACCCCGTCGAGGTGGGCGGAGATGAGCTCGGCCGCCGCGTGGCGCGGGAGCGCCTCGATCCCGATCGGGCTCGACAGCGCCACCACGGCCCGCTCGAGCCCGTCCGTCGCCAGCAGCTGCGCCCGGCGCCCGGCCGACTCGGCCTCGGTGTCGATCACGTAGGGCAGCTCGCCGCCACCGTGCAGGACGGTGAGGCCGTCGGCCGCGGCGGACGAAGGGGAGGTGGTCCCGTCGGGCGAGCGCATCCAGGAGCGGCGCGGTCCAGACGTGTTGGTGCAGGTCGACGGTCATCACGGATGAAGATAACTAACTACATTGATTTTATCAAGAATGGCTGGAGCTGCTCGATGCACTGGACTTCTTCTGGACCCGGAGCAGCCCCAGGTCCTTGGACAGCGACGTGTCGGCGGTCTTGATCTTGGCCGCGTCGGTGAGTAGCGCGCGCGTCGCGGTCTCGGCGCCCTGGGCACTGTCCTTGGTGGCCGCGCCCGAGATCGTCGACAGGTCGCCCTTGAGCGCGTGGAAGCCGGCGACCATGGTGGTCATCTGCTTCGCATACGTGGACGGCACGGTGAGCGCCGCCAGTTGGCTCGCCTGCTGATCGGCGCGGGTGGCGAGGGCGTGGAACTCCTTGGCGAGCTGAGCGTCGGTCTTGGAGCCGGCGCCGGTGATGTCCTTGGCGATCTCGGTGACGAGCTCACTGAACTCCCGGTGGCTGGTGGCAAAGCCGGTCTTGAAGTCGACCCGGCTGATCGACGAGGACGACTTGCCCGATCCGCAGCCGGCGACGAGGATGCTTGCCGCCATCGCCAGCGCGCAGACCGTCCTGGCTGAGATCACGCGCGCACGGTATCGCACGGGCGCGCCGGTCTGTGGCCGCTGGCGGTTATCGTTTCCGGCCATGAGCGGGGACGATCCGTCGGCCGAGGACCTGCGGCGCCGCCAGCGCCGGCAGGAGCAGACCGAGCGCGAGCAGATCGCCGGCGCCGACACCGGCGCGGAGGCGGCTCGCCATCGGCGACGCGCCGAGAAGGCCGGGTACCTGCGGCGAAAGCTCGAGGAGCGCCAGCGGGCCGAGCACGACGTGGGCGACGAGCCGGATCTGCCCCCGGCCGCGTGACCGGCAGGTTGACGGCCATGCGAACATACGTTCGTGACGAGCGACGGGAGTCCCTACGCGCGGTTTCGACGCGCGCTCGAGACCGGCAACGAGATGCTGGTGCTGGGCGCGGCTCGCGAGCTGCCGCAGATCGCGCTCGACGACGCGCTGCGCATCTGCCTGGTCCTGCGCGACGGCGACCCTGAGCGCTACGAGCGCGCCGCTGTGCGGTGGCTCGGCCGTTTCGCTCTGGAGGCCCGAGCCGCCACCATCCCCGATCTGCGGATCGCGGCCGCTGCACTCCAGGCCCTGCCCACCCGCACCGCCGAGGCCATGGAGCAGCTCCAGCGCCTGTGCGTCGCGCGCGGGATTGGCTGACCGCGGCCGCCCGATGCCCTCCGGGACGCGGTCTACCGTGGGCTGTGAGCCGCGGCCGGGGCCGCGGTCGGCTCCAGCCCCACGACATGCTCCAGCCAGGCGGCGAACATCCGCCGTGCGTGCCCGGTGGTCTGCTCCTGATGCTCGCGCACCTCGGCGATGAGACGCGGGAGCGCGCCGGGCCCGAGAAGCTGCTCCAGGCTGTGCGCGTAGGCCGGGACGTCGCCCCAGGTCGTCGCGAGCGCCGCGTCGATCTCGAGGTGGAACTGCATGGCATAGGCGTTGTGGACCGCGAACGCCTGCTGGGCATAGGCGTCTGAGCCGGCCAGCCGGACCGCCCCCTCGGGCAGGTCGTAGGTGTCGCCGTGCCACTGCAACGCCACGAACTCGCCCGGGAGCGTCCCGAACACCGGGTCGGTCCGCGCCGCGTCGGTGAGTCGCACAGGCAGCACGCCGACCTCCGCTGCCGGGCCGGTGAACGCCCGGGCGCCGAGGCCGGCGGCCAGCAGCTGCGCGCCGAGGCAGACGCCCCAATAGGGCGTCCCGGCGCGCACGGCCTCGCCGATGAGTCGCTTCTCGGCCGCCAGCCAGGGCAGCCGGTCGTCCTCATAGGCCCCCATGGGGCCGCCCATGGCGATGATGCCCGCGTAGCCGCGCCAATCGGGGAGCGGGTCGCCCTCGTCGATCTCGATGCGATCCAGCGCGGCGCCCCAGGCCAGGAGCTCGTCCTCGAAGGCGGCGGGCGGCTCACAGGCGATGTGCTGGAGGACGAGGAACGTGGCCATGGGACGGCAGCCTAAACCGTGGACGAAATGAGGAGTTCGGCGGCCTCGTGATCAGCGCCGCGGGGGGTTGTGCCGAGGCTCCATACATGCTCCGGCGACGTCTGGCTCTGTGTGTGCTGCTCGCGCTGCTTGGCAGCGCCAGCGTCGGCACGGCCTCGAGCCTGGCCGACGCGGCTCCCCAGCAGTGGCAGCCGACCTCCGGCGATATCGCGCGGACGGTGCGTCCATGCCCGAGCGCGGCGAGCGCCTCGATGGTGGCGGTGTGCTGGTCGATGACCGAGGACACGTCGGCGTGGATGGCCCAGCCGGCGGGCTCCGCCTACGGCTGGGGCCAGTGCACCTACTACGTCGGCCTGATGCGCCCCGATGTCTGGAACGACCGCGCCCCGCCCTCGGTGGATCCGGTGACCGGCTGGGACGCCTGGACCTGGGCCGGTCACGCTCAGGCCGAGGGCCTCGTCGTCAGCGGTGACCCGCGCCCCGGGGACGTGATGGTGTGGTCGCGTCAGGCGGTGGGCAACGACACCGGCCACGTGGCCATCGTCGACGCGCTCGGTGGCACCGATCCCGCCAGCGGCGATCTCGAGCTCACGATCTCGGAGATGAACCTCGACGGGATCGACAAGGCGTCGCTGGGACAGGGCGACACCACCGTGGTCGAGCTGCCCCGATCCGAGCTGGTCCCCGGCATGGTCCAGTTCATCCACCGGGCCGGGCCGGGCTACACCCCGCCGGCATGGCCGAGCGGCTCCTCGCCGAACGCCACCGCCGCCGCGCCCGGTCAGTGGGAGACGCAGTCAGAGCCCTCGCTCGGCGTGGGCGCGTGGAGCAACCATGTCGCCACCGTGAGCCAGTCCCCCGCGCCCGTCACCGCGATGGTGACGACGGCGTCCGGCACTGTGGTGAAGACCCTGAGCCTGGCCGCCAACCGCGTCGCTGACCTCGGCCTGCCCACCGGCACCTACCGGGTCTGCGCCTCGCAGCCGGCGACCGCAGCATGGACTGGCGCGAGCGACTGTGCCACCGCGAGCTGGCGGGCCACGATCAGGGCCACGGTCTCGCTCGGCCGGCCCCATCGCGCCGGACGCCGGCTTTCGCTACCCGTGATGCTCGGGCCCACGCTGCCGGTCGCGCTTGCCGCCAAGGCCGCGCCCCTGATGGCCCAGGTGCGGATCGAGCTGCGGCCCACCGCCTACCGTGGCCACGCCAGGGTGGCCAGCGCCCGCACCGTCTACACGCGCGCGTGGAGCCTGCGCGCCGGACGCCAGGTGCTCAGCCTCCCGCTGACCCACGCGGCCCTCCGCCACGCGCTGCTGCGCGTGACCGTGGTCATCCGCGCCACCACGCAGGTCCGCGCCACGGCGGCGCAGACCTCGCTGCAGATGCGCTAGCGCCTTATCCAGGCTTAGACCATGATCTTGCCTCCGGCGACGTCAAGCGTGACGCCGGTGATCCACGCCGACGCGTCCGAGGCCAGGAACAGCGCCGCCGCGGCCACGTCCTCGGGCTGGCCGATTCGCCGCAGCGGGAAGGAGGCCGCCAGGTCCGCGCGCTGCTCCTCGGTCGTCCAGGTGCGCATGCGCTCGTTCTCGGTGGCCGAGGGCGCCACGCAGTTGACGCGCACGCCGGCGGGCCCGGCCTCGGCGGCGAGGTGGCGGGTGAACGCGATCACGCCGGCCTTGGCCGCGGCGTAGGCGGCGCTCGAGCGGGCCGCCTGCCGCGCCGCCGCCGATGCCATGGTGACGATCGCGCCGCGACGGCGCTCGATCATCCCCGGCAGGAAGGCGTGCACGGACACGAACATCGAGGTGAGGTCTGAGTCCACCACCTCGCGCCAGTGCGCCACCGTCTCCTGCGCGGTGGGCACCGGCATGCCGTTGCCGCCCGCGAACGGGGCCAGGATGGCGACCGGCCCGAGCCGCTCCGCGATCGTCGTCGCGGCACGCTCCACCTCGGTCTCGAGTGTGCAGTCGGCCCGCAGCGCCAGCGCCTGGCCTCCCGCGGCGGTGATGGTGTCGGCCACCTCGGCCAGCGCCCGCTCGTCGCGGCCGATGACCGCGACCCGGGCGCCGTTGGCGGCCAGCGCGCGGGCGGTCTGGGCCCCGATGCCGCGCGAGCCGCCGGTGACGACGGCCACCCGGCCGGCGAGGTCGGGATAGCGACCCGCCGCGGCGGGGGGAGTGGCAGGTGCCGGGTGGGCGCTCATTCGGCCGGAGCGGCGAACGGCGGCGGACCGCCGATCGGGCTGAGATGGACGCCGGCCAGTCGCCACCGGCCACCATCGCGCACGGCGATATGCGTGGCGCGGAACTCCCCGTTGACGGGGCGTCCCTGGAACTCCGCCTCCTGGACGTGGCGGCCGATCCGGATCGCGCAGTCCCCCCGCACGCGGGTCACCGCGTCATTGAAGGCGAGGGCGCGGGTGCGCAGGTCGCCGCCCCGGTAGCGATCGAGCCACTGCTGCTTGTCCAGGACGAACCCCACCGGCCCCACAAGGGTGAAATCGTCGGTGGATAGCGCGTCGAGCGTGGCGGTGTCGCCGTCGAGCTCGGCGCGGGCGATCGTGCGGTCGAGCTCCTCGAGCTCCTCGAGGGGACTGGTGGGGGTGGTCATGACCTGCCTCCGATGGGTGGGGTGGTCCCGTCGTGGGCGACGGGTGGGTGGCGCAAACCATAGACATCGAAGACTTAGATGTCAAATCCTTAGACGATGCTTGGTATGCTGCGGACTGATGCCCGCCCCCCGCACTCCACCGATCGGACTGCATCTCGCCGCCGCGGCGCGGGTGGTCTCGCGCGCCTTTGACCAGGCGCTGGGCGAGGCCGGCGGATCGATGCCGGTCTGGCTCGTCCTCCTGAACCTCAAGACGCGCGGCCAGGTGGCCAACCAGCGCGAGCTGGCCGCCGCCGTCGGCATTCGCGAGGCCACGCTCACCCACCACCTCAACGCGATGGAGTCAGACGGCCTGCTCACCCGCCGCCGCGACCCCGGCAACCGGCGCGTGCACCTGGTGGAGCTGACGCAGGCCGGCGAGGCGGCCTTCGCGCGGCTGCGCGAGGCGGCGCTCGCCTTCGACCGGCGCCTGCGCCGCGGGATCGGCGTCGGCGAGCTTGCGGAGTTCGAGGACGTGCTGAACCGGCTTGCGGCCAACGTCGCCCCCATCGATTCCGACGGTGACGTGGATTAACGGCGGGCAGCCCGCACGGCGTGAGTGCCGTACGGGCCGCTGCCTACGTAACCCCCATTGGTCGCGGTTGCCCCCGCACCGGGGTGGGGAAAGGGCCCCGATGTGCGTGCCGCTGATCGCCCCCTCGGCCCGGCGTGCCCCTGATCAGGCGACAGGGAGCCTGATCACCGCCGGGCCCAGCCCAGGCTCAGCCCCCGTACTGGCTCTGGCAGCCCGCCAGCTTGGACGGGTCGGTCCCGGCTGACGCGACGCATGAGGTCAGCTTCGAGGCCTTGTCGAGCTGCTGGTTGGCCTGGTTGGCCACGGCGCCGGTCGCTCCGCTGCTGTTGATCTGCTTCTTGGCCTGGTTGATGACCTGCTGTGTCTGCTGCATGCCCGTCTTCAGCGCCTGATTGGCGGTGTTGGTCGACGGCTGGATGACCGTGAAGTAGACGACGGCGAAGATCGCGAGCGACGCGAGCATTCCAACGGCCCACATGCGCCAGTTGGTAGTGACTAGAACCATGATGGTCTCCTTGGTGAAGTGATTGGTGTGTCGGTGCCTACTGAGGTCAGGGCGGCATCCGAGCGCCCTGACCGGTGTGAGTCCGCCCCCATTAGGCGGCCGAGTGTGCGAGTTGCCCCAGTGCCCCCTCCCAATCGATCACGAGCTCATGGTCGTCACCGTCGGCCATCCGCTTGGCCGGTACGGTGTTGCCCGGGTGGAGAAGCGGGACCGCCGCCGCCGGCACCGGGTTGCCGACCTGGATCTGGTACGGAGGCCGGCCCTCGGCGATCACCATGAGCAGGAAGCCGTATATGTCGTCGCCCTTGGGATTGCGCATCCCCAGCGGCTGGCTCTGCACGATGACGGCCTTGCAGGCCGTGCCCAGTTCGAGGATCCGCGCCGCGGAGTCGGTATTGAAAAGTCCCATCTGTGCCCCTCCTCTCCTACGTCGCGGTTTCGATGTTGAGCAGCTTGCGGGAGCGCTCCGAAGCGGCGCCAAAGGAACGCCAAAGGCCCGTTCGCCCCGCATTTGCGATGGTCCGCTTGTTCTGGCCTGGGCCGCGGGCTACTGTGTCGCGCCGTGACCGGTGGGACGTGTCGTTTCGGGGTGCTGGGGCCGCTCGTGTTCGAGCGCGACGGACGGCTCGTTCCGCTACCCAGCGGGCGCCAGCGGTCACTGCTGGCGCTGCTGATCCTCAACGGTGGCGCGCCACTGTCCCGCGACCGGCTGATCGACGAGTTGTGGGGAGAGCGTCCTCCGGCCAGCGCCGTGTCCGCGTTGCACGTCCACCTGTCCAAGCTGCGCGGCCTCCTGGGCGGCCTGCTCGTGCTCGAACCGGCCGGCTATGCGCTGGTACGTGGCGAGTTCGAACTCGATCTCTGGCAGTTCGAGGCACTGCTGGACCGGGCGCGCTCCGAGCCCGAGCGCGCCTCCGCTCTGCTGCGCGAGGCGCTGGCGATGTTCCGCGGCGAGCCTCTGTGTGACGTGGAGTCCGAGCGCAGCGTCGCCCAGTGGCGGCGGTCGCTTGAGGAGAAGCGCCTGCAGGCGACAGGGCTGAGGATCGACGCCGAGCTGGCGGCGGGTCAGGCGGGCGAGCTCGTTCCCGAGCTGGAGCGGCTGATCGCCGAGCACCCCTTCGAGGAACGGCTGTGGGGTCAGCTGATGCTGGCGCTCTCGCTGTCCGGCCGTCAGGCGGACGCCCTCGAGGCCTACCAACGGGCGCGACGCCTGTTCGCCGCCGAGCTCGGCCTGGAGCCGGGCGCGCCGCTGGCACGGTTGCAGCAGCAGATCCTGGACCGCGATCCGGCTACCTCGCCGCCGACGGCGGAAGCTCCGGCCGTGGCTTCCGACGAGGCTCCACCGCCGCGGCCGCGGTCGGCCCTGCCCCGTCCACTGTCTCGGCTCATCGGCCGCGAGCGCGACCTGGAGGCGCTCGATGAGTTGTTGGCCGACCCCGACGTCCGGCTCATCACCCTCACGGGCCCCGGTGGCGTGGGCAAGACGCGGCTGTTGCTCGAGCTCGCGCGGCGGGCCGAGGCCGATCATGGCGACGGCGCCGCGTTCGTGCGCCTGGAGCAGCTCACCGATCCCGCGCTGGTGGCTGCCGAGATCGCCAGCTCGCTGGCGCAGCGCGACGGGACCGACGGGCTCGGCGCCGATGGCCTGTCGGGATATCTGCGCGACCGCGACCTGCTGCTGGCCATCGATAACTTCGAGCATCTCCTGGCGGCCGCGGCGCTGGTGGCGGAGCTGCTGGAGCTCGCGCCGCGCCTGCGCGTGCTCATCTCCAGCCGCACGCCGATGCGGATCCGGGGCGAGCAGACCTTCGAGGTGGAGCCCCTGGAGCTCCCGGCCGGCGACAGCGACCAGGACCTCGCCGGCAGCCCCGCGGTGCAGCTGTTTCTTCAGCGCGCGAGCGCGGCCAACCGCAAGCTCCAGGTGGATGCCGCGGGCACGCGCATCGTGGCCCGGATCTGCCGGGCACTCGACGGGCTGCCGCTGGCCATCGAGCTCGCCGCCTCGCGGTCACATTCCCTGGGTCCGGCGCAGATCGCCGAGCAGCTGGCCCAGCCCCTGGCCATCGGTGAGCACGCGCTGCGCGATCTCCCCGACCGCCAGCAGTCACTCCAGGCGGCCATCCGCTGGAGCTATGACCTGCTCACGCCCGGGGCCCGACACGCGCTGCGTCACGCGTCGGTGTTCCGCGGTGGCTTCACCGCGCCTGCGCTCGAGGCCATCGCCGGAGGCCCGGTGCGCCCGGAGATCAACGAGCTGCTCGAGGCCAACCTGGTCCGCCGTCAGGCCGAGGGCCGCGGCGAGCTGCTGGAGCTGGTGCGGGCCTTCGCCTCCGACGAGCTACGCGACGCCGGGGAGGACGCCGAGGCGCGGCTGCGCCACCGCCGCTATTTCGCCGAGGTCGCCACGCCCGTGATCGCGGCCTTTGACGAGGGCGGCGCGCCCGGCGAGCTCGCCGTGACGCTGGTGGCCGATCACGCCAACCTGCGCGAGGCCGCCGAGGATGCGATCGACGCAGGCGACGTGGAGGCCGCCCTGGCCCTCGTCCTCGGCTTGCGTCCGATGTGGCTGGCCGGGATGCTGCGCCAGGAGGCCCAGGAGCTGGCCGAGCGACTACTCGACCGCTTCCAGATCCCCGGTGACCGGGAGGTGGCGCTGCTGCGGGCGGTCGCCTATCTGGACTACAGCCCGACGGCCAAGACCTGGAACCGCCGGCTCGCGGAGGTGGCGGGGCGGATCGGCGATCACGAGGCGCTGGCGGTGGCCACCGGCAATCTCTTCGGCCAGGCGCTCAACGCCCGCGACACCCAGGAGATGCGACAGCTGCGCCCCGGGCTGCTGGCGTTGCTCACCCCTGAGGCGAGCCCGCGCTCGCGCGGATGGACCAACTACTTCCTGGCGCTCGATGCGTATGTGGACGGGATGCTCGACGCAGCGTGTGACCATGCGACGCTCAGCGTCGGGCTCGCGCGGGAGATCGGGCACGAGGTGATGCTGGCAAGCGCCATCGGCACCCTCCTGCTCAGCCAGTCGGCGCGCGACGGCGTGATCACGCAGCCGGCGTTGGCCGAGGCCATCGAGCTGATGCGGCCGCCCAGCGTGCAGCCGCTCGCGGCCTTCGCCCTGTGGCTGGTGGCCCGCTACGCCGCCGCCGTTGCGCCGGAGACCGCGGGGCAGTGGCTGGCGCATGCCGACCGGATCGTGTCGGGCATCGACTCCCAGCTGTGGCCCGAGCGCGTGCTGCGCGAGGAGACGCTCGGCGTGTTGGGCATCACTGACCTCGGGCCGCTGCTGGAGTCAACCGCGCCACTGGACCACGTGACGGCTCATGCAGAGGCGATCGCCTGGGTGGCCGGGCGCAGCACCGCGGAGACGGCCACCAGGACGCCCTCGCGCAGCCTCTCGCATGCCGCCACGTAGGCGGCGAACTCGCGCTCGAACAGGCCCCAGTCGATGGCCGGACCATCGGAGCCCCCTTCGGGCGGGGTGATGTCGCTGGGGCCACCGCCGCGACGCCACGGATCGTCGTCGTCAGGCCCGTCCGGACCGCGCCAGTTCTTGAGCACGCGCGTCCAGCAGGCAACCGAAACGAGCGTGGCGAGGGCCACGACCGGCGCGATCGCGCCGACGGGCGGCTCATGGCTGGTCATCGCCGCCGCGAGGCCGGCGAGAACGAAGGGCAGCGCCAGCGCCGAGACGATGCCGACGCGGAGCGTGGTGACGAGCGATTTCTCCACGATCACACCACCGTGTGGACAAGGCCGCTCTGCACGTCGTAGACGTGCCCCGAGACGGCAACGCGGCGCGAGACCTGCGGCGCGGAGCGCAGGCGCTCGACGTCGGTGGCAACGGTCGCTGCCGGGTCCAGGACGGCGTGCTCCCGCAGGCTCCCCGGTTCGGCGCCGATGCGCTCGGCGTAGCGGTGGCGGAACGAGTCATCGGCGAGCGCGCCCGTGCCGCACTGGGTGTGGTGGATCACGGCGACCTCGAAGAGCGGGCCGTCGCCCAGCACGCTCTCGGTCATCTGGCCGATGAAGGCGACGTCGTTGATGACCTCGGGCGTGACCCGTCCGCCGACATTGCGCAGGACGACGGCATCGCCGAGCCCGAGCCCGAGAAAGTGTGCCGGATCGACCCGGGGATCCAGGCAGGTGATGACGAACAGGCGCAGGCGGGGGAAGACCACAGCGCCCTGGTGGCCGCCGGCCGCGGCGAAGGCGCGGTTGCGTGTGAGCGCGGTGTCGATGCTGTCCGCCACGGATCCGGGGCCTGCGGCGGGCGGGGTGAGTACGTGGTTGCTCATGGGTGTCCTTTGGTGGTGTGAGGGTCAGCTGTGAGCCTCGGCGGCCGCAGGCGAGGTCAGGCCGGCGCTAGCGGTGGGAGCGGGGTCGGTGCCGACACGCGGCTGGGCGGGCAGAAGCGCGAGTGCCATCAGGGCCCCGGCGAGGGCGACGCCGGCGGCGAGGTAGTTGGCGGTGCTGAAGCCGCGAAAGAACGCCGAGGTGGCGGCGTGGTGAAGGGCCGCGGCGATGGCGGGGTGCTGGGGGCCAAGCGCGCGTCCGGCGCTGAGCGCGGCGCCGACGGACGCGTGGGCGGTCCGGTCGATCGGGGCCTGCAGCCCGGCGGGCAGCAGGCTCGTCAGGCGGGCGGCGTAGAGCGACGCGTAGACGCTGCCGATCACGGCCACCCCGAGCGTGCCGCCGAGGAGGCGGGTGGCATCGTTGATCGCTGACCCCACGCCGGCCTTCGCTGTCGGCACGACGCCGATGATCGCCTCGGTCGCCGGTGCGCTGGTGAGGCCCATCCCGGTGCCCAGGACCACCATCTGTGCGGCGATGGTCCCGTAGCCCGTCGTCAGCGACGTGGTCGTCACCCACAGGTAGAACGCGCCCATGGACAACAGGCCCGCGGCGACGACGAGCTTGGTCCCGACGCGCACGGCGAGCTTGGCGCCGAGGATCGAGGAGATCGCCACGAAGGACGCGACGGGGAGGAGCCTGACCCCGGTGGACAGAGGCCCGTAGCCCTTGAGGAACTGGAAGTACTGGGTGACGAGGAAGATGAACCCCGACAGGGCGAAGAAGGAGATCGCGACCGACGCGCTGGCGGCGGTGAAGCGGAGGTTGCCGAACAGGCTCAGGTCGAGCATCGGCGCCGCGGTCCGCCGCTCCCAGGTGACGAACGCGCTCGCCAGTACCGCGACGACCACGAAGCTGACGAGCGTGCGTGCGCTTCCCCAGCCGCTGGCCGGCGCCTCGATGATCGTGTAGACGAGCAGTGCGACGGTCGCGCTGGAGAGGACGAACCCGGGGCGGTCGATCCGTGGAGCGTGCGGGTCGCGCGAGGTGGGCACGGAACGGGCGACGAGCACGCCGGCGAGGGCGGCCACCGGAGTCATGGCGAAGAAGATGCTGCGCCACCCCGAGACCTGCAGCAGCCAGCCGCCCGCGATCGGCCCGAGCGCGATGGCCGCGCCCGTGATGGCGCCCCAGAGTCCGATGGCGCGGGCGCGCTCGCCCCGTTGGGTGAAGACGTTGGAGATGAGCGACAGCGTCGAGGGGAACACCATCGCCGAGCCCACGCCCATCACCGCGCGGGCGACGATGAGTTGCCCCGGGTTGGCGGTGAGGCCGCCGGCCACGCTGGCCAGGCCGAAGACGGCGAGTCCGGCGAGGAGCATGCCCTTGCGCCCGAAGCGGTCAGAGAGACTGCCGGCGGCCAGGACCGATCCGGCGAAGAGCAGGTTGTAGGCGTCCACCACCCATTGGAGCTGCGTGTTGGAGGCGTGCAGCCGGCGCACCAGGGTGGGGAGGGCGACGTTGACGATCGTCGTGTCGACGTTGATGACGAACGCGGCCAGCAGCAGTGAAGTGAGGATCAGGGGCTTGTGTTTCATCGCTCCTCCTCGAGAGGGCGGGTCAGGGTCATGGCGACCGAGTTCTAAATCGTTTGGACAAGAAAGTCAAGTTAAACATTTAGAAACTCAAGTAAGTGCTACAGTCAGTCCACCATGCGGTCCTACGACGAGTACTGCGCTCTGGCCAAGACCCTGGATGTGGTGGGCGACCGCTGGACGCTGCTGATCGTCCGCGAGCTCGAGCTGCGCGGGGCCTGTCGCTACACCGACCTGCGCAACGGTCTCCCCGGCATCGCCACCAACCTGCTCGCCGATCGGCTCCGGGAGCTGGAGCACGAGGGCGTCGTGGTGCGCGAGGAGGCGCCGCCGCCGATCGCGACCACGCTGATCCGCCTCACCCCGCGCGGCGCGGAGCTCCGGCCGGTGCTCGAGAGCCTCGTCCGCTGGGGCATGCCGCTGATGACCGCCGACAACTCCGGCGACGCCGTCCGCAGCCACTGGCTGGCGTGGGCGATCGAGCTCGTGCTCACCGACCGCACGCCGGACGCCGCCCCGCTGACGCTCGAGCTTCGCACCGGCGAGGCCCCGATCGTGCTCGAGACGCGCGACGGGAGGATCGCGAGCCGTCTCGGGCCCGTGGGCGATGTCGTGCCTGACGCGACGATCACCGGGGAGCCGCGGCCGGTCATGGGCCTCCTACTCGGCATCCTCGGCGTGGACAGGGCGAAGGCCGCCGGCGTGAGCTATATCGGTGACCCGGCGATCCTCGAACGGATCGGCCCCGCCGATCAGCGGAGCGTGCCCGACTAGCGGAGCCGTGCCGGCAGCGCCCGTTCGATCGCCTGAACGAGGTAGGGGCTCAGGGTCCGGGCGTAGCTGGCCGTCACGTGGGCGGCGGTGTCGCGGTACACGATGACGTTGCCGATGGTGGCAGGGCAGAAGCTGTCGCGGCAGAAGAACGCGCGGGTGGCGATCACCCGCGCTCCGGGGACGCGCCGCGCGGCCTGGGCCAGGCGGTCCGGTTCGCGGTAGGCGACGCTGACGGGAGTCCCGCAGCGGCCGGTCGCGCTGTAGCTGATCCGGGTCACGCACGCCGTGCCGGCGGCCGACGCGCCCGGGTCATCCTCCACCACCACGATGTGCGCGCCCGTGGCGGCGACCGGTCGCATCGCCTCCAGATGGTCGGTCACGGAGCTGGTGTATTGACGAAGCTCGGTGGCGATGACCACCGCGAAGTGGTGACGGCCGAGGTCGTGCTGGATCAGGCGCAGTCCGGGGCAGCCGGGTGAGAGGGAGGGCGGCAGCCAGGCGCAGGTCTGCCCGACGAGGACGGTGACGTGCCAGTTGAGCGCGTGGAGCTGGGGCTCGAGCGCGGCCAGCAGCGCCGCGGCGTGGCTGTCGCCGATCAGCGCCACCCGGATCGCGTTGCGACGGCGGCTGCCGTACTCGCACGGGTGTATCGGCTGGTGCAGGTAGGCGTAGCAGGCATAGGCCCCGCCGGTGTCATCGGGGAGCTCGCCCGGCAGCGGCGCCACCCGATCGCCGGCGTTGAGCGCGCAGCGATGCCGCGGGTCAAGCGCCGCCGCGCCGATGCAATCGCGCGGGTCGTGCTGCGTATGTCCCACCAGCACCGGCGCGGGCAGCGCCAGGCGGCTGGGACTGATCGAGCGCACGAAGAGGAGGCCGGCGCCGGCGACGAGTCCGGTAGCGGCGCACGCCGCGATGTAGCGCAGCCACCCGCGCGCGGGCACCGGACGGCGTCCGGGGCGCCGGACGAACCAGCTCGCGCGCCGCGCCGGCGTCTCCAGCAGGTGAAACGACGCGGCCGACAGCCCGAAGATGAGAGCCAGCCCCGCCAGCCAGTACGCGGCTGAGTACCGCGGGACCACGGCGACGATGAGCACCACGACCGGGAAGTGCCACAGGTAGAGGCTGTAGGAGAGGTTGCCCACGTACTGGCTGGCCGGATTGGTCAGCGGTCGCAGCGAGGGGCCCGTCAGGCCGGCCCCGGTGGCCAGGACGGCGGCGGTGCAGAGGGTGGGCAGCAGCGCCCACGGCGCGGGAAAGCCCGAAGCCGAGGGCACGACCAGGAGAGAGATCAGCACGCCGAGCAGGCCGATCGACGCCACGGCCTGACGCAGGCGCACGTCGGCGCGGCCGATCCGCTGCCCGGCGATGGCCACGAACGCTCCCAGGCCCAGCTCCCAGACGCGGTCAAAGGTCGAGAAGTACGCCGTCGTCGGATTGCTCGCGGTCTGGGCGAACGCCCACGCCAGCGAGATCGCGGAGATCGCGACGATCGCGACGCCGGCCACCGGCCGGGTGTGCTCGTGTCGCCATCGGGGCAGCCGGCGACCGATCAGCAGCACGCCCAACAGCAGCCAGGGCCACACGAAGTAGAACTGCTCCTCGACCGACAGCGACCAGTAGTGCTGCAGCGGCGACGGCGGCAGCGACTGGTTGAAGTAGTTGACGCCGGTCTGGGCGAAATGCCAGTTGGCCCGAAACAGCGCCGCCGCGATCGCGTCGGAGGCGGTGAAGTGGTAGCGGTCGATCCCCGCGAGCACGCGGGTGGCGCACACCGTCGCGCCGATGACGAACAGGCCCGCGGGCAGGATCCGCTTGATCCGCCGGGCGTAGAAGCCCACGAGCGAGATCGTCTGGCGGGTCTCGAACTCGCGGACGAGGATCCCGGTGATGAGGTAGCCCGAGATGACGAAGAAGATGTCGACGCCGACGAAGCTGCCCTTCGGCCACCCGGCCAGGTGGTCGGCCAGGACCGCCAGGACCGCGATCGCGCGCAGGCCCTGGATGTCGGGCCGGTAGCGGGAGCCGGGAGCCTGAGGCGTGGCCTCGGGCCGCTTGTGCTCGAGCAGGACCTCCATCACGCGCGCATTCTGCCCGGCTGTCGGCGCGCGCGCTGGGCCACGGGGGGGACCCTACGTCAGGCGGTCACCGCATCATGGTGGGAGCAGGTGCGGTCATCGTGGCCAGGGGAGGGGTGGTCATCGTGGCTGGGGGCATCATCGGCGCCGGCGTGGGCGCAGGCGGTGGCGGCGGCGCCGGCACGGTGAACACCGTGGTGGCACGGGCGCCGTGGTCTGACACCAGGGTCACGAGGAGGTGGTGATGGCCGGGCAGGAGCTCGTGATAGGTCAACCGGCCCGATCCGCGTCGGGTGAGCCGGCCATCGAGCACGTAGCGCAGCGCGCCGCCCTTCGGAGCGACGCCGGTCAGCGCCACGCGGACTGTCAGTGTCTCGCCGCTGCGCGCGCCTGCGCGGGGCGCCAGGATGCGCAGGTGGGGTCGCGGCTTGGCGGCGGCAGCGGCCGCGGTGGTGGTGGTGGCGGCGGCGGCGGTCGAGCTGGGCGGGGCGCCGCTGGTGGTTGCAGCGGTGCCGGTCGACGGTGACCCGCTGCTGCTGCCGCACGCACTCGCCACCAGGGCAAGCGCGAGAGCAGGCGACAGCCGACACATCGCAGTCACGGCGCGGTGGGCCACACCATGAATGACGCCCCCGTTGACGTTTTCCTTCCCCGGCCGGGGCAGCGTACCTATCGATTCCCAACGTGTCGAAGCACGACATGTCGATAGGCGATATGCTCAGGCGGCTGTGGAGTTACGGACACCGAGCTACTACGCGCTTGCGGCCCTGATCGACGGGCCGCTGCACGGGTACGCGATGGTGCGTCGAGCAGCCGAGTTGAGCGATGGGACGGTGCGCTTGTCGACGGGGACGCTGTACGCATTTCTGGACCGCGCGATCGACGCCGGGTTGGTGGTCGCCGGAGATGAGTACGTCGAAGCTGGACGTACACGGCGAGACTATGCGTTGACCCAGAGTGGTCGCGATCAACTCGATGTGGAGGCCCAGCGTCTCCGTCATGCCTCGCGAGTGGTGATCGGCCGGCTGAGAGCGACGTCTGCGCCGGCCGCACGATGAACCGTGAGCGCGTCGGCGCTGCGGTGCTGCGGGCCTACCCCGTCGAGACGCGTGCGGCTCGGGGCCCCGAAATGCTCGGCACGCTGTTGGATCTCGGCGCGGACTCGAACGTACGCTTTGTGCGGGAGGCTGTCGATCTTCTGCGGCTCGGGCTGCGGTCGCGAGCGTCGCGGATCGCCGGCAGTGGTGCACGCCGTCTGATCGCCGACGGCGCCTGCGTCGCCGGCATCTTCTTCTTGGCACAGGATCTCGCTACCGCATTGCACAGCCGCGGGGTGCCGCACCCGTTCTACTCCCCCGCGTCCATGGCGATACTCGCGGTCGCCCTCACGTTCGGCTTGCTGGGTCACGATCGGGTCGCGGGCGCGGTCGCCCTGGTCTGGTTCGGCCTTCGTCTCTTCGGCGTGATGACAGGCCTCGACGTCGCCGCCTACCCAGCGACCCTGTTGCCCGTGATCTGCTGTGGCGCCATGATGGTGAGCCCGCGCATTGGGAGGTCGCGCTCGCTCCTGTCCGCCGTTTACGGGAGCCGCTGGCCGGCCGCGCTGGTCGTGCTGGTCGTGTTGGCCGGCGCGTTGGGCGGCCTCTTCGCAGGCGTGGCGCTGGTGGCGGCGACCGTGTTCGCGATCGCCGCCGCCGTTCTGCTGACGACCGATCCCCGGCCCGCGATCGCCGTGGCGCTGGTCGCCACGAATGTCGGGATCGCGCATCTTGGCTCAGGCCGGTCTGCCCTGACGCTGCTGGGCCTCCTGGCCGCCGTGCCGGTCGTGCTGACAGTGACAATCGCGCGCACCCGCCATCTGGTCAGCGGCGGTGAATTGACGAAGTAGGGCGCAGCTCGGGTGGCTGTGCCGGTCAACCCCGAACCCGGCGCAGCACCTGGCGCGCGGCACGTTCACCAGTTTCGACCGCCCCGTCCAGGAACCCGATGTTGTCGATTGACGTGTGCTCCCCGGCGAACAGGAAGCGCCCGTCCTGGGCACCGGCCAGCTGGCCGTAGGTGTTGGCCTGGCCCACGCGGTAGTAGGAGTAGGCACCTCGCACCCAGGGGTCCAGGGCCCAGTGATCCTCGTAGGCCCGCCCGGTGTAGGCGTCACTGGTGCCCGGGAACACGTTGTCCAGTTCGTTCAGCGCCCAGCGGACGTCGGGGGCGGGCGCCGGGCCGTGCGCTCTGCCGGTGATGCCGGTGCGACCGACGCGTCCGCCCGGGAACGCGAGGTAGAGAGCCGGACTGGCGTCGGGGCCCAACTGAACGACGTCGTCCCACCCGCATGCCAGCCGCTGCCATTCGCCATAGGTCGCGCCGCTGTAACCCAGGGCGGGCCAGGTCTTGTGGCCGAGCTCGAGGTGGATCTTGGCGTTGGTGCCCATGCCCATGGTCTTGATGACGTGACGTTTTCTGCTCGAGAGGCCGGAGTGCGTGAGCTCGACATCTCGCAACGTGCTGAACGGAAGCGCCAGGACGACGAGGTCGGCGGTGACGTCCACGCTCTGGCCCGAGACGTCGAATATCAGTCGCACGGCACGGTCTGCTCGCTCTCGAATCGCCACCAGCACGTGGTCGTGCCGGACCGTGTGGGGCGGAAGCCGGGCGATCATCCCGGACACGAGCTGGTCATTGCCGCCCACGATGTGGAAGCGCTCGTCATCACCTGGGAGCGGCTGCAGCGATGCGCGCGGATTCCCGGTCAGGAGGTAGATCAAATCCTGGGCGGACTGGTCGCCGGGATCGCCCCCGTTCTCGGTGACCGTGTTGGCGAGCATCAGCTTGCCGAAGCGGGTCCCCGAGCCGATCGCCGTGCTGTCCAGCCACTCCGGCACCGACATGCGATCCAGCCATGCCGCGCCGGCATCGGTCTGCAGTTGCTTGGCGGCGGTTCTGAATGCCGGGAAGCCGACGTCATGCCAGTCGGCGTTGGCCTCGGCATAGGTGTAGAGGCGGCCGTCGATGAAGAAGACCTCCTCTCCGCTCGGTAGGTCGCCTCCGTCCACGACCTCCTGCCTGAGCCCGAGCCGCGTCGCCAGCTCGCGCACCGCCGTCTGATTGCTGTTGAGGAACGATCCACCATGCTCGGTGATCAGCCCGCCTGAGAAGAAATCCCGGAGGGTCCAACACCGCCCGCCGGCTCGCACCGGATTTGCCTCGTACACCGTCGCGGCGACCCCGCTGCCGGGAGCCTGCGTCCACAACATGTGCGCACAGCGAAGCCCCGCGAGGCCCGCGCCCACGACCGCGATCCGCGGTGTTGCCGGCGCGCCGGCAACACGCCGGGCCAAAGCCGCCGCGGGACTCCCGGCCAACGCCGCCCCGCCGACCAGCCCACCGACGCCGACCAGAACCTCACGCCTCGTCCGCCTGTCCGCCCCGAGCACGTCGGCGACCGGCACCCCCGTGCGCTCGGAATGCTCGTGCGCGGCAAACAACCGCCGCGCCAAGGTCATCCCAGGCGAGCGCGCCTCTCGGCCTCTCCGGGCGCCAGTCCCAACCATCGCCGAAGACTAACCGGCCGGTCGCCGCGTCCTGCGTGCGGTGCCACGCTCACGCGAGTGTCGGCAGTGGCCGCAGGTCCGGGGCCACCCTAACGGAGGCGGTCCGTCTCGTGGCCGCGTGGCCGGGGGGTGTCGATGAAGGAGGCGTCGTCGCCGAGCGGGACTCGTTCTTGGATGCGGGGGAGATGCTCGCCGAAGAACAGCTTTGCTGACAGTTCTCCGCGGGTGCGGGCGTCGGTCTTGTCAAAGATCGACTTCAAGTGGTCGCCGATCGTGTGCGGCGAGATCGTGAGCCGTTCCGCCGCCTGGATCGTGGTCGCGCCTCGGAGGATCAGTTGGGTGACGTCCTGCTCGCGTGGGGTGAGGCCGTAGGCCTTGAGCAGGAGCGGAGCGACGAGGGTCGGGTGGGCGCGCTGAATGAAGACCGCGACGTCGCCGGAGCGCGGCGCGCCGAGCAGACCACCGTGCAGGACGAGCCAGGTACCGGCTGGCGTCTTGACCACCGAGCGTGGAAGGGTCGTGGTGCCCGCGTGGCTGGTAGCGGCGATCGTCGCTCGCGTCGCATTGGCGATGGCGTGGATCGAAGACGAGCGCACGCCGTCCTCGACCGTGGCGCCTGAGAGCTCGGCAAGCAACGGCTCGGCCGATGACGATGCCCGCAGCAGCCCGCCGTGGGCGTCGAGCTCGATGACCCCGGGAGCGTCGGCAAATGCGGTCCCCGATTCGCACCCCTCGGCGATCAGTCCCCGGCGGACGGCACGGGCGAGCAGGGCGGAGGCGTTACCGAGCAGTTCGACGTCGCGTTCCTCAAACTCGGGTTGTCCGGCGCGGCGGACGAGAATCAATGCACCCCATGTCGCGCCGTCGGCGACGAACGCGCTGCGGAGCTCTGGACCGAGGCCGGCGGGGGTCAGCAGGTCGCGAAAGCGTGGGCTTCGCTCCGGGTGACCAGCGGTCGCGTCTCTGAGCGTCGCGGCCTTGCGCTCAGTGTGGGCGAGCTGCTCGAACTTGTTGACATCCTCGACCGCGTACTCGTTGTTCGCCAGAACTGGGAAGCGATCAGGGATGTCCTGCAGCCGGTGTTGGGTGATCAGGTCTGATCCAGGATCGAGCGTATGCCAGCACGCGCCGTCGAACGGGACGGCTCGCTTGAGCCGGACCGCGGCCTCGTCAAAGAACTCCGCGCGGGTCGGCGCACGGAGCGCGAGACGTTCAAGATCACCGAGCAGCCGCTCCGGCGCCCACATGCCTCGCTTTGCGGTCGTGGTGCTCCTCTCCCCGGCGTCGACGGCTTGCGCCCAGGGTACCCCCGCGAATTCGGGATGGCGAGCCGGGTGGCCGCGTGTGAGTGTCGGCGTCATCAAACCAACCCCAGGAGCCATGCGATGCCGGCACAAACCGAAGCCATTCAGCCACCAGCGATCCGACCGACCGTGCGCGAGGCGACGCCGCAGGACGGCGACGATTGCGGGCGGATCTTCTACGACGCATTCGAGTCGATCGCGACGAGCCACAACCTCCCCATCGAGCCGTCCTCACGTGAGTTCACGCGCTTCATGGTCGGTGAGATGCTCGCCAACGACGGTTTCGTCGGCCTCGTCGCCGACCGCGGCGGAGAGGTGCTCGGAAGCGCGTTTGTTGACGAGCGGACAGTGATCGCCGGAATCGGACCGGTCACCATTGACCCTGGGGCTCAGGACGTCGGCGTCGGCCGTGCCCTGATGCAGGCCGTGCTACAGCGCGAGCGCGATCGTGGCGCCATCGGCGTCAGGCTCGTTCAGACCGCCTACCACTACCGCTCCCTCGCGCTCTACACCAAGCTCGGTTTCGTCGTCCGTGAGCCGCTCTCGGTCATCCAGGGAACCCCGCCGGTGCTCAGCGTCCCCGGCCTCAGTGTCCGCCCAGCGCGCGCGGACGACCTCGCCGCATGTAACGAGTTGTGCGCCCGCGTCCACGGTCACGACCGGGCCGGCGAGCTGCGCGACGCGATCGCCGCAGGAACCGCACATGTCGTGGAACGCCCCGAAGGCATCTGCGGCTATGCAAGCGGGTTTGGCTACGGCTGGCACGCCGTCGCCGCGACCAACGAGCAGCTCATGGCGCTCATCGGCTCCGCACGAGCGCTCATGGGCCTCGGGATCCTCGTTCCGACACGCAACACAGAGCTGCTGCGATGGTGCCTGGCCCACGGCCTCAAGCTCGTCCAACAGTCAACACTGATGACCATCGGCCTGTACAACGAACCGTCCGGAGCGTGGCTGCCCTCGATCGCCTATTGAGGTCGGCGACCTGGGACCACGAGGCCGCCATGGGCCTTGACAGCGATGGTGTGAGCGCTCACAATTCAGCCGGGCTGTTCCGCGCATCCAGGTGCGGGCAGGGACCGATCGCATAAGCGGCTGGGCGTGCACGCGCCCGGCCACTCGGGTCAGTCACCGGAGAGATGAGGTAGAGGCATGCGCTCCAGCACGAGCACGCGGCCGGTTGGTCGGCGAACGCACATCGGGCGACTGGCGGCGCTGGCCGCGGCCCTGGTCGCAGTCTGGACCGCCTGGCCGGCGTCTGTGTCGGCGAAGACGCAGCATGCGCTACCGCGCACGGCGACCACGCACACGGTGTCCTACGACCACTACTCGTTCATCATCGACGGGCGGCGCACCTACCTGTGGTCGGGGGAGTTTCACTACTTCCGCCTGCCCAGCCCTGACCTCTGGCGCGACATCTTCCAGAAGATGAAGGCCGCAGGCTTCAACGCGGTCTCGCTGTACTTCGACTGGGACTATCACTCCCCGCGTCCTGGGGTCTATGACTTCACCGGCGTCCGCGACGTCGACAAACTGCTGGACATGGCCCAGCAGGCCGGGCTGTACGTGATCGTGCGCCCGGCCCCGTACATCAACGCGGAAGTCGACTCTGGCGGCCTGCCTGGCTGGCTGACCACGAAGGCCGAGAACAACCGCAGCGCCGATCCTCGCTTCCTGCAGTACGCGTATCAGTGGATGACACAGATCGACCGGCACATCGCGCGCCATCAGCTGACCAATGGGACGGGTTCGGTCATCGCCTACCAGGTCGAGAACGAGTACTACAACGGCTCGGCGGCCGGGCGAGAGTACATGCAGGACCTGGAGAACAAGGCCCGGGCGGACGGCATCACGGTTCCCCTGACGGGCAACAACAACGGCACCTTCAACTCGGGCACTGGCGAGCTGAACGTCGATGGCCCGGATTCCTATCCGCAGGGGTTCAACTGCTCAAACCCATCGCAGTGGAACGGCGTTCCGGACATCTCCTATGACCACCCGGCCGACAAGCCGCTGTACTCGCCCGAGTTCCAGGGCGGCGCGTTTGACCCGTGGGGTGGCCCGGGCTATGACAAGTGCGCCCAACTGATCAACGACCAGTTCGCAGACGTGTTCTACAAGCAGAACATCGCCGTCGGCGCTACGGCACAGAGCTTCTACATGACCTACGGCGGAACCAACTGGGGCTGGCTGGGCATCCCGGAGAACTACACCTCCTACGACTACGGGGCCGCTATCCGCGAGACGCGGCAGCTCGATCCCAAGTACTACGAGGACAAGCTCATCGGCTACTTCACCCAGGCCGTGGCGCCGCTGACCAAGACCGACTTCATCAACGCCCAGGCCCCCGACAACCCGGCGATCATCGACACGGCGCGAATCAACCCCGACACGGGGACCCAGTTCCATGTTCTGCGCCACGCCGATTCGACCTCGACCTCGGTCGACCGCACCCACATCGCGATCGACTTCAACGCGAAGCCGATCCCGGAGATCACCTACACCTACGACGACACGGACCCGGCACTGGACTACACCGGCACGTGGTCACACGTTGCCAACCAGAGCTACACCGGCGGTGACTACAAGAACACCGAGTCGTTCTCGAACGTCGCCGGCGATTCGATGAGCCTGACCTTCACCGGCACGGCGGTGCGCTGGATCGGGTCACAGACCAACAACCACGGTCTTGCCGATGTCTACATCGACGGGGTCAAGCAGGCGACGGTCGACTGCGCGGGCAATGCCAATCAGGCGGTGCTGTTCTCCAAGACGGGGCTGAGCAGCGGGACGCACACCCTCAAGATCGTTGTGGATGGCACACACAGCAGCGCTTCCACCGACAACTACGTCTCCATCGACGCGATCGACGTCCCCACCGCGCCCCAGACGACCCCGACCTATCCCGTGGTGCCCCAGCAGCCCGGTACCGCCATCACCCTGGACGGGCGCGACTCGCACATCATCGTGGCCAACTACAAGCTGGGCGACTCTCAGCTGCAGTACTCGACCTCGGAGATCATGACCGACGCGACGATCAACGGTCGCGATATCGCCGTGCTCTACGGCGATCCCGGCAGCGACGGCGAGACGGTACTGCACTACGGAGCCAAGCCTCAGGTGCAGGCCAGCGGTGGCTCGGTGACCACCACTTGGGACGCCCAGCGCGGAGACCTCCGCCTGGACTATCAGCACACCGGGCTGATCCGCGTCACCGTCACACCGTCCGGACAGCGGCCGCTGCTGCTGTTGATCGCCGACAAGCCAACGGCAGAGACGTTCTGGCGCCAGGACACCGCCGCGGGGCCGGTGCTGGTCCGCGGCACGCATCTGCTGCGAACCGCCGTCAGCAGCGCCGGCGGACGCCGGCTGGAGCTCACCGGCGACAACGGCACCGATCGCACCTTCGAGGTGTTCAGCTCCGCGAACCAGGTCACCTGGAACGGCCGCCCCGTGCGAACGACGGCAACCCCGAGTGGCAGCCTGGTGGGATCTATCCCGGTCGCGGCGACCGTCCACCTGCCCGCGCTCACCCACTGGCGCCATCAGGAGGAATCCCCCGAGGCGGCGCCGGGCTTTGACGATTCGAGCTGGCAGGTGGCGGATAAGACCACTACCAACAGCGTCACCCCGGTGCAGTCCTTGCCGATCCTCTACGCCGACGACTACGGCTTCCACACCGGCAATGTCTGGTACCGGGGCCACTTCCAAGCGACCGGCAACGAGACCGGCGTCCATCTCGTATCGGACTCCGGTGGCGGCGCCCAGGCGTTCTCGGCCTGGATCAACGGGCAGTTCCTGGGAAGCTCGACGACGGGCAGCGCCGACTTCGTCTTCCCGGCCGGATCGCTGCACACCGGCGCCGACAATGTGATCTCGGTGCTCACCGTCAACATGGGCCACGAGGAGGACTACAACTCCACCAACGCCAACAAGACCGCCCGCGGCCTGACCACGGCCGGACTGCTCGGGTCTCCGAGTACGGCCGTGACCTGGCGTATTCAGGGCAACCTGGGCGGTGAGAGCATCCAGGATCCGGTGCGTGGCCCGCTGGCCTACGGCGGCCTGTTCGGCGAGCGCTCGGGATGGGACCTGCCGGGCTACCCCGACGCGCGCTGGACCCCCGTGAAACTGCCCTCGTCTGACACGCACGCGGGCGTCTCGTGGTATCGCACCACCGTCTCGCTGCACCTGCCCCCCGGCCAGGACACCTCCATCGGCGTGACGTTCTCTGACAACCCCAGCCGGCGCTACCGCGCCCTGCTGTACGTCAACGGCTGGCAGCTGGGTGACTACGTCAACTACCTCGGACCTGAGCACAGCTTCCCGATTCCCAACGGGATCCTGAGGACCGATGGGAGCAACACGATCGCCATCGCCGTGTGGAACCTCGACTCCACCACGGGGGGTCTGGGGCAGGTGTCACTGACGAACTACGGCAGCTATGCCTCCTCGTTGAGGGTCGGGCCGGTCTTCAGTCCGGGCTACCACGCGGTGCGCGGCGCTCACGCGAGGCGATGAACGATCGCCAGATTGTTGGCGCCGGCGGCGCCAAGCGCGCTTGGAGCCGGCGTTCGGCCGGGCCGAAGTAGCGACTCGTCATGCGGCACGCTGTTCGGCCCAAGGTGGGCGAAGTCGGCGATGAGGTCGGCGAGGCGGTCGGGTTGGTCGATCATCGAGAACGTCCTCGCGTTCTCGATCACGTCGAACCGGCCGTTGGGTAGGGTCTCCGCCAGCCGACGCCCGTCCTCGCGCGGGAAGAAGACGTCGTCGGCGGACCACGCCACCAGCGCCGGCTTGGTGAACCTCGGCAAGAGCGCGGCGGCTCGGACCGTCGTCTCGCGATTCAGCGAGGCTGTGAAGCGCCGCAGGTCATTCCTGACCCGGCGGTTGGTGAGCGCCGGCTTGACCCACGCCGCGACGAGGTCATCAATGTCCGCATGAGCCAGGGCCCCAAACCCGCGCTCGCGTGCGAACCGGGTCCTGAGCGGTTGAAGTGCCGCGGTGTACGCCGGCCCAGCTTTCGCCAGGGCGACCAATGGCTTCAGGGCGGGGGGTGGGAAGTGCTCGAAGGCGTCGCAGCTGGTCAGCACCAGCGCGCCCAGCCGCTCGGGCGCGCTGGTCGCGACGAGCTGCGCGATTGCGCCACCGGTGTCGTTACCGACGAGCACGACGTCGTCGAGCGCAAGCGCTTCAAGCGACTCTCCGACCATCGCCGCGATCCCCTCCATCGTCAGCTCGGAGCCGCCCCGCATCGCCTCGGTGTGCGCCCCCAGCGGCCACGTGGGCGCCACACACAAGAAGCCGCGCGCCGCCAGTCGCTCGCTCAGCGGCCGCCACAGCGATGATCCCATCGAGTAGCCATGGATGAACACGACCGGACGGCCACCCGACGGTCCCGCTGTCTCATAGTGGATAGTTCCTGCGGTGAGCGTGACGGACGGCATCAGATCCTCCAGCGATTGATTTACGTGCAGGCTGCCCGTAACATACCGACAGACTGTTTGTAAGTCAACGGGCTCCACCCAAATGGCGCGCACCCAGGCACAACGGTCGGCCGCGACCCAGCAGGCGCTCCTGACCGCCGCCCGGCGGCTGTGGGGCGACCGCGGCTATGCCGCCGTCTCGACGCCGGAGATCGCCAAAGTCGCCGGTGTCACCCGCGGCGCGATGTACCACCAGTACCCGGACAAGGCCACGCTCTTCCTCGCCGTCCTCGAAGCTGTCGAGACAGATGTGATCGAGCGGCTGTCAGCCGCCGTCGTTGCCAAGCAACCAAAGACACCGGCCGGCGCGCTGCGCATCTCCGCCGATGCGTGGCTGGACATCGCCAGCGAGCCGGAGGTTCGGCAACTCGTGCTACTCGATGCGCCCAGCATCCTCGGCTGGGCCGGCTTCCGCGAGATCTCATTGCGTTACGGACTCGGCATGACCGAACAGCTTCTGACCGCCGCCATCGACGCGGGCGAGCTCAAGCCCCAGCCCACCCGACCTCTCGCGACCGTCATGATCGGGGCACTGGACGAGGCCGCCATGAGCATCGCCAACGCCGACGACCCCGAGCAAGAGAAGACAGACGTACGGAAGGTGATCCACAACCTCATCGATGGACTATTGACCAAGCCGAGTCGCGCCGCCGTGCCATGACGGTGGCGCGTGAGCCCGGCGGTGATGCCGCGAGCATTGTGTTACGGCTCGTCGCGGCCTGGAACGCGCGTGATCTCGCTGCTGTCGCGTCGTGCATCGCACCGGACTTCGAGAATCACCAGTTGCCGCTGGGGGTGGTCGTCGGCCGTGACCGCTACCTCGCTCATCTCCAGGGCTGGTTTGACGCATACCCTGATCTTGTCGTTGAGGTGAGAACGTGCTTGTCTGACGGCGACCTCGTCTGTCTCGAGCTCGTGGAACGCGGGACACGCCGAGGCGAGTTCAGAGGAGCGGCCCCGCACGGCCGGCAGGAGACGTTCTTCGGCTGCGATGTGTTCGAGGTGCGCCAAGGGGCCATCGAGATCCAGCGCGGGTACTGGGACTACTCGGTCGCCACCGGGCTGCCCGCGCCCCGCGCCGGCGGACACGGTCCCGACGACAGCCGGTTCTTTCAGCCCACCGAAAGCACCCAACCGAGAGAGGGCGCCCCGGGTAAGGCGACGTCCAGATGACCCCTGCAACTCGCGATAGTCTCGGCGTTCAGCGCGACTCCTCGGCGGGCGTGCTCGATGGCCAGTGAGCGGGCGTCCAGTCGCCGTCTCGGTCGGTGGTCTGCCCCACTTCGATCAGGTGACCGTCCGGGTCGCGGATGTAGCAGCGGATCTCATACTGGTGCTGCTTCGGCGGCGTCAGGAAATTCGCGCCCCTGGCGCTCCATTCGGCGTGCACGGCCTCGATGTCTCTAACCCGGATATTGAGGAAGCTGCTGGTCCGGTCAGGATCACGCGGCGTCTCCAGGGTCACCGACGGCTTGTCGTCCGTCGGTCCACCGCCCACGCTGCTGACAATGAAGCTGTTGGATAGTGCGACATTGGTCGGCTCTCCGGACGGCTTTCCGGAGAAGACGACCCTGCCGCCGAGTACTTCGGTGTAGAACCGCCGGGAGCGCTCGACGTCGTCGGAGACGATGAAGCGGGTCAGCACAAGCTGCTCGGACTCGCTCGATGGCCAGTCAGCGGGCACCCAGTCACCGTCTGGGTCCGTGGTCTGCCCCACCTCGATCAGATGACCGTCGGGATCGCGGATGTAGCAACGGGTCTCATACGCGTGCTGCTTGGGCGGCGTCAGGAAATTCGCTCCCCTGGCGCTCCATTCGGCGTACACGGCCTCGATGTCCTTGACCCGGATATTGAGGAAGCTGCTGACCCGGTCGCGATCACCCGGCGCTTCCAGGGTCACGGCCGGCTTGTCGTCGGTCGGTCCACCGCCAACATTGATGATGATCCAGCTGTTGGACAGCGCGACGTAGGTCACGTCTCCGGAAAAGGCCACCCTGCCGCCGAGCACTTCGGTATAGAACCGTCGGGAGCGCTCGACGTCGTCCGAGACGATGAAGTGGGCCAACACGATCCCGGCTGGGGGCGGTGGGAGTTCGGCCATCTGGACCTCCACTGATTGGGTCGCGCACCCTGCTGAGAACGGGGGTGCCGCAGCCGATCCTACGATGAACCCGAATCGCGGCGTCAGTCGATGACCGTCACGCCGCGTTTCGCCAGCGCGCGCGCCTCGGCGCGGCCCGCGGCGGGCGCGCCGATCAGCCGGAGCTCACGCAGCTCGGCTGCTCGGGCGATCCAGCCGAGGTCTGCGACCTGGGTGCCCGTGAGGTCGAGTTCGACGGCGTCGGTCACCGCTGGAAGCTCCGCGACGTCGATGAGCGTCGTCACCGGCGTGTCGCGGACGATCAGCTGCCGGAGCGTGCGGAGGCCCGCGAGCGGCGACAGGTCGGCCACTGACGTGTTTGAGACGTCGAGGTACTCGAGGCGTTCCAAGCTCGCAAGCGGGCTGAGGTTTGCGACCGGCGTGGAATTGAGTTTCAACCACTCGAGCTCGTGCAGGTCCGCGAGCGGCGACAGGTCAGTGACGCGTGTGCGCGA
The DNA here is from genome assembly GCA_963737335.1 of uncultured Solirubrobacteraceae bacterium. Classification (GTDB taxonomy): domain Bacteria; phylum Actinomycetota; class Thermoleophilia; order Solirubrobacterales; family Solirubrobacteraceae; genus Palsa-465. The sequence goes on from CAVTSK010000020.1 coordinate 230,533, forward strand.
CAGGTCCAGGCGCCGTAGGTGCTGAAGGCCACGCAGCGGGGTGAGGTCCTCCACTCGCGAGCGTGCGATCTCCAGCACCGCGAGTCCGGGCAGGTCCGCCACGGGCGACAGGTCCCGCAGCCGGTGCTCGATCGTCCGGTGGCGGTCCGTGGCGTACAGGCTGAGCTGCCGCAGGCCCGGTAGCGCCCGCAGTGGCGTCAGTTCGTCGATGGGGACATTCACGCACTGGAGGATCTCGGTGTCCGCCGGCCACTCCTTGTCACAGAATCGCACTCAGAACCCCTTGCGATAGTGCTTGACGAGCCAGTCGATCAGCTTGCGATCATCGGCGGGGCTGCCGGTGAGCTGGCTGTAGCCGCTGACCGCGCCGTCGATGACCGCCTTGACCGCAGCGGCCTTCTTGACCTTCGTGGGCACCGGCTGCTTAGCCGCGTTGTTCTGAATCGCGATCGTCGCATGGGCGACGCCCTCAGAGAGGGCGACGTCGAGCACAGTGACGGTCTTCGGCTTGGGCTTCTGCAGATGGATCGTCAGATGCATCATCTTCGACATCTCCAGCAGGCTCTTCTTACGCGTGTCAAAGATCGGGTCACCGGGCTTTGCTTGGATCAGGCGCGCGGATTGGCGTACAAACGCGTGCGCATCGACGGCCGCGTCCCACGCTTTCCTCAGGTACTCGCTCGCCGCCCGCCGCACCTCGTCCTCGAAAGTGACCTTGTGGCCTCCGGAAGTCTGTTTCGGGACGAACTTCTGAAAGCCGGGGAGGAACTTGGTCTTGTCTTTGGGATCGCGCACTCGATAGAGGCTGTGGCCCAGGTACCGCGCCGGCAGCTCCTCGTAATGAGCGGCGTTATTGACCTTCTCGCCGTCCTCCATTGCCTCGAACCCGTCGCTGCCGTAGTAGCCAAGGTCGTCAACGTTCGGGTCGGCAAGGTGACACGACTCGTGGATGAGGGTGATGATGGCATCGTCGCGATCGGTCACCTCTGCCACGTCACCGGTGAGGTGGATGTGCTGACTGGAGAAGTTCGCCCATCCGCCGAGTCCGACCTGCGGGTCATCGCGGTTGTAGTCGGTATCGATCGCGGTGTCGGCGCTCTTGATCGCGTTGGCGAGCGCAGTCTTGGCCTTGCCATAGCGCGTCTTGGCGAGCTTTGCCTTGGCGCCGAAGACGTCCTTCAGGCCAGCGTCGTCCGCCATCGCCTCGTCGATCTTCTGCGCCGCAATCTTGGCGACGTCGGTCAGCTTCTTGAGGTCTGCGGCCTTGAGCTTCGCCTCGGCGTCGGCGACCGATGTGTACACATCCGACGTGTCGGTCCCCAGGACGCCCGCCCACGCCTTCTCGTCGAACACGCCGCCCCCTGGGAACAGCTTCTTCATGACGTCGGTAGCGTCGGTCCGAAGATTCCAATCGAGGTCCATCCGGCGCAGGGCGCGCCCGACCGCGTCTTCGATGTCACTCTTGTCAAGCAGGCCGCTCCCGTACAGGCTCTTCAGCTCCGCAGCGGACGGGATCCTGAACCGCGTGCCGTCCGCTACCGGACTCCCGGGACGCGAGGCCCGCGCCTCATGCAGCCGCTGATTAGCTACAGCGACCGGGATGAGACCGGCCCCGCGCAACATGTCGACGGCGGCCGCATTGCCGGCGCGGCGCTGCACAGCGAGCACCCCGTCGACGCTCAGCGGTCCACTGCCAAACTGAGACGCAGCGGTCCGGGCAACCGCGGCCGCCTGACCTGGCCCGGACTCCTCGGCAACCTCCTGAAGGCCCCCCCGGGAAGCGCTCACCGCAGCATCCTACATCGCCCTCAGAGCTGCGCGATGAGCGCGATCGCCAGCTCGCTCGCCGTGTCTGCGGCTCCGCGGGGACTGGCCGGATCGCCAGCGACCCACGGGGACAGCGAAAAGCGGGAGCGACGGGACTCGAACCCGCGACCTCCGGCGTGACAGGCCGGAGAAGAAGGTGTGGTTCCCGTGGTTACGGGCGATTTGAGTCGCTAGAAATGCCGTTCTCGCAGGGATTCTGACGGAGAAGGTTGCCCGGGGCCGTTGCCCGGCGAGACCGTTGCCGGACCGTTGCCCGGCACAATTCCGTCCGATCCTGGGCGTCTCTTGGGTCGTGCGATGACCCCCAATCCGAGTGCTCGCCCGTTCATTCGCCAGCGATCGACCGGACCGTTCTGGTACGGCAAGTGGTCGCGTAACGGCCAGCCCGTCGTCCGAGCTCTTGGGCGTGCCTGGGCTGAGTCCGATGGCAACGGTGGCTGGCGCCTGAAGCGTGGCCGTCCGTCGGACGGAGTGCTGACTGAGGCGCAGGCTGCTGAGCGGATGCTGGCGCTGGTCCGTGAGCACGACGCTGACCGGACACTGCTCGAGCGTGACGGCGAGGAGCGCCGCCGGCGGGGCGTCACCTTCCGGGAGCTGGCCGTCGAGTATCTGCGGTGGCTCGAGGAGATCAAGGATGCCAAACCCTCGACGCTCCGCGACCATCGTCTGCTCCTCGCCGATCTCGGGACTGCCTACCGCCGCGGTACTGGCGTGTCGCGCGGTGTGGTCATGGCTGCTCTCGGTGATCGACCGGCGCGTGAGGTGACGACGCGTGAGATCGAGGATCAGCTGCGTTCGGTCGCGGCGACCGGCGTGGCTTCGCGCACGGTCAACAAGGTCCGTCAGCTCGTCTCCGCGATCTTCAACTACGGGATGCGGCCGAGCACGTACGGCCTGCCGGCTAACCCGGCGACTCACGCCGACCGCCGTACCGAGCCCGAGCGAGCGGTCCTGGCCTTCTACTCGCCCGAGCAGATCGAGGTCTCGCCCGCTCACTCGCTGTCGGCGCTCACCGAGACCCATCGCGTCCGGCGCTCGGCGGGGGCGAGATCGAAGTCCGGGCTCGCGAGGACGTCCAGGACGCCGAGCTCGTCCGCGTCGCCGCCTACGCCGGACTCCGCCGCGGCGAACTCGTCGCGCTCCACTGGCGCGATGTCGACTTCGTCGGCCACAAGCTCGTCATCCGCCGGTCACTGTCCGGCGACATCGAAGTCAAGTCGACCAAGAGCCGTCGGGTGCGTGAGGTTCCGTTGCCCGATCAGGCAGCGGTGGCCCTTGAACGTCTCAGCCACCGCGGGAGTTCACGGGTCCGGACGACTACGTGTTCTGTAGCCGCCTCGGCCGCCGCCTCGATCCCTCCGCGCTTCGGCGCCGCTACGAGCGAGCGCGCACTGCCGCCGGTCTCGAGCCGCTGCGTTTCCACGACCTGCGTCACACCTACGGCTCGCTCTTGGTCGCCGGCGGGATCGACTCGGTCAGCGTAAAGGCAGCGATGGGCCACTCCCGGATCACGACGACTGAGCGCTATCTCCATGCCCGACCTGCCGGCGAGCTGGCGGTTCGCTTTACACGAGCTCTTGGCGGCACGGTCATCCCGGCGGCAGCTTCAGCGTGAGCCAGCCCCAGCTTCCTCGTACGATCCGCGATCCGGATGGCCGTGTCGTCGAGTTCAGCGAGCGAAGCTGGCGGCACATCATGGTGGAGCGGCCGCAGTTGCTCGCTGACGTCGATGCAGTCCTGGCCGCCGTTGCGAGGCCGGACTACCGTGAGGGTGACCCCAGCGCTGGTCGGGAGCGCTTCTACCAGCAGCGGGTCACAGACAAGGTCCGCTGGCTGACGGTGGTCGTAGACTTCAACCGGACGCCGGCAGTCGTGGTGACGGCATTCATCCAGCGGAAGAGCCCGGCGAGAGACCAATGAGCATCAAGATCGGCACCATTGAGTTCGACCACCACTCCTATGACCAGGAGGGTGACGTCCTGTACCTCAGCGTCGGTGAGCCGCGGGTGCCGGCGGAGACCGACGCGACGCCCGAGGGGCATGCCGTCGACTTCGACGCCGACGGCAATGTGATCGGAATGATCATCGTCGACCTCCGGTTCCTTCTGGAGCGCGACGGTGAGCTGAAGATCACGTGGCCCGAGGCGCACGTGCCGCCCGAGGAGTTCTCTTCGGTGTTGGCCGCGGCTGCCTAACCCAGCTCAGCCCGCGAGCAGGTCTTCGAGCCGGGGCCGGAGGAACCGCCATGTGCGCCCGAGCCGGCTGGCGGGGAGCTCTCCGCGTCGAGCAAGCTGGTAGATCGTTGACACCGGCATTTTGAGGAGTTCTGCAACCTCGCGAGCGGTCATCACCTCATCGCGCGTGAGGACGTGCGTGGCTGCCAGCGACCCAGACTCGCGTTCGGGGATCAACGTAGGCAGGGTGGGGGCGTAGGCTGACATCGTCGGACCTCCTTCATAGGTCTCGGCCAGGCCCCGGGGTGTTCCAGCACCGCCGGGGCCACTTGTGGTTACTGAAGTAATCTACCGTGTGATTCGGACGGATCCGACTACGAAAGTAACCTTCGGCTATGGGCCGTCAGGTAGACCTCGACGATCTGATCGACGCTAACGGCGTCGCCGACCTGCTCGGTCTCGCTCACCGCAACACCGTGAGCGTCTACCAGCATCGGCACGAAGACATGCCTCGCCCTGTCCTAAACCTAGGCAACGGGCGAGTGAAGCTCTGGCTACGCGCGGAGATCAAGCAGTGGGCCGAGGACCAGGCTGGCCGCGCTCGTCGCCGGCGTTCCGTCGACCACTGACGCCGAGCTTCTAACTCAGTGCAGCGATGAAATCTGGTGGTGTGGGTGCCTCTCGCCCATCGCAAGTACCGCGACGGTGACCCGCGGATCACCTCCGGCCGTGAACGTCTTGCCGCGCTTTCAAGGAGCCGGCCCCACCGGCTGGATGAGACCCTGAGCATGCATCGGGGTCATGAGTGGGCCGGCGTCGGGACCGCGGACCAGGCCGTATGTGGACGCGCGCAAGCGTGGCCATGCGATTGCCCGAGGTGTGCGACGGCGGCGAGTGCTTGGTCGCGGTTGCATTCGCCGGGCCGGCCGCGCGCCGGATGAGGAAAGCAACCGTCGCGTGGTTGCGTCCGAGCGTCCGCTTCACGCCTGGAGCGGTCACGTTCGCACGGCTGCTCCCTCCAGGCGAAAGCAACACCTTGGTTCGGCACCGCTTCAGGGCGACAGCAGGCCGCCCGGACGGCGGGCAGCGGGACGGCGTCGTCACGTCTTGATGACGGGCGAGCACCTCACGGGCGCCGGCAAGGTGGACGGACGGCACGTCGCGAGCGTCTGCGCTAACCTACAACCAAGTGGTTGTAGATACCGTCGACCAGCTCTTCAGCGGCCTCGCCGATCCGACGCGGCGCGACATTCTGCGCCGCTGCGCGATCGATGCCCCGTCGGTGTCGCGGCTTGCCGAGGCCTATCCGATGAGCTTCGCCGCGGTGCAGAAGCACGTGGTCGTGCTCGAGCGCGCCGGCCTGGTGGCCAAGGAGCGCCGCGGGCGGGAGACGCTCGTGCGCACCGAGGCCGCCGCGGTGGCCCGGGCACGGCGCGCGCTCGACGAGCTCGAAGACCTGTGGCGCGGCCGCGTGGCCCGCATGTCCGAAGTCCTCTCCGAAGAAGGGAACCCCCAGTGACCGTCACCAACGTCGACAAGGACCTCGACGCCTGCACCCTGACCATCACTGCCGAGTTCGATGCGCCGCTGGAACGCGTGTGGGAGCTGTGGGCCGACCCGCGCAAGCTCGAGCGCTGGTGGGGGCCGCCGATGGCTCCTGCGACCTTCGAACGCCACGAGCTCGAGCCCGGCGGGACCGTCACCTACTTCATGATCAGCCCGGAGGGCGAGCGCTTCTACGGCGTCTGGCACGTGGTCGCGGTCGACCCGCCGCGGTCGCTGCACGTCGAGGACTCCTTCGCAGACGCCGACGGCAACGTCAATCCCGACATGCCCACCGGGCAGATGCACATGCGCCTCACCGAGAAGGACGGGCGCACGCGCATGGAGCTCATCTCGGTCAACGCCACCAAGGAGGAGATGCAGCAGCTGCTCGACATGGGAGCCGCCGAGGGCATGCAGCAGGCGATCGGCCAGATGGACGCCCTGCTCGCAGAGTAGGGCCCCCGGCGTGACGACGACCGCCGGACCGTCAGCGCGAAGATTGACGTCCGGCTCGGCGCGTGGTGGCTGGGTCAACACTTCCGCTTTGAGGCAGAAGAAGTAGCGTCGGAGGCCACAAAGCCGCGGTTCGGGGACTGCCACTTCGGACAAAGACAGCCACGCTCGTAAGACCTGTCCAGCGCGGCTACTTACTGCGACGGCTGTAGCCACGGAGCTTGCGACCGGAATCGTGGCAAAGGCATAGCGAGGCCGGAGCAGCCGGGAGAGCCGAAGCAGTCGTGCCGCGCCCAGCCCGCGCACGCTTGGATGTGGTCGATCGCGACAGCGCCAGGTTTGCTGGGCGACGATTCCGAGCAAGCACACTCACGTGTTGCGTGGGCACGGACTGTTTCCGGGGACCGCTGAGACCTCGGTCACCCGGTTGTCGCTTGGCCACGCATAGCGGGCATCTCGTCCCTGCCGGCACACGCGCTGCTTCCTATCGTCCAAAAGCGCTATGGCCTGCTAGCCGAAATCGAGACGGCACTGTCCCGCGTGGACTGCTCCTCGCGTGGGACGGGGGTGTCCAGCGGCGCCTTTGGCGGCGTCGTCACACGCCTGCGGCTTCGGGTTGGCAGCCGTGGCCCGGGTTAGTTATTTAGTGCGCTGGCGTCGCCGCGTCGCAGGCGTAAACCTACTTCTCGTCGAACAAGCGAAGGTCTGAGGGCTCGCGCAGCAGGTCCTCGAGGATGATGTTTCCCTCGGTGTTGTAGGGCTGGCGCATGTGCTCGTCCCAGGCGGCGCGAGAGCGGAACAGCTCGAGCATCACCCACGTGTCCGCCTCGTCTTGCGGCTGCACGAGGTGCATGAAGACGCATCCCGGCTCGGTGAGGGCATTCTGACGCATGGACTGCAGCTGCGCCTCAGCTTCCTCAAGCCGGTCGAGTCGAGGCTTGATGGTGACCACGAGGAAGAGAGGGCGCTCCTGATCGCTGATAGGCCGATCTTACCCCCGAGGGTCCAACGCTGAATCTCGTTCCGGCTCGGCGACGAGGCAGGTTCGGGGACCACTATGATGCGGCGAGCGTGGCCTCCGTCGCGGCCCGCCCTGTGCGGCGGCGCGGGAGTTCATCGATCTCGTTGAGTGAGGTAAAGCGAATGTTCGTTGTCGTCGGTGAGGCGCTCATCGACTTGGTCGGGCAACGCGGTGGCCGGACGTTGGCCGCACATCCGGGTGGCAGCCCAGCAAACGTCGCGCTGGGTCTCGCCCGGCTGGGCGTCCCCGTGACGCTCAAGACGCGTCTGGGGCGGGATGCGTTCGGAGAGATGATCTCGGCGCACCTGGAAGCCAGCGGTGTCCTGGTCGACGGGGGCCCGGAGGGGGGTGTGTCGACCAGCCTGGCGATCGCGACTCTCGCGGCGGGGATCGCCTCCTACGACTTCCGAATCGATTGGGATGTGGGGGCCCTGGCGCCGCTCCCGATCGAGGCACGGTGTCTGCACACTGGTTCATTGGCGACGGTCCTCCCATCGGGCAAGGCGAGCGTCGTGGACCTTGTGGAGCGGGAACACAAGCGGGGTCGGGTGACCGTCTCGTACGACCCGAACGTGCGGCCCGCGCTGCTCGGAGACGCGGCGCGGGCGCGACCGGACATCGAGCGCCTCGTTGCCCTGTCCGACGTCGTCAAGGCCAGCGACGAGGACCTTCGCTGGCTCTACCCTGACCGGCCCGATGAGGACGTCGCGCAGGCCTGGCTCGCCTCGGGGCCCGCCCTTGTCGTCGTGACCCGCGGTGGTGCAGGTGTCTACGCCATCTCCGCGGGCCTGGAGTTACACCGGCGGGCGGTGCCAATCGAGCTCGTGGACACGGTCGGCGCGGGTGATTCCTTCACCTCCGGTCTGCTCGACGGGTTGCACCGTGCCGACCTTATCGGCGGCGCGCGCCACGACGCGCTGGCGGCGATCGACGAGGCGACGCTCGGCAGCGTCGTCGATGCAGCGGCCCTGATTGCCGCGATCACATGCTCCCGGCCGGGCGCCGACCCGCCGACGCGAGCCGAGGTCGACGCCGCTCTCGCAGCCCAATGACTTGCATGACGTGCGGCAACGGTTGGGGCTCGGTCATGATGCTGCACGACTGCGTCGAGCTCCGGACGGACTGGCGGCCGCTGCGGCTCACCGTCACGTACCACGCGCTCCGCCAGCAGCAGGCGCACGGCATGGCAAACGCCTGATCGACGCGCAGGCCGACAGCGACCTTGCCAGCGCGATCGACGATCTCGCGGCGCGCTCGCGATGACGGCCGGGAAGAGCATCGCAGCGCTGCCCCACGCCCTGCGCGACCGTGACGAACTCACGCGGCAGTTCGGGGGACGTCGTCCGGCGGTCCTTCCTCGACTATGACGGCACGCTGACTCCGATCGTCGACCGGCCGGACGACGCGGTCATCTCGGAGAGCATGCGCGCGGCGGTCCGGGCACTCGCGCGTTAGACGAAGTGGATCTCCCAGCGCTCTCGGAGGGCTGCGTGGCGCGGAAGAAGGAGCCGCCGGACTCCTTCAGTTGACGACCGGGGCGGCGCGCCCAATTCACTCGAAAGTCCTCGACCGCGGAACGAACGGGCGAAGTCGGCGGGACCGCGACAATCGCTGACTCGCAAGACGCGGACGCGTTCACCGCTACCCGGACGCGCTGCGCTTCATCATCGCGATAAAGAGACGCCGGGATCCATGTCGCCGCGGTCTCCTCCTCCAACAATGCGGGCCTCTTCCTGCGCCAGATCCGCCTGACACCGTCGCGGAAGAGAACGGTCTGGAGTCCGACCGGGTGACGCCGGGGCTCACCCTCCTGGAGTCTTCGACGACGATATATCGGGCCGCGACGTCGCGCAGGGGAAGCCGCATCCTGAGATGTTCCTCACGGGGTGCAAAGAGCTGCGCGTGCCGCCCGAGGAGTGCTTCGGCGTTGCGGACGCGGTGTCCGGGATCCAGGCGGCCGAGGCGGGAGGGATGGCCGCCCTCGGCCTCCCGCGCGCGCATGACGAGGAGCTCCTCGCAGCCGCCGATCCGGATGTGCTAGTCACCTCCCTGGACCATGTCGACCTCGACGCGCTGGCCGAGGGCCGCTGGCTCACAGGGGCGCCTGATCGCCGCAGATCACGTTCGACGAAGGGAAATAGCCCACGGACGACCTGCGCATCGTCGCCGCTCGGGCGGGCTTTGAACTGGAGCTCCACTCGGACGGTGTCTGCTCCTCGTGGGCGTCCGCCACCACCTCACCCAGGGTCACAATCCTGCCCATCGTTGTGAAACTCCGGTTTTTCCGGGTTGACACGCCTCACTTCTCCGAGCGGCGCTATGGCGCCGATCGGAGGCACCTGGATTCGAGTTGCCCAACGACGTCCCCTGGCCGCGATGGCGCGCCGGGACCGATCGGCCGATCCGGTGGAGCCGGCCAAAGACGGCCGACCTCAAGGCATATCCGATATCGCCGAACGCGGGTTGACATGTCGCACCTTGGTGGTAGAAGTGCGTTCAGAAGGTGAGCGCGGCGCGAGAGGAGCGTGACGCCGTTGAGCAGCATCGGCAAGCCCGTAGTGGTCGCACAGCCGGAGGCGACGCGAAGCCAGCCGCTGATCGGCAAAGGCATGGTGGTGGTGTTTATCGCGCTCATCTGCTGCTTTACGGCTTGGGGTATCGCGCAGGATTTGACGACGCCGATGGTCGCCGGGTTCAAGCGCATCTTCGACATGAGCACGTTTCAAGCCTCGCTTGTGCAGCTGGCGTATTTCGGCGCGTACTTCCTGCTGGCACTCCCAGCGGCCTTCATCAACCAGCGCTTCGGCTATAAGACGGGCATCCTGAGCGGTCTTTCGCTTGCCGCGGTCGGGGCGTTTCTGTTCTTTCCGGCGAGCAGGATCATGACCTACGACGCGTTCCTCCTCGCCCTGTTCGCGATGGCGGCGGGCTGCTCAATGCTCGAGACGTCAGCGAACCCGTATGTCATCGCGCTTGGTCCGGAGAGCACCGCAACGCGTCGCTTGAACCTCGCCCAAGCGTTCAATCCCGTCGGCACGAACCTCGGCGTATTCCTCGCTGCGACGCTGATCCTGCCCAAACTCGCCGATCCGGTCGATATCTCGTCCCTGACACCGGATCAGCTACACACGATCCGCGCCGGCGAGCTGGGGGCGGTGATGGCGCCGTACGTCGGCCTCGCGATCCTGCTGATCCTGATCGGGATCGCCATCGCAACCCGGAAGGCGCCGCCGATCGTGGAGGAGTTCCCAGACGCGAGCTCGTACGAGGGCGGCACTCGCGCGCTGTTTGGGGTCCTGTGGCGCAACAAGCGCTACCGCCTCGGCGTGGTTGCTCAGTTTATGAACGTCGGCGCGCAGGTGTGCACGTGGACGTACCTGATCCAGTATGTGGGCCAGGCGCTCGGCGGCAGCCTCACCAAGGGAGCCGCATACCTGCAGGTGAGTCTCTTGATCTTCCTCGCCTCGCGCTTTCTCATGACCTGGGTGATCGGATTCGTCCGGGCGACCAAGGTGCTCGCGGTGCTCGCGTTCCTCGCGGTTGCGCTGTGCCTGTTTGCGATGGGGAATCCGAACATGGCAGGCGTGATCGCCGTCGTCTCGCTGTCGTTCTGCCTGTCGCTGATGTTCCCGACGATCTACGGCGTCGCGCTGAAGGGCCTCGGACCAGCGACGAAGTTCGGAGCGGCCGGCCTCGTCATGGCGATCGTGGGCGGCGCGATCATGCCGGTGCTCCAGGGCAAGGTCGTGGACGCGACCAGCCCCGCGTTCTCGTTCATCGTCCCGGCGTTCTGCTTCGCAATGGTCGGTCTCTACGCGCTCTACGACCTCAAGGCCGAGCCGAGCGAGGCGGGCGGGCAACCCGTTCGCGAGGTCGCTCCGCCGACTGTCGCCAGGCCACCGCAACCCGCCGAGGGGACGGGGTGAGCGGACGCTGGCGGGTCACGATCGTCGCGGCCGCACTGGCCGCCGTGGTCAGCGCGTGTGGCAGCGCCTCGCCGACGAGCCCCGCGACGAGCACCAAGCAACTCGAGGTCGTGTCGTGGTGGACCTCACGATCCGAATCAGCTGCCCTGAACGACTTGTTCGCCGCCTTCCGCCAGTCAAACCCGGGGGTCAGGGCGATCAACGCCGCGGTCCCGGGCGGCGCCGGCTCTAACGCGATCGTCGAGCTCGCGAAAAGGCTCCAGCGCAACGACCCGCCCGATGTCTGGCAGACGTTCGCCGGGAAGTCGGTCCAGGGCTATGCGAGCCGCGGCGTCATCCGCAGCGTCGCTTCAATCTTCGCCGCTGAGCATCTCAGCGAGAGGATGAACCGCACGATCCTCACCGCGCTCATGCACGACCATCAGCCGTACGGTGTCCCGACCGGCGCTCACCGCAGCAACGTCCTGTGGTTCAACACCAAGCTCCTCGAGCGGGCTGGCGTCGCACGCCCCTCGAGCGGCTACACGATCGACTCGTTCATCAGCGACCTCAAGAAGATCAAAGCCTCGGGCTCGACGCCGCTGTGCCTCGGCGCCAAGGACCCGTTCACCACGGTCGAGCTGTTCGAGAACACGCTGCTGAGCTCGATCGGACCCCGGGGCTGGCAGCACATGATCCACAACGGCCTCGACTGGCGCAGCAAGCAGGTCCAGACCGCCCTCAATAACTTCGGCGCCATCCTGCGCTACGCCGACCCCGAGGCGAACCACCTGACCTGGGACCAGGCGACCAAGAAGCTCGCGGCCGGCGGGTGCGCTTTCGAGTCGATGAACGACTCGGCCTTCGGCGAGCTCATCGCCGATGGCGCCCACGAGGGCACTGGCTTCGACGGTGTCCCCTTCCCCGGCACCCAGGACAGCTTCCTCGCCGTCGTCGACGTCTTCGTCGCCGCAACCAAGGCAAAGAACGCCAAGAACGCCCTGGCATTCCTGAGTGGGATCAGCGATCCCGCCACGCAACTCGCGTTCAGCAGGCATAAGGGCTCAATCCCTGTCGTGCACGACGTCGACGTCTCGTCCTTGCCCGCATATCAGCGGGAATCCTCGAAGGCGTTCTGGACGTTGCCCGTGCTGCTGTCCGTCGCCCACGGCGAAGGGCTGAGCCCCGTCTTCCAGGAGGCCTTCTACGACGCCGTCGCGACCTACGTGCGGACACGCGACCCGGGCGCGTTCGCGGCCGATCTGTACAAATGGATCGCGCAGAGCACGGTCCCGCAACCCTGACCCCGGCAGACCCTCAGGCCGCAACGCGCAAGTGAGCGCGCGTCGCGCTTCAGGAACGACAACCCCGTCGTCAACGCAGAAGCAGGACCTGCGGTCGTGCGGGCGCCGTCCACGCCTCGGTAAATTGCGCCGGGACCGGTTCCCTCGGTAAGCGGCAGGCCTCTTAGCCAAGGTCGCCGTCGCTTAGGCGACGACCGACAAGAGCAGCGCCGCGGCGGCGAGGCCGGAGCAATCAAACAAGGATCGGGCTGTCTGCCTGGGCGCGAGGGTGCTCGCATGATCGCAGCGCGCTGCCTCGGCTCGAACCGGATCCAGTTAGACGCGGTCGGATCGCGGCGTTTCGAGCGAGCCATGTGCGTATTAGTCGCGATAGACAGAACGGAAATCCCGCGCCTGAGCAGCATTAGGAGCGTTTTGCCCGAGACCGGCACGGTTGCTGCGCGCGCGGCGCGAGAAGCCATCGGCCGCCGCCGCAGCTGCCGCTGCTCCCCGGGGGGCTCGACGTTGTCCGCGCGTCGCGACAGCGCTGGCCGCTGGGGCTTGCCTCCTTTTCAAACCGCGAGATCATCGAGCTGTTGCTGGAGCTGGGCGAGCTCGACACGTTCGCTGCCACCGTCTCCTCGAAGAGGTGGCCCGGGGCAAGCCGGCGCCCGACGTGTATCTCGCCGCAGCCGAGAAGATGGGCGTCGATCCGGCGAAGTCAGCCGCAGTAGAGGACTCCAGCAACGGGCTGCGAGCCGCCACCGCGGCGGCCATGACAGTGATCGCGGTGCCTAATCCGCACTATCCGCCCACCGATGACGCGCTAAAGCTGGCGGCCGCCACCGTGGACGCTATCGCCGATCTCACCCCCAAGGTGGTCGAACGCGTCGCGGGCTGACGCGTCACCGGCGACAGACGAGTCGTCGCGTTCGCTCGCCTTGCGCCGTCAAGGACGAGAACCAGCGCTCTAGCTGGCATCGCCACACACTGCTTCGTCGCCGTTGCGCCGACGGCACCGCGCCCCGCATTCCGACGCGAGGAGCAGTCGCTCTCTTGGCCGAGTGGGCACCGTGCCGGCAGCCCGGCTGGCTTCCCAGATGGACGATAGGAAGCAGCGCGTGTGCCGGCAGGGACGAGATGCCCGCTATGCGTGGCCAAGCGACAACCGGGTGACCGAGGTCTCAGCGGTCCCCGGAAACAGTCCGTGCCCACGCAACACGTGAGTGTGCTTGCTCGGAATCGTCGCCCAGCAAACCTGGCGCTGTCGCGATCGACCACATCCAAGCGTGCGCGGGCTGGGCGCGGCACGACTGCTTCGGCTCTCCCGGCTGCTCCGGCCTCGCTATGCCTTTGCCACGATTCGACTCGTGAGCACGTTGCCTGGCCGGCGGTCGTTGGTGACAAGAAGGTCCTCGCGCCGGGCGCCAGCCGGCGGAAGGCTGTGGCACGTCGGTGAACCGAGCGAGCTCTCACGAAACGGCGCCGCGACCGTCTGGCCCGTACAGGGCTCACTGCGATCAAGGAGCGCTCTACGGCTTTACCGGATGCGCGATCTCGTCGGGCTCGGCGTACCAACGAACGCGTTCGCCGACCCGATCGCGGAGCTTCCATTTCGCTGTCTTGTGTGCGGCGGCCATCGCCGCTTCGATCTCCGCCACGCGCGAGGCAACAATGGCGCGAGCCTCGGAATCCCGTTCGTGCTCGGCCAGTCGGTTCAGGGTGATGGCCACGGTGTGATGGAGTCCCCAGTCGCCGGCGGTCAGCGCAGCGAGGCGGGTCAGGTTGATCATGTGGTCCGCGTCGGCGGTCCCGATCTCGCTGGCTTGAAGCAGCGCGTTGGCATCGACCGCATCCTTGGCGTTGAGCTCGACGATCTGGAGTTTTGTGAGCAGAAGCTCGGCGAGTGGGATGGTCACGCTAGCCCGACGCAGCGTCTCGCCGAGCGGGATGAAGTGGCACATCTCGAAACGGTCGACGAAAACATCGATGTGCCGTTGGCGAACGGTGTCGTAGTAGATCCGCCGCGTCGCTCCGTTGATCGCGTTGAACGTGGCATTGGCCACGTAGCCGTTTTCGATCAACATGGAGTCAAGACCCGAGGCGTCCCGTTTCGTCGTCGCGATGTCGATGTCTTCGATCGACTCCCGGCGCGAGGCTGGCAGGCGGTCGGCCGCAGCGATCACGAATGCAGTGCCGCCGAGCAGACGCGCGACGACGTTCTGCTCGGTCGCGACCGACACGAGCCGCTGCGCTTCCGCGACGATCTCAGCTATTGGCTCGTGCGTCGCCATCAGTCTCCTATCCGGACACGAACTGCGGCCCACGCGCGACGCGCTTCTTGAGATCGATCGTGATGACGGCTCCGGTCATCACGCCGGCGCTGTAGTCGCTGCCGGGGTTGACCGCAAGCGTCTTGCCAATCCTCGTCGACGAGCGGCTCTCGTGGATATGGCCGTGCAGCGACACGAGCGGTTGACGCTCCTCGAGCCACTGCCGAACCGAGGTCGACCCGACCGGCGCGACCATCGGATTCCCAGCGCGGCGCACCTCACGCATCTGGTCGTCGAGCATCGGTGCGTCGTCCAAGGTGGACCGAAACGGCGGAACATGGACGTTCGCGACCCATGGCCGGTCCGGATCGAGTCCGTCGGCGATCGTCGACAAGCGCGTATAGATCTCGTCTTCGTCCATCTCGCGCGGACTGTCCCACGGTGTCCGGTTGCTCGCACCGAAGCCGATCACCTGGATCACCTCGAGGTCCACGATCCGGCCATCGGAGTTCGGGACCCGACTCGACGACTCCAAGGCCGAATCGATCGCCCAGTCGTCGTCGTTTCCGGGAAGGCTGAAGCACAGCTGATCTGGTGACAGTTTCTCGTCGGCGATCTCCAGCCACCGTTCGACCGTGGCGACCATCTCCATCCGGAAGCGCTCGTCGACCAACGCAGGCTCCTCGGTCATCCGCTCGAGTTCGTCCGGGTCGCAGACGAACGGGTATAGGCCGTTCGCGCGAACCCGTGCCTTGACTTCGTCTAACTCGGCATCGGTCGTGGCGACGGTTCGGACACCACCGACGACCGCCTCGTACCCGCCCGCCCGTCGGACGATCGGCACCAGTGCCTTGCCGCACAGGTCGCCGCCGAGCGCGACGACCTCCGCACGAGCCCGCGTGGCGAGGTTGAACACCTTCCTGAAGCACACCTCGGATCCGTGGAAGTCCGTCGCGAAGACGAGCCTGATCGGTTTCGCCATGGCGCCCTACTCGGGAGGGAGTTCGCCGTAAGCCAGGCTGAGGTCGATTCCCTGACGGGCTCGTACCCACTTCGCAAACAGATACAGCAGCGGCGCGCCCACGAAGAAGATCCCTGTTTCGATCAGCACAGTGGTCACGTGGTTCTTGATCGCCGTGCCCGAGCCATCGTCGGTGAGCAGCACCCACAGCGCGAGCAGATAGGCGATGAACGCGAGGCCCCCCACGATGCTGATCACGGGGATTCCCTTCCACCGCTTCGCGATCGGCGAGGCGTCGAACATCCGCTTGCGCAGGAACGGGAGCAAGATGCCGGTGAGCGCGACCGCGAGCAGGGTGAGCGTGTTCGCGAACAGGTTGCTCAGCGTCGTTAGCCAGGTCGTGAACGTGAAGATCGCCGTCGCTCCGATGCCCAAGACGGTGATGATCACCGTCGCGACGATCGGAGTGTGGGTCCGCCGGTTGACCGCGCCGAGTGCGGTGGGCATCACTCCGTCGACCGACCACGCGAGCATGCACCGGCTTGCCAGGAGCATCGTCTGCGTGATGAAGAGAACGAGCCCGAAGGCGAACCCGAGAAGGATGATCGTTCCCCACACGATGCTGCCCGAGCCGATCGCGGCGAGCTCCGGATAGGCGGGTGTGCCCCCGGAGAAGCCGAACTTACTCGGATCCCCGGCCCCGAGCTGGTTGAGAAACTCGCCACCCGCCATGTGCTGGAAGGTCGGGAACAGCAGCAGGATGAATAGGAATGAGACGACGAGCGCTCCGGGGATGGCGATGTAGTGAGTCCGCGTCCCGCGGCGGATCTCCCCGGCGAAGTAGTTGCTGCCGAAGATGAACCCGAAGACGAACCACGCCGGGCTGATCGCGAGGATCGTGCGTCCGAAGTCGAAGCTGGAGTGGCTGTAGCCGGCTGCGGCGGCCGCCGCGCCCACCTTGGCCGCAGCGTTGCTCGTGCCCTCGAGCGTGGCGGCGTAATGGTTGAACTGGTGAACGAAGCCGGTGTGCGAGACAAACACGGAGACGATGACCGGCAGGAGCAGCGCGCCGATCACATACAACCCAAAGATGAACTGCTGAGTCCGTACGAATACTCGCGTGCCCGCAATCAGGATCAGGCCAGAGACGATCACCGTCACCGTCCCTGCGATGAAGATGCCCCAATGCGTGTTGAACCAGTTCGCTGCACTGAGGAACCAGAGATTTCCGGTGAAGCCCGCGAGCATTCGCATCCACGCCGCCACCCCGAGCCCGGCGAAGTACGAGGCGAACACTCCGATGATGTACATCTGCCAGAACACCCAGCTGAAATTGCTCATGAACCCGACGATCGGGCTGACGATTCGGCTGACGAAGACGTAATCTCCGCCGCTTCGCGGCATTGCCGTCGTGAGCATTGCGTACAGGAACGCGCCGGGGATGCCCAACAGGAAGGCGAACACGCACGCCAACAGGAAGCTCGAGCCTTGGTAGAAGCTGGGCTTGAGCAGAAAGAAGAAGGCGATCGTCAGCGCGGGGGCCGACCAGACGACGTTGTAGAACAGCGCGTCGGTGGCACGGGCCGACCGGACCAACCCCGTCGCCTGCCTGGTGAACATCTCCGGCGTTTTCGCATCCGATGTGGTTCCTGGTATTGCGGAGTCCACTGAGCTCCCCCTATGACACACGGCTTGATTGACAGTTAGGTCCCGAGCAGGCGCCGCCGGCGAGCCGGACTGGCTGGTCCGCCGGACCGGTGCTTGACGTCACTGGTCCTCCCCTGGCCGCTGGCCGGCGGCCAGCGATGACCCGAGCGCGGTATCGGACAGGTAGCCACGCGACGTCACGCCCATCCGTCGCATTGCCATGCCGGTCAGCGCCTCCAACACTGCGCGGTGCGCGGCGATCGCCGTGATCCCATTTCTGTTGTCGAGCAGAGGCGAGACCTCGACAATGTCCATCCCGCAGATCCCCGCCTCGGCGGCTACTCGGCGCAGCGCCGGCAGCAGCTCGCGCGTCGTCAGGCCTCCTGGCTCGATGCCACCCGTGCCGGGGGCGGCGCTCGGATCCAGGACGTCGATGTCAACCGACATGTAGACGTGCTCCACCCCGTCGAGGACCTCGTCGATCGCGCGGTCGAGCACTTGGGCGAAGCCGAAGTGGTCGATGGCCGCCATTGTGTGTATGCGGATCCCCTGGTCGGCCATCCACGAGAGGACGTCGTCACCGGGCCAGTACCCGCGAAGACCGACCTGGACGACGTTGCGGCCGGCGACAACCCCGTCCTCGATCAAACGACGCATGGGCGAGCCCTGCCCGATCAGCGAGCCATAGGAGTCCGGCGCGGTGTCAGCGTGCGCGTCGAAATGGATGAGGCCGATCCTGCCCGCACCATGATGCTCGGCTAGGGCGCAGACGACTGGGCGCGTGATCGAGTGATCGCCACCAAGCGCGATCGGAACCACGCCGGCCCGGGCGATCTCACCGACGAAATCCTGAATGGCCGCGTGGGATGCCTCGATGTCGAACGGTGTGACGCCGGCGTCGCCGTAGTCCACCACGCGGAGGACCTGAAATGGATCGACGCCGACCGCGAGGTTGGGCTTCTCCAGCGGCGGGACGGGCAGATACTCGGCGCCGCGAATCGCGCGAGGCCCGTACGACATCCCGCCGGCGCTCATGACCATCTCGAACGGAATGCCGCAGATCGCCACGTCCACCTCGCCCGCGCGCAGATCGGCTTCGTTCAGTGCGAGCGGCAACTTGAGGAAGGTCTGCGCGGGATTCTGGTTGGGGCGCTCGAGGGCGTAGCGCGTGAGATCGATTGGTCCCGGAGCGCGCGGCGGATCGCCCGAGCCGTCGCGACGTGCCCTCCACTGCGGCTCATCGGTCATTGCCCACCTCCCGGCACTGCTGCGCGAAGCGCGCGTATTCGCTGCATGATCGCCTCCACTCGCTCACGCGAGACCGGATTCCACCAGACACCGTCGCCCTTGACACTGCTGCCGACGATGGCGCCGTCGGCTGCTGTCATCAGCTCGTCGACGTTGTCAATGCTCAGGCCGCTGCCGACGATCACTGACAGGGTCGACGCTGCCTTGACGCCGAGCACCTCCTCGGTGGGCGTCGGGTCGCTGGTCCGCTGGCCGGTCGCGATGAGCACATCGGCGTCGAAGAACTCGGCGTCGTGGGTGAGCTCAGCGAGGCTCCGGTCGGCAACGATCGCGTGGCTGCCGTGCTTGACGTGCACGTCGGCGAAGACGCGGATGTTCTCGGCACGCAGGTAACTGCGGTACCGCAAGGCCTCCGCGGCCGCGCCCTGGACGATCCCCTCGTTGGCGACGTAGGCGTTGACCCACTGGTTCGCCCGCACGAACTGGGCGTCGATCGCCTTGGCGATCGCGATGCTCTGCATCACCCCATTGGCCAGGACATTGATGCCGATCGGAACCTCAACCGCGCCCTTCACCGCGGCGGCGACGACAGCAACGGAGGCGGCAGTCTCGGCCCCCAACTGATCCGGGTGGCGAAACGGTAGGTCCCCGCCGTTCTCGACGATGAGCCCGTCCACCCCGCCTTCGACGAGCGTGACGGCGTCAGCCAGGGCCGCGCGGGTGACCTCCTGCATCGACTCGCCCTGGTAGCGAGGCGCGCCGGGCAGCGGGCGCAGGTGGACCATGCCGATGATGGGCTTGGACACGCCGAACAGTTCCTGCAGCGTGTCGCCGCGATCGGGGACGACGGGAACGGAGCGGGTCACGCGTCCCTCCTCATGTGTTGGCGTGCGCTGGCCAGGCGCGACATGACCTCACCCTCGTCAACCGGGGCGAGCAACGGCTCCGCGCCCTGTCCCTCGACGGCGAATGAGGCGCTCACCGCTCCCCGCAACGCTGCTTCAACAGGGTCACCTGTCTCGATCAGGCCCGTGAGGAATCCGCCGCAGAACGCGTCACCGGCCCCAGTCGGGTCGACGCACGCCGATGACACCGCCGGCACGTCGACCACCTCGCCGTCGAACACCACGCGAGCACCCTCGAATCCGCGCTTGACCACGAGGCACGTCAAGCCGGCGCGCTCTCGGAGCAGGGCGAACAGCTCGTCGAGCGGTCGGTCACCCCAGATCTGGCGAACTTCCACATCGTTGGGCAACAGCGCGGCTGCTCCCCGCGCAACGTCGCCCGATCGGTATGCCTCGACGTCGATCTGCGGCTCGACCATGAGGTCAAGCGTCGCGAGCACCCCGCGCTCAGCCGCACTCGCAATCGCCTCAGCCTGGGCCGAGACGCTCTGCGGCGCGACGTGCACTCCGTCGACCGCCCCCGTCGAACATCCCTCCCACGGCTCGCGCGCTCTGTCCAGGTCCTCAAGCGCCGCTCCGTTCGCCTTGGGCACCTGACGACGAAACCCGTCGGCCTCGTAGAGCAGCCATTGCGAGAACCCATCGCCCGGCACCCTGGTCACGCCGGAGACGTCGATCCCGGCACCCGCGATCCGTTCGAGCAGTTCGTCGGGGAAGGTCTCACCAACAGCGGCGCAGATCGTCGGTTGAGCGCCCCAGATCCGGGCGCCGAGAGCGCTGTACAACGCGCCTCCGCCCGGCTGACGCCACATCGCCGGGCCACCCTCGACGACGATGTCGTCAAGGCCGACCTCGCCGACCATCGTCACCCTGATTGCCACTGTCACGCGTGCTCCGCCGCCGGGGCTCCGAGCCCCACCACGAACCGGTAGCGGTCGGCGCGATAGTGGATGGTGACGCTCTCGACCGGTGTGCCGAAGCGGTCCAGCGATAGACGCTCGGCTCGAAGCAGGGGGGCGCCCTCGGCAACGTCGAGGAGGCCCGCAAACTCAGCTGTCGCAACCGTGCCCTCGATGACCTGCTCTGCGGCTTGGGGCCGCGACGACGTGCGCTGATCCATCAGGTCATACAGCGACGCCTCGTCCAGTTCGCGCGGGGAAAACGGCTCGCCGCCACCGAGCACCCATTGCGGGATGAAAGAACGCTGAAACGCGATAGGCGCCCCGTCGGCAAGCAGGAGCCGCTCGACGAACAGGACCGGCAACTGGCTCAGCCCCAATCGCGAGGCGGTCTCGGACGGCGGTACCTCGAGTTGCGCCTTGAGCGTACGCGTCGATGGCGAGAGACCCCGCTTGATCATGTCTTCGTGAAACCCGGCCAGCTGACCGGCGGGCTGATGCACTGGCGTGGAGCGAACGAAGGTCCCGCGGCCGCGCGAACGCTCAACGAGCCCTTCGGTCTCCAGCGCTTGCAACGCGGCTCTGACTGTCGTCCGGCTCACGCCAGTCATCGCCATCAGCTCGTGCTCGGTCGGCAGCCGATCCCCGGCCGTGAGCGTCCCGCCCGCGATCGACCGGCGGAGCCGCTCCTTGATCTGGAACCACAGAGGCGTCGGCGCCACGCCCTCGTCAAGGGTCCATGGGCGGGCCAAGGCCGGTTCGCCCACCGCGCTGCCACGACTGCTGCCGGCCGCGCCCCCGCCTCCGTCGACATCGCGGACCGATAAAGTCATAACATCACTATGTCATGACATTTGGATGTCGGTCAAGTCTGCACGGTGTTCATCCGGGCGTGCGCGTTCGTCAGCGCGCAATCTCATCCGGGTTCTCTTTGGGACCTGGGAGCGCGTCCGCTGCGCCCACTCGGACAATCGCATCTCACCCGCCGCTCACACGCTGGGGACGAGCGGAACGCCGATGTTCGAGCCGTGCGCCGACGACCGCGCTGGGCGACCGCGTCGCCACGATCTGGACCGCCAGGACCGGCCCGGGCGCGTAGGTCCGAACGCGGCGGCGAAGGTCAGCCAACCACGGCGCACGAATGCCGTCTCAGCCGGAGAGGCTCGCGCGCTGCATAGGCAGCGCGCTCTTCGGGGCCTCATTCTGCTGCGCCCCGCTTTTCAGTGAGAAGCTGGTTGGGCGTTGCGCTGTTGGCGCGAGCTCAGGTGAGGGTGCAGATCGCGCGCGACCTGATCCGCCGCGTCCGGGAGCTGACCCGCGCGATCAACGATCTCTATGAGCAGCTCGCCGGCCTGGTGCGCGAGCTCGCGCCACACCTGCTGGCGCAGAAGGGGATCGGGGTGCTGATCGCGGCCAAGCTGATCGGCGAGATCGGCGGCATCGATCGCTTCCAGACCGACGCGCAACTCGCTCGCCTCGCCGGCTGCGCGCCGATCCCCGTGTCCTCCGGACGCACCGACCGCTACCGCCTCGATCGCGGCGGCAACCGCCAGCTCAACCACGCCTTCCACATGCTCGCGCTCACACGCATCAACCACGACCCCCAGACCGCCCGCTACATGGCCAAGCAGCGCGCGACAGGCAAGACCAACCCCGAAGCGATCCGCTGCCTCAAACGCCACCTCGTCCGCCGCGTCTACCACCTCCTCCACGACCCAACCGCAGTGCCAACCACCATCTGCTTGACATAGGAGCCTTCGGCGACACAGGGGTCATCGCCGACCGCGTGCAGCAGCGTGCCGGCGCGATGGCGACGGTGCTCGCAGATCCAGTACGAGCACCGTCACTGCCATCGTGAACACGGTGTCGCTGAGGGCTTGGGCGCGGGTCGTGGTGTCGGCGCTGGCCCCGATGGGGGTGTTTGGTCGACCCCTGGCTGATCGTCGCGGGATGGGGCTAGTGCTGAGCGATGAGGCCGAGCTGCTGCAGCACGGTGACGCCGTCGTCAAGGCCGAGTTCCTCGGCGATCATGCCGTCGATGACCTTAATCACGGTGGTGCCGGTGAATTGCATCGTCTGGCCCGAACCGCCCGGTAGCGAGCCCACGGGCAGGTCGTCAAAGGCCGGGCCGGTGTGGGTCCCACCGCCCTGCCATTGCCCGACGACGTAGTCGCCTTCGGCGATCAGGTCCGCGGTCCCGGTGAAACCGAGATCGGGAAACGCCTCGCGGAAGCGCAGCGCGAACTCGCGCACCTCGTCGCGGCCACGCAGCGGCTGGTGCAACGAGTACTCAAAGCGGATGTCGGGCGCGGCGAGCTCGTCGATGACTCCTGGGTCGAAGCTGGGGCCCCAGAACTCCGTGAACCAACGGCCCACGACGGCCTTATTGTCTTCAGTAGACATGCTGTTCCTCACTGGTCGGTGGTGGCGCGAAGACCGGGCGGCGGTGATGGCTACGCTCGGCAGCGAGGCCGGGCATCTCCCCGGCGTCCGGGGCCTGGCTGGTGGCCCGGTCACCTGAGTCCGCGCTGTCAATCGACCGGCCGCAGACGTCGCAGCGGTCCGGTGGAGCGACATAGACGTTCCCGCAGAAGCAGGCGACGGTGCAGCTCATCGTGGCCTCCGGTCGTTCTTGGACGTGGCCGCGGTCAAGCCGTCGGCCGGTTTGCTCTTCTGACGGATAAGACGCTTCGGCGCCGCCTTTTGTGAGGTCGCGACCTGGCGATCGCCTTCGGCAAGTTCCGACTACCGCATCGGGACCCAGTCAGCTGTCGGACACCCTGCGCTGCACGGGTGGCGCGGCCTACCGTCACCCGTTCGTGTGCGCCCCGCTCCCGGCGGCGCAACCCGACTCCGGCCGCACGGCAGTCGACTCGCGGGGCGCGAGCGAACGGCAGGTGGCCGCTGTTGTCCGACCGCGGCAGCGCGCGGTGTAACTTCCGACGCTGAGCTCGTGACTGCTTCGTGTCGCCGTGGCTCGTGTTTCTGTTGCGCTCCTCTGAGGCGACTCGGGCTTGCAGCGGCCCGCGTTTCGGGCTAACTCTGAACTCGATTAGGTCGGCGCGACCGCGGCGGTGATCAGGTTGCCAGCGTGCGCGCTTTCCGCGCCAACTAGGGCGCGTCGTGGGTATCTGTCAGATTCGCCTGCTTTGAGGAAAGGAGGAGCCAGATGCGGCAGCCGCGCCCCGCGCCCACTCTATGCTCGCGGACGACAGCATCTCGGACGGTCCGACCATGAGGCCGGAGCGCCGGTACGCTGGCGCGGTGTACCTCACGCTACGGCCGGACTGGTCGCCCTCTCCACGGGCGCGCGACCTCGCGCGGTTCTCCACGCTGGTGAAGGTGGGCGCGGGCCGGACCATCGGGCCCGGGGCGATTGAGCTGCGCATGCTCGACGCCCGGGGGGAGCTGGTGTCCGTGGCGAGTGAGCCGTTCGAGCCGGCCTCGGGCCTCCTGATCGGCCCCGCCTGGCAGGAGGTCTCCGGTGGCTCAGTCCGTCTCGCCGACGCCGTGATGCAGGCCGAGGCGAGCCTCGGGGACGCGAGGTCCGAGCGGGTGGGCCGCGCCGAGGTCGCCGCGACGGTGCTTCTCAAACCGGTCGCCAACGACCTCGGGCTGCCGGGTGAGCCGGCGCTGTGGTGGTCCTACCGCAATCAGACTGGAGCTCCGCTCGACGTTGACGAGGTTCTGCGCACCAGGGTGCTCTGGGTCGACGACGAGGCGCGGCGGCCGCCCGAGGGCGCGTACAACGGTCCGCCCGCTCTCGGCCCGGGCCGGGCGCTGTCGAACTGGTGGTCGCTCGACGACTTCGGGTTGGTCGACCGCCGCGTGCCCCGGCGCTTCGCGCTCGAGATCCGCGGCGAGCGCACGGAGACTTTCGCCTACGCCTGGCCCCGGGTCACTTGATGAGCTTGCGGGGCACGGGGATCTCCTTCAGAGCCGGCATCACTATCAGGTCAAAACTCGGCGGCGCCAGGCTGAGAGCGACGGGGTTGGTGGTCCGCAGCATGACCGCCGTCGGGCTCGTGTCGGTGACGAGGCACGGGATCGGTGAGGTGAACGCCTTGGTCCCGGGATGCTTCGGATCCGTCGATTTCGCGTGGAACAGGATCGTCAGCACGACAGGCTCGCCGACAAACGCGCTGCTCGGCACACCTCCGACGTAGAACATCTTGGTCGTCGAGGGCGGGAGCGGTCCGACGAACGGCGTCGGCAGCGAAGGCGTGACGTCGCCGCCGGGCCCCGGCCCGGGGCTGGGCGGGCACGGCAGCGGCACGGTCAGCTTGGAGCTGCCGCGCCCGGCGCCGGAGGTGAGGCCGTTGGCGGTCCCGGCGCGCCCCGCCTTGATGATGATGAACCGAAGACAGCCGGGGCGCGCGGGATCGGGCTCGACGACGCGCGTGATGAGGAAGCCCGAGTTGGTCACTGGGATCTTGCCGCTGGTGGAGCCGGTCCGGTAGTCGCGGAGCGTGTGGACCTGCATTAGCTCCTGCTTGCCCGGGGAGTTCATGCGGGAGCGCGCGGTGCCGTGCTTATCCTGCTGCCCGGTCTGCGCCAGGAGCTCCTCTCCCACGGGCCCCTGGTCTCCGACGCCGAGACCCTCCATGCTCCCCTCCTGGTGGAGAACCTCGAGATTCTCGTTGTAGGTGACCTCGTTCAGTGACCGCAGTCCGGCCGCGCCGTCGCTATCCCACGACATCGCTACGACCATCGCCGCGCCGGTGTCGTCGACGATGTCGTGCGAGTGGCTCGTTCTCATGTTCTCCATGAGGTCCGAGACCGCGAACGGCCGGCTCAGGCCGATCGCGGTCGTGCCGAAGACCGCCTCGAGCTGCAGCTTGGATCCGGCGACGCTCGTGGAGGTCTGCGTGGTCCCCTTGACGTCGATCACGGTCGATCCCAGGATGCTCGCCGTGGGGCCGCCGTCGATCTCGACCGTGCCGTTCTGAGAGCTGGCGCCGACCGGCTGAATGACGATCGGGCCGGCGGTCGGGTCGTGGTCGAGCACCACGACCGCCACGGGCGTCGGGTCCTTGTCGGGGATGCGGTCGCCCATCGCGGACGGGGTGTTCGGTGCGCGCACCGGCTCGAACAGAACGCGGGGCGTGCGCTTGGGGGGATCGGGCTTGTCCGGAGGCTTCGGGGGCTTGGGCGGCGGCTTCGGTACGCAGAGCGCGGGGTCGATGATGCACGGCAGTGCGATGCAGAGCTCTGGGGCGATCAGGCAGATGAGCCCGAACGGCAGCGGCAGGAAGGGGATGGGGATCGGGATCGGCAGGTTGCAGAGGAGCGGGAAGCGCTCGCAGAGCGTCTTCTTCTTTGGCTTGGGATCGGGGTCGGGCTTCGGCGGGTCGGGCTCCGGGTCAGGTCTGGGCGGCTCGGGGTCGGGCTTGGGCGGCTCGGGGTCGGGCTTCGGGGGCTCCGGGCCTGGGCCGGGAGCCGGTACCAGCTGCAGGTCAACTCGCCGGTTGCGGCTGCGCCCATCCTCCGAGTCGTTGCTGGTCGCCGGCGTCATCTCGCCGTGGGACACGATCTCGACGTCGGTCACACCGTTCGCCTCGAGGATCTCGGCGATCGCACGCGCGCGTCGCAGGCCAAGGTCGAGGTTGTAGGCGTCGGTGCCGGGGGAGCTGGTGTTGCCGTCGATGCGCACCCGCACGGGCAGCCCTTTCATCTCCTCGCGGATGAAGCGGGCGAGCTCGATCACCACTTCGCGGTGGAACCGCTTGGGATCGGCGCGGTCGTGTCCGAAGTTGTAAATGCTGAGGGCCCGGGAGCCGGGTAGCACCTCCGCCTGCCCGCGCGAGGTAAGCGATCGCTGGATCTCCTCGGGCGGCGTGCGGAACTCCCTGCGGGCCAGCACGCGACGGGCGACCAGCGGGCGGTTCGTGGCCTCCGGCTCCTCGTCCTGTGGCTCGGGCGCGGGCCCGCTGTTGAGGTCGCCGAGCTCGGCGGCGTCCAGCTGGCGGGCGCGCGACAGCAGCTGCCGCACCGCGCGGTTGCCGATCGTCCGCTGCAGCTGGACGATCGAGCCCGGCGTGAGGTCCCCCTGTAAGTCGGGCAGCCCGGCCGCGGAGCAGTGCTGCGTCGCCCCGTGGGACGTCCCATGTCCAGGCTCGGCCGTCTCGAGCGTCGGTGTTGCCATCGTCGGTCCGAGCCTCAGCATAACCGACACCTCGGTGCCCGAACGGGGACCGATCCGGCAGCGCTGGAACTAGCCTCACGACCGACGACCCGCCAGGTTCGCCGGGTCGTTAGGAATCCGGATCAGCGCCGTCCGCAGCGCGATGGCCCGATCTACCGCTCCAGCACCGAGCGCACCGCCGCCCTTGACGGCTGGCTCTATCACTACAACCATCAACGCCAACACTCAGCGCTCGGTCACCAACCGCCCATCGCTCGCCTCAACGAGCGGAACCAACCTTGATGGGACTTACACCTAGGCAGAGCGGCCATTCCGCACGCTGGCTCGCGGTCCCGCTTTCGGCGATGATCGCGTCTCCGCACCAAGGCTCCGCGAACGGTCGGATGATCGGCGTCGTTCCAGGGTTGGTGACGAAAGGGACAGCGCAGTCATACGGGGCCGTCGGCCCTGCTGGAGGAGCGCGAAAGGCTTCCGGCCTAGGCCGGAAGACGCGGTCGGGTGAGGGTGCCCGGTTGGCGGCTGCGGGGCGGACCGGGCGGCCAGCGGGTTGGTCAGGTCCGTCGGCTCATGATCGCGAGGGCTCGGCGGATGGCGTCGGCGTGGCCGTCGATGCGGGCTTGGTGTTCGCGTCGGGCGCGGGCGGGCGTGAGGGCGCCGGCGTCGAGCATCAGCAGGGTCTGCAGGTCGCAGTGGACGGTGACGTCGGCGCTGACTGGTGAGGGCCCTGAGCGTGGGGTCGCGCGGTCCTGGTCGACGAGGATGTGGAACCGTTCCTCGCCGATTGTGAAGTCGTAGGTCTCGCGGACGCGCCGGGTCAGGTCTGGTGGGGCGGTGGCGCAGCGGACGAGGGCGAGCAGGGCGCTGCGGGCGCTGCTGGGGTCCAGGCGTTCGCCGAGGGGTAGGCTGGCTCCCCATTCGGCGAGGCTGACGACCGGCTGGCGTAGCCGTTCGCCCAGTTCGGTGAGGACGTAGACCTGGGCCTCGCCGGGCGGCGGCAACGTCGTCTTGGTGACGACGCCGTCGGCTTCGAGGGACTTGAGGCGGTCAGACAGCCGGTTGGTGCCCATTGCCGGGAGCTCGCCGAGGAGGTCCTTGAAGCGCTTGGGGCCCAGCAGCAGCTCGCGGACGATCAGCAGCGACCACCGTTCGCCCACGACGTCCAGCGCACGGGCAATCGGGCACATCTGCCCGTAGGTGCGTGTGCCGGATGCCATCACGAAGACAGTAGACGTAAGAATCTAGTAAATGACTTGACAGCGAGCACTATACGAAAAGTATAGTGCCGCGACTGGAGACGGCGCGCGAATCGCCGCCGGCGGCCCTACACCGACGACATCCGGGAGCTTGACCTGATGAGCACCAAAGCACACCGTGACCGTTCCGTGGGGCTCGTGGCTCGTGTCGCTGACTGGGCAACGCGGCACCGCGGGCGCGTCCTGACCGCCTGGCTGATGATCCTGGTCGCAGCCATCGCTCTCTTCAAGAGCGCCGGATCGGACTTCTCCAACAGCCTCACCCTGCCGGGAACCCAGTCACAGGCCGCCGTGACCGCGTTGCAGCGAGACTTCGCCACGCAGGCGGGCGATCAGGATCAGATCGTGTTCGCCACCTCGAGCGGGTCGGTGACCTCCGCGGCGGCGAAGGCGCGGATCGTGCCGGTACTGGCTCGCGTCGCGAGCCTGCCGCATGTCGTCTCTGTGGTGAGCCCGTATTCGGCGCGCAGCGCCAGTCGGGTCTCGTCCGATGGTACGGTGGCGTTCGCGACGGTGACCTTCGACGAGCAGGCGCGATCGCTCCCGGTCGCCGCGATCGATCGTGTGATCTCAACCGCCCAGGCCGCGCGGTCATCGTCGTTGCAAGTCGCGCTGGGCGGTCAGGCGATCGAGCACGCGGAGAAGCCATCGCTTGGTTCAGCGACCGCGATCGGACTGCTCGCCGCGATCGTCGTCTTGCTGATCACCTTCGGATCGTTCATCGCGATGGGCCTGCCGATCATCACCGCGCTGCTCGGCCTCGGGGTCGGGATCAGCCTTGCCGGCCTGGGCTCCCACATCATCCAGATTCCCGACTTCGCCACGCAGCTGGCGGCGATGATCGGACTGGGGGTCGGGATCGACTACGCGCTGTTCATCGTCACCCGGTTCCGGGAGAACCGACAGCGCGGCGCCACTGTCGATGGCGCCGTCACGGGGGCGATGGACACCGCCGGCCGCGCTGTGCTGTTCGCCGGCGCGACGGTGATTCTGGCGTTGCTCGGACAGTTGCTGCTCGGCGTCGGGTTCCTGGACGGCCTGGCCGTCGCCTCCGCGCTCGCCGTGCTCACCACCATGCTGGCGGCGCTCACCGCGTTGCCGGCGCTGCTCTCCCGGTTCGGAGAGCGCGTCGGACGCCCCTCACGACTCGCGCGCACACGCTCCACACAAGCGCCCGCGGCGGGCATGTGGCTGCGCTGGTCATACGCGATCGCCCGCCATCCGTGGCGCGGGGTCATAGCCGGGATGGCGGTCATGCTCACCCTCACGATCCCGGCCCTCTCACTGCGAGCGGGCAGCAGCGATGCCGGCAACGACGCCGGCAACCTCACCACGCGTCATGCCTATGACCTGATCGCCAAGGGATTCGGCGCCGGCGCTAACGGCCCGTTGTCGATCGTCGTGCGCCTGCCCCGCACCCATGACGTCACTGCGGTGCGCAGCGTCACCAGCACCCTGCGTGACCAGCGCGACATCGCATCGGTCTCCCCGGCGCAGATCAGTCCCGGCGGCAGCACCGCCCTGCTCGACGCGTACCCGCGCTCCTCGCCGCAGTCCGCGGCCACGACCAATCTCGTCAACCAGTTACGCGACTCCGTACTCACGCGTGTACAGCGATCCACCGGCGCGACCATCCTGATCGGTGGAGCGAGCGCCTCAGCGATCGACTTCAGCCACGTGCTCTCCAGCAAACTACCGCTCTTCATCGGGGTCGTCCTGATCCTGTCCGCGATCCTGCTCGCGCTGGTATTCCGATCTCTCATCATCCCCGTGCAAGCGGCCGCGATGAACCTCCTCTCGATCGGCGCGTCGCTCGGCGTGATCGTCGCCGTCTTTCAATGGGGCTGGCTCGGCAGCATCCTCGGAGTCACCCCCGGCCCAATCGAGGCGTTCATCCCCGAGATCCTGTTCGCGATCGTCTTCGGCCTCTCGATGGACTACGAGGTATTCATCGTCTCCCGCATCCACGAGGAATGGGTCCGACGCCGCGACGCCACCGCCGCGATCCACCACGGCATGAGCACCACCGGACGGCTCATCACCGCCGCCGCCACGATCATGATCTGCGTGTTCGCGTCCTTCGCCCTGGGCGAAAACCGCGCCGTCAAGCTGTTCGGGATCAGCATGGCCAGTGCCGTCTTCCTCGACGCGTTCGTCGTCCGCAGCCTCCTGCTCCCCTCAGTCCTGCAGCTCCTCGGCCCCCGCGCCTGGTGGATGCCCACCTGGCTGCGCCAACGCACCCCGCAGATCTCGATCGACGCTGAGATCCCCTCACTCACCCCCGCACTCGAGGACCGATGACACAGCACGACCGTCCCGGGCCGACATCCGCGGCCCCTGCGGCCGGGAACGTCGCCATGAGAACCCAGTCCGGGCGGGGTCTCAGCGCCCCCGAGCGCGTCGGACGCATGAGCGCCGCGCTGCGCAACCTCTACTTCTGCCGCGCAGCGTTCTCCGCACTCTGGGTCACCCTCGTGTCCACCGACGACCCCTCGACCCATCCGGGCGCCACGGTCAGCATTCTCGCCGGACTACTGCTCGTCGCCTACCCAACCTCCGACCTGATCGCCACCCTCGCCGACCTGCACACCGGCCACACCGACCGATCGCGACTCCCCCAGCGCATCAACGTCACCGCCAGCGCGGCCGCTGCTCTCGCCGTCGCGCTTGCTGCAACCCAGGATGTCACCGCCGCAATGGACGCGTTCGCCGCCTGGGCGATCCTCAGCGGAACCATCCAACTGACGGTCGCCGCCCACCGCGTCGGTCAGCTCCACGGACAATGGCTCATGATCATCAGCGGCGCCGGCTCGATCTTCGCCGGAACGACGTTCATCAACTGGAGCCAGCCGCCCACCGCGGCACTGCACGCGCTCGCGCACTACTCCATCGGCGGAGCCATCTGGTACCTACTGACAGCGCTCTGGCTCCTGACACCCGCCATCCCCACACCGCCGCCGGCTCGCGCTCCCGGGCCCTGAGGACAGACGCGCCGGCGCCCCGCACTGCTTACGCAGTCGGCCGTCTCCACGCGCGCGTACTCGAGCCCCGCAATCGGGCGACAACCGCGTCTCGGATTTGCAGCTCGCACCATCGCATTCGTGTGCTCGTCTATGCCCCGGCTGGCGATCGCTATCACCACGGAGGCGCTCGCCAGGTCGATCGTCTGGTCGTCCGTCCCGTCAGGCGAGGGTCTGGTGGCGATGAACCTGGTCCGCGCTCAGGGCCTCGTCCAGACCGTGGGGCCGGCTTCTTGAAAGCGCGGCGAGACGTACACGGCGAGGGGTGATCCGGCGGTCTCTGTCGCGGTACTAGCGATTTATCGACGGGCATCCAAGCCCGTCGACAAATCGCAAGTGGATGAGCGACAGGGCGAGAGGCACCCACACCACCAGATCAAGAATCTGAGGATGGCCGGCGACCAACAAACGTTGCCCGGGACCGTTGCCCGGGTCGGCGACGAAGTGGCGGTCCCACCACGGAACTGCCAAATCGCCAGCGTCTGCAAGGAACGATGAAGCGGGAGCGACGGGACTCGAACCCGCGACCTCCGGCGTGACAGGCCGGCGCTCTAACCAACTGAGCTACGCCCCCGAGGGGGAACGATCAGTATGCCAAGCCCGCTGGGATGACGCCTACGCGCGCGACAGCATGTTGTCGCGCAGCCAGTCGTTGACGAAGGTCTGCTCGGGGTCAAGGCGGTCGCGCAGGCCGCGAAAGTCCGCCATCCGCGGGTAGAGCGGGGCGATCGCGTCCGCCCCGGCGGTGAAGACCTTGCCCCAGTGAGGCCGGGCGCCGTAGGGGGCCAGGGCGGCTTCGATCCGCGCCACGACGGCCTCGACCTCGGCCGGCCGCCGGCGCCAGGTGAAATGCAGCGACAGCGAGTCGCGCCCCTGGTGGGGGCTCAGCCACAGCGAGTCGCCGGCGATGGTCCGCAGTTCGGAGATGAGCAGCAGGGGGACGATCGCCTCGCCCAGGCCCCGGACCGCCTCGATCGCCGCCACCGCGTCTGAGCGCGCGACGAAGAACTCGGACTGGAGCTCCTCGCCAGAACTGGGCAGGAAGCCCGAGCGAAAGTGGGGGAGGCGCTCTGACCACGGGCCGGGCACGCCCTGCTGCTCGGTGCAGTTGATGGGGTCGCCCCCCAGCACCGGGTGCAGCTCGGCCGTGGCCGCGCGGACGCCCAGGAGCTCCTCCAGGTCGAGGTCGCGGTTGTCGGGGCCGCCACGGTCGTCATCGACGTGGCGCTTGACCCAGACCTGCTCGGTCGTCTCGCCGCACAGATGGAACACGCTCACGCTGTCGCCCGCCGCGAAGATCTCGTCTCCCCGCGCGAACAGGGTCTCCCAGCTGACGCCCTGGAACACCCGCTGGCGCATCTCGTAGTACGGCTGCACCGCCAGCGTCACCCGGGTCATCGCCCCCAGGGCGCCGAGCCCGACGACGACGCCCTTGAAATCCGGATCGCCGGCGGCCACGGTGCGCAGCTCACCCTCCGCGGTGACCATCTCGATCCCCCGGACCGAGGTCGCGAGATTCCCCTTGCCATCGCCCGAGCCGTGGGTGCCGGTGGCGATCGCGCCGGCCACCGAGATGTGCGGGAGCGAGGCCATGTTGTGCAGCGCCAGTCCCACTCGGTTCAGCGCCCCCGCCAGCGCCGCGTAGGTCATATGACCGGGCACGGTCACGGTCTCCGTGGCGCTGTCGACCACCACCTCGCCGGGCAGCCCATCCAGGGTGACCAGCTCCGCGCTGTCGGCGATCGATGTGAACGAGTGCCGCGAGCCGATCACCCGCAGTGCCCGGGCCCCGCCCACGAGCTCCTGCAGTTCCTCCAGCGACCGCGGGCGATGCAGCGAATTCGCCCGGTAGGCGTAGTTGCCCGACCAGTTCGTTCCGATCGACGTGGTGGCCACTTCCCAATCGTCGCAACTTTGCTCGCCCCGCTGGGTTTGAGGATTTCGCAAGTGATCGTTCCTGGGCGCGTCCAACCCGGCCGTGGGCGCTTCATAGGGCGATCGGCTGCGACGGGGATCCAGGAAGCGGGTCCCCGTCGTGCGTTAAGGGCCGCTCAGCGCCCTGACCAGATCAGCGCCATGACGCTGCGCGCGAATCGCTCATAGCGCTCGGGCGAGAAGCGCTCGGGGTCGGTCAGGACCATGCGGCCCGCCTCCTCGCTGAGCCGCAGGATCGCCCGCGCGCAGATCTCGATGTCGAAGTCCGCACGGATTCCCGCCCGCCCCGCGGCCCAGCGGACGAACTCGGTCAGCCGCGCAAGCACCCGGGCGCGGTTGGTCTCCACCTGCTCGCGCACGATCGCCGGGGTGCCCTCAGGCGGGAGCAGGATGATGCGCCACGTGTTGGGACGGCTGGCCACCGCGTCCAGGAAACGCCGAACGCCGGTGGCGAACATCGCCGGCGGGTCGCCCGTGGCCTGAGGCGCGGAGGGCACCACGTCATCGAGCTGAGCCAGGGCGTAGGCCTCCTCGCGCTCGATCAGTGCCTGCAACAGCCTGCCGAGGTTGGAGAAGTGGTCGTAGATGACGGGGCGGGTGACGCCGGCCACGCGGGCGATCGACTCGATCGACACGCCCTCGTAGCCCTGCTCGACGATCACGCTCAACGCGGCGTCGATGAGCTGCTCTCGCCGTTTCTCCGGCGCCATCCGGGGGGCATAGCGTCGCCGGGTCTTGGCGGCATCGGTGGGCGGCTGCGGGTTCATGGGGTGACGTTGAGGCGTGCCATGAGCTACGCACGTGTAGCTTCCCGACCTGGGAGGTTACCGCTAGCGTCGCTGCGATGACTGCTGTGTTCGACGGCCACAACGACGCCCTCACCCGCGAGGACCACGCCCTCCTCGTCTCCGGGCGCCCGGACGGCCACCTCGATCTGCCGCGCATGCGCGCGGGAGGGCTGCGCGGCGCCATCTTCGCGGTGTTCGCCGAATCGCCGGACTTCGACTGGACGCCGGTGCAGCGCGAGGACGGAGTGCGCGAGTACGCGCCTGCGCGGCCGGTGTCGCAGCCCGAGGCGGCGGCGTCGTCCACCCGCGCCGCCGGCCGGCTCGCCGCTCTCGAACGCGCCGGCCACGTTCGGATCGCGCGCACGGTGGCTGACCTGGACGCCGTGCACGATGACCCCGACGGGCCACCCGCGGCGGTCCTGCACATCGAGGGCGCCGAGGCGATCGATCCCGAACTGGAGGCGCTCGAGCACTGGTACGCGGCGGGTCTGCGCTCGCTGGGGCCGGTGTGGAGCCGTTCCAACGCGTTCGGCCACGGCGTTCCCTTCATGTTCCACGCCGGCCCCGACACCGGCCCGGGGCTGACACCCGCCGGGCATGCGCTGGTCACGCGCTGCGCGGAGCTCGGGATCATGGTCGACCTCAGCCATCTCAACGAGAAGGGCTTCTGGGACGTGGCGCGGGCCGAGCCGGGTCCGCTCGTGGCCAGCCATTCCGGCGTCCACGCGCTGGCCGCCAGCACCCGGAACCTCACCGATGCGCAGCTGGACGCGATCGGCTCCTCTGACGGCCTCGTCGGGATCATCTACGGCTGCCAGTTCATCCGCCCCGATCTCGTCGACGACGCCGACACCCCGCTCTCGCTGATCGCCCAGCATGCCGCCTATGTCGCCGAGCGGATCGGGGTGCGCCACGTCGCCCTGGGCTCGGACTTCGACGGCACGCGGATTCCCCTCGAGCTGGGCGACGTCGCCGGCCTGCCCAAGCTGCTGGACGCGCTGCGCGCCGCCGGCTTCAGCGAGGCGGATCTCGACGCCATCGGCTGGGAGAACTGGCGACGCGTGCTGGGCGCCTGGTGGCGCTGAGTCGCCTCAGCGCTCGGTGATGTCGGTCTTGCGCCGCCGGCGGTTCTTGCGCGAGAGCTCGTCGACGACAGCCCCGAGCACGTCCTCATCCCACGAGTGCGTGCGTAACAGGCGGTAGCGCGCGGCGCTCACGCGCATGTAGGCCTCGGTCTCGGTGGTGGTGCCGATGAGGTCGGCCCCGCGCAGCATCTCGACGACGGGGCGATACTCGTTCTCCAGCCACAGGTAGGCGGTTTCGCGCCGGCTGATCGGCTCGCCGCGATCCTGCATGGTGCGAAACCCCCACGCTTCGACCGCCTCCGCGAGGCGCCCGTAATCCCAGGGATCGGTGAGCGTGATCTCCGTCCGAGCGTTGTCGGGCAGCGGGACACGCTCGAAGAACACCCGCTGGTGGCTCTTGACCGGCAGCTCCTCCAGGGTGATCGCTCGCTCGGCGCCAACGCGGGTGACGACCTCGGTGACCATGGCGTCGATGTCATTGAGCCCGAGGGCCCGCGCCACCGAGACGCGGTGGTGGCCGTCGCGGACGAAGTAGATCTGGCCAACGCGCACCAGGTCGACGGGCGGCATCGCCTCGCCGCGCCGCATTGCCGTGGCGATGTGCTCCCAGCGCGAGCGCACCCGACCGGTGGTGGGGCGGAAGCGACGGTCAAAGTCGCGGCCCCGGTCGACGGTGCCGACGATCGCATCGAGGGGTACCACCGCTGTGCCGGCCGAGTGCTCGCTGACGTAGCCCAGGGCCGCCACCACCTCCTCATAGGGCAGGATGTGGCGGACATCGTCGGGCTCGCCCCGGAGGCGGGCGACCATCGCCCCAAGCGCGGCCCGCCGTCGCGCACGCAGGAAGTCTGTCTGTGCATCGAGGCCGGGCATCCCCGTGGAGCGCGGCGTACCGGGCATGGGCGTCGGACTCTAGCGGCGCCCAGGGGCCGTCCCCGTTGCTGGTTGGTTGTGACGCAGGCGGGTCTACGCGTCGGGCGCGCTGGCGCTGGCGCTGGTGCTGGTGCTGGCGCCGGCGTCGCCGTTGGAGCCCAGGAGCGCCTTGCCCGTCTCTGGGTCGAACAGGTGGATGTGCTCGGTGTTGAACCAGAGCTCGGTCTCCTGGCCCTGGCGCACCTTGCTGGCCGGCTCGAGCCGGGCGGTGATCTGGCTGCCGTCCTGATGGGGCAGATCGGCGGCGCCGGCATCGCTGGCCAGCTCGTCGAGCTCCTTCGCGGAGACCTTCTCGGATTCGACCACGAAGTAGGCGTAGAACTCCGAGCCCATCGACTCCAGGACGTCGATCTTGGTCTTGAACGTGATGCCGCCGGATTCGGTGTTGACGAGCGAGGCATCCTCGAAGTCCTCGGGACGCATGCCGACGATCACGCCGTTGCGACCGCCGCCGGGGCCCGACTGCAGCCGGCTGCGAACGGAGTCCGGGATGGTCATCGTCCCCAGCGGGGTCTTGAGGTTGTCACCGTCGATCTCGGCCGGCAGAAAGTTCATCGAGGGGGATCCGATGAAGCCCGCGACGAACAGGTTCTTCGGCGCCCCGTAGAGCTCGCTCGGCGAGCCCACCTGCTGGAGGAGGCCCGCGCGCATCACCGCAATCCGGTCGCCCAGGGTCAGCGCCTCGGTCTGGTCGTGGGTGACGTAGATCGTCGTGGTCTCAAAGCGCTGCTGAATGCGGGCGATCTCGGTGCGCATCTGGACGCGCAGCTTGGCGTCGAGGTTGGAGAGCGGCTCGTCCATGAGGAAGGCGCTCGGGTTGCGCACGATGGCGCGCCCCATCGCGACGCGCTGGCGCTGACCACCGGAGAGGTTGGCGGGCTTGCGATCCAGGTGCGCCTCGAGGTCGAGGATCTTCGCCGCGTCGGACACCTTCTGGTTGATCTCGGCCTCCGGGGTCTTGGCCAGCTTGAGCGCGAAGCCCATGTTCTCGCGCACGGTCATATGCGGATACAGGGCGTAGTTCTGGAACACCATCGCGATGTCGCGATCCTTGGGGGCGCGGTCGTTCATCAGCTGGCCGCCGATCTTCAGCTCGCCGCCGGTGATGTCCTCGAGCCCCGCGACCATGCGCAGCGCCGTCGACTTCCCGCAGCCCGACGGGCCGACCAGAATCATGAACTCGCCGTCAGAGACGTCGAGACTGAGGTCCTTGACGGCCTCGAAGCCGTCGCCATATCGCTTGGTGATGTGCTCCAGTGCGATCTCAGCCATGAGAGCTCTCCTTATCCCTTGACGGCGCCCGCGGTCAGGCCGGCGACGATCCGGCGCTGGAACACGAGCACGATAATGATGACCGGGATCGTCACGACGACGGCGGCGGCCGCGATCGTGCCGATTGGCTCAGTGAATTGCGAGGCGCCCGGGAAGGCCGCAATCGCCGCGGGCACCGTCTCGGCCGAGTTGGTCGACGTCAGCGTCGATGCGAAAACGAAGTCGTTCCAGCAGATCATGAAGACCAGGATGCCCGTGGTGAAGATCCCCGGCGCGGCCAGCGGGGCGATGACCTTGACGAAGGCCTGGTACGGCGTGGCGCCGTCGACCTGTGCCGCCTGTTCGAGCTCCCAGGGGATCTCTCTGAAGAAGGTCGAGAGGACGAAGATCGACAACGGCAGCGCGAACGTCATGTACGGGATGATCAGTCCGGGCCACGTGTCATAGAGGCCGATGTTGCGCCACAGGTTGTACAGCGGGCCGACGAGCGAGATCGGCGGGAACATCGCGATGGCCAGTGAGGCGAGCAGCAGGACGTTCTTGCCCGGGAAGTCCAGACGGGCGATCGCGTACGCCGCGAAGCATGCGATGAACACCGCCAGCACCGTGGAGATGAGCGCGATGCCGATCGAGTTGCGCAGCGCGTCGGTGAAGATCGACTGCTTGAAGATGCTGCTGTAGTTGGCCGAGGTGAACTTGGTGGGGAAGAAGTTGCCGTCGCCGATCGTGGTCGGGTCCTTGAGCGACAGCGAGATGATCCAGACCACCGGGATCAGCGCGAACAGGGCGATCAGGACGACCGCGCCCGACCAGCCGAGCCGCTTCTGCAATGTGCTCTCCATGATCAGTCACCCCCCGTCGGACTCGCGCCGGCTCCGAACACCTTGATGAATAGGAACGCGATGATCCCCACGAGGACGAACAGCAGCACCGAAACGGTGGACCCGAGTCCCAGGTTGAGACGATTGAGCAGCTGGTTTGACGCCAGCACGGAGAGCGTCTCGGTGTTGTGAGCCCCGTTGTTGAAGATCACCACCGTGTCGTAGATCCGGATGGCGTCCAGGGTGCGGAACAGCAGCGCCACGAGGATCGCCGGCTTCATCAGCGGGATCGTGATCTTCCAGAAGCGCTGCCAGGCGGACGCTCCGTCCACCTTGGCCGCCTCGTGCAGCTCGTCGGGGACGAGCGCCAGACCGCCGAGCAGGAGAAGGGCCATGAATGGCGTGGTCTTCCACGTCTCGGAGATGATGATCGCGATGTAGCTGCCCGTCGTGCTGGCCAGGGGGTCGCTCTTGATGCCGAACAGCCCCGGAATCCAACCGGAGTCGAGCTCGAAGGCGTAGCGCCAGGAGTAGGCGGCGACGACGGTGATGATCCCGTACGGGATCAGAGCGACGGCCCGTACCGCGCCGCGGGCGAAGATGACGCGATGCATGGCCAGCGCGATGAGCATCCCGAGGACGAGCTCGAATGAAACCGAGAAGACGGTGATGATCAGCGTGTGCGCGACGTCGGCCCACCACAGCGGTGAGCTGAGCACAGAGCCGTAGTTATCGAAGCCGATGAACTGGTTGGCCTGCGGGAAGCGCAGGTCCGCGCGCTGCAGCGAGAGGATGAAGGTGTTGATGATCGGCCAGATCGCCACCAACACCATCACGATGACGGCGGGCGCGATGAGCATGTACGCGAGCCGGCGCTCCGCCTTGACGCGGTCGGTGAGGTGGCGCTTGCGTGGCGTCTGCTCGGTTGCCGTGCCTGACCCAGTGGCTTGTATCGCGCTCAAATCAGGGCTCCTGAACTCAGTGCCGCCTTGAGCTGACTCTTCAAGGTGTCAAGGACGGAGGTGGGGTCGATCGATGCGGGCGGCGAAAGCGCCTTCTGAATGGCGATCGTCACGTCGGCATACGCCGGGGTCTGGGGTCGGATCCCTGCGGACGCGAGCTGCTTGGCGATCAGGGCCTTGAACGGATACGGCTTGGCCAGCGCCGGATCGGTGTAGAGCGCGCCGAGGGTGGGTGGTAGGCCGCCCTTGATCGCGTCGACCTTCTGGTTGGCGTTATCGGTGAGGCACTTGATCGCCGCGTAGTCGAACTCCGGGTACTTCGAGAAGCGCGAAACGCCGAGGTTGGAACCGCCGATCGTCACCTTGGCGGGCTTGCCGGGGTCGACCGACGGGTAGTAGGTCCAGCCCATCTCCTTGGCGAGCTTGGGGTCGTCAGCTTGGATCGACGGATACACGAACGGATAGTTGAGCTCGAACGCCGCGGAGCCGCTCTCGAAGGCCAGCCGCGCGCTGCCCTCATCGGAGTTGGACAGCGACGGGTCGGCCCCTGGCGATGTGGCGACCTGATGGATGATCGTTGCCGCCTTCTGGGCCGTGGGACCGACTGAAACCTTCGTCGGGCCGCTGAGGATTGAGCCACCCTGGGACGCGACGAGCGTGTTGAACCACACCGTCAGGCCTTCGTACTCCTTACCCTGGACCTCGATGTAGTGCGGCTTGCCCTCCCTGGCGAGTTTGACGGCGTCCTGGATCATCTGCGCCCAGGTGGTGGGCGGGGTGGGAACCAGATCCTTGCGATACCAAAGAAGCTGGGTATTGGAGTTGTCGGGCATGCCGTAGATCGTGCCCTTCCACGTCGCCGTGGCCAGCGGTCCCGGGAGCATCCCCTTGCTGGCGGCGGCTCGGTTGGCGCCGACCCAGGGTCGCAGCCAGCCCGCTTCGGCGAACTCGGGCGTGTAGGTCACGTCCATGCCGATGATGTCGATGGAGCTGTCCTTGGCCGCGAGGCGGCGCACCAGTTCCTGGCGCTGGCCGTCGGCGTCCGTGGGCAACGTGTTCAGCGCGATCTTGTACTTACCGCCCGAGGCCTGCGAGCAGACCTGCGCGGCGTGCGCGAACGATCCCGACGGCTCCGGGAAGATGTACCAATTGAGCGTGGGCGGCCCACTGGACCCTCCACACGCGGCGATCATCCCCGCTACCAATACAGCGGAAAGGCCTGTGAGCCCTCCCTTAACCAGCGCTCTCACGGCACCTCCGGACGGTTCTCCTTCCTCGGGGCCAGGCTACCCCCAGATCCCTAAATCACAAACCTGAGAGCGTGTTTGCGTGAACGAACGGTCGGCGCCGTTCAAACGGCGCGGGCGACCCAGCCGCCGTGGGCCGGGATGACCCCGAGATCGGCGCCGTCCCCGGGGCGGGCCTCGAAGTCGAGTTCGCCGGCGGGCGCCGGTGCCGCGGTGGTGGCGTCGCTGAGGTTGACGGCCACGATCTGATCCCCGCGCTGCAAGGCGATGGTGCCGGGTTCAGAGGGGAGGAGTCTGGTCTCGTTGCCGGCCAGGCGGGAGCGCAGCGCTATCGCACGGCGGGTGAGCGTCAAGACGGATGTGGGGTCTTGGCCCTGCTGGGCTGCGCCGGGGGCCGGCGGACGCCGGGGGGTCAGCCACGGCTGGGCGGTGCTGAAGCCGCCGTGGCGGGCGTTGCTGTCCCACATCATGGGGGCGCGGAGGGGATCGCGGTGATTGCGGTCCTGTTCGGGGCCGGCCATCGGCGCGTCGGCGAAGCCCAGCTCGTCGCCCTGGTAGACGAACACCGGCCCCGGGAGGCTGAGGAGCAAGAGCACAACCGCGCGGGCGTTTTCGGGCCCGGCCCGGCTGGCCAGCCGGCTGAAGTCATGGTTGGAGAGGACCCAGCCCTGCCCCCCGGTCCGCATGCCGGAATCGATGGCCTGCCGGAGCTTGGCGGCGTCACCCACCGCGAATATCTCCTCGAAGTTGAAGACCACGTCCAGCGTGGCGAGGTACGCGGCCGCCTCGGCGATGGGCAGGTAGACCTCGCCGACCAGGAGCACGTCGCCGACGGCGCGCCGGATCGCCTGGAGCGCGTCACCGATATCGGGCGCGTTGCGCGAGTGGACGTGATCGAGCTCGAGGTCCTGCGGGTCGCCGGGGAGCACGGACGGGGCCGT
Organism: uncultured Solirubrobacteraceae bacterium; assembly: GCA_963737335.1. Classification (GTDB taxonomy): domain Bacteria; phylum Actinomycetota; class Thermoleophilia; order Solirubrobacterales; family Solirubrobacteraceae; genus Palsa-465. Next base: position 271,076 of record CAVTSK010000020.1, read on the forward strand.
GGCGGGCGGGTCGTCGCGCAGCGCCGCGTCCTTCATCAGGCGGTCCAGCGCGTCGAGCCGGAAACCATCGACGCCCCGGCCCACCCAGAAGCGCATCGCCGCGGTCATCTGCTCGCGCACCTCGGGGTTGCGCCAGTTCAGATCGGCCTGTTCGGGAAAGAAGGAGTGCAGGAAGTAGCGGCCGGACTGCTCGTCTCGGCCCCACGCCGACCCGCCGAACGCCGCCCGCCAGTTGTTGGGCGCGTCGGCCCAGACGTAGTAGTCGGGATGCTCGCGAAACCAGGGGTGCGCGGTCGATGTGTGGCAGGGGACGAAGTCCAGCAGCACCTTGAGGCCGAGCTCATGCGCCCGGCTGACCAGCGCGTCGAGGTCGGCCAGTGTGCCGAACGCCGGCTCCACACTGAGAAAGTCGCTGACGTCATAACCGAAGTCCGCGTTGGGGGAGGGGTAGATCGGAGACAGCCACACGGCCTGCGCGCCCAGATCGGCGATGTGCTCCAGCCGCTGCGTCACGCCCGGCAGATCGCCGACGCCGTCCCCATTGGTGTCCTGGAACGAGCGGACGTAGACCTGGTAGATGACCGCCTGCTCCCACCACATGGCGCAGTGAGACTAGCGACCACCGGCATCGGTCCCCTCTGCCCGCTCGTCACACAGCGCGCACCGGTCCCAGTCAAACGGCAGGGGAAGACGGCGCAGCTGGCCGTCGTTGTGGCTCCACTCGCGGTTGACGTACCGGCCGATGACCACCACCGCCACGCGCTCCGCCCCCGCTGCCTTCAGGGCCGCGGCGGCGCTCCGCGCGTTGGCGCCGGTCGTCCACGTGTCGTCGATGAGCAGCACCGCACGGCCACCGAGGGTCCGGGTCGCCTCAAATCGCTCAGCGCTGAATCGGTGCGCGGTCACGGCCGCATCGGTACGGCGCAGGAGGCGCTCGTACCGCGGCTGCAGCGGTTTGACGACCTCGCCGACGAGCCTGTGCAGCGGATGCGTCGCGTCCCGGTGGGCGTCGCTCGAGGGCACGGTGGTCACCACGTCGAAGCGCTCGACCGCCACCGCTCGCGCCAGACACAGCTCGTGCAGGCCCAGGTAGCGCCACAGCACCGCGGCCAGCCCGGCCGCAAGGTATCTGGCGGGCGGTCCCGCGTAGCGCTTGTAGCCGCCCAGCGCGTGGTGCAGCTGCTCCCCGCCCATCGAGTACGAGATCGGAGCCATCGCGTCGACCCAGCCCCCGTCGTGACCGCAGTGGTAGCACCCCGTCCCGCCATCGGTCAGGTCGAAGCAGCGCGCGCACACGTCGGGCCCAGGCCGCGGGCCCAGCATGAAGTTCGCGTAGGACGCGCTCAACTCGTCGACATGGGCCACGGCGGCTACTCAACGAGCTCATCCAGGGCATTGAGCCGTTCGACCGTCTGCATCACCTGCGCTGCCTCGTCGATCACATACACCCCGGGACGCTGGGCCACATCGCGCGCCCACGGCTCGTCCAGCAGCGCCCTCCACAGGAACACCGGGCGCCCGTGGGCCAGCGCCAGACGCGCTTGCAGGCGCGCCCCGCTGCGGAATGACGCCTCCACCACCACCGTCCCCAGCGCGAAGCCGGACATCACGGCGTTGCGCAGGGGAAAGCTCGTGCGGCTGGGCGGCGCGTCGGGCCAGAACTGCGACACGACCGCGCCCTCGGCGGCGATCCGCCGCTGCAGCGCCGCGTTCTCCGGGGGATAGCTGTGGCGCAGCCCCGTCCCGATGACGGCGACGGTGCGCCCGCCCGCGGCCAGAGCGGCCTCGTGCGCCGCGGTGTCGATCCCCGCGGCCAATCCGGAGACCACGACGTACCCCGCGCGCGCCAGGGCGCCGGCGAGGTCCGCGGCGGCGGCCCGCCCGGCGGGGCTCGCCCGACGCGCTCCGACGACCGCGACCGCCCGCGCGTCCTGAGCCGTGAGCCCACCCGAGACGAACAGGATCGGCGGCCGATCATGGATCGTGCGCAGGTTCTCCGGATAGCCCCCATCGAGGACCGTCAGGAGCTGAAAGCCCTCGTGGTGCCAGATGCCGATCTCCGCCTCCGCTCGGGCCAGGAGCGGCGCTGAGGGCTCCGGGAGGAGCGTCGCCTGGCCGCGGTCGTCGGCCAGCTCTGCTTCGAGGACCGCCAAGGCGCTGCCGGCGCGCTCCACGGCCCGCGCGTACTCGCGCCACGGGCGCCTGCCCAGGCGCAGCAGGGCAACCAGCGCGGCGCTTTCGCGCGCCGAGCTCACAGTCGCGGCGGGTTCGTGCTCAGGTGAGCGGGTCGGTCCGCTTGTCCGAGGGCTCGGACGTCTCGTAGGCGAACTCGTGCCCGCCGTCCGGCTCCGGACCGTCCTGCGCGTCCTCGGTGCCTGCGGCCGTCTGCGCCTCGTGGGCGAACTCGTGACCGTTCGTGGCGTCGACCGAGGCTTCGTGTGGCGCGGCGACGTCCCCGAGGGTGCTCTCGGAGGTCGCGTGCGCGAACTCGTGTTCAGCCGGAGTGTCTGACGGAGGCGCTTCGTACGGCGTCTGGACCTCGGCGGGCTCGTGGTGTTCCCCGTTGATGGCCGCCCGGAAGTCCCGCAATCCGTTGCCGAGCTGCCGTCCAACCTCGGGAAGCCGCTTGGGGCCGAGCACGAGCAGAGCCACCACGAGCACGAACACCAGATGGGTGGGCTGAAGGATGTCGCCGACCATTGATCATCCAGAGTACCGGCTCCAGCGCGTTGTGGGGAGCAATTACCGCTTGAACCCCTCATCTGGTGTCTTCCGGCGTCCATGGCTCCAGCACAGCACGCCATCGCAAGCCCGTGGGCGCGGAGCCCCGGATCGACCCACTTTTTTTACAGGGCGTCACACATTCGTCACAAACGGCCCGCGGCGGAGCGTCAGCCGCGGCGGTGGCGATGATGCCGCCGGGTGCGCGGCGTGGGGCGCCCGAACGTGACCCTGACGGCCCGGCTGATCGCCGCCGCCCACGGATAGTCCGACTCGGTGGCCGTGGTCTCCACGACGAACCGGTAGGAGACGACGCCGCGCCCCGACCCATAGGACCAATCGAACTTGAACGCGCCACGCGAGTTCGTCCGAAACGGCTCCTGAAGCGATCGGCCCCCCGGATACGGAACCCGTAAGCGCAACGCGACGCCGTCGCGCGGCACCCATCCCCCGACCAGTCGCCCGGTGATCGTGATCTTCCGCGACCACGGGAGCACCCGCGGCGAGATCGACACCGCGATCCGGGCGGGCACCATGAGCTTGACCATCGAGGATGTCGCCGGCTCCGTCGTGCCGTTGCCGGGGTAGATCGCCTCGATCAGCCGTGAGGGGCCCGCCGACACCTTGGCCGTCCACACGCCGTCGGCGTTGGTCGTCACGGTCCGCATCACGTGGAACCGCGGCGCGTTGTCGTCCGGCGAGGAGTAGACGTCAACGGTCTGGCCGGCCAGCGCGGTTCCGTCTGAGAGCCCGACGAAGCCGTTCACCGTGGTCGCTTTGCCGTGGCCGATGCGGCGCATGGGCTTGTTCACGACATGCGGAAGCACAACCTTGCGCACCCGTCGCTTGACGTACACCGGCTTGCCATGCCGCCGCACCGGCTTGCCGTGCCGCTTGAGGACCACGCGGACGGTGCGCACCACGGTTCGGGCGTGGCACTTGCGGATCCGCCGGCGCACGGTTCTGGCCGGCCCGCGCACCCGTACGCGCTTGCCGTGGCGGCGGACGGTGTGAACCCGCCCCCGCACCTTGACCCGCTCGGTCGCGGTGTGGCACCGCAGGGCGTCGGCGATTCGGGCGAAGGTGATCGCCGACGCGGTCGGCTGCCGGATCGAGAGGTCGAGCGTTGAGGTCGGCGAGACCGCGGTCGCCGCGGTCGCGTCCTCAGCGTTGTTCCGCGCGTAGCACTGCACCTGGTGGCCTCCGAGACCATCGACCGGGATCGTTGCTGTGGACCCGCGGTACGTCTGCATCGCCCCTCCGTCCACCGAGCAGTAGATGGCAGAGATGCCGCTCGGCCCCCCGCTGGCCGTCGCGGTGACGTCCTGGGTGCCCGCCGTCGTCGATGTATCGGCCGGGGCCGAGAGGCTCACCGAGGGCGTCGTGTTGTCGACGTCGATGCTACGGGTGATGGTGCTCGCCACGCTGGCCGCGTTGCTCGCCGCATACTGCAGCTGAAGCGCTCCCGCCCCGTTGGCATAGCGGGTTGTGTCGATCGTCTGCGGCAGCGTGGCACCGTGACATTGCGTCCAACTCGTGTTAACACGCGCTGGGTCCAGGTAGCTCGCGATCTGCAGGCCGTTGACTGTGGTTGACATCTGACAGACCCCGGACGGGTCGGTAGCGCTGAATCCGGCGGGGAAGCTGCCACGCACCCAGCTATTCACATTCGCGAGATTGGTCTGCGGAGGGAGGGATAGCGCCGTTGGGCCGGTGGGGGACACCGCCGGGCCGTTGTTCTCCTGGGCCAATAGGTTGACGCCCGCTCGGCCAACCACCAGGCGGTTGAAGCCGCTGACCGTGCAGGTGTTCGGGCTGGTACAGGAGGCTTGAAACCCGAAGTAGCGCGACGAGGTGACGAACTGGGATAGCGGGGCGGCGCTCTCATCCCCCGTGCCTCCGTGGCAGTCCACAGTGATCTGTGGTGAGCCAAAGTTCACGCCGTTGTCGCCCCAGAAGTAGCTGGCGTTGAACCCGTCCGCGTGCAGGTTGCAGTCGACAAGTCCGCCGGTGTTAACCGCCACGATCCTGATCGCCGGGTCGGGCGTGATCGTCGACCACTTCGCCACCGAGCCCTGATTCGTCTGTGGAATTGCCGTGAGCTCAAGGCCCAGCCCGCCGTTTGAGCAATCCTCGGCGGTGCCCATTCCTAAGCCACCGCCCCCTTGCGTGAAGATCGACGCCGCGTTGCCTCCGCAAGCGTTCACGGTGTATGTACCGGCGCTCGCCGCCGATGCCCCCACCCCGCAGGGGGCTAAGGCGATCGCCGCGACCACGCCGAGTTTCACCCCTGCGCGCATCACCCCGTCACGTCAGCAGATGACCGCGACGTCGAAACCTAGCGGCGTCGGCTGCCCGGCCTGGTTGAAAGTCATGAGAAGCGTCCCCGAATGTTTGGACGCCCGCGGCGATCCGCTGCCGACCTCGCTGACGTACCCGACCGCCAGGTCTCTAGTTCCGGTATTGCCGCCGACAGTCGTCGGGATCGACTCAGTCGGCGGCGAGACACTGTCGATGCTGGCCACAGTCGCACACGGCGCTGGGAAGCGCACCCTCCACTGGATGTCGAACAGGCCGGGCGAGCCGGAGACGAGGAGGACGCGCGGCTTTCCGCTCCCGGCGCGCACCTTGCCGGTGCTGCTCACGATCGCCCAGGCTCGGACACTCCCGCCGATCGATTTCGGGTTGAGCTTCACCGGAGTGATCGAGTGGTTGCGCAGTTGCGCAGACCCCACGGAGTTCCGGGGGATGCCGATCGCTGCGTAGCCCGTACCGCCCAGCGCCACGAACAGCGCGATCCAGCCGATGAGGTTGCTGCGAAGGTGGGCGATGAGTCGGTGCACACGCACCTGCCTTTCGGACGACGACACGGTCAAAGCCTCACTAGCACTTGGGGTTGCATCCGCCGGTGACCGAGCCGAGGCCGGTCGGACCGGCGGGACCGGGGGCATGCCTAGAACCCGTCGAATCACTCGTCGATTCGCTGGACCCGCTCGACAAGCTCGAGCCAGTCGATGCGGCCGCGCCCGTCGAGGTCGACTCGCTGGAGACGGGTTCACTCGAGTGGGTCGGCGCTGGTGAAGCGGCCGCCTCGGTGACGGTGGGCGCCGGCGACCGGCTGGAGCGGTGCGGAGAAGCTGTGTGCCGGGTCTTGGCGGGGCGCGCGCTTCCCGCACGCGTGCGCGCGTGACTTCGAACCGCTGCGTGGTGCCGGGTGGTCGCGCGGTCTGTCACCCGGCTCGGCGTCGCAGGCGCGGCCCCCTCCTTCGTGGCGGACGCGAGCCGATTCACGGTGTCGCTCAGACTTGCGACCCCGTGGTGCACGGCCGCGGCGGCGTGCGATGCAGCGTCGTCAGCGGCGGCCGGATGTGACGTCGGCCCCTGACTCGTCCCGATCGCTGCTGCCACGAGCAGCGCCACGATCGGCACCGCGACGGCAGCCCACCGCCACGACACTCGCGCGGCCGCGCCGCCGAGCCTGACCCGCGGGAGGCGACTCAGGGTCAGGATTCGCCGACGCGTCAGCGGAGGCGCCAGGCCGACCGGGGGGTCGTGGCGCACGGGACTTGTCGCCGGCGGCGCCTGGACGGCGTCGTGGAGCGCCGCGGAGTCCTCGCTCCAGAACGCATCCGCTGTCGGGGGCACGCCGCCGTCGAACTCCTGCTGGGCGGCACGGGCCCGGGCGGCAGGGCCGATGGGGACCAACTCCTCGGGCGGCCCGAGCCAGTCGCGAGGAAGCCGGATCACGTTCTCCTCGTTGCGAGTCATCCCGCTGTCTTCGCGTTGCCCATCGCCCGTTTTCACGGGTATGCAGACCTTTCTTCCGTCCGGGTGCCGGTCCGTCTCCGTGGCGCGGTACAGTATAACCCTGATTAGTCCCAATTTGTCTCAATTAGTAAACACTCTATGAGCCCAAGCGAGCCGGAAGAGACGTATCTGACTGTCGCTGAGGTGGCGGAGACGTTGAAGCTCAATCAGCAGACGGTCCGCAATTGGATCGATCAGGGGTCGTTGCCGGCGCTGCGGGTGGGTCGGAGGGTCCGGATCAAGCGCTCGGACTTCGAACGCATCCTGGAGGAGAGCTACAGCGCGGGCGCTGCGCCGCCGAGCCGGCGACCCAGTCCCAGCGCCGATGACTTCTGGGGTGGCGAGCCGGTGGGCGTGGCCGAGCCTGGCCCGAGTTCGGCGACCGCGGGACATGAGGGCGAAGGAGGGGGATGAGCTTCGGAGACGATCTCGATCGACAACGGGCTCAGATCATGCGCGCCGTGCGGCATGCCAGCGACGACTGGGCGGCTGCCATGCGCGCCCACAAGCTGGCCCCGCCCGACCCGGGGTTCGCCACGCGGCTGCGTGACCTCGGGGAGGCGGCGGCCAACGAACAGGTGGCATGGGAGCACGCGCACGCCGCAGGCCTGCTGTGGCGCCCCGTCCCCGGCGCGGAGAATGCCGAGCCGCCCTACGAGCTGCGGCCCGGAACCGGACGGCGCGGCCCCGTCGCGATGTGGGAGCGATTCGACGGCGCGGTGGCCACGCTCAACCACGCGATCACCGGGTCAAGCGCCGCCGCGGTGGCCGACGCGTTCGGAGAGTTCGCGGAGGCCGCGGGAGCGCTCTCCGACGCGGTAGCGGCGGAGGACGCGGCGGCGCCCGCAGCGCGGGTGCGTGCGCGCGGCGCGGCCTGAACTCACGTTTGCGCACCTATGGTGGCCGATGCGCCACTAATTAGAGCACCAACATGAGGAAGCTCTACAGAATGTTTACCGTCCCTCAAAGTGAGCGTGCCACCGTGGGTCGGGAACCGTTGTCGAAGAGAGGGATAGATGCCTCAGATCATCGTGACCGCTGATAGGTCGGCTGAGGACGCCGAGCCCCCCATCATGTTCCGTGAGCGGGTGAGTGAAAGTGACTTCGAGTCAGAGCATTTCGCCAGCCAACTCGTCGAACGGCTGGGATGGGCTGTGGGGGATGCCGAGGAGGTCAACCGTAGGTCACGCCTCAAGGCGGACCAGCGTCGGGCGCGTCAGCGTGTCATCGACGCCGCGCAGCGTGAGATGGCGCGCAATCAGCGGGACCGGCGCTCCGTGAGCGTCGTCACCACCGCTTCGTAGACGCCGGCGCCGTAGCTCTCCGACGCGATTCGGACCCCGCGTCGGCCGGTGACCTCCTGCCCGAGCGTGAGGTCACGCTCCAGGGCATTGGCCACCAGCCAGAACGTGCCGACCACCGAGGCGGCCTCGAGGTCCTCGCGTGAGTCGCCGGCCGCGATGCAGTCCTCCGGCGCATAGCCCCGGATCTGCATGTGGCGGGCGACTCCGCGCGCCTTGGACGCTCCGCTGGGGATGAGGTGGTAGGCATGGATGACGGGCATGCCCGGCATCTGCTCGGACGCCGCGCGAATGACCCCGTTGTCAACCAGCCGCAGCCGGCCCAGGCCCTCGCCGTCCAGCAGCGCGCCCACCTCGTCGAGGTCCACGTTGCCGCGAAAGAGATGCGAGACCTCGCGGCCGCGCGACCACGGCGTGTGGTACTCCAACGTGCCGGCGTAGCGGTCGAGCAGGAGCGCGGGCGCCCCTGAGGCGTCGATCTGCTCGTAGATCGTGCCGCCCTCGTCGGTGGGCTCGACGCCGTCGGTGAGCCACTCGAGCTCGCCATCCACCACCACGCCGCAGCCCAGCTCGAAGATGTAGGCAGTGGAGCCGATCAGGCGCGCGCTCTCGAACACGCTGCCCTGCCGCCGTCCCGAATAGATGACCACCTCCACGCCGGCCCGGGCGCAGGCCTCCAGGGCGCGGACGCTGAGCGCGCTGAAGCCCCCGTCGGCGCCGGTGAGCAGGGAGGCGTTGGGCCCGAGGAGGGTCCCATCGAGGTCGACGTAGAGGCAGCGCATGGCGGCCGCGACCGTAGCACCGCGGTCGCCCAGGGACGGGCGGGAGGCGTCGTCGAAGGGCGGTCAGGACTGGCCGCCATACTGAGACTGACGCGTGTCGGCACTCCATGAAACCGAGCCCTGGGAGGCGCTGCTCACCACCGGACGCTCGGATGAGCGCCTGGTGCACGACGACGTCTACGAAGGGCGTCCCGGACGGCTGGTTTCCATCCCGGACCAGCTGAGCTGGCCGGTCACCCAGGCGCTGGACCACGCCGGGATCGAGCACCTCTACGGCCACCAGGCCGAGGCGCTGCTCAAGGCGTTCGACGGACCCACGGTGGTGACCACCGGCACCGCCTCGGGCAAGTCGCTGTGCTTCCAGCTCCCCACCCTCGAGGTCTTGACCGCCGACCGGACGGCCCGCGCGCTCTACCTCTACCCCACCAAGGCGCTGGCCCAGGACCAGGCGCGGTCGCTGCATCAGTTTGGCCTCACCAAGCAGATCCGGCCCGCGATCTACGACGGCGACACGCCGCGCCAGGAACGGTCGGCGATCCGCAAGCGCAGCAACCTCATCATCACCAACCCCGACATGCTGCACGTCGGGATCCTGCCTCACCACGCTGCGTGGGGCGATCTGTTCGCCAACCTGGCCTTCGTCGTGGTCGACGAGGCACACGTGTACCGCGGCGTGTTCGGCTCCCACGTGGGCAACGTGCTGCGCCGCCTGCGCCGCGCCGCCGCCATCCACGGCACCGAGCCGCGGTTCCTGTTGGCGTCGGCCACGATCGCCAATCCCGTCGACCTCGCCGAGACACTCACGGGCCTGACACCGTTCAACCTCGTAGACCACGACGCCGCCCCGCGGGCGCAGCGCCGGGTGGCCATGTGGAACCCCCCGCTGCTCGATGAACAGCTCGGGATCCGGGCCTCCGCGCTGTACGAGGCGGCCGAGGTCTTCGCAGAGCTCGTCCAGAGCGGCGCCCGCACGATCTGCTTCATGAAGTCGCGCAAGGGGGTGGAGCTGATCCTCAAGCACGCGGTCGACCGCCTTCCGGCCGAGCTGGGGGAGCGGATCGCGCCGTACCGGGCCGGCTACACGCCGGCCCAGCGCCATGAGATCGAGCGCCGGCTGACCAACGGGGAACTGCTGGGCGTCGTGGCCACCGACGCGCTGGAGCTGGGCATCGACATCGGCGAGCTCGACGCGGCGATCTGCGTCACCTTCCCCGGCACGGTGGCCAGCCTGCGCCAGATGTGGGGCCGCGCGGGCCGGCGCGGCCGCGGCCTGGCCGTCTACATCGCCGGCGAAGACGCGCTGGATCAGTTCTTCTGCCGCCACCCCGCCGAGTTCCTGGGCCGGGCCGTCGAGGCCGCCATTCTGGATCCGCACAGCCCGGAGATCTATGCCGAGCATCTGCTCTGCGCCGCGCACGAAGCGCCGCTGACCGAGGCCGACGAGCCGTTTCTCGGGCCGGAGTGGCGCGAGTGCGCGCAGCAGCTCACCGAGGCCGGCTTCCTGCGCGAGCGCGCGACCGGCTTTGTCCCCAAGCGCGCCGACGACTATCCCGCCGCCCGGGTCGCGCTGCGTTCGGCCTCCCCTGACAACTTCGTGCTGCTGGACGCCTCCTCGGGCGAGGTGCTGGGGACGATCGAGGCGGGGCGGGCGTACTCGACGGTCCACGACGGCGCCGTCTACCTGCACCTCGGCCGCTCCTATCACGTGCGGGAGTTGGATCTCGCCGCCCGACGCGTCGTGCTCGATCCCTTCGACGGCGACTACTTCACCCAGGCCAAGCGCGAGATCATGCTCTACATCGAGCGCCTGTCCGAGCGCCGCCTCACCCATGGGGTCACGCTCTCCTACGGCTCGGTGGTCTACACCGAGACCGTGATCGGCTACCAGCGCAAGTCGCTGCAGGACCACGAGGTCATCGACTTTCAGTCGCTGGACCTCCCGACGACCGAGTTCGACACGCGGGCCCTCTGGTACGAGCTCGACGAGCTCGTCGCCGCGGAGGAGTTCCCACGGCCCGCGCTGCTGGGCTCCCTGCACGCGCTCGAGCACGGCCAGATCGCGGTGCTGCCGCTGATCGCGATGTGCGACCGCTGGGACATCGGCGGCCTGTCGATCGACGCCCATCCGCAGACGGGCGGCCCGACCATCTTCATCTACGACGGCCATCCGGGCGGCGTCGGCATCACCCGGCGCGGCTATCAGGAGTTCGACCGCCTCGTGGGCGATGCCCAGCGTCTCATCGGGGAGTGCCCGTGCCAGTCGGGCTGTCCCTCGTGCGTGCAGTCGCCCAAGTGCGGCAACCTCAACGAGCCGCTGCACAAGGCCGGGGCGCTGGAGCTGCTAAGGCGGATGACCGCGCTCGGCGCCCACCCGTAGAAACGATCACAGGATCTACACGACCTCACCCCGCGGTGGGCTGACAATGGCTCGCATCCGTCTGCGCAGTGACTCGTGGCAGGGAGCGACGCCGGCGCCGGGTTGGCCGGGCCCAGCGCCCGCGCCCCCTACCGCCGCCCACCAGGTGGCGCTCCGCCGGCAGGCGACGCCGAGCCAGGCGTTCGTCCCGCTGCCCCAGCCTTCGGGACCGCCGCCGTTTCGCCGACGGCTCGCCGACGTCCTCGACCCCGACCGGATGGCGTCGATCGACCGCGCCGGAATGCTCCGCTTTCACTGCGCCGGCGACACGGGCGGCTGGCGCGACGGGCGCCCGCAGCGCGGGGTGGCCGAGGCCATGGTCGACGAGCTGCATGGCTGTTCGCCGGTCGACTTCTTCTACCACCTGGGCGACGTGGTCTACCCCCACGGGGAGGAGGCCGGCTACCGGTCGCAGTTCTTCGCGCCTTACGCCGCGTACTCCGCGCCGATCTTCGGCGTGCCCGGCAACCACGACGGCGAGCTCACCCCATCGTCGCGCGCCGGCACCCTGGCCGGCTTCCTGAAGACGTTCTGCGCGCAGTCAGCGCCCCTTCGCGACGCGTCGCTGCGGCTGCCGCGGCCGATCGTTGCCCAGCCCAACGTCTACTGGACGCTCACCCACGACTGGTTGTGGATCGTCGGCCTGTACACCAACGTCCCCGAGGGCGGGCAATTGGCGGTGGACCAGCTTGCCTGGCTCGTTGGTGAGCTCAGAGCCGCGCCGCCCGGCGCCACGCTCATCGTCGCCATGCACCAGCCGGTCTACTCCGCCGACGTCGTGCACGGCGCCAACTTGGACCTCGGCGAACTGCTGGACGACTGCTTTGCCCTCGCCGGGCGCGTGCCCGACGCCGTGTTCACCGGTCACGCGCACAACTACCAGCGGTTTGCCCGCCGCGTCCACGGGCGCCAGGTCCCGTACATCGTCGCCGGGAGCGGAGGGTTTCACGAGCGCCACGCCATCGGGACCGGCGTGCCCGATCTGCCGGCGTCGTTTCCGGGCCTGGAGGGCGTCACGCTCGAGTCCTTTCAGTGCCGCGAGCACGGCTTCATGACCGTCAGCGCCCGGCGGACCGGCGCCGAGGTCGTCTACAGCACCGTCTCAGACGGAGTGGCGCGGCACTTCGACTCGTTCCGGATCGCGCCGGGGCGGCTTACCTGACCGGGATGGTGATGGTGCCGGTGAGGCCGTTGGTGTCGGCCTCGGCTGAGCCCGTCATCACTCCGAGCATGCCGATCAGCTGCTGAGCGATGGGCGACGGGTCCTGCTTGAGCACGGTGCGCAGCAGGTCGGGCAGGGCGAGGCGGAAGGACACCGACCCGGTGCCGTTTCCGGATGTCGCGTTGCTGATCGGTGCGGCGGCGAACGCGCGGAGCTGAGCTTGGGTGGCGCGGCCGAGCACCAGCTGGTCGCCGAGCACAGTCGCGGTCAAGGGCGTCTTGCCATCGCGGATGGCGTAGAAGCCGCCGCCGAGCGCCGTCACGTGCGCCCCGCCGGCGCTGTGGGCACTGGCCACCGCGGCCAGGGCCGAGCGCAGCACCGCCGGGTTGGTGAGCTGGACGCGGACCAGCGTCGCGTGGGTGTCGCTCGAGAGGACGAGCTGGCCCGTCATCTGCTTGGTCACGGTGGCGGCGTCGACGCCGGAGCGCTTCTTGAACGCTGCCACCTGCCGCAGATACTTGGCGTAATCGGCGGGCTGGGTCCGCCGGACAGCGTCCAGGGCGAAGCTGATGATCTGCTGCGGGTCGCGGATCCCGAGGCCGATCGGGAGCGTGGTCGCCGTGCCGGCGGGCGTGGTGCCGCTGGCGATCGGCAGCTGGCTCACCGACAACGGCTTGCCGGTGGTGGCGATGTGGAAGCGCATCGTCGTCAGTTTCTTGCTGCCGGTGATCGACGCCGCATAGCCGGTGATCGCAGCTACCCACGGGACCTGTCGCGCCTTGGCGGCGCTCGGAGCGGACAGCACGGGAGCGAGGTCACCGAAGGCGGTGACGAGCCCGTTCGCCGGGACACCGGCGGTGGCCTTGGCGTAGGTGGCCGCGTCAAAGCCCTGATGGTTCGCGTGGCGATCGAGTGCGGCGTCGAGCACCGCGGGCGAGCGGGCCAGCATGACGGTGGCGCCGGAGGTGGCCAGCCCGATGCTGCCCAGCGAGTAGAGCGCGGCCCCGTCGTGGGTTCCATTGCGCGAGACGTGCAGCTTGCCCAGCAGCGCTGTGAGCTTGCTCGCGCTCTTGGTCACCCAGACCGCCAGGAACTGCGGGTCTGAGCCGGCACCCCCGCTGAGCCCCTCGGTTGAGACCAGACCGGCGGTCACGGGGTTGCCGAACAGGGGCCGGATGTCCGCGTTGTAGTCGATCCCCAGCTTGGCCATCTGAGCGAAGATCGCCGTGGCCGCGAAGGCATAGCTCGGGTTCTGCTTCTGCAACTGCTGGACCGCGGCCGCTTTGGGGTTGGTCTGCGCTGTGATGACGAACGGCGAGGTGGCCGGGAAGTAGGACAGCGCGTCGATCGTGGGGCTGGCGGGCCCTCCGCTGCCCGGCTTCGAGCTCCCGCAGCCCGCGAGCACGAGCACGGCGAACCCGGTGATGAGAAGGGCGGTCAGGCGACGCACGGTGGTCAGCCTACCCGGAGCAGGGCTCTCTGTCGCGGGTTCATGGACGCATGTCCAGGCCTGGCAAACGGGCAGCTACTCGCTAGCATCGCCCGGCCAGGGCGAGATAGCTCAGTTGGTAGAGCACACGACTGAAAATCGTGGTGTCCCGGGTTCAAGTCCCGGTCTCGCCATCAGTAAAAGTCCTGCATATAGACGTACTCTTTATCGCCGTAGCAGGGGCCGACATGTAGGGTATTCGGGTCCGTAAGCTGCTTCCGGCCCCGGACGGGTATCGCTCCTGCGGTGTCACCGAAGTGGCAGTCCGGGCGCCGGCGGCAGGATCCGCTTCAGGCTTCCGGCGACCTCTTGGTGGTTGCTGCGCAGGTGGGCGGTCATGGCCGTGCGCAGCACGTCGCTGTCCCGAGCATGGGCGGCGGCCAACAGCGGCTCGTGACGCTCGCGCGGACTATGGGTGAACAGCACGTCGGTCTCCATGTAGACGATTCGGATGTAGCGCTCGGCGGCATGCCACAGCTCGGTGACCACTCGTTGCAGGCGCGACGTCAGGACGGGTGTCATCAGCGCGGTATGAAACGCGTTGTGGGCGTCCCAGAAAGGGTCCGAGTCCGTGGCAGCCGTCGACAGGAGTTCGAACTGGCGCTCAAGCGTCTCGATATCGACGGCGCTCAGCTGCGGAGCGGCCCGGGCGACCGCGTCGACCTCGACGAGTTCGCGCAGGCGATAGATCTCCTCCAACTCTGCGAGGTCAAGGGGGGCGACGACGGCGGTCCGAGCGGGGCGCAGCAGAATGAGACCCTGGCTGGAGAGCCGCTGTAGCGCCTCGCGCACCGGGCTGTGGCTGACACCGAGATCAGCGGCCAGATCACTGATCGACAACGTTTCGCCGGGCCGCAGCCGGCCTTCCAGGATGGCCCGGCGGACGGCGTGCCCGACTCGGTCCACGAGTGACTGCGACTCGGGGAAGAGTGGTGCGATGCCGGTTCTCGTCGTCACGCGCGACCTCAGGCCAGTGGGGCGGTCTCGGGTGGCAGTCGCAAGTCCAGCGGCGTGCCCGGATCGAACTCGCCGGCGAAGCTGCGACGGTGCAGCTCCGCCGCGTCGACGCCCCCGCGCCACGCCGCGAGCAGCCGGCCCGGATCGACGTTGACCCCGATCGGGTTGACCTCGAACTCGGGCGCTGTGCGCATCCACTCGGTCGACGCCGACCAGTCACCGAAGTTGTCGGCCTGAAGCTCAACGCTGTTGCCATCGGGGTCGACGTAGTACAGCGACGTCGTCAGCCCGTGATCGAGGCACGCGTGGGGGAGGATGTCATGGCCGGTGAGCCGGTCATAGGTGTCCATGAGTGCGCCGATGTCGGCGTACTCGAACGCCATGTGGTGCATGCCGGTGTGGGGGATCTTGTCCGGGTCGTCGGTCAGAGCCGGGTGCGCGAGCAGCGCGACACGGTGGTTGGCCGCGTCGTTGGTCATCCAGGCGCCGAACTGGCTGTGGTGGTTTGTCGTCATCCCGACGACGATCCCGTACCACTTGATCATCTCGTCGACGCGATTGGTCTTCAGTGTCACATGGTGCAGGACCGGGTGTGGTGTGACGTGGGTGCTCATGCGCTCCTCTCTCTCGTACTGCGGCGTTGCGGCGCCGGTGTCGGACTCCATCATCGGCAGTTCCGCAGATCAGACATGTCCGAACCTCACGACGCCGCCTCTTGGGTCGCCGGACTGCCGAGGAAGGTGTGCGACATCGATCCGATGCCCTCGATCCAGCTCTCGAGCCGATCCCCGACGGCGAGGTACCGCGGCGGAGTCCGGCTCATGCCGATGCCGCTGGGGGTACCGGTGAGGATCACGTCGCCGGGGCGCAGTTCCAACACCGAGCTGAGGTAGGCGACGAGCGCCGGGATCGGGAGCAGCATGTGCGAGCTGCGGCTGCGCTGCATCTCCTCCCCGTTGAGCCGGCACACGAGCTCGATGTCGTCGCGATCGGCGAACTCATCGGGCGTGACCAGGACCGGGCCCAGCGGCGCGAAGCCGGCCAGCGACTTGCCCAGGCTGAACTGCGGGACGCTCTTGGGCCGCCATTGGATGTCGCGGTCAGAGAGATCCTGGCCGACGGTGAGACCGGCCACGACGTCCCACGCCCGCGACACGGACACGTGCCGCGCCGAGGTGCCGATGATCACCGCGATCTCGACCTCCCAGTCCACGGTCTCGGTCGATAGCGGGATCGCGTCAAACGGGCCGGCGACGGCGGTCGACAGCTTGGGGAACACGAGCGGCACGTCGGGGACCTCCATTCCTGACTCGGTCCCGTGATCGGCATAGTTGACGCCGATCCCGAACATCTGCGCCGGCCGGGGCGAGGGAGACCTGAGGTGGGCGGACCGGATGGAGATGGGCCGAGTGGGCTGGGGGTTGCGCGAGCACGCCAGGACCTGTGCCCACGCCTGTAGGGCGAGTTCGGGGTCGGCGGGGATCCGGCCACCGCTGGCCGCGTGCACGTCGATCCCGGCCGCACCATCCAGTTCGTCTTCGGGGCCGGCGGCGAGCAGCGTCAGTCGACCGTCGTGATTGGCGAACCGCATCCCCTCTCCTCCTGACCCGGGACTCCCGACGAGGCTACAGGATCGATTTGCGTTAATCGATAATCTTTTGTCGTTCGCGAGAGGAGAAGGGATGGGCGCACAAGAGCGTCAGGAGAGCGCGGTGCCGGCTGCGCGCCGGCTACCTGCACCGAGTTGATGGGAGCATGGTCCGCCCTGACGCGATGAACGCCGCTGCCGTCCTTCCCGACTCCACCCAGGTGCTGATCGCCGGCGGCGGCCCGGTGGGCCTGGCCGCCGCGGTAGAGCTCGGGCAACGGGGCATCGAATGTCTGGTGATCGAACCCCGGGACGCGGTGTCTCACGCCCGGCCTCGCTGCAAGACGGTCAACGTGCGCTCGATGGAGCATCTGCGGCGCTGGGGCATCGCCGACCGTCTGCGTGACCGCGCTCCGCTGCCGGTCGCATGGTCCCAGGACATCGTCTTCTGCACGTCCCTTCTCGGCCACGAACTGTCGCGGTTCACGGGCGTGCTCGGCCTTGCTCCCGAAGGTGACCGCTGCGCGGAGGTTGGTCAGCAGGCGCCCCAGTACGTGCTCGAGGAGCTGCTGCGAGACGTCGTCCACGAGCTGCCGGAGGTGACCCTGGCGACCGGCCGCCGGGTGATCGGACTGGACCAGGACGATGACGCGGTGCGGGTATCGGTGGCCGACGATGGCGGACGACGCTCGGTGATCTCGGCGGCATATTTGCTCGGCTGCGATGGTCCGCGCAGCGCCGTGCGCGAGGCAATCGGTGCTGCGTACATCGGCGAGCACGCGCTGCGACCGAACTTCGGGATGGTGTTCCACGCGCCGGAGCTGCTGGCCCAGACCGTCCACGGCCCGGCGGTTCAGTACTGGATCCTCAACCGGGCCGCGCCCTCGCTGATGGGGCCGATCGACCGCCATGGGACGTGGTGGATCATCGCCTTCGGGGTCGATCGCCCGACAGGAGAACGAGATGCGCAGGCGATCATCGACGGCGCGGCCGGAACGTCGGTCGATGCGATGGTGCTCTCCCATGATCCGTGGACGGCGCGCATGCAGCTGGTGGATCGCGCGCGTGACCGCCGTGTGTTCCTCGCCGGTGATGCCGCTCACCTCAATCCTCCATTCGGCGGGCACGGGCTCAACACCGGGATCGGCGATGCCGTCGACATCGGCTGGAAGCTCGCGGCCGTGCTGCAGGGCTGGGGCGGACCGCGGCTGCTCGACAGCTACGAGACCGAGCGCCGACCGATCCAAGCCCGGGTGATCTCGGCCGCGGCCGCTAACAACCGAGTGCTGGCCACCGACCTGCTCGACGATGACGCCGATGTGCCGGGCGAGGTGGGCGAGCGGGCCCGACGCGCGGCACACCAGAACATCCAGGCCGCGAAGCGGGCCGAGTTCCACGCTCTCAGCCTGGTGCTGGATCTCGCCTACGAGGACTCACCGGTGATCGTCACCGACGGGCCGAGCCCAGCCCTGGGTGACGACGACGATCCGGTCACCGAGGCGCGCCCTGGCGCGCGCCTTCCGCACGTCCGCGTCGGGGCGGGCCGCTCGATCTACGACGAGCTGGGTAGCGGGATGACCCTGCTCGCGCTCGGAGACCACTCGCTCGAGGCGTTCCAGCGCACCGCCCACGACCGCGCGATGCCGCTGCGGATCGTGCGTGAGCCCGTGGCGCTGCGCGACCGCTATCGAGCAGGGGTGATCCTGGTGCGCCCCGATCAGCACGTCGCCTGGTGCGCCGACCGGATGCCGGACGATCCGGCGGGGCTCATCGACCAGGTCCGCGGCGCTGGGCCAACAGGAGGTCGAAGATGACCCGGATCATTGCCTTTGACGTCAACGAGACCCTGCTTGACCTGCGGGCGCTGGATGAGCCCTTCGAGCAGCTCCTCGGCGCACCGTCGCAGCGTGGACAGTGGTTTGCGCAGATGCTCCAGCTCTCCTTCGTCGGGGGCCTGACCGGGCGGTACGTCGACTTCACCACGGCGCAGCGCGCCGCGCTGCAGATGCTGGCTCGTCGCTGTGGCCGGGAGGTCACGGAGGAGGCGGTGGTCGAGATGGTCGACCGGATGAGCCGGCTGCCGCCGCATGAGGAGGTGCCGGCGGCGCTGGCGCGCCTGCACGAGACGTCGCTGACGGTCGTAGCGTTGACCAACTCAGTCCAGCGGGTTGCCGAGGCCCAGCTGCGCAGCGCCGGCATCGCCGCGAGCTTTGACGCCGTCATCTCCGCCGATGCCGTCGGGGCATTGAAGCCGGCCGCCGCCCCCTACCAGGCGGTCGCCGAGCGCTACGGGGCTCCCATTGGTGAGGTGAGGCTGGTCGCCGCCCACTCCTGGGACATCTCCGGCGCGCTGGCCGCCGGCGCCCGCGCCGCCTTCGTGGCCCGGCCGGGGATGGTCCTCAGCCCGCTCGGCGCGCAACCCGACATCGTCGGGCCCGACCTGACGGCGGTCGTCGAGCGCATCGTCCAACACGACACATCGAACCAGGGAGAGACATGACCGGACTTGAGGCTTGTGACCGAGCCGACATCTTCATCCCCCACGCCTTCGAGGAGCAGCTCGTCGACCTCGGCGAGATCCGGATGAACTACGCCACCGCGGGCGAGCCCGACCGGCCGGCGCTGCTGCTCGTCCCCGCGCAGACAGAATCGTGGTGGGGTTACGAGCAGGCGATGTCGCTGCTCGCCGAGCACTTCCAGGTCTACGCCGTCGATCTTCGCGGGCAGGGCCAATCGACCCAGACGCCGGGCCGCTACACGCTTGACAACATGGGCAACGATCTTGTCCGCTTCATCGACCTGGTCATCGGGCGATCGACCATCGTGAGCGGAAACTCCTCTGGCGGCGTGCTGGCGGCCTGGCTGGCCGCCTATGGCAAGCGCGGCCAGCTGCGCGGAGTCGTCTGCGAGGATCCGCCGCTCTTCTCATCTGAGACCAACCCGGCGTGCGGAGAGTCGATCCGCCAGGCAATCGGTCCGCTGTTCGCGCTCTCCAGCAAATGGCTCGGCGACCAATGGTCGATCGGCGACTGGGCGGGACTGCAGGCGGCCATCCCGCGGGAGCTACCATCGCACGTCCTCGTGGCGCTGCAGCGCATGCGGATGGGCGCTCCTCCTGACGCGAGCCGGCCCGGCGACCCGCCCCAGAACATGAAGGAGTACGACCCGGAGTGGGCGCGCTCGTTCTGGACCGGGCTGGCGGGTGCCGGCTGCGATCACCTGCGCATGCTCTCAAGCGTCAAGGTGCCGATCCTGGTCACCCATCACTTCCGGGAGATCGATCCCGCCACCGGCGGGCTGATGGGAGCCGTGTCTGACCAGCAGGTCGCGTACGCCCGCGAGCTCGTCACTGCCGCGGGCCAGGCCTTTGAGGTGATCGACCTGCCCGACATGGCGCACGCGATGCATGCCCACGACCCGCAACGATTCACCTCGACGATCGTCGACTGGGCTTCTCGCCTGAGCTCGTCCGCCTGAGCGCCCCGCGGACAGTGGATCTTCATGCTCCCGTCCGGACTGGGCCCCGACCGATTTCGGTCCGGCTTTACCGCGCGGTCAGCCGCTCCCAGTTGCCGTGGGCGATCTTCTCCCGGTCGGCCGGGTCTAGGTCGGCCTCCTCGAGGAAGCGGCGGGCAGCTCCGTCGGGCAGCGGGATGTACGGGTAGTCGACGGAGTACATAACGCGATCTACGCCGACGACCTCGATCGTCCAGCGTAGATACCGCTGGCTGAGGATCCCGCTGCCAGTGTAGAAGACGTTGTCGCGGAAGTAGTCCTCCAGGGGCCGATCGAGCTTCAGGCCCATCTGCTGCATGGCGGCGATTCGTTCGATGTAGAACAGCACCACTTCGCCCCAGTGTCCGACGACGACCTGCAGGTCGGGATTGTGATCGAAGGTTCCGGAGAAGATGAGTCGCAGCAGCTGCACGCCGGTTTCGTAGTGCCAGCCGATCCCGAACCGGGCGAACAGCGTGTCAACCGGCTCGCCAAAGCCGGAGTAGATCGCCTGGCGCACGGGAACGACCGGCGCCTGCGGGTGGATGTACAAAGGCGCGCGCAGCTCGGCGGCGGTGCGATAGAGCTCCGCGAGGTCCGGGTGGTCCATGTTGCGCTCGCCGGTGCGTCCGCACAGCATCGCGCCCTTCATTCCCAGCTCGCCGATCGCGCGGCGCAGTTCGTCGGCAGCCGCCGCGGGGTCCGGCGTCGGGAGGGTGGCGAAGCCCTCGAAACGGTCCGGATGCTCAGCCACCGCGGCGGCGATGGCATCGTTGGCCTCTCGCGCCACCCCCGGGGCGTCCGCCGCGGTGAGGTTCTGAACCCCCGGTGTAGTCACTGACAAGACCTGCACATCGACGCCGGCGTCATCCATGTCCGTCAGCCTCTGCTCGCCGATATCGGCCAGCTTCTGGAAGAGCGGACCCTCGCCAGCGTGGTCAACCCCATCCTCCTTGGCCGTCGGCACCTGACTCCACGCCTCCAGCACCCCCGGCGTCACGATGTGCTCCTCCAACGTGATGATCTTCATGCGATCTCCTCCGCGTCACGGGTTACCCGGACTCGCCGGCGCGGCGCCTGTCAACCGTAGCGCCGGCGATCGGGCGGATGCTCTTCGTGGAGATGGCCTGAGGCGTCCTCGCGCGTGTCACAGGTGAGCGTTGGGCTGGGCACACTTAGTGTTGTGAATCGATCCTTTCAACGCCTACGTCCACACGGCTGAAAATCGTGCTGTCCCCCGGTTCGAGTCCGGGTCTCGCCATCACCCCCGCCCGCCCGCTCACGCCGCGGACACGATGATGGCGAAAGTTGCGATCAGTCCCACCACGGGGGCGACCGCGCTATTGACTGCCGAGCCGAACCCGGCTATGCGTCCGAGGCAACGCCCATGAGCATCTACTGCGCCGAAGTCTTATCCGGAGACTCGCCCGGTGTCGCCCGAGGCGAGCCCATGCCGGATGTGAAGCTCCTGCTGATCAGCCAGAGACCGGATGGTTTCTTTCTGGAGCGATTCACACAACCCGGTGCATTTGTGGGCAGCACGCGGCACGACGAAATGGACGAGGCGATGCGCCAGGCGTACTCGGAATACGGCACCGTCTCCAAATGGAGACTCTGTCCCGATGATGTTGATCCACTGCAATACCTCCGCGGGCGGTCTGCGCCCTGATGGTGAGGAGATGCCAAGCTCAGGTCCGAGTCTCACCCTTCGCGTTGCTAGGTTGGGGCCATGGCTGGTAGCCCGCGCCTTCCGGGACTGACGCTCGCCGACGCCGACCAGATCGTGCAGGAGGCGCTGCGGGTGGCAGCTGAGCGTGGCTTTCCTCCCCTCGCCGTGGCGGTCATCGACGTCGCGGGTGAGGTGATCGTCCTGCGACGGGGCGACGGCGGGATGCCGATGAGCAGCCGGATGGCCGTGGCGAAGGCCCGGAGCGCCCTGGGGGCGTTGAAGCCGTCAGGGCAACTCGAGCAGATGCCACCCGGGATCATCGACGGCTTCCAGCACCTCCGCGGCGGCGACTTCGTTGCCCGGGCCGGCGGCGTGCTCGTCCTCGACGATGACGTGATCCTCGGGGCGGCCGGCGCGTCCGGTGCCAAGTCCGATGAGGACGAGGCGGCCGTGCTCGCGGCCATTGACGGCTGGCAGGCCCGGCGCTCCGCGCGGTAGCGGCGCCGCGCCGCTCGGACTGACCGGTGCCCACGGCGTCCGCGCTCCCGATCGCGGCGTCGCCGCCTCGAAGCAGAGCTGGCCCAGCACGGCGGCCGCGAGCAGACCCGCGAAGGCGACAGGCGCGATCGCGCCACCGGCTGCTGCAAGGCTGAGGCCCACCGCGGCCAGCGCGATTCGGCTCAGGAAGGTCCGGTCGCGCGGCGAGGTCCATTCGGCCCCGAGGTGGATCGCGGCCAGCGACAGCGCGAAGGCCGCGATTCCGCCCGCCATGGCCCAGCGCACGCCGGCCCCGAGGCCGGCACCGGCGGCGTCCGTGATCGCCAGCTTGGTGCCCTCCCCGAACGCGGCCACGCCGGCCAGCAGGCTGAAGTGGGCGTAGACGAAGACCAGTCCCAGGGCGCCACGGCCGACGACCGACGTGTCGGCGAGGTCGAAATAGATCCACCACTGGCTGAGGATCACGACGAAGCAGAGGCCGGCGACGAGCCACGATTCGATGGTGAACTCGAATCCGGCGACGCCCGCCACCGCGGCTGACACCGACTCGCCGAGCACGATGATGAAGAACGTCCCGAACCGCTCCACGAGGTGCGAGATGACCACCGACGCTCCGCGGAGAGTTCGCCAGGCCCGGACTGGTACGACCAGGTCGATGATCATGGCCGCCGCCCACATCACCTCGCGGACCGGGCTCGGCGTGAAGATCGAGGCCAGCCAGAGCAGGGTGGTGGCGCCGTACCCGACCAAGTAGACGCCGGCGAGCCGCCGGCCGTCGCCGCGCACGTGGAACCACGCGCGTCCGTACAAGGCGATCAGCAACCCCCGGACCACCACGTAGCCCTCGGCGAAGCCCACTGCCCCGCCGTGACCGGCCATCGCTCGGGGCAGGTTGACCGCGATGGCCGCGATGGCGAGCATTGCGGCCGACTTGGCGAGGCGGAAGATCAGGTCATCGGTGTCAAATCGGTTCGCGTACAGCGTGTAGAGGACCCACGCCCAGATGATGACCGTGAGCAGCCCCACGAACCGGCCGAACACCGGCGCCGAGGGATCGCGCGCCAGCGCGGCACCGAGGCGGCTCACCGCCGCCGCGAACACGAGGTCGAAGAAGAGCTCAAACCACGTCGCGTGGCGCTCCTCGCGCGGATCCGCCGTCGTCCGCAGGCGCGGCGGCTCCAGACGGAAGGTCCCGCCCGCACCGAGCGCGCGAGCCGTCATCCGTGTGCGTAGAACTGCGTCTCGCCGAGGCCGAAGGACCAGTTCTCGGCCGCCGTCTCCATCACTGAGATCAGCACGTCCTCGGGCCGGACGCCCGGGTTGGCGCCGAGGCGCTCGACGATCCGCCGGTACATCGCGAGCTTGGCCTCGGTCGCCTTGCCCGGGGCCCAGAAGATCTGGATCTGCACGAGATCGTCGCTGCGATCGATGCCGAGGAACGCTCCGTAGGCGAAGGCGTCCTCGCCATGCTCGGTGATCGCCATGAAGCGGTCCCCGTCCTTGATGGCGACGGTCTCGCGCATCGCCTCATAGATCTCGTCCATCAGCGCCTGCTTGTACTCCGAGGTCTTGCCGTCACGGATGGCGATACGGGTCACCGGCATGTCGTGCGCTCCTGTGGGGTGGTGTTCGGGAAGGTCGGATAGCGGCTGATGAGCTGATCGGCGATGGCGTCGAGGTCATCGCCGATGTGGTTGGGCTGCGGTCCCACATCGAGCGGGGCGTTGCCTTCGCGGAGGATCAGCGCGGCCTGCCAGCCCGCCGCGCGGGCACCCAAGGTGTCCCAGGTGTGGCACGCGATCAGGCAGATGTCGCCGGGCTCCGCGCCGAGCGTGCGGGCCACCGACTGGTAGGCCTCGGGCGCGGGCTTGTGGCGCCGCACGGTCTCATCGACGCTGAAGCGACGCTCGAAGAGATCGATGAGGCCCGCCGTCTCGAGCTGACGCCCCGAGATCTCCAGCGTGTTGTCGGTCAGCGTGAACAGCCGGAAGCCGTGCTCGCGAAGCCGGTGCAGCGCCGCCGGGACCTCGGGGTGGGGCGGCATCGAGGCAAACCGCTCCGTGAGCTCGACGCCGTCGGCGTCGCCGACGGTGATGCCCCGCGTCGCGGCGAGCATGCGCAGCACGGCGGCTCCGATGTCGGTGAACGGCACGTAGACGCCGGCCAGCGTGAGCGCCTCCGAGTAGGTGATGAGCCCCGCGAACCACAACCGCAGGGCGGCCGGGTCACCGAAGACGCGGTCGAAGGTGGGGCGGATGGCCTCCAGATCCAGGAGGGTCTCGTTGACGTCAAAGACAACGAGGGGTGGCTCAGTCACGGGAGCGGCCTTTCGTGTACCGGGGGAGATGCGGTCCGCACACGCCGGCCGGCAGCGGGCGACGTGTCGGCACCTTCAGTGACCCCCGCCGTGGTCGTTCTTACCGCGGGCCACGACGACCGAGCCCATCCCGGGCCGCTACCCGAATCTGACCACGGTCGGAGTTTGCGCAAGTTTCCGTGAGCGCCGTCGTTCTGGGCTTCACCACGAGTTCCACGCATTTCACGGAGGTAGAACGTGGTCGATCCAAAGCCTTACGCCCTGGACGCCCCCCGAGGGATCGGACCAGGCCACCCCTTGTTTGAAGTCAGGCAGCACCACGACGCCGACGGCGCGGTGCACATGACCTTGACCGGCGAGCTGGACCTCTCGGCCGCCGATGGGCTGAGAGCGCGGCTCGACGAGGTCCAGCGAGCCAAGCGGCGGGTCCGGCTGGACCTCTCCGAGCTGGAGTTCATCGATTGCAGCGGCATCCGGACGATCCTCGATGCGATGGCGGAGGCGCGCCGTGACGGTCAGCCCTTCGAGGTGGACCGGTCAGTCAGCCCGATGGTCGGCCGGATCGTCTCGCTGGGCTCGATCGCCGAGGACCTGTGGCCCGCGGAGGCAGCGTAGACCGGCGATCAGGCGCCCGCGGGCTGACCGAGAACCACGCGGTCGCGGCCCTCGCCACCCCGGCCGAGACCGTCAGGCTCCGTCGCGGCCCCAGGTGCGTTCGCGGCGGGACGATGCAGAACTCCTCGCCGCCGGTGCGGCACGGAATGTCATCGCGGCGGCTCTGGGCGCGCAGCACCTCGGAGAACTCGTGCAGGACCTGGTCGCCGGCCGCGTGCCCGTACGTGTCGTTGATGGCCTTGAAGGCGTCGACGTCGAAATAGACCACGGACGTCGGTCCGCCGCGGTCGCGTTCGTCGCGGAGCACCGTGGACAGGCAACGCTCGAAGTGGCGCCGGTTGAACAGGCCGGTGAGCTCATCGGTGAGGGCCTTACACCACCTCGGCGCGCAGGACGGCGGATCCGGTGATCGAGTCCTCCAGCGTCGGCCGCGAGGCCAGCGTCTCGGGCACGTAGCGTCCGGTGGCCAGCAGCGGGGCCAGCACCCGCTCGGCCCGCGCCGCCTTGACTGAATCCGGCCCAACGCCGACGGACGTCAGCGCCCCAGGAGGTCCCAGCGGTTCCCGGCGATGTCGAGGAACACGACCACCCGTCCGTACGGCTCATCGCGCGGCTCGGACACGAACTCGACGCCGGCGGCCCGCATCCGCTCGTAGTGGGCGTCGAAGTCGTCCACGCGCAGGAACAGCCCGACGCGGCCGGCGAACTGGTCGCCGACGGCGCGCGTCTGGTGCTCGCCGTCGGCGCGGGCGAGCAGCAGGCCCGTGCTCGCGCCGGGCGGGCGCACGACGACCCAGCGCTTGGGGCGGCCGCCGACGGTGGTCAGCGCCGGCGAGTCCTCGATCAGCTCAAAGCCGACGGCGTCGACGAAGAAGGCGATCGCCGCGTCGTAGTCGTCAACGATGATCGCGAAGTGCTCGAGATGCATCACGCAAGGGCCCCGGCGGTCCCGCTCGCCACGTCCGCGCACAGCCGCGCGAACGTCTCCACCAGCGGCCGGCTGCGGCGCTCGTCCCAGGCCAGCACCAGCTCGGAGGGGCCGAGGTCATGCACCGGGATCATGGTCACGTCGCCCCGGTCGAAGATCGGGGCGTTTCCGGCCGCCAGCAGGCAGATGCCGATGCCGCTGGCCACCGCCTCGTAGGTCTCCTCGGTGTCGTTGATCTCCGCGGCGATGCGTACCGCGTGCCCGTTGCGCTCCGGGAGCGCGAGAAAATGGTCGCGCAGCGGGCCGGCCCCGGCGGGCAGCGCCAGGAACGGTTCATCGAGCAGGTCGCCGATCGAGACGCTATCCCGGCCGGCCAGGCGATGGGCGCGGGGGAGCGCCACCAGGCGCGGCTCGCGCGCGATCGACACGCGCTTGTAGCGCGAGTGCTCGAGGGGAAGCCAGACGAAGGCGGCGTCGGTGCGCTCGGCGGCCAGCCCCGCGGTCGGGTCGCTCCACGCCACCTGGCGCAGCTCGAGCTGAACCTCAGGACAGCTCGCCACCAACATCGCGCGCACGCGGGGCAGCAGGCCGCGGCCCGGACTGGTGTGCATACCGATCACCAGCGTGCAGTCGCCGGCCCGGATCAGCGACCGTTGGGCCTCCTCCCAGGACACGATCATGCGCTCGGCATGGGGAAGGAGTTCGGTCCCGGCCCGGGTGAGGCGCACGCCGTCAGGGTCGCGGTCAAACAACGTGACGCCGAGCTGTCGCTCGAGCGCGCGGATCTGCTTGGACAGGGCCGGCTGGCTGAGATAGAGCCGCTCGGCGGCGTGGGTGAAGCTCAACTCGTGCGCGACCGCGGTGAAGTAGCGGAGATCGCGCACGTGGACGTCCATAGCCAGCGGTTATAGCAACGGGTCTTGGACGGCCGCCGCGATTGGGTGCACCATGGTCTGCGCCCCATGCGAGCCCTCGTCCACCACCCCGGTGCCACCCACGGCCTCCGCCTCGGCGAGGCCCCTGATCCGCGCCCCGAGCCCGCGCAGGTGCTGGTGCGCGTCGCCGCCACATCGCTGAACTTCGGCGAGGTGGCATTCCTCGCCGACCACGCCGAGCCCGGAGACGTCGCCGGCTGGGACGCCGTCGGCACCGTGATCGCCGCGGCAGCTGACGGCACGGGCCCGCCTGCCGGGAGCCGTGTGGTCACCTTTGGATGGGCAGGCGCGTGGGGCGAGCTGCGGGCGGTCGACACCGACCAGCTCGCCGTGCTCCCCGACGGCCTGGACCACGGCGCCGCGGCCGCGCTACCCGTTGCGGGGGTCACCGCGCTGCGCGCCCTACGGCGCCTGGGCGCCGTCGTCGGGCGCCGGGTGCTCGTTACCGGGGCCTCGGGCGGCGTCGGCCGCTTCGCCGTGCAGCTCGCCGCGCGCGCCGGCGCGCACGTCGTCGCCGTGGCCGGGAGCCCCGCGCGCGCCGAAGGGCTACGGGAGCTGGGCGCCGACGAGGTCGTGTTCACGCTCAACGACATCACCGCACCGGTGCACGGGGTGCTGGAGAACGTCGGCGGCGAGGTCCTGGCCCAGACGCTGGACCACCTTGTCCCCGGCGGCACGGTGATGAGCATCGGCATGGCTTCGCTGGAGCCGACCACCATCGACTTCGAGCGGATGCGGATGCGCGCCGGCGGCGCGCGGATCGAGGCGTTCGTCGTCGGGTCGGGCTTCGGCGAGGATCTGGCGCACCTCGTCGGGCTGCTGCACGCCGGGGCGCTCGATCCCCAAATCGGCTGGCGTGGGCCGTGGGATCAGGTGCAGGACGCCGCCGACGCGCTGCTGGGCCGGCGGGTGCGGGGCAAGGCAGTGCTGGAGGTGACCGGATGATCGTCGTCACCGGGGCCACGGGCAACGTCGGCAGCGAGGTGGTGGCGGCGCTGGCGCAGCGGGGCCTGCGCGCCCGCGCGGTGGTGCGCGACCGCGACGCCGCCCTGGCGAAGATGCCCGCCGGGGTCGAGGTCGTGCAAGGCGATCTCGAGCTCCCCGAGTCGCTCACGCCCGCCCTGCGCGACGCCGACTCCGTGTTCCTGCTCGGCGGCTGGAGCGACATGCCGGGCCTGCTGCGGCGCGTCGCCGACGCCGGGCTCAGCCACGTGGTGCTGCTCACCTCGCGGTGCGTGATCGGGGGGCAGCCCACCAACGCGATCACGCGGATGTGGCTGGACTCAGAGGCGGCGGTCCGGGGCTCCGGGGTGCCCTGGACATTCCTGCATCCCAGCGGGTATCAGTCAAACGCGCTGCGCTGGCTGCCCCAGCTGCGCGAGGGCGACGTCGTCCGCGCGCCGTGGGATGACGTCGCGGCGGCGACGATCGACCCCGCCGACATCGCCGCCGTCGCGGCCGCCGTGCTGGCCGACCCGGCTGCCCATGCCGGCCGCGCCCACGAGCTCTCCGGTCCTGAGGCCCTCACCCCTGGCGCGCAGGTGACGACGCTGGCTGAGGTCCTGGGGCGCCCGGTGCGCTACGAGGCGGTGTCAGACGACGACGCCAAAGCCGAGATGGCGGGCAACACGCCGCAGCCGTTCATCGACGCGTTCTTCCGCTTCTACTCCGAGGGCGAGTTCGACGACTCGCGGGTCGTGCCGACGGTCCACGAGCTCACCGGCCGGGCGCCGCGCCGTTTTGAGGAGTGGGTGCGCGATCACGCCGCCGCGTTCGCATCCGCGCCGCACTAGTCACCGACGGGCCGATCGTCGATAATCAGGGGCGACGTGATGCGACGGTGGATGATCTGCGGGGCGCTGGCAACGGCGCTGCTGGCCGTGATGGCGGCGACGGCGACCGCCGCCACGCTCGGGCCGACGACGCGCGTGACGGTGAAGCCCGGGTCGGGCACGCCCGCGACGCGCTTTGCCTTCAGCTTGCGCGTGCCGGTGGCCACCGGGAGATTCGGCTTGCTCTCGCGGACCGACACGCTCAGCGTGACCGGGCCTCCGGGCGCGCAGTGCGAATCGCGCGCGAGCCGTGCCCTGAAGCCGGCCAAGAAGGGCAAGCGGGTCAAGCTCACCCTCCGGCCTGCGAAGAGCGGCTGGTGCGTGGGTAAATGGCGCGGCACGGTGCTGCAGACCGAGGCCTTCCGCTGCTCGCCCACGGCCGGCCGCGTGTGCCCGGATCTGGTGGTGGCCCCGCGCGTGATCGGGAGCTTCCGGTTCCGGGTCAAGCCGCGGGCGACGCACAGCCCGCCGACGCAGCCGTCGGGCGACGTCCCCACCTTCGCCGGGCTGATCAGGGCGGTGACGTGCCCGTCCACAGGCCCGCAACCCGTGATCGCCGCCCAGCACCCGGCCCTGATTGCGCCCGGGCCCACGAGCAGCTACACCCTGACGTGGACGGCCGCGACGGACCCCGTGACGCCCACCGCGCGGATTGTCTACGAGATCTTTCTCGCCACTACGCCCGGCGCCGAGAACTTCGCCACGCCGACGTTCACGACGTCGCCTGGAGCCACGTCGTTCCTGACGCCGGACGAGCCACGGGCCCGCACGCTGTACTTCGTCGTCCGCGCGCGCAACGCGGCCGGGCATGAGGACAGCAACGAGGTCGAGCGACAGGGCATCATCTCCTGTCCGCCGCTCACTCGGCCGATGCCTCAGCTCGGCCGCCGGTAGGCAGCCACCCGCTCCCGCAGGCCGGCCAGCATCAGCGCGCCGGTGGCTTTGTCGAAGACGTCGCCCCCGGCCACGATGGCGTGCCGCCGCCAGCCCGTGCTGCGCAGCCGCCCGCGGAAGCGCAGGCGCAGCGTCGTCACGCCCGGGCCCTGCGGCTCGAGCAGCAGCGCCCACGTGAACGGCGCGCCCTTGCGCTCGGAGCGGTAGACGAGCGCGCGACCGGGGTCGATCCGGGCCACCTCCAGGTACTCGTCGCGGCCGCCGTAGTCCGGGATCCGGTCGCCTACGCCGAGCATCTGCCAGCGGGGATCGACGCGGCGTGTGGCCCGCCGCCCAGGCGGGAGCAGGCGCTCGAGACGGTGGGGCAGATACCAGCCCGCACGCCGCTTGCCGAGTTGGAGCAACCACGGCCAGACCTCGCCGGTGCCGGCCTGGATGCAGGCGACTCGATCGAACACCATGTTGGCGTCGGGGATGAGCTCGTCGCCGAGAGCGGGACCCGTTGCGGTGGGCATCACCTCACCGTACCGTCATGCGGCCTTGACGCCCGCTGAGCCCCGGTGCTATGACTGCCCCGCGCACATGCTCGTAGACATGCACGGCCACTTCCCGATGCACCTGCTCGAGGACGACAAGCAGCGCGCCCACGAGCGGCTGACGGCGTGGTGGCGTCATCGTTGGCAGGATCTCGTCGTCGAGCTCATCAACCACTTTGCCAACTACCAGGGCCCGGGTGACACTCCGAGCGTCACCGAGCAGCTCATGCGCGCCGGGGATGTCGGAGTGACACTGTCGGTCCTCTACCAGCCGTTCGATGAGATGGATCTGTCACAGGACTATGCCGCGCCGCCGCGCGAGAGCTACTTCACCGACATCCTCGACCAGCGCCAGACGGTGGAGGACTATGCCGCCGCTCACAGCGCCGATGTCGTCATCGCCCACTCGGCGCAGGAGCTCGAGGAGCACCTCGCCGCGGGGGGCAGACCGATCCTCGTCCATGCCATCGAGGGCGGGTTTCACATCGGCAGCGACCCCGACCAGGTGCAGGGCAACGTCGCCACCCTGGCCCAAAAAGGCGTGGCCTACATCACGGTGGCGCACCTGTTCTTCCGCCAGGTGGCCACCAACGCGCCGGCGCTGCCGTTCCTCTCCGATGGGATCTACAACCGGGTCTTTCCCCAGGACGACGCCGAGGGACTGACGCCGCTGGGCCACGATCTGGTCAACGCGATGGTCGACGAGGGCATCCTCGTGGACCTCACGCACATGCGCGGGCAGTCGATCCGCGATGTGTTCGCGCTGCTCGACGAGCGCGACGCGGACCATGCGATTCCCGTGATCGCCACTCACATGGCCTACCGCTTCGGTGGTCTGGAGTACTCGTTCGACGACGAGACGGTCCTGCGGATCGCGGAGCGGGGCGGCCTGCTCGGGCTCATCCTCTGCCAGCACTACATCACCAGCGGGCTGCACAACGTGGCCGAGACGTTCGACGGGTCGGTGCAGGCGCTGTGCCGCCACATCGATAAGCTCCACGAGCTGACCGGGACCTATGACCACATCGCGATCGGCTCCGACCTCGATGGCTACATCAAGCCGTCCCTGCCCGGGCTCGAGCACCAGGGACGCATGGCCGACCTCCAGCGTGCGCTGAGCCGGCGCTACGGCGACGACGTGGCCCAGCAGATCTCCGGCGCCAACGCGCTGCGGGTGCTGCGCGCGCAGTGGGGCCGCAGGCGCCCGCGCTGACCGCGCCGCCCGTCAGCTCGATGCGTTCGGTTGACCGCCGCCGGCCACCGCCGCGGGCACGTCGTCGGCCGGCTGGTTGGTGATGATGCGCGCACTGCGCCCGTGCGTGAGGAAGCTGATCGACCACTTGATCAGCACCAGCACCCGGTTCTGGAAACCGATCAGGTACCAGAGGTGCACCCCGAGCCACATCAGCCATGCCGGGAGCGCGCTCACCTTGAGGAACTTGACCTGCGCGACGGCGCGGCCGCGTCCGATGGTCGCCAGGTTGCCCTTGTCGAAGTAGTGAAACGGCTTGGTGGAGCGGCCGTCGAGCCGGTCGGCGACGAGCTTGCCTGCGTAGCGGCCCTGCTGGATGGCCACCGGCGCCACCCCCGGGTAGGTCACCGGCGTGTCGTCGGCCCCGCGCACGCGCACCATGTCGCCCAGCGCGATCACATCGGGGTAGCCGGGGAGGGTGAGGTCGGGTTGCACGGTGAGGCGGCCGGCGCGGTCGATCTCGGCGCCCGAGAGCTCGCCCAGCCGCCGCGCCAGCTCCGAGGCGGTGACCCCGGCGGCCCAGATGACCGTCTTGGCCGCGATGCGATCGGTGGACTTGTCGGGGCTGGACACGGTCACCGACTCGGCGTCGATGCCGACCACCGTGCGGTCGAGCATGACCGTCACGCCGAGCCGCTCCAGCGATCGCTGCGCCTTGCGTGACAGGGAGTGCGGGAAGCTGGTGAGCACCCGGTCCAGGGAGTCGACCATGATCACGCGGGCGGTGCCCGAGTCGATGTTGCGGAAGTTGCGCCGCAGCGTGTCGCGTGCGAGCTCCGCGATCTGCCCCGACATCTCCACACCTGTGGGCCCCGCGCCGACGACCACGAACGTGAGGTGCGCCCGGCGTTCGTCGGAGTCGGGCATGATCTCCGCGGCCTCGAACGCTCGCAGGATCTCGGCGCGCACGGCGATCGCGCTCTCGAGCGTCTTGACCTCGGCGGCGAACTCCCGCCAGTCCTCGTGTCCGAAGTAGGAGTAGCTGGAGCCCGCACCGACGATCAGCGTGTCGTAGTCGATCGGACCGGGCGCGGTGTCCATGGCCACCGCGTGGGTGAGGTGCACCTGGCGCGCGTCGAGGTCGAACCCGGCCACCTCGGCGAGCAGGACCCTCACGTTCGCCTGCGACTTGAAGATCGCCCGCAGGGGATAGGCCACCTCGCCGGGGGACAGGGCCCCCGTGGCGACCTGGTAGCTCAGGGGTTGGAAGAGGTGGAAGTTGCGCCGGTCGATGAGCGTGATCTCCACCGGGGCGCCGCGCAGGGCCTGGATCGCGCGCAGCCCGCCGAAGCCCCCGCCGATGACGACGACGCGGTGGCTCACGTCTGCGAAGCGGGCGCGGCGGCGGGCGCGGGCGCAGCTGCCCCGTCGAGTTCGGGCTCGGGTTCGGGTTGTGTGGGGCGCATGGGTACTCCGGCGGCGGCGTAGGCGTCGGTGGCGTCGAGTGTTTCGGCGGCGAGCAGGGCGTGGCTGAGGTTCTCGAGCTGGGGGCGGTGCTCGGTGAGCAGTGTGGTGACTTGGGTGTGGCAGTCTTCGATGAGGGCTTGGACGGCTTGGTCGACGAGCCATTGGGTTTGGGGGGAGGTTTCGGCGCTGCCGGGAAGAAACGGGCTTTGCCCCTCGGAGGGCAGGAGGGTGATGGGGCCGAGCGTGTCGCTCATCCCCCAGCGTCCGACCATCTGGCGCGCGATGTTGGTCAGCTGCTGGATGTCTGATTCGGCGCCGGTGGTGATCTGGCCGTAGACGACCTCTTCGGCGACGCGCCCGCCGAGCGCGACGCGGATCTTGGCGTCCAGTTCCTCGCGGCTGTAGGACACCCGGTCAGCATCCGGGGTCGACAAGGTGACCCCGAGCGCCTGGCCGCGCGGGACGATCGAGACTTTGCGCACCGGGTCGGCGTCGGGGGACAGCATCCCGACCAGCGCGTGCCCGGACTCGTGATATGCGGTCCGTTCGCGGTCCGCAGCGGAGAGGATGATCCCGCGCGGCGCGCCCAGCAGGATCTTCTCCAATGAATCGGTGAAATCCGCGAACGCGACCTTGTCGTGCCCGCGGCGCGCGGCCAGCAGCGCCGCCTCGTTGGCGAGATTGGCCAGGTCCGCGCCGACCATCCCCGTCGTCGTGGACGCCAGCACCCCGAGGTCGACATCGGCCGCTAACGGCATCGAGCGGGTGTGGACCTCGAGAATCTTCTTGCGCCCGTCGCGATCCGGGGGTGAGACCCCGACGCGGCGGTCAAAGCGCCCGGGGCGCAGCAACGCGGGGTCGAGAATCTCGGGGCGGTTCGTCGCGCCCAGGACCACCACGGCGTCGTTGCCCTCAAACCCGTCCATCTCAGTCAGGATCTGATCCAGCGTCTGCTCACGCTCGTCATTGGCGCCGGTGATCCCCGCCGACCCCTGACGCGACCGGCCGATCGCGTCCAATTCGTCGATAAAGATGATCGACGGCGCGGCCTCCTTGGCCTTGGCGAACAGGTCCCGCACCCGCGCGGCGCCGACCCCGACGATCGCCTCGATGAACTCCGAGGCCGCGATCGAGAAAAACGCCGCGTGCGCCTCCCCGGCCACCGCCCGCGCCAACAACGTCTTCCCGGTCCCCGGCGGGCCGAACAGCAGCACCCCGTGCGGCATCCGGCCACCCAGCTTCTCATACCGCTCCGGCGTCTTGAGAAAGTCGACGATCTCGGTCAACTCCGCCTTGGCCTCATCAATCCCGGCCACATCATCAAACGTCACCCGGATCTTCTCCGGATCCACCCGCCGCGCCTGCGAACGCCCGAAATTCCCCAAGCCCCCCAGACCCCCGCCAGCACCGGCCTGCGCCCGGCGCGCCAACAACACGAACAACCCCACCAGCAACAACGTCGGACCGAACCCCAACAACACCTCCGCCAACAACGACGTGTGCTGCGCGGTGGACTTCGCGTTGACCGTCACCCCGTTCTCCTGCAACAACGTCGTCAACGCGTCGTGATTCCAGAACGTCGGGACCTCGGTATCAAACAACGTCGTCGCCTCGGCGTTCTTATCGTCAGCCGGATACTTGACCTTCGCCGTGAACGTCCCATCCACCGTGTTCCCGGTCGTGGTGATCGACTTGACCTTCTTGCCCTGCACCTGCTGCAGGAAATACGGGCTAAACGGCACCTTCACCCGCGTCTCAGACCCCGGCGCGAACACCAACACCGACAACCAGTTGATCGCCAACAACACCACCACAAAAATCCAGAAACCCCGCAACCGATGCGGCGGCGTCGGCTTATGCGCATCGGGCAAACCCCGCCCATCCGGCGCCGGCGCCACCCGCCAACCCCGCTTATCACGCGGCATCGGCGCCGGCGGCACCGACTTCTGCGCGCCGCCGGGGCTATCGGGGGGTGGGGAAGGACGGTCCTCGGCCATGCCCGGCATTGTGACGCAGGGCGGTCCTCGGCGAAGAAATCAACGTGCGGACGACCGGGAAGGATTTCGCACCGGCGGCGTCCCTGCATGGGAAACCCGTTCACGACCCCAAAGGGGGCTGCATGGCTCGACTACTTCACCACCGCCGGTTGCGCCGCTTCCACGTCGCAATCGTCATCGCCGCGCTCGCGGGGATAGCCAGCGCCGCGATGGTGGGCCTCGCAGTGGCCAAGACACTGACGCTCCAGGTCGCCAATAACGCCTCGGTCACCAACCAGACCGGATCCACCAAGACCGAGGCCATCGTCGTCAATACCAAGGGCCACGCCGTCTACATGCTGAGTGGCGACACGACCAAACACCCCAAGTGCACGAAGGCCAACGGCTGCTTCGGGTTCTGGCCCCCGGTGACAGTGTCCTCGGCCAAGGGCCTGAGCAAGGCCGCGGGCGTGAAGGGCAAGCTCGGCGTCTTCAAGCGCAACGGCTTCATGCAGGTGACGCTGGGCGGCCACCCGCTCTACACCTTCCTCAACGACCGCAAGAAGGCCAACGCCACCGGCGAGGCTCTCAAGAGCTTCGGCGGGACCTGGCACGTCGTCACCGACCCGAGCGCGGGCGGCAGCAGCAGCCCCACGAGCAGCACCATGACCTCGACTCCCGCGCCGACCCCTACGTCCCCCTACCCCGGCTACTAGCCCGGCCGGTCAACATCCAAGATCGCTGTGAGCGCCCGTCGCACCGACCGTGAGGCGGGCGCCTCTCGTCGCAGCGGCCCTCGAAGAAAAACGGGGGCGCCCGCAGACCGCGGGCGCCCCCCTTTGACACGCCTTCCCTGGTGGCGCGGGGGTGAACGCCAGGCGTGTCAAGGTCCACTTGGCCACAAGGACGCGCTGACACCGCGATCCTTCCCCGACGCCGCGAAAACCCGGGCGCGGGCATGACGCGAGACCGCCAGCTCGACCCCGAGCGGCTGGGAGACCACCTCGACCGCCTCTACCGCTCCGCCTGGGCGCTGTGCGGCTCGCGGGAGGACGCCGAGGACCTCGTCCAGGAGACCTACGCGGCGGTCCTGCGCAAGCCGCGCCGGTTGCGCTCCGACGACGACCTGGGCTACCTGCTGCGGGTGCTGCGCAACACTTTCGTCTCGGGGCGGCGGGCGGCAGCCCGGCGCGCGCAGACGACCAATCTTCCGGATGACCTGGACCTGGTCGAGGATTCGCGCGCCGTGCGGGCGGAGTCCCGTCTGGAGGCCTCAGAGCTGTTCGGCGCGATCTCGGCCCTGCCCGCGGACTTCCGCGACGTCGTGGTGGCGGTCGACGTCTTCGGCCTCTCATACCGGGAGGCCGCACGTGTGCTCGACGCGCGGGAGGCGACGATCACCACCCGCCTGCACCGCGGCCGCCAGCGACTGGTGCGCGAGCTGGCCCCGCCCGCGGGGGTCAGTCAGCGTCAGGCGGCGGGTCCGTGAGCGCCAGGCGGCGCAGCTGAGCGGCCGAGACGCCGGTCCCGGTGAGGACGCATGTGCTCCCGTCGCGGCGCCAGGT
The DNA here is from genome assembly GCA_963737335.1 of uncultured Solirubrobacteraceae bacterium. Taxonomy (GTDB): domain Bacteria; phylum Actinomycetota; class Thermoleophilia; order Solirubrobacterales; family Solirubrobacteraceae; genus Palsa-465. The sequence continues at coordinate 307,218 of CAVTSK010000020.1, forward strand.
CACCACGAGCCGGCCGTGCAGCCGCAGCGTGCGGACGGTCATCCCATTCTCGACGGTCACCGTGGCCGCGGGCACAGACACCGCCGGCGGGCTGAGGATGGTGTAGGCCAGGCGGGCGGCGCCGAACCGGTAGTACACGGTGACCGCGCGATGCATGTCGAGCATGTCGCGCCGGAGGCCCGTGGGGCGCCAGCCCAGGGTGGAGGACCAGTTGGGGAAGTAGACGTCGCCGACCTGCTCGGAGAGCTTGACGCCGGGGTCGTCAGGGTCGGGTGTCGGCGGGGGACCGGCCGACCCCCGGCTCGCCAGCGCCGCCGCCTGCGTCAGCGAGGGAGTGCCGGGGCCCCCCGGGAGCAGGACCGCGACCGCGAGCAGCGCGGCGGCAGCCGCCACGGCCGTCGCTGCGCGCAGGCCCAGGGGCCGTTGGCGCGACCGGGCGTCGGCCTCGATCCGCAGACGCAGCCGCCGCGGGGCGCGCACCTCGCGCTCGGCCACGCGCAGGAGGGACAGCACCCACCGCTCGTCGGCGAGCTCCTCCGGTGTGGGTTCGGGATCCCGGTGATTGTCCATGGGCGAAGCGCTCTCCCCCTGAGGACGCTTGACCGCGCGCGTCCCTTCCCGGCGACGCACGCAGTAGCTCCCGAGCCCTCCGCCGGTGAGGCCATGGATTTTCTCATATCCTGGGGCTGTGAATTCGAGCTGCTTGTGGGGTCGCGAGCAGGATGATCTGCGCTAGCTGCCGCACGGACAACCCGGACGGGATGCGCTTCTGCGGTGGTTGCGGGACGCCGTTGCCGGATCCGGGCGCCATGCCCGGCAACGGTCCCGGCGCGGCTCACCGGCGCCACATGACGGTGATGTTCTGCGACATCGTCGGGTCCACGCCGCTGGCCGAGACGCTCGACCCCGAGGATTTCCGCGAGATCCTCACCGGTTACCAGGAGGCGTGCGCGCGTGCCATTGGCCGCTTCCACGGCTACATCGCCCGCTACGCAGGTGACGGCATCCTCGTCTACTTCGGCTACCCGCAGGCCCGCGAGGACAGCGCCGAGTGCGCGGCGCACGCTGGACTGGCGATGCTGGACGAGCTCGACGAGCTCAACCTGGGCCTGCGTGACCAGCACGGGCTCACGCTGCGGGTGCGGATCGGCATCCACACCGGGATGGTCGTCGCGGGCGAGATGGGCGTGGGCGAGACCCGGGAGCGGATGGCCATCGTGGGCGAGACGCCGCACATCGCCGCCCGCCTCGAGTCGATCGCCGCGCCGCAGACGGTGGTGATCAGCGACGCTACCCGAGATCTGGTGGAGGGCTACTTCGTGACCGAGTCGCTGGGCGCGCAGCAGCTCAAGGGCGTCTCGCGGCTCATCGGGATACACCGCGTCCTGCGCGCCACCGGGGCCGTCGGCCGGCTCGAGGTCGCGGGCGAGCGCCGCCTGACGCCCTTGGTGGGCCGCGACCACGAGCTCGCGCGCCTGGCCCAGGCCTGGCAGCAGGTCAAGCGCGGCCATGGCGCCATCGTCCACCTCACCGGCGAGGCGGGGATCGGCAAGAGCCGTATCGTCCGTGAGCTGCTGGACCGGCTCAATCCGCAGGTGGGCGAGGCGCAGATCTGGCGCTGCTCGCCCCATCACCGCGGCACGACGCTGCACCCCGTCATCCGCTACCTCGAGCGCCTGCTGGCGCTGGACGCGGGCCGGCCCGCGGCCGAGAAGATGGCGATCCTCTCCGAGGCGGTGCAGGCCGCAGGGCTCCAGCCGGCCGAGGCGGTTCCGATCCTCGCCGGGCTGTTGGCCATCCGGGGCGAGCCCGCGGAGTCCACGGCGGCACTGACCCCGCGCGACGTCCGCACCGCCACGCTGCACATCCTCGAGGCGCTGCTCGTTGCCAACCCCGCCCGCCATCCCCTCCTGCTGGTGGTGGAGGACGTGCACTGGGCCGACCCGTCGACGATCGAGTTGCTGCACCGGGTCGTCGCCGACCTCGCCCACGTCCCGGTCCTGTGCCTGCTGACCTTCCGCCCCGAGTTCGAGCCGCCGTGGGCCCGGTCAGGCACGGTTCTGGAGCTCGACCTGGGCCCGCTGAGCTCGGAGAACGTCCGTGCGCTGGCCGCGTGGGCGAGCGTCGAGCCGCTGGATCCCGCCGTGCTCGAATGGGTGGACTCCGCCGCCGACGGCGTCCCCCTGTTCGTCGAGGAGACTCTGAAGATGCTCGAGCACGCCGATCAGCTCACCCCGGGCAACGGCCGCGACAGTCTGAGCCACGTGCCCTCGACGCTGCAGGGCCTGCTCACCGAGCGGCTGGACCGCCTTCCGGCCCTCGGCGGCGTCGTTGACGTGGCCGCCGTGCTGGGCCGGGAGTTCGACCGCGACCTGCTGGTGGCCCTGTGGCCCTCCGACGGCCCGGAGCTCGAACCCGCGATGGCACAGCTCGCGGTGCAGGACGTGCTGCGCCCCGTCCCGGGAGAGCGCGCCCGTTGCGAGTTCTCGCATGCCCTGCTCCAGGAGGCGGCCTATGACCGGATCCTGCGCCGGCGCCGGCAGGCTCTGCACGGCCGCGTGGCCGGCGTCCTCACCGAGCGTTTCTCCACCCTGGTCGAACGCGAGCCCGAGATCGTCGCCCGCCACTGGGACTACGCGGCCGAGCCCGAGAGGGCGGTCGGCTACTGGCACACCGCGGGGATGCGGGCGCTGGAGCGCGCCGCCTTCCTGGAGTCCGCCGAGCACTTCCGCCGCGGGCTGGAGGCACTCGACTCGGCTGGGGTCGACGAGGCCGGCGATCTGGAGCGGGTCGACCTCCTCACCTACCGGGCGGCGTCGCTGCAGGCCGCGCACGGCTACGCCGCCGCCGGGGTCCAGCAGGCCTATGCCGCCGCGCGCCGGGCGTGCGAGCGCACCGGAGCCGAGGAGCGCCTGGTCTCCGTCAACCGCGGCGAGTGGAGCTTCTACCTGCTGCGCGCAGAGTACGGGCAGGCCCTGGCCCTCGGCGATGAGATGCTGGCGCTGGGGGAGCAGGCCGGCGACGAGGTCCGCCTGGCCGAGGGCCATCTGTACCGCGGCATGGTGCACATGTATCTGGGCAACCTGGAGGTCGCGCGCGGGCACCTGGAGCAGGCGTTCGCCCGCTATCACCGCTCCGATCAGTTCGTGCAGATCTACGAGGCCCAGGGCGACATGGGCTCGGCTGCTCTGGCCTACCTGGCCCTCATCCTGTGGAACCTGGGTTGCGCGGACGAGTCGCAGGACCGCTCGGATCTCAGCCTGGAGCTGACCGACGACGTCGGCGGTCCGATGACCAAGGCCCAGTCCTGGGGCATGCGCAGCATCCTGCACTTGGCCCGGGGCGAGCCGGTGGACCTGCGCCACTGGACGGAGAAGACCCGCGCGCATTCGGCCGACGTCAGCATCGGCTACTGGCACACCGTGTCGCTCCTGCACGGTGCCTGGCAGCAGGGTCGCGGAGGCCAGCTGAGTGCGAGCATCGCGGTCCTCGAGCAGCAGCTCGAGGCCTATCTGGACTCCGGCTCGCGGCTGAGCCTGCCGCACTTCTACATCCTGCTCGCCGACCTGCGCCTCGCCGCCGGCGACCAGCCGCGGGCGCTGGAGGCGCTGCGGGCGGGTCGTGCGCACATCATCGATACCGGTGAGCGGTTCTCGGAATCCGAGCTCTTCCGTTTCATGGGCCGGGCGCTGATGACCGGCGACGCCCCGGACCCGGAGGCCGCCACCGTCGCCTACGAGCAGGCGATCGCCGCCGCCGCCGACCAGAACGCCAGGCTGCTCGAGCTGCGCGCGGTCACCGGGCTGGCCGTCCACCAGGGTCGGACCGGCGAGGAGGCGACCGCGCTGGACCGGGTGGCCGAGCTCTGCGACTGGTTCGGCGCTGCCTCCGAGCTCCCCGACATCGTGCGGGCGCGCCGCCTGCTCAGCGTCCAGCAGGCATCGTCATGAGCAACGGGGGACCGACCGTCACGATCGCGGGTGGGGGACTGGCGGGGCTGACCGCGGCGATGAGGCTCGGCCAGCGGGGCTACCAGGTCACCCTGTATGAGCAGAAGTCATGGCTGGGGGGCAACCTGGGCTCCCGCCTGCTGCCCGACGGCGAGCACCTCGACGTCTACCCCCACATGTACCTCGACTGGTACGCCAACTTCTGGGCACTGCTCCAGGACGCCACCCACCAGCCCAAGGAGGCGCGCTTCGCCCCGTTCTCCTCGGTCAAGCAGCTGTCCAAGAAGGAGTTCCCGAAGTTCGCCTCCCTGACTGACATGTACTCGCCGTGGCACATGATGCAGAACATGTTCTCCGGGGTGGGACCGCCGGCTGACATGTTCGTGTTCGGCTACGCCAGCGTCGATCTGCTCGCCGAGAGGTTCAACCCGACGATCACCCTGGACAACGTCGACGTCAACGCCTTCCTCAACACCCGGCCCTACATGACCAAAGCGGCCTCGGATGCGTTTGACAGCTTCATCACCCGGGTGTGGGCCATCCCCAGCTATCTGGCCTCGGCCCCGGACTTCCGCCGCTACCTCGCCTACAGCGTCCTGAACCCTGACCCCGCGTTCTGGCTGCCCACCGGGTCGGCGTTCAGGGAGGTCATCGACCCCTTGGCCAAGGCGATCCAGGACCTTGGGGTGAAGATCGTCACCGGCACCGAGATCACCGGCGTGTCATGCGCCGGCAAGCGCGTGACCGAGATCGGGCTGCGCGGCTCGACCTTTGACGAGGACACGGGAACCTGGAACCCGGTCCCCGGCAGCGACCGGACCGAGTCCGTCGAGAACCTGCTCCTCGCGGTCCCCGCCGCCACCCTGTCGAGGCTGGTGCGCACCCCGGTGTCGCCGGGCCAGCCGACCGTCGTCGAGGAGGCGCCGGACATCGCCGGAATCGTGCGGCTGCGCGCGACGCAGGTGCCGATCATCTACCTGTTCTTCAAGCGCAAGCTGGCGGGCATACCCAAGGAGCCGGTGGGGCTCTACGGCTCCGAGCTCTCCCTGGCCTTCACCGATATCTCACAGACGTGGCAGGAGGTGCCCTCGTTCAAGGATCGGACCGTCCTGGCGGTGTCCTCATCTGACACCAGCGGCCTGCCCGGCACCACCAACCACGCCGACGGCCAGGCCATGCTGCAAGAGCTGGCCGAGTTTCTCCCCTTCCGCCCCGGCACGCGCTGGGGCGAGTCACCGGACATCGACTGGACGCACACCAGGTACGAGTCAAACACCGACTCCCAGCTGTTCATCAACCAGACCGGCACCGATGCGTGGCGGCCTGACGCCTCCAGCAGCCACATCTCCAACATCTATCTCGCCGGCGACTTCTGCAACAACAACATCGGCATGACGACGATTGAGTCGGCTGTCACCACCGGACTTCGGGCGGCCAAGGTGATCGTGCGCCGCAACCGCTACGGCGATCCGGTGACGATCATCCCCCCGCCCAAGAACCTCCTCTTCGATGTGGGATACGTGTGGCTGCGCTACGCCTGGGCGCCCTACGTGGCGGCCGCCAGCCTGTGGTCCCACGCGTGGTCGTTCGTCAAGCACGGGTGCGGCCACCGCGGCCGGGGTGGGCTGCCATGGGCTCCGGCCCTGAGCGATCGGGTGCCGGGGTTGACGTGGGCCAAGCGCCCCGGTGGTTCGGGCGACTCTGAGGGCCGGGATGACAGTGAGGGTGAGGACAGCTCCGAGGGCCGGCGCTGGCTCAGCTGATCGCGGCGGCGGCTCAGCGGCGCGACAGCTGGCGCACCTGGTCCACCAGGGCCAGGAGCGGCTCGGGCCGGAGCGCGAACTCGTTGGCCTCCGCCCGGGCGGAATCGGCGATGCGGTCCAGGACCGCTTCAGCCTCGTCCAGTTGCGCACGGTAGGCGCCGGCGACCGTGGCCAGGCGGTCGGGATCGTCGTCGTCGACGCCGAACAGGTCGCGGATCTGCGGGTCGCGGATGGCCAGCGCGGCGGGCAAGGTGAGGATGCCGTCGCGGATGTCCTCCTCGCCGCCCCCGCCCAGAGCCTCCAGGCCGCGCTGGTCCCCGACGTCGTCGCAGCCGTGGTACAGGACGCCGAGGAAGTGGCCGTACTGGCGCAGCTGCTCGGAGCGCGCGCCCAGCACCGCGCAGATCTCGAACATCGAGCCGGTGTCCTCGCCGGCGATCCGTTGCCAGTCCTCGACGCCGAGCGGCTGGCGGCGCAGTCGCCACTGCAGGCACTCGGCGGCGCCGAGCCGGCGCAGCAGCTCGGCCAGGTACCCCACCGCGAACGCGTCGCCGGCGAACGCGGCGAAGGCGTCGGCGACCAGGTAGCCCGAGGCCATCAGAGCCGGCAGCTCGCCGAAGCGCTCCTGGACGGTGGCGATGCCCCGGCGCTCGGGCGAGCCGTCGAGGACATCGTCGACGATCAGCGACATGTTGTGCATCAGCTCCATGGAGAAGGCCAGCTCGACGGCGTCGGCCGAGGGCGTGGCGTGCACGGCGCGGTCGCACGCGAACAGGGTCAGCGGTCGGAAGTGCTTGGGCGTGCCCGAGAAGGCCCAGGTCAGCGCTTCGCGCAACTCGGGATCGACTTCTTGGAGCCATCGGGTGACACGCCGCCGGAGCTTGCCGATGTCCGCGGTGGCGTCGAGCTCGGCGATGACCTCGTCGGTGGAGACCGCGCTCGTAGTCACGATTTCACGCGATAGGGCCGGGGCGGCGAGGCGTCACGCGGCCCGTCGATCGGGCGGGTGTAGCTGTCCAGGGCATTGACCCCGCGCCGCAGCTCGCGCCACGACAGCTCGGCCGACTCGCGCGCCAGGGCGACGAGCTCGTCGCGCAGCGTCGCCTCGGCGGCCAGGGTTTCGGGGCCCGCCCGCCCGAACGAGGCCCGGACGGCCAGGCCCACGAGGGGGCCAGAGCGCCGCCGCACCAGCAGGGCGCACCCGGTGCTCACGCGGAAGGCGGTCGTGGCCCCCACCACCGAGCTGGTCGTGATCAGACGAGGTATCAGCGTTCGGCTCAGGGGGTTAAGCCTAACTACTCCCGGGGGCCGCGAGGCCGCCATCCGGGGCGGCGGCGACCGGGATCGCCGGAGCGTCCACGGTGGACTCGCCGCGCGTGTTGGTGGCCTTCAGCCCGAGCACCGCGGCGCCGAGGATGAACAGGCTCCCGATGAACAGGGCGCGCTGAAAGCCTCCGGTGAGCGCGCTGGGCACCGCGGCATGCTGGGCCAGGAGCGCGCTGGTGTGGCTGGTGGCCACCGCCGAGAAGATCGCCAGCCCCAGGGCCGCCCCCAACTGCTGGGAGGCGTTGAGCAGCGACGCGGCCAGACCAGCCGTCTCGGGCGGAACGCCCGCGTTGGCCGCCGTGGCCACGGCGACGAACACCGGGCCGAAGCCGATCGAGATCACCAGCAGGCCGGGGAGGATGTCGGAGAGGTAGGTGCCGTGGATGGGAATCCGCGACAGCCAATACAGGCCGCCCGCCGAGACCAGCGCGCCGGCCACGATCATCGGGCGGGTACCCACCCGGGTCAGCAACTGGGAGGCGATGCCGGCGCAGATCCCGATGACGATGCACAGCGGCAGGTAGGCCAGGCCGGTCTGGATCGGCGTGTAGCCGAGCACGTTCTGCATGTAGAGGGTGAGGAAGAAGAACATCGCGGTGAAGCCCGCGAACGCGGTCAGCTGGGTGATGTCGGCGAACCCAAGCCCGTTGATGCGGAAGATCTCCAGCGGAGCCAAAGGGTTGCGCTGGCGCCGTTCGTTGGCGACGAAGGCGATCAGCATGATGGCCGCCGCGGCCAGCCCACCGATCGTGCGCGCGCGGTTCCATCCGACGATGGGTGCCTCCACCAGGGAATAGACCAGCACCAGCATGCCGCCGGTGGCCAGGACGCCGCCGAGCAGGTCGAGGTTCTGCAGACGGGCGCGGGGGCCGTCCGGCGCGATGATGCGGAAGATGGCGGCCAGGACGAGCACCGCGGCGACCGGGTTGACGAAGAACACCCAGCGCCATCCCGGGCCGTCGGTGAGCAGTCCACCGAGCAGCACTCCCGCCGCTGAGGCCAGCCCGCCGACTCCACCCCAGACGCCCAGAGCGGTGTGGCGGTCCTTGCCCTCCCGAAAGGTGGTGGTGAGGATCGAGAGCGCCGCCGGCAGCATCATCGCCGCCCCGGCGCCCTGAGTCAGCCGGGCGGCGATCATCAGTCCGGACGTCTGGGCCAGGCCGCCGACGAGCGAGGCGACGCCGATCGTCACCGTTCCGGCCACCAGCACCCTCCGGCGCCCGAGCAGGTCGGCGGCCCGCCCGCCCAGGAGCATGAACCCGCCGTAGGTGAGCAGGTAGGCGCTGGGCACCCACTGCAGATCCTGGACGGAGAAGTGGAGCGCCTGGCGGATCGAGGGCAGCGCGACGTTGACGATCGACGCGTCGACGAAGTCAAGGAACGCGACCGCGCACAGCAGGGCCAGAGTCAGCTTGCCGGTGCGCGTCGCCAGAAATGAGGGTTCGGTAGTCATGGGTCCTCCGCGATGTGAGCTGTCACGGGTATGACGGGCGCCGGAGCGGCAACGTGACGAGGCCGGTTTGCGAATCGCACGGGAGGGCGCGTCGTCACGTTTGCCTGCGCGCGTGCGTCAGACGTGTATGAGCCCGATGAGCGACCACACGCTCGACGCCCGGCAGTTCGAGGAACACCGTCTGCATCTGCGGTCGATCGCCTACCGCATGCTGGGCTCGGTCACCGAGGCCGAGGACGCCGTCCAGGAGGCCTGGCTGCGCCTGGACCGCGCCGGGCCCGAGGGCATCGAGAACCTGCGTGGCTGGCTGACCACCGTCGTGGGGCGGGTGTGCATCGACATGCTGCGCGCGCGCAGGTCACGACACGAGGACCTCGTAGGGGAGTGGTTGCCCGAGCCGCTGGTGGGCGGCTCGGAGGCGGCGGAGGATCCCGAGCATCAGGCTCTGCTCGCGGACTCGGTGGGCCTGGCGCTGCTGGTGGTGCTGGAGCAGTTGAGCCCCGCCGAGCGGCTGGCCTTCGTCCTGCACGACATGTTCGCGGTGCCCTTCGACGAGATCGCGCCCATCGTGGGGCGCACCCCCGAGACCGCCCGTCAGCTCGCCAGCCGCGCCCGGCGCCGGGTCCGCGGCGCGCCCGAGCCCGACGCCGACCTGCAGGCGCAGCGTCGCGTCGTCGAGGCCTTCCTGGCCGCGGCCCGCGCCGGCGACTTCGCCGCCCTGATCGAACTGCTGGACCCCGACGTCGTGTTCCGCGCCGACACCGGCGGGCGCCCGGGGATCGTGGTCGCGCGCCTGGAGGGCGCGGACGCCGTGGCGCGTCATACCGTGGCCGAGGGCTCGCGCTGGGCGTCGTGGTGTCACCCCGCATTGGTCAACGGACAGTGGGGTGGCGTCGTCATCGCGCCCAGCCGGCCGATCGGGGTGGTGGGGATGACCGTGTCGCGCGGCCGGGTCGCTTCCATCGAGCTGATCCTCGACCCGGCCAAGATCCCCGCCGACGCGGCCCGGGGCGCCGCCGCGGCGCTTGGCAAGCGGAAGTTCTCATAACAGATAATCTTGCCGCCGTCACATCGCGTGTTATGGTGTGGGCATGGCCACCGATGTCCACGCACCCCAGGCGACCGGCGAGGCCGCAGAGCCCGCCGGCAGCAACTGCCTCATGGGCAACCTGGGATGGATGCTGGACCAGGCCAATCACGCCCTGGGCTCCGAGATCGCGAGTGCACTCGCGCCGCTCGGGCTCGGGCAGCGTGGCTTCTGCGTCCTGTCGGCGGCGATCGACGCCGAGCTCACCCAGACCGAGCTCGCGGGCATGATCGGTCTGGACAAGACCACGATGGTGGTCACCGTCGACGAACTCGAGCACAAGGGCTTCGCCCAGCGCGTGCCCTCGCCGACCGATCGGCGCGCGCGAATGATCACGGTCACACAGGCGGGGCGGGCCAAGGTGGCTGAGGGCCAGGCGATCGTCCTGGGCGTTCAGAACGAGATCCTTGACTCGCTGCCGCTGCCCGAGCGCGCCGGGTTCGTGACCGCCCTTACGATGCTCGTGAGCGGACGGCTCTCCAGCGCGCCGCACTGTAACCCGCCGCTGCGGCGGCGCGAGCAGCGCGCTTAGCTCACGCTCGTTTCGGGGGTTCGCCCGGGGCGCTCGCGGCTGTTGATACCAGTGGCCGAAATACCCTCAAATAGGGGGAAAATCGAGCAACGGATGCGCGGTTGCGGTCTGGGCGGTGCTCGCGTGGAGCACCGGGGGCGGTCCTCGACCGACTCACGGCGCCGTGTCGAGGACCTCTCGCGGCGCTTCCTTCACGCGACGGAGCAGCGTCAGGGCCGTCAGCGGGAAGAGAAGCACCGAAAGGAGTCCGGCCGCCACCAGCGCCGCGTAAACGGCCGGGCGGAGCAGATGGAGCTGTACACCGATCTGGCCCGCGACGACCAAGAAGCTGATCGAGGTTGCTTGTAACAGCCCCGCCGCGATCAGCTGCCTGCGGTTGGTGAGCGGTCTGTAGACCAGTGCGGGAAGCCCGCGGGCGACGAGCAGGGCTGCGAGGAAGATCGGCACGCGGGCGAGATTGGTGGCGCTGGCGAAGAGCGCGTTGAGCTGGAACCCCACCCCGGTCGCGACGAAGAACACCGGGACGAACACGCCGTAGCCCACCGCCTCCAGCTTCTGCCGGAACTGCGGGTGAGTCATCGACTGGTCGCGGTCGACGAGCTTGACGATCGCACCGGCGAGGAAGGCGCCGAGGATCGCCTCCAGGCCGAGCCGCTCGGCAAGCACGACAAAGACGGTCAGCAAGAGGAACGCCCCGCGGATGCGAATCTCCGCGGTCGTGTCCTGAAGACGCAGGAGCGCCGCCGAGATGCGCGTCGACCGTTCGGCGCCGACGACGGCGACGCCGACCGCGATCACGAACAGTGCGAACAGCCCGAGCAGCACAAGCTTCACGCCGATGCCGCTCGCCTCCCCGGAGAAGAAGAGCGACACCAGCACGATGGGCGCGATCTCGGCGATCGACGCGCCCGCAATGACGAGCTGTCCAAACGGCGTGCCGGCCTGACCCGCGTCCTTCAGGACCGGAATCACAATCCCCACCGAGGTGGCGGACAGCGCGATGGCGACAAGAAGCGGCGATCTGACCAGCCCGCTTGCGTGTAGCCCGAGACCGATCAGGGCCGCGAGTCCGAACGAGATGGCGTACCCGAGCACGGTCAATCGGAGCACGCGCCCGCGAAAGCGCTCGTACTCGACTTCCAGACCCGCGAGCAGCAGCAGAAAAGCCAGCCCCAAGAGGCTCATGACCTGGATCGGCGTGTCGATCGAAACCCAGCCCAGCACTTGAGGGCCGATCACGATCCCGAGCACGATCTCGAGCACGATCGCCGGCAGCCGGATCCTCGGGAAGAGTCCGAGGACCAGTGGAGCCGCCAGCGCCGCCGCCGCAACGATCGCCAATCCGCCGAACGCGATCATGCGTAGCGCGCGCGGTCACCAGCTATTGATGCCGCCGTACCTCTCCGACAGCCAGACCGCGCCCGGAGAGGACGGTGGCTGCCGTCCGTGGTGCTGACCTCCGTCGGGCTACTGGGTGTATCCCGCGTCGACCTCGCCCTTGTGCGCGCCAAATGCCGCCATGACCTCCCCTTTCTCGCGCTCGGGCACGCTGAAGTGGTCGAGGGACCGCCCAAGTTCAGCCGCCACTTCGTCGAACTCGGCGGGCGAGATCTTCAGGGCGCGATGGGCCTCTTCCAGGCCCAGATGAGTACTGCCCGGTTTCGTGGCTGCGTACTGCTGGGGCCCACCGCTGATGTCACAGACCCACAGGGTGCGCATGAACTTGAGGCCGGCCAACCTGCCCAGTTCCTCGGTGCTCCATTCTTGAAGCTGGGGGTTCTCCGATTCCTGTCCGGCGATTGGGTTACGCACGACAGCGTCGCTGAAGTGGTCAATCACTGCCGCGATGGCGAATGCGCCACCCAGCCGCTCGTACAGACTTGCTTCGGTCATTGCTGGCCCCTCGGTCGTTGGACGGCCCACGAACACGCTATGGCGGTTTATTGCATGCGGCTTATTGCATGCAACTTCTCTCACAAGGACGACGACGGACCCGAGAACCTTCCCGGTCCCGCGCAGTTGTGTCCCGCGCCCGTGGGAGCCCTGGTCCGCCTCGAGGTTGTCCTGTCCATTTCCCGGCTACTCGTTCGTCGCATTGGCACACGCACCGAATCGGACCGCGCAAGACACAACAACGTCACACGAAGATGATCTTGTACGGAACTATCTGATACGGTGTGATCTTCGAGCAAACGAATTTCTGAGAGCGAGAGGAGTCATCGGATGTCAGTCACGGAGCTCAAGCCGGCAGAGGCGCCACCGAACGAACGGTCCCGCTGGATCGCGCTGGTGGTGCTGTGCGTGGGGATGCTGATGATCGTCCTCGATCAGACGATCGTGAACGTGGCCCTGCCCTCGATCCAGCACGACCTGAAGTTCTCCACCTCGAGCCTGGCGTGGGTCGTCAACGCCTATCTGATCGCCTTCGGCGGGCTGCTGCTGCTGGCCGGGCGGCTCGGCGACCTGGTGGGGCGCAAGCGCATGTTCCTGACCGGCATGGCCGTCTTCACCGTCGCCTCGGCGTTGTGCGGGCTGGCTGACAGCCAGGCGCTGCTCGTCGGGGCGCGGTTCGTCCAGGGTGCCGGCGGCGCGATGACGTCGTCGGTCATCCTCGGGATGATCGTCACGATGTTCCCCGAGCCGCGCGGGCAGGCCAAGGCGATGGGGGTGTTCAGCTTCGTGGCCGCCGGCGGCGCCTCGATCGGCCTGCTGGCCGGTGGCGTCCTGACCCAGGCGCTGGACTGGCACTGGATCTTCTTCGTGAACCTGCCGATCGGCGTGCTGGCCACACTGGCGGCCGTCCGTGTCGTCACCGCCGATCAGGGCATCGGCCTCCGTGCCGGCGCAGATCTCCCGGGGGCGACCCTGGTCACCGCGGCGCTGATGCTGGCTGTCTACACGATCGTCAAGACCAGTGACTACGGGTGGGGCTCGGCGCACACGCTGATCCTCGGCGCCGCCGCCGTGGCGGTCCTGGCCGCCTTCCTGGCGCGCGAGGCAACGGCGCGTACGCCGCTCATCCCTCTGCGGATCTTCCGCAGCCGCAACGTCTCGGGCGCCAACCTGGTCCAGATGCTGATGATCGCGGGCATCTTCGGGATGTTCTTCCTGGGCGCCGTCTACATGCAGCGCGTGCTCGGCTACGACCCGCTCCAGGTGGGCCTGGCCTACCTGCCGGTGGCGGTCTCCATCGGGACCGTGTCGCTGTTCGTCGCGCCGCAGCTCAACATGAAGATCGGCCCGCGGGCGACGCTGCTGCCGGGCCTGGTCCTGATGACGATCGGGCTGCTGCTGTTCGCGTCCGCTCCGGTGCACGCGGACTACGTCACGCGTCTGCTGCCGGTGATGGTGCTGCTGGGCGTCGGCGCCGGGCTCAGCTTCCCGTCGCTCATGACCATCGCGATGTCGGGCGCCGAGCCCCACGAGGCGGGCCTGGCCTCCGGCCTGGTCAACACCTCGATGCAGGTCGGTGGCGCGCTGGGTCTGGCCGTGCTCGCCACGCTGTCGGCCAGCCGCGCGAAGGACGTGGTCGCCGCCGGCGGCACCTCGGCGGCCGGGATCGCCAGCGGGCTGCACCTGGCACTGGTCATCGGAGCCGGACTGGTCATCGCGGCCATCGTCATCGGCGTCACGGTCCTGGCTCCGGCACGGGCGCCGGCCGAGGTCGCCGAGCGCGACGACGCACCGCGGGTCAGCGAGCAGCTCTACTCCGAAGCTGCCTGACCCGCGCTCAGGCGGCGTGCGCGGCCGGGGGCGGGGGCTACCCGCCCTCGGCCGCAGGCGGCCCACCCTTGGCTGCAGGCGGCCCGCCGGTCTGCCGGTAGAGATAGGAGAGCTTGTCCGGGTTGAGCACGGTGAAGATGGACACGATCTTGCCGTCGCGAACCTCGAGCATGGCCAGCGCATCCTGGCCGCCCAGTGAGAACTGGGCGGCCGGTTGGCCGTTGACCTCGAGGATCCGGAGATAGGACGTGGGCCCGAAGCGCCGGCGCAGGCCGCCCAGGAAGGCCATGATCTTCGTGCGCCCGATCACGGGAACCAGCGCGGCTCGGGCCCTGCCGCCGCCGTCGTTGTACGAGACGACATCGGCGGCCAGCATCTCCTCGAGCTCCTCCAGCTTGCCCTCGCCGGCGGCCCACAGAAGGCGCTCGAGCAGCTCGGCGTGCCGGCTCTCGTCGGCTGCCGCGCCTCGCCGCCCCTGGTCCAGCCGGACCTGGGCGCGGTGCAGCAGTTGCCGGGCATTGGACTCCGAGACATCGAGGATCTCGGCGATCTGGCCGTAAGGGACATCGAAGGCCTCGCGCAGCACGAACACCGCGCGCTCGGGCGCGGTCAGCTCCTCCATCAGTCGCAGGGTCGCCAGCGACAGCGTGTCGCGTTTGACCAGGCTGTCGAGCGGGTCCAGCGTGTCGTCGGCGATGACCGGCTCGGGCAGCCATGGCCCGGTGTAGGTCTCGCGCGTGGCCCGCGCCGAGCGCAGCTGGTCCAGGGCCAGTCGGCTCACCACCGTGGTGAGGAAGGCGGCGGGCTCCCGGACCTGGCTGCGATCGGTGCGCAACCAGCGGACCATCGCGTCGGCGACGACGTCCTCTGCGTCCCACATGCTGCCCAGCAGCCGGTAGGCGATGCCGAGGAGACGGGGGCGCAGCGCGATGAACGCCGCGCTCCCGTCGTCCTCGCCCATGGCAGGCGAGCCAGAGCTCACGTGATCGTGAATCACACCGCCACCGATGGTTGCACCATCGCGCCGAGGTCGGCCTGCCACGCCTCCTGGACCCGGGCGTAGCGCGGTCGCCAGTCCAGCTGCGCCTTGGCCCGGGCGTTGGTGGCCCCGGTCATGCCGTTGAGGAAAGCAGCGCCCCAGCTTCCCGCCACCAGGCGCGCCAGCCACTCGGGGATCCTCCGCGGCCTGCGGGCACCGATGAGCCGGGCGAACGCGGGCATCCAGTCGCGGGCGGCGAGAGGCTCGTCGTCGACGATGTTCAGGACGCCGCGGACCTCGGGCCGCTCCAGCGCCGCCACGATCGCCGTCGCCGCGTCGTGGGTGTGGACGAACGAGAACGTGCCCGACCCGTCGCCGACGATCGGGAGCTTGCCGCCACGCACCGCCTCGACCACCATGCCACCGGGCCCGAAGCCGGTGCCCGGGCCGACGAGATTGCCGAAGCGGAGGGTCAAGCCGCCGGTCTCGGAGGTGATCCGCTCGAGCTCCTTGAGCGCCTGGACGGCGGGGCGAAACGGCTTGGGGCCGTGCTCCCACAGCGGCGCGCTCTCATCGGCGACCGGTCCGCCCTCGGGCGCGTAGGCGAAGGCGACCGACTCCGAGATCATCCGTACGCCGCCGGTGGCCACCACGAGGTTGGCGGTGCCCACCGTCCGCAGCCGGTTGGTCGCCGCGAACTCTCGCTCGAACTTCCTGGGATTGGGGCTCTGGGGGATGGCGGTGAGCAGGTTGACCACCACCTCGGGCTCGAACTCCGACACCGCCGTGGTGAGGGCGTCACGATCCAGGGCGTCGGCCATCACCACGTGGCCATTCTCGACCTCGACGGGGGTCCGGTGCACCAGCGCGATGGTCTCGTGACCCACGGCGTCGAGCAATGGGAGCAGTTGGCGCCCGATCGCGCCGCTGGCACCGGCAACGAGGATTCTCATCATGTCTCCTTTCAGCAGGGGTGGTTCTGGAGGCTTGACGGGGCTCCACGGGCGTTTGTGACAACGAGAAATCGGAAAGGGTCAGCACCGGAATGCGTCGCGCAATCAACAGGCGGATCGTGGTGCTGCTGGCCTGTGTCGCGCTGCTGGCGTGTCTGGCCGGCGCACTCGTGGGCGCGCAGGCCGCGCACGCGCAGGGCGGCTGCGGCGCGCGCTGCGCGTGGACCGGCTAGACCACCCGGGGATCGGCTAGAGCTTCAGATTGCGGTCGTCGAGCCACTCGACGACGGGCTCGGGCGGGTCGCCCTCCCACTCGGCGCGCACGGCCAGCTTGATGAGCTCGCGCGCCTCCGCGTGGAGCTCGTCGCGGCGGAAGCTCAGATAGACGGTGAGCGCGCCGGCCACGGCCAGCGAGCCGTTGTTGACCGCCGGATCGAGCTGCGCGAGCACCTCGCCCACCCGCTCCTCGACGTCGAGCCCGGCTACCGGCTCGTCGTCGTCCTCGAAGGCGCGCTCGAAGTCGCCGACGACGGCGTCGTCGTCGTCGGGGTCGACGATGTCGCAAGCACGCTTGACGACGTCGAAGAGAGAGATCGGCCGTGGGTCCATGGCTCAGACCCTAGCGCTCCGGGACCCGTGAGCGCAGCTCTTGGAGCCACGCCGTGGCCTGGCTGTCAGAGGGCGCGCGCCAGTCCGAGCGGGGGGACAGCGAGCCGCCGGATCCGACCTTGGGCGCGTTGGGCATCGCTGAGCGCTTGAACTGGCTGGTCTGGAAGAAGCGCTGGACGAATACCTCCAGCCAGTGGCGGATCTGCTCCAGCGAGTACTGCTGGCGACGCTCGACCGGGATGAGGTCGGGCCAGTCGCCGTGAGCGCGGTCGCCCCAGGCGTGCTGGGCGAGGAAGGCGACCTTGCTCGGGCGGTAGCCGAAGCGCAGCACGTAGTAGAGGAAGAAGTCCTGGAGCTCGTAGGGCCCGACCGTGTCCTCGGAGTGCTGCTCGGGCCCGTCGTGGTCAGCGTCGGCGCTGACCGGGATGAGCTCGGGGGAGATCGCGGTATCGACGATGTCGGACAGGACCGCGTTGGCCTCGCCGGAGAACTGGCCGGTGTCGATGGCCCAGCGGATGAGGAAGCGGATGAGGGACTTGGGCACCGAGGCGTTGACGTTGTAGTGCGACATCTGGTCACCCACGCCGTAGGTCGACCAGCCCAGCGCCAGCTCGGACAGGTCGCCGGTACCCAGCACGAGCGCCTGGTGATAGTTGGCCAGGCGGAACAGGTGCGAGGTACGCTCGCCCGCCTGCACGTTCTCGTAGGTGACGTCGTAGTGGGCCTCGCGGCCGTCGGCGGCGGGGTGGCCGATGTCGCGCAGCATCTGGTTGGCAGACGGCTTGATGTCCATCTCGGCCGCGCTGACGCCCAACGCCTGCATCAGCGCGTGGGCGTTGCGCAGCGTGCGCGCGCTGGTGGCAAAGCCCGGCAGGGTGTAGCCGAGCACGTGGGACCGCGGCAGCCCCAGACGGTCCATCGCCCGCGCCGCCACCACCAGCGCATGGGTGCTGTCCAGTCCGCCGGACACGCCGATGACGAGCTTCTCGATTCCCGTAGCCAGCAGCCGAGTCTGCAGGCCCCGGACCTGGATGTTGTAGACCTCCTCGCAACGCTCGTTGCGGCTGACCGGATTGGCCGGCACGTAGGGGAAGCGCTCGACGCGGCGCTGCAGCGCGAAGGGGTCGGTGGGGAGGCCCAGGTCGAACTGCACCCGGCGGATCTGCCGCGCGCGGTCTCGCAGATCGTGGATCGAGTCCGCGTAGCTCGAGGTCATCATCCGGTCAGACAGGATGCGGTCCAGATCGATGTCGCCGACGATCAGCTCCGGCTCGTCGGAGAAGCGCTGGGACTCGTGCAGGAGCTGGCCGTTCTCGTAGATCAGCGCCTGGCCGTCCCAGGCCATGTCGGTGGTGGACTCGCCCAGCCCGGCAGCGGTGTAGACGTAGCCGGCGATGGTGCGCCCGGACTGGGCCTCGCACAGCATCCGGCGGTAGTCGTCCTTGCCGATCGTGATGTTGGACGCCGACAGGTTGGCCAGCACGGTGGCGCCGGCGAGTGCGGCGTAGGTGCTGGGCGGGACCGGCGTCCACAGGTCCTCGCAGATCTCGACGCCGAGGACGAACTCGGGCAGGTCGCGGCAGGCGAAGATCATGTCCGGGGTGAAGGGGACCGTCTCGCCGAGCAGGCGCAGCTCGTCGCCCACGAGGTCGCGCGCGGCGCGGAACTGGCGCTTCTCGTAGAACTCGTGGTACTCGGGGAGGTAGCTCTTGGGGACCGCGCCGAGGATCTGACCGCCGTGGATGACGATCGCCGCGTTGAACAGGCCGCCTTCGGCCTGTACCGGAGCCCCGACGACGATCACCGGGCGCAGCGACGCCGAGGCGCGGACGACCTCATCGATGGCGCCGGTGACCGCGTCCAGCAGCGCGCCCTGGTGAAAGAGATCCTCGCTGGAGTAGGCGGCCAGCCCCAGCTCGGGGAAGATCACCAGTGCGGCGTGCTCCTCGTGCGCGCGCTGGGCCAGCTCCACGGTGCGCGCGCCGTTGAACCGCGGGTCGCCGACACGGACGCGCGGGACCGCCGCCGCCACCCGGACGAAGCCGTGGGCGTAGGGGGACTCGAAGGGCGTCCCGCCGGTCTCGTCGACTGCTCGCATGCCCTCAGTATTGCCTGCTCGGCAGGGAAAGCCGGGCGCGGACGACCGCGCCCGTTTTAGAAGCGCAAGAGAGCGGCGATGCCGCCGCCGCGTTGCAATGCGGGCGGGGCGGGGTCCGACCCTTCACCGAACACGAGCAGCGAGGCATCCTGTAGGACCGCCGCTTGCACGGCCGCCTCACGGAGATCCGCCACGGGCGTCGTCGCCGCGCCGTCGGCAGGGCAGCTTTCGGTTCCCTCGGGATAGAGGAGCCCGCAGCGCGGGCAGCGCACACCCCCGGCCGCGAAGTTGTGGGCCAGCATCAGGGTCTCGACGCGTCGTTCGTTCAGAGCCTCGATGGTGTCCGCGATCCCGCGTGAGGCGCGGGCGGCGGCCCCCAGGCGGTCCTCGAGCTCGGCCAGCGCGGCAGCCCCGGCGGCCTCGCGTCCCTGGTCGAGGACCGGCGCGAGCGCCTTGCTCACCTCGGGCACCGACGCCGTCTCGGCATCGAGGTCGAGCCGGCCGGCGACCAGCAGCCGGCGCAGATCGTTGTGGAGCTGTGACTCGAACTGATCGACGTCCTGGGCCGTGCCGCCGAGCACCAGCCGAGCGAAGGGCTCCTGCTGCCAGCTGCGGTAGAGCTCTTCGGCGACGTTGCGCATGTGGTGCTGGACATCGGCCTCGATGCTGCGCTCGTAGTTGTGCTGGGACAGGCCACCGCGGGCGTGGCGGCCGTGGACGTCGTCGGAGACGTCCTCGGCCTCCTCCAGATCGCGCACGTCCCCGATCAGGATGCGGCCGGAGCGGTGGCTGATGAGCACCACCGCGACGCGTCCCTCGTTCGGTCCGGCGACCAACGGCTCGATGTACGGCGTGGAGGCGATCACGACCCTGGGCGCGGCGACGCCGGCGAGCGCAACGGTCTCGAACAGGTCGTCCTGGCCCGAGCAGAACACCGCGAGCGCCCGCGCCCCGGACACCGGGAGCTCGTCGGAGCCGAGGTACTCCTCCAGCCGCTCGAGGTCCTTGGTCAGCACCGTGCGGTCCTCATGCGAGAGCTCGGCCTTGTCGAGCCTGCCGTCCCGATCCGCTGCATCGATCAGTGAGCGCACCTGGGTGGCCCGCGCCGGGGCGGTGGCGAACTCCGACGGGTCGAGGTCGAAGTAGAGGCTGACCACGGGGTGCCGGCCCGTGTGCTCGAGCATCCGCCGGGCGGTGGCGACCGCGGTGCTCATCCGTCGGCCGACCGCTCTCCGCTGCCCCGGACGCCCGAGGCGCGGTCGGCGTCGTCGTCGGGCGACGGCGGCCGGTAGGGATCGGAGTCGGCATCGGGATCCGGTGTGCCGACCGGGTTGTTGAGCGCGTGGTGCGGATCCTGGCCCGAGTCCGGGTGCGGCTCGTCGCGAGCCGAAAGCTCCTCGGTCGAGGACTTGGGCTCGAGCGGGCGATCCGATGCCTCCGCGGGATCCGAGGCCCGCTCGTAGATGCGGTCGGGCTCGTGGCGGGAGCCGGGATTGGGATGGGATTCCATCGGCGCTCCTTCTCAGTCGGGTAGCCGCCCGCTACTTCAGCACACGCGAGCCGCGGGGAGACTGCTTGCGCTAACAAGCAATGCGCTAGAATGATGGGAATGGCCATCACACCCACAGCTCCCTATCGCGTGACCAAGGACGGCGTCGCCGAATGGTCAGAGCACCACGCCGACGCGTGGATCGGGCTGCTGGAGACCCACAAGCAGCTCACCCGGGCGCTCGACGCCGAGCTCGAGTCACGCTATGGCCTCACCTTCTCTGGCCTGGAGCTGCTGGCGCGGCTGGCCGCGGCCCCGGACCGCTGCCTGCGGCTGTCGGCGCTCGCGGCCCAGTCCGGGCTCAGTCTCAGCCGGGTATCGCGCATCGCGGTGGCGCTCGAGACCCGGGGGCTCATCCAGCGCACCCCGTGCGACGAGGACGCCCGCGCCGTTGAGGCCCACCTCACGCCGGCGGGCCTCACGCTCATGCGCAAGGCCCAGGCGACGCACTTTGACTCGGTGCAGAAGCGGTTCTTCGACGCCCTGGCGCCCGGCGAGCTCGAGGTGCTCGCCGCCGTCTTTGGCCGGTTCTCGCCGCGCGCCGCCGCGGCGTGCACGGTCGTCGACGAGGCCGCCTAGCCCTAGGCTGACGGCCCGGCGGGGGCCGCGAGGTCCGCGGCCCACCGCTCCAGCACCTCCAGGTCTCCCCGGGCCAGGTTGTGCCCGGCGCCTGGTTCGACGTGGACCGTGACCGCGGCGCCGGCGGTGTCCAGGACCTCGGCCAGCCGCCGGGTCTGCTCGGGCGAGGAGTACGGATCGCCCTCGCCGGCGGCGATCAGGACGCCGGTGCCCTCGAGATGGAGCTCGCCCTCGGGTTCGTAGGGCAGCATCGGCCGCAGCAGGGCCGCGGCGCGCAGCAGCTCGGGGTGGCGCAGGAGCAGGCTGACCGCGATGTTGGCGCCGTTGGAGAAGCCCAGCGCGGCGATCTTGCCGGGGTCGCGCCCGTAGGCGCGCGCGGCGTCGGTCACGAACCTGGCCAGCTCGTCGGTGCGCACGAGCAGATCGGGGATGTCGAGCTGCCCGACGGCCAGGCGGCGGAAGAACCGCGGCATCCCGGCCTCGAGCACCTTGCCCCGCGGCGAGAGCAGCGCCGCCTGCGGGGCCAGCTGGCGGCCGAGCCCGACAAGGTCGTGCTCGTCGCCGCCGGTGCCGTGCAGCAACAGCAGGGTCCAGTCGCCGGCGGCGGGCTCGTAGACGTGGTGAAAGCCCAGCTCGGTTGTGGCGTTCATCGCGAGCTCCCGGCGCGGACCGGCGCGGGACGCCAGGGCCGCGTGTCGGGCAGCGGGGTCAGCCGCGGCTCGATCTGGGCGCGATGCTGCTCGAGGAACGGCGGCAGCGACAGGCCCTGGCCCATGTCCTCGGGCGCCTCGTCAGACGCGAAGCCCGCGCCGTCGAGCGTGGCCAGCTCGTAGAGGATGCCGCCCGGCTCGCGGAAGTAGACCGACTGGAAATAGAAGCGGTCGATCACCGGAGTGGCGTTGGCGCCCGCCGCCGTGACGTGACGCTGCCACTCGGCGATCTCTGAGCTGAGCACCGCCCAGGCGACGTGGTGCACGGTGCCGGCGCCGGGGATGCCGCGCTCGCTGGACTGCTCGAAGACGATCCGGCCGCCACGCTCGGCGCCGCGCGCCTCCCAGTCGTCGGTCTCGAGCTCGGCGAAGCCGAGGACCTCGGCGAGCAGGGCCTCGCTGCGAGCGGGGTCGTGGGCGAGGGCCCGCACGGCCTCGAAGCCCTGGAGGGCGAACTCGGCCGGGACCTCGAGGCTGGCCGCGGTCAACGGCGCGTCGGTGGTGGCGACGACGGCGAGCTCGTGACCCATGCCCTCGGGATCTGAGAACAGCAGCCGTCCCGGCTCGCGCTCGGTGGCGATTCCCTCGCCGCCCAAGCGCTCCTCCCAGAAGTCCAGGGCCTGGTCCGAGGCAACGCGGTGGACGATGCGGGAGATCATGCCCGCGCCGGCGCGGCCGGGCTCGGCCCCCGGGTACTCGAAGAAGGTGATGTCGGCGCCGGGCGAGCCGTGCTCGTCGGCGTAGAAGAGGTGGTAGACGCCCGGGTCGTCCTGGTTGACGGTCTTCTTGACCAGGCGCAGGCCCAGGACACGGGCGTAGAAGTCGACGTTGCCGGGCGCGTCGCCGGTGATGAGGGTGATGTGGTGGATGCCTTCGATCGGATTCATGGGTGTCGGTGCTCTCCCTGGCGCCCCCGCTGGTGTGGGGATGGCCGGTGGACGGGGTGGGATTAGCTTGCTAGCGCAAGCATATCAGGCAATGCTTGCGCGCGCAAGCACTCCGCCGATCCGCGATGATGGTCGGCCATGGTCGATGATGTGCGTCTGCCCACCGCTCCGTCGCCCACACGCGTCTCGCTGTTCATCACGTGCTTCAACGACACGATGTTCCCGCAGACCGGGCGGGCCGTGGTGACCGTGCTCGAGCGCCTGGGCGTGATCGTCGACTTCCCGCTCGAGCAGACGTGCTGCGGCCAGATGCACTTCAACACCGGCTATGCCGAGGAGACGATCCCGCTGGTGCGGCGATTCGTGGACGTGTTCGGCGATGCCGAGGTGGTGGTTTCGCCGTCGGCCTCCTGCGTGGGCATGGTCCGCGACTACTACGCGCGCGTGGCCGAGCTCTCCGGCGACGCCGGCCTGGCCCGCGAGGTCGCGGCGATCACGCCCCGCGTGCTCGAGCTGTCTGAGCTGCTCGTCGACCGCCTCGGGGTCGAGGACGTGGGCGCATACTTCCCGCGGCGGGTCACCTACCACCCCACGTGTCACAGCCTGCGCATGCTCCACGTGGGCGACCGGCCGCTGCGGCTGTTGCGGGCGGTGGGGGGCATCGACCTCGTCGAACTGCCCGAGGCCGTCCAGTGCTGCGGCTTCGGGGGCACGTTCGCGGTCAAGAACGCCGACACCTCGATCGCGATGCTCTCCGACAAGGTGCGGACCATCCTCGACACCGGCGCCGAGGTGTGCGCGAGCGCCGACAACTCGTGCCTGATGCACATCGGCGGCGCCCTGTCGCGCCAGCGCGCGGGCGTGCGCACCATGCACCTGGCCGAGATCCTGGCGGCGACCAAGGCGGAAGCAGCGGCATGACTGACGCGGGGGCCACGTCAGTGCCGTTCCCGCAGGCCGCTCGCACCGCGCTGGCCGACACTCAGCTGCGCCACAACCTCGGTCACGCCACCCACACGATCCGGGCCAAGCGCGCCGCCGCAGTGGCCGAGGTCCCCGATTGGGAGGGGCTGCGCGAGGCCGGCCGCGCGATCAAGGAGCGGGTGCTGCGCCACCTCGACACCCACCTCCTCGCCTTGGAGGAGTCCGTGCAGCGGGCCGGGGGCATGGTGCACTGGGCGCGAGATGCGCAGGAGTGCAACCGGATCGTCGGCGACATCGTCGCCTCCCACGGCGCCGACGAGGTGGTCAAGGCCAAGTCGCTGACCACCGAGGAGATCGGGCTCAACGACGCGCTGGCGCAGCGTGGCATCCGCGCGCATGAGACCGACTTGGCCGAGCTCATCATCCAGCTCTCCCATGACACGCCGTCCCACATCCTGGTGCCGGCCATCCACAAGAACCGCGAACAGATCCGTGAGCTGTTCGTCCGCACCCTGCCCGACGCTCCGCCCGAGCTCTCCGACGACCCGGCCGAACTCGCCGAGACGGCACGCCTGCACCTGCGCAAGCTGTTTCTCAGCGCCCGCGTCGGCATCAGCGGGGTCAACTTCGCCGTCGCCGACACCGGGACGGTCTCGGTGGTCGAGTCCGAGGGCAACGCGCGGATGTGCACCACGCTGCCCGAGGTGCTCATCAGCATCATGGGCATCGAGAAGGTGGTGCCCACCTGGGAGGACCTCGAGGTCTACCTCCAGCTGCTGCCACGCTCCTCCACCGCGGAGCGCATGAACCCGTACACGTCGCTGTGGACCGGGGTCTCTGAGGGCGATGGCCCGCGCGCGTTTCACCTCGTGCTCGTCGACAACGGCCGCACCCACGTCCTGGCCGATGAGATCGGGCGCCAGGCGCTCAACTGCATCCGCTGCTCGGCCTGCCTGAACGTGTGCCCGGTATACGAGCGCACCGGCGGCCACGCCTACGGCTCGACCTATCCCGGCCCCATCGGGGCGATCCTCACGCCGATGCTGAGCGGGATGACCGCAGCGGGCTCGCTGCCCTACGCCTCGAGCCTGTGCGGTGCGTGCTACGAGGTGTGCCCGGTGAAGATCAACATCCCCGAGGTGCTGGTGCACCTGCGCCACGAGGAGGTCTCGCGCTCAGCCCACGCCGCGGGGGTGCGCGAACGCCTCGCGCCCGAGCACCTCGCCATGCGCGCCATGGCCCGGGTCTTCGCCAATCGCCGGCTCTACGAGGCGGCCCAGCGCGCGGGCCGGCTGTCGCAGTGGCCGCTCGTCCGCGACGGCGCGATCCGGCGCCTGCCCGGCCCGCTCTCGGGCTGGACCTCGGCCCGTGACCTGCCCGCCGTCCCGGCGCAGAGCTTTCGCGACTGGTGGCGGGAGCGCTCATGAGCGCCGCCCGCGACGAGATACTGCGGCGCATCCGCCTCGCACTGGACGACGTGCCGGCCGGGGAGGCGCCGGCCGACGTCGCCGTGGCCCGCGACTACCGCCGCGCCCGCGAGCTGGGCGGCCCCGACCTGGTGGACCTCCTCGCCGAACGGGTCGCCGACTACGCCGCCGAGGTCCGGCGGGTGCCCGCCACCGAGCTCGCCGACGCCGTCAGCGCGGCGTGCGCCGACATGGGGCTCCGCCGCGTGGTGGTGCCGCCGGGCCTGCCCGAGGCGTGGCGCCCGCGCGACGTCGAGCTGATCGCGGACGAGGGTCTCAGCGCCGCCGAGCTTGACGCCGTCGACGGGACGGTGACCGGGTGCTCGGTGGCCATCGCCGAGACCGGCACGCTGGTGCTCGACGGCTCGCCCATCTGTGGGCGGCGCGTGCTCACCCTGGTACCCGACCACCACATCTGCATCGTGCTGGCGGGCCAGATCGTCCAGATCGTCCCCGAGGCGATCGCGGCGGTGGCGCCGGCGGTCCGCGAGCAGCGCAGGCCGATCACGCTCGTGTCCGGGCCCTCGGCGAGCTCGGACATCGAGCTGGAACGCGTGGAGGGCGTGCACGGCCCGCGCCACCTGCTGGTGCTCATCGCGGGCTGACGCGGCTCGACTCGGTCGGGCGCTGGCTGTGGAGAGGCGTTGACTCTCACAGGCCCGTCCCAGCAGCGACGCTGGTCAGGTAGGTGGCGGCCATGTCCTTCTCGCCGTGCTCGGCGATGCCCTGGTCCAGGCGGTCGCGGATCGCGGTGACCAGCGGCAGGTCCAGTCCGTGCAGATCGACGGCGTCCACCACCAGGCCGGCGTCCTTGGCCGCGAGCCGCAGGCGGAACGAGGGCTCGAACTCGCGGGCCATCATCGCCCGGCCCTTCATCTGCATGTAGCCGGCATCGAGGGGCCGTCTTTGACGGCGTCAAGGACCAGCTGGGGATCGAGGCCCAGTCCCTCGGCCAGGGCCAGGACCTCGGCCGTCCCCTCCAGCACGGTGAGGACCCAGGTGTTGACGGCGAGCTTGAGCCGGGTGGCGGCGCCGGCCTCGCCGACCCACATGGTGCGCGCGCCGACGACGTCGAAGATCGGCTGGACGCGATCGCGCTCGTCCTCGGGCCCCGAGGCGAGCACCACCAGCGTGCCCTGCTCGGCCGGCGCCTTGGTCCCCAGCACCGGCGCATCAAAGAAGGCCAGCCCGCGCTCGGCCGCCAGCGCAGCGCACCGCTCGGTGCCCTCGATGCCGATCGTGCTCATCTGCAGCCAGATCGCGCCGTCGGGACGCTGGGCGGCGAGTGCGCCCTGCTCGCCCGACATCGCGTCGATCACCGTGCCGGCGTCGGCGACCATGGTGAGGATGACGTCGGCCCCCGCGGCCGCCGCGGCCGGGGTGTTGAAGATCTCCGCGCCGTCGCGCGCCAACGGGTCGGCCTTTTCACGCGAGCGGTTCCACGCGCGGACCGCGTAGCCGTTGCGGGCGAGGTTGCCGGCCATGGCGAAGCCCATGAGCCCGCCGGCGCCGAGCACGGCGACGGTCTGTGTCGTGGCCATCTCTCGAGTTCCCTTCGGTCGTGGTGTGAGATCAGTGGGTCGCGCGCCAGGCGGCCATGCGCATGAACAGCTCGGGCGGCGCCGGCGCGGGCAGGGAGGGGTCGAGCTCCCGGTAGGCGGCCATCACGTTGGCGGCGATCCGCTCGGGATCGCCCCAATCGGCGAACTCCGTGATGTCGATGTCGTCGGCGGCCTGCGCCGGGTCCATGCCCGCGCGGAACCTCTGGCCGGCCTCCTCGGCGATGTAGCTGAGATAGCGGCGCACGTCGCGCACGCCCGAGGCGTCGGTCACCGGGCCGTGCCCGGGCACCAGCGTCGTCGCACCCAGCTCGAGGATCCGGTCACAGGCGGCGATCCAGTTGCCCAGGCTCGCCCACACGATCGGGGTGCCGTCGATGAACAGCAGGTCGCCGGTGAACACCGTGCCCGCGTCGGGAACGTGGACGATGGTGTCACCGCCGGTGTGCGCCGGGCCCAGCTCCAGGAAGGTGACCGCGCGGTCACCGACGCTCAGCTCCATACGGCCCGTAAAGGTCTGCGACGGCGCCCGGAAGGTGATGTTGGAGAAGTCGAACGGACCGAATGCGTGCGCCACGAAGTCGGCGAGATCGGGCGGCATGTCCGGCGCTGACTTCAGCGCCTGGAGCACCTCGGGCGAGAGCCGGCCCATCTCCCCCGCGCTGGCCGCCGAGGCGTAGATCTCGGTGGCAGTGGGCAGCAGCTCGTTGCCGAAGCAGTGGTCGGGGTTGGCGTGGGTGTTCAGCGCGGCGTCGATGGGCGCCCGCTCGGTCACCGGCGCCATCGTCTCCAGCATGGCCCGGGTGAGCTTCAGGTCATAGAGCGTGTCGACGAGCAGCGAGGTCTCGTCGGCGGTGACCAGGCCGGCGTTGCTCCAGCCCCACCCGCCGTCGGGCTGCAGGTATGCGTAGAGCCCGTCACCGAGCTCGTGGAGTCCGCGGGTGTAGGCGACCTGAGGCAGGGGTGGCTATTCCACCACAAGCTGCGGTGCGGCCTCGCCCGTCGGCGCGCGCAGCGGCCGGCGGAACCCCGAGATGGCCATCCCCGCGGCGGGAATGAAGGCGACCACGATGAGCGCCAGCGCCCACACGAACGTCGAGGCAAAGGCGTGGGCCAGCGGCACGGCGACCACGGCGTGGGCGCGCGGCGGCAGGTGCTGGAGGGCAGAAAGGCCGCCGCCCGAGCCGGCCACGCGGCTGCCGATGATCCCGGTCAGGTTGCTCGCGATCGCTGTGGCCAACAGCACCGACAGGATCGCGGTGCCGATCGAGGCGCCCGCCTGGCGGATGATGTTCATAGCCGTGCTGGTACGGGCGATCGCGGAGGGTGGGACGGCCTGCATGGCCGCGGTCATGTTGGGCATCATCGCCAGGCCCATCCCCAGGCCCTGGACGAAGCTGCCCGCGCCGAGCAGCACGTAGGAGGTGGTCGCGCCGACGAAGGCGAAGGGGATCATCCCGATCGCCACCAGCGGCAGCCCGCAGGCAGGCAGCCACGTCGGCCCGTAGCGGTCGGTGAGCCTCCCGGCGACCGGCATCAGGCACATCGCGCCGATACCGCCGGGCGCCAGGAGCAGACCGGCGTTGAGCGCCGACTGGCCACGCACCGTCTGGTAGTACAGCGGGACGAGCAGCATCGACCCGAACACCGAGATGGCGAAGAGCAGGAAGGTGCCGCCCGCGGCCCCCGCTCGCGTGTGGGCGAACGTCCGCAGGTCGATGAGTGGATTGGGCGTGCGCCAGCTGTGCACCGCCCAGGCGGCGATGAGCAAGACGCCGGCCAGGGTCGGGCCCCACGACTGCACGGCGCCGAAGCCGTAGGTGGAGGACTCGGCCAGTCCGAAGATGAACAAGGCCAGACCGGGTGAGAGCAGCGCCATGCCCAGCCAGTCCAGCCGATGCGCGGGCTGGGGCGTGTCGGGGTCCAGCACGATCAGCGCGAGGATGAAGGCGACGACCCCGATCGGCACGTTGATGAAGAAGATCCAGCGCCAGGAAGCGCTGTCGACCAGCCAACCGCCCAGGATCGGGCCCATGATCGGCGCGATCAACATCGGGACCCCGAGGATGCCCATGACCCGGCCCATGCGATTGGGGCCGGCCTTCTTGGTCATGATCGTCATGACCGACGGCATGATCATCCCGCCGCCGATGCCCTGGAGCACCCGGAAGAAGATGAGCGAGCCGGCGCTCCAGGCCAGGCCCGACAGCACCGAGCCGATGGTGAAGAGCACCAGCGAGGTCATGTAGATCCGCTTCGTGCCGAAGCGGTCCGCCGCCCAGCCGGTGATGGGAATGACCGTGGCCAGGGCCAGCGTGTAGCCGGTGATGACCCACTGGATCGTCGTCAGCGACGCATGAAAGACCTGCGCCAGATGGTCGATGGCGACGTTGACGATCGTCGTGTCCAGGATCGACATGACCGCCCCGAGCAGGACGACGCCCGCGACGACCATCGTCGCGCGGTCCAGCGCTTCAGGCTGGTAGGGAGTTTTCGATCCCTCAGGCACGTCGGACATCGTAGCGGACCGACGAGTCCGCTTATCTGCGCGGGCCGTTATGCGCCGACGGCGGCCAGGATGAGGCCCGCCCCGATGGGGACGAGCGCGCTGGTGAGCTGGGGATCGGCGCCGAGCAGCCGGCTGAAGCTCTGCAGCTCGGACTCGTGGGAGATGGCGTTGTCGATGGCCAGCGTGGCACCGGGGGCCAGCGCGCGCCGCAGGTTGGGCCAATAGCCCGGATACTCGGGCCGCTCGGCGTCGAGGAAGACGAAGTCCCACGCCGCGTCGGGGTACTCGGCCAGCGCCTGGGCGGCGCCGACGGTGCGGCAGCTCACGCGTTCGCTCAGCCCGGTGCGGGTCAGGTTGGCCAGGGCCTGCTCGGTGCGCCGGGGGTCGATGTCGAGGGTCTCGACGTGGCCGTCCACGGCCTCGGCGGCGTCGGCCAGCCACAGCGTCGAGTGCCCGTTGGAGGTGCCGACCTCCAGCACACGCCGCGACCGCGTGGCGCGCACCAGCACCCCGAGCAGCTCGGCGGTCTCGGGCTCGACGTTGCGCAGCCGGCGCAGCCGGTCGGTCTGGCCCGCGTCGTAGTCGCGGCCGGCCGCGAACACCTCCGCGGCCATGGCCCGCCGCTCGCGATTCATGCCGGCAACGTTAGCCAGGCGTGGCGGCCAGCCATGCGACGCCGCGCCGGTACAGGTCCTCCACCTCGGGGCCGGTCAGCCCCGGCATGTCGCGCTTGACCTCGTAGCCGATCTGGCTCTGGATGTAGGCCAGGTGACGGTAGCCGGAGGGGAACTGGGAGAGGAGCCCGGCGTCGAGCTGCGGCCCGGGTCCGCCGGACACCGGGGTGAGGCGATCGATCTCGTAGATCGGCTGGCGGAGCGTCAGTCCCCACCGATCGAGACGGCGCTCCAGGAAGTCATAGAAGCGGCCGGTGCAGACGACGTCGCACTCGACACCCTCGACGGTCGTGCGCTGCGTGATGGTCATCTTGGTCTGGGCGATGGCGCGGTCCCCGCTGAGATCGACGGACGTGCCGCCGAGGAAGTGCAGGATGCGCACCCCGCGCTCGAACCCCTCGCGGCTGACGCGAATGAAGTCGGCCGCGGGGCCCTGAAACCAGGTGGCCATCATCACCCCGTCGTCGTGCCAGACGGTGGCAAAGCGCTCCCAGTCCCCGGCGTCGCGCCACACCACCCAGTTCTCGACCAGGTCACGGATCGCCCGCGTGTCGTCGCTCATACGACGGTGGCGCCGGGGGTGGGCAGAGCGCTCGTCGGCGGGATCGGCGGCCCCAGGGTCCCGTCGAGCGGCGGGGTGCCGTAGGTGTGGAAGGTCGAGATGGTCTTGACCCCCCAGGCTTGGCCGCGTGCCCGCTCGGCCTCGGTCCAGCGGATCGGCTCATACGCCGGGTCATAGATGAAGTGGGTGCCGGTGGTGACCTCGACGCGGTTGCCGCCGGGCTCGTAGACGTAGAGGAACATCCCCTGGGCCACCGCGTGCTTGGACGGTGCCGCCTCGATGGGGACATCGGCGTCGACGAACAGGTCGGCGGCCCGCAGGCACTCCTCACGGGTGTCGACGAACCACGCCAGGTGGTGCAGGCGGCCGTTGCCGCCGGCGTGGTCGGCGGTGTAGATGAGCTCGTGGGCGGCGATGGTGAGGCTCATCCAGGCGCCGCTCTCCTCGCCGTCGTCCAGGATGACCTGCTCGTAGGTGCGATAGCCGAGCTGCTCCTCGGCAAAGCGGCGATTGGCGGCGACGTCGGAGGCCAGGATGTTGACGTGATCGAGCCGCTTGACCGCGGCGCCCCGGTCGACATGGCGCTGGGGCACGTTCTTCAGGCGCGGCCGCAGCTCCTCGGGCGGGACGTACCGGTCCTGTTCGTAGAACAGCTCGAACGCGTGACCGTCGGGATCGCGGAAGCGGTAGGCGGGGCCGTGGCCGTGGTCGCCCTCGATCCATCCCTCACCCAGGCCGGCGGCTTCGATGCCCTTGACCCGGCGCTCCAGCGCCTTGGGGCTCCAGGCGCGGATGGCGATGTGGCCGAGCCCGGGGAGCCTGGCCTCGGTGAGCTTGAGCCCGTAGGGCTGGTACTCGCCCCACCCGCGCAGGAACACGCTCTGGCCCTCCCGGTGCTCGATCTGCATTCCGAACAGCTCCACGAAGAAGCGCAGGCTCTCCTCGGGGAACGGCGTGAGCAGCTCGGCGTGAGCGATGTGGGCGAGATCGGGCGGCTCGGGCATGTCAGGTCCTTTCCACGCGCTCGCGCAGGCCGTCGAGGTTGTAGGACAGCTCGCCCGCCTGCAGCTTCACGCGTTTAACCAGCTCGTTGCGCTCGCGCTTCAGCGACGCCTCCAGCACCTCGTCGACGCGCTCGGCCTCGACGACGGCCGCGCCGTCGGCATCCATGACGACGATGTCGCCCTGGCGGATGGTGGCGCCGCCCACCTGCACAGGCTCGCCGATGGTGCCGGGGATGTCCTTGGTGGCGCCCTTGACGCGCACCCAGCGGGCCCAGATGGGCAGCCCGAGCTCGGCCAGGGCGTCGATGTCGCGGACGGCGGCGTCGATCAGCATCCCGGCGGCGCCGTGGACCTTGGCCTGGGTGGCCAGCAGGTCGCCGACGATCCCCACCGGTCGGGGCTCGGGCATGGTCAGCACCAGGACCTCGCCGGGCTGGACCGAGGCCATGGCGGCGTGGACCATGAGGTTGTCGCCCTGACCGCAGGTGACGGTGCGGGCGGGCCCGGCCACGCGCGAGCCGGCCAGGATCTGGATGAGATCGAGGTCGACGTAGCCGCGCCGGCCGCCGGCCTCATAGACGGTGGCGGAGCCCAGCGCTGCCAGCTCCGCGATCGCATCGGTCATAGGCTGCTCACCACCTGGGGTGTCACCCGCTGGAAGGCCTCGGCCTGGCGGATGTCCTGGTTGCCCGAGGAGCGCCGGGCGTGATTGCCACGGTGGTCGGCGCGCTCGGCGTAATAGGTATGGAGGTACTTCTGGGCCTTCATCTCGGCCATGGCCGCGCGCTTGGCGTCCATCACCGCGGTGATGTCGACGAAGGTGGTCGGCATGAAGTTGCACAGCTCGGGCTGGTGGGGCTCGAACAGGAAGAACTCGGGGGGCGCACGGTCTTGAACGAGCTCTGCACCCCGGCGCCGGCGGCGAGGCTGCGCGCACGGCCGACCGCCTCGTGGGCGACCGGGTGATCGGGATTGAACGGATCGGTGTCGGTGTGGGTGATGAGCACGTCGGGGGCGAACTCGCGGATCTCGTCGGAGATGCGCTCCAGCGCCTCGGCGTCGATCTGCAGCGGATAGTCACCGAGGTCCAGGCAGCGGAAATCGGCGCCCAGATGGCCCGCCGCGCGCTCGGCCTCGCCGTGGCGGATCTGCTTGACGTTGTCGATGGTCTGGTTCTCCTCCTTCCACAGCTCGCCCGACTCGCCCTTCTCGCCGTAGGAGAGCGCGATCACGCGTCCGGTGCCGCCGTTCGATGTCATCACCGCCAGCGCGCCCCCGGCGCGCCACACGAAGTCGGCGGAGTGGGCGCCGATCACCAGCATCCGGCGCGGCGGGTCGGAGGTCACCACGGATCGGCTCCCGCCACCCGGCGCGTGTTGGCCACTGCCATCACCTGGACCTCCTCGTCGTTGAACCCGGCCGCCAGCAGGCGGTCGACCATGATGCCCATCCCGTCCTCCACCGGCGGGTTGAACACCTGCCCGAGATCGGTGGAGAGGACCGAGTGCTCGGGCCCGAGCGCGCGGATGTGCGCGATCCATTCCTCCCACGCGATCTTGCCGGTGTGCGGCGTCGTCATGCACCGCTCGAGCAGAGCGCCGCGCGCGGCGAGCGCCTGCTGATCCTCGACGCTCAGGCTCTGGGCCGGAAACTCCGGGTGCGTGATGACGATCTGCTCGCACCCGTGCTCCTGGGCGGCCTGCACCACGGCGAAGATCTCGTCGCGGGCGAGGTGCCCCGTGGCCAGCACCAGCCCGTGGTGGGCGATCCGCTCCAGCACCGCGCGCGTCTCGGGCAGCACCGCGCCGCCATCGTCCACGACGGGCACCGGGGGGATCTCGATGCCCTGCTCGCGCAGCTCGAGCTGGAGCTTGACCCACACGGGAACCTTGACCCCGTCCCGCCCACCCGCGTCTCGTTCGTGGGACTCGTTGACGCTGTCGACGGTGGGGAGCCACACCGTGCGCGCCCCCTCGCGCGCGGCGACCTCGACGGCGAGCGCGTTCATCCCGCCGACGGCGCGGTTGAGCACGATCGCCCCGAGCGCCCGGGTGCCCGGGACCGCGGCGCGCACCACGCCGGCGCGCTCGGCGGTCGCGGTGTAGTGGGACTTGAGGATGAACCCGTCCATGCCCAGGGCGGCGAAGCGCCGCGCCAGCGTGACGTCGTCGACGATGCGCGGCACGACGTCGGGGGCGACGTGGATGTGGGTGTCGTAGGCGCCGAGCAGCAGTGCCCGCGCGTGGTCTGAGACGGCGATGGGCTGCGCGCCTGCGCTCATGCGGACATCTGGCCGGCGCGCAGCGCGTCGGCGACGTGGGACAGATGCCGTCGCATCGCCCGCTCCGCTCCGGCGCCGTCGTGGGCGGCGACCGCGTCGACGATCGTCGTGTGCTCGGCGAAGGAGCGCTCGCTGCGTCCGGGGACGAGGATCGTCCGGTAGGTGAAGCGCACCAACTGTGAGCGCAGGGCGTCGACGAGGCGGTTGGCGGTGGCGTGACCGCCGATCTCGAGCAGCCGCCGGTGCAGGACGGCGTTGGCGTCCGAGGCCTTGAGCAGGTCTCCGGCGTCGAGCAGGGTGCGCATCTCGTTGAGGATCGCCCGGAGCTCGACGACGTCGGCGTCGGTGGCGTTGCGCGCGGCGTGCTGGGCGGCCAGCCCCTCCAGTGCGCCGCGGGCCTGCAGGATCTCGATCGCCTCGGGCACGCTGACCAGCCGCACCCGGGCCCCGCGATGGGGCTCGAGCTCCACCAGCCCCTCGTGCTCGAGCCGCGCCAATGCCGTGCGGACCGCCGAACGCCCGACTCCGAATCGGCGGGTCAGGTCGGCCTCGACCAGGCGCTCGTTGGGGAGCAGTCGCCCGGCGACGATCGCGGCGCGCACGAGGTCCTCGGGCCGCCGCGCATCGCCCTGTGTCGACGTCCGGGCATTGTCGACAATTTTGTCCACGAAAGCAGCATAAACGCAATGCGCTCGGTGGGGTAGTTTGCGCATGCCGACCCGGAGGAGATCGTTGAGCGAAGAACGTCCCCGCAGTGCCGACTTCGTGCAGTCGCTGGAACGCGGACTGCTGGTCATCCGTGCCTTTGATGCCGAGCATCGCGAGCTCGGGCTGAGCGAGGTGGCGCGCATCTCCGGCCTCACTCGCGCGGCCGCCCGCCGCTTCCTGCTCACCCTGGCCAAGCTCGGCTACGTGACCTTCAACGACGGGCGCTTCGCGCTGACCCCGCGGGTGCTGGAGCTCGGGTACGCCTACCTGTCCTCGCTCAGCCTGCCCGAGGTCGCCCAGCCCCACATGGAGGCCCTGGTGGCCGAGGTCAACGAGTCCTCCTCGATCTCGGTGCTCGACGACACCGAGGTGGTCTACGTGGCTCGCGTGCCCACCCGGCGGATCATGAGCATCACCCTCTCGGTGGGCACCCGGCTGCCGGCCTACGCCACCTCGATGGGCCGCGTGCTCCTGGCCGCCCTGCCCGAGGCCGACCTCACCGACCGGCTGGAGCGGATCGACATGCGCCCGCTCTCGACCCACACCATCACCGACCCCGAGGCGCTGCGCGCGGTCCTGGATCGGGTGCGCCGGCAGGGCTGGGCCGCCGTGGACCAAGAGCTCGAGGAGGGTCTGCGCTCGTTGGCCGTCCCCATCCGGGATGCCTCCGGAACGGTCGTCGCCGCCTTGAACGTCTCGGTGCACGCCAGCCGCGGCACGATGACCACCCTGCGCCGCGACATCCTCCCCCTGGCCCAGGGTGCGGCCGCGGCGATCGAGACCGACCTGCGCCGGGCCACGGGCTCGGACTCGCGGTCGCTGCGCCGCTGAGGGTCGCTGCGGGGCCAGGCCCGGTCCCGCCTCGCCTCGCCTACCTGGAGAACGCGTCAAACCTCCAACCGCGCCACAGGTTTCGCACGAAAACCATGTGGGAGATGGAAAGCGCGGCAAACCTGATCGCGCCGCGCAGGTTTCTCACGTATTCCAGGTCGCCGCCCGGCAGATCCCGCCCACCGAGAGCCGCCTACACCGCCGCGGGCGTCTCCGCGCGCTCAGCAGGCTGGTCGGGCGAGATCTCCCGGGCCAGCCGCGTCAACAGCTCCGCCAGCTCCTCGTTGTCCTCGGGCTGCCACCCCGCGCACACCCGCTCCAGGCTCGCGCGCCGCTCGGCCACGAGCCGCCCGGCGATCTCGGCCCCCGCGGGCGTCACCCCCACGACGCGCCCGCGCTCCTCGCCCGCCGCGGGGTCTCGCTGGAGCAGTCCGCGTTCATCGAGCTCGCGCAGCGCCCGCTGACCGACGTCCAGCGGGATGTCGAAGTCCTCGCAGAGCTGGGGGATCGACGCCGGGTGCGCGTCGTCGACCTCGGCCAGGCGGACGAGGAGCCAGGCGGCGGCGGGGGCGAGGTCCACGCCCGCCCGCTCGCACAGCCGGGCCACCAGCTCGCGGCGGCCCTCGCGGCCGATGAGCACGCTCATCGCCCTGGACGCCTCGGCCAGCGATTCGGTGGACTTGGGCACGGCGAAGGACTCGCCGATCCCGGTGCTGGCGGTAACCGTCTCGCGCAGCGGGCGCTGCTGGAGCGCCCAGCTGAGCAGGAAGGCGACGGCGGCCACGCACGCGGCGACGATGAACACCGTCGACAGGGCATTGGTGAACGCGGTCAGATAGTCGGCGTGGATGGGCGGCGGGAGCCTCTTGAGCGCCGCCGTGTTGAGGCTCGCACCCGTGCCCAGCGACCCGCCCGCCGAGCGCGGAAGCGCCGTGACCAACTCGGCGGCCAGCCGGTTGGAGAAGATCGAGCCGAGCACGGCGGTCCCCACCGAGCCGCCGATCGAGCGAAACAGCGTGGCGCCGGAGGTGGCGACCCCAAGATCCTTGTAGTCCACGGCGTTCTGGACGGCGAGGACGAGCACCTGCATCGTCAGCCCGAGCCCGAGGCCGAGCACGAACATGAACGCGGAGGCAGTGGCCCGCGTCGTCTGCGGGTTCATGGTGGACAGCAGGTACAACCCCAACGCCATGATCGCCGTGCCGGCGATGGGAAACGGCTTGTAGCGGCCGTAGCGGCTGATGAGCTGGCCCGAGACGATCGACGTGATCAGCAGCCCGAGCATCAGCGGCAGGATCTGCAGCCCCGAACCGGTGGGGCTGGCGCCCAGCACCACCTGGAGGAACAGCGGGAGGTAGGTCACTGAGCCGAACAGGGCAAAGCCCACCACCAGGCCGATGCCGCTGGTGACGGTGAACACCGAATCGCGGAACAGCCGCGGCGGCAGCACCGGCTCGGGCGCGCGCTGCTCGACGAGGATGAACGCCGCCACCAACACAATGGCGATGACGCCCAGCAGCACGATCTGCGGCGAGCCCCAGGCAAAGTCGTTGCCACCGAGCGTGGACAGCAGCACGACGGAGGTCAGCGCGCCCGCCAGCAGGCCCGCGCCGAGGTAGTCGATCTGGTGGTGAGTGTGGTCCTTGCGGGAGGGGAGCGTCGCGGCCAGCACGGCGAACGCCGCTATCCCGATGGGCAGGTTGACGTAGAAGATCCACCGCCAGGAGAGGGTGGTGGTGAAGAACCCGCCCAGCAGCGGCCCGATCACACTGGCCAGCCCGAACACCGCGCCGAAGATCCCCTGGTAGCGCCCGCGGTCGCGCGGGGACACGACGTCGCCGATCGCCGCCATCGTGCCCACGATGAGCCCCCCGCCGCCCAGGCCCTGGAGCGCGCGGAAGGCGATGAGCATCGTCAGCGACTGTGCGGCGCCGCACAGCGCCGAGCCGATCAGGAAGATCACCAGCGCGACCTGGAGCACGATCTTGCGGCCGTAGAGGTCGCCGAGCTTCCCGTACACCGGGGTGACCGCGGTCTGGGCCAGCAGGTACGCGGTGACCACCCACGAGATGTGGCTGAGGCCGCCGAAGTCGCCGACGATGGTCGGCAGCGCGGTGGACACGATGGTCTGGTCCAGCGCCGCCATCAGCAGCACCAACATGAGCCCGGTGAAGACGACGAGGATGCTGCGCCGCGCCTCGGGGGCCGCCGCTGCGGGTCCCCCGTTGGTGCTCAGCGCCGCCTCGCCTGACATGCCCGTCCTCCCAGATCGCGTCAGCCGTCGATCATACGACCGCTCGCGCGGGGTCCGGGCGACGGCGTGCCGCCGCCTCGGTGACGACCCAGCCCACCAGCGCCAGCAGCGCCGTGGCCGCGCCCAGCAGGCAGATGCCGCCCCAGCCGGCGGCGCCGTACAGCGCCGCACTGATCGCCGACAGGGCGGCGCCGCCCAGGAAGTAGGCCACCATGTAGGCGGTGGTCAGCCGGCTGCGGGCCTCGGGGCGTAGCGCGTAGATCGCGCTCTGGTTGGAGATGTGCAGCCCCTGGACGCCCAGGTCGAGCAGGGCGATGCCGATGATGAGCGCGACCAGCGAGGTCTTGCCCAACGCCAGGACCCCCCAACTGGCCAGCATGATGAGGGCGGTGACGGTGGTGGCCCGGCCGTTGTGGCCCCGGTCGGCCAGGCGCCCCGCACCCGACGCCGCCAGCGCGCCCACGACCCCCACCAGCCCGAACAGCCCGATGACTCCGTTGCCATAGCCGTAGGGCGGCCCGGAGAGCAGGAAGGCCAGCGAGGTCCACAGCGTGCTGAAGCAGCCGAAGGTGAGCGCGCCCACCATCATGCGCTGGCGCAGGATGGGCTCCCCGCGCACGAGCGACGCCACCGAACGCAGCAGCTCGCCATAGGAGAGCTCGGTGGTCGGCGGGACCTTCGGGAGCTTGCGGCGTAGGGTCGCGGCCAGCAGGACCATCGCCGCGGCGGCGAACCAGAAGACCACGCGCCAGCCGAACGCGGCGGCGATCAGGCCACTCACCGTGCGGGCGAGCAGGATCCCGATGAGCAGACCGCTCATCACCGTGCCCACCACCGAGCCCCGCTCGTGCTCAGCCGACAGCGACGAGCTCATCGGGACGATGATCTGGGCCACCACCGAGGTCACGCCCACCACCGCCAGCGCGGCGCCCAGCACGGCGAAGGCCGGCGCGACGGCCGACAGCGCGAGGGCGGCGGCCGTCACCAGCATGGTGCCGCTGATCAGCCCGCGCCGCTCGTGCAGGTCACCGAGCGGGACCAGCAGCGCCAGCCCCACGACGTAGCCAAGCTGGCTGATCGTGATGAGCAGGCCCGCCGTGGCGTTGGATACGCCGAAGGCCACGGCCAGGGTGTGCAGCAGGGGCTGGGCGTAGTAGAGGTTGGCGGCGGCGGTCCCGCAGGCGGTCGCCAGCAGCAGCACGAGGCCACGGCTGACCCCGCCTCCGAGCTCCGCGTGGCCGGCGCCGGAGCGGCGCGTCGCGTCGGGCTGGGGCATCCGTATTGAACATAGTCCGCGGGGCTCACACATCGGTCAGCAAGTGCCGACAACCACTGAATGCACCCAAAGGTGGAGATGCCTGCTGGGCTGCGCCGGGCGCGGCGGTCAGCCGCCGTGGCACGGGCCGGTCTGGCGGTCGCCGGGGCGCTCATCGCCGTGGTCGATGCTCCCGTGCTGCGCCACCACGCCCACCGGCCGGTGGTGGTGCTCATCGGCTTCGCGATCATCTTCGCCACCGCGCTGGTGCAGCTCGTCGCTCCGCGCGCCGACTGGGTCAAGGTGGAGGAGTCGCTGGCCCCCGTGTCGGCGATCCTGATCATCGGTCTGGGCCCCGAGCGGATCACCACGCTGTGGCTGCTGTGGCTGGTCGCGGTGGCCTGCGGCGTGCTGGCCCGCGGCGGGCGCGTGTTCTGGATCGGCCGGGCGATGCTGCTGGCGTCGCTGGCGCTGCCCATCATCCGCCACGGCCACCTCACGCTCACCTACGCCTGCGTATGCGTGGCGGCGGTCACGCTCCTGCTGGTGTGCGGGCGCGTCACCCAGGAGCTGCGCGCGATGCTCGACCGGGCCCGCCACGACGCGGACCACGACGACCTCACCGGGGCGCTCAACCGGGCGGCGTTTCGCCGCACGCTCGACGCTCTGCTGGCCCGCGGCGCCGACGGCGCGGTCCTGCTGCTCGACCTCGACAACTTCGGCGCCATCAACAAGTCCGCGGGACATGCCGCCGGCGACGCGGTCCTGCGCCGGGTGGTGGAGCACCTGGCGCGAGCGGCTGGTGACACCGGCATCGCCGGGCGCCTGGGCGGCGACGAGTTCGCCGTCATCCTCACCGGCCCCGACCCTGAGCAGGTGGGGCGGCAGATGCTGGACGAGATCGTGGCCAAGCCCGATGCCGGGCCGTCGGTGAACGCCTCGGCCGGGATGGCGCTGTTCCCGCGCGACGGCGAGGACGCCGAGTCGCTGCTGCGGGCGGTGGACGTGGCGCTGCGGGTGGCCAAGCGCAGCGGCGTCAGCCAGCTCAGTGTCTACGCCGGTGACCCGATCGCCGGCCGCGGCCCCGGCGGCGCCGCCGATGCGCTGGAGCGCCTCATCGCCGGCGAGGGGCTGGAGATGGCCGTCCAGCCGATCGTGTCGGTGCCCGAGGGTGTGGTGCACGCCTACGAGGCGCTGGCCCGCTTCCGTCTGGGCTCGAACTCCAATCCGCTGCACTGGTTCGCCCTGGCCGATGAGTTCGCGGTGCGCGACCGGCTCGAGCTCGCCTGCCTGCGGGCCGGGCTGCAGCTGCTCGGCCACCTCCCCGAGGGCACACGCCTGAGCGTCAACCTCTCCGGGCCGCTGCTCCTGGACCCGCGCACCAGCGAGCTGCTGCGCGAGACGCCGCACCTGGACCGCCTCATCCTCGAGGTCACCGAGAACAGCCTGCTGGAGGACACTCCCGGCGTGCTGGCCGAGATCGAGCGCCTCATCGGCGAGGGGCTGAACTTCGCCGTCGACGACATGGGCGCCGGCTACTCGGGGCTGCGCCAGATCACCACGGTGCGCCCCACCTACCTCAAGCTCGACCGGTCGCTGATCAGCGGCATCGACACCGATCCCGACCGAGGCGCGCTGGTCTCGGCGATGCTCGGCTACGTGCGCCAGACCGGGGGACACCTCATCGCCGAGGGCGTGGAGACCCAGGCCGAGCTCGAGACCCTCCGTCAGCTCGGCGTCACTCTCATCCAGGGCTACCTGCTGGGACGTCCCGCCGCCCCGTGGCCGACGGTCGATGTGCCGGCGCCGGACGACGCCGCGGCCGCGCCAGCGAATAGTCTGCACGACGCCCCAGCGTGAGCCGTGGGGGCCGGATGGCCCCGCGGCGGCAAAGAGAGAGGACGTCAACGATGGCTGACCGTTTCGCTGCGCGCTGCGCGCGCCCGGGTTTCGGACCGTGGGCCCGGACCGTCCTGCCATCGGTTGTGTGCGCCGCTGTGCTCGCCGTCCTGGCGGTCGTGGCCGCACCCGCGCTGGCCAAGGGTCCGGCGGCGTCCTGTCAGCCGTACTCCGGCAAGCCGTGCCTGTTCCCGTTCCCCGACAACCGGCTCACCCGGGCCGATCGGACGAGCACCACCAAGCTGCGCGTCAGCCTCCCGGCGGCGGCGATGCCCGCCAACACCAAGGGCGTGCGCGTGCGCCCCGGCGCGTGGAACCGCAACGACGGGTTCAGCCCCGGCAGCGCGGTCGTCCTCCATGTGCCCGGCCTGGACAACGCCGCGGCTCTGGAGCGCACCGGCGCGGTGGCGCTCACCAACATCGCCGCGTCGCTGGCCAGGCGCCAGCCGATCGTGCTCATCGACCAGGGCACCGGCCAGCGCCAGCTCATCTGGGCCGAGCTCGACTCGCTGGCCACGAGCCCGGGGGCCACCGACCTCATGATCCACCCGGCCAAGCTCCTGGCCGACGGCCACACCTTCATCGTCGCCCTGCGCAACCTGCGCACGAAGTCCGGCAAGCTCATCCCCGCGCCCAAGTGGTTCGCCAGCCTGCGCGCTGGTGGCAAGCTGCCCAAGGCGGAGCGGTCCCAGACGGCGCGCTACGCCGCGATCTTCAGGGCGCTCAAGCGGGGCGGCATCGCGCGTAACACGAGCCTGTACGCGGCGTGGAACTTCACCGTCGGCTCGGAGAAGAGCCTCACCGGGGGCATGCTGGCGATCCGCGACAACGCCTTTGCGCAGCTCGGCGACTCCAACCTCTCCGACTCGGTGGACTCCGGCCACGCGCCGGGGTTCAGCGTCACCGACA
Source organism: uncultured Solirubrobacteraceae bacterium (assembly GCA_963737335.1). Lineage (GTDB taxonomy): Bacteria > Actinomycetota > Thermoleophilia > Solirubrobacterales > Solirubrobacteraceae > Palsa-465. The sequence goes on from CAVTSK010000020.1 coordinate 348,251, forward strand.
CCAAGCCGCTGGTCTCATCGAGCGGGGCGGCGCTCACCCAGGTCGACGGGACGATGCAGGTCCCGTGCTACCTGATCACCTGCGGTCCGTCCGCCCAGCCGGGGTTCCATTACAGCTCCACCAAGCCCGACGCCACGCCCACGCAGATCCCGGGCAGCATGGCGACGACGACGTTCGAGTGCGTCGTGCCGAGCACCGCCACGGCCCTGACTCCGGCACGGATCGCGCTCTACGGCCACGGGCTGCTCGGATCGCCCGACGAGGTCACGGCCACGCCGATCGAGGCGCTGTCCTTGAGCCACAACATCGTCATCTGCTCCACGGCCTTCTGGGGCCTGGCCAGCGACGACACGGTCAATGACGCCGCCGCACTGGGCAACCTCAACCTGTTCGGAGCGGTCACCGACCGCCTGCAGCAGGGCGCACTCAACATGCTGTACCTGGGGCGGCTGATGCTCAACCCCGCCGGCCTGGCCTCCAGCGCGGCGTTCCAGCAGCTCGCGCGCCCCGTGATCGACACCTCGAACCTGTACTACGACGGCAACAGCCAGGGCGGGATCGAGGGCGGCATGCTGACCGCGCTGTCACCGGACTTCCGCCACGCCGTGCTCGGTGTGACGGGCGTCGACTACGCCAACCTGCTCGTCCAGCGCAGCACGGACTTCGCGCCGTTCGGCACTCTGCTCTACGCCGCCTACCCCGACCAGTCCCTGCACCCGCTGCTTCTGGACCTCATGCAGCAACTGTGGGACCGGGGCGAGCCCGACGGCTATGCCGAGCAGATGACCGCGCACCCGCTCCCCGGCACGCCGTCGCACCAGGTGCTCATGCAGCTCGCCTACGGCGATCACCAGGTGTCCATGTACTCCGGCGCGGTGGAGGCGCGGACGGTCGGCGCCTCGGCCTACCAGCCCGCCCTCGACCTCAGCACCGACCGCGGGCGCGACCGCAACCTGTTCTACGGGCTGCCCACGATCAAGAGCTTCCCGTTCAACGGGTCGGCGATCGAGATCTGGGACAGCGGCCCGGGCCACACCCAGCCGCCGCCGCTGACCAACACGGCGCCCGCCGACACCGCCGCCAACCAGGATCCGCACGAGGATCCGCGTAACACGCCGGCGGCCCAACAGCAGATCTCGGACTTCCTGGAGCCCAACGGAGCGGTGACCAACGTGTGCGGCGGCACGCCGTGCCACAGCTCTGACTACACGCCCTAGGCGTTCTGGCGGAGGCGCTCGGCGAGGCGGTCCTCGATCGAGGCGTCGTGCTCGGCGATGAGCCGGACCTCGTCGGCGAGGTCGTGGGCGATGATCGTGTCGAGGATCGCCTCCTGCGCCGCCTCGTCCAGGGCGAGCGCGGCGAGGACCATCTCCTTGCGCTGGCGCTTGTGAAGGTGGTTGAGGAGATCGAGCGCCTCCAGCCACAGGCCGTCGTGGGCGGCGGCGGCGATGACCCCCGCCGACCGGCCCTTGGGCAGCTTGGCGAACAGGCGGCTGAGATCTGACTCGTCCTCGAGCACGAAGGCCACCTGGAGCAGGTCCTCGTCGTCCATGGTGGCCACCGCGGCGGCGATCGCCTCATCGCCCAGGTGGCCGACGAACCGGCCCATCGTCACGTACTCGCGGCGCGCGACGAGCTCGGCGGTGACCTGCCCGATGAGCGCCGGGGCGATGCCGGCGATGAGGGCGGAGGCGCGCCGCGGGTCCAGCTCGACGGCCACATCGGCCAGGAACGGCGGCGGGAGCTTGGTGGCCACGTCCACCGCCTTGTCGGTGTCGAGCAGCCCCGCCAGCCGCGCTGAGAGCAGCGGCCCGAAGGCACGATGCCCGATGGTGGCGGTCACGCCCGCGGGCAGCAGGCGACTGGCCGCTGCCAGCCGTCCCAGGGCGCTGCCGTTGGCGTCATAGAGCGTCTCGGTGACGCTGTCGCGGAGAGCGCGCAGGTCGGCCGGGGCGAGGCGCTCGAGGTAGGCGAGCTCGTCGGGCTCGCGTCCCAGCAGGCGGGCCAGCTTCATCACCTCGGCGTGGCCGTGGAGCCGCTCGGCGGACCGGCTCATCCGACGATGCGCTTGATGGGGCCGCGCAGCAGCCGCGGGATGTGGGCGAGCGCCCGGTCGCCGGCCTGCGCCAGCGCGGCGGCCTGGCGGTGCCGGGCGTCGGCGAGCGCGGCCGCGAGGTCGGTGAGCTCGTCCTCGGAGAGCTCGCGCAGGCCCGCGGGGGCGGATCCGCGCAACTGCGCGGAGAGCGCGGTGAAGGCGTCCACGGCCGCGTAGTATCGCGACCGATGCGCGCGCTCGTCTCCCAACAGGAGCCTCCGTGGGTCGAGCTGGCCGAGGTCACCGAGCCCGAGCCGCGCTCAGACCACGCCGTCGTCACCGTGAAGGCGATCAGCCTCAACCGCGGCGAGGTCAAGCGGCTGGAGCGGATGGCGCCGGGGACCATCGCAGGCTGGGACCTGGCGGGCACCGTCACCTGGCCGGCCATCGACGGCAGCGGCCCCAAGGCCGGGGCGCGGGTGGTCGGGCTCAAGGACGTCGGCGCCTGGGCCGAGCAGGTGGCCGTCCCCTCAGAGGCGCTGGCCGAGCTGCCCGACGAGGTCTCCTTCGAACAGGCGGCGACGCTGCCCGTGGCGGGGCTGACGGCGCTGCGCACGCTCGAGATCGGCGGTTTCGTCGTGGGCAGACGGGTGCTGATCACCGGCGCCAGCGGCGGGGTCGGGCGCTTCGCCATCCAGCTGGCCAAGCTCGCCGGGGCGCACGTCACCGCGGTCGCGCGCCGCTCCGAGGGCCTGGCGGAGTTGGGCGCCGATGAGGTCCTGCCCGAGCTCAGCGCCACCGGGGACACCTTCGATGTCATCCTCGACTCGATCGGCGGTCCGGTGTTGGGCGCCGCGCTGCAGCGCGTAGCGCCGCGGGGCACCGTGATCAACATCGGCGCCACGATCGCCGAGCCCGTGACCTACCCGACGCGCGAGTTCTACTCGCGCGCGCCGGGCGCGCGCCTCCAGGGTTTCTACCTCTTCGACGACGTCGCCCACACCCGGTCGGCCGGCCGGGAGCTGCGGCGGCTCGCCGAGCTGGTCGCGGCCGAGCGCCTGGACTGCCAGATCGATCTCACTGTCCCGTGGACCGAGGCGCCCGGGGCGGTGCAGGCCCTGCTGGACCGCAGGGTGGCGGGCAAGGCCGTACTCACTGTCGACTGAGGCGGCGCTGACCACGGCGATCGCCGCCGCGGTGTATGGAAAGCGTCTGCTGCGCGCTTTGTCCGTGAGCCCCTTCTCCGGTCTCCCTCCCCGTCCTTCGCTCCGATAAGTGGCGTATCGAGCTACTGGCGAGTAAATACCCAGATTGCACGGGATTCTCCCGTCAGCCTCCCGTCAGGGGCCGGTCAGGCCGGAGCGGGATCGTTGTTGCGCGTTGATTAGGCGTCCATACGTGCTGCAGCACCCACTCGCATCGGAGCGCCGATGGGATTAGGCTGTGCGCTCTGGGAACACGAACCTCTGGAGGAGGATTCAGTGAGTAGATACGTCAGGCCGTGGGCAGCTGGGCTGCTCGCGGTATTCGCCGCAGGCGCGCTTGCCGCCTGCGGTGGCAGTAGCAGCAGCTCGTCGAGCAGCGCCGCGGCCCCCGCCGCCACCGGTACCAGCTCGGGCACGAGCACGGCCGCCAGCACCGGCACGTCTGCCGGCAAGAACGGCGGCACCGTCACCATCGTCTCGGGCACGCCGCCGCTGTCGGCCGACCCGGGCCTTGACTTCACCACGCAGGGCAACGAGCTTGAGTCAGTGGTCGACACGCCGCTGCTGACCTTCAAGCGCGGCGTCCAGGGAGCGGGCGGAAGCACGATCATCCCGGCGCTGGCGACCGGTCTGCCCGAGTCCTCGAACGGCGGCAAGACCTACACCTTCACCCTGCGCCCGAACCTGCATTACTCCGACGGCACGCCGATCAAGGTCTCTGACGTCATCACCGCCCTCGAGCGCGACCTGAAGATCCCGTGGCAGGCCGCCTCGTTCATCAGCGGCTACATCAAGGGTGCCGACGCCTACGCCAAGGGCAAGGCCAAGACCATCTCGGGCGTCACGGCCGACGACACCAAGGGCACGCTGACGGTCAACCTGGTGGCCCCGTTCTCCCCGATCGTGGACATCTTCGCCCTGCCGGGCACCGCTCCGGTCCCGCCCAACACGCCGGCCAAGAACCTGGCCTCCAAGGGCACGATCGGCGACGGTCCCTACATGTGGAGCAAGATCGACCCGGAGCACAGCTACACGCTGGTCCAGAACCCGAAGTTCGACGTGCCCGACCTGCCCAAGGGTCATGCCGCCACGATCGTCTACAACGTCAACTCCAACGTCCTGGCCAACGCCGAGCAGGTGCTCGACAACCAGGCCGATGTGTTCGACCCCGGTGACACGCTCCCGCCGTCGATCCTGCAGAAGATCAAGACCTCGGCGGCCGACCGCTACCAGGCGCTCCCGCTGAACTCCAGCTGGTACTTCTGGTTCGGCGTCAACAAGAAGCCGTTCAACAACATCTACGCCCGTCAGGCCGTGCTGGCCGCGACCGACGACCGCGCCCTGTCGCGGCTCGACAGTGGTTTCATGACCCCGGACTGCCACCTGATTCCGTTCGGCATCCCCGGTCACTCCAGCCCGTCCAGCTGTCCGTTCCACAACCCCAACGGGCCGCCGAACCTGACGCTGGCCAAGCAGCTGATGAAGAAGTCCGGGATGATCGGCCAGCCGGTCACGATCTACGGCGAGGAGCGCAGCCCCCGCCGCCAGTACCTGGACTACTTCGCCGGCGTCCTGAACTCACTCGGGTTCAAGGCGACCGAGAAGGTGGTCAACTCCGGCGTGTACTTCACCACGATCGGTGCCCCCACCCTGAAGCCGCAGATGGGCTTCGGCGACTGGAACCAGGACTTCCCGGAGCCCTGGGACTTCATGCAGCTGTTCGCGGGCAACGCCGGGTCCTCGCTGAACTACGGCTACGTCAACGATCCGCACTACAACCAGCAGATCGCGTCGCTCAGCTCGAAGCCCACGGCGGGCGTGACGAGCCAGTGGGCCGCGCTTGACGCCTACGCGGTCAACCACGCCTACTACGACGCCTACGGCCACGAGAGCAAGGTCAAGTTCTACTCCGACAAGTTGAACTTCAACGCGGGCGTCATGTCCGTGGAGTACCTGACTGACCTGACGAGCCTCGAGCTCAAGTAGCAACGAGCGATCAGCCGGGAGGCGCCACTGTTCAGGGCGTCTCCCGGCCCGCTCGCCGGCATCCAGCGGTAAGCTCCCCCACGACTCGACCCGATGGCTCTCGATCCGTTTACCCGATCCGGTGATCCGGACGCCAACCCGGAGGGACCGGGGCTGACGCACCTCGACTCGGGCACAGGCCTGCTCGTTGCCGAGGCTCCGGCGGGGGACGCCTGGTCAGAGGGGCGCCACGCCCCTGCGATCGGGCCGTGGCGACTGGCCGGCAGACGGCTGCGCCGCAACAAGTTGGCGCTCGCCTTCCTGGGGCTGTTCATCCTGCTGGTGGCCGCGTGCCTGCTCGCGCCGGTGTACTCGCACTCCATCGCGCAGATCGGGCCCAACACCAACAACGTGACCGGCACGATCAACGTCCGTGGGCACTCGGAGAACGTCGTGTCGCTCGACGGCGTGCCGATCGGGCCGACGTTCACCCGCCATTACTTCTTCGGAGCGGACACCAATGGCCGCGACCTGGCCGTCCGGCTGCTCTACGGAGGTCGCACCTCGCTGCTCATCGGCGGCGTCGCCACCCTCATCATCATCATCTTCGGCACGCTGGTCGGGCTCCTGTCCGGGTACCTGCGCGGTCCGGTCGACGGGGTGCTGAGGTGGCTGATGGAGCTGGTCTGGTCCTTCCCGCCGGTGATCCTCGGCGTCGTCGTCGGCACCGCCCTCGCCTTCGGCGGGATCGGCCCCATCAAGGGGAACTCGCTCCTCATCCCGACCCTGATCATCGGGGGGATCTACATCCCCTACCTGGGTAAGCCGATCCGCGGGGAGGTCCTGCGCCTGCGCGAGCAGGACTTCGTCGACGCCGCGCGCGTGGTGGGGCTCAGCCCGTGGCGGATCATGTTCTCCGAGATCCTGCCCAACGCCGCGTCCACGATCACGGTGTTCGTGCCGATCATGCTGGCCAACTGCATCCTGCTGGAGGCCTACCTCTCGTTCCTGGGGGCGGGGGTGCAGGCGCCCAACGCATCCTGGGGCACCCTGATCTCCGACGGCCTCCCGTACATCTCGACCACCCCCACCTTCTCGCTGATCCCGGGGGCGATGCTGGTGCTCACGGTGCTCAGCATCAACGTCGTCGGCGACGGCGTGCGGGACGCGCTGGACCCGCGCGCGCAGGTCCGGATCAAGACCTGATGGCCCGCTTCATCGTCAGGCGTTCGATCTCCGCCCTTGCCCTGCTGCTCGCCACCTCGTTCCTGGTGTTCAGCTTCTTTGAGCTGATCCCCAACTACAACCCCGCTCGGGCGATCGCCGGGCGCAACGCGAATCAGACGACGGTCGACCAGGTCGCCAAGAAGTTCGATCTCGACAAGCCGTTCTACGTCCAGTACGCCAACACGATGAAGCTGATCTTCACCGGCCAGGTGATCGACTATCAGAACGACCTCAACGTCGTGGACCAGTTTCGCCAGAGGTTCCCGGTGACCCTGTCGTTGGTCATACCGGCGGCGATCATCTGGTTGGTGATGTCCGTCCTGCTCGGCTCCATCAGCGCGCTCAGAGTCGGGCGGTTAACCGACCGCGCGGTGATGGTGGGGGCGATCATCGGTGTGTCGGTCCCCATCTTCCTGCTCGCCGCGCTGCTGCTGTATCTGTTCGCCTACAAGTGGGCGGTGTTCCCCAATACGGGGTACACGCACTTCGGCACCAGCCCGACTCAGTGGGCCTACCATCTCATCCTCCCCTGGATCTCGATCGCGGTGTTGAGCATCGGCTTCTACTCACGTGTCCTGCGCTCGAACCTGCTCGACACGGTCAACCAGGACTACGTGCGGACGGCGCGGGCCAAGGGGCTGTCGCAGCGCCGGGTGTTCAGGCGCTACGTGCTGCGTAACTCGCTGATGCCGATCGTCACCCTGTTCGGCCTGGACTTCGCGCTGCTGCTGGGCGGCGCGGCGCTGGTCACTGAGACGGTGTTCAACCTTCCCGGCATCGGGCAGTTCGAGGCGAGCGCGATCGGCAATCTCGACGTTCCCCCAATCCTGGTCGGCGCGATCTTCACCGCGTTCTTCGTCGTCGTGTTCGGTGGGATCGTCGACATCCTCTATGCCGTGCTCGACCCCCGGGTCCGGCTGACCGGATGACCGTGACCGCCTGCCGGGAGGAACACTGATGGCCGAGCGCCTGCTCGAAGTGGATGAGCTGCAGGTGTCTTTCGTGACCGAGGACGGCGTCGTCAAGGCCGTCGACGGTGTGTCGTTCGGGCTCGACCGAGGCGAGGTCGTGGCCATCGTGGGCGAATCGGGATCGGGCAAGTCCGTGACCGCGATGACCCTGATGGGACTGACCCGCGGGCCCAACTCGCGGTTCGGCGGGTCGGCGCGCCTGGACGGCCAGGAGCTCGTCACCGCATCCGAGGAGGAGCTCCAGGCGATCCGCGGCGCGGAGATCGCGATGATCTTCCAGGACCCCATCTCGTCCCTGAGCCCCGTGCATCGCATCGGGGACCAGATCGTGGAGCAGATCCGGGCCCACGAGAACATCTCCAAGGCCGCCGCGCTCGACCGCACCGTGCAGCTGATGGAGCGCGTCGGAATCCCGCGGGCCGCGGAGCGGGTGCGGGCCTACCCGCATGAGTTCTCCGGCGGCATGCGCCAGCGGGTGATGATCGCGATGGCGCTGTCGCTGTCGCCCAGCGTGCTCATCGCCGACGAGCCGACGACGGCGCTGGACGTCACCATCCAGGCGCAGATCCTGGAGGAGATCCGCACGCTGAGCCGGGAGAGCGACAGCGGCGTGATCTTCGTCACCCACGACCTCGGCGTGGTGGCGGACATCGCCGATCGCGTCGTCGTCATGTACTCCGGCCGCGTCGTCGAGCACGGGTCCCTCGACGAGATCTTCTATGACCCCCAGCACCCGTACACCTGGGGGCTGCTCGGCTCGGTGACGCGGATGGATCGGGAGCCCCCGCACCGGCTACCCGCCATTCCCGGCCAGCCGCCGTCCCTGGTCAATGCGCCCACCGGCTGCCACTTCCGGCCGCGCTGCCCGCACGCGTTCGAGAAGTGCGGCGAGGTCCCGCCGCTGGAGGCCCACCTCGCCGAAGCTCCCCAACATCTCGACCGCTGCTGGCTGGACGTGTCCGAGAAGCGCACGCGCCGGGTGGTCGAGGACGGGCGGATCGGGCTCGGCACGGGATCGGTGGTGGCGTGAGCACCGACACCACGGCCGCGGAGGCCGCGACCCCGGCCGGCGACAAGGCGCCGATGCTGGAGGCCGACCACGTCCAGCTCTACTTCCCGATCAAGAAGGGCGTGCTCATCGACCGCACCATCGGCCACGTGCATGCCGTCGACGACGTGTCGCTCCGCCTGCAGGAGGGGGAGACGCTGGGCGTCGTCGGCGAATCGGGGTGCGGCAAGAGCACCCTGGCGCGGTGCTTTGTCCGGCTGCTCGAGCCGACCGACGGCGCGATCCGCTATCGCGGGCAGGACATCACCCATCTCAGCCGTAAGGCGCTTGATCCCATGCGCCGCGAGGTGCAGCTTGTCTTCCAGGACCCGGTCGCGTCCCTGAACCCCCGCAAGCGCGTGGGACAGATCGTGGGCACGCCGTTGCGCCTGCACGGAATGGAGGGTGGAAAGGCGGAGGAGCGCGTGCGCGATCTGCTCGACCGCGTCGGCCTGAACCCGGAGCACATCAACCGGTTCCCACACGAGTTCTCCGGCGGCCAGCGTCAGCGCATCGGCATCGCCCGGGCGCTGGCGGTCGACCCCCGCCTGATCGTGCTCGACGAGCCGGTCTCGGCGCTCGACGTCTCGATCCAGGCGCAGGTGGTCAACCTGCTGGACGACCTCCAGGACGACCTGGGCCTGTCGTACGTGTTCATCGCCCACGACCTGTCGGTGGTCCGCCACGTCTCTGACCACATCGCGGTCATGTACCTCGGCAAGCTGATGGAGGTCTCGCCGGCCAGGGAGCTCTACGACAAGCCGATGCACCCCTATACCGAGGCGCTGCTCGAGGCCATTCCGATCCCGGACCCCGAGGAGAACAGCCGGCGGGAGCGCAACGTCATCGGCGGCGAGCCCCCCAACCCGATCAATCCCCCGTCGGGCTGTCGCTTCCACACCCGCTGCAACTACGCCACCGAGGTGTGCAGTGCGGTCGAACCGCCGCTGGCCGAGTACGCGGGCGGCCATGTGACGGCCTGCCACCATCCCCGCAACGTCACCGCTGAGGAGATCTCGGGCGCGACGCGCTCGCCGTTGAGTCCGTTGAGTGCCGGCGAGGACATGCCGTCGAGCAACGGGGCGGTGCCGGCGCCGAGTGCGAGGCGCCAGCAGACGGACACCGCCGTCACGACGGGCGAGGCCGACGACGGCGGGACCAGCGCTCAGCCGTAGGCCCGCCGGGCCCATCCGGGCGGTGCTGGTGGCGGTGGTGTGCTGTGGTGCCGCCGCCGGCTGTGGTGGTGGCTCGCCCTCGTCGAGCAGCTTCAGCGCGGCGCCCAAGAACGCGGCGCAGCAGGTGTGCGCCAGCGCGCGCGGGGCGGCCGCCGGCTCGCTGCACCGCGCGGTGTCGCTGAAGATCGCCAATGGCGACCCCGCCAACGTGGAGTGCGTGCTTCGCGCGGGCGGGACGCGGCTGGACCTCATCGCTCAGCAATCCGCCCAGGCGTGGGCGCAGTGGGACACCACCCAGGTCCACCAGGACCAGGCCTACGGCCCCAGCGCCGACCATCAGGAGGCGCAGATCCCCCAGGCGCTCGATACCAGCGCCGGCATCAACGCCGCCTGGATCCCGGCCCAGCGAATGATCTTCGCCACCAACGGCACTCAGAGCAAGGGTGGCAGCTACGTGACCGTCACCGTGTCAGGCAGGCGCCACGGCAAGGCTGAGGTGGCGCTGGCCAACGCGGCGATGTTGGCGGCCCTGAAGGTGGCGCCCAAGGGCCCGAACCTGGCCCCGCCCAGCTGACGACGATGCCGCTCACCGACGACGAGTCGATGGCAATCCTCGTGCTCCCCGGCCCTCTCGAGGGGTTCGAGCGAGAGGAGCACGCGCGCAGCCTGCTCTCCATCCCCCGGGTGGTCGCGCTGGAGGCGTCGCGACGGCGCACCCCCTCATGGCTGCGCAACGCCGCTCCGCTGCGCCAGGCTCGCAGGCTCCGGCTGCCGGGTCGGCTGCGCGCCGTCATCCTCTACCACCCGGCGCAGTACCCGTTGGCCCGTGCGCTGTGCGCCCAGCACGAGGGCGCCGAGCTGTGGTACCTCCCGCCCGACCGAGCGCAGCTGCGCGGCCGTAATGCGGAGGAGACCCAGGAGCTGCTGGTGGCTGACTCGTTGGCGCGCGATCGCTCGACGCAGACGCTCACCGAGACGCCGCCGGGTGACTCCTACGACGACCCGCTCCGCCTGCGGCTGCGCGAGCTGGACGTGATCAACGCCCGCGTGTTCCTCCCCGAGGCGCGCTTCACGCGCGCCCGGCTCCGGTAAGGGGGTGCGCCTGCGCGGGTAAGGGGTGCGCGCCGGAAACCTGCTCCGTTCTCCCGATGTGGGCGGGCGTGGCTCAGTCCATTCTGAGATGCACAGTGTCAGCGACCGGAAGGCCAGCACCATGCATCCCCAGCTCACCGCCATCATTGCCGAGAGTCACGCCCGCGACCTCGAGCGTTCCCTCGACCGCGCGCGGGGCCACCAGCAGTCCGCTGGGCGACTCCTATCCGCGCTCAGGCGATACTTCGTACATGCCATCCCGGTTGACGAGCAACCACTTCGTAGGACGCATCGGCGAATTGGCCGAGCTGGAGCTCGCCGTCCGGGAGGCCAGCGTCGGGCGGCCCACGCTCGTTTTGCTCGGCGGTGACTCCGGCGTCGGCAAGACCCGTCTCGTCGGCGAGCTGGAGCACCGTGTCTCGGCGGCGGCCGACGATGGTGAGGGCGGCATCCTCCTCCTGCGCGGCGACGGCGTCGAGCAGGCCGACGGAGAGCTGCCCTACGCGCCGCTGCTGAGCGCGCTGCGTCCGCTGGTCCGCGAACACCATCCGGCGCTGGCGCGTCTGAGCCCGGGTGGCCGCCAGGAGCTGGCGACGATCCTGCCCGGGCTGGAGGACGAAGCCCCGCCCGCGCGCACCGCGGAAGGGCGGGGCGCCAGCGACCAGCTGCGGCTGTTCGAGGCGGTGCTGGAGCTGATCGACTGCCTCAGCAGCAGCGCGCCGCTGATCCTCATCCTGGAGGACATGCACTGGGCCGACCGCTCGACCCGCGCCTTCACCGCCTTCCTGTCCCGCACCCTGCGCCAGGAGCGGGTGTGCATGATCCTCACCTATCGCGCGGACGAGCTGCACCGGCGCCATCCGCTGCGTCCGCTGCTCTCCGAGCTGGAGCGCCTCGAGCGCGCCCGGCGCATCCTGCTCGAGCCGTTTGACCGCGCCGAGCTCGGCGAAGCTCTCGCCGACATCCTCGGTGCCACGCCCGACGGAGCGCTGCTGGAGCGCCTGTTCACCCGTAGCGAGGGCAACCCGCTGTTCACCGAGGAGCTACTGGCTGCGGGGCTGGACGGCCGCGGCGCCGCGCCGCAGAGCCTCCGTGACGCGTTCCTGGTGCGCATCGAGCGACTGTCGGCGGACGCCCAGCGCGTGGCCCGGGCGGTCGCCGTGGCGCGCATGGCCGACGAGGCGATGCTGGCCGCCGTCACCGGCTCCGAGCGCGACGCCCTCCAGCTCGCGCTGCGCGAGTCGGTGGCCGAGCAGGTGCTGGTGGCCGGTGCCGATGGGAGCTTCGGCTTCCGTCACGCGCTGCTGCGTGAGGCGCTCTACGACGACCTTCTGCCCGGCGAGCGCGGCGAACTGCATATTGCCCTGGCGCGTGAGCTCGAGCAGCGCTGCGGCGCCGACGACGACCGCGAGCTCGAGCGCGCCTCCGCGATCGCTGCCCATTACGGGGCCGCCGGGGACCAGCCGCACGCGCTGCGCGGCAGCATCGCCGCCGCGCGGGCCGCGCACAAGGTCTACGCCTACGGCGAGGCCGCGGACTTCACCGAGCGCGCGCTGGAGCTGTGGCCGCGCGTCGACGACGCCGAGAAGGTGGCCGGACTGGATCACGTGACCCTGCTGACCATGGCGGCACGTGCACATCAGATCATGGACGAGCGGGCGCGCAGCGTGGTGCTGATCAACGAGGCGCTGCGCGAGCTCGATCCGGACGTCGAGCCGGCCCGCTATGCCGGGCTCTTGGTCCAGCAGGCGCGGATGACCTGGGCGCTGAACCGAGGCGAGGAGGCGCTGGAGATCGCCGAGCGCGCGCAGGCCATGCTCCCGGCCGACGATCCGGGCGGCGAGCGCGCGCGGCTGCTGGCCTGGCTGGCGCGGACGCGGTATCTGCGCGGTCGCTTCCGCCACGCCGCCACCGAGGGCGAGGCCGCGCTCGAGCTGGCGACCGCGGCCGGTGACCGTATCGCGGAGACAGAGGTGCTCAACACGCTGGGGATGGCCTACGTGTCGCTGGGCGAGGTGGACAAGGGAGTGGCGTCGTTGGAGCGCGCGATCGCGCTGGCGCGCGAGACCGATGACTTCGACAGCCTCAGCACCGCCTACTCGAATCTCGCCGACATGTTCGAGCTTTCCGGGCGAACCCGCCAGGCACTCGACACGGCCAAGGCGGGATTCGCCGCCACGCCGAGCCACCATGTGCGCAGCTACCTGTGGATGACGCTCACGCTGGCTCAGATGTCGTTCGAGGCCGGGGAGTGGCGGGCCGCCCAGGAGGCGCTGTCGCCCACGCCGACGCGAGGATCCGGCCTCCTCTTCCTCTTCCGCCAGCTCGTGGGCGCGCTGGTGGAGCTTGGGATCGGCGAGGAGGACGCGGCGGAGGCGTGCCTGGACGCCGCCAAGGACCTCGTGGCGGTCACCTCAGAGCCCCAGTGGATCTCGCTCTACGGCGTGCTCCGGGCGGACCTCCTGATTCGCCGGCGGGACCTGGCCGGAGCCCAGCGGGCCGTGCAGGATGCCCTGGACCGGCTCGAGGTGTGCACCGACGACGTCATGGGGATCGCGTCGATCAGCTGCGTCGGGATGCGCGTCGAGGCTGACCGCGCCCAGCGCGCCCGCGACCTGCGCGAGCCCGCCGAGCGGCGCGACGCGCTCGCGCGGGCGCGAATCCACGTCGACCGCCTCACCGCCGCCGCGCAGGACGGCGGACCGGTCGAGCGCGCGCGGCTGGCCCAGGGCAAGGCCGAGATGGCGCGGGCCCGCGGACGTGGCGGGGCCAAGGAGTGGCGCCGGGCAGCCGAGGCGTGGGAGAAGATCGAGCGGCCGTATCCCGTGGCGTTTGCGCGGTGGCGCGAGGCTGAGGCGCTCGCCGCCGATGACGATCGCGCCGGCGCGGCGGAGGCGGCGTCCGCGGCAGTGGTGATCGCCGACGACCTGGGCAGCGAGTGGCTCGCCCGCGAGATCCGCACGCTGGCCGAGCGGGCGCGGCTCGATCTCCATGGCGCGGCGGCCGGAGCGGCGGCGACTGAGGGGTCAAACGGCCATGGGGCGGCGCCCGCCGAGCAGGCTGACGAGCCCGACCCCTTCGGCCTCACCCCGCGTGAGCGCCAGGTCCTGGCGCTGTTGGCCGAGGGCGCGACCAACCGCCAGATCGGGGCCGCGCTGTACATGGCCGAGAAGACCGCCAGCGTGCACGTGTCGCGGATCCTGGCCAAGCTGGGGGTTCAGGGGCGCACCCAGGCGGCGGCGGTGGCGCACCGGTTGCACCTGGCCTGACGCCTGGGTCTGCGGTCGCCGGGCCGTGCGAGGGTTGTGGTCGATCGTGCAGCTATTTCCTTCACTATCGACCACGACCCCGGGTGGAAGGCCGCCGTCGCCGCCCGGCCACTAGTGTGCGCGGCGTGCGCATGCCGGCCGAATGGGAGCCCCACGAGCGGACCATCATGGGGTGGCCGTGCCGTACGGACCTGTGGGGTGAGACGATGGACCGGGCCCGCGCGGACTACGCGGCGGTGGCCAACGCCGTCGCCGCCTTCGAGCCGGTGACGATGATCGCCAATCCCGGGGCCGATGCCGCCGACGCCCGTGCCGCTTGCGGCGCCGGGGTCGAGATCGTGGAGCTGGGGCTGGACGACTCGTGGCTACGCGATTGCGGGCCGATCTACGTCGTCGACGACGCCGGGACGTCGCGGACCGCGGTTCACTTCGGCTTCAACGCCTGGGGCGAGAAGTTCCCTCCGTGGGACCGCGACGCGGCGGTGGGGCGCCTGATCGCCGAGCACCTGGGCGACCCGGTGCGCGACGGCGGGATGGTGCTGGAGGGCGGCTCGATCCACAGCGACGGCGCCGGGACGCTGCTGACCACCGAGCAGTGCCTGCTGAACCCCAACCGCAACGCGTCGATGTCGCGCGAGGAGATTGAGCAGACGCTGCGCGACCGGCTGGGGGTGGACACGATCCTGTGGCTGGGCCTGGGGCTCCTGGAGGACCGCGACACCGACGGCCACGTCGACCTCGTGGCCGCCTTCACCAAGCCCGGCGAGGTGCTGCTCCAGACGGTCGCCGAGGACAACCCCAACCATCCCCACACCCAGCACAACCTCTCCGTGCTGGTGGAGGCCGGGGTGCACGTGATCGAGATGCCGTACCTCCCCTACGCCACGGTGGCCGGCGAGCGGGTCGCGGGCAGCTACCTCAACCTCTACCTGTGCAACGGCGGGGTGATCGTCCCCGTGGCCGGGGCCGACACCGATGCGGCCGCGCTGGAGATCGTCGCCGGGTGCTATCCGGGGCGTGAGGTGGTTCCGGTCCCGGGGCTGGTGCTCGCCTACGGCGGCGGGGGCCCGCACTGCATCACCCAGCAGGTACCGTTGGCCGATGCCCGAGCCTGAGCTGCGCACGGCCTTTCCCCCGCCGCCGTCGCCGGCGCGCACCCGCCCTGCGGAGCGCGCGCCGTTGCGCCTCGGCCTCGTCCAGGAGCGCTGGCACGCCGACCCCGACGAGCACGAGGCGGCGCTGGTCACCGGCATCCGCATGGCGGCCGCAGAGGGGGCGACGCTCGTCTGCCTTCAGGAGCTGACGCTGTCGCCGTACTTCGCGGTCACCGACGGCGGGCCCGAGGTGGCCGGCGCTGCGCCCGAGGATCTGGAGTCCGGCGCGACGGTGTCCTTCGCCCGACGCGCCGCCGCCGAGTCAGACGTCTACGTCCACGCCTCGCTCTACGAGCGCGCCGACGGCGACGATGGGCTGGGCTACAACACGGCGGTGGTGGTGGCGCCCGACGGCAGCCTGGTATCGCGCACCCGCAAGCTGCACATCCCGGTCACCGCCGGCTACTACGAGGACCACTACTTCCGGCCCGGTCCGGCCGGCGCGGACGCCTTCCCGCTGATCGCGCTGCCGACCGGTGACGCCGAGGCCCGCCTCGGGGCGCCGACGTGCTGGGACCAGTGGTTCCCGGAACTGGCGCGCGCCTACTCCCTGGAGGGCGCCGAGGTCCTCATCTACCCGACAGCGATCGGATCGGAGCCCGACCACCCGGACTTCGACACCCAGCCGCTGTGGCAACAGGTGATCGTCGCCAACGGCATCGCCAACGGCACCTTCATGGTGGCCATCAATCGCACCGGGGTCGAGGCTCCGCTGACCTTCTACGGCTCGAGCTTCATCTCAGACCCCTACGGGCGCGTACTGGCGCAGGCGCCGCGCGACCGCCCGGCCGTCCTCGTCGCCGACCTGGACCTCGACCAGCGCCGCGACTGGCTCGAGCTGTTCCCGTTCCTGACCACGCGCCGGCCCGACGCCTACGCGCCGCTCACCCGCGCGCCAGCTTCTTCCCCGGGTTGAGTAGGCCCTTGGGGTCGAACAGGCGCTTGACCGCCTCGTGCAGGTCGAGCGCCGGCTCGGGCCACTGGAGCGCCAGCGCGCCGCGCTTGGCCACGCCCAGCCCGTGCTCGCCCGATACCGAGCCGCCCAGGGAGGCGGCGAGCGCGTACAGCTCCTGAACGGCGGTCTCGGCGCGCTCGGCCTCGGCGTCGTCCTCGGGATCGACCATGAAGGTCGAGTGCAGGTTGCCGTCGCCGGCGTGGCCCCAGCTGCACGCGGGGAGGTCATGGCGGCGGCCGATCTCGCGCGTGGCCAGGATCCCCTCGGCGAGGTGGTCGAGCGGCACCACGATGTCCTCTGAGACCTTGGCGCCGCGGGCTGTGGTCACCGCCGGTCCGACGCCGCCGCGCCAGCGCCACAACTCGCGAATGGCTCCGCGCTCCTCGGGGGCGTAGGTGCCCAGCGAGCCCGGGCCCATCGCCTCCAGCAGCTCCTTCTGCAGACGCGCCGCCTCCTCGGCGGATCCGTCGGCCTCGGCGAGCAGCATGAACGCGGGCCCGGCCGGTGCCTCGGCCGGGAAGGCGCCGAGGCTCGCCGCCACGCAGGGCTCATCCAGGTACTCGAGCGCCGCCGGCTGCAGGCCCGAGCCCATCACGGTGGCGAGCGCCTCACAGCCGCTGTGCACGTCGGGATAGAAGGCCACCACCGGCAGCGCCAGGTCGGGCGCCGGAACCAGCCGCAGCCACGCCCCGGTGACGATCGCCAGGGTGCCCTCGGAGCCGACGATCAGCGACCGCAGGTCATAGCCGGCCACGTCCTTGCGTACCGGGCCGCCGATGCTCATCGGCTCGCCCGAGGCGAGCACCAGGTCCAGCCCCCGGACCCAGGTGCCGGTGACCCCGTACTTGAAGGCGTGCGGGCCGCCCGCGTTGGTGGCGATGTTGCCGCCGATCTGCGACTGCTCGAGCGCGCCGGGGTCCGGCGCGTAGAACAACCCGGACTCGCGCGCGCGGCGCTGCAGATCGCCGGTGCGCACGCCGGCGGGGACGTGGACACGCCACAGCTCGGCGTCGAGTGCCACTGGGCCGTTGAGCCGCTCGAGGCTGATGACGACGCCTCCGTTCAGCGGCACCGCTCCGCCGGCCAGGCCGGTGCCTCCGCCGCGCGGGATCATCGGCACGTCGTGGGCGTCGCACCAGCGGACGGTGGCCGCCACGGCGGCGGGGTCCCGGGGCAGTGCGACGGCGTCGGCGCGCCCGCGCAGGTTGTGGGTCTCGCCGTAGTCGCTCAGGTACTCGCGCGTGTCGCCCGGAAGCACGCTGTCTGAGCCCAGCACCGCGCGCAGTTCGGTGAAGGCGGAGGTCGACGCTGAGACGGCCACAGGTGGCTGATGCTACTGGGGTCGCCTGCCGCCGCCGCTGGCGATGGGCAGCGCGTAGAAGACGGCGAGGGCGCCGCAGATGGCCAGCGAGGCGTAGGCCGAGACCGCCGCCAGGATCGTGGCGATCAGATAGGGGACCAGTCCCGAGATCGATCGGGACAGGATCCGGCGGCGCTCCTCCAAGGAGATCTCGGTGTACAACATGTGGGCCCGGGAGAGCAGGATGTGGCGGTTGAGCGCGGAGAAGGCCACCGACATGAGCACGAACGAGCCGGCGTAGATCCCCGCGGCGAGCTTCTGGCCGTGATCGGCGGGCAGGTAGGTGGCCATGAGGTCGGTGGCGAAGGGCAGGACGCCGATCGTCATCAGCAACAGCAGGTTGAGGATGAGGATCGAGTGGTCGGCCTCGCGCAGGCGCCTGATCATCGCGTGGTGGTTGATCCAGATGATCCCGATCGTCATGAACGAGATGACGTACGCGAGGTAGTGGGGCCAGTTGCGCCCCAGCTCGTAGACCAGGCTGTGCTTGGAGGTCTCCTGGAGCGTGGGCGGGACGAGGGCGAGCACCAGCAGCGTGATCGCGACCGCCATCACCCCGTCGGAGAAGGACTCCAGCCGGTTGGTCCCCATGCAGGGAGGTTCGCCGGGACCCCGGCCGATCCTGTTCTGTGGACAACGGCGCGCGGGCACGCGAGACTGGGCGGATGCTGCGCCCGGGTGATGCGCGACGGCGGATGGAACGCACCCTCAACGCCGCCTACGGCGACGGCCTGCTCAGCCAGCAGACCCTGGTTCAGCGGCTGGACGTGCTGTTCGGGTCAGAGGTGGTGGACCCGGCGGGCCTGGTCGGCGACCTGACGTTGCGCCGGCCGCGGCGGGCGCTGTCGGACAGGTGGGCGCGCACGATCGCGGCGCTGCGTCGTGCCGCGGCGGGTCGTCAGCGGCCGGCCGAGCCGGCGACGCTGCTGGCGCTGGACTGGAGCGGCGCGCGCGACGAGCTCCTGGTGGGCCGCCACGACGCCTGCGACGTGATGGTGGGCCACCCCACGGTCTCGCGCCGGCACGCCCGGCTGACCTTTCGCGACGGGCACTGGGTGCTGCGCGACCTGGCCTCCACCAACGGGACGCGCGTCAACGGCAGGCGGGTGGTGCGGTGCCGCCTGGAGCCCGGGGACCGGCTGTCGCTGGGCTCAGCCGATCTGCTCGTGGACTGACGGCGCCGCGGCCAGCCGGGCCCGCACGGCCTTGCGGTCGATCTTGCCCACCGGGGTCAGCGGGATGGCGTCGACGAGGTGGACCTCGCGCGGGTACCTGTAGCCGCCGATGTGCTCGCGCGCCCACTCGATCAGCGCGTCGCCGGTGGCCTCGGCGCCGGCGGTGAGGCTGACGAAGGCCACCACCTCCTCGCCTTGGCGGTCGCTGGGCCGCCCGACGACGGCGGCCATCTGCACCGCGGGGTGCTGGACCAGGGCGTCCTCCACATCGCGCGGGTAGACGTTGAAGCCGCCACGGATGATGAGGTCCTTCTTGCGGTCCACGATGAAGAGGTAGCCCTCGTCGTCGAGGTAACCGATGTCGCCGGTGTGCAGCCAGCCGTCCGCGAGCGCCTCGCTCGTGGCCTCGGGCGCGCGCCAGTAGCCCTGCATGATCCCCGGCGAGCGCGCGCAGACCTCGCCCCGCTCGCCGGGCGGTAGCGGGCGGCCGTCGCCGTCGCGGATCTCCACCTCGGTGCCCGGCACCGGGCGGCCCACCGAGCCGCGCTTGACCGCGCCGGTGGGGTTGGTGGAGATGAGCGCCGCGCTCTCCGTAAGGCCGTACCCCTGGCGGATCGACACCGAGGGGACGCGGCGGCAGAACTCCAGCTCGACCTCGGGGGCCAGCGGCGCGCCGCCGGAGCTCAGCCACTGCAGGGTCGAGAGGTCATAGTCCTCCAGGGGCAGGCCGAGCAGGATCTGGAGCATCGTGGGCACGACGGCGCTGAGCTGAAGGCGGTGCTCGCCGATCAGCGCCAGGTAGGCGGCCGGATCGAACCAGCGCAGCAGGACGTTGACGCCCTGCTCGTCGCTGTGCATCGCGGCGATCGTCACCAGCAGGCCGTAGGCGTGCGAGAGCGGGAGCGTGGTCAGCGCCCGGTTGACCCCCGGCACGTGGGCGGCATCGTGGGCCTGGCCGCCGGAGAAGTACAGGTTGGCGTGCGAGAGCATGACGCCCTTGGCGCGACCGGTGGTGCCCCCGGTGTACAGCAGCGCGGCGAGATCGTCGTCGGCGCGGGCCACGATGGGGCGGGGCTCGGCGTGCTCGAGCTCGCCCAGCGCCAGGACGCCGCCGCCGGCCGCTTCGGTACAGATGACAAAGCGCACGTGGTCAAGGCCGTCGGTGGCCTCGGTCACCTTCTCGAGGAACTCCGGCGTGGTGATCACCGCGCGCGCCTCGGCGTCTGAGATGACGTGGCGCAGGTCGGGCGCCGGGAGCAGGAACGTCGCCGGCGTGACCACCGCTCCCGCCAGCCACAGGGCCTGGTAGGCGATCGGCACCTCCGGGCAGTTGGCCATGCACACCACCACGCGCTCGCCGGGCGCCACCCCCAGCTCGGTGAGCCCGGCGGCCAGGCGCTGCGACCGGGACCACAGCTCCCCGGAGGTGTGCCACCGCCCCTCGAACAGCAGCGCCGGGTAGTCGCCGCGGCGCTCAAACGAGCGCTGGGCCAGCAGGCCGAGGTGGCGTTCGCCGAGGGCGGTCATGGGGCCGGAGGGTATCGACACCCCGACGGTCAGTGCGGCGCAGCGAGTCCGGCTGGCCGGGCTGCCACCATCGAGGGGTGGCCCCCGTCGACACCGAGACCCTGACCGCCGCCGCGCTCGAGCGATTGCGCGCGCTGACCGCCGACCCGGAGGCGGCATTTCGCCCCGGACAGCTCGAGGCCATCCGCGACGTGGTGGCGGACCGCGCGCGTGTGCTGTGTGTGCAGCGCACCGGCTGGGGGAAGTCGGCGGTCTACTTCGTGGCCACCGCGCTGTTGCGCAATGCCGGCGCGGGGCCCACCCTCATCGTCAGCCCGCTGCTGGCGCTGATGCGCAACCAGATCGCCGCGGCGCACCGGCTCGGGCTGCGCGCCCACACCATCAACAGCACCAACCGCGAGGAGTGGGACGCGATCCGCGACCTCCTGGACGCGGGCAGCGTCGACCTGCTGCTCATCAGCCCCGAGCGGCTCAACAACCCGCGCTTCCGCGATGAGATGCTGCCGCTGTTCGCCGCCTCGGTGGGGCTGCTGGTCATCGACGAGGCTCACTGCATCTCTGACTGGGGCCACGACTTCCGTCCCGACTACCGCCGCGTGCGCGACATGCTGGGGCTGCTGCCCCCGGGCGTCGCCGTGCTGGGCACCACCGCCACGGCCAACGACCGCGTCGTCGAGGATGTCACCGAGCAGCTCGCCGCCGCGGATGGCACCCCGCTGCGCGCCTACCGCGGTCCGCTGGCGCGGACCAGCCTGCGCCTGGAGGTCGTCGACCTGCCCCGGCCGGCGCAGCGACTGGCGTGGCTGGTCGAGAATCTGGGGCCCGGAGGCTCCCTGCGGGGCTCGGGCATCGTCTACACGCTGACCAAGCGCGACGCCGACCAGGTGGCGGCATTCCTCAACGCCCAGGGCATCAGCGCCCTGGCCTACAGCGGCGACCAGGACACCGCGGACCGCGTGGCGGCGGAGGATCGCCTGCTGGCCAATGACGTCAAAGCGATCTGCGCCACCAGCGCGCTGGGCATGGGCTACGACAAATCCGACCTCACCTTCGTCGTGCACTACCAGGCGCCGGGATCGGTGGTGGCCTATTACCAGCAGGTCGGCCGCGCCGGCCGCGGTGTCGACCACGCCGACGTGGTCCTGCTGCGCGGCGTCGAGGACCGGCGGATCCAGGACTTCTTCATCGAGCAGTCGTTCCCGTCGCGCGAGCGGGTCACCGCGGTGCTCGACGATCTGGGCGGGGCCGGCGACGCGGGGCGCAGCACCCAGGAGCTGCTGGGGGTGGTCAACATCGGCCGCGGCCGGCTGGAGGCGATGCTGAAGATCCTCGACGTCGAGGGGGCGCTGCGCCGCGACGGCTCGCGCTGGGTGCTGGCCGATCAGTCGGACTGGAGCTATGACGGCGAGCGCTATGCGCACGTCACCGCCCTGCGCCGGTCCGAGCAGCAGGCGATGGAGCGCTTCGGCGCCGACGGGCGCTGCCTCATGCGCGTGCTCCAGGAGGAGCTCGACGATCCCCAGCCCCAGGACTGCGGCCGCTGCGCGGTGTGCACCGCGCCGCGGTTCGGCGCGCCCCCGGACCCGGCGCTGGTGGAGCTGGCGGGGCGGCACCTGCGCTCGGCGCCGATCGAGCTCGAGGTCAAGAAGATGGCGCCCGACGCGTCGGGGTCGATGCGCAAGATCGCAGAGGACGTGCGCGTCGAGCCGGGGTGGGCGCTGGCCCGCTTCGGCGACGGCGGCTGGTGGCCCGCGGTGCAGCGCGGCCTGCGCGGCGACGGATTCGAGCCCGAGGTCGTGGCGGCGCTGGCCGACGCGGTGCGCGCCGGCGCGGCCGCCGGCGGAGGCGGGGTGGCGTGGGTCACCTGGGTCCCCTCGATCCGCCTCGGCGACACCATCGCCCGGCTGGCCGGCCAGGTGGCCGCCGAGCTGGCGGTCCCCGCCCTGGATCTCCTCGCGCGCACCGAGCAGCGCCCGCCCCAGGCCGAGATGGCCAACGCCGTCCAGCAGGCGGCCAACGTCCGCGGGGCCTTCCGCGTGACCGCCGCGCCCCCGCCTGGCGCCGGCGTGCTGCTGGATGACCGGCGCGGCTCGGGGTGGACGCTGGCCATGGTCGGCGGCCAGTTGCGCAAGGCGGGCGCGGAGCGGATCATCCCGCTGGCCCTCGCGACGGCGTTCTAGGCGGCCTGAGCCCGGCCCGGAGCCGCGGCGCGCAGCAGCGCCGATCGGTAGCCCGAGCCGAGCTGGCGCAGCGAGGCGTCCCAGGTGCGCTCCCGGACTGTGGCCAGGGCGGTCTTGCGCAGACGCTCGCGCAGCGCCGGCGTGCGCACCACCGAGAGCAGCGCCGCGGCGAGCGCCTCGGGCGTCGGCTCGGCCAGGAGCCCCGTCTCGCCATGGGCGATCAGTGAGGTCGGTCCGCCCTCGGCGACGGCGATCACCGGCAGCCCCGAGGCCTGGGCCTCGAGGATGACCTGGCCGAAGGTGTCGGTCCGGCTGGCGAACAGGAAGGCGTCGGCCGAGGCGTAGGCGGAGGGCAGGTCGGTGCCGCTCAGCCACCCCAGGAAGGTGGCGTGCTCGCCGAGGCGCTCGCGCAGGACGCCCTCCTCGGGTCCGCCGCCGGCCAGCACCAGGTGCAGGCGCGGATCCTCGTCGCGGGCGTGCAGGAAGGCATCGGCGAGGAGGTCGACGCCCTTCTCCCTGGTGAGGCGCCCGCAGTACATGACGTTGACCTTGCCGCCGAACATCTCCGCCTCGCGTAGGCGCGGGTCGAAGCGATCCAGGTCGACGCCGCGGTCCCAGCGGGCGACCGTGGTGGAAGCGATTCCGAGCTCGGCCAGGCGCTCATCGCTGGCCGGGCTCGGGGACAGGACCACGTCGCAGGCGCCGTAGAAGGCGCCCAGCGCCGCTCCCGCGATGGCCTCGAGGTGGGCCGCGCCGGAGCGCAGGCCCGCGTAGGCGGCCAGTTCGGTGTGGTAGCTGCCGACGACCGGCAGGTCAAGAACCCGCGCCAGCAGCCACGCGCCGATGCCCGAGGGGCCGGGCGAGGTGAGGTGGACGAGGTCATAGCGGCCCTCGGCCAGCGTCTCGACGATCGCCGGGAGGCTGGGGACGCCGACCTGGAGGCCCCGGTAGAAGGGGATGTCGATCTCGGCCACGGCGCTGAGGCGGCGATCGACGTCGCAGTCGGTGCCGATCACCTCGACCTCGTAGCCGGGGACGCCGCGCTCGCGGATCTGCTGGATGGTGTGGGTGACCCCGTGCACGCCGCCGAGCCCGTCGGCGACGAGCGCCACCCGCGGCCGGTCGCCGTCAGAGCGCGTCAGCTTGAACTTCTCCCGGCCCAGGAGGGCCGCCGCGGCGGCGTAGGGGATGCCGGGGATGCAGGCGTCGAACAGGGCCGTGGCATGGCGACCCAGATCCCGCGCGGTCGCCTCCGGGTCGGCGACGATGGCGTGGACGGCCTGGGCCAGCTTGCGTTCGTGGATGCGGCGCGCCCGCCGGTAGAGGTCGGGGTGGCTGAGCTCGCCCTCCTGGAGGAGCTCGAGCAGCGTCTCCTCGTCGATGTCGAGGTCCATGGAGGCCAGCCAGGAGCGCAGCAGCGCCCGGGCGTCGTCGGGGCCGAGGTCGCTTCCGGTACGGCCGCGGCGGACGTCGCCCTCGCGCATGACCCGCTCGACGATCTGCAGCACCGCCCCTGGGCTCGGCCGGGCGTCGTCCCCGGCCGGCGCGAGGCTGCGGATGGCCAGCGACATGGCGGCGTGGGTCCACTTGGCCGCCGACCCCTGCGCTCCGTGGGCCTCGGCGTGCCCGGCGCGGACGTGGGCGAGGAACTCGTGCGGGGTCGCCGCCCGCGGGGTCTCCGTGAAGGTGCGGCCGATGTCGATGCCGGCGTGGTCGTCGGAGCCGCCGATGGCGGTCCCGCCATGGGTTTCGATGTAGACGAACGCCGGCAGGTTGAGCTCCTTGGCGCGCGATCCGTTGCGCGTCTCCCAGATGGGGAAGAGCTGGGCCAGGCGGCGGCGGTGGCGCGCGGTCAGCGGCGCCTCCACGGCGTAGAACGGGTGGGCCAGAGCGGTGGTGATCTCGCGCTCCTGGAGGTAGGCCGCGCAGTTCTCGACGCTGTCGTTCTGGCCCTGGAGCCACTCGTGATCGCCGGGGGTGATCCCGTAGCAGAGGACGTGGACCGCCTGGGGCTCGCCGGCGAACCAGACGGTCAGCTCCTCGGAGATGAATGTGTCGGGCAGGTGGGCGATGGCCAGCGCGCCCTCGATGGTGTCGTGATCGGTGATCGTCACGAAGTCCATCCCGCGGCGCTTGGCCAGCTCGTAGACCTCCTCGGGGGGCGTGGCGCATTCCGGCAGGCTCAGCGACCGCTGGATCCCGAGCTTCGACAGCTCCGACGCCGTCGAGTGGACATGCATGTCGGCGCGACTGTTCTCGTTCATGGCCCACAGCATTGGCGTGGGGCCATCCAGGCCCGTGAAGAACGCGCACACATCCTGTGACGATCCTGTAAATCGGGGGATGCCCGGGCGGTTCGGGCGAGAACCATGGGCACATGGGGCCGCCGGAGTTGTCCGTCGCCGCGCAGAGCGATTCCGCGCTGATCGAAGCCGGTCGCCTGCGCATCGAGATCTCGGTCCGGCCGTTTGCCTTCACCATCCGCCGCGACGGGCGCCGGCTGCTGCGCGCCGGCGGGGCGTGGCTGGCCGATGGGGAGATCCGCGACCAGTTCATCCAGTTCACCGAGGGCGTGATCGCCCGCGAGGAGCGCTCACCGGTCCAGCGGGCCCGCCACGCGGTGCTCATGCGCCAGACCGACCGCGGGATCTACCTCGGGTTCCGGCTCGACGGCGACCGGGCGGTGCACGCCAGGATCGAGGTGGCCGCGGCTGACCGCGTGCGCCTGACCCTGGACGCCGACGACGAGCCGCTGCGCCTGGGCTGGGACTGGGATCGCCGCGCCGAAGAGCACCTGGTGGGGCTCGGCCTTCGCCACCACCCGCGCTTTGACCAGGCCGGCCGCGACCTCCAGCTCGGCGCCGACCGGCGCTACACCGGCCCCGACTGCCCCGCTGAGATGCTCGCTGAGGGCGGCGTGCCCCAGGGCGACTGCGCCCCCGTGCCGTGGCTGCTCTCCAGCCGCGGCTACGGGATCCTGTGCCGCAGCGACGCCAACGGGACGTGCTTCGATCTCGCCGGGGAGCGGATCTCGGTCTCCACCCGGGCCCGTGCGGGGCCGCTCGTGCTCGACGTCGTCTGTGCGGGCACGCCGGCGGCCAACCTGCGCGCCCTGTGTCGTCTCACCGGGTTCCCGATGACGCTGCCCGAGTGGGGCTACGGGTTCTGGAAGAGCCGCGACGTCCACGAACACCAGGACGACGTCATCGACGACTACGAGGGCTTTCGCCGCAACGCGATCCCGCTGGACGCGATCGTCATCGATTCGCCGTGGGCCACCCAGTACAACACGTGGAGGTTCAATCCCCACCAGTTCCCTGACGCCCACGGGATGATCACGCGGATGCGGGCCGACGGGGTCCGCACCGTGGTGTGGGTGACGCCGTGGGTCAACCTGGACTCGCGCGACGGGCAGATCCCGCCGCAGCCGGCCTCTGAGCGCCTGCACGCCCAGCCCGCGGCCAACTACGCCCCGGCGGCGGCCGCGGGGCACTTCGTCGCCGAGCCCGACGGCAAGCCCTTCGTGACCAAGTGGTGGATGGGCACGGGCTCGGTGGTGGACTTCACCAGCCCCGCGGCCGAGGTGTGGTGGCGCGAATCGGCCAAGCGGGTGCTCGAGCTCGGGGTGGCGGGGATCAAGGCCGACGACGGCGACGGCTACTACATCCCCGACCGCGTCCGCCTCGCCGACGGACGCTCCGGGGCACAGGCGGCCTGGGCCCTGGGCGGGATGCACCGCGAGTGCCTGCAGCGGGCGCTCGACGAGGTCCATCCCGGCGAGGGGGTGCTGTTCGGGCGCAGCGGGTGGACCGGCCAGCACGCGCTCGGCCTCACCTGGGGCGGGGACCAGGTGTCTGATTTCTGGTCGCTGCGCGTGCTGGTGGTGGCGGCGCTCACCGGCGCCTGCAGCGCGATCTCGAACTTCTCGCATGACGTCGGGGGCTATCTGGGCCACAAACTCGTCGAGCGCTGCCCACCGGAGCTGCTCGTGCGCTGGCTGCAGTTCGGCTGCTTTACCCCGCTCATGCACGCCCACGCCCGGATGCCGCAGGAGCCGTGGAACTACGGCGACCGGGTGCTCGACCTCTATCGCGCCTATGTGCTGCTGCACGAGCAGCTGGTCCCCTACATCCGTGCCGCCGCGCTCACCGCGGCGCGTACCGGCGTCCCGATCACGCGCCCCCTGTGCCTGACCGATCCCTCCGATCCGCGCGGCTGGAGCATCGCCGACGCCTACGGCTTCGGCCCCGCCCTGTGGGTGGCTCCGGTGCTCGAGCACGGCATGCGCGAGCGCGAGGTCCCGCTCCCGCGCGGGGAGTGGGTGGAGACGTGGTCGGGCGAGACGGTCCGCGGCGGCGGTGACGTCGTCGTCCCCGCCCCCGTCGACCGCATCCCGGTGTGGGTGCGGGCGGGCTCGATCGTCGTCACCTATCCGTCCGGGCATGTGGCCGCCGGACTGGGCGACGTGCGCGAGTCAGAGCGCCCGCTCCAGGCCACGCTGTGGGGTCGGCCGCGGCTCGGCCACACCGCGGCGCGCCTGGCCGACGGAAGCACGATCGGCTGGCGGGCGGGGAAGTGGGAGCTCCCTCAGGGTCGCGACGTCACCGTCGTCACGCGCTGAAGGGCGCGAGTTCTATCCTCGGCCCGTGCACTTCGGCGAGCTGACAGAGGTGGAGCAGCGGGTGCTCGGCTGCCTCATCGAGAAGCGCTGGACCACGCCCGACCAGTACCCGCTGTCACTCAACGCTCTGCGGCTGGCCTGCAACCAGTCCACCAATCGCGATCCGATCACCCACTACGACGAGGGGCAGGTCCGCGACGCCGCCCAGCGACTCTCCAAGTACGGCCTGGCGCGCCTGGCCAGCGGCGCCGGCTCGCGGGCCACCAAGTACCGCCACCTCGCCGAGGAGGGCTTGGGCCTGGATCGCGACCAGCTGGCGATCTTGTGCGTGCTGTTGCTGCGCGGCCCGCAGACGCCCGGCGAGCTCAAGATGCGCAGCGACCGGATGGCCCATCTCGCGTCGCTGGACGATGTGGAGCGCGTGCTGGCCGAGCTCGGCGACAAGGGCTATGCCGAGCGGATGGGACGCCGGCCCGGCCAGAAGGAGGACCGCTTCCGCCAGCTGCTCGGCGGCGACGGTCGTGAGCGGCCCGTTGATGGGCCGATCGCCGGCGGAGGATTCGACGAGCCCGTGCCGGCCCCGGTGAGCTTCCGCGAGGTGACAGAACGCAGCTATGACGAGCCGGCACCTGCGCCGGCCGCGCATGACAACGGCGCCCTGGAGGCTCGCGTGTCAGCGCTGGAGGCCGAGGTGGCCGACCTCAAGGCCCAGCTCGCCGACCTGCTCGAGTAGGCCTACAGAATCCCGATCTCGGAGTTGTCGCCCACCATGAAGCGGTAGGCGCGTGGCTGGCGTTCGCCGCGGCCGATCTTGACGTTGCGCCCCAGCAGCGAGGACTCCATGCGCCCGTCGAGGTTGCGGACCTCGGAGCCGGCGAGCAGGATCGAGTGCTCCACCTCGGCGCCGGAGATGACGCAGTCCTCGCCGACCGCGGTGTAAGGGCCGACATAGGCGTCGATCAGCTGCGCCCCGGCGCCGATGATGGCCGGGCCGCGGACCGAGGAGCGCTCGAGCCGGGCACCGGCCTCCACGATCACGCGGCCGTCGACCTGGGAGTCCACCAGTTCGCCGTCGACGCGCGTGGCGATGGTGTCCAGGACGAGGCGGTTGGCGGCCAGCATGTCCTCGAGGCGGCCGGTGTCCTTCCACCACCCTTGGACGACGTGCGGGTCGACCCGCAGGCCGCTGTCGACGAGGTGCTGGATCGCGTCGGTGATCTCGAGCTCGCCCCGGGCCGATGGCGAAATCGCCCGGGCCGCGGCGTGGACCGCGGGCGTGAACATGTAGACCCCGACGAGGGCGAGGTTGGTGCGCGGCTGTGCCGGCTTCTCGACCAGGCGCACGACGACCCCGTCTTTGAGCTCGGCCACCCCGTAGTTCTCGGGATCGGAGACCTCGGTGAGCAGGATGAGCGCGTCGGGCGCGTGCTCGTCGAAGGCGCGCACCAGCTCCCCGATGCCGCCCTGCAGCAGGTTGTCGCCCAGGTACATGACGAACGGCGCGTCGCCGAGGAACGGCTCGGCGGTGAGCACGGCATGGGCCAGCCCCGCGGGCTCGTCCTGGATGATGTAGGTGATCCGTACACCGAAGCGCTCGCCGTTGCCGGTCACCTCGCGGATCTCGTCGCCGGTCTCGGGGGCGATGATGATCCCCACCTCCTCGATGCCGGCGTCGGCCATCGCCTGGATGGCGTAGAACAGGACCGGCCGGTTGGCGACCGGGACCAGCTGCTTGGCGCTGGTGTGGGTGATCGGCCGCAGGCGGGTGCCCTTGCCGCCGGACAGGATCAGGCCCTTGAGTGCTGGCATCGTGCGCAATCTAGTGGTTTAGTAGGTGCCGCCCAGCTTGCGGTGGTCCCAGCTGGCTACGCGCTCAAGAACGAACCGCAGTCCCACGCGCTTGCGGGCCTGGGCGATGATGGCGTCGTTGACCTCCACGGCCGTCGAGCCTCCGGCGTAGCGGGCGAGGATCTCCGCGCCCAGCGCGGCGACCGTATCGGGGTCGCGGTGCAGCTCGACGGCGGTCTGGAGCATCACCCCGCGCAGCTGGTCATAGGTCTCGCCGGTCTCGATCTGCAGCGTTGCCCGCGCGTCGCGCTCGAGGTTGCGGACCTTCTGGGACCTGGCGTAGGTCCAGGCCCAGATGTCGGCGCCGCGGACCACGAACCACAGCGGCATCAGATGCGGCCAGCCGTGGACGCCGTTGGTGGCGCAGACGAGGGTGCGCTGGTCCTCCAGGAAGGCGCGCACCTCCGCCTCGCTCATCTGGATCTGGTCGCGGCGGCTCACCCGTCAGGAGACGAGCTGGGCGCCGGCGCCGATCGCCTCGGCGGCGTGGCGCACCGCCTCGCGCGCGTCGGCGGGCTCGAGCACGACGGCGTCGCCGGCCTCCTTCAGCGTCTCGCGGACCAGCCAGTCCACACCGGCGAAGCCGAGTTCCACGATCAGCGCGCCGTCCTCGAGATCGGCGACGACGTGGCGCTCCTCGCGGGCCCAACGCGCGCGGTCGGGCGAGATCCAGACGCGGGCCCGGCTGGAGGCGGGGACCTCGCCGGTCCTGGGCCACCCATCGACATCGGCCGCCGGATCGACGTCGGGACGGGCGTCGAAGGACTCGTCGGTCACCGAGGCCGACTTGATGCGGTCCAGCCGGAAGTGGCGGACGCTGTCACGCGTGGGGTCGAAGCTGGCCAGGTACCAGCCCTCGCGGCCGTTGATGAGCGCGTAGGGCTCGACCCGGCGCGTGCTGAACTCGTCCTCGTTCTCCTTGTAGTACTCGAAGTTCAGCATCCGGCGCCTGGCGATGGCGCTGGAGACCACGCCGGCGATCTCCAGGTTGTCGCCGCCGGGAGCGGCGAACTGGAGGCCCTCGTGGACGGGGTCCTCGCCCAGCGCGGCGACCACCTTCTGGCGCACGGAGGCCAGCGAGCCCTCGGGGATGTGCTCGCCGATCAGGTCGATGGCTGCGATCAGGGCCTTGGCCTCCACCGGGAGCAGGCGCGCGGGGCGCGCGAACGAGTCGCCGTAGGGCTCGGGATCGACCTCGATCGAGCCGTCGGGATGGATCTCGGCGTAGAGCACGTAGGTCCCGGCGCCGAAGTTGACGACATTGAGGACCGCGATGTCCTCCCGCAGCTCCTGGTCTGAGACCTTGAGCGTGGCGCACAGCTCCTGGTCGTCGAGCAGGCGGCCGGCGCGGCCGGCCTCGATGAGGATGCTGGCCAGCGTCACGAGGCGGGCGAAGCGCTCGGGGCGGATGGCGGCGTCGGTCCGGTGGCCGTTGGTCTCCTCACCCTCGCCGCGGCCGCGGGGCGTGCGGGCGCCGGTGTCCTCCGGGTCGGCGGAGTCGGCGGGGTCGCTGTCCGGGCGCGACGGGACGGCATCGGCCACCTGAGGGTCGCCGGAGTGGCGCTCCACGAGCAGCCCAACGCGCTCGCGCAACTCCTCCACGAGCTCGGGCGGACCGGCGATGCGAGCGTTCTCGCTCAGGCCGAGCACCCAGGCGATGAGCTGGCGGGAATTGGCGTAGTGGGTGACGAAGAGCACGTCGTCGTCGCCGGCGGGGCGGATCTCGCCGTAGCGACCGAAGTGCCGCTCGATCTGCCAGGCGATGCGGCTGCCGATCCAGATCTCGGCGGTGCCCACCGGTTCGCCGAACTGCCAGTCGATCCGGTTGGCGTAGGCGCGCGGGTTGAAGTTGTCGGGGCGCTGGAAGTCATGCTCGGCCTTGGTGGCGTAGCCGACCTTGCCTCGGATGCGCGAGAGCCGGAAGACCCGGATCGCGTTGCGCTCGTGCGAACGGCCCACCACGTAGAACTGGCCGCCCTGGTAGAGCAGCTGGTAGGGGTCGACGCGGCGCGTGCCGACGTCATCGCGCTCCATCGTGTGGTAGTCGAAGACGATCGTCTTACGACGGAAGATGGCGGTCTCGATCTTGGCCAGGCGCTGGGAGACGTCGTGGCCGCCGGCCGAGCCGGTGATCCCGAGCGCCACCGTGCTCTGCTCCGGCGTCGAGAGCGGGCTGGGACGCCCCCACGAGATCTGCTGCAGCGCCAGGCGCAGCGGCTCGGCGTAGGCGAACTCGCCGTCGAGCAGGTGCAGCGCGGTGTGAAGCGCGGCCAGCTCCTGGTCGCTGAAGGCGATCGCAGGGAGGTGGAAGTTCTCGGGGGGCAGCGAGTAGTTCTCCTGCTCCACCAGGCCGTCGACCGGCTTCTCCACCGAGAGCAGGATGCCCAGCGCCTCCAGCTCGGAGCGATCGGCGTAGAAGCGCCGCGCGAAGGCGTCCTCGTTCATGACGCTGTAGCCCTCGACGTCGCGCCTGATCTCCGGCGCCGTCACCGGGCGGCGCTCGGCCATCAGGTACGAGATCAACGAGAGCTGACGGATCAGTTTCTCGGTGTCCTTGGCCATCCCCGCAGGAACTCTAGCCGGGGGCCGGGGGCGGCGAACCTGGCCCCGCTCCATCACACGGAATTTGCGCACTTTTGGCGCAGACGTCACAGACGGCCCCTCGGAGGGGGCCGGGGGGGTCAGGCGGCGCGGCGCTCCTCGGCCGCGGCCGGAGCCGCCGGCATCGGGGCGGCGAAGTAGGCGCCGCCCCCGATGCCCTTGTCATAAGACGACCATTGGGCGCCGGCAGGGAGCGCGCGCTCGATGCGGTCGAAGCTGCCCAGCCGCCCGCCGAGGTTGTCGGCCATGTGGACGAGCGTCGCCTCGCGCGTGCACGGGACGACGGGGCTGCCGTGCTCGAGCGAGCCGTGGTGACTGAGGATGATGTGCAGGAGCGCCTGGGCGGTCTGCGCCGGGAAGTCCTCGAGGCTCTCAATCGCGCTGCGCACGCGGTAATAGCCGAGCGGGATCTCGCCGTAGAGGCGGCCCTGGTCTGACATCTCGATGGCCTCGTCGGACATCTCGTAGGCGTCGAGCTTGCCGATGTCGTGCAGGAGCGCGCCCGTCACCGCGACGTCGCGGTCGATGCCGGGGAAGGTGGCCGAGATGGCGCTCACCGCCTGGGCCACGGTGAGCGAGTGCTCGAGCAGGCCATGGCGGTAGGCCTGGTGGTAGTGCTTGGCCGCGGGCGCGTCGCGGAACCGCGGCCAGATGGGCGCGTCGTCGCCGACGGTGACCTCCAAGAGCCGGCGCAGGTGTGGATCCTGCACGGTGGTGATCAGCTCGCGTAGGTCGGCCTCCATCTGCGCCACCGGCCGCGTGGGCCCGTCGGCCAGCGTGTCGGGGTCATACTCGCCGGGCTCGGCGCCGCGGATGGCCTCGACGACGAGCCGCCCGCCGTACGAAGGGTGGACCGAGAAGGCCCCGACCACGTGCACCGCCTCGCCGGTGCGGCACACCGGCCGCGCGGCCGCGACGTTGTCGAGCACGACCGCGGGGAGGACGCCCGTGCGGTTGCCGAGCGTGAGCTTGAGGTACTCCTCGCCCTCGCGCCGCCGGCGCACGTCGACCGAGCGCAGCAACAGCACGCCTGCGACCCGGGTCCCTTCCCGAAGCTCTCGAACCTGCATGATCGCGGACGAAGATAGAGCCGCCCTCGGACGGCCCCACGGCCGAAATGCGCTGCGTAGGCCGCCTGCGATCCCCTTGCACAGAGGGCGGACGGGACCGTTCAGAGGCCTGGCGGGTGGCGGACCGAGAAGGTCTTGAGGTCCGGCTCGTCGGCCGGGCGATCTGACCAGCGCGAGCCCGTCTCGGCCAGCGCAACGGTGTCGAAGCGCAGGCCCGCGACGTACATGAAGGTGTGCCCGGCGTTGGCGAACACCGTGATCCACTTGCCGGGCCCGGGATCGCCCCACTGCTCGAGGTCGCCCGAGACGACGGTGCGGTCGAGCAGGTGCGCGGCGGCGAAGACGTAGCTGATCGAACCCGAGCAGTCATACGCGGTGTCCTGAAAGGTCATGTGGCCGCCGCCGTAGCGGTAGGGCAGGTGGGCGATCTGGTTGCCGGCGGCGATCACCGCCTGGACCGCGGCGGGTGCGCCGATCGGGGCCACCGCCAAGCCGTCGGGCGTCAGCGTCGCCTCGGTGGTGGAGGCGCTCATCCCGCTCTCAGCCAGCTGCTTGCGGATGTCGGCCACCGACTGCGGCTGGGGCAGCGACGGCGTCGCCGGCCCGACGCTCACCCCGGCGGTGGCCGGCGCCGAGGCCGGCTCGATCTTGGCCACCGCGCCCGCCACCGGCTGCACCACCTGGGGATGGCCTTGGGGCAGCGGGGCCGCGGAGGTGGTCGATGAGGCGGTCGCGCCGTTGGGGCCCGACTGGGCCCCACACCCCGCCACGGCGAGGGCCAGCGCCGTCAGCGCGACCGTCGTGATCCTGCGCCTGCGCACCCGGCCGAGTATGCCGAACGACCCCGGGCGGGTGCGACGCTCAGTCGTCGAGATGGCCGGCGTAGAGGGCGAACACCGCCCCTTGGGGATCCTGCGCCACCGCGATCCGGGCGATGCCGATGTCGGTGTTGCCCATCAGCACGTTCCCGCCCAGTTCAGAGACCTTGGCCAGCGTCGCGTCGAGGTCCTCGGTGGCGAAGTAGACGATCCAGAACGGCGGGGTGCCGGGCGGCATCGGCGGGCGGATGCCACCATTGGAGCGGCCGCCGTTGTTGATGACCAGGTAGGGCATCTCGCTGTCCTCCATCGGGCTGGTGGTCCAGCCGAAGAGGCCGCCGTAGAACGCCGCCGAGGCGTCGAGGTCCGGCGAGCCCAGCTCGTTCCAGCACAGCGCGCCAGGGGCGTTGACGAGCTGAGCGCCGAGGTGCTGGTTGGGCTGCCAGATGAGAAACCAGGCGCCCTGGGGGTCCTGGATGACCGCCATGCGCCCGGCCTCCATGACGTCGAACGGGGGCGCATGGACGCTGGCGCCCAGCTCCGCGGCCCTGGCCGCGGTGGCGTCGGCGTCGGCGACGGTGATGTACGAGTTCCACGAGGGCGGCACGCCCGCGTCGCGCTGCTGTTGGGGCTGGGGCGAGATCGCGCCCACCCACTTGCCGTCGATCGCCGCCATCGAGTACACGACGCCCTCGCCGGCGGGCATGTCCTCCATCTCCCATCCGAACAGAGCCGCGTAGAAGGCCTTGGCCCCCTCCTGATCGGTGGTGTTCAGATCAGTCCAGCTGAACGTGCCGGGTGTGTGCTGCGTGCGTTCTCCCATGCGGCGACGCTACCACCGGCCGGCGGGCTCTTGAAGGCCGGGTGGTGAACCGGGGCTGGTGGTGGGCCTTCGATTGAGTGAGGGCGGCCTCGGCGTCGATGGCGTCTCTCGACGCGACGTTGGGAGATTCCTCCGATGTCGTCGGAGTTATCTCCCAAGGACCCCTGCAAACCGTCTGGTTCTGGCCGCCGCGGCCGGCACCCTGCTTGACGCCCAAGACCCACCGCGGTAAATGCCGCGGGGCCCGGCGCATGTGCCGGGCCCCGCGTTGAGTTGCTCAGCTGTGATTCGCCGCTAGCGAACGCGGACGTAACGGGTCTGGGACCCGACGCGCCCCGCCGCATCGATCGACAGGCGGATCGTGTACCGGCCGCCGCGTGACTGGCGACCCAGGGACAGCGTGAGCTTGACCCGGTTGTGCTTGACCATCGCGGCCACGTTGCCGACCAGCTTCCTGCCCCGGTACATCCGGGCGCGGATCAGCGTCTGGACCTTCGAGCCGCCACGGGTGGTGCAGGTGAGCACCAGGGCGCGCTTGCCCGCGACGTGGGTGCACACCACGCTGGGCAGCTTGACCACCATGATCTTGCGCGAGCCCGAGTGGCTGCTCGCCGAGCCGGAGCCCGACGACGAGCTACCCGACGACGAGCTGCCCGACGAGCCGCTGCTCGGAGAGCTGCTGCCTGACGGAGCCGGCGACGCCGCTGGGCCGGAGACCTGGCCGTCGGGCTGGATCACCT
Source organism: uncultured Solirubrobacteraceae bacterium (assembly GCA_963737335.1). Classification (GTDB taxonomy): domain Bacteria; phylum Actinomycetota; class Thermoleophilia; order Solirubrobacterales; family Solirubrobacteraceae; genus Palsa-465. The sequence goes on from CAVTSK010000020.1 coordinate 383,110, forward strand.
TGGTGACCTCGCCGGTGTTGTCGTCCAGGATGACCGCCGGAGCATGTCCGAACTTCTGGTTGAAGTCGAACGCGTTCTCGAGGTTGCCCGCCGCGGAGTCCGCGGAGCTGTTGCCGATCCGACCCAGGCTCCAGTTGTCCTCGATGAAGCGCACGACCGACGACTGATCGGTGAACGTGTTGTCGACGAAGTTCTGTTTCGCCCACGGTGAGATCACCAGCAGCGGCTGGCGCGGACCGACGCCGCAGCGGTCGTTCTGCGCCGGCGGCGTCGCCCCCGAGCCGCACTTGCCGGGCCCGTTGAGGGTGTCAGAGGGACCCTGCGACTGGCGGATGATCGGCCCCATCTGGTGGTCATACCAACCGTCGGAGTCGTCGTAGGCGATGATGATCGCCGTGTTCGCCCAGTCCTTGGACTGCTGGATCATGTTGATCTCATCGACCAGGAAGCGCTGCTCGTCGAGCGGGTCCGAGTACCCGGCGTGGCCGTCCTCGTACTCCGGCGCCTTCAGGTAGGAGACCGCGGGCATGTTCCCGTTCTTGACGGCCGCGTTGAACCAGGACAGGTCGTACTGGTGGTTGATGGCCTGGGTGGCGGGGGTGTTGGCCGGGTCGCTGATGCCGACCTGCGACACGGACGTGGGGGAGACGTGGTTGGGGTTGGACGTGTCGGCGTAGTACTGGAACGGCTCGTGGTGCTCGGAGTAGTCCGCCGAGAACGAGTTGCCGATGTTCGCGTGTTGACCCAGATGGTTGGCGGCGTTGGTGCCGCAGATGGCCCGGCCATTCTGGATCTCAGACGGCGTGAACCCGCCCTGGAACCAGCCCCAGGTGAGGCTCTTGCCGTTGAGCAGGTCGCCGATGTTCTGGCCCGACATCGAGGCGGTCACACCGCCCGGGGTCCCGTCGGGGTTGAGCGGCGTCCCGGAGTTCGAGCACTGATCGAACAGCGGCTCCGCGTCGCCGATCATCGTCCCGTTCTCGATATTGCCGGTCGTGCCGCCGTGGGCGGTCGCGCCGTTGGTCTGGCCGCTGACGACGTTGATGGCGCCCGGTGTCGACGGGCCGAACTGCGTGCTGTAGGAGTTGTCGTTGAGCGTGTAGTGCTGGGCGTAGTTCCACAGCCCCGTGACGGTGTTGCCGTCGTAGTAGTCCATGACGATCCCGTTGGGGCCGTAGTTGCCCTGATCGGGGAATGTGGACTGGCCGCCGCCGGCCGGCAGACAGCCGCTACCCGTCGTGTCCTGCACGAACTTGTCCATCAGCCCGGCGTCGAACGCGCTCTGCTCGGCCGAGTAGCCGTGGCTCTGGTCACAGGTGAGGGCCTGGCTCGGGTCCAGGCGCTGCGGGTCGTTGACGTTCGGATTGGCAGTGAGCAGCGCGTCGTTGAGGCCGTTGACGTTCGGCGTCCCAGGCGCCGCGTGGAACTGCGGCTCGTTCGGCGGGTTGGTGGCGAACGGGTAGGTGGCGAAGTAGTGGTCAAACGAGATGTTCTCGTCAAACAGGACCACCACGTGCTTGATCGGCGTGGTCGTTGCCACGGTCGACGGGTTCGGACTTGGCGAACTCGCCGTGGACACCGAGAGACCGATCGCTGATGCCCCGATGGCGGCTACGCCGATCACCGCAGCGATGAGTTTCTTGCGCAGGTGCAAGTGAGCTCCTTTGCTCAATTTGGCGGACGGCAGCAGGGTCTGTGCCACGACCGCCCTCGTGGCGACAGCGGCATCCTCTTTCCTGGGCCGCGCGCCGGTGTGAACCTGGCGTCACACACTCGTGTCCATCCTGTTCACGCCTTGACCACGAGTTGGTAACAACCGCACCGCCGAGGCCCCGTTAGCGTCCACGGACGGCCGCGCCCAGGCGCGCCGGACCAGACACATGCCAGGCGAATCGATCAGCACGGACGCGCTGCGGGGCGGCGCCGGAGGCGGCTCGGACCCGAGCGGGTCCTCCCGACGGCGCCGGCTGGCGCTGTGGCTGGCCGGCATCGGCGTCCTCGCGGTCGTGGCGCTGGTCGCTGCCGCGACCATCCCCGGCTCCCATTCCGCGCCCAAGCCGTTCAGCACGCTCGCGGTGGCGCCCCACGGCTCGCCCGCCAACCAGCTCCACACCCACGAGAGCGCGGTGTTCGACTCGAACATCCCGGCCCGCGAATACGGCACCCGGATCTCCCGGCTCGAGAACGGCATCGGCGCCGACGGCCAGATCGCCTCCGACCTGGACCCCATCCCGGCTCGCGCGTTCAACCGCCCCGTGGCCGCCTACATCCAGTACGCCCTGGGCGTGTCGGATCAACTCGGCACCGCCGTGTCGGCACTCACCGCGCAGCTGCAGGCCGGGGACCGTGCGTCGGCCGAGCGCGCCTGGGACGTCGCCTTCACCGACTATCTACACCTCGGGGCGGTCTACGGGCTGCTTCCCGGCAACCTCAACGACCACCTCGCGCAGGTGCCCTCGAGCCTCACTCAGACCCATTTCACCGGGCTTCACCGCGTCGAGAAGGGGCTGTGGCAGGGCGCGCCGCTGCGCTCGCTGGTGCCGATCTCGCGGGCCATCAGCCCCGCGGTGGTGGCGCTCGAGCACACCCTGCCCCGGACCGAGATCGACCCGCTGGACTACTCCGCCCGCGCGCACGAAATCCTGGAGGACGCCCAGCGCGACCTGATGAGCGGCAACCAGGTCCCCTGGAGCGGGGAGGGCGTGCTGGGCACGGCCGCCGGAGTCACGGCGACCCGCGAGGTGGTCCGCACCCTGGCTCCGCTCCTGCAAGGTCGGGACAACACGCTGGTCCAGGTCGACAACTGGCTCCTGCGCCTCCAGTCCGTCATGGACTCCCTCCGACGGCCCGACGGCAGCTATCCCACGCTCACCCAGCTCACGATCGCTCAGCGCGATCGCATCAACGGCAATGTCGCCGGAGCGCTGACCGCGCTGGAGGGGATCCCGCCCACGACCGAGACCGTCCTTCCGCCGCCCTTCCCGACCATCGTCAGCCAGGAGCACACGAAGTGAGCCCTGTCGACCGCCGCAACTTCCTCAAGGGCTCGCTCACGGCGCTGGGCGCCGGCGGGGCCGGGGCCGCCGTCGGGCTGGCCGGCGCCGATCGCGCCCACGCCGCGCCCGCGCCCGACCTCGCCACCGCCGCCCGCGACCTCAACGCCCGCGAGCTGACCCAGCGCATCCCCTTCGATTCCTTTCATCAGAGCGGGATCATCACCCCGAAGCCGGCGCAGGCCACGGTCATCGCGCTCGACAGCGTCGCGCCGAACCGGACCGCGCTGTTCGAGGGTCTTCAGGCCATCTCCTCAGAGGCCCGGCTCCTCAGCCAGGGCGAGCCGGTGGGCGTGGCCGAGATCGATGATCCTCCCCCGGACTCCGGGATCCTCGGCGCCTACAACGCCCCCGACTCGCTGTCGGTGACCGTCGGGTTTGGCGCGTCACTGTTCGACGACCGCTACGGCCTGGCGGCCAAGCGCCCGCCGCACCTCACGCCGATGCCGTCGTTCTCGCTGGACGAGCTTGACCCGACGCGGACCCACGGCGACGTGATCGTGCAGATCTGCGCCGGCCAGCGCGACACCGTGGTGCACACCGTGCGCGAGCTCATGCGCGCCGTCGCCGGCCACCTCACCATCCGCTGGATGCTCGACGGATTCCAGACCGCCGTGCGCGACCCCGACCCCAAGGCCAACACGCGCAACCTGTTCGCCTTCCGCGACGGGACCGCGAACCCCGATGTGACCAACCCCGCGAAGATGGACGAGCTCATCTGGGTGCGGGCGAAGACCGGCGAGCCCGCCTGGACGACGGGGGGGAGCTACATGGTGGTGCGCGTCATCCGCCAGCACGTGGAGTTCTGGGACCGGGTCGGCATGCTCGAACAGGAGCAGATGATCGGGCGCTACCGCGTCAGCGGCGCGCCGTTGGGCGGCACTTACGAGCACGAGGATCCCCGCTACGACCTCGACCCCAAGGGTGACCGGATCCCCCTTGACGCCCACATCCGCCTCGCCAACCCGCGCACGCCCAAGACCTCGAAGCAGCGCATCCTGCGGCGGGGCTACAACTACGACCGGGGCGTCGACGGGGCCGGGAACCTGGATCAGGGCCTCCTCTTCATGGCCTTCAACAAGGACCCTGACCGCCAGTTCGCGACCATCCAGCGCCGGCTCGAGACCGAGCCCATGACCGACTACATCCTTCCTGTGGGCGGCGGCTACTTCTTCGTCCCCCCGGGGTCGCGCGGAAGCGGCGACTGGGTGGGCTCGGGCATGGCTGACTGACCGATCGCCGCCGGCGCCCTAGGAGCGGGCGATCGACGCCGGGTCGGTGCGCTCCAGCCGCGTCATGGTCACGCTTGCCGACAGTTTGGCCCCGGCCGCGCCCCCGACCCGCAGCGGCGGCGTGTATGCCTCGCGTCTGCACGTGAGCATTCTCCGCCAACCCCACCGCCCGCGGGACGTTTCTTATGAAAGGGGCCAGACGGGAATACTCAGGAGAACGCCGTTCGCGACATGACCAGTGCTGCCCACATACCCACCGACACCGTGACGCTCACGTTTCGCGAGAGCGTGATCGGCCGATGAGCGCGCAGCCGCTTGGAGCGGGCGCGCTCGCGGCCATGCTCGACGCGACGCCCGATGCGATCGTCATGGCCGGCCACGACGGCCGGATCCGCTACGTGAACCGCGCGGCGCGGGTGCTGTTCGGCTACGGGCCCGACGAGCTCATCGGCGCCACGATGGAGCAGCTCGTCCCGAGCCAGGGCCGGCGCTTGCAGGGCCTGCGCCGCGACGGCACGGAGGTCCCGGTCCAGATCAGCCTGGCACCGATGGCCCTCGACGGGGAGCAGGCGATCGTGACCGTGATCCGCGAGGCCAGCGAGCAGCGTCGCCTCGAGGAGGAGCACCTGCGCTACGCCCAGGCTCACGCGGTGGAGGAGATCGTGGGCGCCCTGGACGCGATCGTGTGGGAGTCCACCACGCCCGACCGAGAGTCGCTCACCTTCCTTGGCGGCCGCGAGGAGATGCTCCTGGGCTACCCGCGCGAGCAGTGGCTGGAGCCCGGATTCTGGATGTCGCTGGTGCACCCCGAGGACCGGCTGGCGGCGCTGACGTTCGTAGAGGCGGCGCGCGAGAGCGAGAACTTCGAGCTGCTCTACCGCATGATCTCGGCCGACGGCGACGTGCGGCAGGTGCGCGACATCGTGACCGTCACCCGCGATCCCGACGGCACCCTCCAGCGGCTGCGGGGCGTCATCACCGACATCACCGAGCGCCAGGAGATCACCGCCCGGCTCACCCAGGCGCAGAAGATGGAGGCCGTCGGACAGTTGGCCGGCGGCATCGCCCATGACTTCAACAACCTGCTGACGATCGTCTCGGGCTATGCCCGGCGGCTGTCGGCTCGCGCCGACCTCGTCTCGGCGCGCCCCGACCTCGAACAGATCCTGCTCGCCTCAGACCGAGCGGCGGAGCTCACCCGCCAGCTGCTGGCCTTCGCCCGTCGGGGTCACACCTCGGCAACGCTCATCGACGTCTCGGCGCTCGCCCGCGAGCTCGAGCCGATGCTGCGCCGGCTGCTCGCCGCCGACATCGTGTTCGACTTTCAGCTCCAGCCCGGACTGCCGCCGGTGATGATGGACCGGACCGGCCTGGAGCAGATCATGATGAACCTGATGATCAACGCCTCGGACGCGATGCCGTCCGGTGGCACGCTGCGGGTGACGACACGGGAGCGTCCGATCTCCGCGGAGGAGGCCGCCGTGCACGGCCTCGAGGCGGGCGCCTACGTGGAGCTGGCCGTCGCCGACAGCGGCACCGGCATGGCTCCCGAGACGGTGGAGCGCATCTTCGAGCCGTTCTTCAGCACCAAGGGCGAGCGGGGCACGGGCATGGGGTTGGCGACGGTCTACGGCACCGTGGACCAGGCCGACGGCTGGATCGACGTCACCTCGGTCATCGGCCAGGGAACCACCTTCACGGTGGTCCTGCCCGCCGCGGGCGAGCCCGCCGACGCGGCGCCCACCCAGGACCCGCAGCGTCCGACGCTGTTGCTGGTCGAGGATGAGCCGGCGCTGCGCACGCTGGTGGTGACCATGCTCGAGGAGCAGGGGTACCTGATCCTGCAGGCCGGCAACGGCCTGGACGCGATCGCCGTGGCCGAGCGCCACCGTGGCGATATCGACCTGCTCCTCACCGACGTGGTCATGCCGCGCATGTCCGGGCCCGAGCTGGCCCAGAAGCTTCGCGCGCTGCGGCCCGGCCTGGAGGTGCTGTTCATGTCGGGCTACAACGACAGCCGGCTTGTGCACCGCGGCGTCGAGGAGTCCAACGTCAACCTGCTCGTCAAGCCCTTCAGCCCTGACGAGCTGGTCGACAAGGTGGAAAAGCTGACCGGCGGCGAGTCGCCCCCCGCCGGCGCTTAACGTCTAATTGGCGTTGACGAGCTCTCGGTGAGCGACGCGATGGTAGGCGTCGCGCATCACGAGCTCGACCGGCTGGCCGTGGGAGGCGTGCCGGTAGGCGAGACGGCGGGCCTCGTGGAGCGTCCGGCAGCGGACGGGAGAAACTTCATCGGGGAGCTCCACCTCCCAGTCGCCATGAGGCTCATGGTCGATCCGGATGGTGGGGTACGCGGCAGGGGTCATCCACACAGGGTGCCACCCTGTGCGCCGCTTGTCATTAGGGTTGGACGAAGTTTTACCCGGGTGGGTGGAATCCACCATCAAATCAGGGGCGGGGGACGACAAGCAGGGGGCAGGGAGCGCGCCGCGCCAGCTGGGTTGAGGTGCTGCCGCTGAGCAGCCGGCCCGACGGGCCGTACGCGCGCGAGCCGACAACGAGCAGGTCGAGGAGCTCGGCCATCGTGGCCAGCTCCTCCGCTGGGTCCCCGTCGGTCACCGCCCTCACCTCCAGCGCCGCCCCGTGGCGCTCGGCCAGCTCTCCCGCGACGCGCATCGCCAGCTCGCTCTCGGCGGTACCGGCGTCGCCCACGCCGACGGTGCGGACCTGCGGTTCGGCCATCCCGTAGCCGCGGGGGGCGATCGCCACCGCGCACGACGATCCGTTGAGCGCGGCCAGCGTCTGGCCCCCGAGCATGGTCCGCCCCGTGGGCCCGCGGTGGCTGGAGCCGACGACGAGCAGCTCCGCGGACTCCTTGCGGGCCAGCCGGTGCAGCGCCCGGCCCGCGAGCCCGCCCGACGACCGGCCGGAACCGGCGTCGCCGCCGACGCCGTAGACGTTGGTGAGCACCATCCGCGCCGAGGGGGGCGCCAGGACCCGCGCCAGTGCGATCGCGTCCCGGCCGCCGGACGCGCCGTCAACGGCCACCAGCACCTTGCCGGTCACCGGCGTCATCTAGCCATACCCCTCACCGCTGCCTGCTACAACGTCGGCGTGACCCCGGATGAGTCGGCAGTGGGATGCACCGGCACGGTGATCGTCGCCACCCGGGGCGCGGAGGGGCCGGGCGAGGTGCTGGTCAAGGTGCGCGGGGGAACGGAGGCCTACCTGGCCTGGTCGGAGCGGCCGCTGGCCCGCGGGACCGAGGTGCTCGTCTACAACGCCCGGGGGGACAGGGCGTTGGATGTGATGGAATTCACCAGTGAGGGCTGATTGTGCGTAGCGCACAGCTGATGGCGGTGTGATCTTCAATCCCTGAGAGGTGCCACTGATGTTCGGTTTTCGCGTGCCCGCACCGGATGAGGCGATGCTCATCTCGGGTGGACGGTCGGGCCAGAACGGTACGCCCTTCAAGGTCGTGACCGGCCATGGGGCCTTCGTCGTCCCGTTTATCCGCCAGGCCAGCTTCCTGACCTTGGCGATGCGCGAGGCTGAGGTGGCCGAGACGTGCGTGACCAAGCAGGGCATCGCACTCCAGGCGAAGGCCGTGATCGCCTTCAAGGTCGGCAACGACCCTGAGAGCATCGTCAACGCCTCCCAGCGGTTCTTGTCTGACCAGGACCAGATGGCGGTGCTCACCGGGCGCATCTTCGCCGGTCACCTGCGCTCGATCATCGGCTCGATGACGGTGGAGGAGATCGTCACCGAGCGCCAGAAGCTGGCCACCGAGGTGCTCGACGGATCCAAGGCGGAGATGGCCAAGATGGGCCTGATCGTCGACTCGCTGCAGATACAGTCGATCGACGACCTGGGGGCGGGCTACATCGAGGCGATGGCCGCGCCGCACACCGCCGCCATCCAGCGCCAGGCCAAGATCGCGCAGGCCCAGGCCAACCAGGCGGCCGCCGAGGCCGAGCAGCAGTCCCAGCGCAAGCAGGCCGAGTATCAGCGCGAGACGTCCGTCGTGCAGGCCAAGTACAAGGCCGAGGTCGACAAGGCCCAGGCCGAGGCCGGGCAGGCCGGCCCGCTGGCCCAGGCCGGTGCCCAGCGCGAGGTGATCCAGGCCCAGACCGAGCTGGCCCAGCGCCAGGCGGAACTGCGCCAGCAGCAGCTCATGTCCGAGGTGATCAAGCCCGCCGAGGCCGAGGCCGAGAAGACCCGCGTGCTGGCCAAGGCCGACGCGGAGCGGATGAAGATCCAGGCCGAGGCGGCCGCGTCGCATAACCGGGTGGCCCTGGACCGGATGCTGATCGATCAGCTCCCCCAGATCGTCCGCGAAGCGGCGGGCGGCCTGGCCAACGCCAACATCAACGTGCTCAACGGCGCTGACGGGCTGGGAGAGCTCGCCGCCGGGCTCGTGGGCCAGGGCCTGAGCATCTTCGAGTCGATCAAGAGCAACCTCAACGACTACGACGAGGACGAGGACGACTACGACTCGGCGCCCCCGCAGCTGTCGGGCAGCGGTGGCCCGCCGCCCCCGGAGGCACACCGCTCCCCGGTGGATCCGGAGTCCGGCCCCACTGGGCGGGGCCGGTAGACGCGGGGGGCCGGCAAGCGGCTAGCGGGCCGGGTGGGGCTTCTTGTCGCGGCTCGTGGCCACGAACTAGCCGCTCCATGACTGCACCGCCCCGAACTTCTGGAGGTTGCGCAGGCCGGTGTTCATGGCGCCGTAGCCCCCCGCCGACAGCAGGCGTCGGCGACTCATGGCACGGCACCCATCGGTAGTTCAAACAGCACAAACACGCCCCCTACCAAACACATCATCGGGGGCCGTAGTCTCGCTCGCGTGACGACACTGACATGGGGGGGCCTGAGGCGCAGCAGCGGCGCGGCCCTCCGACGTGGCGGGGGCCCGGCCGCTTCGGTCCTGATCGTCACCGCCGGCCTGGTGGCCGGAACCGGCTGGCTCTACGTCCTGCGCGGACTGCATTGGCTCGGGGACGGGCCGCGGGTCTCCGATGCGCTGCCCCTGCTCCAGCTCGCGGCCTCCGATGGCCAGCCGGTAGTCCGCGTGGCGGTCGCCTGGATCTTGGCCGGCGCGCTCACCGGCGTCGCTCTGCTCGAGCTGCCGCCGCACCGCCGGCTGGCCCTCGCGCTGGCGCTGGGCCTGGTGGCGCTGCTCGCCGTTTCGCAGGCGTCCTATGCCCTGGCGCGCAACGTCGCCTTCTCCTCGACGGTGTTCTCGCGGACTCCGGGGCTGGGCCCGGTGCTGGAGGCGTGCGCCTTCGCGTTCGGGTGCTGGCTACCGCGGCCGGCCGACCGCGGGCAGCGGCCGGGGACGCGGCGCCGGTCGCTCGTCTCGGTGATCAGCGGCTTCGACGATCGCGGTGTGGGCCGCCGCGAGCGACGGCACGACGGCCAGCACGACCGCGATCGCCAACCCGTGGAGCACGCTCGCGGCCACGCCGGCGCCTAGCGACTCTCCGAACGCCCCCAAGCCGCACGCCAACGCCACCAGCGCGGTGCCGGCGGTCATGAGCGAGATGCCGGGCACCGCGGACCCGGTCTCGAGCGCCGCCTGGAAGCAGACGAAGCCCGCGAAGGTGCCCACCACGGCGACGAGCGCCCACCCGCTGGCGAGGCTGGCCGCCCCGTGGCGGTGCCAGTCCAGCGACACCGCCTTGATGCCGGCGTCCGCGAGCCCGTAGAAGACTCCGGCGGCCGCCGCGCGCGCCGCCGGCGCCCGCACGCGAGCCAGCGCCGCTCCGGCGACGGCGCCCACGGCGAGAGCAGCGACCAACCGGCCGGATTGGAGCCGGTCGGCCATGGTGGAGAAGCCGAGGGGCAGCGCCGCCAACCCGGCGGCCATGAGCAGCACCGCCAGCGCTTGCACGCGCGTCACGCGCTGGTGAAACACGCCCGCGGCCAACGGCACCGAGAGCGCCAGGCCCCCGGCGGCGAACGCCTGAACCAGGGCCAGCGGCGCGATGGCGATGGCGACGATCTGCAGTCCGAAGCCCAGCCAGCCCAGCGCCTGCCCCGACAGCCACACCCGGTTGCGCAGCGACCGCCGCAGACGGTTCCGCAGCCCGCCGGCCGCCGGCGCGCGGCTCAGCCCCCGGTGCTGGAGCAGGAACCCGAGGTTGATGACGGCCGCGGAGACCAGCGCCAGGAGCAGGCCGCCGATCACCGGGCGGTGGGCACCCGGGACCGGCGACCCTGTTCACGGTGGCCACGCCGAGCGTTACGTCGTTGCGCTCGGGCGGTCCCGTGACGGTGGTGGCGACCCGCGCCGTTGGGGATGGGGACGACGCCCGGGGTCAGGGACCGTGCCTCGCCGCGAGAACGCGGCGGCGGCACGCTCGTGTCGTGCGAGGCGAGGATGAGCATCTGGTCCACATGGGCGTTCCACAGCTGCCAGTCGTGGCCGCCGTGGTACAGCGCCCAGGTGACGCCGGCGCCGGCGTCGGCCAGCGCCGTGGCCATCGGCCCGGTCTGGGGGCTGTCGTCGTCGTCGCGCCCCACGAACAGAAAGGCGCGTATCGGGTCGCGTGCGATGAGGCCCTTGAGGCGGTGCACGTAGTCCAGCGGGCTGTTGGCATTCAGTGCCGCCGCCCCGGCCCCGGCGAACACGCCGCTGCGCGTCTCGATGTAGTAGCCGCTCCAGGACTGGAGGCTGGCGAAGATCCTGACGTGCTGGAGCATGATGTTGGTGGCGCCGTAGGCGCCGGCCGAGAAGCCGGCGATGACGCGGTCGCCGCGGTGAGCAAGGGTGCGGAAGCGGTGGTCGACGTCGTGCACCACGTCGATCACGTAGCTCGCGAAATGTCCCGACGGCGTGTTGGCCCACTCGGAGTCTGAGTAGGTGCTGCCGCCGATCCGTCCGTCGGGGAAGACGAGGATCATCGGCCGCATCCGGTGCTGGCTGATGAGATTGTCCATGCGCACCGGGAGTTGGGCGATGTCGGTGAAGACCACCGGGCGGCCCGGGCTGCCGTGCAGGAGGTAGTAGACGGGATACCGTGATCCGCCCGCCCGCGTGGGGTCCTTGTCGTAGCCGGGGGGCGTGTAGACGATGTAGTCGGCCACGCGGTGCAGCGCGGGCGAGTAGAAGTGCACGGTCTGCAGGTGCCCGGCCCGGGCGTGCGGCAGGAAGGCGACGGTGGCAAAGCCGCGGTGCTGGTAGTAGGACTCCCAGTAGCGGTAGGCACCGATCAGCCCGACGACGGCGAGCGCCGCGGCGGCGAGTACCGCCACGCGGCGCGGGCGCGGCAGCCTCATCGTGCCTGCCCGAGCGGACCGGGAGGTCGCAACCGCGCGGCCACGACCTCGGGCAGACCCTCGCGCACCGCCGCGGCGAGGCGCCCCCGCTCGTGGTGGGGAAGGTATCCCTCGGCCTGTAGGACACGAGCGATGGTGAGCGGGAGTGCCGCCCGCGACTCGTAGACGAGGTAGCGCGGGCGCCACTGCGGAGAGAACTTCTCGTTGAAGCGGACCAGCCGGTCCATCTGGAAGCGGCGATGCAGCGGCCCCAGGGCCACCTGGGTGAGCGCCCGCGTCACGGGATTGCGGCTCGGTTCCCGGCGGATGAGGTGGGCCAGGCCCGCGTAGTTGAGGCTCACCTCCGCCACCGCGCGCCCGCGCGCCTCGGCCAACGCGCGGGCCACGAGGGCCTCGTTGAGGCCGTTGGGCGTCTCGCCGACGCGATGCATCGTCTCCAGCGACAGCGTGTCGCCGCAGGTCACGAACCGCATGACCCCGCCGAGCTCCCCGGACGGGGAACGGGCCAGGACGTACAGGTCGTCGGCCCGCGGCGGGGAGGTGAAGGCGCCCATTCCCATGGCGAAGCCATGCACGTGGGGGTGGTCGCCGTGCCACTGTGCCGCCACGAGCTCGATCTCGCTCTCCAGCCACGCGTCGATCTCACGGCCGTCGTAGGCCGAGATCGCCCACCCTCGCCGCGCCACCCGGTGCACAGACTGGCGCAGCTTGCGCACCGTGCGTCCCTCCAGGGTGAAGGTGCGCGGGTCGACGAAGGCCTCCTCGCCGACGCACAGCGCGTGCAGCCCGAGCGCGCGGTAGGTCTCCAGATGGGTCTGTGCCGCGCCCCACAGCACGGTCTGCCAGCCCCGTCGCCGCGCCTGGGCGCGGAAGGCGGACAGTACGTCCCCGGCGGCGCCGTCGGGTGCGACCGGGTCGGCCGAGATCACCGCGGTGCCGCCGATCACGCGGTAGGCGAGCACGCCGCCGGCGGCGAAGGCGAGCGCCTTGTCGGGCCGCAGCAGGAACGGCGACAGCGAGTCGGTGCCGTGCGCGTCGACGATCGCGCGCGCGGCCCGGTGCTCGTGCTCGACGTGGCGGTTGCTGGAGGGGGCGGGACGGACCAGCGAACGCAGGGCCAGCACCGAGATCCCCGCGGCGCCCGCGATGAGGACGTCGATGAGCACGCCCCACTGACCCGGCGCGCGCGGCGCGGAGGCCACGGTGACGGAGTGGGCCACCGGATGGCGCAGGACGCGCAGGACATGGCCCGCGGTGTGCCGGACGGCCGGCGCGGTGAGGATCGCGCCGGCCGCCAGGCCCCAGGCGCCCAGCGCCGCGAGCGCGATCACCGGCCGGGGGCGGTTGGAGCATCCCAGCGGGAACGCGCCGCGGCCGGCCGTGAGCAGGAGCGCCAGGCAGGCCTCGACGATCGCCTGGGCCAGGCGCCCGTGCCCGGCGTTGAGGGCGGCCAGGGTAACCAGCCCGATGACCGTCAGCGAGACGGCCGTGCGCGTGCCTCGCCACAGCCCTGGGATGAGCGCCAGCAGCGCCGCGCCGAGGATCAACGTCAGGGCGTGGCGGCCGACCGGGAAGCCGGGGTACGGGGTCGGGGCCAGCCGGTGGTGGACGTGTGCGGAGACGCCGTGCAGCCCGAACAAGGCCGATTGTGTGGCAAGCACCGTGACCGATGCTGCGGCTGTCTGCCGGATCGACAGAAACCGGATCTGCGCGCCCATGCAGCCATTCTGGACTGCTCCAGACTCCCGCGGACCGTTTGCCGAGCCTAAAAATCGACCCGTAAGCCTTCCAACACCTTACAGAAACATGACACGCTCACCGCCCAAAGGTTCGACGATGAAAGTCAACGTCGGAACCCGCCGTTTAGTCTTGCGGCGATGAGGATTCTGATCACCGGCGGGGGTGGCATGCTCGGTCTCGACGTGCAGCGGGCGGCCGAAGCCGCCGGGCATGAGACGGTTGCACTCGCCCGCGCGCAGCTGGACATCACCGATGGCGAGGCGGTCGCAGAGGCCGTCGCCGGCGCGGAGCCTGACGCCGTGATCAACTGTGCCGCCTGGACCGACGTGGACGGGGCGGAGTCCCGCGCGCAGGACGCCACGGCCGTCAACGGCGCCGGCGCGGGCAACGTTGCCGCGGCCGCCGCCGCCGCCGGGGCATGGATCGTCCACGTGTCCACGGATTACGTCTTTGACGGCGACAAGCCGACCGCCTACGTGGAGTCCGACCTGGCGTCGCCGGTCTCGGCCTACGGGCGCTCCAAGCTCGACGGGGAGCTGGCGGTCGCAGCGGCGGCCCCGGAGGGCCATACCATCGTGCGCACGGCGTGGCTGTTCGGCGCCGGGGGTAAGTGCTTTCCCAAGACGATCCTGCGGGCGGCATCGCAGCGTCCCGAGCTGACCGTCGTCTCAGACCAGATCGGATGCCCCACCTTCACCGGCCATCTCGCCCCTGCGTTGGTGGCGCTCGCGGAGCAGCGGACGACCGACGTTCTGCACGTGGCTGGTCAGGGCCAGTGCTCCTGGTATGAGTTCGCGGCCGCCATCGTCGCTGCGGCGGGGGTTGAGTGTCCGGTGCGCCCCATCTCGAGCGACGAATACCCGACGCCAACCCGGCGCCCCGCCAACAGCGTCCTGATCTCCGAACGCGGCGCTCCGACCTTGCCCGAGTGGCCCGCCGGGCTGCAGCAGTTCATATCCGAGCTCGCGGAGGTGCGTGCATGAAGCTTCTGGTCTGTGGTGCGGCGGGGTTCATCGGCTCGACGTTCGTGGAACTGCGCGTGCGCGAGCACGGCGACGACGTGACGGTGCTCGACGCCCTCACCTACGCGGGACGGCAGGAGAACCTGCGCGACGTGGCCTCCGACATCCGCTTCGTCCACGGTGAGATCCAGGATTCCGAGGCGGTGGCCGGGGCGATCGGCGACGCCGAGGCGATCGTCAACTTCGCGGCCGAGACGCACGTGGACCGCTCGATCGCCGACCCCTTCGCCTTCAGCGTCACCAACGGCCAGGGCACCCACGTGCTGCTCGAGGCCGCGCGCCAGCGGGGTCTGCGCTATCTGCAGGTTTCCACCGACGAGGTCTACGGCTCGATCGAGACCGGCTCGTTCACGGAGTCCTCGCCGCTGCAGCCGTCCAGCCCCTACAGCGCCACCAAGACCGGCGCCGACCTGCTCGTGCTGTCCTACTTCCACACCTACGGCCTGGAGACCGTGGTGTGCCGCGGCTCCAACAACTACGGGCCGCGCCAGTATCCCGAGAAGCTCATCCCGCTCATGATCCTCAACGCGCTGGCCGGCGATCGTCTCCCCGTCTACGGCGATGGGCGCAACGTGCGCAACTGGCTCTACGTGGAGGACTTCGGGCGGGGGATCGGCCACGCTCTGGCCCACGGAAAGCCCGGTGAGGTCTATAACTGCGGCGGTCCGGACGAGTGCGAGAACATCGAAGTCGTGCACCGGATCCTGGAGTTGACCGGCGCCGACGACTCGCTGATCGAATACATCACCGACCGGCCCGGCCACGACCGCCGTTACTCGCTCTCCTCCGACAAGCTCGCCGGGTTGGGCTGGCGCGCGCAGACGCGCTTCGTCGACGGCCTGGAGCGCACCGTCTCCTGGTATCGCGACAACGCGTGGTGGTGGGAGCAGATCCGCTCGGGCGCGTACCGCGAGTACTACGAGCGCCACTACGGCCGCTCGCTGAGGTCCTAGCGAGCGTGACGACCGCGCGAGGCCGGCACGCGCCACCGCCGGAGGTCCGGCTCCCTCTCCAGCGTGAGCGCCTGCTGCGCGCGGCTGCCCGCGAGTTCGCCGAGCGCGGCTATGCCGGTGCGTCCTCGGAGTCGATCAGCCGCCGTGCAGGGATGTCGAAGGCGACGTTCTATGAGCACTTCGCCAACAAGGAGGAGTGCATGCTCGCCCTGTTTGACATGGGAGCCGAGTTGGTGCAGTCGGCGATGGCCGACGCGGCGAGCAACGCGCCCGTGGGCGACGCCCGCGAGAGGCTGCGTGCGGGCACGCGTGCGTTCCTGGGCGCGCTGGCCGAGCATCCCGAGTTCGCGCAGACGTTGCTGGTGGAGATCATCGGGGCCGGTCCGCGCGCCGCTCAGCGCCGCGACCAGATCCTCCAGGCGTTCGCCGACGTGCTCGACGCGGAGAACGCTGCCGCCGCGCGCCGCGGCCTGACGGGCCGCTTCAGCTCGCCGCACGAGTCCTTCGCCGTCATCGGCGCCACCGCCGAGCTCGTCTCCCGCCAGGTGCGTCTCGGTGTGCCCGCCCACATCCTCGAGCTCGCGCCGGTCATCGACCGGCTCATCTTCGGCCTGCTCGACGACGACCGGTCGTGACCCCGGCCGGCGGTGCGGCATTAGCGGCGCTGGAGCAGGAGATCGTTTCCTGCCGCCGCTGCCCGCGGCTGGTGGCCTGGCGCGAGGAGGTGGCGCGGGTCAAGCGGGCGTCGTTCGCCGGCGAGACGTACTGGGGCCGGCCGGTCCCCGGCTTCGGCGACCCCGCTGCGTCGGTCGTGATCCTGGGGCTCGCCCCGGCCGCGCACGGGGGCAACCGCACCGGCCGCGTGTTCACCGGCGACCGCTCCGGCGACTGGCTGTTCGCGGCGCTGCATCGCGCCGGCTACGCCAACCAGCCGACGTCGCGCGCGCTCGACGACGGGCTGGCGCTCGCTGATTGCTGGGTGCTCGCGGCGGTGCGGTGCGCCCCGCCGGCCAACAAGCCCACTCCGGCCGAGCGCGACACCTGCATGCCCTACGCCGTCCGCGAGCTGGACCTGCTCGGCTCGGCGCGGGTCATCGTGTGCCTCGGCGCCTTCGCGTGGGATGCCGCGCTGCGCATCCTCGCGGCGCGCGGGCACGAGCGCCTGCGCCCGCGGCCACGCTTCGGGCACGGCGCGGAGGCGGTGAGCGACCGCTTCACTCTCCTGGGGTGCTTTCACCCCAGCCAGCAGAACACGTTCACCGGCCGCTTGACCGCGGAGATGCTCGACGCCGTCATGATGCGCGCGCGGGAGCTGAGCGCGGCGCGATGAACGCCACCACCGTGAGGGAGAGGCGATGGATCAGAGTGCAAGCGGGATCGTGCGCCCCCATCTAGCCTCAGTGAGCCCGTCTTAGCCCCACGACCGGAGCGAGAGAAATGCAAGGGATTCAGTTCACCCAGTTCGGAGGCCCCGAGGTCCTGAAGCTCGTGGAGCTGCCGGATCCAGAGCCCGGCCCCGGCCAGATCCGGCTGGCGGTGCGCGCCACCGGGGTCAACCCCATCGACTGGAAGGTCCGCAGCGGCGCCATGGGCGGCGATCTTCCCCGGCGCACCGGCCAGGAGGTGGCCGGCGTCGTCGACAAGCTGGGTGACGGGGTGACCGGCGTCGAGGTGGGCGAGGCCGTGTTCGGCCCTGCGGCCGGCGGAGGGGGCGCCGCGGAGCTGGCGCTGGTCGAGAACTACGCGCGCCTGCCGCAGGGGCTGGACTTCGTGGGTGCCGCCGCCCTGCCGGTCGCGGTCGAGACCGCCGTGCGCACGCTCGACGCGCTGGGCGTGACCGGCGGCCAGACCGTCGTCATCAACGGCGCCTCGGGCAGTGTCGGTCTCGCCGCCGTGCAGTGCGCTCGCGCGCGCGGCGCCCGCGTCATCGGCACTGCCAGCGCCGCCAATCAGGACTACGTGCGCGAGTTCGGCGCCGAGCCCACCACCTACGGCGACGGGCTGGCGGAGCGCGTCCGCGCGCTGGCGGGCGCGCAGGAGCCGGCCGTGGACCGGGCGCTCGATGCCTCCGGCGGGGGCGCGCTCCCCGCGCTGGTGGAGCTCACCGGATCACCCGAGCACGTGCTGACCATCGCCGACTACGCCGGCGCCGAGCAGACCGGGGTGACGTTCAGCGGCGGGGCGGGCACCGAACGGGCCTGGCACGCCCTGGCCGACGTGGCGCAACTGATCGAGGCCGGGCGCTTCCGGCTGCCGGTGGCCCGGACCTTCGCGCTGGCCGATATCGCTGAGGCCCACCGCATCTCGCAGAGCGGCCATCCGCGCGGCAAGCTCGTTCTGGTCGTGTCGGAGGGGTGAGCGGTCAGACGGCCCCGCGGGCTGAGCTCGCTGCTCTCCAGATCGCCGATCCGCCCGAGGCGTGGAGCGCGCTCGGCTTCACCGTCTCGCCTGACGGCGTGGTCGTGCTCGGGGGCGTGGAGCTGTGGCTGGATGCCACGGGCCGCGGAATCACCGGCTGGACCCTGCGCCGGATCACGCTGCACCATGACGTCGACGGGCTGTCCACCGGCGTCACCACCGATCCGCCGGCGCCAGAGATGCGCCACCCCAACGGCGCTGTGGGCCTCGACCACGTCGTCGTCACCACGCCGGACTTCGACCGGACGGCGACGGCCCTCGAGGAGGCCGGCCTCCCGCTGCGGCGCGTCCGCGAAGTGGGCGAGATCCGCCAGGGCTTCCGCCGTCTGGGACCGGCCATCCTCGAGATCGTGGAGGCGCCGAAGCTGCCCGCCGGACCGGCGCGGTTCTGGGGGCTGGTGGTGACGGTGGCCGACCTGGCCGCGGTCCGCGCCCGCCTGTCTCCGCATGTGGGCGAGATCCGCGAGGCGGTCCAGCCCGGGCGCCACATCGCCACGCTCGCGGAGGGCGCCGGGCTCTCGCCGCGGATCGCCTTCATGGACCGGGAGTAGGGCCCGCCTGCGGACAGATCCGGTCCTTGATGCGCAGTAGCCTCGACTGCGTGTCCCTCGATGTCTTCAGCGCGCGTACGCGCGACTGGTTCAGCGGCGCCTTCGAGGCGCCCACCGCAGCCCAGGAGCAGGCCTGGCCGGCGATCGCCTCGGGCGAGCATGTCCTGATCTCGGCCCCCACCGGGTCGGGCAAGACGCTGGCCGCGTTCCTCTACGCCATCGATCGGCTGGCGGCCGACGTGCCCCCCGCCAATCCGCGCGACCGCCGCATCGGATTGGTCTACGTCTCGCCGCTCAAGGCGCTGTCCTACGACGTGGACCGCAACCTGCGTACCCCGCTGCGTGGGATCGGCGCCGACCTCAGCGTGGCCGTGCGCACCGGCGACACTCCCCAGCGCGAACGCCAGCAGATGCTCCGCGCCGCGCCCGACATCCTCATCACCACCCCTGAGTCTCTGTATCTGATGCTCACCGGGCAGGCCCAGAAGCTGTTCGAGGGCACGCGCTGGTGCATCGTGGACGAGATCCACGCCGTGGCCTCGACCAAACGCGGCTCGCACCTGGCGCTGACGCTGGAGCGGCTCACAGAGGCCGCCGGCACCGATGTCCAGCGCATCGGCCTCTCGGCCACCCAGAACCCGCTGGAGGAGGTCGGGCGCTTCATGGTCGGTCCGCGCCGGCAGTGCCGGGTGGTGGACACCGGGGTGCGCAAGGAGCTCGATCTGAAGATCCACGTGCCGGTCGAGTCGATGGTGGAGCCCGACGCGGGGGTGGGTGGGGATCGGGTCGATTTGGATCCGCTGGCAGGAGGCGAGGCCACCCGGCGCTCGATCTGGCCCGCGATCTACCCCGAACTGCTCGAGCTCATCCGGGCCCACAAGTCGACGATCATGTTCGTCAACAACCGCCGCAGTGCCGAACGCATCGCCCTGCGTCTGAACGAGATGGCCGGCGAGGAGCTGGTCCGCTCCCACCATGGCTCGCTGGCGCGCGAGGAGCGCACGGTGGTGGAGGAGATGCTGAAGGCCGGCGAGCTGCCCTGCCTGGTGGCCACCTCGAGCCTCGAGCTGGGCATCGACATGGGCGCGGTCGACCTCGTCATCCAGGTGGAATCGCCCAAGTCGGTGGCGCGCGGCCTGCAGCGCATCGGCCGGGCGGGCCACTCCGTCGGCGACGTGAGCCGCGGGCGCATCTTCCCCAAGTTCCGCTCTGACCTGCTCGAGTGCGCCGTGGTGGCGCGGCGGATGCGCGAGGCCCAGATCGAGACGACCGTGGTGCCGCGCAACCCGCTCGACGTCCTGGCCCAGCAGATCGTCGCCATTGCCGCTGCGGCGAATCCTTCGGATTCGCTGGCGAGTTCGGCTGGCGCCGAACTCGGGACCGTGGCAGTCGATGAGCTCTATGCGCTGGTCACGCGCACCCACTCCTACGCTGAGCTCAGCCGGGGGTCATTCGAGAACGTGCTCGACATGCTCGACGGCCGCTACCCGTCCAGCGAGTTCGCCGAGCTGCGCCCCCGGATCGTGTGGGATCGCGTGGCCGGCACCATCCGCGCGCGCCCGGGAGCCCGTCAGCTCGCGGTCACCAACGCCGGCACCATCCCCGATCGCGGGCTGTTCGCGGTTACCCTGCCCGACGGCCGGCGGGTCGGCGAGCTCGACGAGGAGATGATCTACGAGGCCCGCCCCGGCCAGACGTTCCTGTTGGGCGCCACCACCTGGCGCATCGAGGAGATCGGTCGCGACCGGGTCATCGTCACCCCGGCGCCCGGGGTTCCCGGTGCCATCCCGTTCTGGAAGGGCGACGGCATCGGCCGCCCGCGGGAGCTGGGCGAGGCGATCGGAGCCTTCGCCCGCTGGGCCGTGGACCAGTCTCCCGAGACGCTCGAGCGCGACTACGACCTCGACCGGCGCGCCGCGACCAACCTCGTCGAGTTCCTGGGCGAGCAGCAGCGGGCCACCCGGGTGATCCCGTCTGACCGCGCGATCGTGGTCGAGCGCTTCCGCGACGAGATCGGCGACTGGCGGCTGTGCGTGCTCAGCCCCTTCGGCGGCCGGGTCCACGCCGCCTGGTCGCTCGCGCTCAGCTCCCGGATCCGCGAGCAGGTGGGCCTGGAGTCCGATGCCATCTACTCAGACGACGGGATCATCGTCCACCTGCCCGACGCCGAGGAGCCGCCGAGCGCCGACCTCGTGCTGCTCGAGCCGGATGAGATCGAGGACCTCGTCGTCGCCGAGCTGGGGTCCTCGGCCCTGTTCGGGGCGCGCTTCCGGGAGAACGCCGGCCGGGCGCTGCTCATCCCGAGGGCGCGGCCGGGCAAGCGCACCCCGCTGTGGCAGCAGCGGCTGAAGTCCCAGTCCCTGCTGGAGGTGGCCAAGAAGTACGGCGAGTTCCCGATCATCCTCGAGACCTATCGGGAGTGCCTGCGCGACGTGCTCGACGTTCCCGGGCTGGTGGAGCTGCTCACCCGCCTGCAACGCCGGGAGATCACCCTGGTCGAGGTCGAGACCGCCACCGCGTCGCCGTTCGCCTCTTCGCTGCTGTTCGACTACGTGGCCACCTACATGTACGAGGGCGACACGCCCAACGCCGAGCGCCGCGCGGCCGCCCTGTCGCTGGACCGAGACCTCCTGCGCGAGCTGCTGGGCCAGGAGGAGTTGCGCGATCTCATCGACCCGGGTGCGCTCGAGCGCGTCGAGGCCGATCTGCAGTGCCTGTCGGAGCCCACGCGGGCCGCCAACCGCGAGGGCCTGCTCGACGTCCTGCGCCGCGTCGGCGACCTGGCGGTGGACGAGGTGACCGCGCGCGTGCTCGAGGGCCTCGATCCGTCGGCGATGCTGTCCGATCTGCGGGGAGAGCGCCGGGCGGCGCGGGTCCGCGTCCACGGGCAGGAGCGGTGGATCGACGCCGCCGACGCCGGGCTGTACCGCGACGCGCTGGGCGCTGCGCCCGCCGGGGGGCTGCCCGCGGCGTTCCTGGAGGATGTCCCCGACGCCCTCACCCGCCTGCTGCGACGCTACGCCGCCACCCACGGCCCGTTCACCACCGCCGACGTGCGGGCGCGATACGGAATCGACGTCTCGGCGGCGCTGCGCGAGCTCGAGCGCGCGGGAGACCTGGTCCGCGGCGAGCTGCGCCCGGGCGGATCGGAGCGCGAGTGGTGTGACGCGGAGGTCCTGCGCCGTCTGCGCCGCGCCTCGCTGGCGGTCCTGCGCAAGGAGATCGAGCCCGCCGAGGCGCGCGAGCTGGCGCGCTTCCTGCCCGCCTGGCAGGGCGTCGACCGCCACGCCGCATCGGGCGCCGGGATCGACCGGCTGCGCGAGACCCTGGTGCCGCTGCAGGGCCTGGCGCTCCCCGCCGAGGTGTGGGAGTCAGACGTCCTGCCCCGCCGCGTCGGCGCGTACTCCCCGACGTGGATGGATCAGCTCTGCGCCGCCGGCGAGGTGGTGTGGATCGGCGCGGGCGCGCTGGGGCGCAACTCGGGCCGAGTGGCTTTGTACTTCCGGGAGGACCTGGCGCTGCTCGGACCGCCGCCGTATCGCGGGGAGATCCCGTCGGGCGACGCCCACGAGGCGATCCGGGCTCGGCTGGCCGCGGGGGCGTGCTTCTTCACCGACCTTCTCATCGACGTCGACCTGAGCCCCGAGGAGATCCAGGAGGCGCTGTGGGACCTGGCGTGGGCGGGAGTGGTCACCAACGACGCCTACGCCCCGCTGCGGGCCCCTCGCCTGACCCTGGCTCGCGCCCAGCGCGAGGTGAGCCGGCGCGGTGGCCTGCGCGGTGGGCGGTTCGGCGCGGCGCGCCGTCGCGGTGTCGGCGCGGCCGCTCAGGTCCAGGGCCGGTGGTCGCTCACCGAACCGCTCCTGCGCGATGACGTCGGGGTGGGCGGGGATCCGAGTCTGCGCCGGCGCGCGATCGGAGAGCTCCTACTCGAGCGCTACGGCATCGTGACCCGCGAGCAGGTCTTGGCCGAGGGCCTGCCCGGCGGGTTCTCGGCGATCTACGCCGAGCTCTCCCAGCTCGAGACGCTGGGCGTGGCCCGGCGCGGCTACTTCCTGGAGGGTCTGGGCGGCGCGCAGTTCGCGCTGCCCGGCGCCGTCGAGCGGCTGCGCGCCCGTAGCGGCGCGGGCTCCGGCGGGGGGGCGGGTGGCGGGACGGGCGGGGCCGAGGCGCCGCTGGTACTCGCCGCTGTCGACCCGGCGCAGCCCTACGGGGCGGCGCTGCCCTGGCCCAAACGGCCGGGCGATGACGACGAGAGCCGCTCGGCGCGGCGCCCGTCGCGGGTGGCGGGTGCGCACGTCGTCCTGGTGGGCGGCGACCCGATCGTCTATCTGGAGCGGGGCGGGCGTGCTCTGCAGACCCTGGTCGCCGCCGGCGACGCCCGGCTGCACCCGGCCCTGTCGGCTCTGGTGGACCGCGTGCGTGCCGGGGCCATCAAGCGGGTGGCCCTGGAGAAGGTCGACGGCGAGCCGGCGATGACCTCGCCGCTGGGACCGGAGCTGCTGGCGCTCGGCTTCCAGGAGGGCCCCCGCCGGCTGACACTCAGCGCATGATCGATTGACGGCGCCTGGGCGGGCGCATATGTTGCGCGAAATCTCGGCGCTGGGGTGACGGCGTCGTACGAGCGCTAGGGGTAATCACATGAAGCATTGGCTTGCACGCCGCAGCGCGCGCGTCATTCTGGCCACCGCCACCGTCGGCCTGATCGCGGGCGGCGTTGCCTACGCGACGATCCCGGACGGCAGCGGGGTCTACACGGGCTGCCTGCTCAAGGCGACCGGGACGATCCGGTTGATCGACGCGTCGCTGGGCAACTCGAATCTGCTCGGACACTGCACCAAGCTCGAGACCCAGATCACGTGGAATCAATCCGGCCCGGCCGGCCCGGCGGGTCCAGCCGGAGCGGTGGGGCCGGCCGGCGCCAAGGGTCCCGCCGGCGCACAGGGTCCGGCAGGCGCCGTGGGTCCCGCGGGGCCGACAGGTCCTGCCGGCAAGGACGGCGCCCCCGGCAAGGACGGCGCCAACGGGACCAGCCCCACGGTGACGCAGCTTTCCGCCGGCGACACCCACTGCGCCACCGGCGGCGCGGCGATCACCGATGCGGCGGGCAACACCGCGTACGTGTGCAATGGCACCAACGGCACCAACGGCACCAACGGCACCAACGGCACCAACGGCACCAACGGCACCAACGGCACCAACGGCGCGGACGGCAGCCCGTTTGACGGGACGTTCACGAGCCCGAATGGCGAGTACTCGGTCAGCGTCACCGACAACGGGATCAAACTGTCAGACACGGCGGGCAGCACCTCGCTGCAGATGGTCACCGGCAGCGTCACGATGGACGGCCTAGCGGTGAAGGTCAACGGTCAGCAGACGACCGTGAGCTCCAGCTCGAACCTGAAGCTCTCGGCGGCCGGAGCGACGCAGGTCGGTGGCGGGATCGTGCAGCTCGGGAGCGGCAGCGGGTGTCTGCCGGTGGCACTCCTCGGCGGTCAGGTGCTCACGCCGGCTAATCCGATCGGGACGATTCAGACGGGATCCTCGACGGTGTGCGCCTCGCCGTGATCACGCGGTGAACGTGGGTGCGGTCGCCGGCTTCCCCGGCGACCGCGCCACACTGACGTGGTGAGCAGATCGCCTGCACATGCCTGAGGGCGACACCATCGCCTACGCCGCGCAGCGGATGCGCCCGGTGCTGGAGGGCCACGTGCCCGGCGAGATTCGCACCCCGCATCCCCGCCATGCCATGGACCGCTGGCCCGAGCGGCTCGCGGGCCGCGCGGTGACGGAGATCCGCACCCACGGCAAGCACCTGTTCATCTGCTTCGACGGGGATCTGGTCCTGCACTCGCACCTGCGCATGACCGGCACGTGGGGCGTCTACGCCCCAGGGCGCCGGTGGGGACGGTCGCCGAGACTGGCCTGGCTGGTGCTCGAGCGCGACGGCCATCAGGTCGTCCAGTTCAACGGGCCGGTGCTCGAGCTGATGACCGAGAGCCGCACCCGCTTTGACCAACGGTTGGCCGCGTTGGGCCCCGACATCCTGGACGATCCATTTGACTCCGAGCGCTTTCTGGCCCGCCTGCGCGCCGACGACCCCAGCCGCGGGATCGGCGAGGCGCTGCTCGATCAGCGCAACGTGGCCGGGATCGGGAACATCTGGAAGGCCGAGGGCTGCTGGGAGGCTGCCCTGGACCCGTGGCGCCTGGTGTCGTCAGTGAGCGACGAGGAGGCGCTGGCGGTCATCGCGGCGGTCCGACCGCGGATGGCCCACTCGGCGCGGCACGGGCGCATGGAGGGCGAGCCGCGGGTGTTTCGCCGCGCCGGGCGGCCCTGCCCGCGCTGCGGCGCCACCGTCCTCGCCCGCGGCCAGGGCGACGACAACCGCACGGCGTTCTGGTGCCCGGCCTGCCAGCACTGACCGGCCGCCCCGGCGCTGGCCGGCCGCCCCGGCGCGGGCCTACTTGATGCGGCACTGCGCCGCGCTGTAGCGCGGCGGGTTGCCGTGGGCGGCATCGGTGTGGCCTGCCGTGGTGCGCCGCACGGTCTGGCCGATGACCTTGCCGCCCCGCGTCCAGATGAACGTGAAGGTGGCGTTGAGGAGGCCGGTGTGGGCACTGAAGGGGAAGACGGCCCCGTCCTGCTGCAGGCCGTCGGCGTTGTTGCCCAGCGACAGCCGGGTGCTGGCCAGGTTGCTCTGGATGGGGAGAAACCGATGCCGGCCCTTCGACCAGAAGTTGACCTGGACGACCATGAACAGCGACGAGGCGAAGCCGAGCGTCGGCATCTGGCCGCGCACGCCCAGATCGTTGCGGTACTTGCCGGCGTCGCAGATGTTGACAGTGGCCCACAGCGAGCGCGAGCGCTCCGCGCTGCCGACCGCCCGGGCGATCTTGCCGGGTCCCACGCCGGACGCCGTCGCCGACCCGGCCGCGACGAGGACTGCGGCCGCGAGTACCGTTGTCACCAGCGCGGCACGCATGGGACGAAGATATCGAGCTGTCGTGGTGATGGAACCCATGTCAGACGCGTAGTGAGGGTGGTGATCGAGACTCAGGCGCAACCTCAGTCCGGCGGGCGTCGCTCCACCCAGAACTCCTGGGATCGCTTCGAGTTGCTGTATCGGTCGAGCCGGGACGACATCTTCGCCTACGTGTCGACGCTGCTCAACGACCGTGCCGCGGCTGAGGACATCACCGCGCTGGCGTTTGAGCGGGCCTACCGGCGCCGCATGACCTTCGATCGCCGCCGCGGCGAGGAGCGGGCGTGGCTGTTCGGCATCGCCCGCAATGCTGCTCTGGACGAGCTGCGCCGCCGCCAGCGCGTGGCGTCGCTCACCGTGGACCCCGAAGACGTCTCCGAGCCAGAGTCCGACGACGGGCCCGAGGTGGCGCTGCGCCGGACCGCGGTGCGAACGGCGCTGGCCGAGCTCTCGGCGCGCGACCGCGAGGTCATCGCGCTCAAGTTCCACGCCGGGCTGCGCAACACCGATCTGGCCAAGGTCCTGGGGGTCAGCGAAACCGCCGCCGGAACCCTGTTGTATCGAGCCATGGAGAAACTGAGGAAGGCCTGCGATGCGAGGACCTGACAGCGACCCCGAGGGCCAGGAGATCGCAGGCGCGCTGATGGCGGTCGACGCCACGCTTGCCGGTGACCCCGTGGACCCGCAATACGCCGAGCTCGCCGAGCTGGCGCTCATCCTGCGCCGAGAGCGACCCAGGACCAGTGACACGTTCACTGCGCGCCTCGACGAACGGGTTGAGCGCCGGTTCGCCCGTCCCGCGCCGGTGGCGCGCGGGACGGGCCTTCGGCGGTGGCTGGGCGGCTCGGTGGCCGGTTTGGCGGCGGCGGCGGCCGGCGTTGCGGTCGTGCTCGTCGTTGCCGGAAGCCATGGCGGCGCCTCGAGCAGCAGCTCCTCGTCGGCGGCCGAGACCGCGGTCTCGTCTGCAGCTGCGTCTGCGTCGGCTGGCGGCGCCGCCGGCAAGCCGCTCCTCAGCGTCGCCCCGGCGATTCGGGAGGCCAAGCACCCATCCGCCGCTGCCTGCGGCCGACGCGACCTCGTCATCGTCGAGCGCGGCCGCGTCCTCGGCGGCGGGGTCGGTCATCCCGAGCCCGGTGCTCGCAGGCAAGCGCCAGGTGGTCCAGTCGGCCCAGCTCGTGCTCAGCGTCCCGCCGAGCCGAATCGATGACGTCGCCCAGCAGGTGTTCGACGTTGTCGGCCAGGAGAAGGGCTACGTCAACGGGTCCAACGTCACCTCCGGCGGCGGCGACGGCGGCGCCTCCTTCCAGCTCAGCGTACCGAGCGCCAACCTGGCGGCGACGCTGGCCGCCCTGTCGCAGCTGAAGTCCGCCCACGTCGTCTCGCGCACGGACAACACCAACGACATCACCGGCCAGGTCGGCGGCGCCGGCCAGCGTCTGGCCGAGGCGCGGGCGCTGCGCAGTTCACTGCTCAAGCAGCTCGCCAACGCCGTCACCACCGAGCAGGTCGACAGCATCCAGGCCCGCCTCCGCGACGCCAACGCCTCGATCGCCTCTGACCTCTCGACGCTGCGCGGCCTGCAGCGCCAGGTGGCTTACAGCAACATCACGCTCCACGTCCAGTCCGCCACCGCGCCCCCGCCGGTGACGCACCACAACTCCAGCGGCTTCACCATCGGCAGCGCCGCGCACGACGCCGCCCGCGTGCTGGTGGTGGTCGCCGGCGTGGCCCTGATCGTGCTGGCCGCGATGGTGCCGGTCGGCCTCGTGGTGGCCCTGCTGGCCTGGATCGGCGTGGCCATCCGCCGGCGGCGGCGCGACCAGGCGCTCGATCTCGTCTAGCCCCAGCCGCGGCGCCGCGGTCGCTGTGTGCTATTCCTCACACAATGGCGGCGACGAGCGAGGAGACCATCACCCTGCTGCAGAGCGTCTCTCTGTTCGCCACGCTGTCGGAGGAGGACGTCGCCGAGGTCGCGGCCGTGACCGTGCCCCGGCATTTCGACGCCGGCGACGTGGTGTTCCGCGAGGGCGATCGCAGCGACACGTGTTACGTGGTGCGCTCCGGGCGCGTGCGCGCGGTGCGCGAGCACAGTGGCCGGCGGACCCTGACCCTGGCGACGTTCGGCGCCGGCGACATCTTCGGTGAGCTGGCCATGTTCGAGGACGAGAGCCGGTCGGCGACCATCGAGGCGCTGGAGGACACCGAGGTGTGCGCGATCCTCGGACACGACATGCGGCGGCTGCTGCGCTCGCACCCGGAGATCTCCGTCAAGCTGCTGGGGGCGCTGGGGCGTCGCCTGCGCGAGACCAACGACCGGCTCGCGCGCCAGTCCTTCCAGACGGTCCAGAGCCGCGTCGCCGCGGCTCTGGCGGAGCTGGTGGCGACGGCCCGCAGCGAGGGCGCGGGCGAGACCGACGTGCTCATCACCGCCACCCAGACCGACCTGGCGCAGCTGGCGGGTTCCTCGCGGGAGTCGGCCAGCCGCTTCTTGGCCACGCTCGAGCGCGCCGGTGTGATCACGCAGGGGCGGGGCAAGCTCACCGTCCACGACCCGGGCCGACTGGAGGGATACGTCTATTAGCCCGCCCGGTGGAGCCGACGAGTTCTCGGCAGGGGGCGTCGTGGTGCGCGACGGGGAGGTCGCGGTGATCGTTCCCGTCAAGCGCGCCTCCGATGGGCGCCCGGTGCTCGGCCTGCCCAAGGGGCATCTCGATGGAGACGAGACCCCCGAGCAGGCAGCGCGGCGCGAGGTTGCCGAGGAGACCGGACTGACCGTCGAGCTGGTGGACGAGCTCGGCGACGTGACCTACCGCTACGAACGCAGCAAGCGGCGCGTCGCCAAGACCGTCCGGTTCTACCTGTTCTCCTACGTCTCCGGGAGCGTCGAGGACCACGACCACGAGATCGAGGAGGCGCGCTGGATACCCCTCGAGCAGGCGGCCCGGGAGCTCACGTACGCCGGCGAACGCGAGATGGTGCAGCGCGCGCTATCGCGATCCGCCAAGGATCGGTAGGCTGCGCAGCCGTGCGGGTGCTCAACTTCTATTCCTCGGTCTTCGCCGACCAGCTCCGGCGCGGTCGCAAGACGGCCACCATCCGGCTCGGCGACAAGTCGCATAAGTACCACAAGAACGAGTGCGTCCTGGTCACAATCGGTTACCAGCACTCCCCGCGCGAGAAGATCTTCTCCGCGGTCATCGACCAGGTCGAGGTCAAGCGCGTCCGGGACCTCTCCCCGCGTGAGATCGAGCACGACAACCCGGAGTTCCGCCGCGTCGATGAGATGGTGCACTTCCTGGAGCAGATCTACGGTCGCAAGGTGTCGATGGACGACACCGTCACGGTCGTGCGCTTCTCCCAGATCATCGAGCAGCCGCCCGAGCAGCTCCGCGACCGCATCCACGGTCTCGGCGGCGCCCGCAACTGAGGTGCCGGCGCGGGCGACCGCGCGGCACGCCTCGACGAGCTAGGCGGCGGCTGCCTTTCGCTGCCGGCTGCTCCTGGCACGCCTCGCGGGCGCCGGGCCGGTGGACTCCCGGACTGTGAGATCGCCGCCGATGAGCAGTTGCTGCGGGGCGACGGTGCTGTCTCGCAGGCGCTCGATCAGCATCTCCGCGGCGAGGCGGCCTGCCTCAAAGGCGGGCCATTCGACGCTCGTCAGCGCGGGCGTGAGCATCTCGGCGTACTGCGAGGCGATCACCGAGAGAACGGAGAAGTCGTCGGGCACGCGGAGATCGGCTTCGCGCAGAGCGGCGAGGAGACCGCTGAACTGCCCGCCGGTGGTGATGGCCGCGGTACAGCCAGGCTCGGTGGCGAGCAGGTCCGCCGCCACCGCGTGGGCCTCGTGCGGCGGATGTGGGCAGCTGAGGTGGATGCCGCGGATCCCGGCTTCGGCGCACCCCTTCGTAAACGCGTCCTGCGCGATGAGCGCCGACGTGTAGCCCGCCGCGAGCTGCTCCTCGGGGAAGTTGAAGAGCGCGACGCAGCGGTGCCCGAGCTCGGCCAGGTACTTCAGGCCGACCCGCACCGCGGCGCCGAAGTCCAGGTCCACATAGCTGAGGTCAGACGTGTCGGCGGTCCGGCCGATGAGCGAGAACGGCAGGCCGGCGGACCGCAATTGGGCGACGCGCAGGTCGTTGGCCAGCGTCTCCATCAGGATCACCCCATCCGCGCGGTGGTCCCTGATCAGTTGCACGATGGTCCCGGGATCGGTGGGGGCGGTGGAGAGCAGCAGCCCGTACCCCCGGGCGCTGGTCGCCTGTGTCGCTCCAGCCACGAACGTCTGCTGCACCGGCACGAGGTCCCAATTGGCCGATGGGAGGAAGAGCGCGACCGTGTGCGAGGCGCCGCTCGCGAGTGCACGCGCGGGCCCGTGCGGCCGGTAGTTCAGTTCTTCGATCGCCGCCAGCACCCGCCGGCGCGTGTCTTCTGACACCGGCCGCTTGCCGCTGAGGACGTAGGAGACCGTGCTCAGCGCGGCGCCCGCGCGCTCGGCGATCTGCGCCATCGTCGGAGGCTTTGTGTCGGTCACGTGTGCACCTCACGGAGTTGTAACACCGTCATCCCACGCTTTCTGACAACCACTTGACTCCTCTGGATGCTCATGGTAGCTTCGCCGTGTCGAAGCGCTTCGATAACCATCATAACCGACGCTCGAGGCCGGCAAAGTTCGCACAGCGCACCTTACCGGCTGACGGTCGAGCGTTGGATTACAGTTGCTCGGCGACTGCGGGCTTGTAGCGAGTCCGCGACGGAGGAGAGAATGAAGAGGCTGTCGATGGGCGCCGCGTGCGCGGCGCTCGCAATGCTGGCTGTCGGCTGCGGAAGCTCAAGCACCTCCGGCGGCTCGAAAACGTCTGCGGCGGGCACCGCGAGCTTCGGTGCCAACGCAAAGGGAACGGTGGTCCTCTACCAGCGGGCCGCCACCAACGCATTGGCCCTTGCCCTGGTCCCGAAGTTCAACGCGACACACCCGGGCCTGAAGGTGCGCATCGTCCAAACCTCGCCCAACAATGACACCTCGACCCTGGCCACGGCGATCCGTGCCGGTCACCCGCCGGACCTGGTCGGGCTCAACGATGTCGACGTCCCGGAGTTCACCAGTGAGCACACGCTGATGGACCTCACGCCATACATCAAGGCCCTGCCTCAGCTCAAGGACCTGAGCCCCGGTCACCTGAGCCTGGGTAACTACCAGGGGCAGATGTACGCCGTTCCGTACCTCGCTGACCTCTCGGTCCTCTGGTACAACAAGGCACTCTTCGCCAAGGCTCACCTGTCAGGCGCCCCGACGTCGTTCGCCGCCATGGTGTCCGATGCCGACGCCATCCAGAAGCTCGGCCTGCCCGGCGTTCACGGTGTGTCCTTTGCCGGTGACTGCCAGGGCTGCCTCGGCTTCGTGATGTTGCCGCAGCTGTGGGCCGACAAGAACTACATGATCACGGGCGATCTGCCCAAGCAGGGCGCCAACATCAAGGGCAACGCCGAGCTCACGGCGCTGATGAACGCGTACCACACGATGTGGAAGAACGGTGACGCCCCGGCCAACGATCAGACGGATAACGGCGCCACGTGGGGCGATGACTTCGCCAACGGGACGATCGGCTTGTACCCCGGCCCCTACGGGAAGTACCCCGCGTTCGTCAAGAGCGGCCACATCAAGGACTTCGGCATCGCGCCGCTGCCCGGCCAGAACGGTGGGTCCGGCTCCACCTTTGACGGAGGAGACGACTTCGTGATCCCGAAAGGCGCGACCAACGCGTCCGGAGCCTGGGAGTTCGTGAAGTGGATGCTTGCTGCGCAGCAGCAGACGCAGTACCCGAAGTACGGCTACACGCCGGTCGTGACCAGCACGCTGACCCCGAGCTTCATCAAGGCCAACCCGTACGACGCGGTTGCGCTGAAGGCGTTGAGCACCGGCTATGCGCCCACGACGCTGATCTACGACCAGGCCTACAACGAGCCCAACTCGCCGTGGTTCAAGCTCTTCACCGACGCCGTCTACAACGGCAACGTGAGCGGGGGCGAAGCATCGGCGCAATCCGGGTTCGAGCAACTCCTGTCGTCCACCAACACAGGGTGAGGCGGCGTCCCTGATTCGACGTGGGTACCGTCGCTGACAAGCCGCACCTGGCCCTTCGCAAGCGCCGCGGAGGGCCAGGCCGGGCGGCACGAAGCGCGCAGAGCAAGCGCGCGTCGCGCACCGGAGCGCTTCTGGTGTCGCCGGCCGTTGCGCTCATCGTCGTCTTCGTGCTGTTCCCGCTGGGTTATGCGGTCTACATCTCTCTGACCAACTGGCCGCTGCTCGGGCCCTACCACTTCGTGGGCCTGGCCAACTACAAGGAACTGCTTCACGACAGCGGCTTCCAGCACTCGGTCGTCTTCACCCTGACCTACACGGCGATCGTCACGCCGCCGATCTTCATCGTCGGCTACGGGCTGGCTGCGCTGCTGCGCAGCAACCGCTTCGGCGCCAAGATCTTCCGCACCATCTTCTTCCTGCCGTTCGTGGTCGGACTGAGCACCGTGAGCTTCATGTTCGAGATCGAGCTCCAGCCCAACTCGGGAGGCGTCGACTTCATCCTCTCCAAGCTCGGCATCGTCTCCGACAGCCACGCCTGGACCGTCAACGAGACCAGTGCGCTGATCGCCATCTCCGTGATCGTGGTCTGGTTTGCCTCCGGGCTGACGATGCTCATCCTCACCGGCGGGATGCAGAGCATCCCCGCGGAGCTCTACGAGGCCGCCGATGTCGACGGGGCGTCGTGGTGGGCCAAGGAGTGGAGGATCACGCTGCCGATGCTGCGGCGGTCGATCGCGCTGGCCCTGATCATCTCGATCATCGGGTCCTTCCTGGCCTTCAACCAGTTCTACATCCTGGCTCAGAACAACGTCGGGCTGGAGACCGTCGTCGAGTGGATCTACCAGACCGCCTTCACTCGCTTCCAGGTGGGGTACGCGACCGCGATGGCGCTGTGCCTGGTCGTGGTGATCGCGCTGGTGACCACCGCTCAGTTCCTCATCCTCAGGGATGACACGGAGCTATGACCGACGTCGCCACCTACTACGAGGACGTCGCGGCGCCGGCGGCGCCACCGGTCCCTGCGGGGCGCCGCCGCCGGGGAGCGGGGTTCTGGGTCTACCTGTGCGTCGCGATCACCCTCGCGGTGGCCTTCATCCTCCCGATCATCTGGGCGGTGCTGCGCTCCTTCCAGCCCGCCCGCCTGTCGAGTCTGGCGCCCCAGTCGGGGGACTTCACCCACCTGACGACGGCCAACTACAGCGCGGTGTCACACGGCCAGTACGACATCCTGCCCAACCTCGTCAACAGCGTGATCGTCGGCCTGGGCACGGCCCTGCTCACTACGGTGGTGGCGACGCTCGCCGGCTACGGCCTGTCCAAGTTCCGCTTCCGAGGGTCGGGCATCGTGTTCGGGGTCATCCTGCTCGCGCTGATGATCCCGTTCCAGGCCGTGCTCACCCCGTTGTACCTCGAGCTGTCAGACCTGCACCTCACCAACAATCTCCTCGGCCTCATCCTGGTCTACAGCACCTTCAACCTGCCCTTCGGTGTGTTCGTGATGCGCAACAGCTTCCAACAGGTCCCGGCGGAGCTCGTCGAGTCGGCCCGTGTCGACGGCGCCGGCTTCATGTTCACCTTGATGCGCGTCATGCGGCCGCTCATCCTGCCCGGCCTGGCCACCTGCGCGATGTACGCCTTTCTGTATGCCTGGACAGAGCTGCTACAGGCGGTGACGTTCATCCAGAGTCCTGAGAAGCTGACACTACCTGCCAAGCTCTACGACGTCACGACGTCGACCTATGGGTCGGTGAACAACGCGTACCTCTCCGCCGGCGTCGTGATCGCGATGGTGCCGTGCGTGGTGTTGTACCTGGCGCTCCAGCGCTACTACGTGCAGGGAATGATGTCCGGGGCGGTCAAGGGCTGATGCCACAACATGCCACGCAGAGCAAGGAGGAGAGTAAGAGGATGGCGACACTAGCGCTCGAGCAGGTCACCAAGGTGTTCGACAACGGCGTGGTGGCGGTCAAGAGCGTTGACCTGTCGATCAATGAGGGCGAGTTCGTGGTCCTGGTGGGTCCCTCGGGATGCGGCAAGACGACGGTGCTCCGCATGGTCGCCGGGCTGGAGGACGTGACCAGCGGGACGATCCGTCTCAACGGCGAGCCGGCCAACGATCTCTCGCCGGGCCGGCGCGACGTCGCGATGGTCTTTCAGAACTATGCGCTCTATCCGCACCTGAACGTCCATCACAACATCGGCTTCTCGCTGACCGTGCGCAAGGTGTCAAAGGCCGTGCGCGACGAGAAGATCCGCGAGGCGGCCAAGCTGCTGGGCCTGTTCGAGGTTCTGGATGCCAAGCCGCGCCAGCTCTCGGGCGGCCAGCGCCAGCGTGTCGCGATGGGACGCGCCCTGGTCCGGGAGCCGGCCATCTTCCTCATGGACGAGCCGCTCTCCAACCTGGACGCCAGCCTGCGCGTGCAGATGCGCACCGAGGTGATGCACATCCAGCGCCGCCTGGGCGCCGCCACGATGTACGTCACCCACGATCAGACCGAGGCGATGACGATGGGCGATCGCGTCGCGGTGATGCGCGCGGGCGTGCTCCAGCAGTTCGCCCCGCCGCAGGAGCTCTATGACCGTCCCACGAATGTCTTCGTGGCTTCGTTCATCGGCTCACCTGCAATGAACCTGTTCGCCGCAGCCGTCGCGGCGACGGGCGATCGCATGGAGTTGGTCCTGGGCTCACAGCGTCTGGCGCTGGCGGGCGGCCGGCACCCGGAGCTCGAGTCATTCGCCGGTCGCGAAGTGGTGGTGGGCATTCGTCCCGAGGACCTGACGCCCCCCAGCCGGCGCGGCGACGGTGAGGGCGAGACCGACTGCGAGGTCGCCGCTGACGTGGATCTGGTCGAGGCGCTCGGCAACGAGCAGCTGGTGCATTTCGCGATCGACGCCGAGAACTTCCGAGCCGGCAAGGCGACGGGCGCCGGCAGTGACGCCGGGAACACGGTGGCCTCGCGCTTCGCGGCGACCGCAGCCGGAAAGGGGATCGCGCGCGTGGACCCGCGCGTCCGGGTGTCCGCCGGCGAGCGCGTCACGCTCGGCCTCGACAGCGGCCGGCTGCACTTCTTTGATCCGCTCACGGGCCTTGCACTGTCCCGTGAGAAGGGCGCCCGCGTGGAGGTCCCGGCGCTGTAGCGGCGCCGCCTGATCGCTTGCGAGCGCGTCTCAGCGACATGCGCGCTCCACGGCACGGTGCGAGCGACAACTTTGCAATAACGAGAGCGAAATGACCGAGGGCATTACATGACTGAAGTGAACACCGGTAGCGCAGTGCAACATCCCGCGAGCGCGCGCGGTGGGGATCACGCCGGCCCGGTGCGCCTCACCTCGGCCGCGCGCGCGGTGGTGCAGCCGGTGAGCTACGGGGACGCCGAGATCGCCGGCGGGTTCTGGGGCGCGCGCCAGGAGCGCAACCGCGTGATCTCGATCCCGATCGGCAGCCGGCAGCTGCGCGACGCCGGCAATCTGGAGAACCTGCGCCTCGCGTCGCAGCCGGGCAACATGCGCGCCTCGTATCGCGGCCCGGTGTTCATGGACTCCGACATCTACAAGTGGCTGGAGGCCGTCGCCTGGGAGCTCGGTCGCGCCCACGACTCCCACCTCGCGGCGGAGCTCGCGGAATGGACCGCGGCGCTGTCAGAGGCCCAGGAGGACGACGGATATCTCAACTCGTGGATCCAGGCCGGCGGCGAGGCCGCCCACCGCTACGAGGACCAGGCGATGGGCCACGAGCTCTACTGCTACGGACACCTCATCCAGGCGGCGGTTGCGGCCCACCGCGCCGCGGGATACCCGGACCTGCTCACCGTCGCGCGCCGTGCTGCCGATCATCTCGTCGCCACCTTCGGTCCCGATCTCGACCATGGCCTGGAAGGGCACCCGGTCATCGAGATGGCGCTCGTGGAGCTTTACCGAGAGACGGGTGAGGAGGCCTATCTGGCCTTGGCCCGCCATTTCGTTCACGCCCGCGGCCATGCAACCCTCTCCGGGCATGGCCGCGGGCCCATGTACTACAGCGATCGTGTCCCCGCCGAGGAGGCGACGCACCTCGAGGGCCACGCCGTCCGCGCCCTGTACTTCGCCTCCGGAGTGGCGGATCTCGCCGTCGAGAGCACCGCGGAGGACGCCGCGGCGCTCGAGGAGGCCCAGCGCCGCGAGTGGGAGGACATGGTGGCCCGGCGGATGTACCTCACCGGCGGCGTCGGCTCGCGGTGGGACGGGGAGGCGTTCGGCGATGCCTTCGAACTGCCGCCGGACCGCGCCTATTGCGAGACGTGCGCGGCGGTCGCCAGCGTGCAGTGGAGCTGGCGCCTGCTCCTGGCCACCGGCGAGTCGCGCTACGCAGACCTCATCGAACGCGTGCTCTTCAACGGGTTCGCGCCGGGCACCTCGCTGCAGGGGGACGAGTTCTTCTACGTCAACGCGCTGCGCGTTCGTGGCGGAGCGGTCCCCGATGACCACCGCAACCCGGCCGCCGGCCGTCACGGCTGGTACAGCTGTGCCTGCTGCCCGCCCAATGTCATGCGCACGGTCGCGCAGCTGAGCGGGTACCTGGCCACGCACGGCGAGGACTCCATCCAGCTGCAGCAGTACGCCGCGGGTTCGGTGCGCGCCGAGCTGGCGAGCGGCGAGGTGAGGCTGGCCGTCGCCACCGACTACCCGTGGAGCGGGCAGGTCGAGATCGAGGTCCTCGCCGCGTCCGGCGGGGAGTGGGCGCTGGACCTGCGCGTGCCGGGCTGGTGCGACGGAGCCAGCGCCACGCTGCATCCCGCCCGGCACTCCAACGGTGCCGACCCCGAGCCGTCAATCGCCGGGGCGCCTGGAACCTACTTGCGCCTTGCCCGGCCCTGGACGGCGGGGGACCGCGTCGTCCTCGAGCTGCCCATGGAGGTGCGCATCACCGTCCCCGATGAGCGCGTCGATGCGGTGCGCGGTTGCGGCGCCGTCGAGGTGGGGCCGCTCGTGTACTGCTTCGAGGACCACGACCAGCCCGACGCGATCAGCGTCGACGACATCGTGCTTGACGGCGGCGAAGCCACCGTGAGGTGGCGATCGGACCTGCTCGGGGGCGTCACCGTCGTGGAGCTCGATGGTGGGCGGCGCGACGACGACGCCGTGCCCGGCGGTTACCGCCGCCGGGGCGAGCCCGCTTTGGCGACCCCGGTGAGGCTCACCGCCATCCCGTATCACGCGTGGGCCAACCGCGGCGTGCGGGCGATGCGTGTCTGGGTCCCGCTTGCCGGGGCCTGATCCCGGGGTGAGCGCCGGTCGTTAGTGCCCGTGGCGGCCGCCCGGGCCGCCGTATCCCCCGTGACCGCCTGGGCCACCCGGGTCACCCGATCCACCATGCCCGCCGGGGCCGGGGCCGGGGCCGGGGCCGGGGCCGCCCGGCCACCCGTGTCCGCCGGGGCCACCCGGTCCGCCTGGGCCGCCTCGGCCGGGCCCGGGTCCACCGGGGCCACCTGAGCCGCCGTGTCCGCTCGGGGCGGGCACAGGTCCACCGGGGCTGCCGTGTCCACCGGGTCCGGGTCCGGGTCCGCCTGGGGTGCCGTGCCCGCCAGGCCCTCCAAGTCCGTGGTGCCCCTCGTGCCCGCCTGAGCCAGGTCCGGGGCCGCCGTGTTCTCCATGCCCGTTGCCCCCGTCCCGGTGCCGGTCAGACGCGATCGGGTGGTGCCGGCCCGACCGCACGGGCGCGCTGGGCCTCGGGGTGGCGGGCGTCGGGACGCTGGCCACCACCGTGGGGGCGGGCGCAGGGGTGGGCGACGCGGCGGGCGGTGGTGTCGGGGTCGTTGAGGCGGGTGGCGTCGTCGTGGTCGAGTGCGTGGGGCGCGGAGGTGCGCGGTGGCGCGCCGGTGTGCGGTGCCCGGAGCCCGCCGAGGGCCGCCCGGTTCGGGCCGGACGCCGCGCGCCCGCGCGCCCTCGGCCCTGTGATCCCGCGGCCCCGGTTCGGTGTGATGAGGCGGCGGCGCCCGGGATGCGGGCGGCCACGAACGTCGCGTTGCGGCGGTTGGCACGGCCTCGGCGATGAGCGGCGGCGCGCGTGGTGGGCCGCCGGTGCGCCCGACGCTGCTGCGCAGGGGCGCTGAGGGATGTGGACGCGGGGGACTCCGCCGTCGCGGGCGGCCGCCCCAGGGGGCCTGCGCCGATCGAGAGCGCGATCAGACCGAGGAGCACCACGGCGACGGCGCCGGCGATGCCAAGACGGACGCTGGTGGACTGCAGCGCTCTCGCCAACGGGCCTGCGGCGCCCGCGGACAGCGGCGGCGCAGCTGCGGCCGCGCCGGCCGGCGGTGCGTCCGCGGCCGGTGGCTGCGGGTCCGGAGCGACGGCGGCGGGCTGGTCGGTGGGGGCCGTTGCGGGCTCCGGGGACGCTGAAGGCGCCGGAGCCGCTGCGGGTGCTGGAGCCGCTGCGGGCTCAGAACCTGCGCTTCCGGCGCCAGATCCGGTGGACGATCCCTGCCTCACGAGGGCTCATGATAGGCCGCGGCGGTGCCACCGGGCCTGCCTGCGGGACCCCTGACCCCCCGAGTGGTGGGTAGGCTTGAAGGCGATGATCAGCACCAATCAGCTCAAGAACGGCAACCACATCGAGGTCGACGGCGTCGTCTACAAGGTCCTCGAGTTCCAGCACGTCAACCCAGGCAAGGGCGCGGCCTTCGTGCGGACCAAGCTGCGCCGGGCCTCGGACGGCAACGTCATCGACAAGACCTTCCGCGCCGGGGAGAAGTTCCGCTCCATCCGCACCGAGGTGCGGCGGATGCAATTCCTCTACGACGACGGCACCGACGCGCACTTCATGGACTCCGAGAGCTACGAGCAGATCACCGTGCCCCAGGCCTCGCTGGAGGAGGAGCTCCGCTGGACCAAGCCCAACGACGAGGTCGAGCTGCTGGTCATGGATGGCGAGCCGGGCGGCCTCCAGCTTCCCAGCGCCGTGGACCTCGAGGTCACCGAGACCGAGCCCGGCCTGCGCGGCGACACCGCCTCGGGTGGCGGCAACAAGCCCGCCACCCTGGAGACCGGCGCCACAGTCCAGGTCCCGTTGTTCGTCAACATCGGCGATCGGGTCCGGGTCGACACCCGCTCGGGCAAGTACCTGTCGCGCGCCTGATCAGCGGGCTCCCGCGGCCTAGCGGCTGCGGAAGACCTCGGCCAGCGCCACCGCTGTGGCCACCCCCGCGTTGAGGCTCTCCAGCCCCGGCTGCCCGCCCGGGATCCGCACGAGCAGGTCGCAGAACTCCCGCGTCCGGTGGCGCAGGCCCTCACCCTCGGCGCCCACGACCAGGACGGTCTTGGCGTCGAAGTCGGTCTCGGCCAGCGTGCTCTCGCCGCGCTCGTCCAGGCCGTAGATCCAGAAGCCCACGCCCTTGAGGATCTCCAGGCTGCGGGCGAGGTTGGTGATGCGGAAGATCGGGACCAGCTCGGCGCCCCCGACGGCGACCCGCGCCACCAGCGGCGTCACCTCGGCCGCGCGGTTCTTCATCACCAGGAGGGCGTCGACGCCGAAGAACGCGGCGCTGCGCAGGATCGTGCCGAGGTTCTGCGGATCGGAGATCTGGTCCAGAGCCAGCACGACGCTCGCGTCGCCCAGGCTGTTGAGGTCGGCCTCGCTGAGGATGGGGCGGCGCGTGGTCAGCGCGACGATCCCCTGATGCTTGTCGTCGTCGCTGACGCCCCCCACCTGGCGGAACTCGGGCCAGGGCAGCATCTCGGGCTGCACCCCCGCGGAGCGCGCGAGCTCCATGAGATCACGGTGGTAGGACTCCTTGCCGGCCATGACCAGCCGCGTCACCGTCTCCGGGCGCGTCAGCAGGACCGCGCGCACGGAGTGCTTGCCGAAGACCTTGTCCACGCCGAGCACGGTACAGCGAGGCGTCCGGGCGGGGCCTGAGCGCCCGAGCCTGGCACTCTTAACACGAGAGTGCCAAATTGGCCTTGAATCGCGCCGAACGCAAGCTATAGTCCGTTGCGCGCTGGCACTCTGTGCACGCGAGTGCCAAGCGCCGCAGTTAGAACACTTCTATCGGAGGTCGGATCACATGAAGCTCAAGCCACTCGGCGATCGCCTGATCGTACGGGCCATCGAGGAGGAGGAGACCACCGCGAGTGGCATCGTCCTGCCCGATACCGCCAAGGAGAAGCCGCAGAAGGGCAAGGTCCTTGCTGTCGGTGATGGCAAGGTCAACGAGGACACCGGCAAGCGCACCCCGCTTGACGTCGCCGAGGGCGACGAGGTCCTCTACAGCAAGTATGGCGGCACCGAGATCAAGGTGGACGGCGAGGAACTGCTCGTCCTCCGCGAGTCAGACGTGCTGGCCAAGGTCCAGTAGACCCCCCTTCTAGGAGAACCAGAAACACATGGCACATAAGGAACTGAAGTACGAAGCGGAGGCTCGCAAGGCGCTCGAGCAGGGCGTCGACGCGGTAGCCAACGCCGTCAAGGTGACCCTCGGCCCCAGGGGCCGTTACGTGGTCCTTGACAAGAAGTTCGGCGCCCCCACGATCACCAACGATGGCGTGACCATCGCCCGTGAGATCGAGGTCGAGGACGTCTTCCAGAACCAGGGCGCTCAGCTCGTCCGCGAGGTCGCCACGGCGACCAACGATGTGGCCGGCGACGGCACCACCACGGCGACCGTGCTCGCCCAGGCGATCGTTCGCCAGGGCCTGAAGAACGTCGCCGCCGGCGCCAACCCGCTGGCGCTCAAGCGTGGCATCGAGCGTGCTGTCGACCAGGTGGTCAAGAACATCGAGACGCAGTCCAAGGAGATCTCGGGCAAGGACCAGATCGCCCGCGTCGCGACCATCTCCGCCGGCGACGACGAGATCGGCGATGTGATCGCCGACGCCATCGACAAGGTGGGCAAGGACGGCGTGGTCAACGTCGAGGAGGGCCAGACGTTCGGCATGGACCTCGAGTTCACCGAGGGCATGCAGTTCGACAAGGGCTACATCTCGCCCTACATGGTCACCGACCAGGAGCGCATGGAGGCGACGCTTGAGGACCCCTACATCCTCATCGCCAACCAGAAGATCGGCTCCGTCCGCGACGTGCTGCCCGTGCTGGAGCAGACGATCCAGTCCGGCAAGCCGCTGCTGATCATCGCTGAGGACGTCGAGGGCGAGTCGCTGGCGACGCTGGTCGTCAACAAGCTGCGCGGCACGTTCACCGGCGTGGCCGTCAAGGCCCCCGGCTTCGGCGACCGCCGCAAGCGGATGCTGGAGGACATCGCCATCCTCACCGGCGGCGAGGTCATCACCGAGGAGATGGGTCTCAAGCTGGAGAACACCCAGCTCTCCCAGCTCGGTCGCGCCCGTCGCGTGGTCGTGGCCAAGGACACCACCACGATCGTGGACGGCAACGGTGAAAGCGACGCCATCAAGGGTCGCATCAACCAGATCAAGTCCGAGATCGAGACCACCGATTCCGACTTCGACCGCGAGAAGCTCCAGGAGCGCCTCGCCAAGCTGTCGGGCGGCGTGGCCGTCGTCAAGGTCGGCGCCGCCACCGAGACGGAGATGAAGGAGAAGAAGCACCGCGTCGAGGACGCGCTGCAGGCCACCCGGGCCGCCCTCGAGGAGGGCATCGTTCCGGGCGGCGGCGTGGCGCTGTTGGTCGCCCAGAAGGCGCTCAACATCGACGCGATCGAGCTCCCCGACGAGCAGACCGGCGCGAGGATCGTGTACCGCGCGCTCGAGGAGCCGCTCCGTCAGATCTCCGAGAACGCCGGCCTCGAGGGCTCGGTCGTCGTCAACGACGTCCGCAAGGCCAAGAAGGGCTACGGCCTCAACGCGGCCACCGGTGAGATCGTCGACCTCATCGCCGCGGGCATCATCGACCCGGCCATGGTCACGCGCTCTGCGCTGCAGAACGCCGCGTCGATCGCCAAGAACATCCTCACCACCGAGGCGATCGTCGCCGAGGTGCCTGAGAAGGATGGCGGCGGCGGCGGCGGTGGTGGCA
Source organism: uncultured Solirubrobacteraceae bacterium (assembly GCA_963737335.1). Lineage (GTDB taxonomy): Bacteria > Actinomycetota > Thermoleophilia > Solirubrobacterales > Solirubrobacteraceae > Palsa-465. The sequence continues at coordinate 424,394 of CAVTSK010000020.1, forward strand.
TGCCCGACATGTCGGGGATGATGTAGGCCAGGAGCTGATCGCAGTACTTCGAAAGGGGCCCGGCACACGCCGGGCCCTTTTTCGTTCCACGACCGCTTTACCGCCTCGACCCCTTAGGATCGCGGGACAGTGGAGGACTACCAGGAGCTCAACCGCGCCAGCTGGGACGAACGAGCGGCGGCCCACGCCGCCTCGCCCGATTACATCGTTGACGAGCTGATCGCCGACCCGGCGCGGCTCAGCGAGGTGGTGGCCTTCGACGCGCCACGGCTGGGGGACCTGCACGGCGTCAACGGCGTGCACCTCCAGTGCCACATCGGCACCGACACCCTGTCGCTGACCCGCCTGGGGGCGCGCATGACCGGCGTCGACCTCTCCCCGGCGTCGCTCGAGCAGGCCCGCCGCATCGCGCAGCGGGCGGGCGCAGACATTGCCTACGTCGAGTCCGACGTGTACGCGGCGTCCGAGGCGTTGGACGGTGCCACCTTCGACCTCGTCTACACCGGAGTCGGTGCGCTGTGCTGGCTGCCCTCGATCGATCGATGGGCGCAGACGGTGGCCTCCCTGCTCACGCCCGGCGGGCGGCTGTTCATCCGGGAGGGCCACCCGATGATGTGGACCCTGGACGAGAACCGCCGCGATGGCGTGCTGGCGGTCCACTACCCGTACTTCGAGACCAAGGAGCCAATGGTCTTCGACGACGGTGGCACCTACGTGCAGACCGACGTGGCGTTCGAGCACAACCGCACCCATGTCTGGAACCACGGCCTCGGGGAGATCGTCACCGCGCTCCAGGAGGGCGGGCTGGCGCTGACGCAGTTCGTCGAGCACGGCACCGCGCCGTGGAACGCGCTCCCCGGTCAGATGGAGCGCGTCGGGGGGGACGAGTGGCGGCTCATCGACCGCCCGGAGCGCGTGCCGATGACCTACACGCTGCAGGCCGTCAGGGCCGGCTGACCGCGTCGGCGGGCGCTGCAGCAGTGGCGGGCTGCGTGGCGGACGCCGCTACAGCCCGCAGCTCGCGACGGTAGACCCCGAGCGTCTGGCGGGCCACCTCGGCCCAGTCAAAGCGCAGGACGTGCTCGCGCGCCTCGGCCACGAGCTGCGCGCGCTCAGCGTCGTCGGTGAGCACGCGCTCCAGGATGTCGCGCAGCGCGGCGGTGTCACGCGAGGGGAAGCGCAGGCCGACGGTGCCGTCATCGGGTACCACCTCGCGCAGCCCGCCGGTGTCGGCGACGACGCACAGGCAGCCGGAGGCCATCGCCTCCAGCGCCACGATCCCGAACGGCTCGTAGATCGAGGGGACGATGCACATGTCGGCGATGCGGTACAGCGAGTGCAGCATGTCGTCGCCGACCCAGCCCAGGAACACCCCGCTGCGATGCAGCCCCAGCCGCCACGCCTGACGGCGCAGCTCGGCCTCTGCGGTGCCGGTTCCTGCGACGACGAAGCGGACGTTGCCCAAGCGCTTGATCACCGGCGCCAGCGCGTCGAGCGCGAGGTGGAAGCCCTTCTCGTAGACGAGCCGGCCGACGAGGAGCACGAGGCGCTCGTCGGGCTGGGCGTAGAGCGCCCGAAGGGCGTCGAGGTCGTCGGCCACGGGGTCGAGGTCACGCGGATCGATGCCGTTCTGCATCGCGGTGATCTTGGCCGTGCGGATCCCGAACACATCGGCCACGTGGCTGCGCATGTAGCGGCTGCAGGTGATCACCCGGTCGGCGCGGCGGGCCATGTCGCGCTCGGCGGCGTGGATGTGGGACTGCGGATACTTGTCCACCCAGCCCTGGTGGCGCCCGTACTCGGTGGCGTGCACGGTCGCGATCCACGGCCGTGCCGCTCGCCGGGCGACGCGCTCGGCGGCCCCGGCCACCAGCCAGTCGTGGGAGTGGATGAGATCGAAGCGCAGCTCGTCGTCGAGCTCGGTGCCCGCCGTGGCCATTGTCTCGTTCATCGACGCCACCCAGCGGATGAACGCCTTGACGTCGCGGGGGAAGGGCGGCTGCTTGACGCGATGCACGATCACCCCATGGCGCTCCTCGCGCGCCGCGAGATGCTCGGAGCCGCGGGTGAGCACGTGGACCTCGACGCCCTCCTCGACGAGGTTCTCAGACAGCTTGCGCACATGACGCGCCAGCCCGCCCTCGATCACGGGCGGGTACTCCCAGGAGAACGTCAGGGTTCGCATCGGGGCCGGCGCCGGACTCTACCGGGGATGGGGGTGTGTTCGGTCAGGCGCGCTCGAGCACGGCGATCCCGTACTCGTCCAGCAGCTCGGCCAGGGCCACCGAGGCTTCGAGCTCGCGCTCGTCGCCGTAGAGCACGTCGCGCCAGCGGCCCTCGGCACCCTGCAGCGCGCCCGCCGCCGGTCCCGGCCGGGTGGCCACCGCCACCAGCACCTCGTCACCGCGCAGGAAGGCCACGGCCGTGGCCGGCGCGCTCAGCGGCCGATAGGCCCCGGCGAACGCCTCAGGGCGGCGGATGCGCAGGCCGAGCAGCCGGGTGGTGAGCCACAACTTGCGGATCGACGGCTCGGGCTGGGCGCCCCCGGCCAGCCGGCCCAGCATCGTCTCGTGCCAGCGCCAGTCGACCGGCCGCCGGTTGTCAGGGTCGACGAGGGCGAACAGGGGCAGCTCATCGCCCTGGTAGATGTCGGGCACGCCCGGGACGGTGAGCTTGAGCGCCGCCGTGCGCAGCGCGACGCAGTCGCCGGCGAACTCGAGCTCGCGGGCGAAGCCGTCCAGGTCGCGCCGCAGCTCGCGGTGCCCGTAGACGCCGCTCACGAAGTCGCTGACCGCCTGCTCCCATGCCGCGTTCTGGTCAATCCAGGTGCTGTTGCGCTTGGCCTCGCGCAGTGCCTTCTCCATGTAGCCCTGGACGCGGTCGGCCTCGATGGGCCAGGCGCCGACCAGCGTCTGCAGCAGGAAGTAGCGCTCCAGGTCGTCGGGGGCGCCATCGGTTCGCAGTGGCTCAGACAGCTCCAGCCAGCGTCGCACCACGGACTCCCAGCGCTCCGGGATCCACGTCAGCGCGGCGAGCCGCGCGCGCACGTCGGCTGAGCGCTTGGTGTCATGGGTCATGGTGGTCAGCATCGCCTGCGGGAAGCGCCGCGCGCGTTGCGCATTGGCTTCGTGGAAGCGCTCGGCGCCGATGCCGAAGCGGCCCGGGTCGCCGCCGACGTCGCACAGCGCCAGCAGCCGGGCGTAGCGGTAGAAGGCGGTGTCCTCTACGCCCTTGGCCACCACCGGCGGGGTCGTCTGCTGAAAGCGCGTGACGAACTCGGCGGGCGCCTCGCGCTCCAGGAGCAGCATCTCGGCGACGTCGTCCCCGATCCCAGGAGCGGCGGCCACCGCCGCCCGATCGGCATCGTCGACGACACCCGCGGAGGGCTCCACGTAGGTGCGGTAGATCGGGAACGACGCCACCGCCCGGACCAGGGCCTCCGCCCCGCCCTGCACCTCGGCCACCGCGGCCAGCCGCTGCACCTCGGGCGCGAACGGGCCGGACGCCTGCTCGAGCTTGGCCTCCGCGGCCACCTCGGCAAACGGGCGCGCGTCGCCCGAGAGCTCCTGCCACAGCGCCGTGAACGCCCCCTCGGCGTCGGAATCGACGAACAGCGCACACACGTCGTTGAGGAACTCGTAGCCGACGGTCCCCGTCACCGGCCAGTCGCGGAGAGGCTCGGAGGGCTCGAGGATCTTCTCGATCCACACCGTGCTCGCACCGCCGTCGCGCAGGCGCGCGAAGTACTGCGCCGGGTCGGCCAGACCGTCGGGATGGTCGATGCGCAGGGCGTCGACGACGCCGTCGCGCACGAGCGCCAGAGCCAGGGCATGGGTCGCCTCAAACACCTCGGGGTCCTCCTGGCGCACGCCCGCGAGATCGTCGATGTCAAAGAAGCGCCGGTGGGTGGGTGGGTCCGTATTCGGGTCGATGTCGAAGAACTTCTCGCGCAGCTGCGGATCGGTCCAGAAGCGGTTGGCGTCGTCGGTCGCCATGTGGTTGGGCACCAGGTCGAGCACGATCCCCAGGCCGGCCCCGTGGGCCGCGTCGGCGAGTTCGCGGAAGGCGGCCTCGCCGCCCAGGTCCGCAGAGATTCGGGTGGGATCGACCACGTCGTAGCCGTGGGTGGAGCCCGCCCGCGCCTGCAGCGACGGCGACAGGTACAGGTGTGAGATCCCGAGGTCGCGCAGGTAGGGGATCCGGGCCAGCGCGGCGGCAAACCCGAAGTCGGGCGTGAGCTGCAGGCGGTAGGTGGCGCGCAGCGGGGCCGGACCGCTCACGCCACCCGCCGCAGGATGGTGATCGAGTGCGCGGTGACGTTGACCCGCGCCTGCGCGTCATAGGTGGCGCTGCCGGGCTCGGCCGCGGGGTCCGCGGTGCACAGCTCGAGCTCCCACCGCGTCCCCATCCGCCGGCGGGGCAGCGTGAACTCCCGGTCCTCGGCGTGGGCGTTGAACATGAGCACGAACGAGTCGTCCTCGACCTCCTCGCCGTGGGGCCCCGGGTTGGCGATGGCCTGGCCGTTGAGGAACATGCCCAGGACCGCCTCGCCGTGCTCCCAGTCGCGGCGGGTCATCCGCCGCCCGTCGACGCGGAACCACCACACGTCGGGCAGCGGCGAATCGTTGACCGGCTGCCCGCGCAGGAACGTCTCGCGGCGGAAGGTGCGGTGCTCGCGCCGCAGGCGGATGAGCCGCTGGGTGAACTCGCGCATCTGGCGGGCGTCGCCGTCGGCGTCCCAGTGAAACCAGCTGATCTCGTTGTCCTGGCACCAAGCGTTGTTGTTGCCCCCCTGGCTGCGGTAGAGCTCGTCGCCGCCCAGCAGCATCGGGGTGCCCTGAGAGACGAACAGGGTGGTGAGGAAGTTGCGTTGCTGGCGGCGGCGCAGCTCGTTGATGGCGGGGTCGTCGGTCTCGCCCTCCGCCCCGCAGTTCCACGAGCGGTTGTCGTCGGTGCCGTCGCGGTTGTCCTCCAGGTTGTCCTCGTTGTGCTTGGCGTTGTAGGAGACGAGGTCGCGCAGGGTGAAGCCGTCATGGGCGGTGATGAAGTTGATCGAGGCGAACGGGTCGCGGCCGTCTGACTCATAGAGGTCGGCCGAACCCGCCAGACGCTCGGCGAACTGGCCGACGCTGGCCGAGGCGCGCCAGAAATCGCGTATCGCGTCGCGGTAGACGCCGTTCCACTCGCTCCACAGGATGGGGAAGTTGCCGACCTGGTAGCCGCCGGGGCCGACGTCCCACGGCTCGGCGATGAGCTTGACCTGGGAGAGGACCGGGTCCTGGTGGATCGTGTCGAAGAACGCCGAGAGCCGGTCGACGTCGTAGAACTCGCGCGCCAGCGCGGAGGCGAGGTCGAAGCGGAACCCGTCGACGTGGCAGTCGATGACGAAGTAGCGCAGCGAGTCCATGATCATGCGCAGCACCGCGGGGTGGACCGGGTTGAGCGAGTTGCCCGTTCCGGTGAAGTCCATGTAGTGGCGCGGGTCGTCGGGCATCAGCCGGTAGTAGCTGGAGTTGTCGGCGCCCTTGAACGACAGCATCGGACCCAGGTGGTTGCCCTCGGCGGTGTGGTTGTAGACGACGTCGAGGATCACCTCGATCCCCGCCTGGTGCAGCGCCTTGACCATGCCCTTGAACTCGCGCACCTGCTCGCCGCGCCGGCCGGTGGCGGCGTACTCCGAGTGCGGCGCCAGGTAGCCGATCGTGCTGTAGCCCCAGTAGTTGTGCAGGCCGCGCTCGTGCAGGAAGGACTCGTCGCAGATGTGGTGGATGGGCAGCAGCTCCACCGCGGTGACCCCGAGATCCTGGAGGTAGGCGAGCGCCGGCTCGGACGCCAGCCCGGCGTAGGTCCCGCGCAGATCGTCGCGCACCTCGGGGTGCATCATGGTGAAGCCCTTGACGTGGGTCTCGTAGATGATCGTGTCGGCGAACGGGGTCTGGGGCAGGCGATCGCCTTCCCAGTCGAAGCTGTCGTCGACGACGATCGACTTGGGGACGGCCCCCGAGTCATCCTCGTCGTCGAGCTCGAGGTCGGCCTCCTCGGCGTTCTCGACGCTGTCGGGGGGCACGTAGGGCAGCACGTTGGCGTCGTGCTCCCAGTCCACGACCCCCTCGACGGCCTTGGCGTAGGGATCGATGAGGAGCTTGTTGGGGTTGAAGCGGAGGCCCTCGTTGGGCGCGTAGGGGCCGTGCACGCGGTACCCGTAGCGCTGCCCGGGACCGATCCCGGGCAGGTAGCAATGCCAGTTGTGGGCCCGGTGGCCCCGCACGTCGATGCGGGTCTCGTTGCCCTCGTCGTCGAACAGGGACAGGCAGACGCGCTCGGCGTGCTCGGAGAACAGGCTGAAGTTGGTCCCCTGGCCGTCCCAGGTCGCGCCCAGCGGGAAGGGCCGGCCCGGCCACACCTCGCTCACTGGACCAGCGCTCCCGCCATGGCGGGCAGTTTGAGGGAACCGCCGCTGAGATGCGCGTCGCCCCCGGCGCTCAGCTCGATCGTCTCTCCGTGGCAGGGGATGCTGACCGGTCCTGAGCCGAAGTTGCAGGCCAGCTCGAAGGGGCCGCGGCGCACCACCAGCCAGCGGAAGCGCTCGTCGTACTCGATCTCGCGCGGGGTGCCACGCGGGAGCTTCTTGCGCGCGGCGATCAGCTCCCGGTAGAGCCGGGCCAGCCCCTGGTCGGCACGCCGGGTGAGCTTGGAGCGCTCGAAGGTCCGCGGGTCCTCGGGATCGGGGACCTCCGCGGCGAACTGGGCGAAGGTGGAGAACTCGCTGCGCCGTCCCTCGCGCGTCGCCTCCGCGATGTCGGGGTCGATGTGGTTGGTGAAGTACTGAAACGGCGCCAGCTCCCCGTACTCCTCGCCCATGAACAGCATCGGGATGAAGGGCGAGAGCAACGTGCAGAACGCGGCCAGCGGCCGGGCGGTGGCGGGCATGCGGTCGCCGTAGGCCCGGTTGCCGACCTGGTCGTGATTCTGGGAGAAGACGACGAAGCGCTCGGGCGGGACGTCTTCGGCGGGCGCGCCGAACCGCCGGCGCCGGAACGGCGAGTACTCGCCGTCGTCGACGTGGGGACGGTGATAGGCCTTGGCCAGCTGGGCCACGCTGCCGAAGTCGGCGTAGTAGCCGTCGCGATCCTCGGTGATGAGCGTGCGAAGCGCGTGGTGGAAGTCATCGGCCCAGGCGGCGTCGCAGTTCCAGCCCCCGCGCTCGGGCGGGCGCATGACGACCGGGTCGTTGAGCCCGGACTCGGCGATCACGTAGTGGCGCGGGTTCACGGCGTGCACGCGCCGCGCCACCGCGGCGACGATGTGCTCCGGGCTCTGGTCGAAGATGGCGTGGATGGCGTCCAGGCGCAACCCGTCGATCCCGAAGTCGCGCACCCAACCCTCGGCGCTCTGGCACACCCACTCGCGCACCGGGTCGCACTCGGCGTCGTCGAAGTTCATCGCCTTGCCCCACGGCGTCTCGTACTTGGCGGTGAAGTAGGGCGCGAAGGCCTCCATCGCCGCGGCGCCCGACGCGCCGAGGTGGTTGTAGACGACGTCGAGGATCACCGCCAGCCCCTGGCGATGCGCCTCGGCCACGAACGCGGCCAGCTCCACGGGGCCGCCGTAGGAGGACTGGGCGGCGGAGATGTAGACCCCGTCGTAGCCCCATCCCCGTGCCCCGGGGAACTCGGCCACCGGCATGATCTCCACCGCCGTGACGCCGAGGTCGGCCAGGTCGGCCATGCGCTCGGCCGCGGCCGCGAACGTGCCCTCGGGCGTGAAGCTCCCGATGTGCAGCTCGTAGATCAGCAGGTCCTCGAGCGCCGGCGCGGTGAAGCCCCCGCGACGCGCCATGGCCAGCCGGCGGGTGTCCAACACACGTGAGGGCCCGCGCAGGCCCTCGGGCTGCCAGCGTGAGGCCGGATCGGGGAGCTCATGGCCGTCGATCATGTACACGTAGTCGCTGCCGGGGGCGGCCGGGACGATCGCTTCCCACACCCCGAGGCCGACGTCGATCATGGGGTGGCGCGCGTCGGCGACCTTCACCGCCGGGGCCGCCGCGCGCGGGGCCCAGACGCGGAACTCGGCGCGCTCGTCGTCGATCTGACGCGCGCCCAGCGGGCGTTCCCAGGGGTACGGTTCGTCGGGCTCGACCTCGCTAGACATCGACATGGCGCATGAGCCTAGCCCGCCGTCCGCCGTCCGACGCAGAGCCGGCAGTGGTGAGGCGTCACTCCTCGGGTACCAGCCAGACCGCGCCCAGCGGGGGAAGGGTGACCTCAGCCGAGAACGGCTGGTCGTGCCACGGGATCGGCTCGGGCACCACGCCGCCGAGGTTGCCGACGTCGGTCCCGCCGTAGTACGCGGAGTCGGTGTTGAGTGCCTCACGCCAGCGGCCCGACCGCGGCAGCCCGAGGCGATAGTGCTCTCGCGGCACGGGCGAGAGGTTGGCGATGAACACCACCACGCGCTCACCCTCGCGTGACCGGCGGGCGAAGGCCAGCACGTTGTTGTCGGCGTCGTTGGGCTCAAGCCACCAGAACCCAGCCGGGTCGGAGTCCAGCTCGTACAGCGCGGGCTCAGACCGGTACAGCTTGTTGAGATCGCGCACGAGCGACTGGATCCCGGCGTGCTCGGGCTGCTCGAGCAGGTGCCAGTCCAGCGAGCGCTCGTGGCTCCACTCGGCCTGCTGGGCCAGCTCGCCGCCCATGAACAGGAGCTTCTTGCCCGGATGGGCCCACATGTAGGCGTAGAGCGCGCGGAGGTTGGCCAGCTTCTGCCAGGGGTCGGAACCGGCCATCTTGGAGTACAGCGAGCCCTTGCCGTGCACCACCTCGTCATGCGACAGCGGCAGGACGAAGTTCTCACTGAAGGCGTACATGAGGCTGAAGGTCAGCTCATGGTGGTGATAGCGGCGGTAGATGGGGTCTTGCTGGAAGTAGCCGAGCGTGTCGTGCATCCAGCCCATGTTCCACTTGAAGCCGAAGCCAAGGCCGCCCAGATAGGTCGGTCGTGACACTCCCGGCCACGCCGTCGACTCCTCGGCGGCCGAGATGATCCCCGGCTCGTGGCCGTACATGACCTCGTTGAGCTCCTTGAGGAAGGCCACCGCGTCGAGATCCTCGCGGCCCCCGAACTGGTTGGGCACCCACTCGCCCTCGCGACGCGAGTAGTCGAGGTAGAGCATCGAGGCGACGGCGTCGACCCGGATCCCGTCGATGTGGTACTCGCGCAGCCAGAACAGCGCGTTGGAGATGAGGAAGTTGCGGACCTCGTAGCGCCCGAAGTTGAAGACGAGCGTGCCCCAGTCGGGGTGCGCGCCGCGGCGGGGGTCGGCGTGCTCATACAGCGCGGTGCCGTCGAAGCGCGCCAAGCCGAACTCGTCGCGCGGGAAGTGTGCCGGGACCCAGTCCAGGATGACCCCGATGCCCTTGGCGTGCATCTTGTCGATGAAGGCGCGCAGGTCGTCGGGCGAGCCGTAGCGCGGGGTGGGGGCGTAGTAGCCGGTGACCTGGTAGCCCCACGAGCCGCTGAAGGGGTGGGCCATCACCGGGAGCAGCTCGACGTGGGTGAACCCCATGTCCTGGCAGTAGGCCGTGAGCTCGTCGGCGAGCTCTGAGTAGGTGAGGGTGCGGTTGTCCTCCAGCGAGTTCAGGCGCCAGGAGCCGAGGTGGACCTCGTAGATGGACACCGGCTCTGCCAGCGGCTGGGCCTTGGCCCGCTGCTCCAGGAACTTGGCGTCCTTCTTGCTCCAGTCATGGCCCGGCAGATGGATGACCGAGGCGGTCTTGGGCGGCAGCTCGGTCTCCTGGGCATAAGGATCGGCCTTGAGCAGGATCTCGCCGTCCTGGGTGAGGATCTCGTACTTGTAGCGCTGACCCGGCCCCACGTCCGGCAGGAACAGCTCCCAGATCCCGCTCGAGCCCATCGAGCGCATGGCGTGCAGCCGGCCATCCCAGGAGTTGAAGTCGCCGACGACGCTCACCGCTCGGGCCGCCGGCGCCCATACCGCGAACGCGGTGCCGTGGGCGCCTTCGTGCTCGATGACGTGGGCGCCGAGGCGTTCGTAGAGCTCCTCGTGACGGCCCTCGCCCATCAGGTGGAGGTCCAGCTCGCCGATCGTCGGCAGGAACGCGTAGGGGTCCTGAATCGTGAACTTCCCGCCGGAGCCGTAGTCCACCTTGAGCTTGTAGCGGAACGGCAGCTCGACGTCCGGGATCTCGGCCTGAAAGAGACCGCCGGGGTGGATCTCGGTCATCGGCACGCTCTTGCCGCGGCTGGGCTTGACCGCCACCGACTCCGCGGACGGGCGCAGCGCCCGGACGACGACGCCGCCGTCGACGGCATGGGCGCCGAGGATCGTATGGGGCTCGGGATGCTCGCGGCGGACGAGGGCTTCGAGATCGTTCTTGGCGATGGTGGTCATGCGGCCTCCAGAAGGCGAGCGATACCCGCCACGGGGATGGGCAACCAGTCGGGCCGGTTGTCAAGCTCGTACTGGAGCTCGTAGATGGCCTTCTCGAGCTCGAAGATCGCCAGCATGTTGGCGATGGCGACCTCGCCGCCGGGCAGCAGCGCCGGGTCGATGGCAGCGAAGTAATGCTCGAGGAAGATGATGCGGGCCTGTTCCTCGAACTGGCCCGGGGTCGGAATCCCGCGCATGATCTCGGCGGCGGAGGTGGCATAGGCCAGCGAGCGCAGCATCCCGGCGACGTCGCGCAGCGGGCTGCGCTTCTGGCGGCGCTCGAACAGAGGACGGGCCGGCTCGCCCTCGAAGTCGATGATGACCCACCCCATCCCGCCCTTGCGGTGCAGGGTCTGGCCGAGGTGGTAGTCGCCGTGGGTGCGGATGGCGCGCCCGCCGACTCCGGTCTGCGCACGCATGGCGATCTGCTCGCGGACGTCCTGGCCGCGGCCGGCGATGGCGGCCACGCGCTCGTCGTCGGGCAGCCGCACGAACACGCGCTCGATGTCCTCGTCGATGGTCGCCGTCAGCAGCGACATCGACTCGGCGCTGGGCTCCTCGGGGCTGAAGGCAGGGTCTCCGGCGTCGGAGGCCAAGCAGTTGTGCAGCTCCGCGGTGACCGTGCCCAAACTGGCGAGCTCGGGCAGGAACGCCGCCGGATCGGTGGCGATCTGATCCAGCGCGAGCTCCCAGCCGCCGACGGCATCGGAGAAGAAGCGCTGCGCCACCCCCAGGGTCGCCCCGAACGCCTTGCCCTCGTACTCGTACCACCCCTGGAGCGGGGCGATGTTGGCGAACTCGCGGCGGGTGAGGAACAGCAGCACCTCGAGCTCGGGGTTGATGCCCGGCTCCAGCCGGCGGAACACCTTGAGCACCGTCTCGTCGCCGAACACGATCGACGAGTTGGACTGCTCGACGCCCATCGGGCGCACGGCGGCGTCCAGCGGTAGCGGGCCGCTCAGCTCGACGCGCGCGAAGCGGAAGCATCCTGCCTCGCCGTCCAGCGTTTGCTCGGCGTCCATCTGGCGCAGCAGCTCGCGCACCAGCTCGGGGTCGGCGACGGCGTCGACCGCGGTCCACGCTTCGGTGGCGCACACCACCGGTCGCGCGCCCACCTGGTCAGCGGCCAGTAGGGCGAAGGGGAGCTGGTAGAGCTCGTGGCTGCCGGAGGCGAACCGCGTCTGGACGAGGTTGACGATGAGGGGCGGCGCGTCGGCGATGGCCACGCTCTCCTCGAACTGCAGGCCGGTGACGTGGCGGGACTTGGACGCGTACCAGCGCTGCCCCTCCAGCCAGGCCGCCACCGTCTCGGGGTCCAGGCGCTCGATCTCGGTCCGCGCCGGGTTGCTCACATCAGTCATCCGATCGCGTCCTCCCCCTCCTGCACGAGTTGGAACCAGTAGAAGCCGCGCGGGGCGAGTGTCAACAGGTAGCTCAGATCGCCGATCCGGGGGAAGCGGCTGCGACCGAACAGCTCGACCGGAGAGCGACCCGCATGGGCCGAGAGGTCGAGCTCCACCGCCTGGGCCGAGCGTGCCAGGTTGTGCACGCACAGCACGAAGTCATCCTCGAAGCGCCGCAGCACCGCGAAGATGCGCGGGTTGGACGTCTCGATCGGTTCATAGGTCCCCAGCCCGAACACCGGGTGCTCCTTGCGCAGAGCGATGAACCGGTGCATCCAGCGCAACAGCGAGGTGGGCGTCCGCAGCTGCGCCTCGACATTGACCGCCTGGAAGCCGTACACCGGGTCCATCAGCGGCGGGGCGTAGAGCTGCGCGAAGTCCGCGCGGCTGAAGCCGCCGTTGCGATCCACCGTCCACTGCATGGGCGTCCGCACACCATCGCGGTCGCCAAGGAAGATGTTGTCTCCCATCGCGATCTCATCACCGTAGTAGAGAACCGGTGACCCCGGCAGGCTGAACAGGATCGCGGTCATGAGCTGGATCTCGTCACGGCCGTTGTCCAGCAGCGGCGCCAGGCGCCGGCGGATGCCCAGGTTGATCTTCATCCGCGGGTCCTTGGCGTACTCGGCGTACATGTAATCGCGTTCCTCGTCGGTGACCATCTCCAGGGTCAGCTCGTCGTGGTTGCGCAGGAACAGGCCCCACTGGCAGTTGCCGGGGATGGCCGGGGTGCGCTCGAGGATCTCGTAGATCGGAGTGGCCTCCTCGCGCCGCACTGCCATGAACATCCGCGGCATCACCGGGAAGTGGAAGCACATCTGGCACTCGTCGCCGTCGCCGAAGTACTCCACGACGTCGGCCGGCCACTGGTTGGCCTCGGCCAGCAGGACGCGGTCGGGGTACTCCTCCTCGATCTCCTTGCGCACCTTCTTGAGGTAGGCGTGGGTCTCGGACAGGTTCTCGCAGATCGTGCCCTCCCGCTCATAGAGGTAGGGCACGGCGTCCAGGCGGAAGCCGTCCAGGCCCATGTCCAGCCAGAAGCGCAACACGCCACTCATCGCCTCGTGGACGTCGGGGTTGTCGTAGTTGAGGTCGGGCTGGTGGGAGAAGAAGCGGTGCCAGTAGTAGGCGCCGGCCACCGGGTCATAGGTCCAGTTGGAGACCTCGGTGTCAGTGAAGATGATGCGCGCGTCCTGGTAGCGGTCGTCGGTGTCAGACCACACGTACCAGTCACGCTTGGGGCCGTCGGGACCACCGGTGCGACTCTCCTGAAACCACGGGTGGTCTGAGGAGGTGTGGTTCATGACCAGGTCGGCGATGATGCGGATCCGGCGGGCATGGGCAGCATCGATCAGCTCCTGGACGTCGTCGACGGTGCCGTAGTCGGGGTGCACACGGGTGAAGTCCGAGATGTCGTAACCGCCGTCGCGCAACGGTGACTCGTAAAAGGGCAGCAGCCAGATGCAGTCGATCCCGAGCCACTGGAGGTACTCGAGCTTCTCGATCAGGCCGCGGAAGTCGCCCGAGCCGTCGCCGTTGCCGTCGAAGAAGCCGCGGATGTGGATCTCGTAGAAGACGGCCCGCTTGAACCACAACGGCTCGGCCTCGAACCACTGGTAGGCCTGGTTGGGCGCGGCCCCCGCGGCGCTGGCCGCGGCGGCGCCCGCCGGACCCGTCGCGGCCCGCGGGGTGGCGGGGCGCCTCTCCCGCGCGAGCAGGTGACTGAGCGTGGGTGGTCCGACGCTCATCGCTCGACGCGAAGCACGTGCGCCTGGCGCACGCCCGGGGTCAGCGCCACGTAGTTGTGGCCGATCCGCCACTGGTAGCGCTCGCCCGACAACTCGTCGTGGACGGTGAAGGAGGGCGGCAGGCCGAGGCTCGCCGGAATCACCGTCACCCCCTGCTGACCCTGGTGGGGGTCGAGGTTGACCACGCACACGATCGTCTCGCCGCGCGTCTGCTTGGCGTAGGCGATGAGCGCGTCGTTGTGGGTGTCGAGGAAGGTGATGTTCGAGAGCTCCTGCAGCGGCGCGTTCTCGCGGCGGACCTGGTTGAGGCGGGCGATCATCGGCAGGAGCGGCCCGTCGAGGGCGCGCTGCTTGATCTCGTACTTCTCGGAGTTCAGGTACTCCTCGGAGCCGGCCCGGACCGGCTCGTTCTCGAAGTGCTCGTAGCCCGAGTAGATGCCGTAGCTGGGGCTCAGCGTCGCCGCCAGCACCAGCCGGGACTCGAACGCCGCCGGGCCGCCGTGCTGGAGGTACTCGTGCAGGATGTCGGGCGTGTTGGTGAAGAAGTTGGGCCGGAAGTACTCCTGCTCACCCGAGTAGGCCAGTTCGGACACGTACTCGGTCAGCTCCCAGCGCGCGTTCTTCCAGGTGAAGTATGTGTAGGACTGGTTGAAGCCCAGCTTGCCCAGATGGCGCATGACCGAGCGCTTGGTGAACGCCTCGGCCAGGAAGATGACGTCACGGTCGACCTGGTGCACCTCCGCGATCAACCACGACCAGAAGGCGAACGGCTTGGTGTGGGGGTTATCGACCCGGAACACCTTGATGCCGCAGTCGACCCAGTGCAGGATGGCCGCCAACTGCGCCTCCCACAGCGACCGCCACTCGGGCGAGTTCCAGTCGAAGTTGTAGATGTCCTGGTAGCGCTTGGGCGGGTTCTCGGCGTACTTCAGGGTGCCGTCGGGCCGGCGCTGGAACCACTCGGGATGCTCGGTCAGCCACGGATGGTCGGCGGAGGCGTTGAGCGCCCAGTCCAAGGCGATGTCGATCCCCAGCTCAGCGGCGGCCGCGGTCAGGGAGCGCAGGTCGGCCTCGGTGCCGAGGTCGGCGTGGATGGCATCGTGGCCGCCGGAGGCGTCGCCGATCGCGTAGGGGGACCCGGGATCGCCGGGGGCCGCAGTCAGCGCGTTGTTGCGGCCCTTGCGGTGCTTGACCCCGATCGGATGGATCGGCGGCATGTAGAGCACGTCGAAGCCGAGCTCGGCCAGTTCGGGCAGTCGGGCCTGCACGCCGCGCAGGCCGCCCCACGAACGCGGGAACAGCTCATACCAGGCACCGAAGCGCGCGCGCAGGCGGTCGACCTCGATCGTCAGCGGGTGATCGAGGGTCACGTTGCCGTGGCGCTCCTGCTCGTGCTCGACGGCGAGGGCGAGCTCCTCGCCCAGCGCGACGTCGTGCTGGGCGGACTCGGGGATGCTCGGGTCGCTGATCTGCTGCACCGCGTGCTCGATGAGCCGCCGGCCGGCGGGGTCCTGGGCGCGCGCCGCGGCGGCCTCGAGCAGCACCCGGCCTTCTGAGAGCTCCCCGCTCAGGTCCTGCTGGTGGGCGTTGACCTTGCGTTGCAGCTCGTCGCGCCAGGTCCCGAACACGTCGGTCCACGCCTCGATCGTGTACTGCCAGGCGCCGGGCCGATCAACGGTGAACTGGCCCGCCCAGCGCACCCCGCCGAGGTGCGCGTCGATGCGGCGCAGGCCCACCTCGCGCCATTGCTCCTCGCCGGGGCCGCGGTAGCGGACGACGGCGCGGACGAGCTCGTGGCCGTCGCGGAAGACGTCGGCTCCGACGTTGACGATGTCCCCGGCGCACCGTTTGGCGGGGTAGTGGCCGGCGTCGACAGCCGGCGTGGCGAACTGGATGACGATCCGGCGCGGGGCCTGCTGGGCGGCGTCGGCCGCGGGGGATCGGGTCCCGCCCGCAGCCTGTACCGGACGTGCCTCGGTATCTGAAGTCCGGATGCTCACTCGTTGGGAAGGTATCCGCCACACGCCATCAGGTAAACCTCCGCTCGTGAATCGCTCGTGAACCAATGGCCGCGATCGAGCGGGGTCCAGCTGCACATCACCTCGCTCCCGCAGGGGCGCCTCGGCGCTGACGCGTACCGCTTCGTGGACTGGCTGGCCGCCGCCGGCCAGTCGTGGTGGCAGGTGCTGCCGCTCGGCCCGCCCGACCGCTACCGGTCCCCGTACAAGTCAAGCTCGGCCTTCGCGGCATGGCGGGGGCTCCTCGCCGACCCGCGGGCGGCGGTGTCGACCGCTGAGATCGCGGCCTTTCGCGAGCGGCATGCGTTTTGGATCGGGGACTGGGAGCGATTCGCCGGTCGCGGTGCCGCGGCCGATCAGGTGCGCTTTGACCGCGAGTGGTCCGCGCTGCGCGCCTACGCCGGCGAGCGAGGCGTGCGGATCCTCGGCGACGTGGCCATCTACGTCTCGCCCGGCGGCTGCGATCACCGCTTCCATCCCGAGCTGTTCCAGTCCGGGCTGGTCGCCGGGGCGCCGCCCGACAGCTACGCCGGAACCGGGCAGCTGTGGGGCAATCCGCTGTATGAGTGGCCGGCTCTGCAGCGCCGCGGCTACCGCTGGTGGGTGGAGCGGGTGCGCCGCACGCTGGACCTCTTCGACCTGGCGCGCATCGATCATTTCCGCGGGCTGGTGGCCTACTGGGCGGTGCCGGCGGGGGCGCGCACCGCGCGGGGAGGCTCCTGGAAGCGGGGGCCGGGGATCGCCCTGTTCCGGGCGCTCGAGCGTGAGCTGGCGTCGGGCGCAGGTCAGCCGCTGCCTCTCGTGGCCGAGGACCTCGGCGTCATCACCGAGCCGGTGGAGCGGCTGCGCAAGCGCGTGGGTCTGCCCGGGATGCTGGTCATCCAGTTCGGCATGGACCCCGACGCCCCGCGCAGCGTCCATCGCCTCGCCAACCACACCGCGGACCGCGTTGTCTACACCTCGACGCACGACCAGGACACCGCCCGGGGCTGGATGGAGTCGCTCTCGGGCGCTCAGCGGGCCTTCGTGGACTCCGAGATCGCCCGGCTCGGGTTCACGGACCGCCGCCGCCCCTGGTGGGGATTGATCCACTACGTCTTCTCCTCCAAGGCCGAGATCGCCATGATCCAGGCCCAGGACGCGCTGGGCCTGGGCAGCGAGGCGCGCATGAACGCGCCGGGGAGCGCGGGGGGCAGCTGGCGTTGGCAGATGCGTTCTGGCGCTTTGACCGGGGCGCTGGCGCGGCGGCTGCGCGAGGCCACGGAGGAGTCGGGGCGGCTCGCTTCGGATTGACCTCGGCGGTCCGTTGGCGGGGTCGTGGGAGATAAGCGTTGCGCACCGATACTTATATCCCACAACCCCCTGCAAATCCGACCATTCAGGCCCGAACGCCACCCTTCTCAAGCTCGCCGTTGACGTTCGCTGATACCGCGCTCAGACGCCGAGGCGCTAACCAGGGCCACGGCGCCTGAACCACCACCCCCACACCGCGCCCCGCGCGCGCAGCTTGGCGCCCCGGTACACGTAGGTCAGGTCGCCGCGCAGGCGCCCGACGCGCGTCGTCTGATAGCTGATCAGCGAGGCCGGGGCCACCGCCGCCGGCAGACCGTCGGCGGCCAGGACGGCCAGGGCGCGTTCGGCGATCGCGACCTGGCCGAATGCGGTGGGGTGGACCCGGTCGGCCATCACGTGATTGCGTGCGCCGAAGTCGCTGAGGTCGACCACCAGCGCCCCGGTCCGGCCGGCGGTCGCACGGATGACCGCGTTGAGATCGGCGACCTTGGGCCCGGCGGCGGGCAGGCCCAGCCCGAGCGGCGCGGTGAGCGCGAGCACCCGGTCACAGCGGTCGCGCAGGAAGCGCAGCGCGGGCTCGAGGCCGGCGGCGAAGGCCGCGGCGTCCCAGTCCAGCCCGCGTACGTCGTTGACCCCGATGTACAGGCAGCCGACGTCGTAACGGCCGTCGGGATGCGCGGCGGCCACCCGGAAGGCCGGGATCTGCTGGTGCAGAACGTCGGTCACCCGCGCCCCATCCGTGGCGTAGCCGGTGTAGGCGAGCCCCAGCGACCGGGCGGTCCACAGTGCCCAGGACTGCAGCGCGACGCCCCACTGAAGCTCCCCGCCGCCGTTGGTGATCGAGTCCCCGAAGGCCAGCACGCCGAGACCGAGCCCGCCCGCTCCGTCGGCCGCCGAAGGTGCATTGCTGGCGCTCACTGGGCGGCGCTACTGGAGCTTGCGGTATTTGGGATCCTGGTGGGCCACGGCGGCCTTGCCCTTCTTGACGACCTTGCCGTTGGTGACCGTGTCTGGAACGGCGTCGGCGGCGACGACCTCCTGGGCGGTCTCCACGTAGTAGGCGTCGCTCTCGAGCTTGTCGGCCGAGAGCTGCTGCTCGGGCCCCCACAGCGCCTTGCTCGACGCTCCGCCGAAGTCCTGCAAATGCTTGGCCAGATCGCGGACGGCGATGTGGGCGCCGTTGCGCGTGGTGACGTATTTGTCCAGGATGTAGGCCTTCTTGATGATCGCCTTCATGTCGCCGCCGGTGTCCTTGAAGGTCTGCCACCCGGTGAGCCCCCACCAGTGCAGGTGCAGCACCATCATCAGCGAGTCATAGGGCCACGTCGGGCCCAGCGCGTCGACCGCGCTCTTGAACCCCGACCCGCCGTAGATGTCCAGGAACACGTGGCGCTGGCCCTCGAACGCGGCGCGGCGGGCCGCCTCCTTGAGCGTCGTCCCCGGTTGGGCGCCGGAGGCCGGGCCGGCCGCGTCGACATCGAGTCCGGGTAGCTCGCCCCGGGCCAGGTTGGTGAACAGCATCAGCAGCCGGTTGTCGGCCTTGATCACGTGCAGCGCGCCGGCGCCGTGGTACTTGCGCTGAGCCACCGGATCGAGCACGACGAAGCCCTGGCGCCCCTTGCCCAGGTCCTCGAAGGCGATTCCAGCGGAATGCAGGATCTTCGTCACCTCGTCGCCGACCACCTTGCCGCCGCCGGCGAGCTTGGACTGCGCCATGTTGCTCATCGCGTCGGCGACGAACCCCGACGCGCCGCCCAGGCCCGCGCCCCAGGTGACGATCTGGGAGTCGTAGACGTTGATCGAGTCAAAGCCGCCCTCCATGCTCCCGATGTCGAAGTAGAGGCGGTCCCCCAGCCACTTGCGGTAGGCGGCGGTGTCCTCGCCGGCCTTGGGCGCCGCCATGGTGCCGATCGCCGCGCTCTCGTGGCTGGTCCAGTCGATGTAGCTGCGCTGCGACTCGTAGGCCTGCTTCTGGGCGTCGGTGCGGGGGTCCGCCGGGTTGGGGTTCTTCTTGGTCGCCGGGGGCGGGCGCAGGACGCCACCGGCCTGCAGCCCCGAGTACCGCGTCCACGAGGTGCCGGTCCACTTCTTGCCCTGGCTGTCGGTGATGCCGCTGGTCACCGCCGGCTCGGGGAGGGTGGCGCGGTACGCGCTGACCGCGGCGCAGGCGGCGTCGACGGCCTTCTGGACCGAGGGATCGAGCGCCGTCGCGGCGGGCGGGGCATTCTTTCCCTGGAGGTGCACCAGCTGCTGGGTCTTGGTGGCCTTGTCGAACTCGGTGGTGACCGTGTCGGTCGCGTCGGGCACCACCGCCAGCCAGTCCGCTGCCGCGGCCGCCACTGCCGCCGCGGCCTCGCCGGGGGCGGGTTGCGGCGTGTCGCGCGAGAGCGTGCGGGCCGGCCGCCGGGCCAGCGTTCCGCGGGCGATCATCCGGCGCACCGCCGCGTTGCCCGCGGTGCGCTGCAGGGCCAGGATCCGCGCCGCGTCGGGGCGGGCAACCCTGGGGCCGGGGGGAGCGGGGACGAGGTCGGTCATCGCCCTGGCGGCGGGCTCCTCGGCGCGCGCCTCGCTTGGCTCCCTGCTGTGCACGCGGCAATGCTATTGCGGCCGCCCCGGCCCAAGGAGGTTTGGCGCGGCCGTCGAGGGGTGATCCTGTGCACTGGCCCGAATTCGTCTACCCGGCCCCCGGGCAGCGGGCCTGATCGCCGCCGATGTCAGATAATCAACTCTTGGATAACGCCACCACGCAATACGACGGGCAGATCGACATCCTCGCCGCCGCCGAGGATCTGGCCGAGCGCATCCCCGACGCGCTCGCGCCGCTGGCCCGCGTCGCCTACAACTACCGCTGGTCATGGGCCCCGGGCGGCCCCGAGCTCTTCCGCAGCGTCGACTCCGAGCGCTTTGACCTGTGCATGCGCAACCCGGTGCGGCTGCTGCAGGAATCCCCGGCCAGGGTGCTCAAGCGCGCCGCCCACGACCGCGACCTGGTGGCGCGGGCCCAGGCGCTGGAGGCCGAGATCGCGGCCGACCTCGAGCGGCCCTACCAGGCGGGACCGGTGGACCCGGCCCATCCGGTCGGCTTTCTGTGCGCCGAGTACGGCGTCCACGTCTCCCTGCCCGTGTACTCGGGTGGGTTGGGGGCGTTGGCCGGCGACCTGCTCAAGGAGGCCTCTGACCAGGCGGTGCCGCTGGTCGCCGTCGGCCTCATGTACCGCAAGGGCTACTTCCGCCAGCGCATCGACGCTTCGGGCTGGCAGCACGAGTACTGGATCGACACCGATCCCGATCGCCTCCCCGCCGCGCTGGTCATCGGCCGCGACGCCGCGCCGGTCACGGTCACCGTGCCCATCGGCGACAACGACGTGGTGGCGCGCATCTGGCGAGTGGACGTCGGGCGGATACCCCTGTTCCTGCTGGACACCGACTGCGCCGACAACGAGCCGATGGACCGCTGGATCACCGGCCGTCTGTACGACGGCGATCCTCAGACGCGGCTGGCCCAGTACTCGCTGCTCGGCGTCGGCGGGGTCCGTGCGCTGCGCGCGCTGGGCTATGACCCCGGCGTCCTGCACCTCAACGAGGGCCACGCCGCGCTGGCGCCGCTGGAGCTCGCCCGCGGCTACCGCGAGGCCGACGGGCTCTCGCAGTCAGACGCTCTCGACCGAGCCCGCAGTCGCACGGTGTTCACCACCCACACGCCGGTGCCCGCCGGCAACGACTCCTACCCGGCCGGGGAGATCGAGCAGGCCGTCAGCCGGCTGGCGGGCCAGCTGGGGTTCTCCACCGACGAGCTCCTCGCTCTCGGCCACGATGTCGGAGCCGACGCCCAGGCCCCGTTCGGCGTCACCCAGGCGGCGCTGCGGATGAGCCGCGGCGCCAACGCGGTCAGCCGGCGCCACGGCGAGGTGGCCCGCGAGATGTGGCAGTCGTTGTGGCCGGGCTGCCCGCTCGACGAGGTCCCCATCAGCTACGTCACCAACGGGGTCCACGTCCCCACCTGGATCGGCGCGCCGATGCGCGAGCTGCTGGACCGCCACTTGCCCGACGACTGGTGTGAGCGCGCCGCCGACCCGGAGGTGTGGGCGGGCGTGGACGCGATCGGAGCCGAGGAGCTGTGGCAGACGCGCCGACGGCAGCGCTCCGAGCTCATCACCTTCGTGCGCGCCCGCAGCATCGCCGACCGTCTCGTGCGCGGGGACCTGCGCGGCTACGTGGACGCCGCCGCTCGCGCCTTTGACCCCGACGTGCTCACCATCGGCTTCGCCCGCCGCGTGGCCACCTACAAGCGCCTGGAGATCCTCACCCGCGACCCGGACTGGACCCTGCGACTGCTCGACGGTGACCGGCCGGTGCAGGTGGTGCTGGCCGGCAAGGCCCACCCCCGCGACGAGGAGGCCAAGCGCACCCTGCAGGCGGTATTCGGGCTCAAGGCCGCCCGGGTGGTGGGGGAGCGCGTCGTCTTCCTGGACGACTACGACCTGGCCACGGGGCAGGCGCTGGTGCGCGGCTGCGATGTGTGGCTGAACCTGCCCCGCCCGCCCCTGGAGGCCAGCGGCACCAGCGGGATGAAGAACGTCTTCAACGGCGGCCTGCAGCTCTCGGTGCTCGACGGATGGTGGGCCGAGGCCTACGACGGCGCCAACGGCTGGGCGATCTCAGGCGAGGTCGACCCGGATCATCACGCCCAGGACGAGCGCGACGCCGCCGCCTTCCACCACCTTCTCGACGAGAAGGTGCTGCCCGCCTTCTACGACCGCGACGAGTCCGGGCTGCCGGACCGCTGGATCGAGCTCATGCGGGCGTCATTGCGGACGCTGGGACCGATGTTCTCCGCCAGCCGGATGCTGGCCCAGTACGTCGAGGGCCCGTATCGCGGCTGACGGCACACCGGCCCGCTAGGACCTCACATCCGACAGCGGCCGCGGAGGGTGGCCCACGTACTTCGCGGTCGGACGGATGAGCCGGCCCTCACGCTTCTGCTCCATGATGTGAGCCGACCAGCCCGCGGTGCGGGCACAGGTGAACATCGGGGTGAACAGCTCGGGCGGGACGTCGGCGAAGTCGAGCACGACCGCTGACCAGAACTCGACGTTGGTGGCGAGCACGCGGTCGGGGCGGCGGGCCTTGAGCTCGGCCAGCGCGGCCTTCTCCAGCGCTTCGGCGACCTCGACGCGCGGGGCGTCGATCTGATGCGCGGTGCGGCGCAGCACGCGGGCGCGCGGGTCCTCGGCGCGGTAGACGCGGTGGCCGAAGCCCATGAGGCGCTCGCCGCGGTCGAGCATGTCCTTGACGTAGCGGTCGGCGTCGCCCATCTCGGCGACGTCGTCGAGCATCTTGAGCACGCGCGACGGCGCGCCGCCGTGCAGCGGTCCCGACAGGGCGCCGACGGCCGCGCTCAGCGCCGTCGCCACGTCGGCGCCGGTGGAAGCGACGACGCGCGCGGTGAACGTCGAGGCGTTCATGCCGTGCTCGGCGGCGGAGTTCCAATAGGCGTCGATGGCCTTGACGTGCCGTGGGTCGGCCTCGCCGCGCCAGCGGATGAGGAAGCGCTCGGGAATCGAGGTGGCCTTGTCGATCTCGCGCTGGGACACCGGTGGCCGGCCGATCCCCCGGGCTGACTGAGCCACGAAGGACAGCGCCATCACCGAGGCGCGAGCCAGGTTGTCACGGGCCTCCTCGTCAGAGATGTCGATCAGCTGCTGGAAGCCCCACTGGGGCCCGAGCATCGCCAGAGCGGACTGGACGTCCACCCGCGGGTCGCCGGAGCGGACGCTGAGCGCGTTGGGCTCGGCCGGCGGCAGGCCCGGCAGCAGCGCGTCGTCGACGAGCAGTCCCCACACCTGCTCGAACGGCACGGTGCCCACCAGTTCTTCGATGTCGACGCCTCGGTAGCGCAGCGCGCCACCCTCCCGGTCCGGTTCGGCGATCTCGGTGGCGAACGCGACGACGCCCTCGAGTCCGGACTGCACTTCCGCTGTTGCACTCATAAAAGGTGTAGCTCCTGGGGAGGGGGGCTCAAGTCGGCCGAAGATTAGTCCTTTGGGTCCGAAGGATCGCCGCCGCCCGGGGCGCGCGGCCGATAGTCTGGCGCTCGTGTCAGGGGAGCTGCTTACTCGTCCCGCCCTCGAGCTCGCCGCGCTCATCCGCTCCGGCGAGCTGAGCGCCGCCGAGCTCGTCCAGGCCTCCCTGGACCGCATCGACGAGCTCGAGCCGCGGATCAACGCCTTCACCCACGTCGCCCACGAGTCGGCGCTCGCAGCGGCGCGGACGATCGGCGCCGGGGACCCACGGCCGTTCGCCGGGGTGCCGATCGCCGTCAAGGACAACCGCGCGGTCGCGGGGATGCCGCTGACCATGTGCTCTGACCTGTTCGGCGATTTCATGCCCGCCGCCGACGCGTACCTGGTGCGGCGGCTGCGCGACGCGGGATTCGTGATCGTGGGCAAGACCGCCCTGCCCGAGAACGGGATCCTGCCCACCACCGAGTCGCGCCGCTTCGGGCCCACCGCCAACCCGTGGGCGCTGGACCGCACGCCCGGCGGCTCCAGCGGCGGATCGGCGGCGGCGGTGGCCGCGGGGATGGTGCCGATCGCCCACGGCAACGACGGCGGGGGCTCGATCCGGATCCCGGCGTCCTGCTGCGGGCTGGTCGGGCTCAAGCCGGCTCGCGGGCGCGTCTCGCTCGGGCCCGACGCCGGTCACGGCTTCCTCGTCACCGACGGCGTGCTCACCCGGACGGTGGCTGACACCGCCGCCGCGCTGGACGTGCTCGCCGGCTACGAGCCCGGGGACGCCACCTGGGCGACGCCGGCGCCCGGCCGCTACCTGCAGCTACTGAACTCCGAGCCCGTGAGATTGAAAATTGGACTCGTTCTCAATCCGCCGCTGGACGACGCCGAGCTCGATCCTGTCAACGAGGCCGCCGCCCGCGACGCCGCCGCGCTGCTCGAATCCCTGGGCCACCACGTGGAGGAGTTCGTGGCGCCCTGGTCAGGACGTGGGCTGCTGTCTGACTTCACGCGGGCGTTCGGCCCGGCCACCGCCATGGCCACCTTCGTCGGGGGCCGCCTGGCCGGCCGCGAGCCCACGGCCGACGACGTGGAACCGCTCACCTGGAAGATCTGGGAGCACGCCCGCGATCAGGACACCATCACTCAGCTGGCCGCACAGGGCACGCTGGAGCGGATCGCCCGTGGCCTGGTGGCCGAGCTGCAGCGCTTTGACATCGTCGTCACGCCCGGGCTGGGAGGGCGTCCGGTGCTGACCGGCGAGATCCATGGCCGCGGGCCCGACCCATGGGGCCACTACCGGCGCTCGGGCGCGTTCACCCCCTACACGGCGATCGTCAACGTGATGGGCCTGCCGGCGATCATGCTGCCGCTCTACCAGGGTGATGACGGCCTGCCCACCGGGGTCCAGGTCATCGGGCCCCCGGAGCGCGAGGAGCTGCTGCTGGCGCTCGGCGCCCAGCTGGAGCGCGCGCTTCCGTGGGCGAGTCGCGCGCCCGAGCTCTAGACGAGGCCCAGCACCTCGGCCATCGGCCGCGGGGTCACGCCCAGCGCCCGGGCGTCGGCGGTCCCACGTGCCGAGATGAGCGGGATCTCCAGCAGCTCGGCTTCGTCCCAGGTGGCGAACGCGGTCGGCCCGCCCACCAGCTCGAGAGTCCTGAGGATCCGCCGGGTGAGCCACATGGGGACGCCCACGATCGGTCGGCGGCGATGAAAGGAGCGCAGCGCCAGGGCGACGATCTCGCGGTGGGTGAGCGTCTCGGGGCCGGCCAGCTCGTAGCGAGCGCCGCCGGCCGCCTCGGCGGCCGGCCCGCCGGGCAGCGCGGCCATCACGCAGGCCGCGACGTCCTCGGCGCTGATCGGCTGAAAGCCGGCGCGGCCCGAGCCAGGGATCGCCAGGACCGGTAGCCACGACATCCGGTGCAGCAGCCGCAGGTACGGGTCATCGGGCGCGTAGATGATCGACGGCGCAAACACCGTGTACTCGAGCGAGGAGCTGGTCACCGCCCCCTCCGCCACCGCCTTGGCGCGCATCAGCCGCCCGCGGCTGCGCGTCGAGGCCCCCAACGTCGAGAAGAACACGAACCTCCGCACGCCGGCGCGCTCAGCCGCCTGCACCAGTCGCCAGGTGGCCACGCCCGAGAGCTCCTCGATGGAGCCGTGGGGCTGGTCGCGGATGACCGAGGCGAGGTGCACCACCGTGTCGACGTCGCGCAGCGCGTGGCGAAAGGAGAGGTGGTCGCCGAGATCGCCGAGCGCGATCTGCACGCGGACGCGATCGGGGCCCAGCCGCCGCGGATCGCGGACCAGGCAGCGCACCGGGGTCCCGGCGTCGATGAGCGGCCGCAGGAGCGCCCGCCCGACGGTTCCGGTGGCACCCGTGAGCAGCAGCACCGGCGGGAGGCTACCCGGCGCCGCTCGGCCGTCCCCGCCGCTTGCCGGGCGTGTCCGTAAAATGCGCACCTCCCCACCGCCACGATGGCGGCTGCGCACTTGCAACCGATTAGAGGAATCCGACACACATGGCCTACGTAATCGCCGAGCCCTGCATCGGCACCAAGGACAACTCGTGCGTCGAGGTCTGCCCGGTCGACTGCATCCATCCGACGCCCGACGAGCCCGACTACGACAGCGTCGAGATGCTCTACATCGACCCGGAGGAGTGCATCGACTGCGACGCGTGCGTGGAGGCCTGCCCCGTCGACGCGTGCTTCGCCGAGGATCAGCTGCCCGACGAGTGGCAGAAGTACATCAAGATCAACGGCGACTACTACAAGAACGGCGCCTAAAGTCCGGCAACGCGGCGGCGGGAGAACCGCGCTAGCGGTTCTCCCAATGAAATCGCGTCAGCGATTTCACGCCATCGGCAGCGACATGCCCGCCGGCTTGGGGGCGGCGGCCGGCGCGGGCGCCTGCATGACCGGGAGCTCGATGGGGGACAGCGCGATGAGGCCGCGGGCGGCGTGGCGCAGCGCCTGGGCGGCCGGGTCGTCGGGGTTGGCCATGACCAGCGGCAGGCCCGAATCGGACTGCTCGCGCAGCGGCATGGTCAGCGGGACCTTGGCCAGCAGCGGTACGTCGAGCTGCTCGGCCAGCAGCTGACCGCCGCCCTCGCCGAAGATCTGGAAGCGCTCGCCGCCCGGGGTGACGAACCCCGACATGTTCTCGATGACCCCGGCGATCTCGAGCTTGAGCTTGGCGGCCATCTCGGCCGAGCGGGCGGCCACCTTCTGGGCCACCGGCTGGGGCGTGGTCACAATCACGAACTTGGCCTGCGGCAGCAGCTGGGCCAACGTCATCGAGACGTCGCCCGTGCCGGGCGGCAGGTCGATGAGCAGGTAGTCGAGCTCACCCCAGGCGACATCCTCCAGGAACTGCTGGAGCGCCTTATGGAGCATGGGGCCGCGCCAGACCACGGCGGCGTCCTGCTCGACGAAGAAGCCGATCGACATCACGCCGATGCCGTCGTGGGCGGTGATGGGGACGAGCTTGCGCTCGTCGTTGACCTTGGGGCGTTCACCACTGAGTCCCAGCATGCGGGGCTGCGAGTAGCCCCAGACGTCGGCATCCAGCACGCCGACCTTCTTGCCGTCGGCGGCCAGAGCCGCGGCGAGGTTCGCGGTGACGCTGGACTTGCCGACCCCGCCCTTGCCCGAGCCGATGCAGATGACGTTCTTGACCTGGGCCAGCGCGCCCTCGGGCAGGCCGCCGCGGCCGAGCTTGCGGCCCAGGGCCGCCTTCTCGTCGCCCGACAGGACATCGAAGGTGACATTGACGCCGGTCACGCCCCCGAGCTCGCGGATCGCCTGGCTGACGCCGGTCTCGAAGTGGCTGCGGATGGGGCAGCCCGGCGTGGTCAGGGACACGGTCACGTCCACCACTCCGTTGTCGTGGACGTCGATCGACCGCACCATCTCGAGCTCGACGATGTCGCGCCGCAGTTCAGGGTCGATGACGGTCCGGAGGGCTTCTCTGACTTGTTCTGAGGTCGGCATGGGATTCATTCAAGCAGGTCCGATCAGCCTGCCTTCCGGGGTTTGCGCGCTATGCGACGCCGGGTGCCAGCTCCGCGATCAGCGCCAGCACGTCGAGGTCGTCGTGGAGCAGGTTCTGGCACATCACGCGGTGCACGCCGGCGTCGCGCAGCGCGCCGAGCTGCTCGGCCGCCCGCTCGATCGTGCCGAAGATCCAGGCCGCCGGTGGATCGCCCAGCAGCGCGTCCGCCGTCGAGCCGATCCGCTCGCCCAGGCGGACGGCGCGGTCACGGAGCTCGGCCTCATCGGCCCCCACCACGAAGCCGGTCATGACGCTGAACGGCAGCGGCTCGCGCCCGGTGGCCTCGCACGCCGCGGTCACCGCTGCCTTGCGGGTGGCGATGTCCTGGAGCGTCGCGAACGGCGTGTTGTACTCGTCGGCGTAGCGCGCGGCCAGGGCCGCGCTGCGGGGACCGGCCGAGCCGCCCATGATCAGCGGCGGCCGCGGGCGCTGCACCGGCTTGGGCCGGGCGTCGAGGTCCTTGAGGGTGTAGTGGCTCCCATTGAAGGAGAAGGGGGCCTCGGTCCAGGTGCCGAGCACGACCTGCAACTGCTCCTCGAGCACGTCGACGCGCGTTCGGGTGTCCGGGAACGGGAAGCCGTAGGCCTCGTGCTCGCGCTCGTGCCAGCCGGCGCCGAGGCCCAGCTCGACCCGACCGCCGGAGACGTGGTCGGCCGTGGCCACGAGCTTGGCCAGCTCTGAGGGATGGCGGAAGGTGGCGGGGGAGACCATCGTGCCCAGCCGGACGGTGGTGGTGACCGCGGCCAGGGCGTTCAGCGTGGCCCAGGCGTCGAGCGATCCGCGCTCGGGGTGCTGGAGGTCGAGGTTCATGTAGTGGTCGGAGCGAAACAGCGTCGGGATCCCGTGTTCCTCGCACCCTGTGGCCAGAGCCACCCACTGATCCCAGCTCACGCCCTCCTGCCCCTCGATCATCAGACACAGCTCCATCGGCTCAGACCCCTCTCGTTTGCTTGGTCATGAACCTACTGTCCCGGCGTCGTCAGCTCACGCGACGCGGAAGCTCTTCTGCACCGCCGCCGACCGCTTGTCGACGGTGGCGAACAGCATCAACGTGTAGTGGCCGCGCGGCAGCGCCCGCAGCGTCAGTGCCCGTGCCCCGTGGCGCGCCGAACTCGTGCGCTTGAGCAAGCGATGCCGGCCGCGCTGGATCTGGACGATGACGGTGGCGTTCTCGTTGAGCGTGAAGTGCAGCGTGGGCCGCTTGCCGGCGCGTGCGCCGACCAGCCGGACGCGAGTGAGCTTCGGCGGCTGCTGCGCTGCGGGGATCAGCGCCTGGTCGGCCGCCGGCCACGCGGTCGTCATGGTGTATCCGCCGTAGTCGGGATCGAAGCGCACGCCGGTCCCGGCCGGGTAATCGAATTCCCGCTTGCCCTTGACCCTGATGAATCCGGTCCCCTGGATCACGTGGTAGACGACGTCGCCGTTGCGCTGCATCGACGCCGTGAAGGCACTGCCCCTGACTCCCACGGCGACGGTCTGGGTTGCCTGCTCAAACTGATGGTCGCCGCCGACCGCATCCGAGATGCCCGCCCACATGTTGCCCAGCAGCAGGTGGAAGTCGTCGGAGATGCTGCGCTCCCGGTCGATGGTGGTGCTCTGACCGTCGCACTGCATCTTGGCGCTCGGGCCGAGCCGGTAGACGCCGCCGTCGGGGAGCGTGATCTCGAGCCGGGACTTGGCGCCGGTCGACACCGTGTCGCCCTGTTTGATGACCGTGCCGAGCGCCGGCGCGTCGCCCTCGCTGAAGGTGACGACGCCGCACGGCACCGTGATCTTGATCGTCCCCGACCAGGACAGGCTCATCGGGCATTGGCCCTCCGGCTCCCCGAACTGATCCGCGCACGAGCTCGGCAACTGCGCCGGCGCGTCGGCGTTGCTGACCGCCTGGGTGAAGGTGTTGCTCTTGAGCGCGTCGGGCGGCAGTGAGATGCGGGCGCTCAGCACGTCGGGCAACGACGGCCCGAACGTGCCCGACAGGTTGGCCGCATCCGAGCTCAGATCGACTGAGTTTCCAAACATGTCCGTGCCCTGACAGCTGACCTGCCCGGTCTGGTTGTTCTGGTCAACGGCCGTGATCGATTGCACGGTGAGCGTGCCGCCGGCGGCGCTCGCCTCCGGTGCCGGCGCCTCCGGGGCCGCCGGGAGCGTGCCGGGGCAATCGGCGGTGGTCACGCCCGTGCTCGTGAAGTGGTACGTACCCGGGGGTGGCGCCGTCGTCTGGAACACCTCTCCGCCCGGCCCGGGCCCCGTCGCCTGAAACGTGATCGAGCCGTCGGGCTGCACCTTGCCGACGTACGTCGTCGCCCACGTGAGCGCGACGTCGGTGTGCTCCGGGGTGTCGGTCCCGGCCCCGTTGGTCGCCGAGAACGTCCCGCTGCCGTCGAACTCCAAGAGCACCGTGACCGGCGGCCGCGCCTCGGCCGACGCCGATGCCGTGCGGGTGGCGCCGATCAGCGCAACCACCAGCAACGCCGCCAGCAGCGGCCATCCGGCCCGTCTCCCCACAGCCGTCATGGCTTCCTCCTCCTGCGTACCACCCGGTCGAGCGCGAAAACGTAACACACGGGAGCCGTGCGGTCGACCCGACGACCCGATTTAAAGACCGACGGGGCGCCACTTCCGTGACGCCCCGGCGGTTGAGGGAGGAGAGGGTGCTGCGTTCGCCGGCGAGGTTATGAGGCCGGCGAACCTCTCCCGCGGCGGCGCTCTCCTCGGCGCCCGGCGGGGGAAGGGATCAGGAGATGGGCAGGCGGTCCTGGGCCTCTGCGACGAGCTTCTCGACGCGAGAGGTGACCACCGTCGACTGCTTCTCCAGGTCGCGGCGAACCGTGCGCAGGTCACGCTCGACGCGGCGCCGGTTCTGCTTGACCGTCTTCTCGACGCGGTTGCGCCGCTGACGGAGCTCGCGCTCGAACTTGGTCCGGGTGCGGCGCACCTGGCGCTCAAACCGGTTGCGGGCGCTGGCGCCGCGGCGCTCGTAGCGCTTGAGCTCGCGCTCGACCGAAGTACGGGTCCCGTACTTGGTGGCCAGGCCCTTGACGCTCGACACGAGGTTCTCGCGAGCCAGCAGGCTGGCGCCGACCGGCACAAGGATGACGCGCTCGGCCAGGACCTGCGCCTGCTCGACGGCCGTCTTGGGCTGCGTCGACGTCGTCGACGACGAGCTGCTGCGCGACGTGGTCCGGCGCGAAGCCGAACGGCTGCCCGCGGCGCTGCGGCGCGCCGTGGTCCGGGTGCTGCGCGCGGCCGACTTGCTCGAGCTCGCGGCCTTGCGGGCCGTGGTCTTGGCGGTCGTCGATGCCGCCTTGGCAGTGCTGGAGGGCGTGGTGTCGCCCGGGTTACTGGTGGTAGCCATTGGTTGCCTCACTCCGCTTTAAGGTCGTAGTCAGATGGTAGCTCATAAGCGAACACATGTTTGTAAACCACCGTCGCCCGGCGGTTACATTCGGGGGCTACGCGCTGGAGGGCTCGGCGAGCTGCTGAGGGAGCCCCATGCGCCGCAGCCAGCGGGTGGGGTCGGTCAGCTCGGCGAGTGTGGGCAGCGACTCAGGGCCCGAGAAGACCCGGGTCAGCGCCTCGGTGCCGGCGGCGCGGACGATGGCGTCGCAGAAGAATTTGCCCTGCTCATACTGGCGCAGCTTGAGCTCCAGCCCCAGCAGCTTGGCCAGCAGCCGCGAGAGGCCTGATTGGGACTTGCGCCGCCGGTCCAGGGCGGCGCGCAGAGTGGGCAGGGACGGCAGCAGGTCGGGTGCCACGGCGTCCATGACGTGCTCGGCGTGGCCCTCGATGACGGCCATCACCGCCTGGACCCGGTTGAGCGTGTCGCGCTCCACGTCGCTGGTGAGGATCGAGATCAGGTCGCCATGGCGCAGCGCGTCGAACGTCCGCCGCACCTGGGCCCACGTGGGCAGTCGCAGCTTGCGCTCGGCGTCCATGCGCAGCTCGGCGCTGCGCAGCAGCTCCCTGACGAGACCGGCGACGTGGGCGTGCAGCCACGGCACGCCCGCGAACTGGACGGCGTGGGTGACCTCGTGCAGCGCCACCCAGGTCATGAACTCGTCCTCCTGGGCCCCGAAGGAGCGCACCGCCTGGCCCAGGTTGGGCATCACGAACAGCAGCCGCGGCGGCGAGGACGTCTCGGGCTCGTCGAGCAGCACCAGCTCGTACTGGCCCAGCACGCGCTGGGCCAGGTACCCCAGTACCACGCCGACCTCGGTGGTGACCATCACCCCCACGGCCAGCTTGGCCGCCGGCTTGAGCGGGCCCAGGCCCTCGCCGGCGCGGTCCAGGACCGGGTCCAGCAGGCCGCGCATCGCCTTGATGTTGGTCTGGACCCACTCGCGGCGGCCGATGCCCTCCGGGGGCGGCAGCGGGCGCGCGGGCTCCAGGCCCGTGTAGGCGATCACGCGCCGCTCGGACTCCACGGCGAGCGCGGGCAGGTCGGCCCGTGGGGTGGCGGCGTCGCCGGTCCCGGCCAGGTAGCCGGCGATCTTCTCGGCCAGGATCCAGTCGATCACGGTCATGGAAGGGCGCGGACCGCCTCGAGCTCGCGCAGCGTGTGCTCGGAACGAGCCGCGATCAATCGGGAGCTGGGGGTGGCGTCCAGCGGCGCCTCGAGCGGATCGTCGAGGTCGGCGAAGCTGATGTAGCCGCCGGCCTCGCGCACGATGAGCTGGCCGGCGGCGGCGTCCACTCCGCGGCAGCGCTGCAACGTGACCATCCCGTCAAAGCGCGCGGCCGCGACCTGGCACAGGGTCGAGGCGATCGTCCCCAGCGCGCGCAGGCGGCGGGTGGCCGCGGTCAGGGGCTCGATCGCGGCATGGACCCAGCGCGGGTCTGAGGACTCGATGCCCAGCAGCTCGAGCCGGCCATCGTGGGAGCGGCGCTCGGGCAGGGTGGGGTCCAGCAGGACGCCGTCGCGCCAGGCCCCCTCGCCGCGCTTCGCCCACCACTGCTCGCGCGCTCCGAAGTCGTGGACGAAGCCGAAGGCCACGTCGGCCATCGTGGGACCGTCGGCGACGGCCACCGACAGCGCGTAGTGACAGGCATCGCGCTTGGCGTTCAGCGAGCCGTCGATGGGGTCGATGATCACCCGCACGCCGCCGCCTCCGCCGAAGTCCACCTCGCCGCGCTCCTCGCTGAGCGCGCAGAAGCGGTGACCCTGGTCATAGAGCGCCTGCAGCTGGGCAAAGACCACGGACTCGGCCGAGCTGTCGATCTCGAGCGTACGGTCCCCGCCGCTGCCGCGCGTGCCCGTCTCCCGAGCGCGCTCGACGGTGGTCGGGGTGGCGGCCAGGACCCCGGCCAGGCCCTCCACCGAGCGCTGGCACAGACCCAGCCAATCCGCGTCCAATGCTGTGCCGGTGGTGCCCATCCTGCAACCTATGCTGTCAGACGGTGAGCCAGGAGAACGCACGCGACAGGTCCTCCGAGGGCGTGGACGTGCTCGCCGGCGCCTCGCTCAGCGGGCGTCCGAGCCTGTTCGTCGAGGGTTCAGCCTCTGACCGTCCCCTCGACGGTCTCCTCACCGAGCAGCGCGATGCCGCGACCCATTCCGACGCGCGCCTGGTCATTCTCGGAGCCGCCGGGACGGGCAAGACTCGGGTGGTGGAGGCACGCTTTCGCTGGCTGGTGGCCGAGGGCTGTGACCCGGAGCGCATCGGGCTGCTGGCCCCCACCGAGGCGCGCGCCGCGGCGCTGCGCGCGCGGATAGAGACCCGGCTGCCGCGCGGCTATGACGAGCTCTACGTGCTCACCCCGGCGCAGTTGGCGGGGCTGGTGCTGCGCGCGGCCGGCGCCGGCGCCGATCCGTTCGAGGCGGTCCTGACCCCCGGGGACCGGCTGGCCATGCTGGTCGAGCGCATCGATGAGCTGTCCCTGCGCCATCACGATTTCGGCGGGCGCCCGAACACGCTGCTCGGGGGATTCGTACGCCGCATCGACCGGCTCAAAGCCGAGCTCGTCGGGGCCGACGCGTACGCGACCTGGGCCCGGGCGCTCGCCGACGACGCGCCCGATGCGGAGCTCGAGCGGGAGTTCGCCCAGATCTACTGCACCCACGAGCGGATGCTGGCCGAGGCGCAGGCACGCGACGACGGCGACCTGGTCGTCTCGGCCCTGGACCTGGCGCGCGCCCAGCCCAGTCTGGCGCGCCGTTTTGACTATCTGCTGCTCGACGATGCCCAGGAGCTCGACCTGGCACCCGCGCGACTGGCCATGGAGGTCTCGGCGCGCCGGGCGGTGACGATCGCCGGTGACCCCGACGCGGGTCTGCGCCGCTACCGGGGGGCCGGCGCCGCCCGGATGCACAGCTTCCAGGTAGCCGGCGCGCGCGTGGTGGTGCTCGAGCGTGGCCACCGTTGTCCCGGGAGCATCTGGCCGGCGGCGCGGGCGGTGCTGAGCCCGCTCGCCGCGGACGCGCCCCGCCCCGCCCCCTCCCCGGAGGTCGCGGCGGCCGGCGGCGAATCCGAGCTCTGGCGGTGTGCCAACGAGCGCTCCCAGGCCCAGGCGGTGGCCGTCGACATCGAGCACCTGCTGGCCCGCGACGCCGTCGCCCCTGGGCGCGTGGCGGTGCTCGTCCCTGAGATCACTCATGAGGGCCAGGCGGTGAGCGTGGCGCTGGAGGAGCGCGCCATCCCGCACCGCCTCGTCGGCGAGGCGGCGTTCTTCCAGCGCACCGAGATCCGCGATGTACTGGCCTGGCTGCGGCTGCTGGCCGATCCCACCGACGCCGGCGCCGTGGTGCGCGCGCTGGCCCGGCCGCCGATCGAGCTGCGCTCCGTGGACATCGCCCGCTGCACGCAGATTGCGCGGCGGCGCAAGCTGGACATGGTCTCGGCACTGGCGGCCGCGATCGAGGCGCCGCAGGTTCCACCCGAAGCCCGCGAACGCATCCGGGTGTTCCTCAAGCTCTACAAGGCCGGGATGGGGGCGATCGACACCAGCCGTCCCGACCTCTACGTCCACCGGCTGATCGAGCGCCTCGGGCTGCGTCGCCAGCAGCTGTTCGCCGCCCAGTCAGACGTGGTGGAGCGGCTGCGCGCGCTGGCCAGCTTCGGCGAGCTGGCCGCCGCCTACGTGACGCGCACCCCGCAGGCCACCCCCCGCGAGTTCGCCCGCTCGATCGCCGCCGTTGCCGACTTCGGGCTGCGCGAGCAGGAGGAGCCCGACCTGGGCGACCCCGCGGCGGTGCAGGTGCTGACCCTGGGCGCATCGGGCGGCCTGGAGGCCGACCACGTCTACGTGATCGGCCTGCACTCCGGGGTGGCGATGGCGCGCCCGGAGCGGATCCCGGACTCGCTGCTCGCCGAGGAGCTGCCGCCCGACACCGAGGAGACCCACCACCGGGCGCTGGCCCAGGAGCTCTACGTGGCCTTCAGCCGGGCCCGCTCGCGCCTGGTGCTGTCCTACCCGCGCGCCGATGACCGCGGCGCCCCGCTGGCGCCGCTGGCGGCGCTGGAGACCGTTCGCGCCGCGCTCGGCGCGGTGTGGCAGGAGCGCGAGGAGGAGCTGTTCGGCCCGGCCGAGACCCTGCACTCCACCTATCGGCTGCTGCGCGACGAGCTCCTGGAGGGCACGGCGCGGGCCGGCGGGCGGCTGGCCGAGCTGCGCTTCGATACCGACCTCGACGTCTCGCACGCCGTCGTGCGCTACCTGGAGCTGCTCAAGCTGGCGGCGCTGATCGCCCGGGGTGGGGGGGACGAGTTCCCGAGCGTGGCCGATTCGCTGCGCGACGTCAACTCGCGCATCCTGCAGGCGGTCACCGCCGAGCAGCGCGAGATCTTCGAGTCCTCCGCCCTTGACGACTACCTGCTCGACGCCGAGCGCGACGCGCGCCGGCGCGCCCAGGCGATAGTGGCGCGCGACGAGCCCTCGCTGGAGCCGTTCCTGCCGCGCCGCGGCGACGGGGTGGTCCTGTCGGCGACCGACATCGACACGTACCGCACCTGCCCGCTCAAGTACAAGTTCGCCCGCGTCTTCCGGATCCCCCAAGAGCCGACGCTGCACCAGCGCTTCGGGATCCTCGTGCACCAGGTGCTCGAGCGCTACCACGCCGCCGGCCGCGACGCCAATACCGGCCCCACCCGGCCCGGGCTGCCCGAGCTGCTGGGTCTGCTGGAGACCGGCTGGCGCCGCGGCGGCTTCGGCGACTCCGAGGAGGAGCGCCAGCTCCGCGGCAAGGCCGCCTCGGCGCTCACCCGCTACCACGAGCGCTCCCGCTCCGAGGAGGGCGAGCCGGTGTGGTTCGAGCGCCAGTTCACCTTCAAGCTGGGGCCCCATCTGCTCCGGGGGCGCGTGGACCGCGTCGACCGCCTGCCCGACGGCGAGTACGAGCTCATCGACTACAAGACCGGCCGTCCCAAGACCGCCGCCCAGCTCTCCGAGGACGTCCAGCTCTCGCTCTACGCGGTGGGGGCGCGCGAGTCCTGGCGGCTGGAGGCCTCGCGGCAGGCCTACTACTACCTGCTCGACGACCAGAAGGTGGAGGTGCCCGCCGACGACGGCGACCGGGGCGAGTGGGTCCAGGAAGTGGCGATGGAGGTCGCCGAGGGCATCCTGTCCCAGGGCTTTGAGCCGACGCCGTCCTTCGCGGCCTGCTCGATGTGCGACTACCGGCTGGTGTGCCCGGCCGCCGAGCGCTGAGCCCGGCTCGCCGCGGGGTTCCGTGTAGCCTCGCTGCGATGACCGAGGACCGACTCGAGCGCGAGCGCGAGTTTCATGATTCGCGGTTCTCGGACGAGGAGGGCCGTCCGGCGGACCGCTTCTATGCGATCAACCGGGCGTCAGACAGCTTCTACAGGGCGGAGCTGGCCACGCTGGCGCCCGGCAGCGAGGTGCTGGACTACGGCTGTGGCGAGGGCGCCTACGCCGCCATCGAGGCCGCCCGGCAGGGCTATCGCGTGATGGCCATCGACCTCTCGCCCGTGGCCATCGAGCATGCCCGGCGTGATGCCGAGCAGGCCGGGGTGGCCGCCAACATCGACTTTCAGGTGATGAACGCCGAGGCGCTGGACGTCGAGGCGGGCCGCTTTGACTTCGTCTGCGGCCTCGGGGTCATCCACCACCTCGACCTCGACGCCTCGCTGGCCGAGGTCGCCCGGGTGATGAAGCCCAGCGCCCGGGCGCTGTTCATCGAGCCGCTCGGCCACAACCCGGTGATCAATCTCTACCGTCGGCGGACGCCCGAGCAGCGGACCGTCGACGAGCACCCGCTGCTCATGGACGACCTCTCGACGGTCCGGGCCCACTTCGCCCGCGTGGACGAGACGTACTTCCACCTCCTCGGGCTGCTGGCGCTGCCGCTGGTGGGGCGCCGCCGCTTCGACGAGGTGCTCGGTGGCCTGGACGCGCTGGACCGCGTCGTCTTTCGCACCGGGTTGCGCCGCTACGCCTGGATGATCGCGCTGCGCCTGTCCGGACCGCGGCCCTGACCGCCGCGCGCCCGCGCCTGGCCTAGGGAGAGGGCGGCGTCTCGCCGCCGCGCTGGCGCAGGAAGCGCTGGAGGTCCCGGGCGATCGTCTCGCCGGAGGGAAGCGCGCCGGGGGAGTCGTCGGCCTCGTCGCTCGCGGCCTGCTCCAGGCGCTCGACGAACGCCTGTACGTCGGGGTCTGACTGCACGGCGACGTTGACCTGGCGCTCGTAGTCCGCGGAGGCGCTCTCGAGCTCCGAGCCGTCGACGGCGACGCCGACCAGGCCCTCGAGCTTGCGTACCAGTGCCAGCGCCGCCTTCGGGTTGGGCGTGGCGGCGATGTAATGGGGCACCGCGGCCCACAGGCTGGCCGAGGGCAGACCCGCCTGCTGGCAGGCGGCATGCAGGATCCCGACGATGCCGGTCGGCCCCTCGTAGGAGGACGGGGCCAGGCCCAGCCGGGCGACGAGCGCCGGGTCCGAGCTCAGGCCGGTGACCGACACCGGGCGCGTGTGGGGGACGTCGGCGAGCAGGGCGCCGAGCGTGACCACCAGCTGGGCGCTCAGCGCCTCGGCCAGCTCCACGACGATCTGGCAGAACGTGCGCCAGCGAAACGAGGGCTCTGAGCCGGTGAGCAGGATGAGGTCGCGCGGCGCCCGGGGCACGCGCGCCGCGAACAGCTCCACCGCCGGCCACACGATCTCCCGGGCCTGGCCGTCGACCATCTTGACCCGCGGCCGGGTGGCCTGAAAGTCGTAGAACTCCTCGGGGTCGATGGTGGCAAAGCGGGTGGCGTTGAGTGCCGTCCCCACGTAGGAAATGGCGCTGGAGGCAGCGTCCGCGGCGTCGTTCCAACCCTTGAATGCGCAGATGAGGGCAGGGGCGCGAAGCCCGTCGGGACGGTGCTCCCATTGCAGTGGCTGCATCCGAACCACCGTACATCATGCGCTGATGGCGCCAGACAGCACCACCGCCCAGACGATCAGCGTTCTGCGACCCGGACAGGACGTCGATGGGGTGTTCGCGTGCACCCGCAAGGACCGCCTGACGACCCGCACCGGATCGCCGTATCTGGCCCTCGAGTTGCGCGACCGTACCGGCACGCTCCCGGCCCGCGCCTTCCAGGGTGCCGACGCCCTGGCCGGGCGTTTTGAGCGCGGTGATCTCGTCCGCGTGCGCGGACGGGTGGAGCGCTTCCGGGAGGAGCTCACGCTCGAGGTGTCCGACATCGCCCGCATCGCCGCCGACGACGGCATCGACCCGGCACGCTTCCTGCCCACCGCCTACCGCGACGTCGAGGAGCTCGACGGCTTCCTCGAGCATCTCGCCGGCGAGGTCTATGACCGGGCCTACGCCGAGCTGCTGCGGCGGCTGCTGGCCGACGAGGCGCTGCGTTCAGAGTGGCGCCGAGCGCCGTGCAGCCGGGCGGCCCACCACGCGTACCTGGGCGGCCTGCTCGAGCACACGGTGGCGGTGGCCACGCTGGCCCACGAGGCCTGCCAGCTGCACACCGGGCTGAACTCCGACCTGCTCATCTGCGCCGCGCTCGTCCACGACCTCGGCCGCACCCGGGAGTTCACCTACGGCGCCGAGATCGGCCTCACCGACGAGGGCCGGCTCCTGGGCCACCTGGTGATCGGCGAGCAGATCCTCTCCGAGCGCAGCGCGGGCGTGATGGACGACGAGCGCCGGCTGGCCCTGCTGCACTGCGTGCTCTCCCATCACGGGCCGGCGTCGGTGCCGGGCGGGCGGTTTGCCTCGACCGAGGCGCTGGCGCTGTACCGGCTCAACGCCGTGGACGCCGGGATCAAGGGCGCGCTGGAGCACGGGCTCGGGGCCGACTGACCGCGCCTGCGAGGGACGGCGCGTCGGGTACGGCGCGCCTGGGGGCGAGATATTGAAAGCGCAGGTCACACAGCGGGTGCTGCTGCGGTGCGTGTCGCCGCACCCGGGTCATGCTGAAACCACACGGCACACACTCCCCACGGCCCCGGCGTGTGACGCGTGGTTTCAAGTTCGGCGCAAGCGCGGCGAACCCGACCCCACAGAGAGCCCACGCTCCGCCCCGGCGGGGTGCGCGCGGCCTGGCAGTAGTGCACACACGCCGGGCGCTCTGACACGCTGTGTGCACTTCTGCCCGCCATATTGGTGCTCAACGCCCCACGGGCCACAACTCGGCGCCGTGTGTGCAGTTTTGCCGCCCCAACCGGCCGCTAGAATCAGTTGCGCAGTCAAACTTTTCGCTCGCGTAGAGGAGGCACCATGGAGATTGAGATCTGGTCAGACGTTGCGTGCCCCTGGTGCTATGTGGGCAAGCGGCGCTTCGAGACGGCGCTCGAGCAGTTCGAGCACCGCGACGACGTGACCATCACGTGGCGCAGCTTCGAGCTCGACCCCGAGGCGCCGGCCGAGCGCGAGGGCGACCGCGCCGAGCATCTGGCGCGCAAGTACGGCATGAGCGCCGAGCAGGCCAAGGAGTCCGAGGCGCAGATGACCGCGACGGCCGCCGGCGAGGGGCTGGACTTCCACTTTGACATCGCCCGCGCCGGCAACACCTTCGACGGGCACCGGCTGGTGCACCTGGCCAAGGCCCACGGCCTCCAGGACGCGATGAAGGAGCGGCTGCTCCAGGCGTACTTCGGCGAGGGCGAGCTCATCTCAGACCGCGAGACGCTGGTTCGGCTGGCTCAG
This sequence comes from uncultured Solirubrobacteraceae bacterium, assembly GCA_963737335.1. GTDB lineage: Bacteria > Actinomycetota > Thermoleophilia > Solirubrobacterales > Solirubrobacteraceae > Palsa-465. Next base: position 463,473 of record CAVTSK010000020.1, read on the forward strand.
GAGGTCGGCCTGCCCGAGGACGAGGTGCGCGAGATGCTGGCCTCTGACCGCTACGCCGCCGAGGTCCGCGAGGATGAGCGCACCGCCCAGAGCTTTGGCATCAGCGCAGTGCCCACTTTCGTGGTCGACCGCCAGCTGGGTGCGTCGGGCGCTCACCCGCCCGAGCAGCTGTTGGGCCTGCTGCGCCAGGGCTGGGCCCAGCGCAAGCCTCCGGTGGGCGTCGTGCTCGGCGCCGACGGCGAGACCTGCGGCGTTGACGGCTGCTGAGCCTCAGCGGGCCCGGAGGCCGTAGCCGCGGGTCCGGTTGATCCGGCCGCGCTTGCCGGCGATCTGCCACGGACCCGGAATGAAGTCCAGCGCGAGGTTCACGACCCAGACGATCACGGTGGCCCACACCAGCGTCCAGAAGCCGTGGATGAAGAACCCGGACACGATGGCGCGGGTGAGCACCAGCATGAGCATGGAGACAAAGAACCAGGCCAGGCCGAGCGTGATGACGGCGAGCGGCAGCGTCACCAATCGCAGCAGCGGCTTGAACAGGGTGTTGAGCACCCCGAACACCGCCGCGGCCAGCAGAAGCGAGCCGGCGCTGTTGACGTGCACGTCGGACAGCACCGCCGCGACCACGCCGAGCACGAGCGCGTTGGTCAACCAGGAGATGAGGAGCCGGATCCAAAGAGGCGGGGTATCGGTCATGGGCGTGTCCTGATCATGAGTGCTGTCGACGCCCAAGCCTACAGATAGCGATGCGCATGGACCCTGTCTTCACCGCCCAGCACCGCGGCGGGACCGGCGAGCCGCTGGTGCTCGTGCACGGCTTCACCGATACGTGGCGGACGTGGGAGCTGGTGTTGCCCGCACTCGAGGCCCGCCACGACGTGTTGGCGATCACGCTGGCCGGTCACGCCGGCGGCCCGAAGATCGAAGGCGAGCTGTCAGACGACACGCTGGCCGTAGCGGTGGAGCGCGCCATGGACGAGGCCGGCCTGGCCACCGCGCACCTGGTGGGCAACTCGCTGGGGGGTTACACGGCGCTGCGCCTGGCGGCGCGAGGTCGCGCCCGCACCGTGGTGGCGCTGGCGCCAGCGGGAGGCTGGGCCGAGGGCGATGACAGCTACCGGGACACGCTCGCTCACTTCAGCAGCACCCAGGAGCTCGTCAGAGCGGCCGCGCCGCACGCCGAGGCGATCGCCGCCACTCCCGAGGGGCGCCGACGCGCCACCGAGTACATCACCACCCACTACGACCACATCCCGCCCGCGCTCGTCGCCCACCAGATCCGCGGGGCGGCCGGCTGCGTCGCCGCCGAGCGGTTGATCGAGTACGCCCTTGCACACGGGTGGAGCGTGGACGCCGAGCGCGTCACGTGTCCGGTGCGCTTCGTCTGGGGCACGGCTGACCGGCTGCTGCCCTGGCCGCGGGCCGCGGAGGGTTACCGCGCGGCGCTGCCCAACGCCGACTGGGTCGTCCTGGACGACATCGGTCACTGCCCGCAGCTCGACGTCCCGCTCGAGACGGCCCAGCTCATCCTGGGGTTCACGGGCGGCTGAGCGCCGCCCGCTCACCTCATCGCCGCCCGCTCACCTCATCGGATCACTTGGTCACGGGGCGGATCCGCAGGAACGCGGGCCCACCGGCGCGCCCGCAGGCCGGGAACGGGAACGGGATCACCTTCGACGCCGTCTGGTTGGGCGGGAACACGCGCAGGCCGGCGGCCGTCGTGGGCGGGCACGTCGTGGTGGGCAGCGCGCCGATGTCCACCAGCCCCAGTACGGCGTGCGCGGTGTGGCCGTTGCTCAGGGTCACGGTCTTGACCGTCTGACCGCTGTCGCGCGCGGCGGCCTTGCCCAGCGCCTTCCCGTGGAGGTTGACGGCGGAGACGCCCGGGAAGCCGCGCAGGGTGCACGCGTGGCCCGAGAGGTTGGTGAAGTTCAGGGTGTAGAAGATCGTGCCCGCGGTCCCGTTGCCCTGGGTGTTGATCCAGATCACGAGGCCGCCCGTCTGGCAGGCGGGCGTGGCGGCAGCGGACGCGCGGGTCGCCGCGCCGGCGGGGCCGCTCGCCAGCGACAGCGCGGCGCCCGCCGCGGCCAGGGCGCACAGGGCGAGGAGGCCGCGGAGTAAGCGCGGCGAGAGATCGGAGAGGCGGCGTACGGTCATGGGCACTCCTCCTGTTGATGCCGGACGGGTGCCGGCGGTGAGCGGCGATTATCGCCGGTGGGGATGTCACGTTCCCGGGGGCCGTAGCGTTCAATGCCACAGGATGGCCGTTGCTTCTCCCTCCACTCAGGCTCCGAGCAACGCCAGCCGGCTGGCCTTGGCCGCGGCGCTGCTCACGGTCTGCCTGTGGGCGTCGGCGTTCGTCGGCATCCGGTATGCCGGCCGTGAGCTCGGACCGGGCCCGCTGGCCCTGGCCCGGCTGCTCGTGGCCAGCGTCGCGCTGGGGACGCTGATGCTCATCCGCCGCCCGCCGATGGTGAGCCGCCCGGGGCTGCCGGGGGTGGTGGTGTGCGGCGTGCTGTGGTTCGGCGCCTACAACGTGGCGCTCAACGCCGCCGAGCGCCGGGTCGACGCCGGCACCGCGTCGCTGCTGGTCAACATCGCCCCGCTGTTCATCGCCCTGCTCGCCGGCCTCGCGCTCAAGGAGGGGGTCGGCCGCCTCCTGCTCGTCGGCTGCGCGGTCTCGTTCTCCGGGGTCGCGCTGATCGCGCTGGGCACCTCGCGCCATGGGGTCAACGCCGGCTGGGGCGCGGCGTTGTGCATCATCGCCGCGGCGGTGTACGCCGTGGGCGTCGTCGCCCAGAAGCCGGCCCTGCGCTACGGCTCGCCGCTGGCGGTGACGTGGCTGGCGTGCGCGATCGGTGCCGTGTGCTGTCTTCCCTTCGCCCCGGCGCTCGTGCGCCAGCTGGGCCACGCGAGCGGGTCTGCGCTGGCGTGGACGGTCTATCTCGGGCTCGTGCCGACGGCGATCGGATTCTCCACCTGGGCCTACGCGCTGGCGCGTACCGACGCGGCCAAGCTGGGATCGACGACCTATCTGGTACCGCCGATCGCCGTGCTGCTCGGCTGGATCATGCTGGGCGAGGTACCACCGTTCATCGCGCTGCCCGGGGGCATCCTCTGCCTCGCCGGAGTGGGGCTGGCCCGCTGGAGCCCGCGGCGCCGCGGTCCGAAGGTCCAGGCCGGCGCGGCGACGCCGGCCGCGCCCGCGGCCGAGAGCGTGGCGGTGGCTCCCGTAGCCGAGTAGCTGGTGGGCCCCCCGCTAGCCTCGCAGGACCATGGCCCACCTCATCGAGCTCGACGGGGTTGCACCCACCATTGGCGAGGATGTCTTCCTGGCGCCGACCGCGGTTCTGATCGGCAACGTGCACGTCGGCGCTCGTTCGAGCGTCTGGTTCGGAACGGTGCTGCGCGGCGATCTGAGCCGGATCGAGATCGGCGAGCGGTGCTCGATCCAGGACACGGCGGTGATCCACTGCGCGATCGACCTGCCCACGATCGTCGGCGATGAGGTGACCGTCGGCCACGGCGCCCTGCTCGAGGGTTGCACGATCGAGGACGGCGCCGTGATCGGGATGGGCGCCGTGGTGCTCCAGCATGCCCATGTCGGCGAGCGCACCATGATCGCCGCCGGCGGGGTCGTCCCCGAGCGGATGACGGTCGCCCCCGGCGTGCTGGCGGCGGGCGTGCCGGTGACCGAGCGCAAGCCGCTGTCGGGCTCAGCGGCGCGCTGGTCAGAGATGGCCGTTGAGGACTACCAGGAGCTGCGACGCCGCTACCTGGCCGCCGGTACCGAGTCCGCCGTTCCGCGATGAACCGCGCCGCCATCGTCGGGGCCGGCCCGTCCGGGTTCTATGCGGCCGACCAGCTGCTCAAGGCCGGCTTCGCCGTCGACCTGTACGACGCCCTGCCCACGCCCTACGGGCTCGTGCGCGCCGGCGTCGCCCCCGATCACCCCAAGATCAAGTCGGTCATCCGGGTGTACGCCAAGACGGCGTCGCACGAGGCGTTTCGCTTCTTCGGCGGCGTCTCGCTCGGCGTCGACGTCTCGCCGCAGGACCTCCTGGCCCGCTACCACGCGGTGATCTACGCGGTGGGGACCTCCACCGACAACCGCCTGGGGATCCCCGGCGAGGACCGCCCGGGCTCGCACGCGGCCACCGATTTCGTGGCCTGGTACAACGGCCACCCGCACTACGCCGATCACATGTTCGACCTCAACGGCGGCCGCGCGGTGGTGGTCGGCAACGGCAACGTGGCCATCGACGTGGCGCGGATGCTCGTGCTGGACCCCACCGAGCTGGCCCCCACCGACACCGCCGATCACGCCCTGCAGGCGTTCGGCATGGCCGGCGTCACCGAGGTCGTACTACTGGGGCGCCGCGGCCCGGCCGAGGCGGCGTTCACCAACCCCGAGCTGCGTGAGTTGGGCGAGCTCGAGCGCGCCGACGTGATCGTTGACGCGGCGCAGCTCGAGGGGGTCGAGGTGCCCGAGGACGGGGACACCACCAAGCGGCGCAACGTCGAGATCCTGCGCGACTACGCCCAGCGCACGCCCTCGGGCAAGTCCCATCGGCTGGAGCTGCGGTTCCTGCGCTCGCCGCTGGAGATCTTGGGCGAGGGTGAGGACGGCTCCGTCACCGGCGTGCGCGTGGCCATCAACCGGCTCGTCGCCGGCGATGACGGCCGCGTTCGCGCCGAGCCCACCGGGGAGACCGAGGACATCGAGTGCGGGCTGGTGCTGCGCTCGATCGGCTACCGCGGCACGCCCCTCGCCGGGATCCCGTTCGACGAGCGCCGAGGGCTCATCCGCAACGCGGAGGGCCGCGTCGTCGACGACGAGGGCGTGTGTCGCGGCGAGTACGTGGTGGGCTGGATCAAGCGCGGGCCCACCGGTGTGATCGGGACCAACAAGAAGGACGCCGCCGACACCGTCGGCAGGATCATCGAGGATGCCGAGGCCGGCGCGCTCAGCCAACCGGACCCGGCTCTGTCAGACGGCGACGCGGTGGCAGCGTGGCTGACCGAGCGCGCGCCCGAACACATCACCTGGGCGGGGTGGGAGATGATCGACGCCTACGAGTCCCAGCTGGGCGAGCCGACGGGCCGCCCGCGGGTCAAGTTGGTGCGCCTGGCTGAGCTGTTGGAGGCCAGCCGGGGCCCCGGCGGCTAGGGGCTCGTGATCTCGTCGCGCCAGCGCTCCGCGCTCAGCCCCAGCAACGAGATGGTCTCGCCGGCGCGCCCGATGCCGTCGCCCTCGTAGCTCAGCCCGATCGCCACCGCGACCGCCAGTGACGCTGCGTTGGCCGGCTGGATGCGCGCGACGATGCCGGGCGCACCGACGCGCGCGAATGCCTCGTCGCGGACGGCGGTGGCACCCTCGCGGGCCAGCCCGCGGCCCCAGGCGTTCGGCGCCAGCCACCAGCCGATCTCGTAGGCATCGGCGTCCACGCCGCTGCCCTCGCCGGCGAAGTTCAGCGCGATGAGCCCGATCGCCGCGCCGTCGCAGCGCGCCACCCGCCAGCCGAACCCGTGCTCGGCCCAATGGGCGAAGACGTGCTCGGCCACGCCATGGATGCGCGCATCGCTCCACGGGGCCCCATCACCGATGTAGCGCATCACCGCAGGCGTGCGGGCAAGGTCACCGAGCAGCTTGGCGTCGCCCTCCGTCCAGGGGTCGAGGCTCAGGCGGTCGGTCCGCAGCGTGGTCGGTGTGGCCACGCCAAGCCAGGCTAGTGGCCGCTTCAGGACACTGAGCCCTTACTAGGCTCGGGCCCGTGAGGCGCATCGGTCCCGCCCTGGAGGTCCGCGATTTCCGGCTGTGGTGGCTGGCCATCCTCAGCATGTGGCTCAGCCTGCAGATGCTCGAGGTGGCGATCGGGTGGGAGGTCTACTCCCAGCATGGGTCGGCGCTGGACCTGGGCTGGATCGGGCTCGCGGAGTTCGTGCCGATGTTCGTACTCGCGCTCCCGGCGGGCCAGCTCGCCGATCGCGCGCCGCGTCGCCTCGTCTTCGCCGGTTCGCTCCTGGTGGGGGCGGGCGTCGGCGTCGGGCTGGCCCTGGTCAGCGGCTCGGGCAACACCGCGGTGGCGCCGTATCTCGCGCTCGCCGCCGGCGCCGGCACCTCGATGGCGCTGGGGACGCCGGCCGCCCGCGCGCTGCCGCCCACGCTCGTCCCCGCCGAGCTGCTGCAGAGCGCCATGACGCTGCGCGCGATCGCCACCCAGATCGGCCAGGTGTCCGGTCCCGCCCTGGGCGGGCTGCTCTACGGGGTCTCGCCTTCGCTCGTATACCTGCTGGCCGCGGGCGCGTGCGTCGTCGCCGCGGCCCTGGTCATGGCGATGCACCCGGCGCAGGCGGCCGACGTCGCGGCTGCCGACCCCGTTGCGTCCGAGGATGACGAGGCCGAGTCGCAGGGCGCGGACCTGCACAGCGTGCTGGAGGGCCTGCGCTTCGTGCGCCATACCCCGATCCTGCTGGGCGCCATCCTGCTCGACCTGCTGGCGGTCCTGTTCGGTGGCGCTGTGGCGCTCCTGCCGATCTTCGCCAAGTCGATCCTGCACGTCGGCGCCACCGGCCTCGGGGTGCTGCGGGCGGCGCCGGCCGTGGGCGCGCTCCTCGGCGCCGTGGTGATCACAAAGCGCCCGATCGCCGGGCGCGCGGGCCGGCTCCTGCTCACCGTCGTCTTCGTCTACGGCGCGTGCATCGTCGTGTTCGGCCTCTCGCGCTCCTACCCGCTCTCACTGGTCGCGCTCGCGGTCAGCGGCTTCGTCGACCTCTACTCGATGAACATCCGCTCCACCACGGTGGCGCTGGCCAGCCCGGACCGGCTTCGCGGCCGGGTCAACGCGGTGGAGATGGTGTTCATCAGCGCGTCCAACCAGCTCGGCTACTTCGAGTCGGGTCTGGCCGCCGCGCTGGTGGGGGTGATCCCCGCCGTCGTCGGCGGCGGCGTGATGACGATGCTGATCGCCCTGAGCTGGGGCCGCCTGTTCCCGGCGCTGGCTGAGGTAGATCGGCTGGAGGCGGTCCGGCCCCAGCAGGTGCAGGCGCCGGCGGCCGTCAGCTGAAGACGTAGTCGCCGGCCGAGAAGGTCTGCGTGCGTTCGAGGTAGTCGCGCATGTAGCCCGGCCAGTTGGTGACGATCCGTCCCTGGCGGTCGCGGTACCACGAGTCACAGCCCGTCCACGCTGTGCCCTCAAACCGGGCCTGGAGCTCGCGGTCTGATGCCGCCTCGACCTCGGGTCGCACGTCGAGGCTGCGGTAGCCGCCGCCGCGCAGGTGCTCGAGCGCCTGGCGGATGTAGCCCGCCTGGGCCTCGTGGTAGAAGATGATCGAGCCGCCCGAGGTGTTGGTGTTGGGGCCGTACATCAGGAACATCGAGGGGAAACCGGGCACGGTCAGACCCAGGTGGGCATGAGCGCCGCCGCTCCACACCTCGTCCAGCGCGCGCCCCTCGGCGCCCGTCACCCGTGCCGGGGCCACGAACTCCGTGGCGCGGAAGCCGGTCCCCCAGATGATGCAGTCGACCTCGTGCAGGCGCCCGTCGGCGGTGCGCAGCCCGCTCTCGGTGAGCTCCTGGATCGGTTCGGTGACCAGCTCCACGTTGGGGCGCGCGAGGGTGGTCAGGTAGTTGGAGCTGAAGAGGATGCGCTTGCAGCCGAAGGTGTAGTCAGGCCAGGCGCGTCGGCGCAGGTCAGGATCGGGGAGCTGGCGGCGCATGAAGGCCGCCGAGCGCATCCCGGCCAGCCGCCCGGCGGTGCGCGGGTGGCGGATGGCCAGGGTGAGGCTCTCGCAGTAGTTGAAGAGGAAGCTGCGGCGCAGGCGCTGGAGCCCGGGAAGGTGGCGGATGGCCGCCCGCATCGCCGGCGGGTAAACGTGGTTGCGCCGCGGCATGAACCAGTTGCCCGTGCGCTGGAACACGCTGAGCCGGCCGGCCTGGCGGGCTACCTCGGGCACGAACTGGACCGCTGAGGCGCCCGTGCCCACCACGGCCACGCGCCGGCCGCGCAGGTCGTAATCGTGGTCCCAGCGCGCCGAGTGAAAGCTGTAGCCGGCGAAGCGGTCGCGGCCCGGCAGCTCAGGGATCGACGGGCGGTTGAGCTGGCCGGTGGCGAGAATGAGTGCGTCGGCCTCGAGGCGATCTCCGGACTCGGTCTCGATTGTCCAGCGGCGCCTGTCGGCGTCGAAGGTGCAGTCGCAGACGCGCTGGGCGAAGCGGATCCGCTCGGCGACGCCGTGGTCGCGTGCGACGCCGCGCAGGTAGCCGAGGATCTCCTGCTGGGGCGAGCACAGGCGCGACCAGCTCGTGCGCTGCTCGTAGGAGAACGAGTACAGGTGGCTGGGGACGTCGCACGCCGCGCCCGGATAGGTGTTGTAGAACCAGGTGCCGCCCAGGTCGGGCGCGCCCTCGAGGATCGTCACGTCGTCAAAGCCGTGGCGGCGCAGCTCGATGGCGGCCGCGATCCCGCCGAAGCCGGCGCCGACGATGACGATCTGAGGCGATGAGGGCATTTCCAGGGACCGCGGTGCGGGGTGCGACGGGGCCATCTTGGCAGGAGCCGGCGCGCCGGTGTCGCCGCGTGCGATGCTCTGCTCATGACCTCAGTGGACGGGTTCGCAACGGTCGGGATCGTGTCGGAGGGCGGCGCGCTGCAGGCGCGCTTCGTGCCTGACGCCAACATGCTGTGCCATTCGCTCACCCACTCGGGGGTCGAGCTGCTGCACGCGGGCGCGGGAGTCAAGGCCTATGCGGAGCGCGGCAAGACCATGGGGATCCCGCTGCTGCACCCGTGGGCCAACCGGCTCGCGTCGCCGGGCTACACCGCCGGCGGCAAGGACGTGACGCTCCCGCCCCCGGACGGCCGCTACGCCACCGATCCGGGCGGCCTGCCCATCCACGGTGCACTGCCCGGGCTGCTGCGCTGGGAGCCCATCGAGACCGGCGCGCCCGACCGCCTCAGCGCGCGCCTGGACTGGAGCGCCCCCGAGCTCATGGAGCTGTTCCCGTTCACGCACGAGCTGCGCCTGGACGTGATCGCCGGCGACGGTGGCCTGGAGCTCATCACGACGCTGCGAGCGACCGGCGCCGACGCGGTCCCCGTGTCCTTCGGGTACCACCCGTACCTGCACCCGCCCGGCGGCGATCCGCGCGCGGAGTGGCAGGTCTCGCTGGGCGCTTCCGAGCGCCTGGTGCTCGACGACGCGATGATCCCGACCGGCGCCACCGTGCCCCTCGAGTCCCGGGAGTTCGCGCTCAACGGCCAGAGCTGGGACGACGGCCTGGCCGGGCTGGCCTCGCCGCCGCAGTTCAGCGTCTCCGCGGGCGCCCAGACGGTGACCGTCACCTTCGATGAGGGCTACGACTGGGCCCAGGTGTTCGCCCCCGAGGGCCAGGACTTCATCTGCTTTGAGCCGATGACGGCGCCGACCAACGCGCTGCAGAACGGCCGCGCGCTGACGCTGGTGGCGCCCGGCGACGAGTACCGCACCGCGTTCAGCATCGCGGTGACGCACAATTGAGACACAGTCGTCTGAATGTCTTATTGAAGGAGACACCATGGACCTGACCTTCAACGAGCCCGAGCTGGCCTTCCGTGAGGAGCTGCGCGTCTGGCTGGCCGACCACGACCCTGGCCGCGAACCCGATTCCGAGGACGCCAACTACGAGTGGCGGGTCGAGTTCCAGCGGGCCCTCGCGCGCGACGGGTGGGCCGCCGTCCACTGGCCGCCCGAGTACGGCGGCCGCGGCGCAACCCTGACCCAATCAGCCATCTTCTTCGAGGAGCTGGGCCGTGCCGGGGCGCCGCTGCCCGCCAACGTCCTCGGGCTCCTGCTCGCCGGCCCGACGATCATGAGCTGGGGGACGCCCGAGCAGAAGGAGCGCTACCTCACGCCGATCCTCAGCGCCGAGGAGATCTGGTGCCAGGGCTTCTCCGAGCCCGACGCCGGCTCGGACCTGGCCAGCCTGAAGACCCGCGCGGTGAAGGACGGCGACGATTGGGTGGTCACCGGGCAGAAGGTGTGGACCAGCGCCGCCCAGTACGCGAAGTGGTGCATGCTGGTGGCGCGCACCGATCCCGAGGCCCCCAAGCACAAGGGCCTGACCTACTTCCTGATGGACATGGAGCAGGATGCAGTGACGGTTGTCCCGCTGCGCCAGATCACCGGCGAGAGCGAGTTCAACGAGCTGTTCATCGACGGAGCCCGGATCCCAGCCGAGAACGTCCTGGGCGGCGAGGGCAACGGCTGGAAGGTGGCGCTGACCACCCTCATGAACGAGCGCGCCGGCCTGGCCTTCTTCCTCCAGGTCCGGCTGCGACAGATGCTCGACCGGCTCATCGCCGAGGCCGCGCAGAGCGGGCAGCTCGAGGACCCGGTGATGGCCGACCGGCTCGGCGAGCTGCACCTCAAGGCGGAGATCCTGCGCCTGACGGCCTATCGCGGACTCACCGCGATCGAGAAGTACGGTCAGCCGGGCCCCGAGGGCTCGCTGACCAAGTGGATGTGGTCAGAGACCAACCAGCAGCTCACCCAGTTCGCCGCCGACCTGCTCGGTCCGGCGGCGCTCACCGCCGGCGGTCGCTGGTCCTACGAGCTGTTGCGCGCCCGCGGCAACTCGATCGAGGGCGGTACCACCGAGGTGCTCAAGAACATCGTCGCCGAGCGCGTGCTCGGCCTCCCCAAGGCCCGTTAGGAGGCGACATGGATTTCGACCTGACCGAGGACCAGCGGGAGATCAAGAACGTCGCCCGCGAGATGCTCGCCGCCCGCTCACCGTTCGCCAAGGTCCGCGAGGCGGCAGAGGCCGCCGAGTACGACGACGCGCTGTGGCGCGAGATCGTCGAGCTGGGATGGCCCGGGATCGCCGTGGCCGAGGAGCACGGCGGCCAGGGCCTGGGCGCCGTGGAGCTCGCGGTGCTGCTCGAGGAGCTGGGTTACGCCTGTGCCGCAACGCCGTTCCTGGCCACCGCCGTGGCCGCGGCGGTGATTCAGGCCGGCGGCTCTGACGAGCAGCGCGGCCGGTGGCTGCCCGGACTGATCAGCGGCGAGCTGCGCGCCGGGCTGGGCGGCCCGGACCTCGTCGTGGACGGCCACGGCGCCGACGTGGTGGTCCTGCTCGAGGACGACGGCGCGCGGCTGCTGGCCGGTGGGCAGGCCGAGTCCGAGCCGCTGATCGCGATCGACCCCACGCGCCGGTTTGCCACCGTGCGGGGCGAGGGCGAGCCGCTGGCGGGAGATACCGCCGATCGCGTGCGCGCGGCGATCGCCGCCGAGGTCGTGGGGGTGTGCCAGCGCGCGCTGGAGATGACGCTCGACTACGTCAAGGAGCGCAAGCAGTTCGGGGTGCCGGTGGGGTCCTTCCAGGCGGTCTCCCACCGATGCGCGCAGATGCTGCTGCACACCGAGAGCGCTCGCTCCACCGCCTACTACGCGGCGTGGGCCGCCGACGCCGAGCCCTCGCGGCTGGGAGAGGCAGCGGCGTTGGCCGCTGCCGCCGCGGCCACCGGCGCGCGTGAGGTGCCGGCGTCCGCCATCCAGGCTCACGGTGGCATCGGCTTCACCTGGGAGGCCGACGTGCACTGGCTCTACAAGCGGGGCGAGGTGGACCGGGCGCTGCTGGGCGGCGCCAAGCGCCACCACGCTGCGCTGGCGCGCGCCGCGGCTCAGCGGCTCGCCGTGCCTGCCTCCTAGACGCAAGATCTGTGGCGGGCGCGCCGGGGCGACAGGGAAGCGCTCGGCGGCGACGAACAGCCTCGTGATCGCCAGCCAAGGAGTCAGCTCATGAACAACTTCCATCGCCCGCACGGCGGGCTGCAGGAGGCGGAGGCCGTCGAGGAGGCGCCCCGCTCCCCGTTCTCAGACCTCGCAGGCCGGTTTGCCAACTGGATGACGGGCACCGACCGACTGCCCGTGGAGGAGACGGCACCCGGCCCGGAGTCCGAGCCGGAGCTGGAGCCCGAGCCGGAGCTGGAGTCCGAGCCGGTCCCCGCGCCGCCGAGGCGCAACGGCGCGCAGTCGCCGGCCGCCGACGCCGACGCGGACTCCGCCCGCTTCGCGCTGGCCCCGTTCGGCTACAACCGGACCGCCGTCGACGAGCACCTCGCGAAACTCGAACGCGAGCTGGCCGAGCTGCGCGCCCAGCACGCGCCGATGGCGTCCATCACCGACGAGCTCGAGCGGATCGGCGAGCAGACCGCCTCGATCCTCGTGGTCGCCCACGACAAGGCCAACGAGACCACCCGGATGGCCCAGGAGCAGGCGGAGCGCTGCGTGGCCGATGCGGCCGCCAACGCGGTCCAGATGACCGCGGACGCCAAGACCAAGCTGCGCGACCTCGACGCCGAGACCGACGCGGTGTGGCGCGAGCGCGAGCGGCTGCTCGAGGACGTGCGCGTCGTGTCCGCGGCCCTGGCCAACCTCGCCAACCAGGCCTCCGAGCGCTTCCCCGCCGCGGAGCCTGCGCCCTCCACGGGCTCGTTCGCGCCCGTCGCTGCCCCGTCTCGCGGTATCTGGGAGGAGGTCGAGGACTCAGACACGGCCCGCGCCACCGAGCCCCAGGCCACCGAGCCCTTCTCCGTGCTCGAGGACGACGGCGAGGGCGAGAGCGTCGAGACCCAGCCGGGCGACACCGGCAGCTGGCTCGCCGGCCTGGAACCGCCCGACCTCGAGCGCTGAGAACCGGCGGCTAGGACAGTGCGGCGCCCCGCCGCGCGATCTCGTCCGCCGACAGCACCTCGGTCACACTGCTGAGCATCCACTGGTGGCCGTACGGGTCGCGCAGCCGGCCGCCGCGCTCGCCGTAGAAGTGGTCGGCCAGCGGGTAGATGACCTCGGCCCCGGCGTCCAGCGCGCGCTGCCATGCGCCGTCGACGTCCTCCCAGTAGGTGGCGAGGATCACGTTGACCGGGCGCTCGGCGGCGGGCGCCCCGTCCTCGGAGTCCTGCGTCAGCATCACGATCGCGTTGCCGATGCGCAACTCGGCGTGGATGAGGGCTCCGTCGGGCATGGTGTGCCGCTCGCCCACGGGTTCGGCGCCGAACGCCGCGACGTAGAAGTCGATCGCGCCGGCGCCGTCGGAGACGACCAGGCGCGGGGTGACCGTCGTCAGATGCGGCGGGATGGGGGGCGGCGGGGTCATCTCGAGCCCATCATGGCAGCCGCGACCAATGGGTCAAAAAACGCAGATAATTCCTTCCAAAATCCATATAAAACTCACTTAAGGTCACGTTCGGACGCGCCGACAACTATTGGGCATGGATTGCACGGATGCATCGAGGGGCCCGGAAGTGGAGTGGCGCGAGCGCCAGTTCGCGGACGCGCAGGCCCTGGCCCACGTTGGCTCGTGGGAGCGGCGTCTGCCCGACGATCACGCCGTGTGGAGCGACGAGCTGTGCCGGATCTTCGGGCAGCCGGTCGGCACGACGCCGACCTTTGACGAGTTCGTCGCCCTGATCCACCCCGGCGACCGCGACCGGGTACTGAACGACCTCGGCCGGGTTGCCGCGGGCGAGGTGTGCGACTCGACCTTCCGGATCGTCCGGCCCGGCGGCGACATCCGCCACGTCTTTGGGCGCGCGCGGCAACGCGGCGGGGACGATGGCAGCACCGCCTTCGTGTTCGGGACCATCCAGGACGTCACCGACCGCCACGAGGCCGCGACCGCCCGCCGCGAGGCCCAGGAGCTGTTTGAGACCGCCTTCTCCCACGCGCCGATCGGGATGGCGCTGATCGCCCCCGACGACCGCTTGCTCAAGGTCAACCGCGCCCTGTGCGCCATCACCGGCTGGCCGGAGCGCGAGCTGCTCCAGCGGCCCTTCCAGGAGATCACCTACCCCGACGACGTCGCCGCTGACCACGAGCTGACCGCCCTGCTGCTGGCCGGCGAGATCCCCGGCTACCAGTTCGAGAAGCGCTACCTGCGCCGCGGCGGAACGGTGATCTGGGTGGAGGTGTCGGTCTCGCTGGTGCGCGAGGCCGACGGTGCCCCCCGGCACTTCATCGTGCAGGTCGAGGACATCAGCGAGCGCAAGGAGGCCCAGCGCCGCCTGCAGGCCGCCGAGGCCGACGCCCGCGCCGAGCGCGACCACGCGACGGCGATCGTCAGCGCGATGGGCGAGGGATACGCGCTCACCATGGGCGGGGAGATCAAGGCCGTCAACGAGGCGCTGTGTGTCCTCACCGGGTTCTCCGCGTCTGAGCTGGTCGGCGCCCGGCCGCCGTATCCCTTCTGGCCGCCCGAGGAGCGCGACGCCATCGCCGCGATCCTGGCCGACGTCGTGGGCAACAACGGCGGCAACCACGAGCTCACCCTCATGCGCGCCGACGGCGAGCGCTTCGAGGCCGAGATCACCGCCCGGCCGGCACGCGAGGAGGACGGCCGCGCGATCGGTTTTGTCAGCACGATGCGCGACGTCAGCGTGCAGAAGCGCCAGCAGCGCGAGCTCGAGCGCCTGGCGCGGACCGACAGCCTCACCCAGCTCGACAATCGCCACGTCCTGCAGGAGGCCCTGACGCGCGAGGCCGCGCGCCGGGCCGCGGACGGCCAGCAGCTCGCGCTCGTCCTGCTCGACCTCGACCTGTTCAAGCAGGTCAACGACGCCTTCGGGCACCCCGCCGGCGACGCGGTGCTGATCGAGGTGGCACGTCGCCTGGAGCGCACCGTCCGGGCCGGCGAGGTGCTGGCTCGCGTCGGGGGCGAGGAGTTCGCGTGGCTGCTGCCCGCCTGCGACGCCGACGAGGCGATGGTGGCGGCCGATCGCGCCCGAGCGGCGATCGCCTCCGAGCCCTTCGGGCGCGCCGGCACGCTGACGATGTCGGCGGGCGTGGGCCTGGTGTCGACCCCATCGGACGGGGACGCGCTGTATCGCATGGCCGACCGCGCGCTCTATGAGGCCAAGCAGTCCGGGCGCAACCGGACCTGCTGCCACGGCGCCGGGGTCCTGCGCGCCGCCGAACAGGCCTCCTGAGCGGGGGCGGGTCGGGGGGGCAATCATCTAGGCTCGGGCGCCATGAGCACATCCACCCGGTCGCAGGCCATCGATGCCGCGCTGGCCGAGGCGGTCGCCTCGGGCGCGGTCCCCAACGTCGTGGCGGTGGCCGCCGACCGCGACGGCGTGATCTATGAGGGCGCGACAGGCCCGCCCGCGCCCGGCGAGGACACGACCGTGGACACCGACACGCCGCTGCGGATCATGTCCATGACCAAGCCGGTGGTGACCGTCGCCGCGCTGGCCCTGGCCGAGCAGCGCAAGGTCGACATCGACGCCCCGGTGGAGGAGTACTGCCCGGAGTTCGCCGCCATCGCCCTGCTCGAGCGCATCGAGGACGGCCGGCCGATCCTGCGCGCACCGGCCCACAAGGTCACGGTCAAGCAGCTGATCACGCACACCTCGGGTCTGGGCTACTGGTTCTGGAATGAGGATGTGCTGGCCTGGGAGCGCGCCGTCGGCGCACCCAAGCCGATGTCGGGGCGCCGCGCCGTGCTCGACGCCCCGCTCGTGGCCGAGCCCGGAAGCGTTTTCATGTACTCCAACGCCACCGACTGGCTGGGCCTGGTGGTGGAGGCGGTGTGCGGCCGCTCGCTCGACGAGGCGCTCACCGCCATCGTCACCGAGCCGCTGGGAATGGACCGGACCGGGTTTGCCCTCGACGAGCGCGCGCGAGCGGCCCTGATCCCCGTGCACCTACGCTCGGCCGACGGGCGCTGGGCGGCGAGTGAGATCGAGCTGCCCTCGCGCCCTGAGTACGTGTCGGGTAGCCGGGGGCTGTACTCCACCGCACGCGACTACCTCGCCTTCCAGCGGATGCTGCTGGGCGAGGGGACCGGACCGGACGGGACGACCGTGCTCACGCCGGCGACCGTCCACGCCATGTTCTCCAACCAGATCGGGCCGCTTGACTTCCCCGCCGAGATCCGCACAGCCGATCCGCAGTCGGCCTTCGGCCTCGCGCTGGGGCCCGGCTACAAGTGGGGGCACGGGCTCCTGCTCAATACCGCCGATGAGCCGGGCCGGCGGCGCGCGGGTAGCGGCGGCTGGATGGGCCTGTTCAACACCTTCTTCTGGGTCGATCCGGCGGCCGGGGTGACGGGGGCGATCTACACCCAGGCGCTCCCCTTCCTCATTCCCGAGGCGCTGCGTCTCGCCCAGGACTTCGAGACCGCGCTGTACGCGTCGCTGTGAGCTGAGCCTTGGGGGACATGACCGACTCCGCGCGCACCCCGCGCTCGGCCTGGGTATGGGCGGCCGTGGGGCTGGCGGGGTCAGCGCTTGTGGCCTACGCGGCGCCGCGGGCGGTGGCCGACCACGTCGTCGGGTGGTGGTACATGCCGGGCGCCCCCTCGGGACGCCACCACAGCCTCGTCCTCGTCTACATCGGCATGGTGGTGCTGTGCGCCGCCTGGCTGGGGCTCGGGCGCGTGCTCCCGTCGCGCAGGGCGCTGACGGCGATCGGCGCGCTGTGGCTGCTGCCGCTGGCGCTCGCACCCCCGCTGTTCAGCCGCGACATCTACAGCTACCTGGCCCAGGGGCTGATCCTGCACCTCGGCCACAGCCCGTATCACACCGCCCCGGCCGCGCTGGCCGGACTGGGCCACCAGCACGTCCTCGATGCCGTCTCGCCGTTCTGGCGCCACACCACGGCGCCCTACGGCCCGCTGTTCTTGGGGCTGCTCAGCCTGGTCGCCGCCGTGGTGGGTAACCACCTCGTCGCGGGGGTGCTCCTCACCCGCCTGCTCGAGCTCGTCGGCGCCGCCCTGCTGGCGGTCTACGTGCCCCGGCTGGCGCGGTCGATGGGCAGCGACGGGCGCCGCGCGCTGTGGCTGACCCTGCTCAGCCCGCTGGTGACGCTCGAACTGGTCGCCGCCGGGCACAACGATCTGCTCATGGCGGGCCTCCTCGTCGCCGGGGTCGCGTATGCGCTGGACGGGCGCCCGCTGCTGGGGGTGGCCATCTGCGCGCTGGCGGCGACGGTGAAGGTGCCGGCGCTGGCCGGCGCCGCGTTCATCGCGGTGGCGTGGGGGCGTGAGGAGATCGGCCGGGCCGCGCAGGTCCGGTTCATGGCCACCGCGGCGCTGCTGGCGCTGGCCGTCCTGGGCGCGGTCACGCTGATCACCGGGGCGAGCGTCGACTGGCTGTCGACCTCACTGTTCTCGACCCCGGCGAAGGTCCGCCTGGCCATCACGCCCGCCACCGGCCTCGGCTACACGGTCGCCTCACTGCTGTCCGACATCGGGATCGGCGTCTCGCATCGCGGCCTGGAGGGCGCCGTCGGCCTCGTCGCCTTCGCGCTCACCGCGCTGACCGGCGCGGTGCTCCTCTATCGCGTGCGAGTCGCGCGGCTCGTGCCGTGGCTCGGCGCCTTTCTCGTCATCGCCGCCGCCGGAGGCCCGGCGGCGTGGCCGTGGTACTTCATCTGGGGCCTGGCCCTCCTGAGCGCGCTGCGCGGGCCGCAGCGCTCCGCGGGCCTGGCCTTCGCCATCGCGGTGTCGGTGTTCGTGGTCAAGCCCAACGGGATCCTGGCCTTGCCGCTGCAGTCCGCCCCGGCGGTCGTGGCCGTCTACGCGCTGATCGGCGCCTCGGTGTGGCTTGCGGGCCGGCGGCGTCGCCGGAGCCCGAGCCCGGCGCCGGTTCGCGAGAGCACCCCGTCGGCGCTGGCCGGAACCTGAGGCCGGACGCCCATGTCCGTCCGCGTGCAGGAGCGACCAGGCCTCAACGCGCCGGCGCGAGCTCGTGTCCGCGATCTGCGCGGCTGGTGCGTGATCGCCGGGCCCGCGGCTCTGGCCGCCGTGCTCTGCCTCATCGGTCTGGGCGGGCGCAGCCTCGGCTTTGACGAGGCCGCCAGCGCGTCGATCGCGGCCCAGCACGGGTCGGAGCTGTGGCGGGCCATCGCGCACGACGGCGGCAACATGTCCGCCTACTACCTGCTGATGCACGTCCTGATCGGGGTCTTCGGCAACGGCCTGGTCGTGCTGCGTCTGCCCTCGGTCATCGCCACCGTGGCCACCGTCGCCCTCGTCGCGGTGCTCGGGGAGCGGCTGTTCGCCGACCGGCGCGTGGCCCTGGGCGCCGGCCTGCTCGCCGCGGTCAGCCTCCCGCTCGTCTACTGGGGTCAGACGGCGCGCGGCTACGCGGCGATGGTGGCCTTCGTCTGCGCCGCGATGGTCGCGTTCCTGGCGCTCGTCGACGCCGGCGATGATGGCGCCCCGGGGGTGGGCGCGGTTCGGGGCGGCCGGTCCACCCGCGGCCCCTGGATCGGCTTCGTGGCGGCGATGACGCTGGCCATGTACTGCAGCTTCGTCGCCGCTCTGATCATCCCGGTTCAGGTGCTCGCTATCGCGGCACGCCGGGGCGCGGTGCGGCGGTATGGCTCCGCCCTGGTGGCGATCGTGGTGCTGTGCGCGCCCCTGGCGGTGCTGGCGGTGCGCCGCGGATCCGGTCAGCTGTTCTGGGTCCAGCCGCCCAGCCGCATGGTCGACACCCAGGTGCTGCAGTCGCTGACCTCCGCCGGGCTGCAGCCCGTGTTTCACCACAGCTTCACCACCAAGGCGCTGATGTGGGCCACGCTTGCGGCGGTGGCGGCCCTGGTGCTCGACACGGTGCGGCGGTGGCGGCGCGGCGAGGCAGTCTGGGGGATGGGGCTGGTGCTGGCCTGGTGTGTGGTGCCCGGCGCGCTGACCTTCCTGTACTCCGTGCTCAAGCAGCCGATCTTCGTGCCGCGCAACGTGCTCATGTCCACGCCCGCGGTGGGCCTGGCCTTGGCGTCGGTCCTCGGCGACCGCCGGTGGCCGCGCTACCTGGCGCCGGCCCTGCTGGTGGTCGTCCTGGCGGCGCGGGCGATCCCGGTGGTGCACGCGGTGAATGTGTCGCCCGAGCCGTGGCAGGCGGTGACCCGCGATGTCCTGGCCCAGGCGCGGCCCGGCGACTGCGTGACCTTCTACCCGGCCGACGCGCGGATGGCGTTCCAGTACTACGTCGGCGCCGCCACTCGCCGGGCCCCGCGGTCCGTGTTGCCGGTGCTCCCCTGGGGCGTGGTCCGCCCCTTCGTCGAGGACTACGCCGTCCCGTCGCCCGCGGCGCTCGCGCGGCGGACCGCCGGGTGTACGCGGATGTGGCTGGTGTCAAGCCACGAGGGTCAGCGCAACGGTCCGCCCCAGTCGCGCGCCAACCGCGCGCGCTGGTTTGCCCTGGCCGGCGAGCTCGAGCGCCGCTTCGGTGTCGGGCCGGCGCGCAAATACGGCTACGCCAGCATCATCCACGTCCAGCTGATGCCGGGTGCCCGGCGCCGCAGCGCCGCTCAGGGGCGCAGCGTGAAACCGTAGAAGGTCAGCAGGCTCAGGCCGGCCAGGAGGACGCCGTTGCCCCACACGATCACCCGGAACCACCGGCCCCTTGCGTAGCGCGCCACGGCCATCAGCGCCGGGAACGCCGTGATGAGCATGCGCGGCAGCGGGGGCACGTTGGAGGAGGTGTAGGCGAGGAAGGCGATCGCCAGCGTCCACAGGATCGCCTCGGGGGAGATCTCGCGCCGGGAGAGATAGACGAGACCCAGCCCCAGGGCCAGGACCACGCCGCCGATGAGGCCGATGATCAGGTTGAGGTTGATCGTGGGCTGGTTGAAGTGGTTGAAGTCGATCTCGTGGGCCAGCTTCTGGGCCATGTGCCACAGCGAGAGCGGCGTCGTGGTCTCGCTCCAGCCGTGGTGCTGGGCGATATAGGTGGCCAGCGGATTGCCCGTCCACGCCCACAGGAACACCATGAACGAGCCCACCCCGGTGAGCGACAGGATCGGCGCCAGGAAGGCCCGGCGGGCCGGGCGCACCGACCAGCCCCACCGCTGCCACTCGCGCAGCGCCGCCAACAGGCACACCGGCACCAGCACCAGCCCCACCGGTTGCACCGCCGTGCCGAACCCGGCCAGGATGCCGGCCAGCACCCAGCGGCGTCGCTCCAGTGCCCAGATGCAGCCGGCGGCGAGGGGGAGCAGCAGGCCCTCGGAGTAGACCATCGAGAACACCACCGAGCCTGGGAAGACGATGAACAGGATCGTCGCCCGATGCGCGGTCTCGCGGTCCCACCAGCCCTCGGCGAGGCGGTTGACCATGATGGTGGCGACCAGCCCGCCCGCGGCGGAGATGAGCGCCCCGGCCACCGTGGCGCACCAGATCGCGTCATGGCTGGTGATGAGCAGCAGCGGCTGCTTGACCACGAAGATGGCCAGCGAGAACAAGGGGAAGAAACCGAGGTTGGTCTGGGCAAAGGACACGTGGTGGGGATAGCCCTGATTGGCCAGTGCGCGGTACCACAGGCCATCCCAGTTGGCGAGCTCGTGCAGGAAGTTGTGGTGCCCGAACGCGCCGTTGAGGTAGGCCACCAGCAGCAGCAGGCCGCGCGCCGCCAGATACATGACGGTGATCCACAGCAGCTCCTGCCGGGCGTCCTCTGACAGGTGGGCCCGGGCCCGGCGCCGCGTCGTGACCCGCACGCGCACGGGTTCCTCCACCACCGTCGCGGCGCTGGCGCGCAGTTCGAGCTCGGAGATCCCGGACACGGCGACCGGTTCGTCGCCGAACGATCCCGCTGAATCGGGAAGTGTTTCCACGGCGGGCCAGTCTATGTGGCGAGAGGTAAGAACGGCGTATGACGCGCGTCGCGCGGCGGCGCGGCTACGAGCCCGGGATCGGTTGCAGGGACACGGTTCCGTGCCATGAGAACGCGTCCGTGCATGCCGCCCCGTCGCCCTGACACGGACTGGCGGCGAAGCCCTGAGCCTGGTCCGCCGAGCCCGCGGGCCAGGCGACGTTGACCGGCGCGTAGGGCCGGGCCGGCAACGTCCCACCGAGCAGTTTGAGCGGCCCGGCGAGCGCCGTCGCGGCGCCGCTGTCCCACATCGACGGTCCGAGGGTGAAGTCGTCGGGGTTACAGCCCCCGCGCGTGCGCGCGGCTGCGGGCACGCCCGCTTCGAGCCCCGAGCCCGCCGGGAAGGACAGCTGGCCGCCGGGATCAGGCCCACCGGCGCTGAAGGTCATCGTGCAGTCAAACGTCGTCATCTTGCCGTTGCAGCCCACGTCCTGCAGCGAGCGGCTGATCGTCTCGGTGGCGCTGACGTGCGACCCCGCGGCGTCGAAGGTCACGTCGGGCACGAGCGTCGTCGCACCGGAGCCCCGCACGGCTGAGCGCAGATCGTCGAGATCCACCACGTAGCGCACGGTCCAGCTCATCGGGCTCACCGCGTCAGTCTCCTGGTCGGTGAAGAACCCCGTTCCTGCGCACTGGCTCTGGTACTGCTGCTGATAGGCGATCGACTCCTTGCCCGAGCCGGAATACACGACCTCCACGCGGAAGTCGCGCGCGAGGTCGGCCCTGACCGCCCGTGGGGGCGGCGCGGGTCGCACCTGGCCGCGCACCAGGTGGTAGTAGGTGCTGTGCAGCGCCGGAGTCGCCCCCGAGCGTGCCTGGCCGGCGGTCTGGGGTGTCACCGAGCGCACCACGGCCCAGGCGCCGTTGACGCTGGAGGTGCGGATGGACACGACGGCCTGCCCGCGGTGTGCCCGCGGTGTCGAGAAGGCGTGGGCGATGGCCTGCTCGGTGCGGCCGCCCACGAGTCGCGCGGCGAGCCCGGCCGACGGCACGGCGAGCGCCACAGCGCACACCCCCGCGACGATGGCCAGCCCTCGCATGGCTGCCTGTGAACGCACCGGCATCCACGCCGAGGGTAGTGCGTCCGTCAGTCGCCCAGCGCCGCCAGGATCGCCCCCACTACGACCTCGGGGTCGCGCTGGGGCACAAGGTGGCCCGCCCTTTCGGACTGCTCCAGGCGCGCCCCGCGGATCTGCCGGGACAAGCTTTGGACGGCCCGTTCGGGCACGACGCGGTCGTGGCGCCCGGCGATGATCGTCGTCGGGGCGCTGATCGCGCCCAGGCGGCGCTCGAGCTCCGGCAGGCCGCGGACCAGCGCGCGCTGCTCGGCGGCGTAGGCACGCCAGGCCGACGCACGGCGGACGGCGGTGCCGGCAGCGCGTAGGTAGGGATCGTCCAACCCCCTCGTCCGTGCGATGCGCCGGCGCACGGGCGCGACCGCCAAAGCCAGGCCCAGACCGCCCAGCACCGCGGCGGCCGCGACGTCCCCGGCCACCGGTGCCGCCAGCCAGCGGTCGAGGGTGTACAGCGCGGCCAGGTTGGCCGCGGGCGCGGCCAGCACCAGCGCGGCGACCCGCTCGGGTCGCGTAGCAGCCACCCACGCCGCGACGGCGGCCCCGAGGCTGTGCCCGACGATCACGGCACGCTCCACCCCGTGCCGGTCAAGCAGTGACAGCGCCGCGGCGGCGTTGCCGGCCAGATCACGCGGGCGGGTGGCGCCGTCCCAGCCGGGCCGGTCCTCGGCCAGGACCTGCGCGCGCCCGCGCACGCCGGCGATCACCCGGGCCCAGTCCGCGGCGCCCCCGGGCTGGCCGTGCAGCAGCAATACCGTGGGTCGCGCCGTCACCCTGCGTTGCCTCGCTCATCTCAGGGCGCTGCATGCTAGCCGCCAACGCCCGATTTGGCATGCCCGGAGGCACGTGAGGGGGCATACTAGGTCGGTGACCTCAGCGCTCCTATCAGAGGCGCTCGCTCCTCTGAGGCAGAACCCACAGCGCACCGCGGTCATGTTCGACATCGACGGGACGCTCGCGCCGATCGTGGACCACGCCTCCGATGCGCACGTCCCGGAGTCGACCCGGCAGCTGCTGATCGTCGTGGCGCGCCGCTACGGCCTCGTGGCCTGCGTGACCGGGCGGCGCGCCTCCGAGGCCCGGGCCATGGTCTCGATCGGCTCGATCAACTACGTCGGATCCCATGGCGTGGAGCTGCTCCGGGCGGGATGGACCGAGGCCGTGCTCGACGCCGGGGTGGCTGACTGGATCCGGCGGATTCACGACTTCGGCCGCGAGAGCGACACCGCCGACGCGCGCAAGCTCCGTGTCCGGCTCGAGGACAAGGGCCCGATCGTGGCCTTTCACTGGCGCGGTGCCCCCGATGAGGACGCGGCCAAGGCCGCGGTCGACACCATCGCGCAGCGCGCCCAGGCCGCGGGCCTGCGCACCCACTGGGGCCGCAAGGTGCTCGAGGTGCGGCCTCCGGTGAAGATCGACAAGGGATCCGGGATTCTGCGTCTGCTCGAGGAGGTGGGCCCCGACATCGAGATGGCCCTCTACGTCGGCGACGACACGACCGACATCGATGCCTTCCGCGCCCTCGGCTCCTTGGTCGAGGAGGGCCGACTGGAGCGGGCGCTGCGGGTGGGGGTCCAGTCCGACGAGGGACCCTCGGAGATCCACGACGAAGCGGACGTCGTCGTGGACGGGACCCAGGGCGTGCGCGAGCTGCTGACCCTGCTCAGCGGTGAGTGAGCGCCGGTGAGATTCGCCGACTTCCTCCGGACCACCGTCCTCATCAGCGCCGGGGCGGCGAGCTTCCTGGCCGCGGTGACGTTGGCCGGAGCCGTGGGCGGTGAGCACCCTCTGGTGGTGCCGGTCGCGGCCGGATGGTGGGTGGTCGCGGGCGTGACGGGCCTGTGGCTGGGCCGTCGGGCCGAGACCTCCTCACCGATCGCCACCCTGTTGGCCAGCGCGCGCAGCCAGCCCTCGCTGCCCGAGCTCAACCCGGCGCGCGTCGTCCTCAACCGGCTGTGGCCGCTGCTCCTGTCGACGCTCGGCGCCGGCGCGCTGGGGATCATCCTGCCGCAGGTCCCGGCTATCGCGGCGGGGTTCGCAGTGATCTGGGCGTTGGCCTGGCGTCGCCAGTCACGCGCCGTGACGGCGATCGAGGAGCGCGACGGCGCGCGCTTCTACGTCGAGCGCACCTCACCCCTACAGCCGATCCAACTGGTGCGCACGCCGGGCTTTCGCACCAACCTCATGGAGCTCAACGGCTCGTCCTCCTCGCGGCCGGCCCGCCAGGTCTGACCTTCGCCATGGCGGTTCCGGGCCCGGACGGGACCACCGACGTCCTCATCGTCTCGGTCGGCGCCACCACAGGGTGGCGGGCGGCCGCGCGCGAGCTCGGCGCGGCGTTCGAGCGCGCCGGCGCGCGCACGGTGACCGTCGACACCGGTCCGGTCCGCGAGGTGCGCACCTTCATGCTCACGGACCTCGTTCAGGCGTGGGCGGCGCGCCAGGCAGCCGCCCGGGGAATCGACGAATATCGGCCGCGAGTGGTCGTCTACTGCTCGATCACCGCCGCGCTGCTGTGGCCGCGACCGGGAGTCATCTGGCTGGACGCGATCGCCGCCGAGAACCGCCCTGGGCGCCACGGGGTGTGGCAGCGCGCCGTCGAGGCACGACGGCTGGACCGCGCGCCGCTGGTGCTCACAATGGCGCCGGCGTCGCTGGCCCCGCTCGACGCGGCCCGGCGGCCCGAGTCGGTGGTGGTGCCGGTGGCGGTGCAGAGCTCCGCGCGAGCGGGGCGGGCGGGGTCCGTCACGGCGCGCGACATCGACGTCGTCGCCTACGCGGCGGACCCGGTCAAGCGGCGGCTGGACTTCATCCTGGAGACGTGGCGGCACGCGCGGCGCGACGAGGAGACGCTGGTGGTGACAGGGATCGAGGGCACCACCGATGTGCCGGGGGTTCGGTTCACCGGGCGGGTGGCACCGGAGGACTTCCGGTCGCTGCTGCGCCGCGCGCGGGTGTTCGTCGCCGCCTCTCGGCGCGAGGACTTCGGCATCGCCCAGCTCGAGGCGCTGGCCGACGGGGCGATGCTCGTGACCACGCCTGCGCCGGGCGCATATCCGGCGCTGGCCCTGGCGCGTGAGCTCGATCCGCGCCTGGTGGCCGGGGACCTCGTGCCGGCGCTGCGCGCCGCCCTGGACGATCCCGTGCCGGGCTACGGGGCCCGGGCCGCGGAGCTGGTGGCGCCGTTCAGCCCCGAGGCGGTGGCCACAACACTGACCGAACACGTCCTGCCGCGTTTATTGCCAGGATTGGGCACGTGATCGCCCCGGCGGCCATCCCCAGCCCGTCCAGCAACGGCTTCAGCATCGGGCCGTTCTTCTTCCATGCCTACGGGATCGCGTATGTGTTCGCGGTGGCGGCGGCGATCTACATCTCCCGCCGGCGCTGGCGCCGCGTCGGCGGCGATCCGGAGCTCTGCTACGAGATCGCGATGTGGGCCTTCCCCGCGGGGCTCATCGGCGCGCGGATCTACTTCGACATCACCACGCCCAGCCAGATCCCCGACCACTGGTGGGGGATCTTCGCCATCTGGGACGGCGGCCTGGGCATCTGGGGCGGGATCGCCGGGGGCGCCGCCGTGGGGCTGTGGGTCGCCCACCGGCGGCTGGGGCATGCCGACCTCCTGCGGTTCATGGACGCGGCGGCTCCGGGGCTGCTCGTGGCCCAGGCCATCGGGCGCATCGGCAACTACTTCAACCAGGAGCTGTTCGGCGCGCCCTCGTCGCTGCCCTGGGCGCTGAAGATCTCGCCGCCCCATCGCCCGCCCGGCTACCTCAACGTCCCCACCTTCGAGCCCACCTTCCTCTACGAGCTCATCTGGAACCTGGGGCTGGCCGCTTTCCTGGTGTGGCTGGGGTCGCGGCGCAAGATCCGGGCGCCGGGCCTGTTCGCGCTCTACGTGGCCGGCTACTCGGGCTTTCGCATCTTCGAGGAGACCCAGCGGATCGACTACTCCAACCACATCTTCGGGCTGCGCCTGAACTTCTTCGTCGCCTCGGTCCTGTGCCTGATCGGGCTGGCCTGGTTCGCGGCGGTGCAGAAGGGGTGGCGGGGCTGGGGCGTCACCCCGGCCGAGGTCGTGCCCGAGAGCGCGCAGGCCGCGGGGCCCACGCGGGGGCTGGGTTTCCCGCGCACGGCGGCTGCCGCCGCGGCGGCGGGTGGGGGTTCGGGGCGCTCGGGCTCGGGGTCGGGTGGTGGGTCCGCCCGGCGGCCGCCACCGCCGCCCCGGAAGGGGTCGCGAGGTTCCCGGCGACACTGACGTCGTCAAAAGACAGGCTCGGGAGGAGGGGGCGTGGGCGGCTCGGGCTGTCTGCGGCCGGCTATGAGCGGGTCGTGGTAGATATTGACGCTGTGGGGATAGTTATCTACCAAATCCCCCTGTAAATCCAGCCATTTACGCTCAGTCCGCTCTTCCCCAGCCAGCAGTTGAGGCTCGCCCGTGCCTCTGCAACACGGTGACCCCCACAGCAGCAGCCTCAGCTCGAAACGCGCGCCCGGGGCCGCAGCGCAGCCAGCTCGTCCCACGGCCGCGTGTTGACCACGGCGTCGGGCCCCAACCAGGCCCGCCGCGCCGTCGCCACGCCGTAGCGCGCCACCTCGAACCCCCCGACCCGGTGCGCGTCGCAGTTGATGACGATGGGGATGCCCGCCTGCGCCGCGGCCCGGGCGTGGATCTCGTTCATGTCGCGGCGATCCGGGCTGGAGTTGATCTCCAGCAGGGTTCCGGTCTCGCGGGCCGCCTCCACGATCGCCGGGAAGTCGAAGTGGTAGGGCGGCCGGCGTTCGATCTTGCGGCCCGACAGGTGCCCGATCATGTCGACGAGCGGGTTGGAGATGGCGCGGACGATGCGGGCGGTCATCGCGGCCGAGTCCATGGCCATCGACGAGTGCACGGAGGCCACCACCCAGTCGAGCTCGGCGAGGGTCTCGTCGTCGTAGTCCAGTGAGCCGTCGGGGAGGACGTTGACCTCGGAGCCGGCCAGGAGGGTGATCCCGCCGACGGCGTCGGTGCCCGAGAGCTCGCGGATGCGGGCGACGTGCTGAGACAGCTGCGCCGCCTCGATGCGCACCGCTACCGAGGTCGAGTGGTCGGTGATGGCGAGGTACTCGTAGCCGGCGTTGTGCGCCGCCAGTCCCATCTCCTCGATCGAGGCGGTGCCGTCAGACGCGGTGGTGTGGCTGTGCAGGTCGCCGCGCAGGTCCGGCACGGTGATCAGCGTCGGCAGCGTGCCCTTCGCTGCGGCCTCGAGCTCACCCCGGTTCTCGCGCAGCTCGGGCTCGATGTACTGAAGCCCCAGCAGCGCGTACACCTCCTCCTCACGCGCGCAGCGATGGGTCTCGCCGGTGCTGTCGTCGAGCACGCCGTACTCGGAGACGTGCAGCCCCCGGCGCACGGCGGCCTCGCGCAGCGCCATGTTGTGCTGCTTGGAGCCGGTGAAGTGCTGCAGCAGGTTGCCGAACTGGTCGGGGGCGACGATCCGCAGATCGACCTTCAGCCCCGTGTGGGTCCGCAGTCGCACGCCCGACTCGCTCGGGGTCTGGGCCGCCTCGACCAGCTCGAGGTCCGCGGCCGCCTGGGCCAGCGCCATTGGATCAGAGGCGGTGGCGATGACGTCGAGGTCCTTGACGCTGTCGGTCATGCGGCGCGCCGAGCCGGCGAGCTCGACCCGGTCGGCGGCGGGATGGGCCCGCAGGGCATCGAGGAGCTGCTCGCCGACGGCCAGGGCACGGTTGAGGACGACGCGACGCCCGCCGCCGTCGCCGTCGGCCTCCTCGGCGCGCTGGGCGGCGATCGCGGCCAGGATGCTCTCCTCCGCCTTGGGGCCAAAGCCCTTGAGCGCGCGGATCTGCTGCGTGGAGGCGGCGGCCTCGAGCGTGTCCAGCGAGTCGATGGACAGCTCCTCGAACAGCCGGCGCGCTCGCTTGGGGCCGAGTCCGGGAAGCCGCGTGATCTGGAGCAGGCCGGGCGGGAACTTGGCCCGGAGCTTGACCGCCGCCGGGATCTCGCCGTCGTCGGCCAGGGCCAGGACCTTCTCCTGGATGATCGCGCCGACGCCCGGCAGCTCGGTGGCGCGGCCCTCGCGGGCCAGCGCGGTCACCGACACCGAGGCGTCGCGCACCGCCTTGGCCGCGTTGCGGTAGGCCACGATCCGGTGGATCACCGCCCCGTCGAGCTCGTAGAGGTCGCCGAGCTCGTCCAGCGCCGTTGCGATCTCGGAGTTCGTGGGGTCCGCCATGGCTATTAGCCTAGCTTCGCGGTGGCGCTATACTTTCTGAAGTAAACCGACAAGGAGACCGCGATGGCAGGCGTTGTGACAGATGTGACCGACAACAACTTCCAGGCCGAGGTCGTTGAGTCCGACGTCCCCGTCCTCGTCGACTTCTGGGCGCCGTGGTGCGGCCCGTGCCGCCGTGTCTCTCCCGTGGTGGAGGAGATCGCTTCCGAGCGCGGCGACGCGCTGAAGGTGGTCAAGCTCAACATCGACGAGAACCAGCAGACCGCCGTCAAGTTCAATGTGATGTCGATCCCGACCCTGATGCTGTTCAAGCACGGCGAGGTCGCCAAGACGGTGATCGGCGCTTACCCCAAGCGCAAGATCGAAGAGGAGCTGGAGCCGGCGCTCGCCTAGTGTCCTGATGCGGTCATTCGGTGCCAGGATGGGTGATGGCTGGGCGTGGCTGGCAGACGGCGATGATCTGAGTCGTACTGGTGGTCCGGCGGGATCATCGCCGTCCGTCAGGCGCGTCCAGACGCGCCCAGACTGGTATCGAATTAGTGCTTTAGGGCACTAGCTCGCGAGCGCGACGCCGATGCGCAGGGGCCGGCCGTCGATGACGACCGGCTCCGCATCCACCGCCTCGTAGCTGACCCTCGTGGCCAGCGTCTCGCCCGCGATCAGGGCCTGGTGCTCCTGGGCGGCGGCGGTCAACTCGGGGTCCCCCTCCAGGGTGAGGACGATCCGGTCTGACACCTCGAGCCCTGCGGCCTGGCGGGCGTTCTGCACCGCGCGCACGATGTCGCGCGCCCAGCCCTCAGCCCGCAGCGCGTCATCGATCTCGATCTCCAGAGCGACGGCGTGGGAGCCTTCGCGCTCCACCTGGTAGCCCTCGAGTGGCTTCATGCCGAGGAGCAGGTCCTCGGCGGTCAGCTGATGATCGTCGCCGCCGATGGTGATGGCCACGGTCCGTCCCTCGCGTAGCGCCGCCGCGACGTGCGCCGGGTCCAGCCCGGCTATGGCGGCTGCCGCCATCGGCATGTTCTTGCCGAAGCGCGGGCCCAGGGTCCGGTAGTTGGGCTTGACCTCGACCTGGCCGAGCTCGTCGGCCTCGGAGACGAAGCGCAGCGCGTGCACGTTGAGCTCGTCGCGGACGATGTCCTCGAGGCGCTCGATCGCGTCGCGCTCGCGGCCGGTGGCGACGATCACCGCGGCGCGCAGCGGCTGGCGGACCTTGAGCTTGGCCTGGGCACGGGCGGCCAGGCCCAGCCGCACCGTCTGGCGCGCTACGTCCATGGCGCGCTCGAGCTCGGCATCGCGCGCTGCGGGCGCGGGGAAATCGCACAGGTGCACGCTGGGCTCGCCGCCGTCGAGGTTGTCGTAGAGCTCGTCGGCGATGAACGGGCAGAAGGGGGCCAGGAGCTTGGCAACGGTCACCAGACACGTCCTGAGTGTCCAGAAGGCGTTGGGATCACCGTTCCAAAAGCGCCTGCGCGAGCGGCGCACGTACCAGTTGGAGAGCTCGTCGACAAAGGACTGAATGGCGCGGCCCGCGGTGGTGGCGTCGAAGTCGTCGAGCCGGTCGCGGACGATCTCGACGGTCTCTTGGAGACGCGAGAGCACCCAGGAGTCCAGCTCGTCGCCGGGACTTGGCCCGACATCCATCAGGTCGAGATGAGTGGCATTGGCGTAAAGCACGTAGAACCCGTACGTGTTCCAGAGCTGGAGCATGAACTGGCGCACCGCCTCGCCGATCGTCTCCAGCGAGAAGCGGTAGCCATCCCAGGGCTGCTTGGAGGTGAAGAAGTACCAGCGCAGCGCGTCGGCGCCGTAGCGCTCGATGACCTCCCACGGCTCCACCGTGTTGCCCACGGACTTGGACATCTTGCGGCCGTCCTCGTCGAGGATGAGCCCGAGGCACACCACGTTCTTGAACGACGAGGTGTCAAACAGCAACGTGCTGATGGCCAGCAGCGAGTAGAACCAGCCGCGGGTCTGGTCCAGGGCCTCGCAGATGAAGTCCGCGGGGAAGCGCTGCTCGAAGTGGTCGAGGTTGTGGTGGGGGGCCTGGAACTGCGCGAAGGGCATCGACCCGGAGTCAAACCAGACGTCGATGACCTCGGGGACGCGGTGCATGTCCCCGCCGCAGTTGTCACACGTCAGGACCACGTCGTCGACGAACGGCCGGTGCGGATCCTCCAGCCTGACGCCGGACTCGCGCTCGAGCTCGGCCAGCGAGCCCATCACCTTCATGCAGCCGTGGGCGCAGCGCCACACCGGCAGCGGCGTGCCCCAGTAGCGCTCGCGCGACAGCGCCCAGTCAACGTTCCCCTCCAGCCAGTTGCCGAAGCGGCCGTGCTTGACGTGCTCGGGATGCCAGTTGACGCCCTCGTTGGCCGCGAGCAGGCGGTCCTTGATCTGGCTGGTGGCGATGTACCAGGAGGGCTTGGCGTAGTAGAGCAGCGGCGTGTTACAGCGCCAGCAGTGCGGATAGGAGTGCTCGTAGTCCTCGGCGCGCAGCAGCCGGTCGCGGGCGCGGAGGTCCTCGATGAGGTCAGGGTCGGCGTCCTTGACCCAACGTCCGGCATAGGGGCCGATGCGCTCGTCGTAGGTGCCGTCCAACCGGACCGGGTTGACCACGCTCAGGCCCTCCTGCTCGCCCAGGCGGAAGTCGTCCTCGCCGAAGGCGATCGCGGTGTGAACCAGCCCGGTGCCGTCCGAGGCGGTGACGAAGTCGGCGGGCAGGACGGTGTGGCCCTTGGGCCCGTACGCCTCGGCGGTGATGAAGCCGAACGGCGGGTCATACGCCGTGCCCACCAGCTCGGCGCCCGGGAAGCGCTCGAGCACCTCTGCGCCCTCGCCCAGGACCCGCTCCACGAGGTCGGCGGCCAGGATCGCGGTGCGGTCCCCGTCGTAGCGGGCGCGGACGTAGGTGAGCTCGGGATGGACGGCGACGGCGGCGTTGGAGACCAGCGTCCAGGGGGTGGTGGTCCACACCAGCAGCTCGTCGCCCAACTGCACCGGGCCCGCGGGGTCAGGCAGGCGGGTCACCGGGAGGCGCACGTACACCGACGGGTCCACGACGTCCTGATAGGCGCCCGGCTGACCGAGCTCGTGGCTGGACAGGGTCACCTGATCGCGCGGGCAATAGGGGACCACCTTGAGCTTCTCGTAGAGCAGCCCCTTCTCGTGGATCGTCTTCAGCGCCCACCACACCGATTCCACGTAGCTGGGGTCAAGGGTGCGGTAGGCATCGTCGAGGTCGACCCAGAAGCCGATCCGCTCGGTCAGGCGGTTCCACTCGGCCACGTGGCTGAGCACCTTCTCGCGGCACTTGGCGTTGAACTCCGCGATGCCGTAGCGCTCGATGTCGTCCTTGGAGGTGAAGCCGAGCTCGGACTCCAGCGCCAGCTCGACGGGCAGGCCGTGGCAGTCCCAGCCGGCCTTGCGCTCCACGTAGTGCCCGGTCATCGTCCGGTAGCGCGGGAAGATGTCCTTGAACACCCGGCTGAGCACGTGGTGGGTGGCCGGCGGGCCATTGGCGGTGGGCGGTCCCTCGTAGAAGCCCCACTGAGGCGCCCCCGCGCGGCGGCGCACCGACTCGGCGAACACATCGCGCTCGCGCCAGCGGGCCAGCACCGCCTCCTCCAACTGCGGGAAGGACGCGTGCGGATCGACCGGGCGGTGGGGGCTGCTCATGGGCGGGGGATTCTAGGAAGCCCCGGGGCCCGTGGACGGTGCGCTGCGCGGAGGATCGACGCGGCTACGCGCCGGCGGGCGCGGAGGATCGACGCGCCACCGCCGGCGCCGGGCGCGTCACGGGCCGTGCCGCCGGCTGCTCCACGCGGGAGAGGAGCGCCTCACGAGCGGCCACCGGCGTGTCGCCGAGGCGGAAGACCGTGCTGGCCCCGGTGTCGGGCACGGCGTTGCGGTAGTCGAACACGGCGACCTCGCGCACGATCGATCGCACCGCGTAGACGAGGCGCCCGATCGAGTCCAGCGAGACGCGCCGCCCCGTCAGGATGACCGCCGACGGGTTGAGCGCCCGCAGCGCACGGCCCAGCCGGGTGAGCTCGATCGACGGCGTGAACGCCAGGGTGCGCAGGCCGGCACGGCGGAGGATCACCTCGAGCGCCTGGGCGTGGATGGCGTCCAGGTCGCACGGGGAGGAGGCGTCGAAGATCATGACGCCCTCGCGACGCGTGGCCGGCGGGGCGAGACGACGCTGCGCTGAGAGCCAGCCGGCGGCGTGGCGCCAGGCGAACTCATACTCGGCGGTGCTGGTGCCGGGCTCGAACAGCGAGGTGAGCGCGTCGAGCAGGACCTCCTCGATGGTGCGCTCCACTGAGCGCAGCCCGAGGCTCTCCTCCAGCAGCCGGTTGGCGCCGTCCTCGTCGAAGCTGGTGAACGTGGCGGTCAGGCGCGAGGGGGTTGACGGCCCCTCGCCGCGCTCCCGGGCCAGTGAGATCGCCGAGGAGACGTTGTGGGTCTCGGCCAGGGTGAGGCGCAGGGCCTCGATCTCGATCAGGGAGTACTGGCGATGGCCCCCGGCCGAGCGTTGGGGCTTGGGGAAGCCATAGCGGCGTTCCCAGCTGCGCAGCGTGTTCGGGCTGATCCCGAGCATCACCGCAGCCGCATTCGTCCGGATTCCGTTCATAAGGGAGTTATTCCGTCGTTGGGAGAGATGCGCAAGGATCGCAACGTTGGCTGCACTTTGGTTGCATTCGTGCAGCGCGAAGGACTCGAGCCCCGGCCGTCGGACGCGCGCCGGGAGGCGCACGGCGCGCTACGCCTCCGAGGGGCGCGAGCCGGCTTGCGGCGTCGGGGCCGAGCGCTCAGGCGCTGGCGCTGCGGCGCGGCGCGATGGTGCTGCTTTTGCTCGGCGGAGCCACCACGGCGAGCAGTTCGCCCTCGATCAGCTCCAGGATCCGGCGCTGCGCTGCCCCGGAGCCCGGCGGCAGGTTCCGCGTGCCGGTGCTGCGCACACGCCCGCGATCGGAGCCGCGCCGGTACACAGCGACGGGAACGGCGCCGCCGGCCAGACGGATGGCGTAGGCCCAGCGGGCGACGGCATCGTCGTCCAAGTGGGACCCGGCGACGACCACCAGGTTGGGACGGTGTACCGCGACGGCGTCGCCGATGCCCGCCACCCCTCGAGCCGAGAGGCTGAGCACGTCGATCCCGGCGCGGACGCAGAACAGTTCGAGGGCGCGCAGGTAGGGGGCGTCGGGGTCGAGCTCGTCGCGCGTGGCATCGCCGAAAACGATGGAAACGGGTCGAACCGGAGGCGGCGAGAGCCGGGTCGCGCGGCGCAGCCAATCGGCCGCCCAGTGCGACGCGAAGGCCCAAGCCGCCGATTCGCTTCCATAGCGGCGTAGGATCTCGTCCAAGGTGGGGAGCAGGACCTCTTCGACCGAGCGCTCAACCGTCCGGAGCGCCAGCGCCGCCTCGATGGCGGCGTCTGCCCGTTCGCCCTCGTACGAGACGAGCGCGCCCACCAGCGAGTTGGCGTCAGCGGCCAAGCCTTCACGCGCGCGGGACACGGCGGAAGAGATGGACAGGCCCTCCTGGAGGGCATCACGCAGCGCCGCGATCTCACCATGGGTGAAGAGGCGGTGCTTGCCCGGCGAACGCTGGGGCTTGGGGAAGCCGAACCGGCGCTCCCACGCCCGCAGCGTATTCGGGCTGACGTTTAGCAACGCTGCCGCTTCGCTGGTCTTCAGATAGCGCACTTGATCAGAAAGGTGGCCCGGAACGTTGCGGAATACCCCCACTACGTTTAAAATTGCACGGGTTACCGACTAAAAATCTGTGCAAAGCGTATGGGAAGTTGCGTCCATTTTGACGCGATTTGGGAGCTACGCAAGTCACAGCATGCGACCGGGAGGACCGTCCAGAGCCTTGCACGTGTCGTCGCACCAGCTCGCCGTCGCCCCATTGGGGCGTATGGCTGCTTCCGGTCTCGATCTGTTGGAGGGAGGGAAAATGCAATTCCGCCAGGGTTGATCGCCGACTACTGATCAACTATTCAACGCTGGTAGCTGGGCAGTTTTCACGCTACCTTGCAAATTATGCTCCGTCGACGCGCCGGGGATAGCGCGGGTCGCGCTGCAGCCGCGTCGATCGCGCTGGCCAGCGCGGTGGTGTGCGGAACCGTGATAGCGCTGGGCCCTCCCGATCGTGTGGGCGCGCTCAGTGTGATTCTCGGTATCGCGGCGGTTGCTGCTGGTCTCCTCGTGGTGGGGGAACGCGACGGCTTGTCGGTATCTGCTTCCTTCATCGTCACGGTCCTGGCGGCCGCGTTCCTGGGGTCTGCCTCGGGTGCAGCGGCAGCGATCCTCGCCGAGTTGAGCGCGACGGTGATGCTGCGGACGCGGTGGCGGTCTGTCGTCCTCATCAATCTTCCTACGGCGGTGGTGCCGGCGGTCGCAGCGGCCGTGATTGTGCGGAGTTTGGCCGCGCAGCCCACAGACGACCCCGGTTTCTATTTCGCCATCGGCCTGGCCGGCGTCGCTTCGCTGATCATCGGGTTCGCGATGTTCACGTCGTTGCGGCGACTGGCGTTCCCGGAAACGGAGCAGTTCGGGCTCAGAACGCTCTGGGAGTTCCTCCCGAGCGGCGCATTGAGCATCCTGGTCGCAGCGGCCGGAGCGAGCATCATCTTCAAGGTGGGCAACGGCGGCATCGCATTCGCGCTGGCGGCGGTGTTCGCCTTCTCCTACATGGCCCATCTGCTGGACCGCTCCCGCCAGCGGGCCCAGCAGTACGTCTCGCTGTCCTGGGGCGTGCTCGCGGGGCTGATGCGCTCGCTGGACATCCGCGACCAGCGGGCCGCGCGCCATTCGGCCGCAGTGGCTCGGTTCGCCCGTGACATCGCCCAGGCAGTCGGCATGAGCGAAGCCGAGTGCGAGTTGGCTCACACCGCCGGCCTGCTGCACGACATCGGCCGTTTCGCGCTGTCTGATCGCGTGGCCGAACGCGGCAGGACGCTGACCGAAGAGGACTGGGTGGCGATCCAGCGCCATCCCGAGCTCGGCGCCGATGTGCTGCGCGACCTCGGGATGTACGGACCCGTGGCAGAGATCGTGCTCGCCCACCACGAGCGCATCGACGGCCGCGGCTACCCCGCCGGGCTCGGCGATGAGGAGATCCCCGAAATCGCCAAGATCATCTCGGTGGCCGAGGTCTACGACACGCTGACGGCGTCAGACACCTACCGCACGCAGATCAGCTCCTTCGAGGCGCTGACCGAGCTGCGGCGGGTGGCGGGGACCCAGGTGGACTCCCGTTACGTCGAGGTCCTGGCCGGGCTGCTCAGCGGCGAGGGGGTCGAGTACCGGCACGCGGACATGGCGGACTTCGACGCCGAGCTCGACATGGAGCGTCGCATCAACCAGGCAGGTGCTGGAGGCTGACCGGCGCCCGTCCTGTCCGCTGAGAGCGGCCCTGTGGCAGGGAAGGCACCGGTGAACCCATCATCTCGTCACCGCGCCTCACCATGTGACACGGCTCGCCGGCAAGCGGGCCGCGCCACAGCAGCGAGACGATATGTGGGGCGGCACCGCCAGGGCCGGTCGGTCCACCCGAGTTGTTCAGGGGCTGGGGGTTTTTTCAGCCGACCTGACGGTCAAGCATGGGATCGGAGCTCTGCTGCTCCAGGGAGCCGACGAACTTGTCGATCTGCTCCTGGCTGAAGCGCCGCTGTCCTCCCGGAGTGCGGTAGGACTGCAGATAGCCCATGTCCGACCAACGTCGGATTGTTCCCAGCGAGACGCCAAGCGCCTGAGCTGCCTGTGATGTGGACAGGCCCAGCGGGCTTCCGTGGATTTGCCTCATAGCTCCATTTCAGCGCTCTTTGCGCAGCGATAATCAGACAAGCACAGCAATTGCACAACCTTTTAACGGCAAATCACGTGGTTGCCGTTCCAATGGTCCAAAACCCGGTCATAAGGCTGTGGCGACACATCAACAAAGGTACCCACCGATCCTCAATCTGGATCATCGTGTGGACGTCTGATTGACCCCGTCCCGAGGGGTGACACGATCTACGTCGTGCGCCTTCGTCTCTACCACCACCAGGACGGAGCGCGGGTCGCTTACCGGGAGACCGGGGCGGGGCCCGCGCTGGTGCTCCTGCATTCGCTGGGTCTGTCTCACCGCGAGTGGGAGCCGATCGTGGCGCCGTTGGCCACGCGGTTTCGCGTGCTGCTGCCCGACCTGCCCCTACACGGCGACTCCGAGGATCGCCCACGCCACCCGTACTCACCCGACTGGCTCGCCGATGTGCTCGCCGGGTTCTGCCGCGAGGCCGGCGGGCCGCGCTGCATCGTCGCCGGGCATGACCTCGGCGCGGAGCTGATTCTGATGGCGGTGAGCACCGGCCGCGTCGAGCCCAGCCGCATCGTGCTGATGCCCAACCGCCTGCACCGCCGCGACGAGTTCGGCGCCAAGCGCGCGGCGTGGCGGATGTCGTGCCGGGTGGCGGCGCTCCCCGGCCTGGATCGCGTCATGGCCCACGGCGCCAAGCTCGTGTTCCGGCCCGCCATGGGCGAGCGAATGTCGATCCAGGCCAACTCGGCGGCGCGTGATCTCATCCGCCATGCCTTCGCTGACGTCGGCGGCAACGGCAATCGTGCTCGGTCGTGGGCCAAGTTCGCCCGGCGCTGGCCGGTGGAGGCTCAGACCCAGCTGCTCGACGCCTACCCCGAGATGGACATGCCGGTCCTGCTGCTGTGGGCCGAGGAGGACCTGGCCCACCCCATGGAGGCCGCCGCCGAGGCCCTGGACCTCCTCCCGCACGCGCAGCTGCGCACGGTGCCTCAGACGGGGTTTCTCATCGCCTACGACGATCCCGTGGCGGTGGCGCGCGAGCTCATCTCCTTCTGCGGGTGACGGCCCATCGTCCGGCCGTGGACCGCGCGGACCCGGACCCCACCCGCCCGCTAGCGTTGATCGCATCGCGCGCGAACGACATTGTGAAAGGACGTCATGAGCCTGCAGGAGAAAGACCAGCTTTGGGGCGGCGAGACGACCAAGGCGGTCGCCAACTTCCCCGTCTCCGGCGAGACCGTCCCCGTGCCGGTCATCCACTGGCTGGCCCAGATCAAGGCCGCGGCGGCCCGGGTCAACGCTGAGCTCGACCTCCTCGAGCCGGATCTCGCCCAGCGCATCGCGGCCGCCGCCGACCGCGTGGCCGCGGGGGAGTTCGATGATCAGTTCCCCATCGACGTCTTCCAGACCGGCTCGGGCACGTCGACCAACATGAACGCCAACGAGGTCATCGCCAACCTCGCCAACGAGAACGACCCCGACCACCCGGCCCACCCCAACGATCACGTCAACATGGGCCAGTCGTCCAACGACGTGTTCCCGTCGGCGGTGCACCTGGCCGCGCTGGATCGCGCCGAGCACGAGTTGCTGCCGGCGCTCGCGCAGCTCGAGGCCGCCTTCCAGGCCAAGGCCGAGGCCTTCCATGACATCGTCAAGGCCGGCCGCACCCACCTCATGGACGCGGTGCCGGTCACGCTCGGCCAGGAGTTCGGCGGCTATGCCGCCCAGATCCGCCTCGGCGCGCGGCGCGTGCGCAACGCCCTGCCCCAGGTCGCGCAGATCCCGCTCGGCGGCACCGCGACCGGCACCGGGCTCAACACCCACCAGGAGTTCGCCACGCGTGTGCGCGCGCGCCTGACCGACACGACCGGCCTGGAGATCCGCGCGCCCGAGGACCCGTTCGAGGCTCAGGGCAACCGCGACGCGCTGGTGGAGCTGTCGGGCGCGCTGAAGGTGGTCGCGGTCTCGCTGACCAAGATCGCCAACGACCTGGCGTGGATGGGTTCCGGTCCGCGCGCAGGGCTCGGCGAGCTGCTGCTGCCCGAGCTCCAAAAGGGCTCTTCGATCATGCCCGGCAAGGTCAACCCGGTGATCCCGGAGGTCGTGCTCCAGGTCTCCGCGCAGGTGATCGGCAACGACACCGCCATCACCATCGGTGGACTGGAAGGCAACTTCGAGCTCAACGTCCGGGTGCCGCTGATCGCGCGCAACCTGCTGCAGTCGATCGGCCTGCTCGCGGCGACGGCCAAGATCTTCGCCGAGAAGTGCGTGGACGGCATCCAGGCCAACGAGGACGGCGCTCGCCGCTCCGCCGAGTCGACGCTCGCCGCGGCCACCGCGCTCAATCCGCACATCGGCTACGACAAGGCCGCGGAGATCGTCAAGGAGGCGGCCACCTCGGGGCGGATGCTGCGCGAGGTCGCCTACGAGAAGGGCGTTGACGAGGAGACCTACAACAAGGCAATGGATCTCCGAGCGATGGCGCGCGGCAACACGTAATCGTCATCGGGCGTTGACAGATTGCCGCAAAATCAGCTTGTCGCGGCAATCTGTTGCAACCCTCTTGGAAGCTGCGCGCGGGGCTGTCGCGGCGTGATTGAATCCCGCCGCTTTATCCAAGCCCCCAGGGAGGTATGCCTTGCGCACCCGAGGTTTGTTTGCGCTCCTCGGAGTATCCGCCGCGTGCGCGTTCGCCGCTCAGAGCGCCGTCGCGGAGCCGTTCCATGTCCAGTTCCCGGGCCACTTCGGGGATTCGCCGCCGACGACGGCTCAGTGCGAGGCCGATTTCGGGATTGCGTGCTACGGGCCGATCCAGTACGAGAAGGCCTACAACATGAGCCCGCTGTACCGCGCCGGCCTGACCGGGGCGGGCAAGACGATCGTGATCGTCGACTCCTTCGGGTCGCCCACCATCAAGAGCGACCTCAACACGTTCGACGCCGCCTACGGGCTGCCCGGACCGCCGTCGTTCAACATCATCACGCCCGACGGGCCGGTCAACCACAACGATCCCGCCGCCCCGGGCTGGGGCGTGGAGACGTCGCTCGATGTCGAGTACGCCCACGGCATGGCCCCCGGCGCCAACATTCTGCTGGTCGAGACGCCGGTGGCGGAGACGGAAGGCACCACGGGCTTTCCGGAGATCGTCGAGGCCGAGAACTTCGTGATCAATCACCACCTGGGTGATGTCATCACGCAGAGCTTCGGCGCGACCGAGGAGACGTTCCCCAGCGCCCGCTCAATCGAGCAACTGCGCGGCGCGTATGTCAACGCGTTGGTCCATCGCGTCAGCGTCCTCGCCTCTTCGGGCGACGCGGGCCCGACCGACGCGACGGCCGCGCCTGACGGGGAGGACTTCTATCCCTTCCGCGTCAACAGCTGGCCGTCGGCCGATCCGCTGGTGACCTCGGTGGGCGGAACGCAGCTGCACCTCGACGCCAACGGCAACCGCCTGGCGCCCGACAACCTGTGGAATGACCCGCCGTCAACCGGCTGCACGTCGCCCTGCGCGGCCGGCGGTGGGGTGTCGGCGGTGTTCAGCCGGCCCTTCTACCAGGACCGCGTGGCCAACGTGACCGGTCGGATGCGCGGGACTCCCGATATCAGCATGAGCGCGGCTGTCGACGGCGGCGCCAACGTGTTCTGGAGCTTCCCGGGCGAGGGCCCGGGCGGCTGGAACGTCGTCGGCGGCACCAGCGAGGCGTCCCCGCTGTTCTCCGGCGTGGTCGCCGTCGCCGATCAGGCAGCCGGGCATGACCTGGGCCTGCTGAACCCGGCGCTGTATGACCGCGGTGACGGTAACGGCTCGGGCGTGGTGGACATCACGCGCGGCAACTCCACGGTGACGTTCGAGAACCCCGCCGGCGACCCGTTCCCCGGCACGCACACGGTGCAGGGCTTCAGCGCGGTCCGCGGCTACGACCTGGCCACAGGGCTGGGCACCGCCGACGGCACGGCGCTGGTGGCCGAGCTCGCCGGTCACGGAGGGTTCAAGCGCCACTGAGCGCCTGAGGTACGTCGCAAACCCCTCAGGGCGGCTCGCCCGGCCACAGCGGCCGGGCGAGCCGTCGCCGTTAAGGGGCCTCGTGACGCGCCGCGGGCCGCCGTCCGGCGTCGGTTCAGCTGGTCAGGTGGCGACCGTCTCGGCGCCGAGCTCGCGCGAGATGGCCACGTCAACCGAGTAGTCGATCGGGACCACGATCACCGAGGGCACGTCGAGGGTGAGCGCGTGGCCCAGGCGCTGCGCGAACTCGCCGGCACTGGCGCAGCGCCAAGCCGGCGCGCCGAAGGCCTCGGCGAGCTTGACGAAGTCCGGGTTGCCGAAGTCCACTCCGAAGTGGCGGCCGAACTTCTTGTCCTGCTTCCACACGATCGAGCCGAACTGGCCGTTCTCCCAGATGACGTTGACCACGGGTGTCTTGAGCCGCACCGCGGTTTCGAGCTCCTGGCAGTTCATGAGAAACCCGCCGTCACCCGAGACGGTGACGACGTGGCGATTGGGGTCCACGAGCTTGGCCGCGATCCCGGTGGGCAGGGCGAACCCCATCCCGGCCAGGCCGTTGGCGATCAGCACCGTTCCCGGCTCGTGGGCGGGGAACATCCGGCCGATCCACAGCTTGTGCAGGCCGACGTCGGAGACCAGCACGTCGCAGCGTCGCAGGGCCTGGCGGATGTCTGACAGCACGCGGGGCGGGCGCATGGGGAACTGGTCGTCCTCGCGAGCGTCCCGGAGGGCGCCGAACACGAGGTCACGCAAACGCACGGACTCATCCCCACTCGCCTCCGCGTTCTTGCGGCTGCAGCCCGCGGCCAGGCGCGCCAGCACGTGGGCGATGTCGCCGATGAGCTCGACCTCGGGCATGAAGAACTCGTCGATCTCGGCCGCGACGGTGTCGATGACGACGATCTTCTTGTCGGCGCGCGGGTTCCAGTGCTCGGGCTTGTGCTCGACCAGGTCATAGCCGACGGCGATGACCACGTCGGCGTCCTCGAAGCCGGCCAGCTCGTAGTCACGGGCCTGGAGCCCGACGGTGCCCAGCGCGTGGGGATCCTCGTAGTCGAGCAGCCCCTTGGCCATGAAGGTCTCGGCCACCGGGATCCCCGTGGTGTGGACGAAGGCGCGCAGGGCCCGGCTGGCGTGGGTGCGGATGGCGCCGTTGCCGGCGAGGATGATCGGGCGCTCGGCGTCCATGATCACCTCGGTGGCACGCTGGAGCTCGCGCATGCCGGGCTCGGGCTGGACCGGCGCATGACGGGGCAGGGGCGAGGCGTCCAGCGGGCGCATCATCACGTCCTCGGGCAGTTCGAGGTGCGTGGAGCCTGGCTTCTCGGACTCGGCCACCTTGAAGGCCTTGCGCACCACTTCCGGGACTATTTCCGGGCTCGAAACCCGTGCATTCCACTTCACGACCGGGCGCATGATCGCGAGCAGGTCGATGTACTGGTGTGACTCCTTGTGCATCCGCTCCAGATCGGACTGCCCGGTGAGGGCAACCAGCGGGGAGCGATCCAGGAACGCGTCGGCGACTGCGGTCACGAGGTTGGTCGCACCCGGGCCCAGCGTGCCCAGGCAGACCCCGGCCCGGCCGGTCAGCCGGCCATAGGCGTCCGCCATGTACGCGCCGCCCTGCTCATGTCTCACCGGGATGAAGTCGATAGAGGAGTCAGCGAGGGACTCGTTGAGGTCCAGCGTCTCCTCGCCCGGGATCCCGAACACGTATTTGACGCCCTCCGCCTCCAGGCACTCCACGAAGACCTCTGACGCCTTGCGCTCGCTCATCTCGCCACCCTATCTAACCGTCCTGGCCCGTCCGCTAACCGTGATTCGGAAGGCCGGCCTGACCATGCGGACGGTTCGTGCGCTGCTGACCGCGGTTGTGGTGCTGGCCGGCTTCACCGCCGCGGCGCGGGCTGACAGCACGTTCGCCATCCGCGGCGGCGGGGATGGCCACGGCATCGGGATGAGCCAGTACGGCGCCTACGGCTACGCGCTGCACGGCGCCGACTTCCACGCCATCCTGGCCCACTACTACCAGGGCACCGCGCTGGCCACCACCAATCCGCGCCAGACCGTCCGGGTCCTGCTCGCCACCGGGCCGGCGTCGTTTGCCGGGGCCACCGGCGTGTCAGGATCCGGGACGCGCCTCTCGCCCACCACCACCTACACCGTCAAGGCGGCGGGGGCCAAGCTCGCCATCACCACCTCCGCGGGCCGGTCGATGGGGACCTTCGCGGCGCCGCTGACGGTCACCGCGCCCGCCGCCGCGCCGCTCAGCGTGCCCGGCCTGGGCAGCTACCGCGGGGCGCTTGTGTTCTCGCCCGCCGGCGGCGGTGTGCAGACCGTCGACGCGGTCGGCCTGGACGACTACGTGCGC
Organism: uncultured Solirubrobacteraceae bacterium; assembly: GCA_963737335.1. Lineage (GTDB taxonomy): Bacteria > Actinomycetota > Thermoleophilia > Solirubrobacterales > Solirubrobacteraceae > Palsa-465. The sequence goes on from CAVTSK010000020.1 coordinate 505,601, forward strand.
GGTGTGGTGGCCGCCGAGATGCCGTCGAGCTGGGCCACGGCGGCACTCGAGGCCCAGGCCGTCGCTGCGCGCACCTACGCCATCACCACCACGGTGGGAGGCAGCGGCTACGACCTCTACTCCGACACCCGCTCGCAGATGTACGGCGGAGTCAAGGCCGAGACCCCGTCCACCAACGCCGCGGTCGGCGCCACCAGCGGCCAGATCGTCACCTACGGCGGCAAGCCCGCGGTCACCTACTTCTTCGCCTCTTCCGGCGGATACACGGAGAGCATTCAGAACGTGTGGGCCGGCGCGACGCCCGAACCCTGGCTACGCGGCGTCCCTGACCCCTACGACAACGCCGGCCAGAACCCGTACCACAGCTGGGGCTCGCAGATGAGCCTGGCGGCCGCCGCCCGCAAGCTCGGTCACCTGGTCCGCGGCAGCCTCATCGGCATTTCTGTGACCCGCCACGGCGTCTCGCCGCGGATCGTGCAGGCGCAGGTCGTCGGCACCCGCGGGAGCACCACCGTGACCGGCACCCAGCTCCAGGAGATCTTCGGCCTCGACGACACCTGGGCCACCTTCACGTCGATCACCACCACCGACCCCTCCGGCAAACTGAGCGGGACCGTGTTCCCGGCGCCCGCCGGCGACGCGGTCACCATCCAGGCTCAGACCGCCGGGGCCTGGCGGACCGTCGGGCAGGCGCGCGTGTCGTCTGGCGGCACCTACAGCACGCAGGTGCCCTCGGGCCGTTACCGGATCGTGGACGGGACGGTGGACGGTCCCGCGGTCACCGTCCCCTGACCTGACGGCCTCACGGCTGACGGCGTGACGGCCTGGCCTCGTGCCGTGGGCGGGGTGGATAGCCTCCCGGGCGTGCCCGGCCCCCTGCTCGCCATCGACGGCCCGTTCGTCCTGTACCGCTCCTTCTTCGCGCTCCCGGACACGATCACCGACGGCGACGGCCACGCCGTCAACGCGCTGCTGGGCGCCGCCAACCTCATCCTGCGCATCGCGGCCGACTGCCGCCCGCGGGCGATCGTCGTCTGCTTCGGCGCGGAGGCGGCGGCCTACCGGACCGAGCTGTATCCCGCCTACCACGCCGATCGACCGCCGGTGCCCGACGCCCTGGACTGGCAGTTTCAGCACGGCCCCGATCTGTTCGCCGCCTTCGGCTGGCTCAGCGTGACCAGCGATGACCTGGAGGCCGACGATCTGCTCGGTGCCTTCGCCGAGGCCGAGGTCGACGCCGGCGGACGGGGCCTGATCATGACCGGGGACCGAGACATGTACCAGTGTGCCGGTGAGAGGGTCAGCGTCGTCTACCTCAAGCAGCGCTCGGCCGGCTTCGACGAAGTCGACCCCGAGGAGGTCCACCGCCGCTACGGCGTCGTCCCGAGCCTCGTCCCCGACTTCATCGCACTGCGCGGCGACCCGTCCGACGGACTACCCGGCGCCCCCGGGATCGGCCCCAAGACGGCAGCCGAACTGCTGGACCGCTACGGCTCGCTGGAGGCGGTGATCGCCGCCGCCGACGAGCAGCGGCCACGCATCGCCACCTCGCTGCGCGAGAACGCCGACGAGCTCATGGCCTTCCGCGACATCGCGACGCTGCGCCCTGCCGAGGTGACGCTCCCTGAGGACGCCGAGACCAACCTGGCCGGTGGCGCGGAGGCGGCCCGGGGGCTGGGCATGAACCGTCTGGCCGAGCGCCTGGAGAACGCCTCGTCCCTGGCCGACCTGTAGCGCTCGACGTGCGCGATAAGGGCCGCGGTGCGTCCCTTATCGCGCATCAGGGCGTGAACTTCACCGTGATGACGTCCCCGTCGGCGACGACGTAGTCACGGCCCTCCAGGCGCAGGGTGCCCCGGTCCCGCGCGCCGGCATAGCCCCCGGCATCGCGCAGGGCGTCCCAGGACACCACCTCGGCGCGCACGAAGCCCTTCTGGATGTCGGAGTGGATGAGCCCGGCGGCGTGCCACACCGAGAGCCCGCGGCGCAGGTGCCAGGACTGGGCCGGCTTGTCCTCGCCGGCGGTGAAGAAGGCCACGAGGTGCAGCAGCGAGAACGCGCCGCGCACGACGGTCTGCAGGCCGGACTCGGCGAGCCCCAGGTCCGCGCGCATGGCGACGGCGTCCTCGTCGGACAGCTCGCCCAGCTCGGCCTCCAGGCGTGCTGAGACCGCGACCGCCTCGGCGCCCTGCTCGGCCGCGTGGGCCGCGATGGCGGGCGGGACCTCATGGTCGCCCTCCTCGACGTTGGCCACGAACAGGACCGGCTTGGCGGTCAGCGGAGAGAGCAGTGCCATGGCGTCGGTCGCCTCAGCCGGCGGGGGCACAGTGCGGGCGGGCCTGCCGGCCTGCAGGGCCGCGATGACCTGGTCGAGCCACTGCGCCTCGGCGACGGCGTGACGGTCACCGCCGCGGGCGGTGCGCACCACGCGGTCGCGGCGGCGCTCGGCCTGCTCGAGGTCGGCGTAGATGAGTTCGGTCTCGATCGTGTCGATGTCGGCCAGCGGGTCGACCCGGCCCTCGGGGTGCACGACGCTCTCGTCGGTGTGGGCGCGCACGACGTGGACGAGCGCGTCGGTCTCGCGGATGTTGGCCAGGAACTGGTTGCCCAGCCCCTCGCCGCGATGCGCGCCCGCCACCAGGCCGGCGATGTCGTGGAAGGCGATGGTGTCGGGCACGATCTTGGACGCGCGGACCACATCGGCGACGGTGTTGAGCCGGTCGTCCTCGACGGGCACGATGGCCACATTGGGCTCGATCGTGGTGAAGGGGTAGTTGGCGGCCTCGGCGGCCACTCCGGTCAGAGCGGTGAACAGGGACGACTTGCCGGCGTTGGGCATGCCGACGATCCCGACCTTCATCGGCACTCGCCACCACCTCCCGCAGCCGCGCCACGTCCTGCGGCGACGCAGCCGAAGACCGTGCCCAGCAGTGCTCCGGCCACCACGTCTGAGGGGTAGTGCACGCCCAGGTAGGGGCGGCTGAGTCCGAAGGCCACCGCGGCGCCGTAGAGGACGCCGGGCGCCACCAGCCCCCGGTACACGCGCGCCGCCGCGAAGGAGGTGGTGGCATGCGCGCTGGGGAACGACAGCGCAGAGACGACCGGCGAGAGCGCAGGGAGCCCGTCCAGCTGTGGGCGCGGACGGCGCACGGCCAGCTTGACCGCGTAGTTGAGCGCATAGGCCGCGGCCACCGCCCCGGCGCCGCGCAGCCACAGCGCTCGACGCTCGGGGTCCAGTGCGGCCCCGGCCACGCCCAGCGCCAGCCAGCAGGCGGCGTGCTCGCCCAACCGCGAATAGACGAGGGCGCCGCGCTCACGGCGCGGCCCGTGCCCGCGCGTGCGAGCGGCCATCAACAGGCCTCGATCGAGCCCACTGAACGCAATCTGCACTCGTCCGTGCGAAGCACTGCTAAGCGTTGGCATGCGCCCTGACTCTACGAAGCGGCGGGCCCATGCTGGTGGTCGACCGCAACAGTCCGTAAATTCGCGCTATGCGGACCACGCTGCGGCTGCCCGCCAGGATCGCGCTCGTGGTGGCCGGCGGAGCGGTGCTGGTAGCGCTCGGCGTCTCTCTCCTGCTCGTCAACACCGTCAGGCTGCACCACACCGCCGACGCGACCCGTCGCTCCGACGACTATCTGGTGGCGACCATCGACCTCGAGCGGCTGGTCGTCGACGCCGAGACCGGCGTGCGCGGGTATGTCATCACCGGCCAGCGATTGTTCCTGGCGCCGACGCAGGCCGCCCAGCACGGGTTCGCGCAGGCCATGGCGCAACTGGCGCAGGCGGCCAAGGTGGACGGCTCGTTCCCGCGCGGCGCCCGACGCCTGGCCACCGCCGCCGACACCTACATGACCGGCTACCTGCCCCGGATCCTCGCCGTGGCCACACACGACCGCGCCGCTGCCCGGACCGACGCCATCACGCTGCGGGGCAAGCAGCTCGTCGACGCCGTCCGCACCCGTGCCGGCACATTGGAGGGCCTGGTCTCCGCGCGCGAGCGGGCCCGCCAGAACGCGGCGAAGACCGCGGCCAGCCATTCCACCGTGGAGGCGATCGTCGTGCTCGTCCTGCTCACGCTGGGCACGGCGCTGCTCGGGGTGTTCCTGGGGTATCTCGTGCTCTCGCGCGAGCGGGCCCGGCGGCGCAGCGAACGCACGGTCGAGGTGCTGCGTGAGAGCCTGTTGCCGACCGCGCTGCCGGACATCCCTGGCTGTGACCTGGCCGTCCGCTTCCTTCCGGCCCAGGCCTCCGAGCTCGTCGGCGGAGACTTCTACGACGCCTTCCCGGTCAGTGATGGGCGCTGGGCGATCGTCATCGGCGACGTCTGCGGCAAGGGGGCCGAGGCCGCGGCAGTGACCGCGATGGCGCGGTGGACGCTGCGCAGCCTGGCCTCATGGGCGGTCGGCCCCGACGAGGCCCTGCGCTTCCTCAACCGCGCGATGCTCGGCGAGGACCTGGAGGGGCGGTTCGTGACCGTGGCCTACCTGCTGCTGACCCTCGAGAACGGGACCGCGCGCGTCTCGCTGGCCTGCGCGGGGCATCCGCCCCCCATCCTGGTGCCGGCCGGCGGCGACCCGCGCGCGGTTCCGTCGCGAGGGACGCTGTTGGGCATCTGGCCCGACATCAGGCTCCAGACCACGGAGCTGGCCCTCCAGCACGGCGACACGATCCTGCTCTACACCGACGGCGTCTCAGACCCCGGCCCCGGGCCCGAGCGCGTGCCCACCGAGGCGCTGCTCGGCCACGCGAGCGGGGCCGATGCCGGACAGCTCGCCGACGCGCTCGAGCGGTACGCCGTCGAGCCCGCCGAAGCGCCGCGCGACGACATCGCGATCATCGCCGTGCAGTTCACCGATCGCCGCCGAGGCGGCGGGACCGGGCGCGAGGGAGCCGGGGCGGCGGCGCTGTCGCCGCCGTCCGTGCTCTAAGCCTCAGCGCCCGACCGAGCGGGCGTCGGTGAGCCGCGCCGGGGAGTCGTCGTCGCACTCGGCGAAGAAGCCGCCGACCACCTCGAGCAGGTGATCGATGCCGTCGGCGGCGAACAGAATCGGCTGGTAGCGGGTGATGTCGTACTCCAGGACGCCCATCTCGCCGATGTCCAAGGGACGGATCTCCGCGCCGCGGAACTCCTCGATCTCCCCGTAGGAGGAGAGCAGCCCCGCGCCGTAGGCCCGCAGCTCGGGGTGGGTGGGCTGGGTGGGGTCCGCTTCATAGAGCACCCCGAACTCGAGCGAGAACCAGAACACCTTGGCGAAGAACTCGCGTCCCGGCTGGGTCTCCAGGCGGCGCGACGCGCGTCCCGCCAGCCGCTTGAGCTCCGCCAGCCGGGGGCTGGCCATGAGCCCGCCGTGGCCGATCACCTCGTGGATGAGGTCGGGCTCGGGCGTGTAGAGCGGCAGCGCATGATGGCGGACGTACTGCGTCGAGTGAAAGACGCCGTCGGCCAGCGAGCCGTAGAACCGGTCAAAGCCGACCAGCCCGGCCGCTGGGTGATACTGAAAGCCGGTCAGCGGGCGCAGGCGATCTGAGACCTCGTCGAGCTGGGGAATGTGGTCGGCCGGGAGGGCCAGCGCGGCCATCGCATCGCGGTACTCGCGGCACGCCAGACGCTCGTGCTTGGCGGCCAGCTCCCGGCACACCGTGCGCCACACCTCCTGCTCGGCCTCGGTGTAGTCGACCTGGGGGATCGCCTGGTCGGGCGCCCAGCGCAGGGCCCGCGCGGCGATCTGGTTACGGCGCTCGCGGTACACCGGATCGCCGAAGCCGGGATGGTCCTCATCGAGGTGGACGGTGACCATGCCGTCCTCGGAGGTGGTGATGGGCGCGTAGAGCTGTGCCTCCTCAAACACCGGCGGGCACCTCCTGGGAGGCGGGGTCCCGGGCGGCCCACGACAGCGCGTAGCGGCCGTCGTCCAGCGCCTGGCACAGAGGGGTGAGCCGCAGCGGGCGGAACGTGTCGCACATCACGGCGAGTTCGTCGGTCCAGCGACTTCCGATCGACTTCTCGGCCAGCCCGGGCGCCGGCCCGTGGGGCAGACCGGAGGGATGCAGCGTGACCGAGCCGACGTCGACGCCCCGGCGCGATCCGAAGTCGCCCGACACGTAATAGATCATCTCCTCCGACTGAAGGTTGGAGTGGTTGTAAGGGATCGGGATCGCCGGGTGCGTGGGGTCCGATTCCCAATCGAGCATGCGCGGGCAGAACGAGCAGATGACGAAGTTGGGGCCCTGGAAGGTCTGGTGCACGGGCGGCGGCATGTGCACGCGCCCGGCGATGGGCTCGAAGTCGTCGACGTTGAAGGTGTAGGGGTAGACGAATCCGTCCCAGCCGACAACGTCGAGCGGGTGGTAGTCCAGGCCGTAGCGCTGGTAGCCGCGGCGCACCCGTGTCACCAACTCGAAGTCGCCCCGCTCGTCATGGGTGACCAGGTCCCCCGGGCCGTGGAAGTCCCGGTGGGAGTAGGGCGCGTGCTCGAGCAGCTGGCCGTAGCGGTTGCGGTAGCGGTTCGGGGTCTCGATTTCCCCGGGGGTGAAGAAGGTCAGCCACAGCTGGTCGCCCTCGGGGTGGAAGCGGTAGATGGTCCCGCGCGGGATGACCACGTAGTCGCGGGGGCGGTAGCTCAGGGTCCCGAACGTCGTCTCGAGCCGGCCCGAGCCTTCGTGGACGAAGATGACCTCATCGCCCTCGCCGTCGCGGAAGAAGTAGCCCTGCTCTTCGGTGGGCCGGCAGATCCCGATCTCGACGTCATCGTTGAACATGAGCAGGCGGCGACCCAGCACCGGATCGCCGCCTGCCTCCACGGAGCGTGTGTCGAACAGACGGTGGGCGTGGGCGGCCGGAACCCACTCCTCACGCTCGAGCGCCGTGAACGACCCCAGATCGCTCACCCGGCACGGCGACTCCAGGTGATAGAGGATCGATTCGTTGCCGGAGAATCCCTCGAACCCCATCACCTCCTCGGTCAGCAGCCGGCCCTCCTCGCGGAAGGCGACATGGCGCTTGGCCGGAATCCTGCCTCGCTGTTCGTAGCGCATCAGCGGCTCCCTCGTCGTGGAAAGGGCATTCCCGGATGACGGCTAGAGGTTCCCACGCCGGTCCTGCTCGCGTTCCAATGCCTCGAACAGCGCCTTGAAATTCCCCTCGCCGAACCCGCGCGCCCCGTGGCGCTCGATGAGCTCGAAGAACACCGTCGGGCGGTCGCCGACGGCGTGAGTGAAGATCTGCAGCAGGTAGCCCTCCTCGTCGCGGTCGACGAGGATCCCCAGGCGCTGCAGGTCGGCGAGGTCGTGGTCGATCGCGCCGATGCGCCCCGGCACGTCGGCGTAATAGGTCTCGGGGATGGGCAGGAAGCGCACCCCCCGCGCGGCCAACTCGTCCACCGTGGCGACGATGTTGGTGGTCGACACGGCGATGTGCTGCACGCCGGGGCCGCGGTAGAAGTCCAGGTATTCCTCGATCTGGGACTTGCGCTTGCCCTGCGCGGGCTCGTTGATGGGGAACTTGATCTTGCCCGAGCCGTCGGTGACCACCTTGGACATCAGGGCCGAGTACTCGGTGGAGATGGCCTCGTCGGAGAAATGGATGAGCTCGGTCATGCCGAACACGCGCTCGTAGTAGCTCACCCACTCCTGCATGCGGCCCAGCTCGACGTTGCCCACCACGTGATCGATGCCCACGAGCAGTCCGTCGGGGCCGGTGGGGGCCGTGTCGCGCGCAACGAACCCCGGCAGGAACGGGCCGGTGTACTGGCCGCGCGCAACGAACACGTGGCGGGTGTCGCCGTAGGTCGCCACCGAGGCCAGCTGGACGCGGCCGTGCTCGTCGGACAGCTCGTGCGGAGCGTCGACGCCGACCGCCCCATGGGCGACGGCGTGCTCGTAGGCGGCGGCCGCGTCGGGCACGCTGAGGGCGATCGTGCGCACCCCGTCACCGTGGCGCGCGTGCTGCTCGGAGATCTCGTCGTCGCCGGCCAGCGTGCCGGTGAGGACGAGGCGGATCCGGCCCTGCTGGAGGACGTGGGAGACGCGGTCACGAGAGCCGGTCTCCAGGCCGCGATACGCGACCTCGATGAAGCCCCAGGCGCGGGTGTAGTAGTAGGCGGCCTGGGCGGCGTTGCCGACGAAGAGCTCGAGGTGATCGATGCCGTGGACGGGCATCACGTCGGCCGAGGAGGAGTGTGGGACCTGCAGCGTTTCGGTAGTCACCTATGCAATGATCCGGGGGTTGGCCCGGCTTCTCAAGGCCGGTACGTTGTGTTGCCGCACGTCTCAGACCGGATATGGACGCTACGGATCGAAGAATCGTTGCGCTGCTCCGCGAGAACGCTCGCCGGTCGTTCTCGGACATCGGCAAGCACGTGCACCTTTCGGCGCCGGCGGTCAAGCGCCGGCTGGATCGGCTGGAGCGCGACGGCGTGGTGCTGGGCTACACGGCGGTCGTCGACCCCGAGGCGTTCGGCTGGCACGCCGAGGCGTTCGTCGACCTCTACTGCGAGGGTGAGATGTCGGGCTCGGTCATCAAGCAGGCGGTCCAGAGGGAGGCCGGCGTGGTCTCGGCCCACACCGTGGCCGGGGAGGCCAGCGCCCTCCTGCACGTGATGGCCGAGGACACCAAGAGCCTCGAGTTGGCCCTCGAGCGCATTCGGGCGACGCAGGGCGTGATCCGCACGGTCACCGAAGTCGTCCTCTCGACCCTGTTCACACGATGAGGCGGGTCATCCGATGAGGCGGGCCTATCCCGAGGGGCGGCCGCCGTCGATCCGTGACTTCATGGCCTTCGAGGAGCACATCCGCAACGCGCGGGCCCACCGGGGTCAGGAGGTGCCGCCGACCTGGTACGAGATCCCCGTCTTCTACTTCACCAACCCGGGTGCGGTGTACGCGGACGGCGATGACATCCCCATGCCGGCCGACACGAAGATGCTCGACTACGAGCTGGAGCTGGCCTGCGTGATCGGCGCCGACGGCCGGCCCGAGGGCTTCACGATCATGAACGACTTCTCCGCCCGGGACCTCCAGTTCCGGGAGATGCCGGTGGGGCTGGGGCCGGCCAAGGGCAAGGATTTCGCCACGGCCCTGGGGCCGGTCCTCGTCTCCCCCGACGAGCTGCCCGCCGATCTCGACATGCGCGCCATCGCCCGCGTCAACGGCGAGGTGCGCACCGACAGCCGCACCGGCGGCATCTATCACTCGTGGGATCGGCTGATCGAGACCGCGGCGCGCAACACGCCCGGCCTCGTCGCCGGCGAGGTCCTCGGCTCCGGCACGGTGGGACGCGGCTGCATCCTCGAGCACGGCGACGGGCGCTGGCTGGCCCGCGGCGACGAGATCGAGCTGGAGATCGAGGGGATCGGCGTCCTGCGCAACCGGATCGTGTGAGCGCGGCGCTCCGGGTCAGCCGCCGAAGCCCACTCGGTGGGCCTCGGTGTCGACGAGCACATACACGACCTTGCCGAGGTCGAGCGACACGTCTCCGTCCTCGGCCTTGAGGCTGTGCCACCCGGTGTTGCCCAGCGCCTCGCGCAGCTTCTCCAGCTGCTTGGGCGCGACCCGGGCTGAGAGCACCGGGCCTCCAAGGAAGCCGATGTTGATCTTCTGAGGCTTGTCGTCGTCTGACACTAGGAATGCTCCTCTGCTGGCTGCACGATCTCGGTGAGGACCCCGCCGGTGGAGGCGGGGTGTAGGAAGGCCACCCGCGAGCCGCGGATGCCGGTGCGCGGCGCCTCGTCGATGAGGCGCATGCCGGCGGCGGCGCACGCGTCCAGCGCGGCCTGCACCGACTCGACGCGGTAGGCCACGTGGTGGAGCCCCGGGCCCCGGCGGCTCAGGAACTTGCCGACCGCGGTCTCGGGCCCGAGCGGCTGCAGCAGCTCGATGTGGCCGTCGCCGACATCCAGCAGCGCCGCGTCCACGCCCTGCTCGGACACGGTCTCGCGATGGACGAGTGGCATGCCGAGCTGGTCGCGGTAGACCGCGAGCGCGTCGTCGATGCTCTCGACGGCGACGCCGACGTGGTCGATCGCGGACAGCATGGCGCCGCCGAGCATATCGACACCGCTCCGGCGCGCCGGGCGGACGGGCTACTGCTCGGCGGGCGGGGCCGGCGGCGTCGGCGTCTCGGTGGACGCGGCGGCGAGCCCGAGGTGGATGCCGGGGCGGCGGTCGGGCGCCGTGACCGCGGTCCCGTCCATGACCCGGTCGATCTCCTCGCGCTCGAGCACCTCGTCGTCCAGCAGCGCCTGGGCGAGCCGGTCGAGCTGGGGACGGTGGGTGCGCAGGAGCTCGAGGGCGGCCCGGAACGCCTCGTCAGCGAGCTCGCGGACCTCCTCGTCGCGGATGCGGCGGGTCGACTCCGACAACATCTCGGAGTTGACGCGCAGGGAGGTGAACCCGGTCCCCATCGCGTAGTCGTGGATCATCGAGTAGGCGATGTCGGCCACGCGGCGCAGGTCGTCGGTGGCGCCGTTGGTGACCGATCCGAACACCAGGGTCTCCGCCGCGCGGCCGCCGAGGAGCATGGTCATCATGTCCACCAGCTCGGCGCGGGTACGCAGATAGCGGTCCTCGGTGGGCAGGTTGAGCGTGTAGCCGAGCGCCCGGCCGCGGGGGATGATCGAGACGCGGTGGACGGCGTCCACCGAGGGCAGCAGCTCGGCGACGAGGGCGTGGCCGGCCTCGTGGAAGGCCACGACGCGCCGCTCGCGGTCGTTCAGGCGCCGGCGCGACTGCATACCGGCGACGACGCGCTCGAGGGCCTGATCGAAGTCGACGCCGTCGATCGCGTCCTTGCCGCGGCGGGCGGCGTTGATGGCGGCCTCGTTGCAGATGTTGGCCAGGTCGGCGCCGGTGAGCCCGGCGGTCTGGCGGGCCAGGATCCCGAAGTCGACGGTGTCGGCGATGGGCTTCTCGCGCGAGTGGACCTCCAGGATGCGCTCACGGCCCATCACGTCGGGCGGCGAGACGAAGATGTGACGGTCGAAGCGACCGGGACGCAGCAGCGCCGGATCGAGCTTCTCCAGCAGGTTGGAGGCGGCGATGACGACCACCTCCTTCTTGCCGTCGAAGCCGTCCATCTCGACCAGGAGCTGGTTGAGCGTCTGGTCGTACTCGCGGTTGGCCGCTCCGCCGGAGCGGGCGGTGCCGACGGCGTCGAGCTCGTCGATGAAGATGATCGCCGGGGCGTGCTTGCGCGCCTCCTTGAACAGTCGGCGGATGCGGGCCGAGCCCAGGCCGGCGAACATCTCGACGAACGACGAGGCCGACTGGGAGAAGAACGTGGCGCCCGACTCGTGGGCGACGGCCTTGGCCAGCAGCGTCTTACCGGTCCCCGGTGGGCCATGCAGCAGGATGCCGGCCGGCAGATGCGCCCCGAGGGTGCGGAAGCGCTTGGCGTCGCGCATGTAGTCGACGATCTCGCGCAGCTCGGCCTTGGCCTCATCGGCGCCGGCGATGTCGTCCCAGGCGATCGGCGGGGTGGTCTCGGGCCGGATCTCCGCGGGCTTGGTCCGGGGGACCAGCCGCATCGTCATGAACACCAGCGCGACGAGCAGCCCCATGAAGATCAGCGGCAACCAGTCGTGGACCCAGGTGATGAAGTCGGGGTCGCCGAGGAACGTTCCGTAGACCATGCGCCTGGGGATTATCGGCAGGTGGGGCCGCGGGGTGAAGGGGTGTGGACGAGTTGGCTAGGCGTTGTGCCGCGCGGCTTGGACGCTTTGGCGACCTGGAATAGGTGACAAAGCTCCGCTCGCCGCGGAGATCTCGCACGAAAACCATGTGGAGCATGGAGAGCGTGACAAATCTCGCTGCCCCAACCGGGTTTGTCGCGTTCTCCAGGTCGGAACGCCCCGCGACGCACTGACGGCGGCTACTGGACCCGCTCGAGGCGCGGGTTGGGCGAGTAGGCCCGCCCCACCTTGGCGCACGGCTGCCCGTCGAGCAGCACGATGTCCGCGGTGAAGTCGTTCTGGCCGCGGATCAGTGAGGAGCCCACGCCGTAGGCGTCGACGGCCACGTCGGCGGCCTCGAACTCACGGATGCGCGAGGCGGTGAAGCCGCCGCTGACGACGATCTTGACGTCGGCGAAGCCCGCGCCGTCCAGCGCGCCGCGCACCTTCTCCACCAGGCGGGGGTTGACCCCGGTGGGCTTGAAGCCGCCCATCTCGCCCCACAGCGAGCGATCCACGAGCAGCTCGGAGGTGTCGAGCCGGACGCCCCACAGCTTGCCCTGGAGCGCTTCGGCGACCTCCAGGGCGGTGGTGACCGAGTCGTTGACGAAGTCCACCAGCACGGTGATGTTCATGTCGACGTGGAAGTGCTCGGCGAACTTGACCGCCGCCTTGACGGTGTCGCCCCCGTAGGCGGCGATCAGGCCGTGGGGGACGGTGCCGATCCCGCGTCCGCCCCACCACGAGGCCTGGGCGTCGGTGGAGACGCCGATCGCCCCCGCGACATGGGCGCTCCAGCCATCGCCGGTCTGGACCAGCCAGTGGTCGTGGCGGGCGGGGAAGTAGAAGATCTGCTTGCCGCGAGCCGCCTCCACCACCTCGGCGACGTTGCGCATGATCAGCGAGCGGCGCGCCAGCGACCCCAGATAGACGGTCTCCAGGTGGGCGAACAGGGAGTAGTCGCCCTCGATGGTCATCACCGTCTCGCGGGGGGCGATGCGGTCGCCCTCCCTGAGCGCGTGGACCTGGAGGCGGTCCCAGGCCGGGACCCACTCGCCGCCGTCGTCATGGCCGGCGCTCGTCTTGAGCACCGCGATGGCCTCGTCGATGCCGCCGAGGATCGACTCCTCCTTCTGGAAGACCTGCATCGTCACGTGGGGGTGCTCGCCCTCGCTCTCGAGCAGCGACTTGGTGAGCACGAAGTACGCGTCGGAGTAGTAGCCGTCGCGGATGCGGTCGACCGGCAGCCGGAAGATGGCGGGATCGAGGCGGTTGGAGACCTGCGTGGAGATGCGGAGAGTCTATTGAGGGTGGTACGGTGGGATCAGGATGCTCAGCATCCCACGCCACTGACGCCGTTCTGAACCGCGGGCGCCGCGGCCGTTTCCAGGCCGCCTGCCGCCCGTTCCGTTGCCGTGTCCTGTCAGTGAGTGTGTGTGATGAGTTCGTACCTGCGCGTTCTGCGCCACAGAGACTTCAAGTTCCTCTTCCTCGGCCAGTCGGCGAGCGCCATCGGCGATCAGGTGGTGATCGTCGCGCTGGCGCTGTACGTCACCCAGCGGACCGGCTCCCCCACCGATCTCGGGCTGGTGCTGGCCGCGCAGGCGCTGCCGCTCATCGCTCTGGTCCTCTTCGGCGGGGTATGGGCCGATCGTCTACCGCGCCATCGGATCATGACCGCGGCCGACTACGCGCGGGCGCTGCTGCACGCAGTGCTGGCGGCGTCGATCCTGTTGGGCGGCGCGAGCGTGGCGGAGATGATCGTGATCGAGGCGCTGTTCGGGGCGGCCCGGGCCTTCTTCCAGCCCGCCTACTCCGGTCTGCTGCCGCAGACGGTCCCCGATGCCCAGGTCCAGGATGCGCGCGCCCTGTCGTCGAGCACGGAGAACCTGGCCATCCTCATCGGTCCGGCGCTGGGCGCCGTCCTGGTCCTCACCGTCGGCGCCGGCGCAGCGTTCGCGCTGGACGCGGCGACCTTCCTGCTCAGCGCCGAGCTGTTGCGCCACATCCGGCCGCGCGCCCGCGGCGAGATCCCGCAGGTCCCGCAGGAGCGCACCACCGTGCTTGCCGACCTGCGCGCCGGCTGGTACGAGGTGCGCTCGCGCACGTGGGTGTGGGCGACGATCGCGGCCTTCGCCATCGCGGTCCTGTCCGCGTACGCCCAGTGGTACGCACTGGCGCCGCTCGTGTCCAGGCAGCTGTACGGCTCCGCCGGCGTGTTCGGCCTGCTCGAGAGCGCTGCCGGCGGTGGCGCGCTGGTCGGCGCCCTGCTCGGCATCCGCTGGCGTCCGCGCCGCCCGATGCTCGTCGGACTGGCGCTGACGCTGGTCTGGCCGGTGCAGACGCTGGCCTTCGCCGCCGCCGCGCCGCTGGCCGCGGTGGTGGTGCTGGCCTTCGGAGCGGGCCTGGGCTTCACGCTGTTCGAGGTGTGGTGGGCGACCGCCCTGGTCCGCCACATCCCGCCCCAGGCGCTGTCACGCGTCAGCGCCTATGACTGGATGGGCTCGCTGGCCCTGCTCCCGCTGGGCTTCGCCATCGCCGGCCCGCTCGCCGGTGCCCTGGGCGCGCGCACGGTGCTGGCCGTGGGCGCCGCCGTTGCGCTGGTGGTGCTGCTGGCGGCAATGGTCCCGCGCGGCACGCGCGACCTGATCGATGACGGCGAGGCGCCGCGCTCAGCCGAGCAGGCGGCCGATGATGTCGCGGTAGAAACCGGCGGCGAAGCCGAGGTCGCGCACGTCGATCCGCTCGTCGGCGTTATGCATAAGCGGAGCGGTGTCTAGCATCGTCTGGTGGCGCTGGGGGAAGAAGCCGTAGGCGACGCAATCGGGGAACGCCTCGCGAAACCAACGCGAGTCAGAGAAGCCGGGGAGGATGACCGGGACCGTGCTCGCAGAGGAATCGTTGGCGGCGATCCACTCCTCGATCGCCGTCATCAGCTCGCTCTGCACCCCGGAGGCGTTGCCCACCACCTCCTCGGTGAAGTCGATGCGCAACTGCGCCGACGGCTCGCCCAGGACCTGGTGGATGCGCCGCCAGACGGCGTCCTCGCCCAGACCGGGAGGCACCCGGCAGTCGATCCGCACCTGCGCGCGCGACGGGATGACGTTCATCTTGGTCGAGGCGCTGGTCATCGTCGGGGTCAGCGTCACCCCGAGCATCGGCTCCACCACCGTGCGCAGGCGCGGGTCCTCGGCCTCGATGCGCGCCAGCGCGTCTGACGGGTCGTCGGGGTCGTGGCCCAGCCCGCGCAGCATCGCGGCGGGCGCCTCGGTGAGCTCGAACCCCTCCGGCTGCCGGGCCAGCGCGGTCAGCACCGGGGCGAGCTTGAGCAGCGCGTTGTCGCCGGTGCGCGGCATCGAAGCGTGGCCGGCGGCGCCCAGCGCGGTCACGTTGAAGCGGAAGATCCCCTTCTCGGCGCAGCAGACGCCGTAGCGGCGCCGGCCCCCGTACTCGAACACCGCGCCCGCGCCCTCGTTGAGCAGGAAGTCGCAGCGCACCGCGTCGGGATGGGTCTCGGCCAGCCAGCGCGCGCCGACGTCGCCGCCGGTCTCCTCGTCGGAGACGAACACGAGCTTCAGTGCCCCCGACGCCGGGCGCCACCCCTCCCGGGCCAGGCTGACAGCGGCGACGGCCTCGGCCGCCACCTGGTTCTTCATGTCCAGGGCGCCCCGCCCCCACACAAAGCCCTCGGCCTCCTCGCCTGACCACGGGTCGTGGCGCCAGTCCGAGGCGTCGGCCAGGACCGTGTCGACGTGGCCGAGCAGAACGAGCACGGGGCCGTCGCCCTCGCCGTCGAGGGTGGCGACCAGGTTGGGGCGCTCCGGATCGGCGGCCAGGATCTGGGTCTCGAAGCCCGCCTGGCTGACGTAGCGCTCGAGGTGCTCGATCGCCGCCCGCTCGCGGCCCGGAGGGTTGACCGTGTCAAAGCGGATGAGCTCCTGGAGCAGGGCGATCGTCTCGCGCTGGAGGCCGTCGGACGTCATCGTTGACGACCAGACTATCGGCGTAGGATGCGCGCGGTGCCCGGTGCCCCTGACGACCTCGACCTCGCACTGGAGCTGGCCGAGGTCGCCGATGCGATCACCATGGCCCGCTTCCGCGCCGCGGACCTCGTGGTCGAGACCAAGCCCGACCTGACCCCGGTCTCAGAGGCCGACCGCGCGGTGGAGCAGGCGATGCGCGAGCACCTCGCCACGCGGCGGCCGCAGGACACCGTGTTCGGCGAGGAGTACGGCGAGGCTGACGCAACCGACCCGGCCGCGACGCGCCGCTGGATCGTGGATCCGATCGACGGGACCAAGGGCTACGTCCGGGGCATGCCGGTGTGGGCCACCCTCCTGGCGCTCGAGGACGCGGGTGAGATGGTGGTCGGGGTCGTCTCGGCGCCCGCGATGGGCCGGCGCTGGTGGGCGGCGCGCGGCGCCGGGGCGTTCACCACCGACCTGGCCGGAGGCGAGCCGCGCCGGCTGCGCGTCTCCGCGATCCGGGCGCTCCAGGACGCGCAGATGTGCTTCGGTGGCTTTGAGGAATGGCGGCAGACCGGGCGCCTGGACGTGCTCATGGGCCTGTCTGAGACGTGCTGGCGCACCCGGGGCTACGGGGACTTCTGGCAGTACATGCTCGTCGCCGAGGGCGCAGCAGAGATCGCGCTGGACCCCATCGTCGCGGTGTGGGACATCGCCGCGCCATTGGTCATCGTCCAGGAGGCCGGCGGCCACTTCACCGATTTCACCGGGAGCCCCACCGCCGTCGGCGGTGATGGGATCGGCTCCAACGGGCTCGTGCACGAAGCCGCCCGGGAGATCCTGGCGGGCCCGTAGGCCTCCGGCGCTACCGGTCCTGGCCGTTTCCCGACGGCTTGTAGATGCTCTCGCCCTTGAGCTCGGGCGGCAGGAACTCCACCTCGTCGCCGCCGGGCTGCGAGGCGTGGACGTACCCGTCACCGTGGCCCAGCCGCCGGTCCAGCGACGTGGTGGCGTTGCGCAGATGCGCGGGAACGGGGTAGTGGGGGCGTTCGGCGACCAGCTTGCGCGCCGCGCCAAGACCCTGGTATGAGGCCCAGCTCTTCGGCGCCCTCGCCAGGTAGGCCGTGACGTGGGCCAGGTGCAGCCAGCACTCCGGCGGCCCGATCATCTTGACCGCCTGCATGCCCGACACCGCGACGGTGAGGGCGCCCGAGGCCGCCACGCCAATCTCCTCCGAAGCCGAGATGACCAGCCTCCGCGCGATGAACTCAGGCGATTCTCCGCCGGCCTCCATGCGGGCCAGCCAGTAGAGGGCGGCATTCGCATCTGAGCCCCGGATCGACTTGATGAAGGCGCTGATGATCGCGTAGTGCTCGTCGGCGCCCTTGTCGTAGGACACCGCCCGCTGCCCGACCGCCTTCTCGACTGTCGCCAGTCCGATGAGCCCCCCATCCGGCTGCAGCTGCGCAGCCCGCTCGATCGTGCCAAGCAGGCGACGAGCGTCCCCATTGGACGTCAGCAGAAGATGTTCGAGGGCGGGCTGGTCGAGCTCGTAGGGCGCCCGGGAGTCATCGGCCGGGATGCCGACCCCCCGTTTGGGATCCGAGAGCGCGCGACGCGCCAGCTCGCTCAGATCCTCCTCGCCCAGTGGCAGCACGACGTGGACCTGGAGGCGCGAGACCAAGGATCGGTTGAGCTCGAACCCCGGGTTCTCAGTGGTGCTGCCGACCAGAACGACGGTCCCATTCTCGACGTAGGGCAGCAGGGCATCCTGCTGCGCCTTGTTCCAGCGAGCGATCTCGTCGATGAAGAGCAAGGTCCTGCCGCCCATCCCCCGGCGCTGCTCGGCGCGGCCGATGACCGCACGGAGCTCCTTGATGCCGTCGGTCACCGCGTTCAGCTGCTCGACCTCGGCATCCACCTCCCTCGCCACGCAGAGCGCGATGGTCGTCTTACCGGTCCCGGGCGGACCCCACAGCACCATCGAATGCGGCACCCCGGAAGCGAGCGACACGCGCAGCGGAGAGTCCGGGGCGGTCAGCTGCGGCTGCCCGACGACATCGTCGAGCGACTGCGGACGCATACGCTCCGCCAGCGGCAGGTGCGCCAAGCTCACCGCCGCCCCGAGCATCAACTGGTCTTCCATCACTCTCCACGGTACCGCCGCGGACGGGCCTGGCCGATCCACCGAAACTACTACCCTGTAGGAATGGCTGAACACCATGCCCGTGGGGCGCTTCTCGCCCAATATCACCCCCTACCGCGCGGCCCGCGCGTCTGCCTGCGCCTCGCGCGCCGGCGCGACCTCGCAGCGATCGAGGACCTGTACGCCCGCCAGGGGATCGCGGTGCACCAGCTGTCATTGGCGCGGCTGGTGAGCTTTGATCTGCTGAGCACGCTGGTGCTGTGCGCCACCGCGCTGATCGACTCCCGGGAAACCGTGCTGGGCGTGGGCGCGATCGAGCTCGAGCGCCCGACCGAGCCGACGCTGGTGATCGTCGACGAGCAGGCGACCGACGGCCTGAGCACGCTGCTCTCCAGCGCTCTCGTGGCCCACGCCACGGCGATACGCTCGGCGGCATGACCGCCACCGCCTCCGCCACCGACCAGCTCGAGTCCTTCAACCCCGCCACCGGCGCCCGCCTGGGTGCGGTGGCCGTGACCGCTCCGGAGGATGTCCCGGCCGTCGTCGCCGGGGTCGCCAAGGTGCAGCCGTTCTGGGCCCAGCTCACGCTGCGCGACCGCGCCCGGTACCTGGAACGCGCCGCGCAGGTGCTCATCGACGAGTCCGACGAGATCCGCGACCTCATCGTCGCCGAGCAGGGCAAGCCGCGCAATGAGGCCTTCGCGATGGAGGTGCTCCCGACGATCGATGCGCTGCACTGGATCGCGGGAGAAGGGCAACGACTCCTGGCCGACGAGTCGGTCCCGATGCCCCAGCTGTTCCTCAAGACCAAGCAGACCGCCTTCACCTACGAGCCGCTCGGGGTCATCGGCGTCATCTCGCCCTGGAACTACCCGTGGAGCATCCCGTTCGGGGAGGTGGCGCTGGCCCTGATGGCCGGCAACGGCGTCGTGCTCAAGCCGGCCTCGCTCACCCCGCTCCTGGGCGAGCGGATCGCGCATGTGTTCGAGCGCGCCGGTGTGCCCGAGGGGCTGATCCGTGTGGTGCATGGCCCCGGCACCGGATCGGCCGTGGTCCGCGCCGACGTGGCCAAGGTGTTCTTCACCGGGTCGGTCGAGACCGGGCGCGGGGTCGGCGAGGAGTGCGCCCGCCGCCTGAAGGGCTCGGTGCTGGAGCTCGGCGGCAAGGACCCGATGATCGTGCTCGGCGACGCTCACATGGAGCACGCCGTGGCCGGCGCCCTGTGGGGCGGCTTTGCCAACGCCGGGCAGACCTGCTCAGGGATCGAGCGCGTGTACGTGATGCGCGAGGTGGCCGACCGCTTCATCGCCGCGGTCGTTGACGGCGCGAAGGGCCTCCGGGTGGGCGATCCCATCGGCTGGGACACCGAGATCGGGCCCATGGTGTCGCGCGAGCAGTTCGAGATCGTGCGAGAGCTCGTCGACGACGCCGTCGCCGCGGGTGCCGCCCTGCATTGCGGTGGCCCCGTCCAGACGCCACCCGGCCCCGGGCTGACCGGCGAGTTCTACGCACCGGCGGTCCTCACCGGCGTCACCCACGAGATGCGGATCATGCGCGAGGAGATCTTCGGTCCCGTGCTGCCGATCATCATCGTCGACTCCGAGGACGAGGCGCTGGCGCTGGCCAACGACTCCGAGTTCGGGCTGGGCGCCTCGGTCTGGACATCGGATCGCAGCAGGGGGGAGCGGATCGCCGCCGAGCTGCAGTCCGGCATGGTCTGGATCAACGACCACATGTTCAGCCATGGCGCGTGCCAATGCTCGTGGGGTGGGGTCAAGGAGTCGGGGCTGGGGCGCACCCACTCCAAGTTCGGTCTCTATGAG
Source organism: uncultured Solirubrobacteraceae bacterium (assembly GCA_963737335.1). Classification (GTDB taxonomy): domain Bacteria; phylum Actinomycetota; class Thermoleophilia; order Solirubrobacterales; family Solirubrobacteraceae; genus Palsa-465. The sequence goes on from CAVTSK010000020.1 coordinate 525,204, forward strand.
TGCGTCAACGTCAAGCTGCGCGTGTGGGAGCCCTCGGCGATCCGCAACCCGTGGTGGCACCCCTATGACGAGACCCTGGGGAGGGCGTTGAGCCAGACCGCCAAGATCCTCTACGGGCGGCCGTCGATCCGCGCGGCCGCCCTGCGCGAGGGGGCGGTGCCGCTGCTGCGGCTGGGCGGACGGCTGGCCAAGGACGCCATCCGCCGCGGCTGAGCACCCTCCGGAGCTACGCTTGTCGTATGCCAGCCCAGGCCTACACCGGCAAGCAGTGCGTGTGCCAGTTCCGCAAGGGAATCTGCGATCAGAGCTGTGTGCGCGACATGCTCGACACGCCGTTCTACATCGCCTGCCTGCGCCTCAAGGGCCGGCGGTGCGTGGTCGTGGGCGGCGGCGACATCGGCCTGGAGAAGGTCGAGGGCCTGCTCGCCTGCGACGCCGACGTCACGCTGGTCGCCCCCGAGGCCCATCCGGCGCTGCGTGAGCTCGCGCAGGAGGGCTCGATCCGCTGGGAGCAGCGCGAGTACACCGCCGGGGACCTGGACGGGTGCCTGATCGCGATCGCCGCCACCGACATCACCGACGTCAACATCAAGGTGTTCGAGGACGCCGAGCGGCGCGCCATGCTGGTCAACGTCGTCGATGTGCCGCCGCTGTGCAATTTCATCCTCCCGGCGATCGTCCGCACCGGCCCGCTGGCGGTCGCGATCTCGACCGCCGGCGCCTCGCCCGCGCTGGCCAAGCGGATGAAGCGCGAGATCTCCGAGCTGTTCGGCGAGCCCTACGCGGACCTGGCGGTGCTCCTCAACGACGCCCGGGGCTGGGCCAAGGGCACGCTGCCCACCTACCAGGACCGCAAGGAGTTCTTCGAATCCATCGTCAACGGCGAGCCGGACCCGATTGCGCTGCTGCGCAGCGGCGAGGCGGGCCGCGTCCAGGAGCTGATCCAGGCCGCCCAGCGGGCCCACGCTCCCGTCGCCGGGTGACCCGGCGGTGAGCCGGCGGGCATGAGCGATCTCACCCATCTGGACGCCTCCGGCCGGGCGAGCATGGTCGACGTCTCAGACAAGCCGGCCACGGAGCGGCGCGCCCGGGCGCGGGCCGTCGTCCGGGTCTCGCCCGAGACCGCGGCCAAGGTCGCCGAGGGCAACGCTCCCAAGGGCGATGTCATCGGGGTGGCCAGGATCGCCGGCATCCAGGCGGCCAAGCGCACCTCCGAGCTCATTCCGCTGTGTCACCCGCTGTCGCTGTCCTATGTCGGCGTCGAGGGCTCAATCGACGTCGCGGCGGGGGAGATCGAGCTCATCGCGGAGACTCGCACCACCGGCCCCACCGGGGTCGAGATGGAGGCCCTGACCGCAGCCTCGGTGGCGGCGCTGACGGTCTACGACATGATCAAGGGCGTCGAGCGGGGGGCCGAGATCGCCGGCGTCGTCCTGCTCGAGAAGGCCGGTGGGCGCTCGGGGCACTGGCAGCGCTGACTCCGCGGCAGCGCCCGCGGCACGGCAGGGCGGGCACCCGCCTATGCTCCGCCTCCTGATGAAGACCGCCATTCTCACCGTCTCCACGTCGGTTGCCGCCGGCGAGACCGAGGATCGCTCGGGCGCGGTCCTGGCCGAGCATGCCGAGGCCGCGGGCGCGGAGGTCGTCGTGCGCGACGTCCTGCCCGACGACCAGGCCGCGATCGAGGACTGGCTGCGCCGTCAGGCCGCCGACGGCGCGTCGCTCATCTTCACCACCGGCGGCACCGGGCTCACCGACGACGACGTCACCCCCGAGGCCACCGAAGCGGTGATCGAGCGTGCCGCGCCCGGCTTCGCCGAGGCGCTGCGGGCCGAGGCGGTGCGCCACACGCCGATGGGCATCCTGACCCGTGGTGTCTCCGGGATCGCCGGCCGCTCGCTGATCATCAACTTTCCCGGCAATCCGAAGGCGATCGGCGAGCTCTTCCCGGTGGTCGCGCCGACGCTCGAGCACGTCGTCGCGACGCTGCAGCGTGAGCGTGGTCAGCGCACCCCCGGCCATTGAGCTGCGCGGGCTCGCGCGCTATTTCGGCGAGCGGACCGCCCTGCGCGACGTCACCCTGACCGTGCCCGCCGGCGCCACTCTGGCGGTGCTGGGGCGCAACGGCGCCGGCAAGACGACGCTGCTGCGGATCCTGGCTTCGCTGCTGCGGCCACACGAGGGCGAGGTGTATCTCCTCGGCGAGCGGGTGCCCGCCAACGCCTACCTCGTCCGCGGGCAGCTCGGCCTGCTCGGTCACGAACCGCTGCTGTACCGCGACCTCACCGGCCGCGAGAACCTCCACTACCACGCGCGCCTGCACCGCGTCGAGCCCGAGCGCGTCGACGAGGTCCTGGAGGCGGTGCAGATGGAGCGCCGCGCCTCGGACCCGGTTCGGCTGCTCTCGCGGGGCATGACCCAGCGCCTCGCGGTGGCGCGGGCCGTGCTGCACCGCCCGCGGCTGCTGCTGCTCGACGAGCCGCGGGCCAATCTGGACCCCGCGGCCTCGGCGCTGATCGAACCGCTCATCGGCCGCGACAGCGGCTGCACGCGCGTGCTCACCAGCCACGACCCGCGGGCGGCCCTGGCCGAGGCCGACGTGGTTCTGGCGCTCAAGGACGGCCGGCCCGCCTACGTCGGCGATCCGGGCCAGTTCGGCGACGCGCAACTCAAGGCGCTCTACGCATGAGGACCGCTTCCGTCGTCCTGCGCAAGGACCTGCGGCTGGAGCTCCGCACCCTGGAGACCGTCCCCGCGATGGTGCTGTTCGCGCTTGTGACGTTCGTCATCTTCCACTTCGGGCTCAACCGCGCCACGATCGACGGCCAGCTCGCCGCCGGAGTCCTGGTGGTGACGCTGCTGTTCGCGGCGATGCTGGGGGTCAATCGGCTCTTCGTGGCCGAGCGGGAGCAGGGCGGGTTCGATGCCTTCCTGCTGGCTCCGGTGGACCGCACCGCGCTGCTGGTGGCCAAGGCCAGCGCGCTCTTCCTGTTCCTGTCGCTGCTCGAGGTGGTGGCCGTCCCGGCGTTCGGCCTGTTCCTGCTCGGCCCGCCACTGGGTCACGCGCTCCCCGGGCTCATCCTGCTGCTCGCGCTGGCCAACGTGGCCCTGTCGGTGATCGGGACCTTCGTCTCCGCGATCGCGGTCCACACCCGGGCGCGGGACCTCATCGGCCCCATGCTGGGTCTGCCCCTGCTCGTGCCGGCGCTGATCGCCACCGCGCGCGGGGCCGGCCCGCTGCTGGCCGTCAGCCATCCCTCATCGACGCCGCCAGGGAAGTGGCTGCTGATCCTGGCTCTTTATGATGTTGTGTTCGGACTGATCGCGTACGCGGTGTTCGACTTCCTCCTGGAGGATTAGTGCTCCCTTCCACCACCTACGGCAAGGGCCTGCGCACCCTTTCGCTGGCCACCATCATCACTCTCGGCGCCGCGCTCGCGCTGGTGTTCTTCTATGCGCCGCTGGACGCCGGCCAGGGCTTTGTGCAGAAGATCTTCTACATCCACGTGCCGCTGGCCATCGTTTCGCTGGGCGGGTTCATCTTCGGGGGACTGCTGGCCATCGGCTACCTGCGGACCGGCGACCGGGCCTGGGACATGCGCTCCTACGTGGCCATCCACATCGCGCTCATCTTCGGCGTCGGCGGCCTGATCACGGGCTCCATCTGGGCCAAGGCGTCGTGGGGGCACTGGTGGGTGTGGAACGAGCCGACCCTGGTCTCCTACCTCATCGTGCTGCTGCTGTTCGCCACCTACCAGCCGCTGCGGTTCTCCATCGAGGATCCTGAGCGCCAGGCCCGCTACGCCAGCGTGTTCGCCATCGTCGCCGGCGCGTTCGTGCCGCTGAACTACCTCGCGGTGTCGCTGGCCACCGCCTACGTGCATCCGCGGGTCCTCACGCTGGGCAGCGCCAACCTGCCGCCGTCGATGGCGCTGGTGTTCGTGATCGCGCTGGCCGGGGTCGCGCTGCTCTACCTCACGCTGTGGAAGTTCGAGATGGCGTCCAAGAACGCCCGCTCGCAGGTGCGCCGGCTGCGCCGCACCCTGCTCGGGGACGACACCGTCCGGCCGCTGGGACGGAGCGCGGCACCCTCATGAGCCTGCTGATCGCCTCCGCTCCCGCGCTGCCGCTGGGCACCTCGGGCAAGTACGTGGCCGCGGCCTACATCGTGTTCGTCGTGCTCATCCTCGTCTACGTGGCGATCATGGCCGTCCGTGCGCAGCGCTTGGAGCAGGAGCTCGACGAACTGCGCCGCGACGTCGAGGCGGCCCGGGCCGCGAGCGAAGCCGCCGGCCGCGAGACCGAGGCGGTGCTGTGAGCGAGCTGCTGGCCATCGGCGTCTCGCACAAGACGGCGCCGGTCGAGGTGCGCGAGCGCCTCGCCCTGCCCGAGGCGCGCGCGCTGGAGTTCCTGCGCGACCTACGCGGCGGCGCCGAGGTCCACGAGGCGGTGGCCGTCTCGACCTGCAATCGGACCGAGCTCTACCTGGTCGTCGGCGACCCCGTCGAGGCCGAGTCGACCGTGCTGACCATGCTGGCCCGCCAGGCGGGGATCCGTCCGACCGAGCTGGCCGGCGCCATCTACTCGCACCGCAACTGCGACGCAGCACGCCATCTCTACCGCGTCGTCTCGGGGCTGGAGTCGATGCTGGTGGGCGAAGCCGAGATCCAGGGGCAGGTCAAGCGCGCCTACGAGACGGCGCTGGCCACCGAGACCACCGGCCCGCTCACCAACCGCCTCTTCGGGGCGGCGCTGGCCACGGGCAAGCGCGTGCGCACCGAGACCGCCATCGGCGAGGGCCAGCTCAGCCTCCCCGGGGCGGCGGTCGCCCTCGCGCGCGAGCGGTTGGGCGACCTGCGCGGCCGGCGTGTGGTCATCATCGGCACCGGCGAGACGGGCGAGTTGACCGGGCGCGCGCTGGCCGACAGCGGCGCCGTCACCGTGTTCGTGGCCAACCGCCGCCGCGACCGAGCCCTGAGCCTGGCCCGCCGCTACCACGGCACCAGCATCCGCCTCGACGAGCTGCCCGAGGCGCTCGTCGCCGCCGACATGGTCGTCGCTGCCACCGCGTCGCCGCACCTGCTGCTCGAGGTCCGCGAGATCGCCGACGTGATGCGCGCCCGGGAGGGCCGGCCGCTGCTGCTCGTCGACCTCGCCGTCCCGCGCGACATCGACGACTCCTGCGCCCGACTTGACGGCGTGACCCTGTTTGACATCGATGACCTCCAGGCGATCGCCACCCGCAATCGCAAGGTCCGCCAGGCCGAGGCGCGGCACGCCGAGGGCATCATCGAGGAGGAGATCGGACGGTTCGCGACGTGGCTGGGCTCGCTCGAGGTGCTGCCGACCCTCGCAGCCCTGCGGGCCCGTGCGGCGGACATCGCCGGTCAGGTGGTCGACGAGAACCGCGGCAAGTGGGAGTCGGCCTCGCCGCGCGACCTCGAACGCGTTGACGCGGTCGCCCGGGCCGTCGTCAACCGCCTGCTGCACGAGCCCACTCTGCAGATGAAGGCCATGCACGATGACCGGATGCACGCCCGCATGGCCGTCATTCGCGACCTGTTCGGGCTGACCGTCGAGGAGGGCGTCCCCGCCGGCGACGCGCTCGACGCCGCCCTGGCCGAGGATGCGGACGAGCGCGTGGCGCAGGAAGCAGGCGGGGCTCAGATCCACGAGCTGTCCGCTCGCACGCCCGCTCAGGGCCAGCGGCGCGGCTGATGCGGATCGGCACGCGGGGCAGCGCCCTGGCCCTGGTCCAGGCGCGCTGGGTGGCCGAGCGCCTTGGCCCCGGCGTGGAGGTGGTGGAGGTCACCACCCTGGGCGACCGTGGCGCCGCCGTCGGTGACAAGTCCCGTTGGGTGTCAGCGCTGGAGGAAGCCCTGCTCGACGACCGCATCGACGTGGCCGTGCACTCGGCCAAGGACGTTCCCACCGAGCTGCCCGAGGGCCTGGAGCTGGTGGCGATCCCCGCGCGCGCCGACCCCCGCGACGTCATCTGCGGCGTGGCCGCGCTGGCCGAGCTGGCGCCCGGCGCGCGGGTGGGCACGAGCAGCCTGCGCCGTACCGCCCAGGTGCGCGCGGTGCGCGGCGACCTCGACGTCCGTGAGCTGCGCGGCAACGTCGACACCCGGCTGCGCAAGCTCGCCGCGGGCGAGGTCGACGCTCTCATCCTGGCCGCTGCGGGCCTGGAGCGCCTGGGCCGGGCACAGGAGGCCGGGGGGCCGATCGAGGAGTTCGTGCCCGCCGCGGGGCAGGGCGCGCTGGCGCTGGAGGCCCGCTCGGGCGCGATCGCCGCCGAGCGGCTCGTCGCGGTCTCAGACCCCGAGGCGACGGCGTGCGTGACCGCCGAGCGCGTGCTCGTCAACGCCCTGGACGCCTCCTGCAACACGCCGGTCGGCGCGTACGCGCGCACGCTCAGTGACGCGCGGCTCACGCTCACGGCGTGGGTGGGTCTGCCCGACGGCTCGGCCTGGTTGCGCGACGAGGTGACCGGCGATCCCGGCGAGGTCGGCCTGGCCTGCGCCGAGCGGCTGCTGGCGGCGGGCGCCGCCGACCTGCTGCGCCGGGCGGAGGCGGAGGTGTCCGCGTGACCGTCTACCTGGTGGGCGCCGGTCCGGGCGATCCCGGTCTGCTGACGGCACGTGCGCTGGAGCTCATCGCCGGCGCCGACGTCATCGTCCACGACCGCCTCATCCCGGCCACCGCGCTGGACGGCGCCCGCGCCGATGCACAGTTGCTCTACGCCGGTAAGGAGGGCGGCGGTCCCTCGGCGTCCCAGGAGGAGATCGAGGCGCTGCTGCTCGAGCACGGAGCGGCCGGGCGCGAGGTGGTCCGCCTCAAGGGCGGGGACCCGTTCGTGTTCGGGCGCGGCGGCGAGGAGGCCGAGCGGTTGCGCGCGGCCGGGATCCCCTTCGAGATCGTCCCCGGCGTCACCGCCGGGGTGGCCGCGTCCGCCTATGCCGGCATCCCGGTCACCCATCGCGACGCCGCCAGTGCGGTGGCGTTCGTCACCGGCCATGAGGACCCGGCCAAGCTCGGGATGGGCGGGGACGGATCCGCCCTGGACTGGGCGGCCCTGGCGCGCTTCCCCGGCACGCTTGTGGTCTACATGGGCGTACGGCGCCTCGACGCGATCGCGCGCGAGCTGATGGCGGGCGGCCGCTCGGGCACCGAGCCCGCCGCGGTCATCCAGCGGGGCACGCTCCCCGACCAGCGCGTCGTGACCGGGACGCTCGAGACGATCGCCGGGGTGGCCGCGGCCGCCGGGGTCAAGGCGCCGGCGATCTCGGTCTTCGGGCCGGTGGCGGCGCTGCGCTCGGAGCTGGCCTGGTTTGAGTCGCGCCCGCTGGGCGGCCGGACGGTGGCGGTCACGCGGGCGCGGGCCCAGGCCAGCGGACTGGCGGCGAGGCTGCGGGGCCTGGGCGCCGCCGTCATCGAGGCCCCCGCGATCCGGATCCAGGAGATCGAAGGGCCCGCCCCTGACCTCGCGACCTACGACCTGGTCTGCCTGACCAGCCCCAACGGGGTGCGGCTGCTGTTTGACCGCCTGCACCGCGCGGGGCGCGACGCGCGGGCATTTGGCGGGGCCGGTGGCACGAGCCCGCGGATCGCCGCCATCGGTCCCGGCACCGCTGCGGTGCTGCGCGAGCACGGCCTGATCGCCGATGTCGTGCCCGCGAAGTTCGTGGCCGAGGGCCTGGTCGAGGCTCTCGCCGACATCCCGGTGTCCCGGGCGCTCATCGCACGGGCGGCGGACGCGCGAGACGTGCTCCCCGACGCGCTGCGCGCGCGCGGTGCCGAGGTCGACGTCCTGGACCTGTATGAGACCGTGGCCGAGCCGATGTCCGAGGCCCAGCGCGAGGCCGTGGCCGGGGCGGACTACGTGACCTTCACCTCGTCCTCCACGGTGCGTTTCTTCTTCGCCTCGCTGGACGGCGCCGTGCCCGAGCGCGCGCGCCTGGTCAGCATCGGCCCGGTGACGAGCGACACGCTGCGCGAGCATGGCCGCGAGCCCGATGTCGAGGCCGCGCGCCATGACATCGACGGGCTGATCGGCGCGCTCGTCGACGACGCCGCCAGGGCCTGACCCCGCCGGAGCGCCCCACCACATGCCCAGCACGCACCAAGAGTCCCCGGTCATCACCTTCCTGTCTGACTATGGGCTGGCCGACGACTTCGTGGGTATCTGCCATGGGGTCATCGCCATGGCGTGCCCGCAGGCCCGGATCATCGACCTCACCCACGGGATCGGGCGCCACGATGTCCGCTCGGGCGCCATCGTGCTCGCCGAGGCCATTGCCTACATGCCGGTGGGGGTGCACCTGGCCGTGGTGGACCCCGATGTGGGCGCGCAGCGGCGCGCCGTGGCCCTTCGCACCGGCGACGGCCGGCGGTTCGTGGGCCCCGACAACGGCCTGCTGACGGTGGCCGCCGAGGCCGCGGGCGGGATCGTCGAGGCGGTCGACATCGCCCAGAGCTCGTTCCGCCTGCAGCCGGTGTCCGCGACATTCCACGGGCGCGACATCTTCGCTCCGGTGGCCGCCGCGCTCGCGGGCGGAGCGACGCTGACCGAAGCGGGTGCTCCCTTGGACGCAGCGGACCTGATCGTGCTCAGCCTCCCGTCGGCGACAGTCCGCGACGGGGCGGTGGTGGCCCATGTGCGTTACGTGGACCGCTTCGGCAACCTCCAGCTCAACGTGCGCCACGAGGACCTGGCCCAGTCCGGGCTCCGGCTCGGTCGCGCCGCCACGATCGAGCCCGGTGACGGCAGCGCGCATCCGGTCCACTACGTGCGGACGTTCGCCGATGCCGTCCCCGACGAGCTGCTGCTCTACGAGGATGCGCAGCGTCGCCTGGCCGTCGCCGTCAATCACGGCGACGCGGCCAAGCGGCTGGGGCTGGCCCTGGACGACGAGCTCCGCATCCGCCCCGGATGAGCCCCGCCGGCACCGGGTTGCGATGAGCGTCACCGCGCCGTTCGGCACGCCCCGTCTCCACCTGCGCCTTACCGAGTCCACCAACACGCGGGCCCGCGAGCTGGCGGTCGCGGGTGCGCCCCACGGCACGCTGGTCACCGCCGCCGAGCAGAGTGCGGGCCGCGGGCGCCAGGGGCGCAGCTGGATGGCGCCGGCCGGCCGCTCGCTGCTGGGCTCCGTGGTGGTTCGCGACCCGCCGCCGCTGACATCGCTGCGGGCGGGGGTGGCGACCGCGGAGGCGGTGGCCTCCGGCGCGCAGCTGAAATGGCCCAACGACGTCTACGTGGACCGGCGCAAGGTCGCGGGCATCCTCGTCGAGGCGCGCCCCCAGGACGGCTGGGGGGTCATCGGGGTGGGCGTGAACGTCGCCGTGGCGCCCGAGGCGTTCGGAGCGGAGCTCGCCGGTCGGGCGGGGACACTGGGCCTCGGGCCGGAGGCGATCGAGCCGCTGCTGGCCCGGCTGCTGGGCGCGCTTCAGCGGTGGCTGGCGGCGCCCACCGACGAGGTGCTCGACGCGGTGCGCGCCCGCGACGCGTTGCTGGGGCAGACAATCGCCTGGGCCGGCGGGACCGCGCGTGGGGCGGGGATCGACGAGCACGGGCGCCTGCTCGTCGACACCCCTGGCGGGCGCCAGGCGCTCAACGCCGGCGAGGTGCACCTGGATACCGACCTGCGATGAGGGACGGGTCGGGCCCGCGTCCCGCCTGTCTGTCGGCGGAACGCGGGCCCGGGTCCGGCGTGTTCTGTGCTCTCGGCGGTCAGCGGCGCATCATCGGGTCGACGAACACGTCGTCGATCTGCGATGAACCGGTGAGGGCCGTGAAGCGGAGGCCCATCGGGACCGTCCCCCCGTGCAGCAGACTCGTCAGGACCGACACGGTGAGCATCGGCGCTGAGGGAGCCCAACTGGGGGAGAGGGCCGCTACTCCCACAGGTACCGCAGCCTCGATACCGAGGAGCGGCAGTCTGTAGACGACCGAGACGGCGACGGTCGAGAGCAGGCCGTTGTTGCGCGCGAAGAAGCGAAACGTCGGGTACGCCGCGTCCACACATGTGAACGGAGACGTCACCGATGCCCCCGCGGGCAGGTAGACCGACGACGCTCCGACAGAGCCGGTTGCGCCGAAGGACTCACTCCCACTCACGATGCGAGCACCGTGGCTGAGTGTCCAACCCGACGCTCCGTTCTCAAACGAACCACCCGGCACGAGCTTGTACTCGTTCGAGTCGTTCCATTGAGCGAACGGCTGTGACAACGTGGCGTTATCACACGCGTCGGTGTTGATGAGTGCCGCCTTGGCCGGAGCACCGGACAGGACGGCGATCCCGAGGGCCGAGACGACGGCGCCCACGAGACGGGTATGGCGGCTGAAAAGGCCCTGCAACATGTGTACGCACCTTCCGTGGTGTGCACTGGCAGCCGAGCTATCTCTGAGAGAGACCTCTAGCTTTGCGTCCCTGGCTCGCGCCAGGTTTGCCCTTTTCAGTTCGTTTGACAGGGCAGGGCATCGGGCCTTCGGCGCCATTGCTCATTTCTTTAGTTGATTTGTGGACGCATGTCTGAGCGGCCCGACCGTCCTCTGCGCGCGGGCGATCTAAGGGTCCTCTCTCATCCGGCCGATACGTGCGCACAGATATGACCCGGACGACGTCGCCACGATGAGCAAAGAGCCGACACTGGAAGAGCAGGAGCTGCTCGCCGATACGCGCCGTCGCGCCACGGCCGCCCCTCCCCGTGGCGACCTCCTGGTCGAGCTCGTTGTCAACATCGGCTTCGTGGCCGCCGTCGGTGCGATGTTCGCACTGCCGTCGCCGCAGGGGTGGAATCCGGTCGCGGCGGTCCTCTCGGTGGCCGTGATGTGGGTGGCCATTCGCGTCGAGTTCGAGACGCCGTCCGGCTTCACCGTGGCCAGCCAGCTCGCCTTCGTCCCGATGCTCTTCTCGATGCCGCTGGCCTTCGTCCCGGTGGTCGTCGCGGCTCTGCTGACCGCCCTGCTGTTGCGCGACGTGCTCGCCGGGCGCGTGCCGGCGCTCAAGCTCTTCAGCTGTCTCGGGAATGCGTCGTTCGCCGTCGGTCCCGCGATCGTCTTCACGGTCGCCGACGTCCGCCCGGCCGCCGCTGGGCCGGTGCTCCTGGCCGCCGCGTTGGCAGCCCAGTTCGCCGGAGACTTCCTGGCCAGCGCCACGTACCAGGTCATGTCCCGCCGTTCGAACCTGCGTCAGCAGCTGCGCGACTGCGCCTGGGTGTATGCGATCGACGCGGCCCTCTCCCTGGTGGCCCTCCTCGCCGCCGAGCAGCTCCACCAGGCGCCGTACGCGGTCCTGGCGGTGGTGCCGCTGCTGGGGCTGCTGCGCATGTTCGCCCACGAGCGCCGCGAGCGTCTGGGCAAGCTGCTCGAGCTCAACGAGACCTATCACGGCACCGCGCTGCTGCTGGGCGACGTCATCGCCGCCGACGACGGCTACACCGGCGAGCACTCCGAGGGCGTGGTTGGGCTCGCGCTCACCGTGGGTGACGCGCTCGGCCTCGACCCCGAGCGCCGGCGCAACCTCGAGTTCGGCGCCATGCTCCACGACGTCGGCAAGATCACCATCCCCAAAGAGATCATCAACAAGCCCGGCAAGCTCGACCCGCACGAGTGGGACATCATCAAGACGCACCCGGCCGCCGGCCAGCGGATGCTCGATCGCGTCGGGGGCTTCATGCTGGAGGTCGGCAGGATCGTCCGCGCCCACCACGAGCGCTGGGACGGCGGCGGCTATCCCGACGGCCTGGCCGGCGAGCGGATCCCGCTCGAGGCGCGCATCATCACCTGCTGCGACTCCTGGAGCGCCATGCGCACCGACCGCCCGTATCGCCGCGCCCTGACTTTCGAGGCGGCCGCCGAGCAGATGATCGTCAACGCCGGCTCCCAGTTCGACCCCGCGGTCGTGCAGGTGATGCTGCCGCTACTGACGGCCACCGAGGGTCCGGGGACCGACCGCCACGACGCCGTCGCGGGCGCGGTGAGCGCGTCCGCGGAGGAGTTGTCGGCGGCGGCCGCGCACCTCGCGGTCCCCGCCACCGCCTAGGCTGCCTCTTCGGCGTCCTGGGCCGGGCGCGCCCGCGTGCGGCGCTTGGGCTTGATCTGATCGACCGTGCCCTCGGGGGTGTCCCCCTCAGCGGCGGTGGGCTTCACCGCCTCGGCCTCGGCCTCAGCTGCTGCTGCGGCCGCCTCCACCGCCTTGGCAGCCTCCGCGGTCTTGGTCTCCGCCTTCCTGCGCGGGGCGCGGGTACGGCGCTTGGGCGCGGCCTTGCGCGCCGGCTTGGGCTTGGTCTCGGGCTCTGAGTCGGGTGTCGGCTCGGGCTCTGACTCAGTGGCTGCCGGATCGTCGCGGTCGTCCCCGTCGTCGCGGTCGTCGTCGTCGCGGTCGTCGTCGTCGTCGCGGTCGTCGTCGTCGCGGTCCTCGCGCCCGATCGCGGTCTCGAGCTCCCGCTCGTCGTCGTCCTGGTCATCGCCGTTGCCGGCGTCGGCTGCGATCTCCAGCTCGTCGGTGTCGGCCGTCGTCAGCGGGGTCTTCCGTGCCCGTGCGGCCCCGTTGCTCTCCGTCCCCGCGGTCGCCCCGGCCTTGCGCCGCCGGCGCTTGGCGCCGCGGCGGCCCTTGGGGAAGTTGCGCAGCAGCTCGCGGGCCAGTGCGGCCGGCTTACGCGCCATCCGGGTGCGAGCGCCGCGCAGCGCCTCCTCCGCCTCGGGCGTGTGGGCGAGCGCCGCGGCGAGCAGGGCCGCGGACAGGCGGCGGTCCTCCTTGCGGCTGGCGTGCACAAGACGCCGGGCATTGCGCGCATGAGCGGACCCGGACGAGTTGACCAGCAGGCCGAGCAGGCGCTTGGTCTCAGGCCAGCGCTGCACGGCGTACTCCTCGTGCACTTCGCGCGTGTACTCGGCCATCCGCCAGATCCACGCATTGGCCTGATCGCGACGGCCGATGCGCCGTTCGGCCAGCGCCTGGAGCATGATCTTCACGCCCTCCCGCCGCTCGTCGCGCGGCCAGGTACCCATGATGTCGATGGCGGTGTCGAACGCCTCGGCGTCGCGGCTGGCGGCGATCTCCTGCAGCGCCCGCAGTCGCAGCTGAGCGTTGCGGTTGCGCTGGACGGCCGTCAGCAGGAACCGGCGCTTGAGCTCGCCGCCGCGGTCGAAGTGGAGCATCGCCTTGGCGCGGCGCCAGCCGTTGGGGGCCACGCGGGCGCCGGCCAACGCCGCCCACACGTGCTGCTCGCCGTAGTCCAGGTGCTCGACGGCGATCCGCCACAGCTCGCGCTCGAAGACCTCGGCCCGCCGCTCCGGATCGGGGGTCACCGGCAGCACGCGCCGCTCCACCCTGACACGGCGGCCGCGCCCGCGCCGGACGGGGCCCACCACGATCGCACCGCCGCGGTAGACGTCGCGGTCCAGCAGCGAGTGCAGCGTGACGACCGGGTCGTCGTGCTTGGTCGCCGGGTGCACGAAGTCGATGACGATGCCGGCCTCCTTGCCGGGGTGGCGCCGCGTGACGCGGCCCACGCGCTGCTGGTAGATGCGCTTGGACGCGGTGGGCGCCAGGTGCATGCAGATGGTGGCCCGGGGGCTGTTCCAGCCCTCGGCCAGCAGCTGGGCGTTGATGAGGACGTCGATCTTGCCCGACTCGTAGTCAGCCAGGACCCGGGCCAGCTCGCGCTTGGGCGTCTCGCCCGACACCCCCATGGCCTTGATGCCGATGTTGCGGAACGCCTCGGCGACGTTGTAGGCGTGCCGGACGCCGGCGGCGTAGACGACGCCGGGGACACCGTTGAAGCGCGTCTTGTAGAGGTCGGCGATGGCGACGTTGAACGGGGTCTGGTCCAGCAGCTGGGCCAGCATCTCCTGGTCAAACTCGGTGTCCACCTCGCCGCGCCGCAGCGGGACCTTGGCGATCGTGCGCACGCCCGGGCCGGGCGGGATGCGGATGCAGCGCAGCGGGGAGATGACGCCGCGGCGCGCGGCCTGGGCCAGGTCAAAGCGGCTGGTCTGCGTGGGGAAGAGATCGGTGACGTGGCGGGCGATGAGCGCGCCGGTGGCGGTCATGCCGATGAAGACCGGGCCCGCCCAGGCGCGGATTGCCGCCGAGGTCTTCTCGCCCAGCGCGGTGTGCGCCTCGTCGCAGATGACGATCGAGTACGCGTCCGAGATGCGCCCGGCGTTGCGCACGAACCACTGGTAGGTCTCGACGGTGACCGGCCCGTTGGCGGCGTCGTGGCCGTCGAGCATGGCGGCGCTGATCCGGTCGCGATAACCGCGGTCGCGCAGCTCGCCGTGGAACTGGTCGACGAGGTTGCGGCGGTGGGTGAGGATCAGGACGCCGCCCGTCCGCGAGGCCTCGACGAAGCCCAGCGCGGCGACGGTCTTGCCGGCGCCGGTGGCGTGCTCGAACCAGAAGCGCTTGGCGGCGTTGGGGTCCTCAGGCTGCTCCTCGAGCTGCCCGTCCTCGACCTCCACCTCGTCCTGCCAGTCCTGCGGCTCTTCGTCCTCGGGCTCGTCGTCCTCGGGGGCCTCATCCTCGTCCTCGACTTCGAGGTCACCGAGGTCGTCGTCGTCCTCCTCCTCGTCCTCGTCGCCGTCACCGTCGCCGATGGGATCGAGCTCGGCGGGCTCAGCGCGCGCCACGACATCCTCGGGGACGACGCCGTTGGCGCCCGCGCCGTTGGCGGGCTGGTTCTCGGCCAGCAGCGCGGTCAGCGTGCCCGACAGGGCATCGACCTGGTGGGCGGAGAGCACCGTGCCGTCAACGAGGCGCGGCTCCTCCTCCGAGAGCAGCCGCTCCAGGCCGAGCAGCAGCGAGAACTCGCGCCGCCAGGCTACGGAAGGCGTCTTGTTGCCGGCGTCGACCTCCGCGACGGCAGCGTCCAGCGCGCGGCGGCGGGCGGACCCTGGGGCCAGGGCCTCTTCAAGCGATTCGCCTTCATAAACGAAGCGCTCGTGCGTCAGCAACTCGGCGCGCGCGATCGCGTCAGGACTAGGAAAGGGGGTGGTCATCACCCATCAGTGGTTGAAGCGTTGCGTCAGGATGAGCGAGCCGCGGCATGAAGTCGTGGCGGCTCAGCCAGTCTCAGCACGAGGCCGAGCACAGCGAAGTTCCTCAGAAGCGTCCCCCCGGCCTCGTACCCGAAGGATAACGGTTATTTAAGCAGATCTAACGGACTGCCACTAATGGCAGGCGCGCAGCGGCTTTGCAGCGACCGTCGACGGGGTGTGTGGCAACCTTGTCGGCTGTGAGCCCGCGCAAGAGATTGGCAGCACTGGCGGTGCTGTTGGTCGCCCTCGTCGTCGTCGCCGTGTTGGTCACGCGACCCAAGACCAGCACGCCGCACAGCGCGAACCTGTCCCAGTCCGCGGTCTCGACCGCACTGGCCGGTTCGCCCAAGGCGCTGGCCTCGCTGCACGCCCAACGCAACCAGCTCCTTCCGGGCGGCACCGCGGCCTTCCAGGCCCGGCTCAAGGCCCTGCGCGGCCACCCCGTGGTGGTCAATGAGTGGGCGTCGTGGTGCGAGCCGTGCCAGACCGAGTTCCCCGTCTTCCAGCGTGTCTCGGTCCGCGACGGGCGCCAGGTGGCCTTCATCGGGCTCGATTCGCGCGACACCAACCCGGCCGCCGATGCCTTCCTCCACCGCTTCCCACTCAGCTATCCGAGCTACGTGGACCCCTCCCAGCGGATCGGGAACCAGCTCAAGGCGGTGGGCGGAGTCCCGCAGACCGTCTACATCAACCGTAAGGGCGAGCAGGTCTTCGATCACGCCGGCCCCTATGAGACCACCGCCTCCCTGGAGGCCGACATCCAACGCTACGCGCTGCGATGAGCGACGTGCTCACCTACGAGGTCCGCCGCGTGCGCGGTGAGGCGGAGATGGCGGCGGCGCTGTCGTTGCGCCACGACGTCTTCTGCGTCGAGCAGGGCGTGCCCGTCTACGAGGAACTCGACGGCCGCGACGGCGAGGGGGTCCATCTCGTCGCGGTCTCCGACGGCGCCCTGCTGGCCACCTGCCGGCTGCTGTTCGTCGGACCCACGGTCCAGTTCAGCCGTCTGGCCGTACGCAAGTCGGCCCGGCGCCAGGGCATCGCCTCGGCGCTCCTGGCCCTCGCCGACGAGGAGACCCGCGCCGGCGGCTCGCGCCGCCTTGTCCTGCACGCTCAGACCTACGCGCGCACCCTGTATGAGGCCGCCGGCTACGAGCCGCGGGGGCGCATCTTCATGGAGGCCGGGATCGAGCACATCGCCATGGAGAAGATCCTCTCCTAGTGTCCTGAGCGCCTCAGGACACTCGTGATCATTTAGCGTGCGGGCGATGTCTGAGATCCGCATCGATCCCCTGACCGGTCAGCGAGCCATCCTGGCCGAGCTGCGGGCGGGCCGCCCCGGCAGCGGCCTGCCAGACGATGGCGGGGACGCAGCGGGCGCGGCCGAGGACCCGTTCGCGGAGGGCAACGAGGCCTGCACGCCACCCGAGGTCTACGCGATTCGTCCTGACGGCAGCGCCCCGGACACCCCCGGCTGGCGGGTGCGCGTCGTCCCCAATCGCTACCCGGCGCTGGATCCGGGCGCCGAGGACCCGCCGCCGTCAGAGAATCCAGACCTGTTCTGGAGCGGTCCCGCCCGCGGTGCTCACGAGGTGATCGTCAACGCGCCCGAGCCGGTGAGCTCGCTGGCCGAGCTCGAGCCCGCGCAGGTGGCGCTCGCCGCCGACGTGTGGCGCGAGCGGATGCGCGCCCATGCCGACGCCGCCTGCCTGCACCTCATGGTCAATGAGGGGCCGGGCGCCGGCGCGTCAGTGGCCCACACCCACGCCCAGCTGTTCGCGCTGGACTTCGTGCCGGCGGCGATCGCCCGCGAGCGGGAGCGCTTCGGGGCCTACGCGACGCGGACCATGGGGGGCAACCTCCTCGGCGACCTGCTCCAGCAGGAGGTGCGCCGCCGCGAGCGGATCGTCGCCGTTGACTCCGAGGCGGTCCTGCTCGCCGCCTGGGCGTCGCGGGTGCCCTACCAGCTGATGATCATTCCGCGCCGGCCGCGTATGCGCTTCGAGGAGGACGGCCCCACGGCCGCCGCCCTGCTGCACGACGCGCTGACGCGGCTGCACCGGCGACTGGGCCGCGACGCCCCCGTCAACCTGTGGGTGCGCACGGCGCCCCGGGGCTCCGAGCATTTCTGCTGGCGGATCGACATCGTGCCGCGGCTCACCCACCTCGCCGGCTTCGAACTCGGCACCGGCGTGGGCCTGAACGTCGTCTCCCCCGAGCGGGCGGCGGCCGAGCTGCGCGACTAGTGGCCGTCCACGAATGAGGGCGCTGGTCCAGCGCGTCAGCCGCGCCTCGGTCGACATCGGGGGCGAGCGCGTGGCCGAGATCGGACCCGGTCTCCTGGTGCTCCTGGGCGTGACCCACGAGGACACCGAGGCCGAGGCGCAGTGGCTGGCCGACAAGGTCCGCGCCCTGCGTGTCTTCCCTGACGCCGACGGGCGCATGAACGAGCCGCTGGGCGAGCGTGAGCTCCTCTGCGTCAGCCAGTTCACGCTCTACGGAGACGCACGCAAGGGCAACCGCCCCAGCTACGTCGCCGCCGCGCCCCCGGCGCACGCCGAGCCGCTGTACGAGCGCTTCTGCGAGCTGACCGGCGCGCAGCGCGGAGTGTTCGGCGCGCACATGGAGGTGGCGCTCGTCAACGATGGTCCGGTGACGCTGCTGCTGGAAACCCGATAATTGCGGCGTGTTCACCGGTCGCCTTCAGCGATGACAGAGCCGCGCGACGCGCTCGCCACGGCCCGACAGGCGGCGGGGGACGCCGCCGAGCCCGGCGGGTCCCCGTGGAGCGACGACTCCCCGGTGGACTCGGCGCGGCGCTCGCCTACCGCCGGCTGTTCGCCCGATGGGGCTGGTCCGGTCAGGACGCGCTGGCCGCTAGGTCGGCTGCAGGCCCGCTCGGGCAAACAGCTCGCGGTCGTTGGTGATCACTGCGCTGACCCCGAGCGCGTGCAGCGAGAGCAGCCGCTCGGCATCGTCCACCGTCCACACGTACAGGTCACCCCCCGCGGCGCGCACCGCCCGGACCAACGCCGGCGTCACCACGCCCCAATGGGCCATGATCGCGTCGGCCAGGCCGCTCCGCACCGCCTGCGCGGCCTGCCGCGGCATGACCCGTCGCAGGTAGGCCAGCATCGCGTAGGCGGCTGGACGGGTCAGTGGGTGCGACAGATAGTCACGCCGCGCCTTGGGCACCGAGAGGCCCAGGCGCAGCTCGGGCGCCTCCGTGCGCAGGACGCGCAGGCTGGAGGCCTCCATGGTGGAGATCAGCGTGCGGGGAACGAGCTCCAGCGAGCGCAGGGTGTCGAGCACCGCGCGCTCGTAGCCGGCGGTCTTGAGATCGACGTCGAGCTCGACATGCTCGGGCAGCAGCTCCCGTAACGCGACCAGAGCGTCCGCGAAGCGAACCGGCCGCGGGTGGTCGAGCTCGTCGGGGGAGTGGGCGACGATGAGCTCGTCGCCGCGGGCCAGGACGTCGAGTTCCACCATGTCCCAGCTCGCGCCCTCCAGACGCGCCGCCAGCTGGCTGAGGTCCGCGCCGGCCGTGATGATGCTGTGACCCACCCGGCGGCATCCTCCGGAGGCGCTCATCGCGGGTTGAAGCCCACGCCGGTGTAGATGCGGTCAACGCGCCGCTGCGTGCGGGTGTCGGGGCCCGGCACGGCCGGGCTCTCGCGATAGAGGCAGTAGCCGCTGTTGCGCCGCAGGACCGGTCCGACGGCGTCCGCGGGTTTGCCGGTGGGGATGGTGGCCACGATGTAGTTCGCCTTGCGCCCGAGCATGACATGGGGATAGTCGGTGTGCAGCAGCGGCAGCTGCGAGGCTCCCACACCGGCTCGTGCTGGCCGGGGTCGACGCCAGCGAGGGCTCGCGGCTGGTCGCGCTGGCCGGCGACGCCCCGGTGATCCTCACCGGGTACGTCTCCGACGCCCGGCTCGACGCGCTGCTATCCGGGGCCGACGTCGTGGTGCACCCCAGGCCTGTACGAGAGCTTCGAGCTCCGCTGCCCAGACGGCCGCCGTCTACCGCGAGCTGCTCTGAAGGTCAGAGACTGGCGAAACTGCACACGCTCCAGCGGCTCCCCGACCGTGTGTGCAGTTCGGCCCGCCATGTTGGCTTTTTGGGCCCCGCTCACCGAGATGGGCGTACGTGTGTGCATTTCGGCCACGGTGGCGGGCCGTCGCGATTTCTGAAACCACAAAGCACACTGTTGGCCTCCGCGAGCCGTGTGTTTTGAGGTTTCAGCATGACTCCGGTTTCACGTCACACCACCCTCTAGGGCGCACGGTGTGCTCTGCGGTTTCAGGCTCCGCCGCCCGGCCGCCTTCGACAGCCGCCGTTGCGCCGGGTAGACGCAGGCCCCGCAGGGGCCGAGCACACCCGGCGCGCCCCGAGCGAACCCGGCGCGTCAGGCCCGCGCCACCCGCGGCACCCGCCCGCTGCGGATCGTGATCCGCGCGCGCTCGCGCTTCCACCCGCGGGCGCTGAAAGTGACTGTGAGCACGTCACCGGCGTGGTAGCGGCGCCCTCGCAACCGCGACAGCAGGCGGTGCACGCCCCTGGGCCCGGTGGCGCTCAGCTTCGCCGGCCGCCCGCAGCCCCGGCCGCGACAGGCCACCGTCAGCCGGGTGCCGTGCGGGAAGCGCCCGACCCGGGTCAGGCGCAGGGTGGTGGTGTCAAAGCGCCAGCTCCACTTCATCAGCAGCTTGACCTTGAGCGCGTGCCTGGCCCGGGAGGTCGGGATCCGGGTGGGCTGCGGGGTGGGCTGCACCGGGGCCGGCGGCGGCGACACGATCGTCTGCGTGACCTGGCCGTTGCCGTAGACGGTGTAGTGGGAGCTGGTGCCTGGGTAGGCGGCCCACGGGGCGATCCCGTAGTCGAAGCCGCCATTCAGCGCCAGCGACTGCTGCACGTTGACGTCGTCCATCTCGACGGTGGGGGAGCCGATCGTCGGATAGAACTGGACCCTGAGGTTGGTGTGGCTGCCGGCGGCCTCGACGCAGGTCTGAACCTGCGTCCAATTGGTTCCGTTGCCCAGGCCGGAGTAGGCGGTGGCCCCGCCGTTGGTGGGTGAGCCACCGGAGAGCCACAGCGCGAACTTGCCCGCCGCGCCGGTGTTCCCGAACTCGGTCCGCACCTCGGCTGACCCGCACACCGTCTGGCCCGCCGAGGTCTTGAGCGGGATGTCCTGGATGATCCCCCCGCCGCTGGAGGAGGTGTTGACGGCGGCGAAGTGCGAGCCGGCGTACGCCGGCGGCGCGCCCGGGGAGTTGCCGTAGATCGTGTAGTTGGACTTGGTGCCCGGGTAGATCTTCCACGGCGCGCCGTTGCCGTCGTCGAAGCTGCCGTTGACGGCAAGCGACTCGTCGACGTTGACATCGTCGAGGTCCATGGTGGGGGAGCCGACCGTCGGATAGAACTGGACCCTGAGGTTGGTGTGGCTGGTGCTGGCCTCCACGCACGTCTGGACCAGCGACCAGGTGCCGCCGGGCAGGTCGCTGAAGTGGACGGCCCCGCCGTTGCTCGCCGCGCTGCCGCTCAGCCACAGCGTGAAGCTCCCGGACGCCCCGGTGTTCGGGTACTCGGTGCGCACGCGGGCCGATCCGCACACGGTCTCTCCGGCGGTGGTCTTGAGCGGAATGTCCTCGTAGATGCCACCGCCGCTGGAGGAGGTGTTGGTGGCGGCGAAGTGCGAGCCGGAGTACGCGGGCGGCGCGCCGGGCGAGTTGCCGTAGACGATGTAGTTGGATTTGGTGCCCGGGTAGATCTTCCACGGCGCGCCGTTGCCGTCGTCGAAGCCCCCGTTCGTGGCCAGTGACACGTTGACGTCGACGTCGTCGATCTCGGTCGTCGGCGATCCGGGGGTGGGATAGACCTGGATGCGCAGCGTGGTGTGGTTGCCGCTGGCCTCCACGCATGTCTGTGCCTGGGTCCAGTTCTCGAGGTTGCCCAGGCCGCCGTAGGCGGTGGCCCCGCTGTTGGTCGCCGAAGTGCCGGTCAGCCACAGCGTGAACTTGCCCGCGGCGCCGGTATTCGGCAACTGGGTGCGCAACCACGCCGACGCGCACACCAGCTGGCCGGCCGAGGTGGCGAGCGGGACGTCCTCGTAGATGCCGCCGCCCGCACTCGGGGTGTTGGTGGCGGCGTAGTGGCTGCCGCTGTGCGCCGTCTCCACGAGCACGGTGTCGGCCTGATGGGCCGGTGGCGTGGCGAGGGCAGGCGTGGCGAGAACGACCGGCGCGCACAGCGCCAGCGCGAGAGCGGTCCCCAGCGCGCGCAGCCTCATGTCATCCCACCTGCCGAGCCGGGATCCTACCGATGGGCTGGTCAGGCGCGCCTCACAAGCGGTTTGCGCCCGCGGCGGATGGTGATCCGTGCCCGCTCGCGCTTCCAGCCGCGTGCGGTGAAGGCAACGGTGAGGACGTCGCCGGTGCGGTACCGACGCCCGACCAGTCTCTTGAGCAGGGCATGGATCCGCTTGGGGCCCGCGGCGTCGAGCTTGAGCGGCCGCGCGCACCCCTTCCCCTTGCACGCCAGGCTGAAGTGGGTGCTGTGGGGAAAATGGCCGATCTTGACCTTGCTGATCCGGGTGATGCCGTGCCGCCAGGTCCATTTGATGACGAGCTTGATCTTCAGGGCGTGCTTGCCCTGACCCACAGGGATCTGGGTCGGCTGTGGGGTCGGTTGCACCGGTGTGGGCGTGACGATCGTCGCTTTGATCTGGCCGCTCGGGATGACGACGTAGCTGGAGTTGGTCCCCGGGTAGGTGGCCCATCCGCCGGGACCGTTCTCAAACCCGCCGTTGGCGGCCAGCGATTCGTCCACGTTGACGTCATCCATCGCCAACGTCGGGCCGTTCGGCGCCGGGTAGAACTGGATCCGTACCGAGCTGTGGGCGCCGGTGGCCTCGGTGCAGGTATGGGCCTGGGTCCAGTCGTCACCGTTGCCCAGGCCGGTGAAGTTGGCGCCGCCGCCGTCGGTGGCGCCTCCGCCCACCGCGAACAGGGCGAAGGTCCCGGCCGCCCCAGTGGCCGGCGCCTCGGTCTGGACCCAGGCGGAGCCGCACACGGTCTGCCCCGGGCTGGTGCTGGCCGCCACGTCCTGGTAGATCCCGCCGTTGGTGTCGGTGGTATTGGCCGCGCCGAACTGAGCGCCGGAATGCGCGGTCGTGGCGCCGCTGGCGAACGCGGCGTAGAGGGTGCTGGTCCCGGGGTACGGCGCCCACGGCCCGGCGCCGGTCTCGAAGCCCGCGTTGGCGGACATCGACACGTCGACGTCGACGTCGTCGATCTCCACGGTCGGTCCGCCGGGGGTCGGGTAGAGCTGAACGCGGAGGGTGGTGTGGGCGCCGGTGGCTTCCACGCAGCCCTGCACCTGTGACCAGTGGTCGCCGTTGGGTAGGCCGCTGAAGTTCGCGCCGCCGGAGTCGGTGGCTGCGCTGCCGAGCAGGAAGAGGGCCAAGGTGCCCCCCGCATCTGTGGCGGGCGCCTCGCTGCGGACCCACGCCGAGCCGCAGACGGTTTGGCCGGCGCTCGTGTTGAGGGCGATGTCCTGGTAGATGCCCCCTCCGTCCGAGGTCGTGTTGGTCGCGGCGAAGTGCGCGCCGCTGTGGGCGGTGGTGGCGCCGTTGCCGTAGACCACGAAGTTGGTGTTGGTGCCGGGGTACGGCGCCCACGAGCCACCGCCGGTCTCGAAGCCTCCGTCGCCGGCCAGGGACACGTGCACGTCGACGTCGTCGATCTCCACGGTCGGCCCGCCGGGGGTGGGGTAGAACTGGATGCGCAGCGTGGTATGGGCGCCGGTGGCTTCGACGCACCCCTGCACCTGGGTCCAGGCGTTGTCGCCGAAGCCCAGTCCGCCGAACTGTCCGCCGGCGCTGTCGCTGGCGCTGCCGCCGAGCAGGAACAGCGCGAAGGTCCCGCTCGCGCCGGTGTTGGGGACCTGGCTGCGGACCCAGGCCGAGCCGCAGACGGTCTGCCCGGCGGAGGTGCTCAGCGCGACATCCTGGTAGATGCCGCCCCCGTCCGAAGTGGTGCTGGTGGCGGCGAAGTACCCGCCGCTGTGGGCGTCCTCGGTCACCACCGTGTCCGCCGCGTGTGCCGGCGGCGCATGCGACACCGTCGCGGCCAGAGCCGCCGGTGCCATCAGCAACGTCCCCAGCGCCATCCCTAGCGCGACAAAGCCCCTCATTTCTGTCCTACCACCGCGGGCAATGATTCCACATGCCACGCGCGTTGACAAAGGGCGGGCTGGCAGACTCGCCGCCTGCGCGTCACGGTCCTGATGGTGAGCCTCGACGAGGCTCCGATGCAGGAGCGCTCACTGCCCGCGGCACCTCCGCCTGCAGCCCCGGCGCACGTACGCCGCCGCCTTGTTCAGGGACGGCGCCGGCGCTCGGCGCCGTTCGGGCTCCGCGTCCCGGCCCGAGCTGCCTTCGACGGGCGGCGACCCGGCGAGCGTGTCAGTGCGTGTTCGTAGACCTGCCAGGTGGTGGCCGCCACATCGTCCCAGGTCCACTGTGACGGCGCCGGCGCCGGGCGCGACAGGCCCTCCGCGTGGCGGACGAGGCCGTCGAGGTCATCGACGTCGGACAGGATGACCCGGCCGGCCAGCACCTCGCGCAGAGCAGGCACGTCGCACGCGGCCACCGGGGTCCCGCAGGCCAGGGCCTCGACCGGTGGCAGCCCGAAGCCCTCCTCGTCGGACGGGAACACCAGCGCGTGGGCGCCGCTGTAGATGGCGGCGAGCTCGTCGTCGGGCACCGCCCCGGTGACCTGCACCCCGGGGAGCTCCCGAGCCCATCGGCTCACCGGCCCGACGAGCACGAGTGGCATCGAGCGGCCCGCACGGGCCAGCGCCGCGACCCGCTTGCGCGGGTCCGGGCGACGCATCGTGCCGACCCAGAGCAGGTAGCGGTCCGGCAGCCCGTGGCGCTCACGGACCGCGGCCACCTCCTCCGCGGGTCGCATGAAGAACGCGGGCGCCGCCGCCTCGGGGATGACCTCGATCCGGTCAGCGGGGATGTCCAGGGCCCGGATGGCGTCATCGGCGACGGTGCGGGTGGGCACGATGACCGTCGTCGCCCGTTGGACCGCGAGGTAGCGCAGCTTGAAGCGCAGCCCGGTGCGCAGGTAGTCGCCAGGGCGCTTGAGCGGCACGAGGTCGTGGAGCGTGACCACCGTCGGCACGGAGGAGCGCAGCGGCGCGCCCTCGATCCATGGCGAGTGAAACACGTCTCCGCGGCGGGGATCCGCGGTCTCGACGATCTCCCCGGGCGCGCGCAGGATCAGGGCATCGAGCAGACAGCGCGCGTAGCGGCCGATGCCGTGCCACCCGGCCGCCGGGCGGCTGTCAAAGGCGAGCTTCATACCGCCAACAGTCGCTCGACGCGCGTGGCGTAACGGTCGGCGTCAAAGCGCCGCGCCCGCTCACGGGCCGCCGCGCCCAGACGACCGGCAGGGCGGCCGAGGTGGCGGGGTCCGACTCGCTGAGCGTGGCGGTGGGCATAGAGCTCGACGTCCGTGTTTCCGGGGCGGCACTGTATCCCGGTGGCGCCGCACGTGTCCACCCGCGGCGAGCACGGACTCGCGGGCGCTAGGTTCACGCCGTGCAGGAGTACTACGACGAGCTGTGGGAAAGCCTCCCCGCGGACCTGAGCCCCCCTGACATAGGCCCTCGCCGGCGGTTCGCGCTGGCCAACGTCGCCAGTGGGGACCGCGTACTGGACCTGGGCTGCGGCACCGGCGATCTCGCCGCCGATCTCGCCCAGGCTGGGGCGCGGGTCATCGCGGCGGACGTCGCCCAGGCCGCACTGGACCGGGCGCACGCCCGGCATCCGGAGCTCGCCCTGCGACCGATCGCGCTCGACGGGCCGCTGCCCTTTGCCGACGGGGACTTCGACGTGGTCTGGTCCAGCGAGGTGATCGAGCATGTCGCCGACACGGCGCGGTGGCTCTCCGAGGTGCGAAGGGTTCTGGCCCCTGGGGGACGCGTGCTGCTGACCACGCCGAACCACGGTCGCCTGCGGCTGCTGGCCGGAGGGATCGAGCGCTACTCGCCGCCGCTGGGCGATCACCTGCACCTCTACACGGCGCGTTCCCTGCGCGAGCTGCTGCGCGATTTCGGGTTCGGGGAGATCGAGGTGCGCACCGCCGCCGGCCCGCCGCTGGCCCGCCGCCTCCTCCTGGCCCGCGCGGCGCGCTGACGTGCGCGTCCTCATCGACGCCACCTATCCGCGCCGCGCGCCCCACTCGGGCACCGCGGTCTCGCCGGCAACAGCGTCCTGGTCAACGACCATCCGCCGCCTGCTCACCGCGGTGTATGAGGCCGCCCGGCCCGGTGCGCTGCCCGATGCGCTGCTCGAGCCCGGCGCCGCGCCTGCGACTTGACGCGGGCGGCCCGGGCGGCGAGCTGCGCCTGGGCCTTGATGATGACCGCGTTGGCGGTGAGCCTGGTGGTGTCGACGGGCAGGTTGAGCGCGAACACCTGCTGCATCGCGACAAGGGCGTCGCTGGGGTGTCCGTTGGCGAGGTCGAGCTGCCCCAGCCACAGCCACGGCTGCGGATTCTGAGGCTGCAGCTGGGTGGCCTTGACGAGCTCCGCCCGCGCCGCACGCGGCTCGTTGGCCTCCTGATAGAGCACGGAGAGCTGGGACAGCGGCTCGATCGAAAGGGGGTTGCGGCTGGCGGCCGTGCGAGCGCTGGCAAACGCGGTGGCCGGGTGGTTCTCCGCGTCGGCCATCGCCTGCACGGATCGCAGCGGCTGCCACATCACCCAGGCGCCGATCAGGGCCACCGCGAGCAGGGCGGTGACCAGCGCCCCGGCTCCGGGCCGCTCCACCACGGACAGGCGTGGCGCGGCCCTGCGTCCGACGGGCGCGTCCAGCGGTCCACGACCGGCCAGCCAACCGGCGCACAGCAGCACGGGAATCGTCACGCCCGGGAAGTAGAAGGTGAAGTCCAGGCAGGACTGGATCCCGAAGACCACCACGACGATCGCCAGGGCCACCAGTCCCCGGCGCTCGCTGGCCTGCCCCGAGGTCAACGCGGCCCAGCGGGTTCCGATGGCCAGTGGACGCGCCGCCGCGCGGCACCAGGCGACCAGCACGGCCAGCGTGAGGACGACGCCGATCAGGCCCAGGTCCGCGAAGGTCTGGAACAGGTAGCTGTGCGCCTGATCGGTCTTCTCGATGCTCGTGGTGTAGTGCAGGCGAGCGATCCCGTAGCCCAGTTCCCCGACGCCCTTGAACAGCGCGTGGCTGCCGACGTCCAGTGCCTGATGCCAGTACGCGGGGCGGCTCGAGCCCAGCTGGGCGATCCGGCCGGGGGTGTCGTGCACGACGCTGTGGGTGCTGACCAGTGACTGCCAGGCGTGGGAGATCTGCCCGAACAGGCCTCGGCTCGACGCCGCCAGGGCCGCCACCAGGGCGATCGGAACGATGGCCACGAGAGCGAGCAGCGCCTTGCCGATGCGCCGGCGGACGGAGTCCGGGAGGGTGACGCGGCTCATGGCCACGCTCACCGCCACGCCGAGCGCCGCGGCGACGACGACGATGCCCAGCAGTACCGGGCCAAAGGCGTGTCCCGCGGCGTTCTGCGCCGGGAGGGCAACGTGGTCCACGGTCAGATTGCGGTCGTTGAGGGCCACGATCACCAGCGGCGCGGCGCACAGTCCGGACACCGCCAGCATCAGCGCCGAGCGCAGCCGGAGCGGCACGACGGCCACCCACGCCGCGACAGCGACGACGCCCACCAACGCCGCAGAGCGCGAGTAGGACAGGGCGATGACGGTCATCATCAGCGTCATCGCCGGGATGGTCAGCGCGCGCAGCACGATCGAGTCCGCCGGCCGCGTCGCCGCCCATAGGGCCGGGGCGAGCCCGAGCGCGGCCGCCACGCCGATCGCGTTCCAGTAGCCGAACGGGGCGAGCAGGCGCCCATAGTCGTTGGCGGCCGCCAGGCTGGACGGGAACACCTTGGCCAGTAGCGAGTAGGCGCACAGCGCCGTCACCGCGGTGGCGATGCCGCCCACCAGCGCGGGCCAGCGTCCCGGCGCCAGCCGGCCCAGTGCCACCGCGCCGGCGAACGCGCTCAGATATGAGAGCAGCTGGTTGGCGCCGAACCACGACCAGTCAGGCTGCTGCGACCACAGGATCGACAGCGCCGCGAACGCGGTGAAGGCAGCGAGCCAGGCCACGGCGGGGGCGCCCCAGGCCCGTCCGCGGCCGCCGATCAGGACCACCGCGGCGCACGCGCCGGCGCCCAGGAAGGTGATGACGATCTGCGACCACGTGTTCTGGCCGGTCACCACCTGATCGATGCTGCTGCTGGTGAGGAACACCAGGGCCACCAGCGCGGCGGCCACCGCCAGACCGGCGATCAGGTCGCGGGAGAACGAGACGGAAAAGTGCGGCCGCGAAGCCGGCGCCGGCGCACCTTCTCCAGCGCCGGGCGGCGCCGGGACAAGGGTCGACACGGGGGCGGAGGCTAGCAATCGCGGTCTGCGCTCTGACGCCATGCCAATCGTCGTCTAACTCGGCGCTCGCGCGATCAGCATCAGCGTGTGGCCGAATCTCGACGCCCGGCAACGGGAGCCGAGCGCGTCCAGCGGCCACATCGCGCGCTGGACCGGCGGGGGCAGCCGCCGCCAGGTGTAGGTGACCGCGTGCAGCCGGGGGTCGAGGCCCACCGCCCGCGCTTCGGCAACGAGCCGGCGCGGCGAGAGCGGGATGTCGTCGGGGGTCCCGTGCACCCGCCTGGCCTGGCCGGTCCGGTTGGCCAGCGCGAGCGCCGCCCCCACCGGATGCCACAGCCCGGGCTCGACGGCGATCAGCGCGCCGCCGGGCCGCAGGAGCTGCGCCGCCTCCGCAAAGCACGGGCCCAAGGGCCCCTGGAAGGCGAGGTGGTGCAGGACCAGCCGGTACAGGACGACGTCGAAGGACCGGGGCTCGAGGCCCAGCCGGCCGGCGTAGCCGACGATGCCGTCATCGGCCCGACCGCTCTCGAGCACGCCGGCCACCTTGGCCGGGTCGGCGTCGGCGCCGACGAGACGAAACGCCGGCGCTCCGAACAGGTGGCGCCCCGGGTGCCAGCCGCAGCCCACCGACAGGACATCGCCTCGGTCCAGCCCGAGGTGGCGGTGCAGCAGCGTGCGCTCGCGCTCCATCATGTGGCGGTAGTTGAGCTCCAGGGTGGCGGGGCGGCTGTGGCGGTCCAGGAGGTTGTCGGCCTCGTAGGGCGCCGAGGCGGCGGCGACGGCGTCAGGCACGGAGCGCCTCCTCGTAGGCGGCCACGGTCTCGGCGCCGCACCGCTCCCAGGTGAACTCCCGGGCGACCGTCTCGCGTGCCGTCTGGCGCAGGGCCCCGAGTTGCCGCTCGTCGCCCAGCAGGGCGTCGATCCGTTCCGCGAGGGCCCGCGGCTGCCGGGGCGCTACGAGCTCGATACCGCCGCCTGCCGCGGCGATCTCCTCGGGACCGTCCTCGCCGCGCGTGCCGATCGCGGGGACCCCGGCTGCCATCGCCTCCACGTAGGAGACGCCGAATGCCTCGGCGACGCTCGGCAGGACGAACAGCGTCGCGTCGCGCGCCGCCGCCACGGCGCCGGAATGGGGCAGGCGCCCGCGCAACTCGACACGGTCAGCGACGCCTCGGGCCGCAGCCAGATCACGCAGATGCTCGCGCTCAGGGCCGTCGCCGACGATGACGTAGCGCAGCCGCGGCCAGCGGTCGCTCAGCACCGCCAGCGCCTCGA
Source organism: uncultured Solirubrobacteraceae bacterium (assembly GCA_963737335.1). Taxonomy (GTDB): domain Bacteria; phylum Actinomycetota; class Thermoleophilia; order Solirubrobacterales; family Solirubrobacteraceae; genus Palsa-465. The sequence goes on from CAVTSK010000020.1 coordinate 553,999, forward strand.
TGACGTCGGCGTGGCGCTTGCGGGCGATCAGGTTCCCCACCGTCACCAGCGTCGGCACAGCGGGCGCCGGCGCCGGATCGGGCGGCAGGTCGGTGCCCAGGTGCACGACGCGGGTGAGCGCCGCGCCCCGCTCGACGCAGCGCCGGGCGGTGCCGGCGCTATTGGCCAACACGAGTCGCGCGTGAGCGAGGGTGCGGCGCACTGTGACGGCACCGGCGTGGGGGCCGTGGACGTCGCCGCCGTGGACCGAGACGACGAGCGGGACCCGGCCTGCGGCGCGGCGTAGAGCGTCTCCGGCGGGGACGGCGTAATGGGCGTGGGCCAGTTCGAACGGGAACTCGGCGCGCAGGCGCGAGAGCGCGCGGCGCAGCGCGGGCGCGGCCCATGCCCCCCACGACGCGTAGCTCCAGGGCCGGGGTGGCGAGAGGTAGCGCACGTAGTCCACCCGGACGCCGTCGAGCCGGTCGCTGCGGGGCTGGCGCACCGCCTCACGCAGCGCGCGCATTCGCAGCCGCTTGACGTCGGCCAGGGGCGGCAGCGGGCGGTGCAGAACCAGCACGCGCACGTCGGCGCCGGCGTCCCGGGCGGCCACCGCCTGGCGGTGCGCCCACACGCCCAGGGTCGGGTCCGCCGCCCGGGGGTAGTACTCGGCGACGATCACGACCCTCATCTCCAGCGCCGGTGGGTGACCACGGTGCGCTGAGCCTCCACCGCGGTCGTGTAGGGACGCTCGGCCAGGAACGCCCGGGCCTCGGCCAGAGCCGCCCCCCGGTCATAGGAGGCGGCGATCCGGCGTAGCCCGTGGTCGACCGCCAGAGCGTCGATCACCCCCATCCGCCAGCCATGTTCCTGCGCCACCGCGGACCAGTGGGCGTCCAGTCCCCAGCCGAAGCGCAGGGGCGGGAACGGCAGCAGCTGCGAGAAGGTGTCGGCGCGCAGAGCGCAGACCGGGCCGATCTCGACGAAGCGCGTCTGGCGCGCGATCGAGAATGGCCGGCGTCGCGTCACTGCCCAGGCGGCGTGGGAGTGCCAGCGGTGGGCCGGTTGGGCCAGAGCGAAATCGAAGCGCTCGGCGAGGAACACGAGCACGTCGAGAAAGCCTCGGGGCAGCCGGACATCGTCGTCGAGCACCAGCAGCCAGTCATAACCCGTGGCGGGGTGGCTCTCCAGCAGCGCGTTGAGGTTCTGAAACTTGCCGCGATCGCCGACGGCGCCGGTGACGACGTCGACCTCGTGGTGAGAGCGCGCCAGCTCTGCCCGTGCCGTCCCGAGCACGTTGGGCACGTCGGTGCGCTCCGCCGCCAGCGCCAACACGCGGCGGCGCGGCGAGGCTGCCGCGTCGCGACGCAGCCGCCGGTGCCCGGGGGACGCCAGCGCGGCGGCGTCGCAGACGGCGTCGGCCACGGCCGCCCGCGTCGTCGCGCGGATGCCGTGGACCTGGCCGCTGCTCCCCGACAGGAAATCGTTTGAAGCGTCCGGACGCGGGCGGTGGCCCGGGCTCGAGCGCGACAGGGTCTCGCGGACCCGTCCCGCGGCGTGAGCCACCATCACGATCCCGCCCAGACAGCGGCGCCTGACGACGTGCCACTGACATCCGGCCAGCGTGCGCAGCTCGCCCACCAGCGGCGGTGCGGCGCCCTTGCGCACGTCGTAGCGGCGCGACGCCCGGCCCTGGCGATACGCCGCCCGCGACAGCGATGCCACCGTCGCGTCCTCGGCGGTGCGGCGGTGCTCCAGCCCAGCGCCCGCGAGGTAGCGCACCACACCGCCGGCCGCCGTGTAGCGTCGCTCCCAGTCCTCCTCGTCCCCGGGCCCGTGCCACCCCTCGTCGAAGCGCCCGGCCCGGTCAAGCGCGCGGCGGCGCAGCGCCATGTTGGCGCCCCACACCAGCGGCACATCGCGATCGGCGGGGCCCAGGTCAAGCGTGGTGATGGGCGCGGCCTCACGCCCGCACGAGTGCGGCCCACCGCCCTCCAACCGGGCGCGGATGGGCCCGCCGAAGACGTCGACGTCGGGGGCGGACGCCGCGCCGGCCAGGACGGCGTCGAGCCACCCGTCAGGCGCCGAGACGTCGTCGTCGATCAGCACCACGAGATCGGCGCGGGCAGTGGCGATGCCGGCGTTGCGGGCGGCATTGAGACCGCCGGGAGCCGGGAGCGCCACCACGCGCGCGCCGTGGCGCCGGGCCACCACCGCGGTGGCCTCGTCGCCTCCGTCGTTGACGACGACGATCTCGGCGCCCGCCCGCTGCGCCTGGGGCTCGACGCTGGCCAGGGCGACGTCGAGGTAGGCAGGCCGTCGCCTGGTCGGGATCACGATGGTGGCCGTCGGTGCTGACACGACCGCAGATTGTGCCCGCGCTCGGGCCCAAGCCGGACCCGGACCGGTCAGCCGGAGCGGGCCGGCGCGCGCCGGTGGTCGCGCAGCTGGCGTGCGAAGGCCCCGACGAAGCGCGGGTTGTAACGCGTGTAACGCCGCCACAGACGCCGCGGCTCATGGGCCAGGCGGTAGGCCCATTCCAGACCGGACTCCTGAAGCCACGGGGGTGCCTGGGGCACGAGCCCGGCGTGAAAGTCAAACGCGGCGCCGACACCGATGAGAACCGGGGCCTCGAGATCGTCGCGCATCTCCGCCATCCACTTCTCCTGCTTGGGCACGCCGATCCCCACCCACACCACGTCGGCACGCGAGCCATTGATCTCCTTGGTCACCGCGGCGCGCTCCTCGCCGGTCAGGGGGCGGTGCGGCGGGGAGTAGCCGCCGACGATGCGCACGCCGGGATAACGCTGGCGCAGGTTCAGCGCGAGCTGGACCAGCGCGCCCTGGTTGCGGCCGCCGTACAGGTACATCCGCTGGCCCGAGGCCGCCGCCCGGGCGCAGGCGCGCGCCATGAGCTCGGGACCGTAGACGCGGTCGTCGAGCCCCTGGCCGAGCAGGTTCAGCGCCCACACCAGCGGTTGCCCGTCAGGGACGTTGAGCGATGAACCCAGCAGCGCCGAGCGCAGGTCCGGGTCCTCGGCCGACGCCATCACGGCGTGGACGTTGCAGACGCACACGTAGCCCTGCTGGCGCGCCCGCACCATGTCATCGATCCAGTCCAGCGCGCCGTCGTAGTCAGTCAGGCCGAGCGGCACGCCGAGAACGTCCACCGTGTCAGGCGGCGTCACGGGCGGCGTCAGCTCTGGCTCAATCGAACCCTGGGGGCGCATCGGGGTGGTCAGATCTCCTCGCATACGAGACTGGACTTCTCAGAGGTTAGGCGTAGGAACGAGGATGATGCCCGCAAGTTACGTGGTTCCTCCCATTAGTGGACGAACGTCAGAAAAGTTGCAAACGACACGTAATCGTGCTGACGACGCCGTGTGGCCACATACCCACCAGACCCGCCTCGCATGCCCGCGGACCGTAATCTGCAGGGTCTATGGATTGCGTGGTCACCGGCGGCGCCGGTTTCATCGGGTCAAACCTCGTCGACGCGCTGGTGGCCCGCGGCGACCGGGTGACGGTCATCGACACCCTCGTCACCGGCAAGCGTGAAAACCTCGCTAACGCTCTACAAAGCGGCGCAAAGCTCGAGACCGTCGACGTCCGCGACGCGGGCGCCCTGGCCGACGTCCTGGGCGCCGCGCGCCCACAGACCGTGTTTCACCTGGCCGCCCAGATCGACGTTCGCCACTCGGTGGAGCGCCCCGCGGATGATGCCCAGACCAACGTGCTGGGGACGATCAACCTGCTCGAGGCCGCGCGCGACGCCGGCGTGCGCCGCGTGGTCAACACGTCCACCGGCGGCGGGCTGTACGGCGACGCCGACGTGCTCCCAACGCCCGAGGACAGCCCCATCCGCCCGCTGGCCCCCTACGGCCAGAGCAAGCTCGGCGCCGAGGGCTACTGCGCGCTCTACACCCGCCTGCACGGGCTGTCGACGATCTCGGTGCGCTACGGCAATGTCTATGGGCCGCGCCAGGACGTGCACGGCGAGGCCGGGGTGGTGGCGATCTTCTGCGGTCACCTCATCGACGGCACCGCGCCGACGGTGTTCGGCGACGGTGGCCAGACCCGCGACTGGGTCGACGTGTCCGACGTGGTGAGGGCCAACCTGATGGCGGCGGAGTCCGCTGTCACCGGGCCGGTCAACATCGGTCACGGGCAGGAAACCTCGGTGCTCGATCTGATGGCCGCCCTCAACGACGTCTCCCCCGGCAGGCCGCTGGCCGAGCCCACGTTCGTCCCCGAGCGCCCCGGCGAGGTGCGCCGCAGTTGCCTGGACGTGACCAGGGCGCGCGAGGAGCTTGGCTGGGAGGCGCGGGTCGGCCTACGAGACGGGCTGCGGACGATTCTCGCGGGTCTCTGACGGACGGTCGTCGACCGGGCCATCGGACGGCGCGGGCCCGGACGGCGGCTCGTCGTCGCCGGCGGCATTGACCACCGCGGCCACAGCGAGCCCGAAAGCCATCAGCAGGGCGAGCGCCAGCACCCAGAACGTCCAGGGTCCGACCCAGCTGGGCCGCCACAGCGACGCGCGCGAGAACGCGAGCGAGAGCGAGCCCAGCAGCGACCGGTCCCCGTTGCTGAGCAGAACCAGCGAAAACCTCTGGCCCGTCGGTATGCCCGTCACCGTCACTCCGGGGTCACTGACCGCGGAGCCCGCCAGCGAGAACGCGCCGGCATCCCCCGTCAGGCAGATCTGGACGGGATGATCTCCGGGTACCTCTCTCGCCAGCCGGGCTGTCCATTCGCCTGCCCGGGTGCCTGCCTGAAGGGTGCCGGAGCTGACGGTCTCGTGGGTCGACGGATCCTTCACGGCCACCGTCAGCCGCGCCGTTGGGGCGATGGCGCTCCCCCAGATGCCGACGCTCCGTGCCGGCCCCCGGCTGGTGATCGGCCCTTCGCATGCGGCCTGGCCGGGACGGAGCGTGGCGATGGTGAGCTGGTTGGGGGCATCGGCGGAGGCTGTGCGCACCGTCACGTGCCGGGAGCCGGCGATGAGCAGCCCGGCCACCGCCACCACGACGATGGCCGTGGCCGGCAGGATCACCGCTCGCCGCGCTCCGGACCAGCGCCTCACAGGAAGTATCCGTGCAGTTCGGTGGACAACGAGAGCACCTGCATGACGAGCATCGCCGTGAGCGCCAGAGCGCACGCCGACGGCCGGATGCGCGCCGGGACCCGCGCGATGACCAGGCCGACGGCGAGGCCGAAGAGGCTCACCACCGGCAGGAGATAACGACCCTGCAGGAACACGCCGCCGCCGGTGATCAAGGCGCGGTACTCAGTGATGTGGAGCACGGCGAGCAGAGCCAGCAGGACGAGGGCGAAGAAGGCCAGCAGAGCCAGTTGGCGCCGTTGGCGCAGTCGGGTGAGCAGCGCGAGGCAGCCGACGCCCAGCGCCGTCGCGGCCACCGCGGCCACGCGGTACATCCAGTCCGGGAGGTACACGTCCAGCCAGCCAAAGGTGCCGGTGAGCTGGCGCAGCCAGATGTCATAGACGGGCAGGCCGGGCGTGGGGCGAAGGGGCTTCAGCGACGGCAGCCGCGGCAGGTAGAACTGCCAGAGATAGCTGAAGAACCCGCTGATGAGGAACGGATGCGCCGGCGACGAGCCGACGGTGGTGACGCTCAGCCCGCCCAGGCTCGACGCCAGCGACACCCAGGCGAGGACCGGAACGGCCAGCACCACGGCCCCCGCCCCGAGGGGAATCAGCGCCCGCGCGCGGTCTCCGGCCGGGCGTCGCAGCCAGCCGATGAGCAGCGCGACCAGGATCGGGCCGACCAGGGCGTAGGACGTCGCCTTGGTCAGGATGGCCGCTGCCGTCGCCGCGCACAGGCACACCACGTCCCAGCCCCGGGCGCGGCGGTTGATCACCCTGGCTCCCAGCCAGAGGGTGAACGTCCACGAGACCATGAGCAGCGCGTCCGGGTTGACCGCGGTGGACATGAAGCCGGCCATCGGGAGCAGCCCCGTCGCTCCGGCGCAACCCAGCTGGGGTAACCGGCGGCGGCCGAAGACCTCGCCGGCCAGCAGCCAGGCGCCGATCGTCGTCAACAGGAGCAGCAGCACGCCGAAGAGGCGGATCGAGTACAGCCGGCCGAAGGCGCTGCCGCCGTGGTCGATGAGATAGGGGACGGCAGCGACCAGGTAGAACAGCGGCGGGTTGTTGGTCGCGGTGCTCGGACCGTTCCCATCGCTCCGGCTCGGGTGAGCGGCATGCTCGGCGGCGAGATAGGCGGAGTAGTCCGCACGGCTCCAATCCGGCGGAGCGGAGGCCGGCCAGAAGGCCCCGCGGCTCGCACCGACGGCAGCGTCGGCGGCGATCACGTCACTCGACTTCTGCGGTGCGCCGGGGGTGTGGGGGATGGTGAAGTTCTCGGCCAGGCTCTGGACAAACCCGAACTGCGCGAGCTCGTCAGGCGACTGCCACGGAGGGACCACCAGCGCCCAGGCCAATCCGACGCTGATGACGATGGCAAGCAGGGCGGCGAGACTCTTGGGGGGCGCCAGACGCCGCACACCGAGCCGCGCCGGCGCCGCTACCTGGGCCGAGCGCTGCATGGCAGCGCAGGGTAGTGGACCGTGCGCAGCGCCTCAGGCGGGCGCACGCGGGGTCGCGAACGGCGAAGATTGGCTGCGTGCCCAATACGGTGACAGTGGCCATCCCAACGCTGAACGCGGGGCCGGGCTTCGCGCGGACGCTCGCCGCGGTCCGTTCCCAGCGCGTCACGGCCGAGGACCTGGAGTTGTTGGTCTGTGACTCCGGATCCTCGGACCAGACGGTGGCGCTGGCTCGCTCCTACGGCGCCGAGGTCATCGAGATCGCGCCCGAGCAGTTCTCGCATGGGGGCACCCGCAACCTGTTGATGGCGCGGTCGCGGGGCGACCACGTCGCCTTCCTGACCCAGGACGCGGTCCCGGCGGCCACGGATTGGCTGGCCGCGCTGGTGGCCGCGTTCGCGCTCGCGCCCAGCGTGGGGCTCGCCTTCGGCCCCTACCGTCCACAGCCCGGCGCTCGTCTCAGCGTGGCCCGGGAGCTGACCGGCTGGTTTGAGTCGTTCTCGGACGGCGGGCCCCGGATCGACGTGCTGGCGCCCGAGGCCAGGGATGCCCCGCCCCGCCACTTCATGGGCCACCTGGGGTTCTTCACCGATGCCAACGGGTGCGTCGCCCGGGCGGCCTGGGGCGAGGTCCCGTTCCGGGACGTCGCCTACGCCGAAGATCATCTGCTGGCCCAGGACATGCTCCGGGCCGGCTACGCCAAGGTCTATGTCCCCGACGCGGCCGTCATCCACTCCCATGAATACTCACCCGGCCAGTGGCTGCGCCGGAGCTTCGACGAGGCCCGAGCGGTGCGCGAGGTGTACGGCTTCGCGCTCGGCGGCCGGGCGGCCGTCCGAAGCGTGCGTGGAGGGGTGAGCGGTGACCGTCGCTGGGCGCAGGAGCACGGCGGCGCGGCTGACGCGCGGGTGCTGGGTACGTCGCTGCTGCACCACGGCGTGCGCGCCGCCGGGACGTTTCTGGGAGGTCGCGCCGAGCGCCTGCCTGCCTGGCTGGTGGCCCACTTGTCGCTCGAGCGCCGCGTCTGAGGCCGGGCTGTGTCGGCTACCCTCTCGTCCATGCCAACTCCAGCCGTCGGCGGCGAGCGGCTGCCGGTGGTAGTCGCGCGGTCGGTGAGCAAGACGTTCACCGTCCCCGAGGAGCAGGTGCACACGCTCAAGGAGCGCGCCCTTCATCCTCGGCGGCGGATCCGCCGCAACACCTACAAGGCGCTGGACAACGTCTCGGTGGCCGTGCAGCCGGGCGAGTTCTTCGGGATCGCCGGGCGCAATGGCAGCGGCAAGAGCACGCTCTTGAAGTGCATGGCGGGGATCTACCAGGCTGACGGTGACATCTGGGTCCGAGGGCGCCTCTCCACGTTCATCGAGCTTGGCGTCGGCTTCAACCCGGATCTGGCGGCTCGCGACAACGTGGTCATGAACGGGCTCATGCTCGGTCTCACTCCTCGGGAGGCGCGCAAGCGCTTTGACAGCGTGATCGAGTTCGCCGAGCTGCAGGAGTTCAAGGACCTCAAGCTCAAGAACTACTCGTCGGGCATGCACGTCCGGCTCGCCTTCAGCGTCGCGATTCAGGTGGACGCCGACATCCTCATGATCGACGAGGTGCTGGCCGTGGGTGACGCCGCCTTCCAGCAGAAGTGCTTTGACGTCTTCAACGACCTGCGCGACCGGGGCCGCACGATCATCTTCGTCACCCACGACATGGGGGCATTGCAGCGGTTCTGCCACCGCGCCCTGCTTCTGGAGCGCGGAAACACGGTGCACCTCGGCGCTCCCCACGAGATCGCCGACCGGTATCTCGAGCTCAATTTCGGCCGCACCCCCGACGCCGCCGCGGCGGGGGACGGGCACACCGGCGACGGCCAGGCCCGCGTGTTGGACGTGTGGGTCGAGGGTCCAGACGGCGCGCCGCTGGCCTCGGTGCCCCAGCACCAGCGGGTCACGCTCAAGGCACGGGTGGCGTTCGCGGTCGCCGTCACCGATCCGGCGGCGGGCGTCGAGATCTACAACGATGAGCACCGGGCGGTCCTCGTCGCCACCACGGAGATCGACAACGAGCGAAGCGGCCAGTTTCACGCCGGCCAGGAAGTGGTGGTGTCCTTCAGCTTCGACAACGTCCTCGCCCCTGGGCGCTACGCGCCGGTGTTCCAGGTCACGCATCGCGGCTCGGGCCTGGACGTGATCGATCGCTATGAGGGGAGCTTCAGCTTCGTGGTGACCGGACCAGGGGCCATGGGTGGCCTCGTCGATCTGCCGGTGCAGTCGGAGATCAGCCCCGTGTCCGCGCACGAGGTGGAGGGCACGCGCGCATGAGCGTTGAGGCCCCACCAACGACCCACCAGCCGCTCGGCCACCCGGAGGTTCCCTACGAGGCGCTGGGCCGGCCGATCAGCGGACCGGGAGCGCTTTCGGGCGACTGGCGCCGTTTCTGGCATCTCACCTTCAACATCGCTCTGACCGACTGGAAGCTGCGCTTCTTCGGCTCCGCGCTCGGATACCTCTGGCAGCTCGTCCGGCCTCTGCTGCTGTTCCTGGTGCTCTACGTGTTCTTCACCAAGGTCGCCAAGGTCGGCGCGAGCAAGGGAGCCGACTACCACTACTACGGCGCGCAGCTCCTGGCCTCGATCGTGCTCTTCACCTTCTTCGGCGAGGCGACGGCGGGCTCGGTACGCAGCGTGGTCGACAACGAGGCGTTGGTGCGCAAGATCCAGTTCCCGAGGCTGGCCATCCCGCTGTCGGTCGTCCTCCTGGCGCTGTTCAACCTGACGCTCAACCTGCTCGTGGTCCTGGTGTTCGCGCTGATCGCCGGCGTTCGGCCGATGTGGACGTGGCTCGAGGTGCCGCTGATCCTCGCGACCCTCGTGATGCTCTCGACGGGGATCGCGATGCTCCTCTCGGCACTGTTCGTCTATGCACGTGACGTCCAGCCGATCTGGGAGGTGGTCATCCAGGTCATCTTCTACGCCTCGCCGATCATCATCCCCGTCGCGGTCGTCGAGCAGCACCTGTCCGCGGCCCTCTTCCACGTCTACATGCTCAACCCCTTGGCGGTGATCTTCCAGGAGTTCCGCCACGCCTTCATCAACCCCGCCACGCCCAGCGCCGCCGACCTGCTGGGCTCCTACGCGGCGCTGTTAGAGCCGCTGGCGATCGTGGTCGGGGTGTTCGTCCTCGGATTCTGGGCGTTCAATCGGATCGCGCCGCGCGTGGCCGAGGACCTCTAATGGCCGCGAACGGCGCGACAGGACACTGTGCCTTCACCGCCGCCGACGCGTCGGCTCAGGCCGTCCGGCAGCTCATCGCGATCGCGGATCCGGCGTCGCGCGACGTGTCGCTCAACATCGATGGCGACGACGACATGTTCACCTTCGGCCTGGCCAACCACGGGGCGGCGTCGACGGTGGCCATGTCGTACTTCCGTCAGGGCATGTCGATGGTCGGACTTCTGGAGAGAGTGGCCGGCTGGCGCTTCGGAGGCTGGGCGAGGGTCGGGTCCGTGTTGGATTTCGCCGCCGGATACGGGCGCAGCACGCGGTTCCTGGTCCAGCATCTGCCGGCCGACCATGTGACGGTCTCGGAGATCCAAGCACCGGCCCTCGAGTTCCAGCGGCGCGAGCTCGGAGTGAAGACCCTTCTCTCGACCAGCGACCCGGACGAGCTCCAGTCGCCGGACACGTTTGACCTCGTGTTCGTGGCGTCGCTGTTCACGCACCTGCCGGACCACACGTTTGGGAAGTGGCTGGCCAAGCTGTGGACGCTGGTGGCGCCGGGTGGGGTGCTGGTCTTCAGCGTCCACGACGAGGCGATCAACCGGGGCGGGGTTCCCCTGGAGGATGGCTTTGCCTTCATGCCGATGTCCGAGGTGGCGTCCCTCTCCGTCGAGGAGTACGGGACGACCTTGACCACCGCTGACTACGTCCGGCGCAGGTTGCAGGAGGCGATCGGCACCGAGGCCGGCCATGCGATCAGGTTGCCTCGAGCGCTGTGCTTCGAGCAGGACGTCTGGGTCGTGTCCCGCGGGGACCCACCCACCGCTCCGCTCGAGTACGAGTGCGGCCCCATCGGCGCGATCGATCGCTTCGACGTCCGCGGCCGGACGCTCGAGGCGAGCGGTTGGGCGGCTGACCGCGGTGATGCGGCCGTCGGAGCACAGACGCACGACATCGTCGACGTGGAGATACTCGTGAACGGCGCGCCGGTAGGGGATCTGGAGGTCGACAGGGGGCTCGGGCGCCCCGACGTCGCCCAATGGCTCGGCGAGCCGCAGGATCACAGATTCCAGCGCTCTGGCTGGACCGTGCGCGGCAAGCTGAGACGGCGCCCGCACACCGGCGACGTGGTGTCGATCACCGTGACCTGTGAGCACGGCGCGCGGTTCGTCATCGATTCGATCCGAGTGGACGACCTGCTGGCGCGGATGTCGTTGCCCCCGAACACCTCGCGCGTGGCTCGCTACCTCATCGCCGGACGATGGGCGCTGCGCCAGGGAGGCCTGCGCGCCGTCGCGGCTCGCATCCCCGTGGTCCTCGCGCGGGATCTGCGGCCGCTGTTGCGCCGGTCCATTCGCCTTCGCTAGGTTCGGTCGCGCCCATGTCAACGCCACCTCTTCCGACGGCCGACCTGGCACGCCGCGTCGGGGTTGTCGACCAGGACAACCCGTTGTCCAGCTTCGACGAGTTGGGCGCGGCGACCAAGCGGATGCTGGTCGGCCTTCAGCCCGAAGGTTGGTTCGACGGCCGCCGCATCCTCGATTTCGGCTGTGGTTCAGGGAAGCTCCTGCGGCACTTACTCCCGGAGGCGGAGCGCTGCGAGATCCACGGCTGCGACATTCACGAGCCGAGCGTCGAATGGGTCCGGCGCCACCTGGTGCCGCCGATGGATGTGTTCGTCAACGGCGAGACGCCGCCGCTGCCCTTCCCGGACGAGCACTTCGACCTCATCTGGGCGATGTCGGTGTTCACCCATCTGACAGCTCACTGGGCCGACTGGCTGGTTGAGCTTCATCGGCTGCTGACCCCGGACGGCCGGCTGGTCGCCACGTTCCTCGGCGAGGGCATGTCCGAATCGATCGCGAACGAGCCCTGGGACCCTGACCGGGTCGGGATGAACGTTCTGGGAGCGTGGCAGCCCTGGGACCTCGGCGGCCCGTCGGTTCAACACTCGGAGTGGTGGCTTCGCGAGCATTGGGGGCGGCTGTTCACCGTCGAGCATGTGGATGACGGTCCCCAGTTCGGACACGGGCTGATCGTCGCGACAAAACGCGAGGCGAGTGCGACGCGCGACGAGTTGATGGCTCCCGCCGACGATGAACGCGAAATCGCGGCGCTTCGTCACAACGTCTCGCAGGTGACAGCGGAGGCGGCGGCGCTGGCTGAAGATCGCGAGGCTGTATGGGCACGGTTGCGAGCCACCGCAGACCAGCTCCACGTCGTCGTTCACAGCCGCAGCTGGAAGCTCACCGAGCCGTTGCGCGCGATACGCCGGAGACGCCGTTAGCGCTCCAGAGCCGCCGGGGCTGGTCGCGGGCCGGCGGGCTCAGCGTCGACACGTCGGCCGGGCGATCTCGAACATGAACCGCTCCAGGGCGTCGATGCGCGACTCCCATCCGTACCCGGCCGCGGTGAGACGACCGGCCTCCCCGAGGCGCCGGCGCAGGTCGGGATCGGCGAGCGCGCGGCCGATCGCCACGGCCACCGCGGCGGGCTCCGGCGCAGGCATCAGGCAGTTGACGCCGTCGACGCAGTAATCCCGGTTGCCGTGGGCGTCGGTGCACACCACCGCGCCGCCTGTGGCCATCGACTCCAGCACCGGCAGGCAGAATCCCTCGTGCGTCGAGGTCTGGACGAAGACGGTGGCCGCGTTGAGGAGCTCGTTGACCTCGGCGTCAGACGGGGAGGTCACGTAGCGGATCCCAGGATGGGTCGCAAGCTCTGGCTGACGGCCGAACAGGCACAGCTCTGGACGCGGCTCCGGGAGCCGGCGCCAGGCGTCGAGCGTGAGGGGCAGGTTCTTGAGCGGGTCAGAGCGGCCGAGCGCGAGCACCATGTCGTCACGGCGAGAGAGACCGTCCACAGGGTGAAACGTGTCGAGGTCCAGACCAGGTGAGATGAGCTCGCTGGGCAGGCCGAGCTCACCGAGCCGCTCCTGGTTCCAGCCCGAGATCGTGAGGAAGCGGAACTCCGGCCGGTAGGTGTCGAGCACCTCGTAGCGACGTTCAGGTGCGTCCGGGTAGTAACTGGTCTCGATGTCCTGGACGAAGTAGACCGGGATTCCGTGCGTCACGCTGGCCCGCCAGACCGCGGTGGCGGTGTTCCACCAGGTCGCGACCTTGATGGCATCCACGGGCGCGAGCGCCTTCGCCAGCTCGTCGTAATCGGCGAAGGTCCGGACGGGACAGCGCAGCGCAAACCAATCCGGGGCCTCCCCCAGAGTCCACAAGGCGACGTCGTGGCCGCGGTCGGTCAGGCGGTTGAGGTGCTCGAAGACGTCGCGGTGACCGCCGCCGACGATCGTCCCCTCAGTGACGTACACGACGCGGAGGCGGCCATCGTCCCCGACGATGCGTCGCTCATCAAAGAACCCCGCCCAGCGTTCCCAGAAGACGCGCTGCGACGCCAGTTCCCGTTCGCCCTGGTGAGTCCCCCGGGTCGCGGACTCGTGGTGATACAGGCGCGCGGCCGGAACGTAGGCCACCTCGTGGCCCGCCTGCCACGCGCGCAGGCAGTAGTCCACGTCCTCGAAGCCCATGCCGTACGCCTCGTCAAACAACCCGACGGTGTCGAGCACGTCGCGCCGGATGTACATGCACGCGCCGGTGGCGGCGAGCGTGGGGCCCTCCACGTCAGCCGGTCCCCAATCGGCCGGCTTGCCGCGGTAACGGTGGTCAAACCATTCCGGCGCGTGCGCGTTGCGGATCGTGCCGGCGTACTGAATGCGGTTGTCCGGGTACAGCAGCTTGGCGCCGGCGATACCGGCCGGCCGATCGCCGCTGACGGCGTGCTGGAGGCAGGCCAGCCAGCCGCGTAGCGGGACGACATCTGAGTTGAGCAGGACGACATCGTGCTCGGGATCGGCGGCCCGCAGGCCACGGTTGACGTTGACGGCAAAACCCCCGTTGGTCTCGCCGGCGATGACCTCGACTCCGTCGATCTGGGCCAGGGCCGCGAGGTGCTCGGAGCCGCTGGCGTCGTCGGCGATGACGATGCGTACGCGGTCGGCCGGGGTCGTGGCTCGGATCTTGGCCACCAGCCCAGAGACCAGCGCGGCGTCACGGAAGCTGGGGATGACGATCGTCGCCGGCCGGCCGTGGTCGCGATACCAACGCCGCGCCGCCGCGGAGGCGTGCCGGGGGCCCGTGCCGAGGCCCAAGGCGCGATCCAGGCCGGTGAGGCGCAGCGGGAACATGACCGTGTGACGGGCGAGACCCGCGAGGCCGTGGTAACGGTAGGTGAGGGCGATGCGCCGGGACAGTCCGGCCAGCCGTCCCGGCCGTCGGCCGTCCAGAGCGGAGGGGGACATGCCCGATTAGCTGCGCAGCCGCCGGCGGGCGTCGCGCAGCGGCTGGATCATCGGCCGGACGTAGCGGAGCATCCGCCGCCCGTACATGAGCATCTGATCGAGCTGTTGGACCTCCTGTCGAGCGGCAGCCGTCTCCTGGCGCGCCACCGCCAACTCGACCTCCAGATCGGCGATGCGCAGCTCCAATTCGGGCACGTTCGCCAGCCGCTGCTCGGCGTCGGTGAGCAGCGCAGCCAGGCGGTCGCGCTCCTCGAGCCGCGCCCGGAGATCGGCGATCATGAGGTCCTTGTCCGTGCCGGCCTCGTCCACCCGCGAGAGGCTATCGGCCCGTGTCCCCGGGGGCTGGCTACGATCGCGCGGTGCCCGAAGTCGCGTTCGTGATGTCCCCGCGCCAGGACCAGTCGCTGCGCGAGCTGGCGCAGGCGCTGGGCCACGAGCTCGGAATCCAGGCCGTCACCAGCTCGCTGCACCTGGGGGGCTTCCCGGAGTCGCGCCCGGACCGCGTGTACATACTGCTTGACCCTCGCAGCTACGTCGCCGCCGAGGGTGCGCCGGCGCTGCCCGACGACTCGATCATGGCGCGGACGGTCCTGCTCTGCGCCGAGCCGCCCCCGACGGACTCCCGCGATCCGCACCTCGAAGTGCTGCGTCGCGGGGGAGCGGTGTTCGCGATCGACCAGCGGACGGTGGTAGCGCTTTCGCGGCTCGGAGTCCGGGCGCGCCTCGTCCGTCCGGGATACACGCGGATCCACGACCACTTCGACCCGGGACACCCGCGTCCGATCGACGTGCTGTTCCTCGGCGCCCGCACGCCACGCCAGACGCATTACCTCGATCGGGCCGCGCGCGTCCTGGCGCCTCTGAACTGTGGCCTGCACATCGCGCCGGCGGAGCCGGGCGCGAGCGAGCTGGCGTCGGTCTCAGGCGACCGGCGGTGGCCGCTGCTGGAGCAGGCGAAGGTCCTCATCAACCTCCACGCTGGCGAGAGCACCCGCATCGAGTGGCGAGCGGTCCTCGATGCCATCCACGCCGGCGCCGTGGTGGTGACCGAGCACTCCAGCGGGCTGGCACCGCTGGTGGCCGGTGAGCACATCCTGGTCGCCTCGGCCGATGCGATCCCGTTCGTCGCCGAGAACCTCGTCCGTGACCCTCAGCGGCTCGCGGCACTGCGGACGGCGGCGTACGAGCGGCTGAGCACGTGGCTTCCGTTCGCGCTTCCGGTGGCGGTGCTACGAGCTGCGATTGTCGAGCTGGTGGGGGAGCCGGTCTCGCCCGGCGCGACGCTCGGGACCCCGCGTTCTGGGGTTGCTGAAGGGGCGGCCATGTCGCCGTCGAGCTCGGGATGAAGGTCTACCCAGCTCAATAGCGGCGGAGCACGAAGTCGGCGCGGTCGGTGCGGTAGCTGGGGTTGTAGTAGGGGTCGTGGGTGTCAGGGTGGGCGGCGGCGCGTGTGTCGCGAAGGCGCCGGAGGGTGGGGAGGTCGTTGGTGGTGGGGTCGGGGCCGGTGGTGCGCAGGCGGGCGTCGGGGACGATCACCGTGCGCTGGTGGTGGTCGCTTGCGCGCAGGCAGTAATCGATGAGGGCGAGCTCGCCGTAGCTTGGGTCCAGCCCGCCGACTTGGTGGTAGGTCTCACGGGCAGTGGCCAGGATGCCGCTCACCGCACTGACGTTGTGCACGACACTCGGGGCGAACACAGTCGGCATGGCGTGCAGAACGTGGAGGGGGATGCCCTCGGGAACGGCGATGCCGGCCTGCTGGATGCGGCCGTCGGCGGCCAGGAGCATGGGGCCGGCGGCGGCGATTCCGGGCTGCATGCTGTAGCCGAGCAGGCGGGTGAGCCAGTCGTGGGTGAGGCCCATGGCGGGGGTCTGCATGAGTAGGAGGTGCTCGGCCGTGGCGGCGTCTGCGGCGGCGGCCAGGTCGGCACCGGGAGCGACGATCACCCGGTCCTCCTGGATACCGGCCCGCGTGAGCTCCGCGACAGCAGCCCCGATCAGTTCATCCGGGGCCGCCAGCACGACGCGCCATCCAGTGTGGGGCTGATGACGCCACGACGACGCCGCCTCCGCGAGCCCGGCAACCGCGTTGACGGCCAGGATGAGATCCACCGTGGTCGCGGGATTGACCCGATGGACGATGCGGTGCAGACCCATCAGGTGCGCGAACTGGACCTCCGCGTCAATGCCGCTGCGCTCGAGATGCTGGGAGATCGCCGCCCGCTGGGTCAGATAGGCGTATGGCTTGGCCTCCTCGCCCCCCGCGGTGGACATCGCGTGGGCGCGCCAGTGATAGAGGATCCGGGGGACGTGGGCGATCCGATCGGTCCGCTCCATGAGCCGCAGAACGAAGTCGTAGTCCTGGCAGCCGTCAAAGCGCGATCGGAAGCCGCCCAGCTCGACCGCCAGTTCGCGACGGTACACGCCCAGATGGCAGGTGTACATGACCGCTGTCATGTGGTCCGGGGACCAGCCGGGCTTGATGTGGCGGGCGAACGACCCATCGTCGGCGACCACGTCCTCGTCGCTGTAGAGCATGTCGAGACCGGGATCGGCGGTGATACGGCGCGCGATGTGCTCGAGGGCGTCCGCGGTGACGGTGTCGTCGTGGTCAAGCAGGGCGATGTATTGGCCGGTGGCGAGGGCCATGGCGGCGTTGGTGGCCGCCGAGATCCCTTGGGGGGTGTCGTGGCGGGTGAAGCGGATGCGGGCGTCAGCGGCGGCGTGGCGTTCTAGCGCGGCGGTGACGTCGGGGTTGGTGGAGCCGTCGTCGACGAGGCACAGCTCCCAGTTGGGGTAGGTCTGGTTGCGGACGGAGGCGATGGCCTCCTCGAGCATGTGCGGCGGCGGGTCGTGCACGGGGGTGAGCACCGAGATGAGCGGCCCCTCGTCACCATGGGGCGGTTCGCCGGCTCGGGCGGCGGGGGGAGATGTGGGGCGCGCGCGTGTTGGGGCTGTCTGGGGGTCGATGAGCGTGGGCTCCACCCAGATCGCGCGCGCCACGTGTTCCTCGCCGCCGGTTCCGGGCCCGATTGCGCGGACGGAGAGCTCGAGCTCGGTGGTTGCCGCCGGGACGGCGCACCGCATGAGGTAACCGCGGGGTCGGCCCCGCCCCGCCGCGGCCAGGTCTCGGGCCCAGAGCTCGTGGCGGCCGCCGTCAGCGGTGACCACCGCCAGCGCGGCGCGGACCTCGCCGCAGAGGTCGCGCCAGTCATGGGGGAAGAGCATGGCTCGAGCGCAGAGGACCCGGTCGCCGGCCAACGTGAGGGGATACGTGACGGTGGCGCCGGCGGGGACGGCGAGCGCGCGGCCGAGGACGCCGTCGGGATGCAGACGCCATCGGGTGCCGGCGGACGCAGGATCGACGCGGTAGCGCAGCGACGCGAGCGCCAGCCCTTCGCCGGCTGGGGCCGAGGTTCGCTGCAGGCGGGCCGCGGCCGTCCGGAGTGCTGAGGCGGCCATTTCAGCTCTCGGCAACCGGCCGGAAGTCGCCGCGGTCGGTGCGGTAGTTGGGGTTGTAATACGGGTCGTGGGTGTGGTGTTGGGCCCAGGTGGCGCGCAGTCGCCAGAGGGTGGGAAGGTCGTTGGAGGTGGGGTCGGGGCCGGTGGTGCGCAGGCGGGCGTCGGGGACGATGACGGTGCGTTGGTGCTGTCGGCCGGCGCGCAGGCAGTAGTCGATGAGGGCGAGCTCGCCGTAGCTGGGGTCCAGCCCGCCGAGTTGGTGGTAGGTCTTGCGGGGGGTGGCGAGGATGCCGCTCACCGCACTGACGTTGTACACCGAGGTGCCGTACCCGAACAGGTTGTCCATCGAGGAGTGCGTGCCGTGCAGCAGATGCAGCGGGATGCCCTCGGGAACGGCGATGCCGGCCTGCTGGATGCGGCCGTCCGGGGCCAGCAGGACGGGACCGGCGGCGGCGATGCCGGGCTGCGCGCTGTAGCCGAGCAGGCGGGTGAGCCAGTCGTGGGTGAGGCCCAGGGCGGGGGTCTGCATGAGCAGGAGGTGCTCGCCCGTGGCCGCCTCGGCGGCGGCCTTCAGCGCGGCGCTCGGGTGCCGCCCGGCGAGCGCGGGGATGGCGGTGATGCGGTCCTCGGGGATCCCTGCGTCGATCAGCGCGCGCTTCGCGGCGTCCAGCGCGTCGGTGGGCAGGGCGAGGGTCACGGTCCACCGCGGGTGGGCCTGGAGTGGCCATGAGGCCGCTGCCTCGGCCAGCCCGTCGATGTCCTCCACGGCGAGCACCAGATCGACGCTCGTCGAGGGCTCGATGCGGTGCGTCACCCGGTAGAGCCCGGGCGGCCCGAAGTCGACCTGCGCCGGCACCCCGACGCGCTCCAGGTGCGCTTCGATCGCATTGCGCGCCGCCACGTAGGCGTAGGGCTTTGATTGTGCATCGGCTGCGGTCGACCCCGCGTGGGCGCGCCAGTGGTAGAGGATCCGTGGGATGTGGGCGATGCGGTCGCTGCGCTCCGTCAGCCTCAGGATCATGTCGACGTCCTGAGAACCGTCGAAGGCGCTGCGAAACCCGTCCAACTCCTGTACCAGGGTTCGGCGGTACACGCCGAGATGGCAGGTGTAGCCGTTGGTGCGCAGCGTGTCCGGCGACCACTCGGGCTTCAGATGCGCCCACACCTGACGGCCGTCGACCAGCGTGTCCTCATCGGTGTAGATCATGTCCAGGTCCGGCTCTGCGGCGATCCGGCGGGCGACATGCTCGAGCGCGTCGCGGGCGAGCGTGTCGTCGTGGTCGAGCAGCGCGATGTACTCACCGGTGGCGTGAGCCATCGCGGTGTTGGTGGCTTCCGAGATGCCACGGGGAGTCTCGTGGCGGACGAGCTTGATGCGGGGGTCAGAGCGCGCGTGGCGCTCAAGGGCGCCGATGACCTCGGGGTCGCACGAGCCGTCGTCAACCAGCCGCAGCTCCCACCCTTCGAAGGTCTGGGCCGTCACGGAGGCGACCGCCTCATCGAGCATCCCGACAGGCGGGTCGTGAACGGGCACGAGGACCGAGATCAGGGGCGTGCCGCGGGCAGCGCGCGGAGACGGCTCGCGCGGTGCGACGGGCGCCGGCGCGGGCAACGCGGGAGCGTTCGGGTCGGTGAGAGCGGGCGAGACCCAGATCGCGCGTTCCAGGGTGGTGCCCTGCCCCGAGTCCTCCCTCTCGACAGCCAACTGGAGGGCGGCGGCGCCTCCCGGAAGCCGGCAGCGCACCTCTGCGCCCCGGGGGGAGTCCCGACCGCCCGCGTGCAGGGTGCACGTCCACAGCGTCGAGCGCTCGCCGGCGCCATCGGCGACGGTCACCGACATTCGGACGGCTCCCCGGCGATCACGCCAATCGTGGGGGAACAGCATCGCCCGCGAGCAGAACAGCGTGTCGTCCGAGAGCCCCAGCGGAAACGTGGCGCTGCTTCCGGCGCCAATGACCAGGATGCGACCGGGGACCCCGTCGGCATCGAGTAGCCACGTCGCCGATCCGCCGTCGAGCGTCCTGCGCAGGGCTGATAGCGGAAGTTGGCCGGGTGCACCGGCCATCGTCGTCTGCGGAGGATGGACGTGCGACGAGGGCACGAAGGCGCTAGCCCTCTGATGGAGCGCCGGCGGAGAGAAAGTCGCGCAGGACGGCAAGCTCGATGAACTCCGACGAGGCCTGGGAGCTCGCGGGTCGCTTGGCGATGACCTCGGACAGCAGCGCGCGGAGCTGGTCGGTTCGCTCGCGGGTCGTGATCCAGTCTGTCTCTCGGATGCCGTTGCCCAGCGCGTCGAGGCGCGACCGGTCACCGTCGAGCATCCGCAGGATCGCCGCCAATCCCACCGTCGAGCCGGGCTCGAAGAGAAGGCCGTTCTCCCCGTCGCGGATGCCCTCCGGAAGCGCCCCGAGCCGCGACGCGATCACGGGGATGCCGCAGGCGAAGGCTTCGCGGATCACGATCGAGTACGTCTCGGGCCAGATCGACGGCACCACCACCACGTCCACGTCGGACAGGAGGCCGGGGACGTGTGCAGGCTCAAACGATCCGAACGCCCGGAGCTCGAGGTTCTCGATGTCCTCGGCGTCGCGCAGCAGCTCTGAGACATACGGCTCCACGGTGACTCCGAACAGGCTGAGCTTGACCTTGGCCAGCTTGGCGGTGCGTAGCGCGTCGACGAGGACGTGCACCCCCTTGTGCGCGACGACCGCCCCGACGAAGCCCACGTGCAGCGTGCCATCCCCGGCCGGTGATCGGGGGCCGAGCGGCAGTAGATCAACTCCGTTGCCGAGCACGTGCAGAGGCGGGATGTTCGGGCCGAACGCCTGCCGGAAGTAGCTTTCGGAGAAGCGGGATGGGGTGACGAGGGCATCGGCCTCGTCCAGCGCGCGGCGGAACATGTGGGTCCGCAGGGCCCAGCGCCCGACTGACCACTGCTGGTCGGGGAAGCAGTGGGTGGCGCACGCGCGCCCTCCGTCCGGTCCGGAGCACAGATCCCCGGAGATGCGTTGCAGGCGAGCCTGCTCACACGCGAAGTAGTAGTCGTGCAGCTCCAGCACCACCGGGACGTTCCAGCGACGGGCGACCGCGACGTACCCCGGCGAGTGGTCGGTGAGGTGGCTCATGAGCACGACATCGGGTTCGCACGCGATCAGCGTTCGCTCGAACAGGGCCTCGAGCGCCGGCGCCAGCTTCGGGAACCTGCCGTGCAGGGCCCCGCCTCCGGAGATCATCCAGACATCGATGCCGTCCCGTTGCGTCCTCTCGAGCGCCGGGAACGGGGGCGCCGCGGTCTCGCGCCTGGTCAGGACGGTCACCTCGTCGCCGAGGGCCGTGAGATTCAGGGCGGTCTGCTCGGTGACCCGCTCGACTCCGGTGACGCCGAGCGGCGGATAGCGATGGGTCACGATCAACACCCGCATCCTCAGCTCCGTCCCGTCTGCGCCTCGCCGGCTCCCGCGCGGGTCTGTGCCATGTTCGAGAAGAAAGCGGCGATCCCGTCCGGCAGGGTCTCGTAGTTCGTGCCGACCCACTGGCCGGCGGCCTGCGCGACCCGCCGCAGTACCGCTTCCACCTGCCAGTGCGCGAGCTCGGGACCCTCCAGTCCAAGCTCGTCGCGTAGGTAGGACCAGTCGTCGTCGATGATCGAACGGACCCGCGGTGCGATCTCCTCGCGCGCCATCGACCGGTGCACGATGTCGCGGTTCGCGACTCCGTCGTCGACGTTGCGGCCGAACAGGTCGTCGAGCGCGTAGTCGTGCGAGTGCAGCGCGCGGGAGGCCGGCTCATGCACGAGCGCCCAACCCGATTCGACCACCTCACGAGCCCAGAGCAGGTCCTCCCCGAGCGTCTGGACCGAGCGGAACGGGGTGCGATGGAGGGCATCTGCTCGAATCGCGGCGCTGACGGTGTGGAAGTTGAGGAATCGCCGTCGCTGCTCGGGGCTCATGCGCTCATATGCGGGCCAGTCGTCGATCTGCCTGTGTTCGCGAACTGACAACCCGGAGAGGTCGCGTTCCACGTCGCGGCGAGTGAGGGGGTCGGCCTCGGGGCGGGGGAGCAGCCGGCTGCACACCCCGGCCACGCGAGTGTCTGCGTCGAGCCCGGCGACCAGCGGCGCCAGCCACGCGTCGCCGACGGGACGGGCGCGCTGGGTCAGGAACACCAGCACATCGCCGCGGGCGTGCTCGGCCAGCAGGTTGCGAGTCAGCCCGTGATCGAAAGCCGACGGATCGATCGCCAGCACCCGGGCCCCGTATCTGTCCAGGACATCGAGGGTGGCGTCGCTCGAGCCCGAATCGATGGCGACGATCTCCAGACGCACGGACATCGACTGCCCGAGCACCGCCTCGAGCATCTCCGGCAGATACGCCGCCCCGTTCTTGACGGGCAGCAACACCGAGATCAGCCGGTCGCTGCTGCCCGAGCCGAGGCGATGCTCCCGGCCCGGCAACACCGGCCTGGCGTCGGCCACGTGCGAGGGGGTCAGGGCGCGCCTCGGACCAGCACGCTCCTTGAGCAGTCGCCGGGTCTCCGCGCTGAGCAGCTCCAGCACCTGCTCGGACCGGGTGGCCAACAGCCGTTCCATCTCGTCCAGCTCCTCGCCGTCGCGAGCGACGACGGCGAGCTCCGGCGCCACCGACAGGTGCAGTGGGCAATACGGACCCCAGGACAGCCGCAGCAGGCCATCCTGGACGTAGCGCTGTACGTCATCCGGCTGCACGCGCTGGCGCCATCGCTCCTCGTACAGGCGCTCGCTGACCCCCGTGCCGGTCGTGGCTCCCGTCGGAAAGCGGGTCACCGATTCCAGGTGAAGGACGACGCTGCCGGGGCAGTAACGGACCCGCCGGCCTCTCTCACGCAGGCGAAGGCAGAGATCGACGTCCTCGTAGGCGTTGTGAAACCCGGTGTCGAACCCGCCCAGCGCGTCGAAGTCCCGACGTCGCGCAAGCAGGCATGCGGCGGTCACCGCGACGACGTCGCACGGACGGTTGACCGCGGGGTGGTGGCCTGGGAAGCCGGCGTAGACGTGGTAGGGAAGCCCGTTCTGATGGATCACGATGCCCGCGTGCTGGACCTGTCCGTTCGGAAACAGCAGCTTGGCTCCGACCGCCGCGACCTGATCGTCGCCCTCGGCCTCCGCGACCAGTGCGTCCAGCCAGCCGGCCAGGGGAATCGTGTCGTTGTTGAGGAAGACGAGGTAGTCGCAGGTGCCGGCGGCCCGCGCGCCGGTGTTGCACGCGCCGGCAAAGCCCGTGTTGCGCTCGTGCACGACGAGCTGCACCGCGGGTCCATAGCCGGCAAGGGCGCCGCTTGGGTCCTCGGTGGACGCGTCGTCGACGACGATGATCCGCCACGAGCACGTGGATGGCGGGCTTGCCAGGAGCGCATCCAGGCACGAAGCCGTGAGGGCGGCCCCGTTATAGGTGGGAATGATGACCGCGCAGCGAGGACGCCCCTCGGCGCCTGGATCGTCTCCGTTCACGGCCGATGGCTACAGGTGCATCCGCCGGCGCAGGAAGCCACCGGGGTTGAAGGTCATCAGCAGTTTCTCGCGGGTGCGGTCCACCTCGAACCTGTCATCGGCCGCCAAGAAGGCGTCGAGCGCCTCCGCCGGCCCAGGCCCGAAGCCAGGCAGTACGGGATGACCGTTGACGTTGGTGTCCTCGACGATCAGGTAGCAGCCCGGCGTCACCAACCCGGCGTACGCGGCAAGCTCGCCGGCCACGTGCTGGGCGCTGTGGTCACTGTCGAGCAGGACCATCACTCGCTGGGCGGCGGCTGCCAGCTCAGACACCTCGGAGAGGATGCCGGGGTCGGTCGATGACCCCGTCATGTAGCGGATCAGCGGATGCTCGGGGCGGCCTGGAACATCAGCGACATCGATGGTGCAGACCGAGCCACCGCCGAGCTGGCTCAACATCGACGCGAGAAACAGCGCCGAGCCTCCATGGGCGGTGCCGGTCTCGAGGATCAGGTCGGGGCGGGTCTCCCAGAGGATCTCCTGATAGACCCACAGGTCGAGAGGGCACTTGAGGGTGCGGACGCCGAGCCAGCGCGTGTCCATCCAGGTCTTGTCCATCGAGTCGTAGTAGACCTCGTGAAACGCCGTGACGGGGTCGACTGCAGGGGCGGCATAGGACGGGGGTGGCGACTTGGCCCAGGTCATGCCGCCTGATCTTACGCACGTCCCCGGGCCCGGCGGGACCTCGCTTTCGGTGGCCTCACGGGGTCGCGGTGACCCGGTACCAGTCCACATACTGCCCGCATGCGCGGCCCAGGGGGACCAGCCGGCGAGTGTCCGGCACCCGGGTGGCGGCGACGCCTCCGACGTTGGCGTAGAGCAGACCCGCCTCGCTCGTGAGCGCCGACGGCTTGGACAGGTGGAAGGTGAGCGCCACCGGTGAGGCGGCGCCGTATCCCGGACCCGCCCGACGGAGACGAACGTCTGGGGCACGGCGGTCACCGCCGGCATGGCCCATCGGTGTCCCTGGGCCGTGAGTTCGAGCGGGAAGGCGCTGTTGTACTGGATCGAGAGCTCCCACTCGCCCTCGGGCAGTGGCAGCTCGAAGGTCGCCGACGCGCCGGGCAGGAGCCCGGGGCCCGGTGTCGTGACCGGCGTGGCCATGAGGCTTGCCACACCGTGACTGCGCCTCAACCGCCGGCCCGCGGGCGTGGCGCAGTTGAGGACCGCGCCCGGTGCCCCGGCGGGATCGAGCGACCGCCGGGGCGCCGTCGGGCCGACCCGCTGCCACAGCGAGTAGAGCCGACTGCTCTCGACCAGCCTGAAGTTGGACGGCGGCTGGCTGGCGTACGTGCTGTTGCTCGTGATCACGTAGGCGAACTTGTCGAGGGTGCTCGAGGTCACCGAGTCGAAGTCGAGTTGGCCGCTGAAGGGCTTGGCGGGGTTCGCCTCGGCGCCGGCCTGAGAGATCACGTTGGGATCGATGGTGGCGACCGCCGCCGGCCGCAGCTCCCACGGCGCGTACTGGTCGTGGCCCAGGTAGAGCACGGTCGAATCGTCGATGTGCGAGGCGAAGGCGGCGAGCTCGCGGCCTGGTTCGGCCTCCTTGACCGGTTCGTTGCGCAGAACCAGGTAGCTGGAATAGGCGGCGAACGCGCAGAACGCCGCGGTCACGGCCAGCACGAGCGCTCGTGCCCAGCGTTCGGGCGGCCGGATGGTGAGCAGCGCCCGGAGAACGAGCGCCATGATCAGGGGCGCGGCGATGACCAGCGCCTTGGCCGCGACGTAGGGGGACTGGGTGGCGTTTGCCCGCCACCAGATGATCAGCGACGTCACGACTGCGGCGGCGAGCAGGAACTGGCGGCGGCGCCACGCCCACAGCAGGCCGAAGACGACCGCAGCGAGGGCAAAGGCCGCCAGCTCCCCGGCATGAAAGCCATTCGCGGGGTTCTGGCGAAAGTCGGAGCTCCACCACAAGCTCAGGGACTCGTACGCCGACAGCGGGTGCAGGAGATTCCCGAAGTCGGTCGCCGGGATCGCCGCCGACGATGCAGGCGAGAACCCGACCGATGAGAAGAAGCTGCGGATCTGGCCGGCCAACGGCAGAAGCAGCACCAGGAGCGCGAGAACGCCCAGCCCGACCGAGTTCGCCCCGGCCCTCACCCGCTGCCACCCCGCCGCGCTGAGAATCTGCCCGGGGTCGCGACGCGGTCTCGGCCAGCAGCCAGATCACCAGCGTGCCGGCGAACCAGGCGATCGCCGTGTAGCTGTACGTGTACACACCCGCCGCCACCAGGATCGCGGCCGGGAGCAGCGATCGCCAGCTCAGCGAGCCTCCCGGGCCGCTGACATGCTCGATCGCGAGGACGAATCCAAGCAGCAGCGCCGCCATGACCGTCTCCTTGAACGCTCCCTCCCCGTAGTAGGCGGCGGCGAGGTACGCCAGCGGGCACATCACTCCGATGACGATCCGTCGCCATGGCGGCGCGTCACCGAGGGCCCCGGCGGCAACCATCGCCGTGATCACGACGATCGCCAGCAACAGGCCGCCGAAGACGAGGTCGAGCGGCGCTCCGATGGCGCTGGACACCACTGTCCCCAGGCTGGGCGGTCCCAGCGGATAGCCGTTGCCGGGGCCCCACAGGTGCTCCATGCGCGCCGAGCGCAAGCCCTCGGCAAAGAGGAGGAAGTGAGCCGTGTCATCGTCCAGGCCCACTCCTTGGAGCCCGACGCGCCCGCTGGCCAGGAAGGGCAGCGACGCCCCGATCAACGCCACGAGTCCCGCGACCATCTGTACCCAGTCGCCCGGTGGCTGTCTTCGTCGCCACAGGAAGGCGGCCGACGCGAGGATCAGGATCGCGGTGAGGGCCACCGCGGGCACCGCGCGCCCCGGCAGCTCGATCGCGGCCGCGGCCACGATGATCAGTGCGGCGAGCCCGACCCCCGGCGCCGCCCACCACCGTTGCCCTCCACCGGCGGCCGTGCAGATCGCCTGGCCGACAACGGCGGCACCGACCGCGATGAGCAGCGCCGCTCCGTAGGCTTCGAGGATCACTCGCCCGCGGTCAGGAGCCCGAGCTGTCGTCGCCGCCCGCGCGGTCCAGCGCGCGGTTGTACGCCTGGAGCCGCGCGGTGCGGAGCCACTTGAGCGCTGGGAAGCTGGTGATCATCGAGTACGCGCGGATCGGCGGGAGGTTGGTGATCCGCTCGAGTCGCACTCGTAGGCGGGTGGCGTTGCTGCGTTGCAGCTCCGCCTCTGTCTGAGCGGCTTTCACCGCGTTCTGCAGACGCAGGATCTCGGCGTCGCGACCGAGCATCTGGTCGTGAGCGGCGACCAGGGCGCTGCGAAGCTGAGCCTCGCGCTCGGCGAATTCGCGCGCGGTCGTCTCGTTGGCGGCGCTCTCGTGCGCCAGTTCACGCATACGGCGCTGAAGCTCGCGGAGCCCGGGAATGTCAAGCGGGATCGCCTTCAGAACGAACTGGTAGGTCCGGGCGTCCGGGTCTTCGGCGAGCTGCTCGAGCACATCGGCGGGAACCCGCTCGCGGTCGAACGGCACCTCGGACGCATTGATGTCGAGCTGTTGATGGAACACCTCGGCGACAGCGAGGTCGGCCTCGTCAAGCAGTTCGTCGATGCTCTCGCGGGTGAAGAAGCGCAGGTGCGTCGTGTCCAGCAGGCCCACGTGCCGATAGTTGAAGTGGCCCTGCAGCAGCGCGAGGCGCACGCTGCCGTGAGCGATATTGGGCAGCGAGATGACGAAGTAGCCGTTCTCGTTGAGGAACCCCCGCAGCCGGCGCAGCGCTGAGAGCGGATCCTTGAGGTGCTCGAGCACGTCAGCGGCGATGACGACGTCGAAGCGATCGGAGCCCAGCTCGGCATCCAGATCCAGCTCGTCCAGATCACCGACGATGACCCGCTCGCAGAACGGCTCGGCGAGCTCGGCCATCGCCCGATCGAACTCAATCCCCACCACCGAGCACCCGCGGTCTCTTCAGCACGCGCGTCATGTGGCCGGTCGCGGGCCCGAGCTCCAGCACGCGGCGGTCACTGCCGACGAGCCGCACCACACGCGCGTGGGTGCTGTCGCCGCTGAGATCGATTTCGAGCTCGTAGCGGTCGCGCGTCTCGGTGGAGCGTGCTTCGGATGGCTCGTCCGCGGACGGGTTCATGGTGGGCCGGGATGTGGGCTCGCTGTCGTGTTGCATCGATCTCCCGGTCTGGGGGCGCATTCGGTGTCGACCGGCACATTCATTCACCGGCAACTGCGAGGCGATGGTACGCCAAGCGTGGCGGCTCCCGCGTCGCGCCGCAGGGGCGCCACTCGGCGTCGCCCGGCGAACCCGAGGACGGCTTTGAGATACGGTTGGTTCCTCCAGCGATGAGTGATTGTTCTCCGGTGCCACCTCCTCACCGCGCCCGCCGCCTCACGTACTCGACCGCGACGACGCACTCCCCAGCTTCGACGAGCTCGGCCAGGTGAGCGTACGTGCGGACACCGCGCCCCCCGTGGCCCAGCGGCCGACGGGAAGCGACACACGCCCCGTTCTCCAGCGGCTGACGCGAGCACCCTCGTGGCTGCCCCTCACCGCGATCGTCGCCGTCGCCTTCGGCGTGACCGCGATCTGGGTCCGCTCGATCCACACGTTCGGGGTGATGCCCGACGAAATCAGCTACGTCAAGCAGGCGCTCCGGATCGCTCGCACGGGCATGTTGGTCACGCCCCACGACTTCTACTTCAGTTCCTGGAACCAGCTATTACCGCTGATCTCCGCTCCCGTGTTCGGCGCGCTGGGCATGGTGGACGCGTTCTACGCAGTCCACACGCTGCTTGCGCTCGTGCTTGCGAGCACCGCGGTGCCGACCTACCTGATCGCACGGTCACTCGGGCTGGGACGACTGGCCGCCAATCTCGCGGCCGCGATGAGCGTCGCGGTGCCCTGGCTGCTTCTGGCGGGGGTGGTGATGACCGAGGACGTCGCCTATCCGGCGTTCGCGTGGGCGATGCTTGGCTTTCTGCGGACGATGCAGCAGCCCAGCGCCCGGCGCGACCTGCTGGCGTTGGCGGGGCTCGGCCTGGTCTGCTTTGCCCGGACGCAGTTCGTGCTCCTCGGTCCCGTCCTGGTGGCGTCGGTGCTCCTCCACGACCTGCGCATGGGACTGGCGCAACCGGGCCAGTCCAGTCGTCGCGCGGCCGTGCTGGCGGGAGTGCGCCGAACGCTCGCAGGTCACTGGTTCCTCTGGACCGTTTCAGCGACCGCGCTGGTCGGGATCGCCGCCGTCCAGCTGAACGGTGCCTCGACGTCGCTGCTGGGCAACTACGTCACCGTCGGGAGGGGCAACCTGGCCCCGCACGGCACCGTGGCCGCCGGCCTCGCGCAACTGGACACCACGGCGGTCGCGCTCGGCGTTGCGCCGCTGGCGCTTACGGGCGTGTGGACGATCGCGAACCTGCTCCGCCCGACCGATCCGGCCCGACACGCGTTCGCGGTTCTGGTGCCCATCACCGTGGCGGCGTGTGCTCTGGTGGCGGGCTCGTTCCAGCAGCGGTTCCTGGACGGGAGCAGCACCGACCTCTACATGTTCGAGCTTGTCCCGTTGCTGTGCGTGGGTTCGGTCGCGTGGGTCGCCGACAAGCGTGGCTCGGCAGTGGGCCTAGCGCTGGCCGTCGCTGCAACCCTGTGGTTACTGCTGGGGGACAGCCTGCACGACAGGATGGCGTTCGCCATCATCAACCCGAGCTTCAACTTCCAGCACGCGGTGATCCGAGACAGCTCCGCGCTCGGTCGTCGGCTGGGGATCGGCGCCATCGATGCGAGGGTCACCCTTGCCGTCCTGGCCACCGCGTTCGTGGTGGGCGCGACGGTGGTGCGCCGGCGGGCGCCGGCGTGGGTGGCGCTGCTGGCCGTCGCGATCCCGCTGCTGGCCTACGGGGTGATCGGAACCGGCTACGCGATGACCAAGGTGACCGGGACGCTCGCTCCGATCCCGGCCAGCCATCCGCAGGCACTGACCTGGATCGATCGAGCTGTTGGGCCCGGCGCCGACGTCGGGCTCATGCTGGCCAACAACGGCACCCTGGCGAACACGTATTACACGTGGTGGCAGCCGAACTTCTTCAACAAGTCCGTGCAGCGTGCCTTTGCGCTGCCCGGCACGAATGTCTTCGCCCAGGGCTCTGTGGGGACGGTAACTCCCGACCTGGCGAGCGGCCGGCTGCTCGGTCTCGACGATGTCCGGTACCTCGTGATGCTGGACACCGACACCCGCTTCGGCTTCCCCGAGCGCCCAGTCAATCCGGGCGGCGAGCTTGTGATCATCCCCACCCCCACCGATCGTCTGCTGTGGGCGACGCGCGGGATCCGGGACACGGGCGCGCTGGGATGGGGCAGCCACCCACTCGTGCGGGTGTTCGATCACGCCGCCCGGCCGGTCGCCGAAGATGTGACCTTAGTCATCAAGGTGACAGGGCCCGAGACCGGGTGCCCCTGTCGGGTGGCGGCCGGCCCAGGCCGTGCGGCGACTCAGCTCCCGCCCGTCATCCCTGCCGCCGGCGCGCTGCTGCGACTACGCACGAGGGTGACGATCTCCCCCGGCGGCCATGCCGACCTCCCGTTGAGCCTGCGAGGAGCGGGGCCGGGACCGGCGTCGGTTGGCGCGCAACTGGTCTCGGTGACCGTCACTCAGCCCTGAGACTACGCGTCGGGCGGTGCGGTGACGCGGCGGATCCACATCGACCCCGGGGCGACCCCGGCGGTGAACGACGGGATCGCGGCTGCCAGCCGCTCCGGGTGGTCTCGGGCGAGCGCGTGCGCCGGCACGACGACCTCGAAGTCGCGGTTGTAGGCCATGAAAGCCTGCAACAGGTACTGCTCGGCCCAGTACCAGTGCATCTCCTCGAACCACTGGCGTGGGTACTCCCAGGGCAGGAAGATGTCGTGGAAGTGGACGATCACGCCGCTGTGAAGAAGCGGCAGCACGTCCAGGATGAGGTGGTTGACATCGCCGCCGAGCTTGACCGTGTGCGTCGTGTCGACGAAGAGGATGTCCCCACTGTCGAGCGTCGTGAAGACCTCGAGCGGGACGTCGGTCGCTGAGAGCGGGGTCAGCTCGGAAGCGGCCAGCGCGTCACCGAGGATGTGGGGCCGGGGAAACGGATCGAACACCTCGTGCGCTGTCGCGGTGCCACCGTCGGCGTTGCGGGCGCAGGCGAGGGCGATCAGGAGGGTCGAATACCCGGATCCGAGCTCCACGACCCGCCGTGGCCGGGCCGCGCGGATCATCGCGTAGAGAAGCTCGGCGTCAACCGGTCCGAACCCCCCGTTGTGAAGGAAGAACCGCCCCGGTCGCCCGGGGTCCTGGACGGGGAGGTCGAGCTCCTGGATCAGAGGCGCCAGCTCCCGCTCGACGCGCTCGATCGCGGCGTCGGTCGCGAGGTCGATGCCGCCAAGGGCACTCCTGCGCGTCCATACCCCATCGCCGAGGAGGGTCAGGTCGGGGACCGGGCTGTAGTAGTCGCGCACGACGATGTCGTAGCGGCCTTCGGGCACCACGTCGTAACCGGCGGCGGCGAATGGCGCCGTTGCACCGGCGGGGATGGTCACCACACCGCCCCCGTCGTGGTCCGCTGGCGCGCGGGTGCGCACCAGTCGGTAGCCGGCGGCGCCGAGCGCGGCCTGAACCAGCCGGCGGGCGCCCGTCCGCACGCGAGCCACAAGGTTGGTCGGCATGCCGCAATGATCGCGGACCGGGCTTCGCCGTGTGGCCGACGGCTGCGAACATCCCGCGCAGTGCCCAGAGTAAGCGTGGTCATTCCTGCCCACAACGCGGCGTTATTCCTACCCGAGACGCTCGCCTCGGTCTCCGTGCAGACCTTCTGCGACTGGGAGATCGTCGCCGTCGACGACGGCTCCGAGGACGCGACGTGGTCGATCCTCGAGAGCGCGGGACCGCGGGTCACGGCCTTGCGCAACCAGACTGCGCTCGGCCCAGCCGCTGCGCGCAACATCGCACTCGCCCAGGTACGCGGGGAGCTGGTGGCCTTTCTCGATGCTGACGACCTGCTTCTTCCGAGCTATCTGGAGCGCCAGATCGCACGCCTGGACGAGGCGACGGCACAGGGGCGGCGGGTCGGGCTGGTGGCCTGCGACGCGCGGTTGCTCGATGACGGCCACTACGCCGACTACACCTATCTCGACATGACACCAGGCCGCGACCTCCCGATCACGCTGGACCGGGTCCTGCGCCGCAACCCGATCTACGTGT
The DNA here is from genome assembly GCA_963737335.1 of uncultured Solirubrobacteraceae bacterium. Taxonomy (GTDB): domain Bacteria; phylum Actinomycetota; class Thermoleophilia; order Solirubrobacterales; family Solirubrobacteraceae; genus Palsa-465. The sequence goes on from CAVTSK010000020.1 coordinate 585,251, forward strand.
CGGCGCTCGTTCCCACGGCGGTCGGGCGGGAGGTCGGGTGGTTCGACGCAGAGCTGTTTGGGACCGAGGACTTCGGCCTCTGGCTGAAGATCCTCGAGCGCGGGTACGAGGCGATCGGCAACCCCGAGCCGTTGGCCGTCTACCGCCGCGGGACGGGCAGCGTTTCGAACGACATTGCCCGGCAGGGCGTCAACAACCGACGTGCGTACGAGCTCGCGCTCGGCCGCGGGGCACTGACCGCTCACCAGCGCCGGATCGCCAAGAACGCGATCCGCTACAACCGGGCGATGGAGGCGGTGGCCGAGCTGAGGTTCGGGCGCCGCAGTGCTCGTTCCGTCCTGACGCTCGCGGCGCGCATGCCGCTGCTTCTGTACGTCGCGGCCACCAATCCCGGGTGGTGGAGGCAGTGGGTGACTGTCCTGCGCACCGGACGCTCGGCGGCGATCGGCCGATGAACGACGACATCACCGTCGTCATCACCTCGTTCAACTACGGCGCATACCTGCCGGCGGCCGTCGAGAGTGCCTTGGTCCAGGAAGGCGGGGCGCCCCGGGTGATCGTGGTCGATGACGGATCAACAGATCCCCAGGCGCTGCAGGCACTCGAGGACCTGCCTCCCGAGGTCACCCTGATCCGCCAGGCCAACGCCGGGTTGTCGGCGGCCCGCAACACCGGCCTGCGCGCCTCCACCACCCCCTATCTGATCGTGCTCGACGCCGATGACCGGCTGGCGCCCGATGCCCTGGCGGTGCTGCGCGGTCCCCTGGACCGTGATCCTCGGCTCGGCTTCACTTATGGCATGGCCCGATTCTTCGGCGCCTGGGAGGGCATGCTGGTCTTCCCGCCCTACGACCCGTACAAGCTCCTGTACCGCCACATCATCGGGTCCACCGCGCTGATGCGCCTGGCGCTGTTTGACGACGTCGGAGGCTATGACCCCGCGTTCACCGCCTACGAGGACTGGGAGTTCTGGCTGCATGCGCTCGCGTGCGGGTGGCACGGCGAATTCGTGGAGAAGATCACCCTGCACTACCGCCGCCACGGGCACACGATGTACACCGCCGCGCGGGCGCAGTACCACTCGTGGTACCGCCGCCTCAGGCGCAAGCACGCCGGCCTGTATGACAGACAGGGGCGGCGGCGGCTGGCGCGGGAGTCGGACCTCGGTACTCTGGGTCGTGCGGTGTATCGATGGTGGTGGGGCGCCCGCCCGGTGCCGGCCCGCCTGGAGGGGGCGCTGCACGCGCTGCTCTGGCGGCCCCGTTCGGGCGCGGCGACGTGAGCCCCGCCGTGTGACGCTCTATTGTCGATTAAGCTGGTCAGGTGCAAGAGGCCCGGCAGCCCCTCGGCCGAAACATTCGCCGTCCTTCACCGTCTCAGCCTCATATGGCGCAATCTCGCTCCTATCTCGCCGTCATCCCGGCCTACAACGAGTCCTCGACGGTGACAAACGTCGTGGAAGAGCTCCGGCACGGTGCTCCGGAGTTCGATCTGCTGGTGATCGATGACGGCTCCACCGACGACACGGCGGATCTGGGCGAGCGGTGCGGCGCTCAGGTGCTTCGCCTTCCCTTCAACCTCGGGATCGGCGGAGCGGTCCAGGCTGGCTTCATCTACGCCCGCGAGCACAGCTACGACTACGTCGCCCAGGTCGATGCTGATGGACAGCACGACCCCAGTGAGCTGCGCAAGCTCGTGGAGGCCATGCACGAGCCTCTTCCCGTGGACATGGTGTGCGGGTCGCGCTTCCTGACCAGCGACTACGAATACCCCGCGCCGATCAGCAGGCGGACTGGCATCCACATCTTCGCCTTCCTGCTGTCGCGAATCGTCTCGGGACCGGTCAGCGATCCGACATCGGGCTTCCGTCTCTACAACCGCCGCGCCATCGAACTCTTCGCGCGGGACTACCCGCACGACTTCCCGGAGGTCGAGGCGGTGCTGATGCTGCATCACCACCGCCTCAAGATGCGAGAGGTGCCCGTGCGGATGTATGAGCGGGGCGGGGGCCGTTCGTCGATCAGCACCGGCAAGTCCGCCTACTACATGATCAAGGTGCTCCTGGCGCTGATGATGGGGCTGGCCCGCAAGCGACCGCTGGTCGAGGTGGGCGATCCGTCGCCCGTGGCCGGAGAACACCAGGCGTGATGTCGCTGTTCGCCGCCGCGGTCGATCCGAACCGCGCCCAACTGGTCGCGATCGTCGCGGCCGCGACGCTGTTGGTCATGGTGCTCGAGATGGTCCGGCGACGGCGGTTGATGGAGCGCTACGCGTTGCTCTGGGTGCTCGCAGCGGCGGTGCTTATCGGGCTTGCTGCCTGGCCCAACGGGCTCAAGGTGGTCAGTGACGCGGCCGGCATCTTCTACCCGCCGACCACGTTGTTCATCGTCGCGTTCGTGTTCGTGCTGCTCCTCCTGCTGCACTTCTCCGCGGTCGTATCGCGGTTGGGCGACCAGACCAGGGTGCTGGCGCAGCGCGCCGCGTTGCTCGAACAACGGCTGAGGCGCCTTGAGTCGGCTGAGGGCTTGGACGAGCCCGAGCTGGAGGTCGAGCCTGACTACGCCGTCCTTGAGCGCGAGAGCGCGCGCCGCCACTGAGTCGCCTTCAGGCCAGGAACTGCTCGAGGCAGCCGGGACCGCCCGGCGCGAGCGCGGCCCTCACGACGTCGCGAGCTCGGCCCTCCCATTCCGGCCGGTCGGGCATCGAGGCGATCTCTGCCGCGACTTGACGCAGGTCGTCCGGGGTGCGAGCGACCCAGCGAACGTCCGGTGACGGCTCGAGCTGGTCCAGGTCGAGCATCGACTCCGAGCGCACGAACACCGGTGGGGTGCCGGCGGCGAGCGCCTCATAGGGCACCACCGAGTAGGTGTAGAGCATCATCCGGGCGCGGCCCAGAAGCTCACTCAACGGCTCATCGCTGTAACGCACGCAGGATGGGAGGGCGGCGCGGATGCGTCGCGCGTCCGAGGCGGGGTGCAGCCGGGCGAGCAGCTCGTCACCGAAGGCGGCGGACGCCTTGCGCAGCAACTCGATCGATTGTCCGGTATCGATCGAGCCGGCGGCGAGGACAAACCCCTCATGGCGGGCCTTCGCCGCCGGTGCGTCCCAGAGATGCGGGTGGCGCAACGCGCAGCCGGTGCGGATGCGCTCGCCGGGAAAGGCGCTGGCCCGCAGCACTCCGCTGAAAGTCGGGCCGTTGGTCACCACGACGTCGGGGAGCGGCCTGATCCCGACCTCATCGGCAGACGGGTACAGCGAGAGCGCCAGACTCGAGAAGTTGAGGTTGTCGTACCCGATGAGTCGGCATTCGGGCATGTGAGTCCGCGTGGCGGCGATCAGCACCTGCTCCCAGGCGTGCCCCTCCCAGGGGAACACGATCCGTTCCGGACGGACGCCAGCCTCCGCCAGCCTCCGGATGAGGAGCTCGTGGCTGAGCGCGTCGACCTGGGCCCGCGTGTGCTCGCCCGCGTACTCGCGGGCCAGCCGCGCGAAAGGGAGCCCGCCGACCAGCGTCGAGTCGGGGATGGCGGCCGTGAACCTCGCCACGCGCTGCTCGCAGTCTCGCCAGTCCGCGCCCGACAGGTATGAGTCTGGGAACACCGCCCGCTCCCCAGTGGCCAGCAGCGCGTCTGCGACCTGCTCAAACCCCGCGTGCAGCAGTACCTTGGCCAGCCGGGCGACTCGCAGCCCCCGCTCGGCCAGCATCGTCCCCAGCGGGCCCAGGTGTGGATCGGTGTAGGCGCCCGCCTCGCTGAAGCTCCGTTTGTCCAGCCAGGTGACCAGCAGCACCGTACCCTCGCCCGAGAAGTCGCGCAGGGGTGCGCCACCGAGAGTCTCCAGAACTCGGCGGCGGTGGCCCGGGGTCCGCTCTAGCGCGAAGCGCGCGGGCGTGTCGCCGGCGGTGAGCGGGCCGCGTATGGGGCCCGGCGCTCGCTCTCCCAGCAGCCGCAGCGCCGGCCACGCGAGGCGCACTGCGTCGCCAGGGGTCCGGCGGCGCAGGGCGGCGCCGGCGACACCCACGGCGCGCGCTCCCGGGAGCATCGTGCCCAGCTCGGCCAGCTGCGCCGGCGTCGAGCACACGATCAGCGTGCCGTCTTGCGCCAGCTCCCGGCCGGCCGCCAGTCCGCACAGCCGTGCGAACAGGCTCGGGTAGGGATGTTTGGCCGCGAGATGGCTCGCCCACCACTCCGGCGAATCGTTGAGCGCCGAGAGACCCCCGATCGCGTCGAGGTACGGCCCGCGCAGCTCGCGCGCGTACGCCATCGTGACGTCAGCGGTGGCCACCCTCTCCGGCCCCGCCAGCTCGAAGGTCGGATCGTCGCCGACGTAGAGCCAGCGGCGCACCCCTCGCAGCGCCGCCCGCGGCACCCGGTGCTGCAGAGCGAGCGTGAGGCCCACCTACAGCAGCTCGTCCCAGCGACGGTCAAGCTCGGCCAGATCGCTCACCACGGGCACCGCGTCGTCGGTGAACGGGTCGCGGTCACCCGGGCGAACCCGCCCGATGAACGGGACCCCGGCGGTCTGCGCTCCTTCCAGATCGGTGCGCGCGTCCCCGATCATCACCACGTCGTCGGGCGCGAGTGCCGTCTGATCCAGTACCCGGCCGATGATCTCAGCCTTCGTTGGCGGTGTGCCGTAGATCCCGGTGAACCAGCCGGCCACCCCGCGGGCCGAGGCGATCACTCGCAACTCCCCCTCCGGGGTGCCGGACGCGACGAACAGCGGCAGCTCGCTCGCGCGCCGCTCAAGCAGCGCTTGGGCGCCAGGCACGAACGGGCAGGCGAGGACCTCGTCGAGCACCAACTCCGAGAAGCGATCGCCGAGCCGGCGCCCGTCCTGTTCGGTATAGGTCCCGCCGAGGATCTCGGTCGTGATGTGGCGGAACTTCTCATATCGGGACACGCCCTGATGCTCGAGGTGGTAGGCCACGGCGGCGGGATTGCCGTTAAACAGCCGGCGAAAGGCGTTCGTCTTGATGTCCGCGGACTCCAGCACGACGCCGTCGAAGTCAAAGACGGCGGCGCGAATCACACTGCCGGCGTGGCCGCGTCGGCGTGCTCGAAACCGTGCGCGCGCAGCCAGAACTCGACTCCGGGCAGCTGCCACTCGTAGTCGACGTCGCAGCCCCCCCAGGACTCGATCGGGGCGATCCGCCGGCCCATCCAGCGCTGGGGCAGCAGACCCTCTTCCATGGCGTCGAAGCAGCGAGGCCGCACGACCGAGAGCCCCATATCGGCGAACAAGACGTCGCCCTGGCTGTCGCGGTCGCAGTTGAGCGTGGCCGGGTCGCCGAACGTCTCAAATGGGACGAACGGGTCCAGCGTCCCGCCAGGTGTGAGCCGCCGGGCCCTCAGCGGGCTCCACATGTTGTATCGCGACACCGTCACGGCGCTGTCGAGCTCCGGGTCGGCCCGCAGCGTCTCCACGCCGCGGTCGATCAGCTCCCCGGAGACGGTCGGCGCATTGGCGAAGAGCAGCGGCAGCATCTCGATCTCCTCGCCGGAGGTGGCGAGGCGTTCGCGGATCACCTCGTAGCCGTGTCTGTACGCGTCCTCTCCCAGCGCCTCTGGCGTGCACAGCTCCGGCGGGCGGTCGATGATCTCGGCACCGTGGGCGACCCCGATCGCCGCGATCTCCGGATCGTCGGTCGAGACGAAGATCCGGTCGACGTGCACGCTGGCCTGGGCGGCCAGCAGCGGATAGGCGACGAGTGGGCGCCCCAGCACCTCGCGGAGGTTCTTGCCGGGCAGCCCGGTCGAGCCCTTCCGGCCGAGCAGGAGGGCCGCGACGCTCATCGCCGCGCTCCTTCGGCCTCTCCGACGAGCTCGTCGAGCCGCTCCACGCCGGCAAGCCGCGCGCGGCCGCTCAGCGCTCGTGGCCAGTCCATGGGCAGGTCGAGCACCACTTCAGGGCACTGCTCGCGATCGCCTCGTTCCAGCACGAACGTGGCGAAGCAGACGTCGCTGGCCGCACCCATCACCGTTGCGGCGGGCCGGCCCCAATAGCCGTGGGCGAGGATGCGAGCCGGGCGGAGGTCGACGAGCAGCTCGGCGACCCGTGGCCACGACGCGCAGATGTACGGAACCGTTGTGCGCCCATCCCAATCGGCGGTCAATGCTAGTTGCTGGACCGCGTTCGTGTCCGGCCCGGGGCCGTCGACGAGCCGCAGGTCAAAGAACGCGTAGCGGCCTGTCAGGCGCCAAAGCTCGGCCAGCGCGTCGGCGTAGCGTGCCTCCCAGTGAAGCCAGCCCATCGCCGCCACGACGTCGGCATACCCGTCCGGGAGGGGGACGCCGTCGGCGCAGTCAGCCTGGAGGAACTCGTGCTGCGGGTGCGCCCGGCGGGCCGCCGTCACAAGCGGGGCCGACACGTCGACCCCCGTGTAGGAGATGCTGGGCCGGCAGGCGCGCCAGGCCTCGGCGAAGCCCCCCGCGCCGCAGCCCACGTCCAGCACGGAGTCGGCAGACGCGGCGAGCCAGGGCAGGAACCGCCGCTCACTCGGGTACAGGTCCGAGAGCTGGTTGCGATGCGTCTCGTAGTAGGCGACGAGGTCGGGATGGTTCACCCAGTCAGGCGCGCCATCTGAGCGCGGTTCGTCCACGTGACGTAGTTATAGTCGACGCCTTGCCGGAGACCGTCTGCATCTGCGAGAACCCGCAGGAACTGGCGCATCGCGCCGCGCGGCACATCGCCGACGCCGCCACCGCGGCGGTGTCACAGCGAGGGCGCTTCTCGCTGTGCCTGTCGGGCGGTGACACTCCGATGGAGACCTACTCGGTGCTGGCGTCGGAGCTGAGGGACTCGGTCCCATGGGAGGCCGTCGACGTGTTCTGGGGGGACGAGCGCTGCATCCCGCTCGAGCGAGCCGATAACCATTTCACGATGGCCCGGGCGTCTCTGCTCTCCCATGTGCCGATTCCGCCCGAGAACATCCATCGGGCGCGTGGCGAGGCGGCCGACCCGGCCGCTTCGGCCCTCGAATACGAGGCGAAGCTGCGCGACTACTTCGGCCATCCCGACGGCTTTCCCACGTTCGACCTCGTGCTCCTGGGGATGGGGGAGGACGGGCACGTGGCCTCGCTCTTCCCCGGCAGCGACGGATGGGCCGAACGCGAGCGCTGGGTGGTCGACCACCATGTGGTCAAACGGGGGGAACGGGTACGGCGGCTGACCTTGACGATGCCGGTGCTGAGCGCCGCCCGGGAGGTTGTGCTGCTCGTCTCCGGTGAGCTGAAGGCGGAGATGCTGGCTGCGGTGCTGCGCGGGGAGGCTGACGTCCCCGCGCGCGAACTGAACGCCACAGCGGCCGACGTCTGTTGGATGGTCGATGCGCGAGCCGCCGCAGCACTGGCGCCGGTGGCCGCCGGAGAAGGGGGCGGGCGGCAGTGAAGGTGCTCGTGATCGGCGGCTCGGGTTTCATCGGCAGCCATGTCGCCGAGGCGCTGTCGGACGCCGGCCACGAGGTAACGGTCCTCGACCGGCATCGGTCGCCGTACGTGCGCGAGGATCAGAGCTTCGTCACCGGCGACATCCTGGACCGCGAGCACATGCAGCATGCGGTCGCCGGTCACGACGCCGTGTATCACCTCGCCGGGATCGCTCATCTCGACATCGGCCTGACCGCGCCGATCGAGACCGTCGAGCAGAACGTGCTCGGGACGGTGATCGCGCTGGAGGCAGCGCGGATCGCTGAGGTCAAACGCTTCGTCTACGCCAGCAGCGTCTATGTGTACAGCGAAGGCGGCTCGTTCTACCGCTGCAGCAAGCAGGCCGCGGAGCTGTACGTGGAGGAGTATCAGCGCCGCTATGGACTCGATTTCACGATCCTGCGCTTCGGGACCGTCTACGGCCCTCGCGCCGACCGTCACAACAGCGTGCGCCGGTACCTGAAGCAGGCGCTGCGAGAGCACAGGATCGTCGCCGCCGGGACCGGAGACGAGATCCGCGAGTACGTCCACGTCAAGGACGCCGCACAATCCAGTGTCCACGTCCTCGACGACGAGTTTCGCAACCAGCGGATCGTGCTGACTGGCCATCAGCCGATGCGATTTGCCGATCTGCTGGAGATGATCCGCGAGATCCTCGGTGACGTCACGATCGAGCTGCAGCCGCCCGAGCCCGGCGATCCGCGCCACGCCGATTCCGGTCACTTCGTCATCACTCCGTACAGCTTCCGGCCGAAGACCGCCAAGAAGCTCGTGGCCAACCCGTACCTGGACATGGGGCAGGGGCTGCTCGAGTGCCTGGAGGAGGTCTACCTCGAGGAGCTGGGCGACGGCCAGGAGCTCACCGAGACCCGGCCCTGGCATGCTCGCCTCGACGGCTGAGGAGTGCTGCCGTGCCCCGTTTGACCGCTGAGGAGCTACGCGACGCGACCGCGGCCGTCTTCAGGGCGGCCGGGGCGCAGGACGAGGACGCGGCGACGGTTGCCGCGGCGCTCGTCGACGCGGAGCTGTCCGATCACCCGTCGCACGGACTGATCCGCGTTGCCGAGTACCTGCGCCACATCCGTGAGGGGGCCATCGTGCCAGAGGCGCAGCCAGAGATCGTCGAGGACCGGGGCGCGGCGCTCGTCGTCGACGGCAACTGGGGCTTCGGGCAGGTGGTCGCGACCCGCGCCACCGAATGGCTGATCGAGCGCACGCGGGAGCACGGGTCCGGCGCGGTCGCGATCCGCCGGTGTGCCCACGTCGGGCGAGCTGGTGCGTATCCCGAGATGGCCGCCGAGCAGGGATTGGTCGCCCTGGCCTTCGTCAGCGGTGGCGGGATGCAGCCGCGGCTAGCGCCCTATGGTGGCCGCCGACCGGTGTTCGGCACCAATCCGCTCGCGGCGGCGGTGCCGCTGCCCGGCTCGCCGCCGGTTGTGATCGACTTCTCCACCGCGGCGGTGGCGTCGGGAAAGATCCGCGTGCTACGCGATCGCGGCGAGGCGCTGCCCGAGGGATGGATCCAGGACGCCGAGGGGCGCCCCAGCACCAGCGCGGCGGACTATTACGACGGCGGCATGCTGCTGCCGGCCGCGGCCCACAAGGGGTACGGGCTGTGCCTGCTGGTCGAGCTGCTCGCCGCCTGCCTGACCGGCGTCGGTTCGGTGGGCGTGCCCGATTCCGGCTACCGCCTCGGCAACGGCATGTTCCTGCAGGCGTTCGACGTCGGTGCGTTCATGCCGCTCGAGGAGTTCGCCGCGCGCGCCCGCGCGCTCACCGACACGGTGCGCGCCACCCCGCCGGCGGAGGGGTACGACGCGGTGCTGCTCCCCGGTGACCCCGAGCGGCAGACCGCCACCCGGCGGGGTCAGGACGGCGTCGACGTCTCAGCGTCAACGTGGGAGGCCATCGTCACGGAGGCTGCCGGGCTCGGCGTTGCCCTGTAGCGCAGGCTGCGACGTCGCCGGTGCGCCGCTGACAGCGAGGGTCGGGCGCGGGCGGGGCCGAAAGCCGGTCCGGGGTTTGAGGCGGAGCGCCGGTGCCTCGATCAGCCGCCACGACAGCAGCGCGATCGCATAGAGCGGGACCGCGACGAGTGCGAGCATCGTGCCGGGTGTCAACCCCGGCCCCCACGCGTACGCGGCGAGTTGCTGTGCGGGGAAGGCGTAGATGTAGATCCCGTACGACAGATCCCCGGGGCGCGTGATCGTGCTCACCCATCGGGGCGTTCGGTACGCCAGCACCAGCACCAGATACGGGAGTGCAAGAAGCGCGACCGGATGCATCCAGTCGCTGTTGGCGGTCGCTATCCATGCCGCGAGAAGCAGTGCCGCGATGTCCCAGCGCAGCACCATACGGTCGCGCAGCACGTAGAGCAGCAAGCCCGCGTTGAAGAGAGCGCCCAGGTACAGGACGAGACCGAGGTGGCCTCCGACCGGCCCGCTCGTCTGAATCCTCGTCACGTTCAGCAGCGGGGTGCTCAGCGCCAGCAGCACGACGAAGCTCAGGACCGGCAGCACAACCCTCCCTCTCAGCGCGCCGATTACGCCCAATACGGCGGCGGCGACGTAGGCGAGCGCCTCCACCGGGAGCGTCCACAGCGAGCCGTTGACGGCCGCCGGATAGACGTTGTGGACGAACACGCCGGGTAGGCGCCCGTTCACCGTGTACAGGACGCTGTTCTCTGCGATGTATCGATAGACGCCGACATCGCCGAAGTAGCCCGAGGGCGAGAGGGTGGTGACCGCCGGGCCGAGCACGAGCGCTGTGAGCAGCACGGCCACGATGAGTCCCGGCATCAACCGCAGAGCCCGCTTGGCCGCGAAGCGCGGCACTGCGGGATCGCCGCTCCAGCTCCCGGCGATGAGGAAGCCGCTGATCGCGAAGAAGATCGAGACCCCCAGCTCTCCGAGCGATTCGTTGGATATCGAGGCGAGCGGCTCGGGCCGGTTGGTCAGGGCGAAGCAGTGGGAGACCAGCACCATCACCGCGGCGATGAGGCGCAGGGCGTTGAAGTTGTTCTGGCGCGAGCCGACCCGCTCCGCCAGATTCATGAGATGGCCGGCTCCGGCGGGGATGCGGTGGGCTCGAGCTCGAAGAACTGGAAGCGCCGGAACATCCCGGCCAGAAGGTACGAGCGGCGGGTTGCGAGGAGGAACACCCGGTGCGCGGGCCGTGACGGTGCGCCGATCACGTCGCACACAGCCTCCCAGCGGATCCGCAACGGGGTGTGGCTCACGAGTGCGCCGAAGTCGGCACGTGCGAACTCGAAGACGTGCGCGTAGCCCCGTTGGATACGGGGGTCCCGTGCGTGAATGAACGTACGCGGTACCCATGGGATCGAGACGAATACACGACCGCCGGGTGCGCACACGCGCGCCAGCTCTTCGAGCAGTTGCGCCGGGCTCTCGACGTGCTCGAGCGTCTCGAAACAGAACACGCAGTCGAAGCTGCCGTCGTCAAAGGGCAGCCGCTGGCCGTCGCCGAGGACGGCCTCGACCCCGTTTGCGCGGATGTGGTCGACCGCTGCCGGCGCCAGGTTGAAGCCGAGCCCCGGCTTCCCGAGGTGCTTGAGCAGGAGTCCGTCGGTGTCGCCGACATCGAGGATCCGCGCGTCCGCGAGCCGGGCGCCTAGGCGCTCACGCAGCACCTGGAGGCGCCAAGCGTGGAAATAGCGCACGCTGCTGCGTAGGTGCCGGGCCTCGAGCGGCTCCTCGGGCCCGAAGTGCAGCCGGGCCTCCTCGTCGGTCATCTCCTCGAACAAGGGTCGGAGCCGCGGCTCCTGGGTCAGCCGGTTGTCGATCAGCTGATCGACGAGATCCGACGGGAGAGAGCCTGTCAGTGCCCTGCGTGCGGGTCGCCCGGCGAGGTCGCGCACACTTGTCATGACGCAAGCTCGAGCACGAACGACTGATAGTGCGAACGTGGCCGCCGGACGGGCCGCACGGCAAAGCCGGCCTGCGTGAACAGCCGCCGGTACTCCTCCGATGAGTACGCGTGATCGCCGAGCACCGGATCGGTCGGCATCACGTCCGTCGCCGACGGCCGCAATGAGACACGAACCTCGAGCTCATGTCCGAGCAGCCTGCGCTGAAGCTGCTGGGGCACAAGCACCGAAGCGCCCGCGCGGGCGGCGTACAGCGCGTAGTCGCGCGCCCGCAGGATGTGCTCGCCGACGATGATCGCCCGGCCGCCCGGTCTCAGCACGCGTCGGAGTTCGGCGAGCAGGTCGGCTGGTCGATCGGCGTGGTGAAATGCCTGAGAGAGGAACGCGAAGTCAAGCGACTGCGGCATCGAGCTGGAGGTCGTAGAAGCTCCCGTAGACGAGTACGACCCGCTCCGGCGAGACAGCGTAGTGATCGAGCACCCGGGGCCCGATGGACAGCAGCCGGTGGCGTGAGTACTCCAGGCAGTAGAGCCGCTGGACGGTCCCGCGTTGAGCAGGATGGGCGCGGCCCACAGCGTGCCGGCGGCGAGGTCGATGCCGTCGCCGGCCAGCGGTGTGGGCAGCGCGTTCAGGCAGTTGGCCAGATCGTTGACCAGCCCGACCTCCCCCAGATAGCGCTCGAGCTTGGAAAGTCATCGTCGACACGTCGAACGGCTTGTCGCGCTCGAGCCTGCTCGTCGTTCCAGTACACCGAGTACTCGAGCCTCGGAGACGTCCTGCTCCGAGATCCAGCGCTCGAGGCCCACGGGCTCGCTACGCCGCGCTCCTCAGCGGCCACCCAGCACCTCCTCCAGGACGTCACAGAATCGCGTCCATCAGCGCTGGTGGGCCGAGCGTGATCCGAATGCAGTCGGCCAGGCATGGGGCGCTGAACGGACCCTTGACCAGGTAGCCGCGCTCGCGCAGCAGATCCACCAGTTGCCCGGGCGCGATCGTCCCGGCGCACCGAAGCAGCTGGAAGTTCGTCTCGCCGGGGACCGGCTCCAAGCCAACCGAGCGGACGCGCTCGATGACCGTGCGTCGCCCCGCGTCGATCTCGGCGACGAACTGTTCTGCCACCTCAGGATGAGACAGCAGGGTGCGCACGCACATTGCCGCGACCGCGTTGACGTCGTAGGCGGAGCGCACCTTGTACAGGTTGGCGACCACCTCCGGATGGGCGGCGACAAGGCCGACCCGGAGCCCGGCGAGCCCCCAGGCCTTGGAGAAGGTGCGCGTGACGACAAGGTGAGGATGGTCGTCCAGCCACGGCATGACGGACGTCCTCGAAAACGGGAAATAGGCCTCGTCGACCACGACCAGCGCGTCGCTGGCCCCGGCGCGATCGAGCACGGCGCGCAGGATCTCGTCGGAGAGCTTGGTGCCGGTCGGCTGATTGGGATCGGCGAGCAACACCATGCGCACACCGGGGCTGATCGCGTCTATCAGCGCATCGGGGTCCAGCGAGAGGTCGGCTCGCGAACGGCACCTGGATCGGGTCGGCGTTGAACATGCGCGTGTAGATCGGGTACATCGCGTAGCTCGGGTCGAGCATCACGACTCGGTCCCCAGCGCGGACATAGGCCTGGTGCAGCGCTCGGAACGCGGCGTCGGAGCCGGTGGTCAGGAGCAGCCGCTCGCGGGGGGCGTCGAGAATGCGGGAGAGATCCTCGTAGAGCTCGTCGAGCGAGGGATAACCGGTGAGCAGCGCGCTGTCGATCCCGCTGCGCACGGCGTCAACGATCGAGTCGGGCAGCGGCGACAGGCGCTCGTTGCGGTCTAGCGCGATGAACCCCGCGCGTTCGCGGCCTCCCTCGCGCAACCGGTGGATGTGCGAAAGCGGTGGGATCGGCTCGGGGAGGGTGAGCGAGCCACGGACGTTCTCCATGGGGGAAAAGGTGTAGCAGTTCGCCCCGACTGCGCAGCCTCGCCTACGCGGGCTCAGCGCGGTCGGGCCCGGCCTGAGGGCGGTCTTGGTCTATGTGCGCCCTAACATGCCGGGTTCGTCGGATCCTGCTCTCCTGCAATGACAGCTGCCCACGCCACTCACCCGATAAATGCAACTCGGCCCGCTTGACACCGATCAGCAGGTCGTCGTTGTGGCCGAGATCGGCAACAACCACGAAGGGGATCCGGCGGTCGCCCGTGAGCTTGTCGAGCTTGCGGCCAGCGCGGGTGCGGATGCAGTGAAGCTTCAGACCTTCCGCACCGAGCACTACGTCAGTGCACACGACGCGGATCGCTTCGCACGCTTGAAGCGCTTCGAGCTCCCCGAAGGCACATGGGCGGAGCTTGCCGATCTCGCGCGCGCCCGGAATATGCTCTTCATCTCAACGCCTTTCGACCTTCTCAGCGTCGACCTACTCGAGCCCGTTGTCGACGCTTATAAGGTCGCGTCTGGGGACAACCTGTTCTTCCCGCTCCTGGAACGGATCGCGCACACCGCCGCTCCCATGATCGTGTCGACCGGTCTGAGCGAACTCGCCAGCGTGGCCCGCACAGTGCAGTTCATCGAACGGATCCGCGATGGTCGAGCGACTGGCGATCCTCCACTGCGTCACGAGCTACCCCACCGGGCCCGGCGAGGCGCAACTCAGAGCGATTGAAGTTCTCCGTGAGCGCTTCTCTTGCACCATTGGGTACTCCGATCACACGATCGGCAACGATGCGGCCGTCCTTGCTGTCGGACTTGGTGCGCGGATCATCGAGAAGCATTTCACGCTCGACAAGCAGTTACTCGGATTTCCGCGATCATCAGCTGTCGGCAGATCCTCAGGAGTTCGGGTCGCTGGTGGTGCGGATTCGCGAGGCCGAACTCCTCCTCGGCTCGCGCGAAAAGTCGGTTCAGCCGGCGGAACAGGCGGGGACGGTGGCCCTGCGCAGGTCGATCGTCGCGGGAGCGGATCTCGCCGAGGGTCAGATCCTTCGCAACGAGGACCTGACCTGGATTCGGCCCGGCGGGGGGCTGGCGCCGGGCACAGAAGGAGAGATCATCGGCCGTCGGCTCCTCCGGCCGATTCCGTTCGGCGAGCGCATCGGCATCGAGGATGTCGAATGAGTGCCACGGTCGCGCTGCTGACGACCGACACGACACATCACCGGTTTTTCGCGTGGAAGCTCGCCGAGCTCGCTCGCCTGGATGCCGTCGTCCTCGAGACGGTGCAAGCGGTTGCGCCGTTTCCGACGGCGCACCCATTCGAGACGCAGCGTGATGCGTACGAACGAGAGGTTCTCCTCGGCGACTATCGGGCCCCGTTCGAGGACTTCGCGGTGACTCACACCGTCGGGTCGATCAATGACGCGGAGCCATCGCTCCGGGCGATCGCGGCGGACGTGGTCATCGTCTTCGGGACGGGCGTGCTTCTGCCGGGGGTGATCGCCGCCGCCGGAGATCACTGCTTGAACCTCCACGGAGGCAACCCGGAGGAGTACCGCGGCTTGGACAGTCACCTGTGGGCGATCTACCACGGCGACTTCGCCAATGTCGTCACAACCCTGCACCGGGTCGACGAGCACCTCGACAATGGTGAGATCGTCTTGCAGACCGCGCTGCCATTGAGCGAGGCAACACAGCTTCATGAGCTGCGCGCGGTGAACGTCAGAGCCTGTGTGGATCTCTCCGTCCTGGCCCTGCGGTCGATCGACTTGACTGGGACGGTGCCGGCGCGGCCGCAGGTGCGGGCGGGGCGGTACTACTCCTTCATGCCGGCGGTCCTGAAGGATCGGTGCGTGTCAAGGTTCAGCGCATACGTCCAGAGCTCATGAGCTGCTACACGGACTACCTCCAGCGTGAGACGTTCGCCATCTTCTTGTTTCACGGCGTGATTCATCGCCAGACGCACAGGGTTCGCAATTACACGAGGAAGCACATCGAGCAAGACGAGTTCGCCGTCATCCTTGACGAGATCAGCGCAGTGGGGACCTGCGTCTCCATGGATGACATCGTGCGTGCCACCCAGGGCGCGGTGTCATTGCCGCCGCGCGCGTTTGCCATCACCTTCGACGACGGCTTCGCCAACAACCTCACGATCGCCGCTCCGCTGCTGCGGGAGCGCGGCCTCGCCGCGACCTTCTACCTCACGTCCGGATTCATCGACGAGAACTCGGCGTCATGGACCGACTTGATCGAATACGCATTCGAGCGACGTGAGAACGTTGCGCTGGAGCTCGCGATCGGCCACCGCACCGCAGCCACGGACGTCGAGAAGGTGGCATTGCTCGACGAGCTCCGAAGCTGGCTCAAGGCTGCGCGCGACGTTGATCCTTACGCAGTCGCGGATGAGGTGTGGCTGCAGCTCGGGATCACGGATTTTCACTTTGATGAGGAGCTTGACCGGAAGATGACATGGGAAGAGGCTCGCCGCCTGGACGAGGATCCACTGTTCACCGTCGGGGGTCACGGCCACACGCACCGGATCCTCGAGCGTCTCAGTGACGCCGAGCTTCACCGGGAGATCACCCTGAGCGTTGACCGGCAGACCGAGCGACTCGGCGCGGCGTCCCGACATTACTCGTATCCGGAAGGCCTCGCCGACTGTTACTCAGAGCGGGTCATCTCGGCGTTGCGCGCTGCGGGCATTGTGTGCTCGCCAACTGCTCAGGACGGGGTCAACAGCATCGGCGACGATCTCTTTCGCCTACGCAGGGTGATGGTGCCGGTCCCGCCGTCCAGCGGTTCATAAAGAGGGCTGGGCGCGCACAGGTGAGTGCCGGTGAAGGACAAACTGCGTCTGCGCGACCATGAATCCGAGACGCTCGTACAGGCGCAGCGCCGGGAGGTTGGCGACCTGGGTCCCCGCCTGCACCGATCGGCCGGGGCTTGACTTCGCCAGGCTACACACCAGGGAACTGCCGAGCCTCTGACCGCGCGCGGTGGCGGCGACCGCGATGAGATCGATGATCGCAGCCGCTGGCGTGTCGAGCACAAGCTGAAAGCCGGCCACCTCGCCATCGTGCTCGGCCACGAGCATCCGGTCGCCTCGCGCGCCTGTGAAGTAGTTCGCGACCCATTCGCGCTTGATCGAGCGCGCGACGTCGTCTGGGATCGCGGGATCGAGGTGAAAGCGCGAGACGTCGTACTCGCGCTCGGCGATCTCCATCACCGCGCGGCGGTCGGCTGGTCGCGCGTCGCGGACGCGTGCCCGGTGCTCGGGGAGCGGGAGGCCCGGGTCACGGCGGAACGTGACGCTGACATCGACCGTGCGGAAGCCGACCCGCTCAAGTGAGCCCACGCGCGCTACATCACCCGTCGGTACCCTGGCCTGGAAGAACCCCGGACCCGGCGCCGTCAACTGGTCGGGCGTGTCCGAGTCTTCGACGGTCCAGGCGGGGCACCCAAGGCGCTCCCCGAGCCAGGCATCTTCGCGCACTGAGACGAGGGGCCGTGGCCGCCGGTCAGGACAGCACGGGCTCCGCGGGCTTCGACGTCAGCTCCCGGTACCAATCGACGTAGCGCCGCAGACCGTCCTCAAGCTCCACCGCCGGGACGTGCCCGATCAGCTCGCGGGCTTTGTCCATGCTGAGCGTCCCGCGGAACGGGCGCAGCCGGTCCCGCTCGACGTACTCGACCTCGAGCTCCGGGAAGTGCTGCTGGACGAGAGTGACCAGGTCGCCCAGCGAGCGGGCCTTGCCGGCGGTCATGTTGAAGATCTCGTTGCGGGCACCGTCGTGCTCGATGCTGCGGATCACGCCGGCCACCACGTCATCGATATAGGTGAAGTCGATCCGCTCATCGCCCTCACCGTCGACCCGCAACGTGTCACCAACGATCGCGCTCTCGATGAACGCCTGGCTGACCCGGCGGCTCACGCAACGCGGGCCGTACAGGGCGGACGGGCGGAGGATCGTGTACGGCAGGTCGAAGACCTGGTTGTAGGCGATCACCAGCTTCTCGCCGCCGAGCTTGAGCGCCCCGTAGATCCCGATCGGCTCCAGCGGATGGTCCTCGGCGACGGTCTCGGTGAGGAAGTTGCCGTAGACCATGGAGGACGAGAAGAACACGAAGCGATGCAGGTTGCTGGCGCGCGACCAGTCGAGCGCGTTCTCGAGCGTCCGCATCGAGTGGTCAAAGGTCGAGAACGGATCCTTGTTGGAGCGGTTGGCGTGGGCCACCGCCGCCAGGTGGATGATCGTGTCGGGGGCGAACTCGCCCAGCACGCGCGACAGGCCGTGGTAGTCACGCGCATCCTGTCGGCGCAGCGGGATGCCCGCCTCCTCGAGCAGCCGCAGCCGCTCGAGCAGGATCTTGATGTACAGATCCCGATTGGATCCGGACGATGGGGTGGCGGCGTAGTGGACGAGGTGATTGACCTCCAGGCCGTCGATCACCTCCACCTCGGCTCCCCGCTCCTTCAGGGCCAGGGCCATGTTGTGGCCGATGAAGCCGGCGCCGCCGATGAGGGCGACGCGGTGTTCACTCAGGTTGCTCATGTTGCCAGGACCTCGCTGAGGGTGTCGATGATCTGCTCCGCGTCTGCTTCGGTGACGTGTGGGGCGACCGGCAGTGCGATCGAACGCGTGCTGATCCGTGTCGCGTTCGGGCACGAGCCGGGGGGATATCCATACTTCTCGGCGTAGTACGCCGTGTCCGGAAGCGATTTCGGATAGTACACACTGGTTCCCACGCCACCACGCTTGAGCTCGTCGATCAACTGCTCGCGCCGGCCGGCCTGGTCATCATCGGTGAGCACCGCGGCCAGACAGTAGAACGAGGAGCGCAGGCTGCCGTCGTGCCCCGAGCGCACGCACTTCAGCGCCGGGATGTCCTCCAGCCCCGCCTCGAGCAGGCCGTAGATCCGCTCCCGGTGCTCCAGGAACCCGGGCAGGCGCTCGAGCTGGACCACGCCCATCGCGGCCCCCATCTCGCCCATCCGGTAGTTGAGCCCCGCGTACTCGATCTCGTAGGCGCCGGTATGCCGCCGGTCGGCGAGCACGCTCTTGTCGATCCCGAAGGCGCGCTGCTTGGAGATCCGGTCGGCCAGGTCCTCCCGGTTGGTGATGACCATTCCGCCCTCGCCGGTGGTGATGTGCTTGACCGGATAGAAGCTGAAGCAGCCGACGTCCCCGAGGAGGCCGACGTGGGTGTCCCCGACGCGGGCCCCCAGCGCCACCGCACAGTCCTCCACCACGTAAAGGTCGTGGCGGCGGGCGATCTGCAGCAGCCGCTCCATGTCGACGGGCAGGCCGAGATAGTGCACCAGTCCGATGGCCCGCGTGCGATCGGTGATGAGGCCCTCGAGGGCCTCGAGGTCGATGTTGCCGGTGCGGGGGTCACAATCGAGGAACACCGGCCGCCCGCCGCACAGCTCCACGGCGTGGGCGGTGGCGACGTGGGTCTGGGCGGGCACGATCACCTCGTCGCCGGGCCCCAGGTCGATCGCCAGGTAACTGAGGTGCAGCGCCGCCATGCAGGTGGCGGTGGCGATCGCGTACGGGGCGCCGGTGAACTCCGCGAAGGCGCTCTCGAACTCCCTGACTTTGGGGCCGTGCGTGAGCGTGGTCCCGGCGAGGACCTCGGCGACCGCGGCCCGCTCGTCTTCGCCAATCAGCGGGCGTCCGAAGGGGATCGAATGAACGGTGCTCATCGAGGCCAGGCTACAGCAGATATTCCACGCTTACGGGGCCGCCGCCGGCCAGCGCCCGCTCCACCGCAAGGCACACCGACAGCCCGTCAAACGCATCCCGGGCGGTGACTGCAGCCTCGGCGCCGGTGAGGATCGAGCCCACGAAGGATTCGATCAGATCGCCCTTGGCGACTCCTGGATAGGGGTCGTCGACCACCGTGGCGACGGCCTCCTGGGGAGCCGCCGCCGGGCGGTAGAGAATCCCGTCGGGAAGCCCGTTGACGAACGTCCCGGAGGTGCCATAGATGCGCACGGCGTGGAAGTGGCGCGACACGCAGGCGAGGTTGGCGTTGACCTTGATCAGCGGGCCGGCCTCCGTGCGCAACAGCGCGGTGACGAAACTGGGGTGCACGAAGGCGCTCCCGGCCGTAGCCATCGCGTTGCCCTCGGCCGACACGACCTCTGAGATCCGCAGGCCGGTGATCCAGGTCAGCAGGTCGACCATGTGGATCCCGCCGCCCAGCATCACCGAGTAGTAGGGGATACGCCCGCGCCAACCGTCGGTCAGCTTGTGCCGGCGGCCATAGTCGTAGTCGCCCTCGACGTGGAACACGTCTCCAAGCTCGCCGGCGGCGATCAGCTCCCGCACCTGGACGAAGCGCGGGCTCAGGCGCAGGGGGAGGTTGCTCGAGAGCCTGAGCTCCGGATGCGCACGCAGCAGCCGCGCCACCTCGATCGCCTCGTGCTCGTGGAGCACGAGCGGCTTCTCGGCGAACACGTGCTTGCCATGTTCGAGCGCCAGCCGGATCTGGTCATAGTGCGCATCGTCATACGAGGCCACCGAGACCACGTCGATCTCGGGGTCCAGAAGCAGCTCCCGTGCGTCCGGCGTCCGGCGCAGCTCCGGGTAACGCTCGGCGGCCATGGAGAGCTTGGCCGCGTCGACGTCGCACACCGCCACCACCTCGGCGCCCGGGTGGGCTCGGTAGCCCGCGATGTGCTGCTCGCCGACGCCCAGCCCGATGATGGCCGCCCGCAGCCGGCTCATGATCGAACGGCCTGGGTTCGGGCCAGGGCCAGCACCTCGGTCCAGCGGTACTGCCAATGGGGCCGGCGCATGGCGCCGAGGACGGCCTCGATCGATCGCGCGTCCTCCGGCGTGTCGAGCACCAATCGCGTGACGCCGCCCTCGCGGCCGACGCCCTCGTCGCCGGCGTCGAAGTTCTCGATCGTCAGTTCACCCGGGTCGCGGTACAGGCCGGAGGTGACGTGCTCGCGGTCCTGGCCCGACAGCCGCGGCAGGGCGGCCCGGAGCGCCGCACAGTCGATCACCTCCACCGACTGCCCGCGCGGGAAGCTACGTGGGTGGACGTTGGTGACGAGATCTCGGCCGCCCTGCCGGAATAGGCGCACACCACGGTCGACCAGCGCCTGGTCCAGCAGCGGGCTGTCGCCGTTGACACGCACGAGGGCGTCCAGGCCGGCCGCCTCCGCGCCCTCGAGCAGGCGCGTGGCGACATCGTCCTGCGCACCGCGATGGCAGCGCACCCCGGCCGCGGCGCAGTGGCGGGCGATCGCGTCGTCGGCCGGCTGCGTCGACGTGGCGACCATCACCGTGTCGAGCGACTGCGCGTGGCCCAGCCGCTCCAGCAGGTAGTCCAGCGCGGGGCGCCCGTCCAGCTCCATCAGCATCTTCCCCGGGAGCCGGGTCGAGCCCATGCGGGCCTGGACGACGACGCCGATCCTCACCCACGCTCCAGCGCATCGATCGCCGCTGCGGCGGCCTCGTCATCGTCCAGCCAGGCGACGACGCGCATCCGCTGCGCGCTCAGGTAGTCCTCGAAGTCGTCCTCGTGGCCGCGCTCGACCAGCAGCAGGGCGATCCGGCCGTCGGCGTTGGCGGTCAGCGCGGCCCGCAGGCCGTGCTCGGCCAGCCGGCGGTTGGTCGACGGCGTCGCGTAATAGCCCCAGGACTTGCGGACGATGTCGTACTCGGTGCCCGAGCCGCTGACGAGTGTGATCTGCTCGTCGGGCTCGAGCTCGACGTCGGCGCAGTGAGAAATGGTGACCGGCCCCACCTGGAACTCCCGCGGCGGGTCGCGTCGCTCTACCCGCATCCGGCCTCCTCCAGGAACAGCTTGCTCCCCAGGACGGAGAAGAGGAACTTGCTGCGGCTGTTGGGCAGCTCGTGACCGTCCAGCAGGGCGGCGACCCGGTCGCGGTTCACTACCTCCCAGATCGGGCTCTCGGCGAGCAGTTCGGCGCGCACGGCGGGGTCCGATGGATCGAGCAGGTCCAGCAGGGGCGCGTTGAAGCCGACCTTGCGGCGGCTGTCGAGCACCGGGTCGGGCGCGATCCCCCGCATCGCCTCGCGCAGCACCGCCTTGGCGCGCCCGTCGCGGACCAGGTGCGCAGTGGGGATCGTGAGCGCGAACTCGAACAGCTCCCTGTCCAGGAAGGGGGAGCGGTTCTCGATCGAGAACGACATCGCGTTGAGGTCGTCCTCGTGCAGGATCACCGGGACGGCCTCGGCGAACAGCTCGTTGAGCATCCGGTTGCGCAGCACGTCGCCGGTGAAGAACCGCTCGCTGAATGCCTCGGGCGCGCCGGCGAACCCGTTGTGCAGCCAGCTCGCGAACTCCGGGGCGTCGAAGTACACGTGGTCGCGGAAGGCCGGGTCACGGACGAACAGGTCGCCATCGCGCAGGTGGGGGTTGCGCACCAGGGGCCGCACGTGCTCCTCCCATGCCGCCCAGGCGGACGCGTGCAGCGCGGGATCGGTCCGCACCTCGCGCAGGTAGGCAAGGTGATGGTCGTAGTAGCCGCTGAACAGCTCGTCGGCGGCGGTGCCGGAGACCGACACCCGATACCCGCCCGCGTGGATGGCCTCCATCAGCCGCCATTGCACGAAGTAGCTGATCGTCGCCACCGGAGCATCGTGCTCGCGCACCAGCGCGCGCAGCCGGGGCAGGAAGTCGGCGGTGTCGAGCGCTACGGCGGTGTGCCGGACGTCCAGTTCGGACACCGCCAGGTCGACCAGTCCCTGCTCTTCGTAGCGGGCGTCGGAGTTGACGATGGTGAAGCCGTGGACGTCCTCTCCCAGCACCCGCCGCGCCACCGAGATCAACGACACGGAGTCGACGCCGCCGCTCATGCAGAAGGCCAGGGGGACGTCGGCGCGCAGACGCAGCTCCACCGCGCGGATGAGCCGCTCGCGCGTGCCGGCCACCGCCTCGTCGAAGTCCATGTCGGCCGCCGGGGCCGGGTCGGGCGGCGACCAGTAGCAGCGGATGTGCTCGATGGCCCCCGCGCCGAGGTGCAGGACCGTGCCGGGGGCGAGCTCGGTCAGGCCCTCGAAGAAGGTCTCGCCGGACTTGTACAGGCTCTTATAGCCGTTGATCAGGAAGCGGCGGATGTGACGGAGATTGGGCGGCAGCGTTCGCCCGAGGAGGGCGAAGAGCGCCTTGGGCTCGGACGCGAACCA
Organism: uncultured Solirubrobacteraceae bacterium; assembly: GCA_963737335.1. Classification (GTDB taxonomy): domain Bacteria; phylum Actinomycetota; class Thermoleophilia; order Solirubrobacterales; family Solirubrobacteraceae; genus Palsa-465. The sequence continues at coordinate 607,649 of CAVTSK010000020.1, forward strand.
CAGGGCGCCCTCGCCGTCGCGATACACGTACAGGGGTTTCTCGCCGAAGCGATCCCGGCACAGCGACAGCGTTCCGTCGGCCTCGTCGTAGACGGCGAACGCCCACATCCCCTCGCAGGAGTCCAGCGCCTCCCAGCCGAGGACCGCGAGCGCCTGCGCCAGCACCTCCGTGTCGGAATCGGTCTGGAAGGGCACGCCCCGGCGGGCCAGCCGCTCGCGCAGCTCGAGGTAGTTGTAGAGCTCGCCGTTGTAGGCCAGCCAGCGGGTGCCCGCGCGCAGGGGCTGATGGGAGCGCTCGTCCAGGTCGATGATGCTCAGGCGGGTGTGCAGCAGCGAGACGTGGCGCCCGTCCGGGGTGGTGAAGGCCCGGTGGGCGGCGTGGTCAGGCCCGCGATGGCGCAGGCGGGCGAGCGCGAGCTGCACCCGCTCGGGGTCAAGCGGCCGCGGTCCGGCGTACCCGGCGATCCCGCACATGGCGTCTAGGCGGCGCCGCGCAGCGTGTGGGCCTCGGCGCGCGTGTCGCTGGAGTGCTCGAAGGCCCGGCGCATCCACAGCTCCAGGTTGAGCCACTGCCAGATCTCCAGGTAGTGATCCTCGGTGCCGCTCACGTGGGCGTCGAAGCGACGCAGCACCTCGTCCTGCGCCAGGAGCCCCCGATCGGCCAGCTCGGAGGAGGCCAGCACCTCGCGGACGGCGTCGTGGCTTGCCCCCCGGAACCAGTGGGCGGTGGGCGCGACCAATCCCTGCTTGTCGTGCCGGGTGCGAACAGACTCCTCCAGGGTCCCCTGCATCCCCTCGCGGATTGCCCACTTGCCCAGCCCGTCGCGGATCTTGAAGCGGCCGGGCAGGGAGAAGGCCAGCTCGACCAGCCGGTAGTCCAGGAACGGAGAGCGCGACTCGATTCCGAACGCCATGCTGTTGCGGTCCTCGGGCCGCAGCACGGCGGGGACGGTCTCGTACATCAGCTCCTGGTGCAGGCGGCCGCGCAGGCGGTCGCGGGCGCCGTAGGGGTTGGGACGATCCGGGGCGTGCGCCGCTGCGCCCAGCATCGGTGAGGTCACGGCGGCATGGTTGCGGGCAGCGTCGGATGACGCCTCGCCGGGGCGCAGCCCGGCCCGCAACGCATCCCGCCGCGACTCGTACTCGGCCGCCGAACGGCCGTGGTTGCGCCGCCAGGCGGCGTACTCGGCCTCGAACCCCGCCGGGTCCGCATCCTCCAGGTCGGCGAGGTTGTACAGGTAGTGGTCCCAATAGCCGGCGAAGAGCTCGTCGCCCACATGCCCGTTGAGAATCACCGGGAACCCGTGGTCGGCCACCTGCTCCATGATCAGCCAGTGCACGAACCAGGTGGCGGTGCACACCGGCTCGTCGTGGAACTCCAGCATCCGCTCGAGCGTCGGGATGAGCTCCGCCGGGCGGGGACGGATGAACCGGGCGTCCGCGCCCACGTCCCGCGTCAGCGCTTCGATCCAGGGTCCCTCGTCATATCCCTCCTCGTCGAAGCGGGCCGAGAACGTGGTCACTGGCATGTCGCTGAGCTGTGCCGCGACCGCGGTGACCGAGCCGGAGTCCAGCCCGCCGCTCAACAGCGTGGCCACCGGAACGTCGGCTCGCAGGCGGAGCGCCACGGCATCGCGGAACGCCTCCCGGAAGCGCTCCAGCGCCTCCTCGTCGGTCAGCGACTGGTCCAGGCGCGCCGCGTCCAGCGCCCAGAAGCGGCGCTCTTGGACCTTCCCCTCGGCGTCGATCCGCCGCCAGTGGCCTTTGGGGAAGTGCTCGATCCCGGCGTAGAAGGAGCGCGCTCCACCGTCGACCCAGCGGTAGTGGCGCGCGACGTAGTTGTAGATCGTGCCCAGATCGGGTTCACGGGGCACGTCCGGGTGGCGAAGCAGCGCCTTGATCTCCGACCCGAAGACCAGCTGATTGCGCCCCTGGTGCACGTACAGCGGCTTGACGCCGAACCGATCGCGCGAGAGCACCAGCGAGCCGTCCCGTTCGTCGTAGATGGCGATCGCCCACATGCCGTTGAAGCGAGCAAAGCAGTCGGTGCCCCAGGCGTCAAAGGCGTGGAGCACGACCTCGGTATCGCACGAGCTGGTGAACGTGTAACCCATCCGCTCCAGCTCCGGGCGCAGCTCCAGATGATTGTAGATCTCGCCGTTGCACGCGACCCACCGAATGCCGTCAGTCATCGGCTGATGGCCGGCCGCCGACAGGTCGACGATCTTCAGCCGCCGGTTGCCGAGCGCCGTACGCGCGGCGGCTGCGGGCGGCGGCTCGCCCGGGCGCCAGCTCACCGGGCGAGCCCCGGCGCCTGCGAATGCGGCGTAGCCGGCGTCGTCCGGGCCGCGATGGGCGAGGGCCTCGGTCATGGCCTGGACGAGCGCCGGGTCAAAGCGTCGCGCTCCCCACACATGGATGCCTGCGATCCCGCACATGGTCGGCTACGAGCGGGCCGGGGGGTCCCCGACGACGATCGTGGCGGTCTGCCGCTCGAGAGTCACCGCACCCAACCGACGTCCTCCAGGTAGTCGGGGATGTACCAGGCGCCGGTCCGGTCCTGCTGCCAGATCTCGGTGTTGCGGTGGCCGTCGATGATCGCGAAGAAGTCATCACGGTCGTAGCCCAGCCAGTCGAGGACCTCTGCGACGGCCTCGTCAGACAGCGGTTGCAGATCGTGGCGGCGAACCAGTTCCTTGGCCTCCTCACGGCTCAACCGGCCGTTGCGAATGTCCTCGCAGGCATGGTCGGTGGCCCGCCCGTAGCCGAACTTCAGCACCTTCAGGTACTGATGGATCCGGTTGATCCGCTCGTCGATGCCGACGTAGTTGCGATAGGTCCCCTCGGCGGGGCCGTCGAGCGCCGCGAAGCCGTAGCCCCGGGCGATCTCGAGGTGGCGCTCGGAGTCCCAATGGAAGTAGTGGCTGCAGAACGTCGCCCGGGTCCCCGAGGCGCCCAGTTCGTCCGGGTAGTCGTAGAGCCGCAGTTGCTCGAACGCGATCTCATAGCGCTCGGCGATGTACCGGGCATCGTGGCCGTCGTTGGCCGCGAACTTGTCAAACCAGGCGCGCGACATATCGGTCTCGGCGGCGATGGAGCCATCGCCGCCGTACTCCGCGGCTGAGTTCTCCCCGAGCAGCACGAACGGGACGTCGAAGCGCAGCGCCGCGTGCAGCGGGTATGCGTGCAGCAGCGTGTGGCTGAGCAGATCGGGATCCCCGAAGTCCTCCAGGCCGATCCGGATCAGCCGCGTGTGCAACTGCTCCTCGGGCCGGTAGGTGATGAGGCTCGCTCCCATCTGCGGCACGCAGGCCAGGTTGCGTCGGCCGATCTCGGTCTTGACGCCGTAGTCGACGTTGACGGCGAGGATCCGCACGTCGTAGGGGAGCAGGCGCGCGACCTGGGTGATGCTGTCCTTCCCGCCGCTCACCGGCACGAGCACGTCGTAGAACGGCGCGCGGCGGCCGCGGGCCTGCTCGACGAGCTCGGTGAACCTCTGCTCGCGGTCAGCCCAGTCGACCCCGGCGAGCGCGTCGTTCTTACGGTCGTGAGCGTGACATGCGTTGCAGACGCCCTCGGCGTCAAATACGACGTGCGGCTTGGTGTCCGGGATCAGACAGCGGTGGCAATACCTCATCGGGCTCCTAGGCAGCGGGCTCAACGCCGGTACTTCACCGGACGAGCGGGACTCCCATGCACGATAGCCCCCGCCGGAACGGCGCCGCTCACCGTCGACCCCGCCGAGACCACCGCGCCGGCGCCGATCCGGCTCCCGCGAGAGACGACCACGCTCGCGCCGAGCCACACGTCCTCGTCGATGTGGATCGGGGCGTGATCAAAGGGCTGGGACTGGATCGGCGCGCCGGCGGCGATGCCGTGGTCGGAGGCGTTGATCACGCAATGGGCGGCAGTCAGGCAGCCGCGGCCGAGCAGCACATCGCGCCCGGCGTTGACCACGGTCCCGATACCGAGCGCCACCCGCTCGCCGAGCTCGATCCGAGCATCATTGGCCGCCACCAGCCGGGCCATCGTGTCGAGCTTGACGCCGTCGTGCAGGATGATGCGCCCGCGCTCGCGGTTCTTGAGGTGGGCACCGGGCATCAGCGTGACGTTTGCCCCGAGGCGGACGTTGGCCGGGCTGCCGTCGATCTGGAGCAGGATCGGCCCCAGCACGCTCAGCCCCGGTCCGCAGTGGATTCCTCGCCGGCGGAATACCGCCTGGTAGTAGCGCGTCCAGAAGCCGCGCGCTGGGCGCGGGACGACCCGGTCGCCGTAACGCATTGGGATCGTGTCCGGATCCAGACGGGTGACGGGCGCGCGCGATGTCCCGCGCGGCACGGCCGTCCCACCACCGATCGCCGCCAGCGTCTGCGCGATCGCGGCGATCGTGTCGAAGCGCTCGGTCTCGCCGCGCAGCTCAGCGCCGATCGTCAGCCCGCTGACGTCCTCGAGTCCCGCGAACAGCTCGACCAGGCCGAACGAGTCGATCCGGCCCGAGGTGACCAACGGCGTCGACTCGTCGACGGCCCCGCCCTCGTCGCCGAGGTTGACCAGCAGATCCTCAACGATCCGGCGCGCGGTGGCGGCGAGATCGGCGTCCGGCTCGTCGGCGACGCGGGCGGTCGCCGTGTCGGCGCGCCCGGTTTCGGACAGGAACCTGTCCCGGTTGGCGCCCCGGGCCGGCTTGCCGGAGGAGGATTTGAGCAGTGAGCGGTGGTCGAGCACGCGCACGGCGTGCGGCACGACCTCAGTGCGCTCGGCCACGGCGGCGTGGATCTCCTGGCGGAGCCGTTCCCGCGTTGCCGTGTCGCGCTCCCGGGTCTCAGCCAGGACCGCCAGGCTCTCCGTCCCCAGCCGCGAGTCGGGGACGCCCACAGCCACCACGCGGCCGGGGACCACCCCCTCGATGCCCTCGACCACCGTCTCCACGTCCTGTGGATAGATGTTGCGGCCGCCCACGATGATCAGGTCCCGGGCGCGGCCGGTGACGAACAGCTCGCCGCCGGCCAGATATCCGAGATCACCCGTGTGGTAGCGACCGTCGCGCAGCGCTTCGGCGCTCGCGTCCGGGTTGTGGTCATAGCCGCTCATGAGACAGGGCGAGCGCAACGTGATCTCGCCGACCTCGCGCTCCCCCAGGGCCTGCCCGTCGGCGCCGAGAATCTCCAGCTCGTGCTCGGGCAGGGGGCGCCCCGAGCTGACGAGCACGCGAGCCCCGGCGCTGCCTTCGGGCAGCGGCTGGGCGCGGTGCTCACGATCGAAGCGCTCGGAGTCCAGGCACTCGCTGGCCGGCGGCCGTCCGAAGCCGCCGCTGGTCACGGCAAAGGTGTTCTCGGCCATCGCATAGCTGACCGCGAGCTGGGCGGCCGATGCGCCGCGGTCGCCGAAGCGCTCCAGGAACGCCCGATGGCTGGAGTCCATGATCGGCTCCGAGCAGTTCACGGTGCCGCGCAGCGACGACAGGTCCGCGCGCGCGAGGGCTTCGCCGCGAACGTTCGCGGCCAGGAAGCTGTAGGCGAAGTTCGGCAACCAGGACAGGGTGCCGCGGTGCTCGGTGATGGCATCGGTCCACAGCGAGGGCGTCCGGACCCAGTCAAACGGCGACATCGCCACCAGGGGGATCCGCTTGAGCAGCGGGAGGAACAGGCAGGCGATCAGCCCCATGTCGTGGTAAAGCGGCAGCCAGCTGACGATCCGGTCCGCCGGCCCGGCCTCGATCATCCGGGCATACGCGTCGATCTGCCACAAGAGGGCGCGGTGGGAGACGGCCACTCCCTTTTTGATGCCGGTCGTCCCCGAGGAGTACTGGACGAACGCCGTGTCCTCGGGTCCCGGCACAGTCGCCGGAGCCCGCCATGCCGATGTCCCGCCCGCGGGCAACATGTCCGGCGTGACCAGCTGCGCCGATGCCGAGCGCGGCCCGTTCGCGCTGCTCGAGCTTGGCCGCCAGCTCTGGATAGGTCACGAGCATGCTGCCGCCGGCGGTCGAGATCAGGGCCCCGACGTTGCGGAAGTACTCGCGCTCAGAGAACTTCGGCGACGGGAATGCGAACATCGCGGGCACGAGGCCGCCCAGCAGCGCGCCGATGTAGGCGCCGTAGAGGTCAAGGGAGTGGGGCAGGACCACGATCACCCGCTGCCCCGCACCCAGCTCACGGCCGGCGTAGAACGCCGCCCAGCGCTCTGCCTCGGCGATGAGCTCGCCGTAGGACACGACCCGGTCTTCCTCGTGCTCGCCGATCAGGCGCAGGAACTCGGCGCCGTCATCGGCCGCGGCGTGGGCACCGATCACGGCGGGGACGGTGAGCCGCTGCGCTTTGGGGTCGGTCTCGGTCGGTGAGGCGTTGATTGCGATGGCGTTGTCGTAGTGGCCGCGAATCGGCACTGGTCAGTGAGGTACCCGCGCTAAGCGCGCGACGTAGCCGAAGTAGTCTGGGCCGACCTCATCGTGCGAGGACCGCGTCAGTTGGCTGGCCCTCACCTCACTGCAGCCGAGGCGGCCGAACACGCGCCGGTAGTTCCGCGGGAACACGTACCCGGCGAGCGCCGACTCCGCTTCGATGGTGCACACGTAGGTGCGTGCAACGCGGACAATCTCGCGAAACAGGCCTGCGCTGGAAGGGTGGATGTGTAACAGCACAGCCATGGTGAAGATGACGTCGACGGAGTCATCGGGAAGCTCGCGCAGCACGGTCTCTGCGGCACCCAGGTGAAGGTCTGCCGAAGCGGCGAGCTCTGGGTAGGTGACCCTGAGCTGCCGCAATGCCGTGTCGTTGATCTCGATCCCGGCGAGACGCCGGTACCCCGCTCGCGGAGGCCATCCAGATTAGTCCCGGCGTTGCACCCGATCTCGAGGATCGACCCGTCCGTCGAGACCTCGGGACGCCAGAATTGATCGAGCACATCCACGATCGCCGTGTGCTTGTTCGCGTAGTCCTGTGGCCGGTTGCCCACGGCCCCGTCGGCCGAAGCGCGCCAGTAACGCGCGCACTGCTCACGTGACCACACCCATGGGGGAGTGTGACCGTTTTCGATCAGGCCCTGGTTCACACGGAGGTTGATCCGTCGAAGGCTCCCGAGCTCGGGCGGCTCCCCTCGTTCGTCATAGAGACGATCCTGATACAGGACGCGCTCCACGACGGGGCCGAGCAGCGACCGGACGCGCTCCGGAGCGCGTGAGGCGAGTGACATGGCCCCCACAGTACCGTCAGCGCACTCGCGGTCCTGCCTGTGATCAGCCGTGGAGTCCGCGCAGTGCTCGGTGCCATGCCCCGAGCCAGTCCCCCGGCATCGCCAGTCGCTCAACGAACTCGGCGCGCGCACTCGCCACCTCGGCGCTGTCCCACCACGCGTCCCACCTCGTCGTACACGGCATCGATGTGGGCCGCGGCCGCCGCTGGGTCGGCGTGGACGATCCCCAGCTCACGGAGCCGCGCAAAGAGCGGCTCGAGCTCGCCCAGCAGCGGCCAGCGCGCCGGATTCCACAGTCCCACGGTCGGTGTGCCGATGACGATCGACTCGATGAGCGGCGTGTCCAGGTACGGGATCACCGCCAGCCGGGAGGCGGCCATCCACGCGGCCGCTCCGCCCGCGGGGTCCATCGGAGGCAGCGCCTCGAGCACGGCCGGCCGGGCCGCCGGGCCGAGCACGTTGGGGAAGCGCTTCAGCGCGACCTGAGCCCGCCGCGCCGGCGGGAGCCGCTCCACCAACTCGGCCAGCATCCGCGCCGGCTCATAGGCCTGATTGGCCAGCGGGTGGCCGGCGAACCGCAGCACGAACACATCCGGCGGCTCCAGCGGCTCCACGATCGTGATCCGCGTGCCCCCCCGATGGGACCCGCGCAGACGCTCCAGGTGGGGGTTGGGCGTCGGGACGGCGCCGGGGCCCCGTCCGCCCCAGCTCAAGAACGTCGAGCCCGGCGGGAGCTCGAGCCGCTCCTGAGCGTTGACCGGCGACTGGAGATAGAAGCCGCCGTGCTGGGCGAACGCCAATCGCCGTCCGGCGGCCCGGCAGCGGCCCAGGAACTCGTTCTGGGTCTCGTCGATGCTGTAGTTGCCGACCAGCGCGGGCAGCGGCCGCCCGTACCGGCGCCGGGATTCGCTTCGGATCTGGTCAAAGCCCTCCAGCAGCGAGCGCGGCAGCAGCTGCGGCAGCGCCTCGGCCGTCAGGCGCTGGAGCGGGTCGTCGCCGGCGGGGAGGGCGAGCGCCTGACCGCAGCTGCGCGTCGGCCGTCGGCAACGCCGCGCCTGGCCGGCCGCGGCGCAGATCCGGGCGCGGCAGCACGCTGAGCCCCCGCACGCGCGCCTCCAGCCGGACCAGGTCGGTGGCCGGTGAGGCGGGTCAGGCCGACCACGGCCACCCGGCGGCGTGGCAGCGCGGCCAGCGCCGCGCCGACTGCCATCGGGCCGGCGGCGGCGGCGAGCGTCCGAAACGGTGGTCTTGGCAACGGCGGGTGCGACGGTCGGCGGGCGCTCGCGCCCGGGCCTGCGCCGGGCGGGACGGGCGCCGTCCGCACTCCCAGCCGCGGGGCCAGCACAGCCAGGAGCCCGGCGTTGCCGGCGTCGGTGCGCAGCCTCAGCACCGCTTCGGCGGCGGTGGCGGGTGGCTCGGGCGGCGCCGGGACCATCAGCGAAGCGGCCGGCGCCAGCTCAGACGACGGCCCGGCAGAACAGGCGGCGATCGGCGAGCGCGGAGATGGTGTGGATGAGCCACGGCGAGAGCACCGTGCACCAGTACTCCGGAGGCTGCGCCGGTCGCCCGGATACGGCGTCGAGCTGCTCGCCCAGCGCCGGAGCGAGGCGCTGCACCACCGCCCACACCGACGCCTCCATGGCCGCGACGATCTCCACTGTCTCGTACGGGTTGGGCAGCACGACGCGGTCGCCGGCGGCGGCCTCGTCCACCCACCAGCCGGCGAGCGCCGGATCGCTCTCCGGGGGCGGTGCGGAGCGGTCGGGCAGCACCAGCCCGATCCCGCTCCAGCCTCGGCCCGAGCTGCGCTCGCGCTCGGGCTAGGTATTGCTCCTCGATGGCGGCGATGTCCACGCGGCAAGCATGCCGGACGCCCTTCGCGGACGGCGTGCGAGGGCGTGCGAACGGCAGCCCGCTGTGCTCCCGGAAACGGCCCAATGGTCCGGTATGGTGGCGCCGATGCCCATTCCGGCGCCCGGCGCCCCGGCGCCTGAGACCGGGCGGCCGCCGCCGCTTCCCGCGAGCCCAGCCGTCGGCCGGTCGCTTGCCTGGCTCGGGGGGGCGACCGCCGTCCAGCAGGCGAGCTCGTTCCTGCTCGGGATCCTCATCCGGGCGCTGCTGGGCCCGGCGCGCACGGGGATCTGGAACCTGGTGGACGTGTGGCGCCAGCAGCTCTCCGTCGTTCTCGCTCGGCACCTCCGCGGCCGCCGACCGGGACATGCCGGAGCTGCGCGCGCAGGGCAGGACCGCGCAGGAGAGCGTGGTCCGCTCGGTGGCGTTCACGTTCACCATGGGCGAGGCGGCTGTCGTGGCGATCGGGTTCTGGGCCTACTGGGTGATCGACCGCAATGGGTTCTCGCCCGAGGAGGCGTTCGGGTTGGGGCTTGTGCCGTTCATGGCCACGCTCACCTCCTACGTCAGCCTGTACCAGCTGTTCCTCAAGAACCTCAAGCAGTTCCCGCTCTATGCGGGACTGCTGATGCTCCAGGCGCTGATCGACTGGAGCTCGCTGATCTTCGTCCTGATCGGTGGCTTACGACTGCTGATCGTCGGCATGGTGGTGGGCTGGGTGCTGCGCGCCCTCATCCACTACCTGGCCGTCCGCCGCCGGAACCTGTTCCGGCTGACCCCCACCGTGCGGCGCACCGTGCTGTTCCCGATGCTGCGCTTCGGCCTCTCGATCACGATCTGGTCGCTGATCAGCCAGCTGATGCTGCGGCTGGACTCGCTGGTGGTGGGCATCGTGCTCGGGACCACGTCCTGGGGCTCTATTACCTGGGTCCCCAGGTGGCCGCGGCGGCCGCGGCGCTGCCCCTGTCTCTGTCGGTGATCGCTTGGCCGAACCTGATGGAGAGCTACGGGCGCGGGGGCGCGGCGGCGCTGGAGGACCACCTCGAGCGCTACGTCCGCCCGGTGGGCCTGTTCATCGCCCCGATGGCGACGGCGGTGGGCGTGTTCGGGCTCTCGGTGCTGGTCCGAGGGTTCCTGCCGGCCTTCGCCCCCGGGCTTGCGCGCGATGCAGATCTACGTGCTCACGGTGATGTTCGTGCACGTGGGCGCGCTCCTGCACCAGACGCTGGTCGCCGTCAAACGGATCAAGCTCCTGGTGGGGCTGACGACGGTGGGGCTTCTGGTCCAGTCGGCGGTCCTGGGGATCGGAGCGCTGGCCGGGCTGACGCGGACCTGGGCGGCGTGGTCGGCGGTGGCCGGACAGGCGACCGTGTCGCTGCTGATGCTCGTCGGCTCGTGTTGGATGCTGCGGGTCTCTCGCCCAAACCTGATGCGGTTCTGGGTGAGGGTCCCGCTCGGCTGGGTCGCCTTCATCGGCCTGCTGCAGGCAATCGTCGCCTTGGCGCCGACGCCTCATGGGCTTCTCGCGGTTGTCGTGACCGCGGTGGTGCAGATGCTCGTGTTCCTGGTGATCGGGACGGCGATCGCCCTGGCGCTGGACCGCAGCCTGGTCCGGGAGTCGATGGCGCTGTTCAGGGCGTCGGGATGACGCGGCGCGCGCTCGTCACCGGCGGCGCCGGGTTCATCGGCGGCCACCTGGCCCACGCGCTGCTCGCCGATGGCTGGCGAGTGGACGTGGTCGACGACCTGTCGACCGGGTCCAGCGACAACGTGCCCGCCGCGGCCGAGCTGATCGAGGCCGATCTCGGCGCTCGGGGGGCGACCGCGCGCCTGCCGTCGGCGCGCTATGAGGCGATCTGCCATCTGGCCGGCCAGTCCTCGGGGGAGAAGTCCTTTGACGATCCCGAGCGTGACCTCGACGCCAACGCGCGGTCGACCGTGGCGCTGGCGGAGTGGGCGAGAGAGCGCGCGATTCCGCTGATGGTGCACGCCTCCTCAATGGGTGTGTACGGCGACGTGCCGGCGGGTCCGGTGCCAGAGACGCTCGTTCCTCGCCCGGTCTCGTTCTACGGCGCCTCCAAGCTGGCGGCCGAGCATGCGCTGGCGATCGCCCCTGGGGTCCGGGGGATCTCGCTGCGGATGTTCTCGATCTACGGTCCGGGGCAGGATCTGGCCGAGATGCGGCAGGGAATGGTCTCGATCTTCCTGGCGATGGCGCTCGCGGGAGAGCCGATCGAGGTCCGGGGGCCCCTGGACCGGGAGCGCGACTTCGTCTACGTCGACGACTGCGTGGAGGCGTGGTTGCGGGCGTTGGCAAGTCGAGAGGTCCACGGCCCGCTCAACGTCGGCACCGGCCTGGGCACCTCGATCCGCGCGCTGCTGACCCAAATGCTCGAACTGCTCGGCATGCCGGACCATCCTGTGCGGGAGGTCGCCATGCGTACGCCCGGCGACCAGTACGCCCTCTCGGCGGACACGGGACGCGCCCTCGAGGCGCTCGGCTGGAGCGCCCGGACCGACCTCCGGTCAGGGCTGGAGGCGATGCTAAGTTGGGCCCGTGCCGCCCATCCCTGAGACCCTGAAAGTCGCCATATGCGGCGGCGGGATGCGTTCCCGCCGCGTCTGGCAGCGCCACCTCTCGACCCTGCCCGGGTTCGAGCTGGTCGGGGTGATGGACCCCGCGCCCGAGGCGCTGGACGCGTCGGTGGCCGAGGGGCACGTCGATGCGGGCCGCTGCTTCACCGACCTCGAGGCGATGCTCACCGCCACCGCGCCGGACGCCCTGCTGGCATGCCCCATCATCGCTGCTCACGGGTGGGCGGTCCGGACCGGGCTGGAGGCCGGGCTGCATGTCCTGGTCGAGAAGCCGTTCGTCACCGACCTGCAGGAGGCGCGCGAGCTGGCCGAGCTCGCGGAGGACCGAGGCCGGCTGCTCGGAGTCGTCCAGAACTGGCGGACCCGGAGCGCCGCACAGGCGCTCAAGCGAGCGCTCGAGGAGCAACGGGTCGGCACCGTCTCTCACATCGTCTTCCGCTATCTGCGGGACCGCGAGCAGCCTCACCTGCCCGAGTACCTGTTCGACGAGCCCGATCCGATCCTATGGGCGATGGGCGTCCATCACTTCGACCTGTTCCGCTACATCCTCGGCGAGGACATCGTGCGCGTGGAGGGGCGCGCCGCCCGGCCGTCGTGGAGCCGTTACCGGGTGCCCTCGATCAACGATCTGTGGCTGGAGACGGAGTCCGGCCTGCTGATCTCCTACGTCGCCTCGTTCTCCTCCCGCAACGCCCACATCCCGCAAGAGTCGCTCCAGGTGGAGGGGGAGCTGGGGACGATCTACAACGACAGCGACTACTTCGAGCCCCCGCTCTGGCTCTCGCTCCGCGGCGAGCCGGGCGCCCCCGTCGACCTCACCGCCGATGTGGCCGACGCCGACCGGGCCTACCAGGCGCAGTACGACATCGCCGATACCGCGATCCTGCAAAACTTCCGCGCCGCCGTGACCGAGCACGTTGAACTGATCGCCTCCGGGCGCGACAACCTGGGCACGCTCGCCGCGATCGACGCCGCCCGCACCGCAATCGCCGCCGCGCCCGTTGGCTGATTTCTCGCAGGCGGCCCCGGTCGTCGACGTGCCGTGCCCGTTCGGGCACGCCGGAGTTCGGCGCCGGATCGTGGACACGATCTGGGAGGCCGAGGGAGCGGCCGAGTACCAGTGCTCGGAATGCGGGATCGTGTTCCTGCACCCGATCATGACCGAGGCCGAGGAGCAGGCGTTCTACGGCGCTCAGTTCGCCGAATACATGGCGGCGCGCGGCCAGGCCGGTGGCGCCGATCCTGAGCAGAGCTTCCAGAAGTGGATGCCGGAGGGCGAGCGCCGCCGGGCGCTGCTCGAGCCGTGGCTGAGGCCCGGGATGAGCGTGCTGGAGCTCGGTACGGCCACCGGGTTCCTGCTCGAGGCGATCCGCGACCAGGTAGGGGACACACTGGTCGGCATCGAGCCCGGCGACGCCTTTCGCGCATTCGCGCAGACACGGCTGGGGATCGAGGCCCATGCGGATCGCAGCGCGGTCGAGGGCCGCGGCTTCGACCTGATCCTCGCCTATTACGTGGTCGAGCACCTGAGAGACCCCGTCGCGGAACTGAGCCGCTGGCGCGAGCTGTTGAACCCGGGGGGACACCTGGCGATCGAGGTGCCTAACGTCGACGACGCTCTGGTGCGCTACTGGCAGGTGGAGGCGTTCGACCGCTTCTACTGGCAGAAGGCCCATTACTTCAACTATTCACAGCAGACGCTGACGATGGTGCTGAAGATGGCGGGCTTTGACCAGGTCGAGACGGTTCCGGTCCAGCGCTACGACATCTCCAACCACGTCCACTGGTTGCGGCTGGGCAAGCCCGGCGGTCTCGGCGCCTACACGGACCTGCTCGACGAGCGCGTGAATGCCGAGTACGCCCGCTCGTTGCGCGAGCGCTGGCTGTGCGACACGGTGATGGCCGTGGCGACGCGCGGGTGAGACGCCATGGTGAGCGCGGTGCTGGTGGGCTACGACGGCCCGGCGGAAGCCCTCGTGGCCGCGGTGGCGTCGCTCCACGATCAAACGCTCGCTCCGTCGCAGATCCTGTGCGTCGACCAGAGCGTCGACGGCCGCTTCCAGCGGAGTCTGAGTGGAGACGAGCGGGTGGAGGTGCTGCGACCCGGCCGCAATCTCGGCTATTCGTCTGCGTGTAACCTGGCCGCCCGCGCGGCCTACGGCGAATATCTGCTGTTCCTCAACTCCGACGCCGAGGCTGACCCCGACTGCGTTGAGCAACTCGTCGCCGCTCTGACTCGGCGTCCGGACGCCGCGGTTGCGGGAGCGCAGGTGCTCCTGCCGGGTCGGGAACGAGTCAATGCCGGGGACAACGCGCTACACATCACGGGGCTGTCGTGGGCCGGACGCTACGGGCTGCCGCCGGAGCACGGGGAGCCGCGGCCGGCGGCGGTGGTCTCGGGCGCCGCACTGCTGGTGCGCCGCAGCGCCTTCGTCGCGCTGGGGGGCTACACCGAGGGGTTCTTCATGTACTACGACGACGTCGACCTGGCCTGGCGGGCGCACCTCATGGGGTGGCAGGTGCTGTTCTGCCCGTCGGCCAACGTCGTCCACGCCTACGAGTTCGTCAAGGGCGGCTACAAGTGGCGATATCTGGAGCGAAACCGGTGGTGGTGCCTGTTGGCGCATCTGGAGCCGCGCACGCTGGTCGCGCTGGGACCGCTGCTGCTGGCGGTGGAGGCGGCCATCCTGGCTCGTGCTGCCCGGGAGGGGTGGTGGGGAGACAAGCTGGACGCCTACCGCCTGCTGTGGTCAGACCGCGGCGCGCTGCGGGCTCGCCGTCGCAGCGTCCAGCGCACCCGACGAGTCGGGGACGGGCCGATCCTGGCCCAGATGACCGGCCCTGTGGACTCGCCGTTTCTCGCGACAACGGCGACCCGCCGCGCGGCTCCCCTCCTCACCGGTTATCACCGTCTGCTGCGCCGGTTGGCCGACGTCGGTGGGCCACCGAACGGCGTCGCATCGCCCGGCCCCCCGGATGATGCCGTCAGCTCCGGCGGCGCAGCCCCAGGATCGACAGCAGGAACGAGCTGAAGAAGATCTGGATGCCCACGATGATGAGCGTCGCCGCGAGCACGGCGAGGTTCTCATCGGCGAGGCTGCCGAAGCCGTGGTTGATCCACTGGATGACGATCACAGCGCCGACGACGACCCCGGCCAGCAGGATGGCCCCGCCGAGCAGCAGTCCGTGCTCGAGCTTGTAGCGGGCGCGCATGCGGTCGAACCAACGGTCACGTTCGCCCATGAAGTAGGTGGCGTAGGCGTGAGCGCACACGCCCAGGGCGACGACCTGGGTGCCGACGATGGCCAGCAGCGCGCCGCCGATGAGGGCGTGGATGTCCCATTCGCGGCCGAAGATGCCGAGATGGGCGATCACGATGAACTCGACGATCGCTCCGATCGCCGCCATCAACGCGCCCGGGAAGATGAACAGGTGGTTGGGGGAGTGGACGAGCAGGAAGCGCAGGTGGCGCCAGCCGTCGCGGAAGCTCGAGAGCTTGGATTCGCCGCCGCGGGGGTGGTACTCGATGTCGAACTGGGCGAGGCGAAGCTTCTCCTTGGCCGCCCGGATCACCATCTCTGAGGCGAACTCCATCCCGGTCGTGCGCAGGTCCAGCTGGGGCAGGACGTCACGGCGGAAGGCGCGCATCCCGCAGTGCGCATCGTCGACGCCGGTGCGGAACAGCAGGTTGAGGAACCCCGACAGCAGCGGGTTGCCGATGTAGCGGTGCAGCCACGGCATGGCGCCGGGATGGATGTTCTTCATCCGGTTGCCGATGACCATGTCGGCGCCGTTCTGAAGCTCGCCGACGAAGCGAGGGATCTCGTCGAAGTCGTAGGTGAGGTCGGCGTCGGCCATGACGATGTACTCGCCCCGCGCGACGACGAAGCCGGCCATGTACGCGCTTCCATAGCCCCGCTCAGGCTCGTGGATGACGATCGCGCCGGCAGTGGCCGCCAGCAGAGCGCTGTCGTCCTCGGAATCGTTGTCGGCGACGATCACCTCGCCGCTGAGGCCGCTCTCGTCAAGCGCACGGCGCGCTCGACCCACGCACTCCGCGATCGTCTCCTCCTCATTGAGGCAGGGGATGACCACGGAGACGCTGAGGCCCTCGGCCGCGGCCACCGCGTCCGGGTGGGTGGTCTCGTTCTCGATCGCGCTCATGGTGTGGGATCCCGCATGCGCTTCAACGCTCGGCGCGCGCAAAGGTCGCGCAGTTGGCAGATACCCCTATGGCAAGGATATGGGAACCTGCGGCGCCGTCATGCGCATCTGTCTCGTCTATGACTGCCTGTTCCCGCATACCGTCGGCGGCGCCGAGCGCTGGTATCGGAGTCTCGCTGAGCGGCTCGCCGCCGATGGCCACGAGGTTACCTATCTGACGCTGCGGCAATGGGATCGCGGCACCCCCCACGGCGTGGAGGGCGTCGACGTGCGGGTGGTGGGGCCCCGGATGAAGCTCTACTCGGGCCCCGGCCAGCGCCGGATTCTGCCGCCGCTCGTGTTCGGCGCCGGGGTCCTCTGGCACCTGGCCTTGCACGGGCGGCGCTACGACGTGGTCCACACCTGCTCGTTTCCCTATTTCTCGCTCCTGGCGGCGGCCCTGGTGGCGCCGGTCCATCGCTACCGCATCGCCGCCGACTGGTTTGAGGTGTGGAGCCGCAGCTATTGGCAGGAGTACCTCGGACGGCTCGCCGGCTGGGTCGGGTCGCGGGTGCAGAGGCTGTGCGCGCGGGTACCGCAGCGCGCGTTCTGCTTCTCGCAGCTGTACGCACGCCGTCTGCGCGAGGAAGGCCTGCGCGGCGAGATCACCATGCTGGCCGGCGCCTACCAGGGCCCCGAGACGCCGAGACCGATCCGAGCCGCCGAGCCGCTCGTGGTCTTCGCCGGCCGTCACATCCCGGAGAAGCGCGTCCCGGCGATCGTGCCCGCGATCGCTCGGGCGCGCACGAGCCTGCCGGACCTGAGGGCGCTCATCCTCGGCGACGGACCGGAGCGCGACCGCGTCCAGCGTGAGGTCCAGGCCCACGGCCTGGAGGACGTCGTCCAGGTTCCCGGGTTCGTGGCCACCGAGGTCGTCGAGGACGCCATCGCCCGCGCCCTGTGCCTGCTGCTGCCCTCCCGGCGCGAGGGCTACGGGCTGGTGGTGGTCGAGGCCGCGGCCAGCGGCACCCCCAGCATCGTCGTCGCCGGCCCCGACAACGCCGCGGTGGAGCTCGTCACCGACGGCCGCAACGGCTACGTCGCGCCGTCGGCGGACCCGGACGCGCTGGCCGAGGCGATCCTCCGGATCCACGAGGACGGGCCGGCCCTGCGCCAGAGCACCGAGGCGTGGTTTGAGGCAAACGTTCAGCGGCTCTCGCTGGAGCACTCGCTGCAGATCGTGCTCGGCGTCTATGCGTCGGAGCCCAGCGCCCGGTCATAGCTGGCCAGCGTGCCCTGCGCGGCGGCGCGCCAGCTGTACTGCCCCGCCCGCGTGCGCCCCAACGCGCGCAGGCGCTGGGCCAGAGCCTGATCGCCGAGCAGGGCCTGAATCGCCCCGGCGATGGACTCGGTGGCCTCGGGGTCGAAGTGCAGCGCCGCGTCACCGCTGACCTCCGCCAGCGCCCCCCGGTCAGAGCAGGCCACGGGCACTCCCCGGGCCATCGCCTCCAGGACGGGGAGCCCGAAGCCCTCATAGAGCGAGGGGAAGACGAACGCGGCCGCGGCCGCGTACAGGCCCTCCAGCTCCTCGTCGGAGACCCAGCCGAGCAGCCGCACGTCATCGGCCACCCCCAGCTGCGCCGCGCGCGCGGACAGTTGCGTCTCGTAGGGGGTCGGGTAGCCGGGGAGGACCAGCAGCGGGCGCGGCGCCGGCAGCAGCGCCAGCGCCTCGATCAACCGGGTGAGGTTCTTGTGGGGCAGCTTGGCCGACGCGCTGAGCACGATCGGCCGCTCACCGGCTCCCACGCGCTGGCGCAGAGCCGGCTCGGGCAGCGGCGCGGTCACGCCCCCGGGCCTCCCGAACCCCAAGGGCACCACGTCGACGCGGTCAGGGGAGATCCCCACCAGCCGCTCTAGGTCGGCCCGCGTCGCGGCGGCGTCCACGATGATCCGGTCACAGCGGCGCGCCGCGAGCGGGACCAGGGCTCGCATGCCCCGCGCCCGGATCCCGGTCCGGGCATCGGGGACCACGTGGTAGATGAGGTCGTGGATCGTCACCACTCGGCGAAAGCGACCCCACACCGGCGAGGTGTTGGCCAGGCTGTGCAGGAGGTCGATCCCCGCCCGGCGGGCGAGGCCCGGGAGCAGCTGCTGCTCGCCGCGCACCCACTGGATGCGGTTGATAGCCCGCACCGGCACCTCGACGGCGTCGATGAGATCCGACCACGGGCCAGGGGTGCCGATCGTGTCGCGGTTGACGAACGCGGTGAACCGGTGCTGGGGCGCGGCCGCCACCAGCTCGGGGATGAGCTCACGGGCGACCGTTTCGGTCCCCCCGGTGGCGCGGGGCGTGAGGTAGACGAGATTGAGACCCACGTGCACGGTCGCGCAGGCTAGAGGCTTGGGCCATGACAACATCACCGCGGATGGAGATCTGCGTCGTGTACCTCGCCTGGTCGGGCGCAGGGCCCGAGCCGGTGGCGCGCTTCGCGGCCTCGCTGCGCGCGCACCCGGCGGGAACTCACCACACGCTCCTGGTCGCGTGGAAGGGCTATGAGGACTCGGCTGCGCTAGACCAGGCGCGCCGGGCGCTGGCCGGCGTTGCGCACGAGGAGCTGACGATCGCCTCCAGGGGCCTGGATCTGAGCTCGTATCGCGCAATCGCCGAGCAGGTCTCAGCCGACGCCGTCTGCTTTCTCAACACCGACAGCGAGATCCTGGCCGACCGCTGGCTGGAGCTGCTGTCTGGTCAGCTCCTCGCGCCCAGCGTGGGCATGGTGGGCGCTACCGGCTCCTATGAGAGCCAGGTCTCCAACGCCCGGTTGCCGCTGCGCATCCTCCGGACTGGCCGCTACCCGGTCTTCCCCAATCCGCACATGCGGACCAACGCGTTCATGCTGCGCCGGGCCACGATCCAGGACCTGCGGTGGCCGGCCGTCTCACGCAAGCGGGCCGCCTGGGAGCTCGAGAGCGGCAACCGCAGCCTTACGCGCCAGATACAGGCGCGGGGGCTCACCCCGATCGTCGTGGGCCGCGACGGCAAGGGGTACCCACCCGAGCGTTGGCGTGAGAGCCGGACCTTCCGCGTCGATGACCAATCGAACCTGCTCGTGTCCGACAGGCGCACGCGGGACTACGCAGAAGCCGACCCGCGGGTCGCCCAAGTGCTGAGCAGGCATGCCTGGGGAGACGGAGCTGCGGCGGTCCTGCCCCAGCCGGCCGTCACGGGCTGATCGGGGTCATTGCTCGTAGGCGCGCCGTCGCAGCCGCAGGGACTCGAGGAAACCGAGGTCACGGTCCAGAGCGGCGGCCGGCGGCCGCGGTCTCGGGGGGAGGCTGGCCGCTCCCCGCCACCCCGCCACCCGGCCCCACAGAGCGGCCAGGTCATGGGAGAGGACCAGGTCGCCCGCGACAACGATCGCCTCGGTGACGAGTGCTCGCGCCGCGGCCCGGGTTCGCAGCACGCGGTACCGGCGCAGCACATAGCCGCGGCCGTAGCCGGCGCGCCGGCGCTGATCGGCCGAGCGATGCCCGAACGTCGCCCCGCCGATGTGGACCCCCACCGCGTCGAGCGCGAGGGCCGTGGGCCACCCCGCCTGGCGCAGGCGCAGCGCCAGGTCCAGGTCCTCGCAGTACGCCGGGATCGTCTCATCAAGCCCGCCGACCTGCTCCCAGGCCGTGCGCCGAAACGCCGCCGCCGCCCCGTACGGGCCCGTCACGCCGGGCCGGTTCGCCCCGGCCTCCGCCCGCGGCCGGCCGCGTAGGCGGGTGAAGCCTGAGAGGGTGCTGTCGATCACCATCCCGGCGCTGTCGATCGTCTCCTCGCCGGGATGCAGCAACAGAGTGCCGAGCGAGCCGAGGGCGGGAGTCGCCGCGAACGGGGCGACGACGCCCTCGATGAAGTCAGGACGGACGTCGACATCGTTGTTCATCATCACCACCAGCTCGGCGTTGCCGTTGGCGACCGCACGGTTGCAGGCGACCGCATACGGCATGTTGCGCTCGAGCCGGACCACCGCAACATCGGGAAACTCGGCCGCCGCCCGCTCCGCGGTGCCCTCGTCGCAGCCGTTGTCACACAGAGTCACGCGATGGGCCATCGTCTGCGCGGCCAGGTGCTCCAGGCAGCTCCTGGTGAGCTCCCAGTGCCGGTAGGCGACGATCGCCACGTCCACCGACGGGGTCAACGAAGCTCCTGGCGCCACCACGCCACGGTCCGCTCGGCGGCCTCCTGGAGCGAGAGCCGCGGCGTCCAGCCCACCTCATCGCGCAGCCGGGCGACATCAGCCGTCAGGCGGGCGGGGTCGTTGGGCGACGTGGGCCTTACCCCGAGGGCGACCAGCTCGGGGCGCCCGGTGGCGCTCGCGATCGCGGTGATCAGGTCACGGACCGGCAGCGGGGCGCCGGAGGCCATGTTGACCGGGCCCTCCACGTCAGAGAGGGTCAGCGCCGCGAAGGCGCCGGCCAGTTCGGGAGCGAAGAGGAAGTCGCGCACCTGATCGCCCAGCGAGCACTCCGCGGTTTCGCCGCGCAGCAGGGACTCGGCGACCGAGCTGGCCAGACGCCCCCGCTGCTCGCCGGGCCCGAACACGAAGAAGATCCGCCCCCAGGCCATCGAGATGCCCTCCTGAGCGGCGAAGGCGGCGGCGGTGGTGTGCAGGGCGTTCTTGGCCGTGCCGTACAGCGTCGCCGGCTCGGTCGCGGTCTCGCGCTCGACACAGTGGGTGTCGGGCGCCCACGCGTACTCGGCGCAGGTGCCCGCTATGACCATCCGCCGGCCTCCGCCGCGGGCGAAGGCGCGGGTCAGGCGCAGGCTGGCCGCCAGCCAATCGAGGTTCTGCGGCGAGGTCCAGAACCTGCCCGGCTCGGTCGTCCAGGCCAGGTGCAGCAGATGGGTGGCCTCGAGCGCCGCCACGGCGCCCTCGCTGCCGGGCGCGAGGAGGTCGAGCTCGTGCCAGCGAACCCCCGTGAGCGCATCGGCCGGAGCCGGGCGCGAGCTGACGGCATGGACGTCCATCCCGGCGGCCAACAGCGGCTCCAGGGTGCCGCGCCCGATGAAGCCGGTGGCACCGGTGACCAGGATGCTCGTCACGGCTCGAGGTCCGGGTAGCCGGCATCGCGCTCGGACATGATCCGGCCGGCCGCCGGCGGATCGGGCCACTCGATGCCGAACGCGGGGTCGTCCCAGCGGACGCCGCGGCCCGAGCCCGGCACGTACGGGGTCGACATCTGATAGAGCACCTCACTGTCGTCGGCCAGCGTCTGAAATCCGTGGGCGCAGCCGTCCGGGATGAAGAAGGCGTGGCGGTTCTCGGCGCTCAGCTGCGCGGCGCACCACCGCAGGTACGTGGGCGACTCAGGCCGCAGGTCGACAGCCACGTCGTAGATCGCGCCGCGGGTGCAGCGTACGAGCTTGGCCTCGCCGTGCGGCGCGGCCTGATAGTGCAGCCCACGCAGCGTCCCGGTCCGGGCGTTGAACGAGGTGTTGCACTGGCTCACGCGCCCGTCCATGCCACGGCGGGTGAACTCGTCGGCGTCGAAGGTGCGGGCAAACAGACCCCGCTCATCGCCGGCCGGCTCGGACTCGATCACGTAGGCGCCCGAGATCGAGGTCTCGGTGAAAATCACCGCCGGAAGGCTAGATGGGACGCGCGGGGTACGTCACGGCGGTGGGGTGCCCCAGGCCAGCAGCGACAGCAGCCGTCGCCCGTCTGGCGCGGCCTGCGCGTAATCGTCGGTCTGGTTGTCGGCAACGAGCAGGTTCTCCTGATCGCCTGACCAGAAGGTGGCGCTGCGGTCCCATGCGTCAGGGTCGTACAAAGACCCATCGCGCCCCACGACCACGACGCGCCCGCCCGAGCTCAGCACGCGCTGCGTGAAGCCAGAGCTTCCGCTCTCCCACCGGTACGCGTCGCGCTTGCTCCGAATCCGGGGGAGGTCGAGCGCCGTCAACAGTTCACGGCGGGCGGCGAACGCGTTGGTGCGTAGATGGGGCAGCGGAAACGGGCCGTAGGCGCCGCGGTCGCGGGCCATGTCCAGAGCGGCCGCGAGCTTGAAGGCGAGGCGGCCGTAGTCGCGCTTGCCGGGCACATGGCGGCGGGTCAGCTCCAGGAAGCCCTGCCTGGTCGGTTCGCGGCCGGTGAAGACTCCGGCGTAGGCGCTGGACAGGTGGAGGTGGTAGCGGCGGAAGTCCTGATGGCTGGTCCATGAACCGGTGGCCCCGGCGGCGTGGACCCCGGGGTCATCGAGTGCCCGGCCCAGATGAGCCAACCAGTCGTCGGCCAGCGCCCGCGAGTAGGAGTTGGTGAAGCAGTACCGGTCGGCCGGTACGGCGGAGACGACCCGCGCGTACGCCGTGAGGTCCATCCCGTCGTCGGGCAGGTGAATGTGCCCCGGATCCAGCCCGCGGCTGCGGGCCGCCATCAGCGACGGCTCGGCGTCCGCGGGCGTTTCGAAACCCTTGACTGCCAGCAGGAGCTCGTGGTCCACACCGGGAGGGTGCGCCACATAGGAGTCCAGGAACCGCTCCAGCGGGGACGGCCCGTTGTGGCGTCGGACGAGGTGGACGAGGAGGAGCTTCACGGGGAGAGGCTGTGAGAATGGCAGCCGCGATGCTGTTCTCGGTGCTCCTGCCCACCCATGACCGCCTCGAGTACCTGCGCTACGCCGTGGAGTCCGTGCGCCGCCAGGACGAGGACGACTGGGAGCTGATCGTCTCCGACAACGACTCCACCGACGACATCGCCGGCTTCGTCGAGGGCCTCGGCGACGCACGGGTGCGCTACGTGCGCACCGAGAGCTTCGTCCCGGTGACCGAGAACTGGAACAACGCCCTGCGCCACAGCCGCGGCGACTACGTGGTGATGCTGGGTGACGACGACGCGTTGCTCCCGGGCTACCTGTCGGGTCAGCGGGCGCTGATCGAACGTTTCCAGCGCCCCGACGCGGTCTACACCGGCGCCTATCTCTACGCCTACCCAGGAGTCCTGCCCGACGCCCCGGCCGGCTGGCTTCAGGCCAACCTCCACGCGCCGTTCTTCACCGGCGCGACCGAGCCGTTCCTGCTGCCCCGCACCCAGACCCGGGAGTTGGCGCACGCCGCGACGGACTTCCGGGCCCTCTATGACTTCAACATGCAGTACGTGCTCGTGGGCCGGCCGGCGATCGAGCGGTTGAGCGGGGACGGGGATTTCTTCCGCTCGCCGTTCCCCGACTACTACGCCATGAACCTGCTCTTTGCCGAGGCCGAGCGGATTGCGGTGGACCCTCGCCCGCGGGTGGTGATCGGGATCACCAAGCGCTCCTACGGCTTCTTTCACTTCAACCGCCGCGAGAACGACGCCCGGGCGCTATTGGCCACCGACGGTGTAGATCCCGAGATCCGCCGCGATCTCGCCCCGGTCGTGCTGCCGGGGACCAACATCAACACCTCATGGCTGCTGGCGATGGAGGCGCTGTACCGGCGGCTGGATCGCGCGGCCGACATGCGCCCCAACTACGCCCGCTACCGGCGGCTCCAAGCCCTGTACTGCGAACAGGCGCGACACATCCACAGGATGATCTCCCGCTCAGAACTCCGCCAGGCCGAAGCCGGGTTGGCTCCGGGCGAGCGGGCGCTGCTCCGCGTGTTCGGGCCGATGCTGGGCGCGCTGGTGCGGATCGCGCCGGCGTCGCTGCGCCGCGCCGGAGCGGCGGTGTTCGGTCGCGTCGTCGGGCAGTACGGCCGCGCCAAGCAGCCCGAGCGCGAGGTAGGGCGCTACCAGGACATCATCGAAGTGCTCGACCGTTTCGAGCCCACCCGGCGATCGCCGGCGCCGACTCGATGAGCTCGGTCACCTGCGGGATCTGCGGCGCCCTGGCGACCGCGGCGCTCGTCGCCACCGATCGCAACCGCCGCCTCTCCGAGGACCGCTTCACCTACTACCGCTGCACGTCGTGCCAAACGCTTCAGCTGGTGCCCGTCCCGGCCGACCTGGGGGACTACTACAGCGCCGAGTACTACGCCGTCCCGGACGATCGGCGCGCGCTGGTCGCCGCCGCGGGCGCCGAGCGCTACAAGCTGGACCTCATCCGCCCGTTGGTCGGGGCCGGCCGGCTGGTCGAGATCGGCCCGGCCGTCGGGGGCTTCGCCGCCCTCATGCAGGACGCCGGCTACGAGACGAGCGCCATCGAGATGGATGCCGAGTGCTGCCGCTTCCTGCGCGACGTGGCTGGAATCCCGGTGCGGGAGACCGACGACCCGGCGGGGGCGCTGGCCGACGGCGGCCCCTACGACGTGATCGCGATGTGGCACGTCATCGAGCATCTCCCCAACCCGAGGCAGGTCCTGACGTCGGCGGCCGCGGCGCTGGCGCCGGGGGGCGTGATCGCGCTGGCGGCCCCCAACCCCGAGGCCTTCCAGTTCAGCGTCTTCGGACGGCGCTGGACCCACCTCGACGCCCCGCGCCACCTCTTCCTGGTCGCGCTGGACGAGTACGCACGGATCGGCGGCGCGCTCGGCCTCGAGGTCGCGCTGGCGACCACGCGCGATCAGGGCACGCTGCACTGGAACGCGTTCGGCTGGCGCGAGACCCTGGCAGCGTTCGGCCGGGGCCGCTATGCCCGCGGTGGAATGCGGGTGATCGGCTCCGCCTTGACGCGCGCCGCGGCACCCGTCGAGCGCCGGGGACGCCAGGGCGCGACCTACACGCTGATTCTGCGCCGCCCGGGCTCCGCCGGCAACGGGCCCGCGACGGTCAGCTCGTAGTCGCCGGCTCGGCCGACTCGGCCGGCCCGCGCTGGAACACGTGGCGGATCTCCGGTGGGATGCGCTTGCACGCCGCCAGCACGGCGACATAGATGAGCAGGCCCGCGACGGTGCGGACGAGCGGGTGCACGCCGCCTACCAGCAGCGGGGCGGCGCCGGCGAGGCCGGCGAGGACCACGATGAGCAGCGCAGGCACGCGGATCCGGCTCACATCGGCGCGCAGCAGCGCAATGAGCAGTCCGATGGCCAGGGACGTCTCGGCCACGGCGGCGGCGATCGCCCCGCCCTGGGCCTCGTCGGCCTTGACGAGCACGAGCGTGAGCACGATGTTGGCCAGCAGTGCACCGCCATTGGCCACCAGCAGGATCGTGTGGCGCCGCAGTGCGAGGAAGATGAAGCCGCAGGCCATCGTCAGGAAGGTCGCCGCCAGCGCGATCGCCTGGATCTGGAGGACCGGCCCCGCCGGGGCGCCTGAGGGGCCCGCCAGCACGCGCACCACCCACGGCGCGCTCAGCGCCACCCCGAGGGCCAGCCCGACGCCGGCGATCACCGACAGATCCACGACCCGCGCGGTGGCGTAGGCGAAGCGATCATGGTCTGAGTGGGCCGACCGGGAGAGGATGGGGAACGCCGCGCCGATGGCCAGCGCCGGGACGCCGATGAGGACCTCGATGACGCGGAACGATGTGGCGAAGTACCCCGTCTGCTCCGCTGTCGCGATGAGCGACATCACGACGATGGTGATGCGGAAGTAGAACGTGTTGACGGCGATCGCAGCGGCGTAGGGGAGGGTGTCGCGCACCAGCGGCCACCACTGGGTATCGCTGACGCGAGGGCGCAGCGGCATCCGCCCGCGGACCAGTACGGCGGCCAGCGCCAGGGCGGCGATGCCCGCCACCGACGTCGAGGCCAGCAGCGGGAGCAGACCTGCTCCGGCGAGGACCAGCGCCACGAGCAGCGCCACCGCGACCACCTGGCGTACAAGGTTGATGACCGTCACCCAGCCGAAGCGGAGGTCCCCCTGCAGCGAGGCGGTGAGCAGGTTCGCGACGGCGGTGAAGATCATGCCCACGCCGGCCACGAGCGTCCCGACGACGAGGGTCGAGTCATAGCCCGCCACCAGGGCGAACAGGACGCCCACGACAACGCCCGCCGCGCTCAGCTCCAGTCGGATGCCCAGCAGGCTGCGCATGAACCGTGCCCGATCCTCACCCCTGCGCGAGGCCCACTCACGCAGCGCGATGTTCATCAGCCCGGCATCGGTGAGCCCGTTGACGACGGTGACCAGCGCCAGGACGGTCGTGTAGCGCCCGAAGTCGCTGATGCCCAGGTGACGGATGAGCAGCGGCGCCGAGATGAGCGAGAGCCCGATGGTGGCCGCGTAGCCGCCGCCGAGCAGGACGCTGCCCCGCAGCGCGGCCGGGCCGGCCGCCTCCGAGGCGACGAGATCCACCTCCGCCTGATCGAGCGCGAGCGCGTCAGCCGGTTCTCCCGCCGGGGCGTCCGTCGGCGTCGAGGGCGGATTCATGGGGCTGGATGGTAGGGGGCGGCGGCGCGGCCATCGACGGAACAAGCTGCCTATCCTGAGCCCGGACTTCGGCGATGAACGACCACAGGTTTACACCGAGCGACCGCTCGGCCAGCGAGGAGGACCAGCAGGTCGCAGAGCTGATCGAGGCGATGCGCCGAGGCGTGGCCGACGCACCGGAGATCTATCGCCCCGGCGAGTTCTGGGACGGCCTGATCGCCGCCAACCTGGAGATGCTGCGCTCCGAGGGCATCGCCAACTTCAAGCGGACGGTCTCCAACAACTACTACAACTGGTTGGTCACCTCGCCGCTCGACCCTCAGGTCCGCCAGGCGCTGGTGACGTGGTTGCGCAGGCCGTCCCTCACCCCGTTCCGGGCGCGGCTCCAGGAGCCCATGACCGGCCTGCGCACCGTCGATCGCCGCCAGGCGTACGCCCTGTCCTCACTCGCGGCACGCCGCTACACGTTCTTCGTCGGCGTGCTGTGGGATATCGCGGTGCGCGGTGATACGCATGGCCTCACCTCGCGCCTGGCCGAGCCGGAGATCGGCCACCCCGTGCCGCTGCGCTCGCGCGGACGCCTGATCTCCCAGGACCTCGCCAACAGCATCATCGAGTTCACCTTCGCGGCCCGGTCCGGGGCGATCGGCGAGGGGGCCAGGGTGGCCGAGCTCGGCGCCGGCTACGGGCGCGTGGCCTACGTGTACGCCCACGCCCACGACCTCACCTACTGCGTGTTCGACATCCCGCCGGCCCTGGCGGTGTCCCAGTGGTACCTCACCCAGACGCTGGGCCAGGAACGGATCCTCCCCTACTCGCCGCACACCGACTTTGGGCAGTTCGAGTCCCGGCTGACCCCGGGGACGGTGGCCTTCTTCACCCCTGACCAGCTCGACCTGTTTCCCGACGGGTGGTTCGGGCTGACGCAGACGATCAGCACGCTGCCCGAGATGCCCGCCCGCCAGTCACAGCACTACCTGGAGCTGTTGGCGCTCAAGTCCAGCCGTGCCGTCTTCCTCAAGCAGTGGCGCCAGTGGCGCAACGAGGCCGACCAGGTCGACCTGCGCGAGGAGCAGTACCGGCTTCCCGAGCCCTGGTACCTGCATCTGCGGCGGATCGACCCGGTCCAGCCGGGGTTCTTCAACCAGCTCTGGCTCCGGGGCTGACGCCGGACGAGCGGCTCAGTCGAGCAGGCGCATCTGGGGCGAGCGGGCAGCGAAGCGGCCGTTCCACTCCCGGATGTAGGCGTGCTGGCCCATGATCTCCTCCCGCAGGTTCCACGGGAGGATGAGGACGATGTCAGGGGTCGTCTCGCGCAGGTGGTCGGGCGCGTAGATCGGGATGTGGCTGCCGGGCAGGAAATGCCCCTGCTTGTGGGGATTGAGGTCGACGGTGTAGTCCAGGAAGTCGGTGCCGACGCCGCAGAAGTTGAGCATCGTGTTGCCCTTGGCGGGCGCGCCGTAGCCGGCGATGGATCGTCCCTGGCCCTTGAGGTCGATGAGGAAGCTGAGGATGGAGCGCTTCTCGCCCTGCACGCCGCGCGCGTAGGCGCGGTAGGTGTCGAGCTCCTCAAAACCCGCCTGCCGCTCGCGCTCGGCGAGCTCCCGGGCGCGGTCAGTCTCGGGCTTGCCGGTGTCGTCGTCGTGGGCGCCGTAGATCCGCAGCGAGCCGCCGTGGGTCGGCAGCTCCTCGACGTCAAACAGTGTGATCCCGTGCGCGGCGAACACGCGCCGAACGGTGAGGAAGCTGAAGTAGCTGAAGTGCTCGTGGTAGATCGTGTCGAACTGGTTGTCGTCGATCAGGCGCATGAGATGGGGGAACTCCATCGTGATGACGCCACCGGGCCGGAGCAGGATCTTCATCCCACCCACGAAGTCGTTGAGGTCGGGGACGTGGGCGAGCACGTTGTTGCCCAGCAGCAGGTCAGCCTGACCCTTGGCGGCCTGCGCGCTCGCGACCTCGCGGCCGAAGAACTCCACGAGCGTGGGGATGCCGTTCTCCTCGGCGACCTTGGCCACGTTGGCCGCCGGCTCGATCCCCAGCACGGGGACGCCACGGTCGCGGAAGTACTGGAGCAGGTACCCGTCGTTGGAGGCCAGCTCGACGACCTGGCTGTCGGCCCCGAACCCGAAGCGCTCGATCATCTGCTCGGCATAGCGTTTGCTGTGCTCCAGCCAGCTGGTCGAGTAGGACGAGAAGTAGGCGTAATCGCTGAAGATGTGGTCGGGCGTCTCGAACTGCTCGAGCTGGACCAGGAAGCACTGCGAGCACACGTACGCGCGCAGCGGGTAGAACGGCTCCATGCCGTTGGCCTGCTCGGGCGTCAGATAGCTGTTGGCCAGCGGCGACATCCCGAGATCGGCGAACACGATCTCCAGCGGCGCAGCGCAGAAGCGGCACAGGCTGCTCATCGGGCGGGAAGGCTAGATCATCGGGCGTGCGGGAGTCCGGCGTCGTCTTCGCCATAATGGCCCGCCGGTATGCATCTATGGCATCCCATTTCGGCGAGGGCTCGCGCGTGAAGGCGGTGATCCTGGCGGGCGGCCTCGGCTCCCGCCTGAGCGAGGAGACGGTGAGCCGCCCCAAGCCGATGGTGGAGATCGGCGGCAAGCCGATCCTCTGGCACATCATGAAGATGTACGCCGCCCACGGAATCGACGAGTTCGTGGTGTGCCTCGGCTACAAGGGCTACATGATCAAGGAGTACTTCGCCAACTACTACCTCCACACGTGCGACATCACCTTTGACCTGGCGCATGGTGACATGGAGATCCACCGCTCGACGGCGGAGCCGTGGAAGGTCACACTTGTTGACACCGGCGAGAACACGATGACCGGCGGCCGGCTCAAGCGCGTCCTGCCCTATCTGGAGGGTGACACGGAGTTCTGCCTCACCTACGGCGACGGCGTGTCCGATCTGAACCTTCGGGCGCTGGTCGAGTTCCATCGCTCCAGTGGCCGCATCGCCACGGTGACCGCCGTCCAGCCTCCGGGGCGGTTCGGGGCGATGCGGATCGCCGGCGAGCGCGTGGACGCTTTTGAGGAGAAGCCCCGCGGCGACGGGAGCTGGATGAATGGCGGTTTCTTCGTGCTCTCGCCCGAGGTGGGGCGGTACCTGGGCGGGGATGACACCGTGTGGGAGCAGGAGCCCCTGCGCGGCTTGGCGCGCGATCACCAGCTCGGCTCTTTCCGCCACGACGGCTTCTGGCATCCGATGGACACGCTGCGCGACCGCAACGAGCTCGAGAGCTTGTGGGAGTCGGGCGCGGCGCCGTGGCGCTGCTGGTGACCGGCTCCGGACAGGTCGATCCCGCCTTCTGGCACGACCGGCGCACCCTCGTCACCGGTCACACGGGGTTCAAAGGAGCGTGGCTCTCTCTGTGGCTCCAGGACATGGGCGCGGCGGTGTACGGGTACTCGGATCGTGTCCCCACCGAGCCCGCGCTGTACGAGCTGGCGCGGGTTGGGGCGGGGATGCGCGACGAGCGACGAGCCGATGTCCGTGACGCCGCGGCCGTCGCCGACGCCATGCGCGCGTGGACTCCGGAGGTGGTCATCCACATGGCCGCCCAGCCGCTGGTGCGTCACTCGTTCGCGCATCCGCGCGAGACGTTTGACGTCAACGTGATGGGCACCGTCAACGTCCTGGACGCCATGCGGGAGATGCCTGGCGTGCGTGTCGTCATCGTCGTCACATCGGACAAGTGCTATGAGAACCGCGGTTGGGAATGGGGCTACCGTGAGAACGAGGCCATGGGCGGCCACGATCCGTACTCGAGCTTTAAGGGCGCTGCAGAGCTCGTCGTCAGCGCCTACCGGCGATCCTTCTTCTCCGGCCCGGCGGGGCCTCGAGTCGCCTCCGCGCGTGCGGGCAACGTGATCGGCGGCGGAGATTGGGCGCCCGAGCGCCTGATGACAGACCTGGTACGCGCTGCGCTGAGCGGAGAGACGCTGCGCATCCGCAACCCCGCGGCGGTGCGCCCATGGCAGCACGTGCTCAGCCCCCTCAGCGGTTACCTGGGGCTCGCTCAGGCGCTGTGGGAGTCAGAGACGTTCGCCGACGGCTGGAACTTGGGCCCGATGAGGGCGAGGCCCAGCCCGTCTCGTGGATCGTGGAGCGCATGCGAGAGCGGTGGTCGGGCAAGCCGGCGTGGGAGGCCGATCCGGGGCCCCACCCTCATGAGGCGGCATACCTCAAGCTCGACTCTGCGCGGGCGCGGCAACGGCTCGGCTGGCATCCGCTGGTCGCGCTGGAGCCCGCGCTGCACAGCATCGTGGACTGGTACGACGCGTTCGCCGCCGGCGCTGACATGCGCGAGACCACGCTCGAGCAGCTGCATGCGCTGGGCGGCGCCGGTCGCTGACACCTGTCCCGCCGGTATCGTTAGGCCCCCTCGCCTGATGCAGACCCTCCCGACCAAGCTCTAGGCCCGGTGCTCCTGGCGCCCACCGTTCACGGCGACGAGCGCGGCTTCTTTGTCGAGACCTTCCGGCGCGATGCGCTGCCGGAGCTCGGCATCGCCGCCGACTTCGTCCAGGACAACCACTCGCGTTCCCGCGAAGGGGTCACGCGCGGCATGCACTACCAGCCCGGGCAGGCCAAGCTCCTGCGCTGCGCGGCCGGATCGATCATGGACGTCGTCGTCGACATCCGCCCCGGATCGCCGCAGTTCGGGGCCTGGGAGGCCGTCACTCTCGACGACGTGGAGCATCGCCAGCTGTACGTCCCCGACGGTTTTGCCCACGGCTTCTGCGTCCTGAGCGAGGTTGCGGATGTGACCTACAAGGTCACCACCTACTACGACCGCGGCGGCGAGAGCGGGTTCGCCTTCGACGATCCCGACGTTGCGATCGATTGGCCGGACATCGGCGAGCTGCTGGTTCGGCGCGCGATCGCGAGGCGCCCACTCTGGCCGAGCGCGAGCCGACGCCGTCCCGTCACCGGGCTAGCGGCAGCGGCCTGGCGTCTGGCTTCAGCGGCTGCCGATCCGCCGTGCCCTGATCCCGGCAGCGTTCCAGGACTCCAGGTCGAGGATCCCCCGGCCGTCGAGGATCGCCCGCACTCCGGGGATGTCCGCGCTGGTGAGCGTGGCGTAGACGGA
The DNA here is from genome assembly GCA_963737335.1 of uncultured Solirubrobacteraceae bacterium. Lineage (GTDB taxonomy): Bacteria > Actinomycetota > Thermoleophilia > Solirubrobacterales > Solirubrobacteraceae > Palsa-465. The sequence continues at coordinate 638,805 of CAVTSK010000020.1, forward strand.
GTGGTCGGCCTGCACGATGGCGGCGTCGACGCGTTCGCCGTCCCAAGGCTCGAAGCCCAGCGACGTGAGCTCCGCATCGCTGTACAGGGGATCGGCGGCCAGCGGCGTCGCTCCGCGACGGCGCAGCTCGGCGGTCAGCGGGAACGCGCCCGAGAACGCCGTCTCCTTGACGTTGCCGCGGTAGGCCACCCCGAGCACGAGGACGCGCTGGCGGGCGAGATCCGTCTCGAGCTCGGAGGCCAGGAGATCGACCGCGTAGGCCGGCATCGACTCGTTGATCTGACGGGCGACGGCCGGCAGCCGGGCTCCGGGGTCGCCCTCCAGGTACAGGCGGGGATACACCGGGATGCAGTGACCCCCCACGGCGACCCCCGGCCGATGGATGTGCGAGAAGGGTTGTGAGTTGGCCGCGTCGATCACGCGCGACACGTCGATGTCCAACCTGTCCGCGAACCGGGCGAGCTCGTTGGCCAGCGCGATGTTGATGTCGCGGTACGTCGTCTCGGCGAGCTTGGTCAGCTCGGCGGCCTCGGCGCCGCCCATGGCACGGACCTCGGCGTCCAGGAAGGCGCGGTACAGAACGACGCCGCGGTGCTCCCCGGCGTCGCTGAGCCCGCCGACGAGCTTGGGGTAGGACGCCAGGTCGCGGAAGATCCGACCTGCGTAGACGCGCTCGGGGCTGTGGATGGTGAAGAAGTCCTCCTCGGACGTCAGCCCGGACGCTTCGGCCAGCCGCGGCGCGACGCGGCTGCGCGTCGTGCCCACCGGGAGTGTCGTCTCGATGGAGACGAGGGTGCCCGGTTTCAGCCCGCGCCCGATATCCGCCACCACCGCGTCCAGGATGGAGAAGTCGGGGCGGGCATCGCCGTCGACCACCAGCGGCGGCACGGCGATGACGAGGTCAGGGCCCCCGGCGACCGCGGCGGCCGTGTCGGTTGTGGCGCGCAGGCGCCCGGCCCTGACCACCTCGCCGAGAACCTGCTTCAGCCCGGCCTCGCCGGGGAACGGCTCCCGGGCCGCGTTGACCTCATCGACCACTCGCGCGTCGATGTCGCACCCGACCACGTCGTGGCCGGCCTGCGCGATCTGGGCAGCGATCGGAAGCCCGATCTTGCCGAGCGCGACGACGACCGCTCGCATCAGCCGACGACTGCCCCGGCGTGCGTGCGCCCATGTTCAGATCCCGGACCCATTAGCGGCGCTAGGCTATCGGCCTGCGATACCGTCGGCCGATGGGGCCCAGGCCAGTATCGTCATGTTTCTGTCCCCGCCCAGTCAGCGCGCACATGCGTGATCGCCTGGGAGTGACCCCGCGGCAGTTCCGCACCGTCGCCTACATCGCGCTCGCGTCGCTCACGGTGATCGTGATGACTGGCGCGGCGGTCCGCCTCACCGACTCGGGCCTGGGCTGCGAGAACTGGCCCAAGTGCGGCGGCACGCCGCTGCCCCCGCTCAGTGCGCATGCCCTCATCGAGTTCGGCAACCGGGCCATCTCGGGCGTCGTGGGCGTGATCACCGTGATTGCCGCCATCCTGGCCTTCACCCGCCGGCCGTTCCGGCGCGATCTGGCCTGGCTGGCGGTCCTGCTGCCGCTGGGCGTGGTGGCCCAGGCGGTGCTGGGCGGCTTCACCGTGCTCCATCACCTGGCCCCGGGCTTCGTCATGGCCCACTTCAGCCTGTCGCTGCTCATCCTGGTCGCCGCGTTCGCGCTGGCCTGGCGCGCGACGTTTGAGCCCGGGGAGCGTCCGCGCTCGACGGACCGGGTGGCCGTCTGGTCGGTGCGCGCGCTGGCCCCCCTCGGCGGGCTGACCATCTTCGCCGGAACCGTGGCCACCGCGTCGGGGCCGCATTCCGGCGGCTTCACCGGGCAGGTCGTCCATCGCCTGCACTTCAAGGGCGCCGACACGCTGAGCTGGGCGGTCCATCAGCACGCCGCGATCGCCGCGCTGTTCGGGGTGGTGGTGATCGGGGTGTGGGTCCTGCGCCGTCACCGCGGCGCGGGCGCCGACGCGCTGGAGCCGCTGACGGTGCTGGGCGTGCTGCTCGCCGCCCAAGGGCTCGTCGGCAGCGTCCAGTACGAACTGCACCTGCCCACGGACATGGTGTGGGTGCACGTCGTTCTGGCCACCGTGACCTGGCTCGTGATCCTGTGGGCGTGGGCCACCGAGGGCAGCCTGGCGCCGCGCCGGGTGGCCGTGGGGGCGGGCGAGTCCCGCCCGGCCGCGTCCCGCGAACTCGAGGCCGTCTAGCACGGGGCCGTGAGAGGATGCTCGGATCCGCCGGTCGGCCGGATGGCATACTGCGACCACTGTGTCGCGGTCGGTACGATCGGGGCCGACACACATGTCCCTGGATAACCCCACCTCCGCGCGCACACTGCGGGGCAGCCGCGGGCCGCCGACGCGTCGCTCAGCATCCTCGTCGTCGACGACGAGTCCGATCTGCGCGAGATGCTCACGCGCTCGTTCACCCGCGAGGGCCATCGCGTGCTGGCGGTGTCCGACGGCCGCGCCGCGATCGACCGCGCCAGCACCGACAGCTTCGACATCGTTCTGCTCGACGTCGCTCTGGGTCCGGGGCCCGACGGCTATGAGGTGTGCCGCACGCTGCGCAGCCGCCGCAATGTCGTCCCGATCATCATGCTCACCGCGCTGGACTCCGAGGCCGATGCCGTGCTCGGGCTTGAGGCCGGCGCCGATGACTACGTCACCAAGCCGTTCGGCCTGGCCGAGCTGCGCAGCCGCATCCGCGCCGTGCTGCGACGCGCCGGGACGCGGGCGATGGGCGACGAGGTGCTGATCGTCGGTCCGATCGGGCTCGATCGCGCCCAGCGCGAGGTGACGATCGACGGCCAGCCGGTGAAGCTCACGTTCTCCGAGTTCGAGCTGCTCGACGCGCTCATGGCCGATCCCGGCCGGCTGCTCAACCGCCAGGAGCTGCTGCGCGCGATCTGGGGCGACAGCGCCTACCGCGATCCGCGCGCGATCGACGTCCACATCCGCCATCTGCGGGAGAAGCTGGAGCCCGAGCCGGAGAAGCCGCGCTACATCCTCACCGTGCGCGGCGCCGGTTACCGCCTGCGAGGTCCGTAGGGCATGCGCGCCTACCGGGGCACGGCGCCTTCGGTCTGCGCGGTCGGATCGTCGGCGTGGTTCTCATCACCGCCGTGGCCACCTTGGCCGTGGCGGCGCTCGCGCTGCTGGGCCCGCTGGAGCAGAGCCTGCGCAACGCTGAGAAGACGACGCTCAAGACTGACCTGAGCCGCAAGGGCGCGCTCGCAGACGTTCGTGCAGGCGCGTCCTCGAGCAGGTCGCGACGGACTCGACCGCGACCGTCCTGCTCGTGGCCAGAACAGCCTCGGCAAGCGGCTCGATGCCCGCTTCGTGGACGTCTTGCGTGCGGCCAGCGGCGCGCGCCTGGACATCGTCGAGCCCACGCGCGACCCGGCTGATCACGACGACTCGCTTCAACGACGTCGGCACGGCCTTCCGCACCAATCGGCCGCAGTACACGTTCGGATTCATCGACGGACAGGAATACGCGCGGGCCGCGATCCCGTTCGTCAACGCAGGATCGCCGCCGCTACGTGCTGGCGGTGCGCAAGTCCATCGGCGAGATCCCCGACGTGGTCGGGGTCGTGCGCCGGGCGTTCCTGGACGCCGCGCTGGCCGGGCTGGCGCTCACCCTCATCCTCGGCATCCCGTTGTCGGCGCGGCTGGTGCGCCGGCTGCAGCCGCCTGCGCGAGGCGGCGCTGGAACTGGCGGACGGCGGTCCTGCCGTCGAGGTCCCGGTGGACCGCGCCCACGATGAGGTCGGCGACCTGGCCCGCACGCTGGCGACGATGCAGCAGCGCCTGCGCCAGCAGGAGGAGGCGCGGCGCGCGTTCGTGGCCACCGCCTCCCACGAGCTCCGTACGCCGCTGACCTCGCTGGACGGGATGCTCGAGCTGCTCGCGCGACGATCTGACCGACGAGAACCCGGACCTCGAGGACGCGCGCGCGCTGGTGGAGCGCGCCCACGCCCAGTCGCGCCGATTGGGGCGGCTGGCCGCTGACCTCCTGGACCTGTCGCGCATCGATGCCCAGGTCCAGTTGCGCTCGGAGCCGGTGGAGCTCGGCGAGCTCAGCCGCGCCGTGCTGGCCGAGTTCGAGGTCGGCAGCGAGCGCAGCGACATCCACTCCACGCTCGACGAGCTCGGCGGCGCGGTGTGGGCGCTGGGCGATCCCGGCAGCATCGCCCAGATCCTGCGCATCCTGCTCGACAACGCGGTGCGCGCCAGCCCGCCCGGGGCGCCAGGTGCGCGTGATCCTCAAGCGCGACCCGATCGTCACGATCAGCGTGTGCGACGAGGGCCCCGGCGTGCATCCGGACGAACGCGAGGCGATCTTCGAGCGCTTCCATCGCGGCCGCGACACCGCCGGCCAGGCGGGGTTCGGGCTGGGGCTGGCGATCGGCCGCGAGTTGGCCGAGCGCATGGGCGGCGCGCTGTATCTCGAGGACCTCGACGGGCCCGGCGCCATGTTCACCCTGCGCCTTCCCGGCGCCCACGCCCCTGAGAACGACCCGGTGGCGGTCTGGCGGAAGCCCACTAGCATCTCGCTGCCTATGGACGAGACCATGATGAAGGCCACGCTGGCCGTCGACGAGCACCACTGGTGGTATCGCGGCCGCCGGCGCGTCATCCGCGCCGAGCTGGACCGCCTGCCGCTGCCCGCGAGCGCGCGCGTGCTCGACGCCGGCTGCGGCTCGGGCCGCACCCTGGTGGAGCTCGTGGACTACGGCGCCGAGGTCAGCGGGGTCGAGCTCAACACCGACGCGGCCGAGCTGGCGCGCAGCCGCGGCCTGGGCGACGTGCAGGTGGGCCGGCTGGAGGAGCTTCCGTGGGATGACGCCACCTTTGACCTCATCACCTGCCTGGACGTCATCGAGCACGTCCCCGACGACGTCGTCGCGCTCGGCGAGCTGCGCCGCGTGGCGCGGCCGGGCGGCTGGCTGCTGGTCACCGTGCCCGCCTACCAGGCGCTGTGGTCACGCCATGACGAGGCCAACCACCACTACCGCCGCTACTCGCGCGCCACGCTGCGCGCCGCGGCGCGGGCCGCGGGCTGGCAGATCGAGCGGGTCAGCTCGTTCAACAGCCTTCTGCTGGCCCCGGCCGCGGCGGTGCGCCTGGCCCAGCGGCGCATGGGCACCCAGAACGGGGCCACCAACGATCTCGACGTGGGGCCGGCGTGGCTCAACGACGTGCTTGAGCGTCCGCTCGCCCTGGAGGCGAGCTGGCTGGCGCGAGGGCGGACGCTGCCCGTGGGCCTGTCGCTGCTGGCGGTTCTGCGGCGGCCGCCTGCGAGGGTGAGCGCCGGAGCGCGGGGTGATGGGACGGTGAGCGTTGGGCCGCGGCGGAGGGTGAGGTGCTCGCCCTTGCCGCGATCATCAGCGTCACCAGCAGCCTCGGCTACGGCCTGCCGGCGATCATCGGCCTGGAGTCGATGGGCGTACCGTCGCCGGGCGAGACCGCGCTCGTCCTCGCCGCCGTCCTGGCCAGCCAGGGCAAGCTGCAGATCTGGCTGGTGATCCTGATCGGCGTCGCGCTCGGCCATCGTCGGCGACAACATCGGCTATCTCCTCGGCCGGCGCCTCGGACGCGACGTCCTGGAGGCCAAGGGGCCGTTCCGCGAGCACCGCCTCGAGCTCATCCCCACCGGCGATCGCTTCTTCGTCAAGCACGGCCCCAAGGCCGTGTTCTTCGCCCGCTGGATCGCGCTGGTGCGCTTCGCCGCCGCCTGGCTGGCCGGGATCAACCACATGCGCTTCCGCGAGTTCTTCTTCTGGAACGCGCTGGGCGGGATCAGCTGGGGCGTCACGTACGGGCTGGTCGGCTACTTCGCGGGCAGCGCCGCCGCCGACGCGATCTCCACGTTCGGCCTCTACGCCTTCGGCGCGCTGCTCGTGCTGTTCCTCGCCTACCTCTACTTCCACTGCGCAAGCGCCGCCGCGAGCGCGAGGAGCGGCAGGCGCTGCGGGCCGAGCGGCCGGCGACGGCGAGCCGGCCCGACGGCGAGCGCCCGGGGGCGACGCGCCGGGCTCGGCGTGACGCTGGACGCGGTCGCTATACGCGGCGGGGTCGAACTGCAGCGCGCAGGAGTTCATGCAGTAGCGCTGCCCGTCGGGCGCGGCCCGTCGTGGAACACGTGGCCCAGGTGACCGCCGCAGCGCCGGCACCTGACCTCGGTGCGGACCATGCCGTGGCTTCGGTCCTGGTGCAGCTCCACGTTCTCGGCGACCGCCGGCTCATAGAAGCTCGGCCAGCCGGTGCCGGACTCGAACTTGGTGTCGGAGCTGAACAGCTCCGCGCCGCAGCCGGCGCAACGGTAGGTGCCGTCGTCCTTGACGTTGACGTACTCGCCCGTGAAGGGGCGCTCGGTGGCCGCGTGGCGCAGGACCTCGAACTGCTCGGGCGTCAGGCGCTCGCGCCACTGCTCGTCGGTCAGGGTCATGTCTCTGTCTGTGTCCATGGTGCATGGTACGAGACCGTCGGCAGGTAGCTGGTGCGGGCGGCGTCGCAGGTCGGGCTCCATCAGCTCGAGCACGAGGCTTGACCACCCGAAGTCCCGGGCGCCCATCCCCGCCCCGGTGTGCGGGTCGTAGTACTCGCGCAGCCCGGCTGCGGCCACCGCCGCCCCGAGCCGCTGGGCCAGGTCGTCGCGGCCTGGTCATAGCCGAGGCGCACCAGCCCCAGCCAGCACAGCCAGGCGGTGTTGACCCAGGTCGGTCCCCGCCAGTAGCGGCGCTGGCGGAACCGCCCGCGGTCGTTGACGCTGAAGCTCGGCTCCTGCAGCGACACCGACGGCGGCGCCACCGGCGGTCCAGAACCGCCCCGGGTCGAGCAGGTGCTCCTCCACCAGGCGCCGGCCGATGTCCTCGGGCAGGTCGGGCAGCGCCAGCGGCGCCAGCGCGGCGATCGTGGTCGCCGGGGTGCGCGCCGGAGCCGGCCGAGAGCGGGGCGCGAACAGGCCCCGTCGCTCGTCGTAGGTGCGCTCGATGAGGGCGGGGGTCAGCGACGGGTGCCCCAGGGCCAGCCGGACAGGTTGTAGAGGACGTTGGTGACGACCTCGCAGCACACCGGCCCGCCGGCGTCGGCGATCCGCCGCAGATCGAAGCCCAGCCGGCGGTTGCGGCGAGAGCCGAGGTAGCCGGGCAGCCCGTGGGCCCCGTGGCCCCAGATGGCGTCGAATTGGTTGGAGGCGTCCAGCCCCGACTCGTCGGGGGCGACGATCCAGATCAGGCCGTCCCCGTCCAGGTCGCGGTGCTCCGCCAGCCAGTCGTGGTGGCGCCGATCCGCGGCCGGCGGCCGGGTCGCCGACAGCGATCCGCCACGCCCACGCCAGCAGCGGCGGCTGGATGCTGGAGGTCATCGGGTCGTCGGACGAGATGACGTTGTAGATGTAGCGGCGGCTTCCCCGCAGCGGCTCCTGCCAGAAGATCGTGTGGCCGATGAACCCGTCGGGCGCTGGGCGGCCAGCAGCGACTCGAGCCCGCGCTGCGCGCGGCCGGATCAAACGCCGCCAGGCGATCGCGTGAAAGCACGAGTCCCAGTACCACTGCCAGGATAACGGCCGGGGCTGGGGCACGTAAACGCGGGGCGGCCCGTCCTGGCCCGGGTCCCCTCGCGCCAGTTCTGGCGCAGCACGGACTCCCGGCGCCCGCGAATCAGGTCTCGTCGGACTTTGCCAACATCCGGTCGGCATCCTGCCACCGATGGGCGAGGACAAGCGTCCCGGCCGACGGAGGGGTGGAGATCACGAAGCGAAACTGGAGCGCGCCGCCCGTGGTGGGGGTGGGCGCTGCGGACGCACGCGCGAGCTGGCCGACCCGCTGCTGGGCGACGGAGCCGGCGGACGGCCACCTGGCGGCGAGCTGGCCGCCGGCACGGCGGTGGCGCGCTCCGGTCACGCGCCCGGCGAGGCGCCCGGCGTCGGCGTGCCGCCGCGCCGCCTGCGCGCCCGGGCCGGCGCTCCCG
>CAVTSK010000021.1:0-84481 GCA_963737335.1 uncultured Solirubrobacteraceae bacterium
GCATGTAGTAGGAAGCGTCCTTCTCGGCCATGTCCAGCGCCTTCTCGACGGCACCGTTGGAGCCCTTGGACCCCTCGGAGTAGACGATCTCGGCGCCGTACATCTCCAGGAGCTGCGTGCGCTCCGGGGTGACGTTCTCGGGCATGACCACCTTCAGGTTGTAGCCCTTGCGCCCGCAGATCATCGCCAGCGAGATGCCGGTGTTGCCGGACGTCGGCTCGAGGATGGTCTGACCGGGCCGGATCAGGCCCTTGTCCTCTGCGTCCTCGATCAGCGCCCGGGCGACGCGGTCCTTGACCGAGCCCGTCGGGTTGCGGCTCTCCAGCTTCGCCCAGATCCTGACCCCTGGCTTCGGGCTCAGGCGCTTGAGCTCGATCAGCGGCGTGTGCCCGATCGACTGGACGATGTCGCCGTAGCGGCCCCCGCAGGGCTTGTTCTGCAAGGTCTCGGCGGCCATTGCTTCACGAAGTATAGCGATGACTCCGGGATCGCTCAGCCCTCTTTGAAGACGTGCCAGACGCCGCCGAAGTTCCTGATGCCGTCGCCCTCGGCCTTGCCGCGCCGACCGGAATCCTCAACGAACGTGTAGATCGGGTGGCCGTTGAGGGTGACCTGGCGGTAGCCCTTGCGCGCGACGGTGCCCAGCTTCCCGTTCACCCCCGCGGACTTGACCAGCTTGCCCGAGGCCTTGACCGGTGGCCACACCTTGAGGCATGCCGACGATTTGCAGACCAGGTGGTGGGCGCTCTCGGGTCCGAGCTCATAGACCGTCACGCCGTGGGAGTTGACCGCGACGGGCTCCTTGTGTTCCTTGACCTCGGCGGTGCCGACCCCCACCGTGCTGGCCTGGGCCACGGCGACGGCGGCCAGGGCCAGCAGGCCGAGCGCGGCGATCATCACCGCGCCTCTGATGCGAATTGTCATGCTCGACTCCAATGCTTGAGTGTGACTGCGGGTGTCCACTCAAGGACGCCGGGCTGTGGCAACCCTTCCCCGGGACGCCGCGGGGGACGGGGTCAGGCGGCCCCGTGGGCCTCAGGCGGCCCCGCCGGCCATCGCCGGCAGGATGACCAGCGTGTCAGTGTCGCCGACCGTCGTCTCGAGGCCGTCGAGCACGCGCACGTCCTCGTCGTTGAGATAGACGTTGACGTAGCGGTTGAGCCCGCCGTCGGCGGCGAACAGCTGGGTCTGGGTGTCGGGGTGCTCGTCAGCGACGGAGCGCAGGATCTCCCCGACCGAGGAGCCCTCCGCGCTCAGCTCCTTCTCCCCGCCGACCGCGGGGCGGAGCACAGGTGGGATGCGAATGGTGGCCATGCGCGTCAGCCTATCTAGTGAGCGCCGGCGCAGAACGCCTCGTAGTCGGGGAACACGCCCATCTCCTCGTCAGAGATGGCCTCGGGGTGCCGCGAGCAGATGGGGCACTCGGGGTCGCGGCGGATCTTGACCTCGTTGATCGTCGCGGCCAGCGCGTCGTAGAGCAGCAGCCGCCCGATCGCCGGGTCGCCCTCGCCGAGGATGAGCTTGATGACCTCGGTCGCCTGGAGCAGACCCATCGTGCCGGGCAGCACGCCCAGCACGCCGTTGGCCCCGCACGACGGCGCCAGCTCGGCCGGCGGCGGCGTCGGGAACAGGCAGCGGTAGCAGGGACCGTCGTAGGGCTTGAATACCGACAGCTGGCCCTCGAAGCCCAGGATCGCCGCCGACACGACGGGGATCTGGAGTCGCACGGACGCGTCGTTGAGCAGATAGCGCGTGGGGAAGTTGTCCAGCCCGTCGACGACGATGTCGTAGCCCGGCAGGATGTCCATGATGTTGTCGGGACCCAGCCGCACCGGGTACTTGTTGACCTTGACGTCGGGGTTGAGCGCGTTGATCGTCTCCTCCGCGGAGTCGACCTTGGGGACCCCCACGCGGTTGGAGTTGTGGATGACCTGGCGCTGCAGGTTGGAGAGATCGACGGTGTCGTCGTCGACGATGCCCAGCGTGCCGACGCCGGCGGCGGCCAGGTAGAGCGCCGTGGGCGAGCCCAGGCCGCCCGCGCCGAGCAGGAGCACCTTGGCGTCGAGCAGCTTCTGCTGGCCCTCGGCGCCGACCTCCGGAAGCAGGAGGTGGCGGCTGTAGCGGTCGCGCTGCTCAGCGGTGAGCGTGCGCGGCGTCTCGACCTCGTAGCCGCGGTCCTTCCACAGCGTGAAGCCGCCGGTCATCGACTCGACGTGCTCGTAGCCGAGGTCATCCAGCAGCGTCCGCGCCGCCCAGGCGGAGCGGTTGCCCGACTGGCAGTAGAGGACGATGTGCTGTGAGCGATCGGGCGCGGCGCCCTCGATCCGGGACTCCAGGTAGGACTTGGGCACGTGCTTGGCGCCGGGGATGTGACCCGTGCCCCACTCCTCGGGCTCGCGGACGTCGATCAGCAGCGTGCCGTTGGAGGACTGCTCACGGGCGGCCGCCGGATCGACCTCATCGATCCTGCTCTTGATCTGGCGGAGGACTTCGGCTCCGGACGGACTCATCGTGTGAAACTCCTCAAAGGCGGTATGGATTCCAATACTTCACAGAGTATAGCGCCGTGGGAGCCGCCTGTCCGCGGGTCTCGGGTCAGTCTGGAATCGCCGCCGTAGCAGGGAATCCCCGGCGCTTGTACTCATCGTAACGAGCGCGCCAACTCTCCGGCTTCCGCGGCCGCTCCGGGGTCTCGCCGGAGACCACCGCGCCCAACATGTCCAGGCAATCATCCCACCCCGCGGCGTCCCGAGCCGCCTTGTCGGCGCTGTCGAGCGCCACGGTGAAGGACAGCCGGCAGGCGGCGCCCGCCTCGCGCTCCTCGAGCTCGAAGATGAGCGTGTCATCCCCCCAGGTGAAGGACAGCCGCTCGGGTGCGCTCACCTCGCGAAAGGCGCCCGTCATCGGCGGGTAGCGGTCCTCGGCGAAGCGGAAGGTGATGGGCGCGCCGGCGCGCAGCTCGTCGAACTCGACCGTGGTGGGAAACCACTTGGCGAGGCGGTCGGGATCGCTGATCGCGTCCCAGACCTGTGCGGTCGTGTGCGGGAAGGTGCGCTCGAAGCGGACGACCGGGCTCCCGTCGATCTGCTCGTAGGTGCCGGTGGCGGTGGGCATGTGTCGTCAGTCCTCTCGGTTGGAGTCGGTAGCGGTCGCGGTCTCGTCGAGGTGCGCGCCCAGGGCGTCAAGGTGCCGGTCCCAGAAGCGCCGGTAGGGCGCCAGCCAGTCGTCGAGCTCGGCCAGCGGGGCCGGATCGAGCTCGTAGACCCGCCGCTGGCCGTCGACGCGGGAGCGCACGAGGCCCGCCTGGCGCAGCGCCCGCAGGTGCTTGGACGTTCCGGGCTGACTGAGCCCGAGCTCGGTGGTGAGCTCGCCGACGTCGCGGGGCCGGGTCCTGAGGAGGTCCAGTACCCGTCGGCGGTGCGGATCGTTCAGGGCGCCCCATGGGACCGTAGATGCCATTTTAGAAATATAACTGTTTGGTGATGTGCGCGATGCCGCCAGCCATGTGAGCAAAATCGCGCACGCCGCGTCTCTAGCATCGAGCGCCCGCCGCCATGCGCCCCCCCGTCGACCACATCGAGGCTCCGGCCTTTCCTCCGCGCCTGCCGTGGATCAACGGGGCGCCACTGCGCATGGACCAGCAACGCGGCCGCCCGGTGCTCATCGAGTTCTGGGACTTCTGCCGCCCCAACTCGATCCGCACGCTCCCCTACATCCGCAGCTGGCACGAGCGCTACGAGCCCGACGGACTGCGCGTGATCGGCGTGCACTCCTCGGGCTTCGCGCCGTCGGTGGAGCCCGAGGCGGTGACGGAGGCCGTGGCCCGGCTGCGGATCGCGCACCCGGTGGTGGTCGACGTCGACCTGCAGATCTGGCAGGAGTACGGCAACCTCGGCTGGCCGGCGCGCTACCTGTTCAACGAGGAGGGGCGCCTGTTTGACTTTCACTACGGCGAGGGCGGCTACGACGAGACGGAGGCCGCGATCCAGGCGCTCCTCGGCGTCGAGCGCCCGCCGCCGGCGCCCGTGCGCCCCGAGGACGCCCCCGGGGCGGTGCTCGTGCCCCAGAGCGAGGACGTCGAAGGCCCGTGGAGCGGACCCTATGAGGCCGGCGGGGTGTGGGCGGTCCTGGACGGGCAGGGCACCGTGACCGCCAACGGGCAGACCATCCCCGTCGACCATCCGGGCGCGTATGCGCTCCTCTCCCACCCGGTGAGCACCGCCGGCGTGCTGGCCCTCGAGGTCGCCGAGGGCGTGACCTGCCACGCGGTGTGCTTCACCCCAGGCCTGGCGCCTCCGAATCCAGCAGATTGACCAGTCGGGGCGGCCCGTCGTCGTCGACGACGACGCAGAAGCCCGTCCGATAGGGGCTGTGCGACGCGTCGGGGCCCATGAACGCGGGCTCATGGATCCAGCAGCCGCTGTTGATGAGCCGGCTGCCGCGGGCGGTGACCCACTCGGCCGGGTCGTTGCCGGGCAGGGGGCCGGCCCGATGGGTGTGGCCGAAGATGACGTAGGCGGCGCTCACGCGCAGCCGGGTACAGACCTCGTCCATGCCGCGCAGCCCCGAGCGCCGCAGCGCGGGACCGGAGACCTCGGCCCGCAGAGGCCCGAGGCCCGCGCGGTTCAGTGCCGCGATCGCCACGGGATACGCCGCCGCGAGCGCCCGTCCGCGAACCCCGCGCCGACCCCGCGGCCCGGTCAGCGTCTGCCAGCCCCGCACCGACCCGCCCTGGAGCCCGTGTCCACGCCCGGGCGCCGCGCCCTGGGCCACGGCGTGAAGCCAGGCGTAGATGGGCGTGAGGATGGCCTCGTAGTCCTCGGCGGCGGTCGGGGGTGGGTGGGGTCCGGTTTGCGCGCTGACGACCCGCCGCATCACCCCCGCACCCAGGCGCTCGATGCTCGGGACGGTCATGTGCACGTCGAGGTAGTGACCGTGGCTGGCCCACACGTCGGACCGCAGCCACACCCCCGGGTAGGCGGCGCGTACCCGGGCGGGGGCGAGCATCGCCGCCAGCACCTCGAGCGGTTCTCCGGCGACCCAGTCGACCGCCGTCTCCGGCTCCAGCGCGGGCGGCGGGCCGGCGACGGCGCGCCGCTGGCTCCACGGGTGCACGAGGTAGTGGTCGTGGTTGCCGGCGAGCACGACGACTTCACCGTCGGGACCGAGCGCCGCGCCCATCTCCCCCAGCGGCTCGCGAGCGGCGGCCAGCGCCTCATGCACCGGCCCATGGCGCAGCTCCAGCAGGTCACCGAGCAGGACGAGGCGGTCACAGCGCGCGAGCGCCGACAGCAGCGGAGCGCGCCGGCGGCGGTCGCGCAGCACGTCGGCGCCCGCATGGGTGCCAAGGTGCAGATCGGAGACGACCAGCGTGCGCAGCGGCCCGCCCCTTCCGACCGGAAACGCTTAGGCCGCGGCGGCCGGCGCCTGGCGGATCGTCTTGGGGAGCATGAAGCGCACGTCCTCCCGGACCACCTCGAGCTCCCGCACGTCGGCGGTGCCCCGGTCGCGGAAGAACTGGATCAGGCGCTGCACGAGCTCCTCGGGCGCCGAGGCGCCGGAGGTGATGCCGACCACGCGCTTGCCCTCCAGCCACTCCTCCTGGACCTGGGCCTCGTTGTCGATGAGGTAGCTGTCGGCGCCGAGCTCGCGAGCCACCTCAACCAGGCGGTTGGAGTTCGACGAGTTGCCCGAGCCGATCACGAGCACCAGGTCTGACTGCTGGGCCAGCTGCTTGACGGCCGCCTGGCGGTTGGTGGTGGCGTAGCAGATGTCATCGGTGCGCGGGCCCACGATGGCCGGGAACCGCTCACGCAGGCGGGCGATGATGGCGCGGGTCTCGTCGACTGACAGGGTGGTCTGCGAGATGTAGGCGACCTTCTCAGGGTCGCGGACCTCGAGCGTCTCAACCCCGGCCTCGTCCTCGATGAGGATGATGTGCTCGGGCGCCTCGCCCATCGTGCCCTCGACCTCCTCGTGGCCGGCGTGGCCGATGAGCACGATCGTGTACCCGTCCGCCGCGAACTTGAGCGCCTCCCGGTGCACCTTGGTGACCAGCGGGCAGGTCGCGTCGATGGTGAGCAGGCGCCGCGCCTGGGCGTTGGCATGGACGGTGGGGGCCACGCCGTGGGCCGAGAACACGACCGTCGCGCCCTCGGGCACCTCGGTCTCGTCCTCGACGAACACCGCCCCACGGTCGCGCAACTGCTCGACCACGTGCTTGTTGTGGACGATCTCCTTGCGCACGTAGACCGGAGCGTCGTAGAGCTCGAGCGCGCGCTCGACCGTCTGCACGGCACGGTCCACGCCTGCGCAGTAGCCGCGCGGCGCCGCGAGCAGCAGCGTGTCTGGGACGTGTCCCACCGGCCGCAGTCTAGAACGCCCATCGACGACGGCGCCCGGGCACGGCCCGAGCGCGGTCAGTCGTTGGCGGTGGCCGCCTCGAGCAGGTCGGCGAACTGGCGGCGGGCCGCCTCCCGGCGCGCCGGGATGAACTCCGACGGGACCTCATCGGCGGGGGCCTCGTAGCCGCGCAACACCTGGCGGGCGACCGAGGCGCGATGAACCTCGTCGGGGCCGTCGTAGATGCGGGCAGCGCGGGCGAAGCGGTACATCGCCTCCAAGGGCAGATCGGTCGAGTAGCCGAGGCCGCCGTGGGCCTGGAGCGCGCGATCCACGACGTCGTGCAGGACCTTGGCGCCGTAGAACTTGATCAGCGCGATGTCCTTACGGGCCGCCATCACCCCCTGGGTGTCCATCTTCCAGGCGGCGTGCAGGGTCATGAGCCGCGCCGCGGTCATCTCGGCCTCGGAGTCGGCGATCCAGTTCTGGATGGTCCCGTGCTTGCTCAGCGTCGAGCCGTGGGCGTAGCGATAGAGCGAGCGCTCGCACAGCATGTCGAAGGCGCGTCGGGCCACGCCCAGCCAGCGCATGCAGTGGTGGACGCGACCGGGATAGAGGCGCTGCTGGGCGATGAGGAAGCCGGCGCCCTCGGCGCCGAGCAGGGCCGAGCCCGGGACCCGGACGTCCTCGTAGCGGATCTCCGCGTGGTTGCCGTAGCGCCCGAAGCTCTCGTAGGGGTGCTCCATGGTGGCCACATCGCGGACGATGTTGACCCCCGGGGTGTCGGTCTCCACCACGAACATCGAGGCGCGGTTGTGGGGGCGTGCCTCGGGGTCGGTGACCGCCATCACGATGAGGAAGTCGGCGATCGAGCCGTTGGAGGTGAACCACTTGTGGCCGCTGATGACCCAGTCGTCGCCGTCACGCACCGCCCGCGTCTTGAGCAGCGTCGGGTCAGAGCCGGCACTGTCGGGCTCGGTCATGGAGAAGCCGGACTTCAGATCGCCGGCGAGCAGCGGATGCAGATAGCGGTCCTTCTGCTCCGCGGTCCCCGCCATGGCCAGGACCTCGGAGTTGCCCGAGTCCGGCGCGGCGTTGCCGAACATGAGGGGAGCGATCGGGCTGGAGCCGAGGATCTCGTGCATGAGGCCGAGCCTGACCTGCCCGTAGCCCTGGCCACCCAACTCGGGATCCAGGTGCGCGGCCCACAGCCCCTGTTCCTTCACCTGCTCCTGGAGGGGCTGGGCGGCCCGGCGCAGCCCCTCCCAGCCGAGCTCATCGAGCAGCGTCTCCAGCGGCCAGACCTGCTCGCGCACGAAGCCGCGCATCCACTCCAGCTTGGCCTCGAACTCGGGCTCTGTCGAGAAATCCCACGGCATAGGCGCGTCTCTCACACGCTACTGCACGGAGCTACCTTCGAGTAGGCTTGACGCTCGGAGTCAGCCATCTCACGGGCAGGGATCTTGCCTCAGCAGCACCTCGACCGCCTCACCTCGATCGACGCATCGTTCCTGCATCAGGAGGGGCAGGCGTCGCACATGCACATCGGCGGGGTGCTCATCTTCGAGGGTCCGGCGCCGGCGTTCGAGGACTTCCTCGACCATGTCCGTGGCCGGCTGCACCTCGTGCCACGCTACCGCCAGAAGCTGGCCACGCCGCCGCTGGAGACCGGCCGGCCCCTGTGGGTCGACGATCCGGACTTCAACCTCGAGTACCACGTGCGCCACACGGCGCTGCCGCCGCCGGGCTCCGAGGAGCAGCTGTTCCTGCTGGCCTCGCGGATCGCCTCCCAGCAGCTGGACCGCTCCAAGCCGCTGTGGGAGAACTGGCTGGTCGAGGGGCTCGAGGGCGACCGCTTCGCGCTCATCGCCAAGACCCATCACGCGCTCGTGGACGGCATCTCCGGAGTGGATCTCGCGTCAGTGCTGTTCGACGCCGACCGCGAGCCCGAGACCAACGGGACCGACCTCGAGGCCTGGCGCCCCGAGCCCGAGCCCTCCTCCGCCGAACTGGTCGTTGCCGGCGCGCGGGGCGTGGTCACCACCAGCGCATCGCTGGTCACGCGGGCGGTCGTCGCCGCCACCCGGCCGGCGACCTCGCTGCAACTGGCGCGCGACGTGCTCGAGGGACTGGGCGAGCTGGTGTGGGCCGGTCTGAACCCGGCGCCCGAGACGCCTCTCAACGTCCCCATCGGCCCCCATCGCCGTTACGCGGTGGTGCGCCAGCAGCTCGCCGATTACAAGGAGATCAAGGACGCGCTCGGCGGCACCGTCAACGACGTGGTGCTCTCCGTCGTCTCCGGCGCCCTGGCCTCATGGCTGCGCTCGCGCGGCGTGCGGACCGAGGGTCTGGAGATGCGTGCGCTGGTGCCGGTGTCGGTGCGGACCGACACGCAGCGCGGTTCGCTGGGCAACCAGCTCACGGCGATGCGGGCGCCGCTGCCCCTGTACATCGAGGACCCCGTCTCGCGGTTGCGCTTCATTCGCGCCGCGATGGATGGCCTGAAGGAGTCCAAGCAGGCGGTCGGCGCCGCCACCCTGGCGGCGGTCAACAACCTGGCGCCGCCGACGATCCTGGCCCAGGCGAGCCGGCTGAACTTCTCCACGCGCCTGTTCAACCTGCTGGTGACCAACATCCCCGGTCCCCAGCTGCCCCTGTATGTCCTGGGGCGCGAGCTGCAGGACCTCTTCCCGGTGGCCTTCCTGCCCGAGGACCATGCGCTGGCGGTCGCGATCATGTCCTACAACGGGGGCCTGGACTACGGCCTGCTGGCTGACTACGACGCGATGCCCGACATCGACGTCGTCGCCGACGGGATCGAAGCGTCGCTGGCCGAACTGCTCGCCGCCGCCCGCGGGCGCGGTGGCCGGGGCCGGGTCGCCGCGGCGGCCAACGGCAGCGGGACCGCGCCGGCCGACACCCCCGCGGTCAAGGACGGCGGGCCCGCCCCGATCGTCCCCGCCGACCATGCCCACCGCGCCAAGCGCGGGCCGGCGGCCGACATGCGTGCGAAGCGCGAGCGGGGCTCACGTCCAGCCCGCAAGCGGACCCAGGACTAGCTGACACCACGTTCAAAGGAGCGGCATGGAAGATGACATT
Organism: uncultured Solirubrobacteraceae bacterium; assembly: GCA_963737335.1. GTDB lineage: Bacteria > Actinomycetota > Thermoleophilia > Solirubrobacterales > Solirubrobacteraceae > Palsa-465. The sequence continues at coordinate 9,442 of CAVTSK010000021.1, forward strand.
CTGATCAAGCCGGGGGAGGTCGCCTTCCACCTGGAGCTCACCGCGGCGCAGCTCAAGATCGTCCACACCGCGCTGAAGTCGCTGGTGGACGACCTCGGACGCGACCAACACGACGTGCGCAACGTGGCGCTGGCCGTCCTGGACAAGCTGCCCGGCGAGCACGACATCCGCGCCATCGACCTCAACCGCGAGCTGCGCCCACCGATGTGAGCGCCGCCGCCGTCGCGGCGGTGGGCGTCACGCGCGGCGACGGGAAGCGGTCAGAACCCGAGGGCGAACTTGGCGTCCTCGCTCATGAGCTCGGGCGTCCACGGGGGGGTGAAAGTCATCGTCGACGAGACGTCCTGCACCCCGTCGAGTTCGGACACGAACTCCTCGATCTGCTCGGAGACCTGCGGCCCGATCGGGCAGCCCGGGCTGGTGAGCGTGTAGGTCACCAGGACTGACCCGCCGTCGACGGCCACCTCGTAGATGAGGCCGAGCTCGACGAAATCCAGGCCGAGCTCCGGGTCAATCACCTCGCGCAGGGCATCGGTCACTTCATCCACTGTTGCCATGAGCACCAGTCTAGTGACGCACGCGAGCTTGCCGATTTGAGCGTATTGCGGCCAATGCGGTGACATTTGATAGATCGGCTGGACAAGGACCGGTGGATTTGAGTAGGTTTCCGGGATCGTCGTCTTCGATGACAAACCGCCCGTACTGCGCTGCGCCGGCGACGAGGACCGCACGACGCAGGGCTGTCGCCGCCGGGCATTGATCAGAGCGATCCGCGCCCAGAAGGACGTGCGCGTCGATCTGTCCGAGCTGGTCTTCGCCGACGCGTCGCTGATGATCGACCTGGTCATGCTGGCACGGCGGCTGCGCGTCCACGGATGCGGGGTTCGGCTCTGCGGCCCCCAGCCGCAGATCCGGACGCTGATCGAGCTCGTCGGCCTCCACAAGCTCCCCGGCGTCAAGCTGGAGCTCGAGGGTCCGGCAGCCGCGCTGGCCTCCTAGACGCGTCCGCAGCATCCGCTAAACACGCGCGCGGCTCCGTCCGGGGCCATCCCTACCTTTCGCCGCATCGCATCCCCTAGCCGGAGCTGCAATGACCCTCTGCTTCATAGAACCTCAGAACGCGATCCGCGTGATTGCCGACTCCGTCGGCCGCGAGGCGCGCCGTCAGATCCTGGGCGAGGTGGTCCGGGCATGGGTCGACGAGATCCCGGAGAGCGAACTGGACTCCCATTACGCCAAGGCCGTGGCCGACCTCGACGAGCACGATCTCTCACTGCTGGCAGCCTGGCACGTCTCGCTGGAGGTGGGACACCCGTTGCCCAACAAGGAGTTCCTGGTCAACGTGTTCCCGTCGCTGGGCGAGAACCGGCGCGAGGCGCTGAAGATCGCCGCCGGGTTCCGCGGCGAGGAGGCCTTCGAGGCCGGCGTGGGCGAGGAGCAGGCCTTCGACACCGTGCTGCCGTGGCTCTCAGACGAGCGCTGCCGGTCGCTGGCCGCCGAGTGCCTGGAGCTGTACTGCTGGGATCGGCTGGGCGCCGAGAACTGATCAGCCGACGGTGACCAGCGCCGCGCTGGCGCGTGGCACCGAGACCGTGACCCGACCTCGCGCCACGGCGGCGGGCTCCACCTCCGCGGGGCGCAGCCGACCGTTGGAGGTCTCGGTTCCGTAGCTGCGTGCGCCCAGCGTCACGCCGCGCTTGGCGGCCACGCCGGGGGCCAGCATGCGCTCGATGGTCGCCGTCCTGCCGGCGCCGGCGGGGAGCGTCACCGTGACCGTCTTGCGCTGCGTCTGGCTCTTGTTGATGACCACGACGCGCAGCCGGTGGTCGGGCGCCCGGGTCGCCCACACGCTGAGCCCGGTGTCGGCGCCGCGCCGTGACACCGACAGCAGTCGCGCGCCCGGGGGCGCCGCCTGCGCGAACAGCTGGAGCCCGTAGTAGATCGGCCGCACCTCCGCCTGCCAACGGCCGCCCCGGCGACTGAAGGCAAACAGCTCGTAGGCGGCGTCGGGCAGGGTGTGCAGGTTGACTCCGTCCACCCCCGCCCGCGCCAGGCTGAACAGCGCGTCGGTCGCCCACAGTGCGCTGGCGAAGGTGTCCGAGACTCCGGCCTTGCCACGGCAGGCCACCGAGTTGAGCTCATCGAGGCGGAGCTGACGTCCCTGGGCGTGCGCCGCCGCGATCCAGCGCTTGAGGCTGTCGGCCAGCGTCACGGTGGAGTAGGTGGAGAGCAGGTGGGCGATCGTCGGGAACTGGGGCGAGCTCGGCGGGACGAAGCAGTTGCGCAGCGGGTAGCGGTGGACGGTCATCGTCGTCAGCCGTGGCTGGCGCCGCAGCAGGTCTGAGACGACGTTCACCCAGGAGCCCCGGGCGGGAGTCGGCCCGGCCGCGAGGGCCGGTCCGGCCAGCTTCAGCGGCTCCGTCCGCTGGGCGACGGCCTGGAACTGCGAGCGGAACTGCGGGTAGCCGAAGCTTCGCGGCCGTGCGTGCACCGGCGCCCCGGACGCGGTGTGGTACACGGTGATCTTGTTGTAGATATTGGGCTCGTTGCCGATCTCCACGGCCTCGAGCGCGTTCTGGGGCAGCGCGGCGACATAGTCGCGCACCTCGGCCGCGTCCAGCGCCGGATCGTCGGCCGCCAGGTTCAGGCCCATGATCATCCGCGCGCCGGTGGCCTTGGCCAGCGCGCCCGTGGTCGCCATCCAGCCCGGGGTCAGCCGGTAGCCGACGTAGGGCAGGGGCTTGACCCCCCGGCCGGTCACGTAGGAGACATCGGTGCTGTTGCCGCCGATGCGCAGCACCGGCGCCTGGCCCGGGGTGAGGTTGCGGATGAGCGCCACCAGCACCGGGTTGACCTGGGTCGGATCAGAACCGGTGTAGGCCCGGACGCCCTGGAACTCGAACGAGAAGCCCAGGAACCCAGACGGAATCGGCGCAGCGACCGCGCGGCGGCCGACCGAGACTGAGACCGTCGGATCCCCGGGATGCGGCGGGTCAGCGGGCAGGGTGGGCGTGGCGGTGCTGGCCAGCCGGACGGCCTTCGGGACTTGCTGCGACGGCGACGAGCCGGAGAGCAGGACCGCGCCGACGATGGCGGCAGCGCAGAGCAGCGCCGCGGTCCCGCCGGCTGCCCACGTCGCCCGCCGGCTCACCGGCTCAGTGCCGCCTCGGTGTCAGCGATCGCCTGCTCGGTCCCCTGGAACCAGACTGCGTTGATCCCCACCGCGCGCGCCCCGGCGCAATTGGCCTCGATGTCGTCGATGAGCAGCGCCGTGCCGGCGTCCACCCCGAGCGCTTCGAGGGTCAGCTCGTAGATCCGCGGTTCCGGCTTGCGGGTGCCCACGAAGGCGGAGTCAACGACAACGTCGAAGATCTCTCCGACCGGAAGCATCGCGCGCCACCGATGCTCCCACTCGCGCACGTTGTTGGTGCAGATGGCCAGCTTGTAGCCGCGCTCGCGCAGTTCGCGCATGTAGCCGATCATGGGCTCATTGGGGGTCAGGTGCGCAAAGTAGCGCTCCCCGAAGCTGCCCATGTCGATCGTCCGCCCCAGCTGCTCGGAGAGCTGCGCCCCGATCTGGGCCAGGAACTCGGCCTCGCCGAGCCGGCCGGTCTCCAGCTCGAACAGCGGGTTGACGCCCAGGCGCGCGCCGACCGCGACCATCGCGTTGCCGAGCTCTGACAAGGGGACGCCAGAGGTGTCCTGGAAGGCCTGGAACGAGCTCTCGAGCGGTGAGGTGAGCACGCCCCCGAAGTCGCTGATGATCGCCCCCACCCGCCGCCCGGGGTGCGTCTCCGGGGTCCTCGCCCCCATCTAGAAGGTGGCGAGCACGTACACGCCGGTGCCCTCGCGCCCCCGGCTGTGACAGCGCAGTGGGATCACCCGCAGTTCGGTCCCCTCGGCCGACAGGACGGCACCATCTCCGGCCGCCTCCCCCGCGACGCGGCGCGGAAATTCGTTCTCGCCTTCGCCGATCCAGAGCTCGAGGTTGGCGCGCGACGGCAGGCCCGACTCGGTGTAGGTGGTCGACAGGCGGGGATCGTCGACCGGCACCCAGCCCTCGGGATCGAACAGGGTCGCGGCCACGAGGTCAGACTCGTGGCCGACCGCCTCAGCCGCGCGCAGCGCCAGCAGCATGAACGCCTCGTCCTGGCCAAACCAGCCCGAGACCACGCGCGCCGAGCCCAGGGAGCCGGCGTCGACGCCGTCGACGACGCACCGGGTGCCGACGCAGTCGATGGCGCGGGCGGCGCCGTCGACGGTCACGGTGCCGCGGACGCGGCAGAGCTCGTCGCATCCGCTGAGGTCAGCACCCGAGTCCTCGGGCTCCTCGGGTTCCATCTCCTCGGCCTCCCCGCCCGGGGCGACGTGCAGGTCCACCCCCTCGCCGGTCAGCTTCCACCCCACGCCCTCGGCGCTCCACCCCTCCGCCGAGAGGGCGGTCGACCACGTCGCGCCGGAGGCGTCGCCGAGGACCAGCACCGGGTGGGCGGCGTGCAGTGCCGCTCCCCAGATCCCGCCCTCAACGTCGCCGAAGGCCAGCGTGCGGAGGTGATTGGAGGCGGCCAGGCTCATCCGTGCAGCTGCGGGCGGTCGAGGTCGGTGGCGGTCGAGTCGACGTCGTAGTCCGTACGGGGCGCCCCGGAGAACCGGGTGGCGGCGACCACGAGGCGACTCTGGAGGTTGCGCGTGATCGCGCCGCGCGCGAGCTTGCGGGTCGGCGCCAGCAACAGGAGGCCCACGACGTCGGTGATGAAGCCCGGGATGATGAGCAGGATCCCGCCGGTGAGCACCAGCGCGCCGTCGATCACCTCGCGGCCCGGAGGTCGGGATGGGTCAGACTGTGTCACCGCCGCATTGAGACGCCGCCAGGCGGCGCGGCCCTCGGCCTTGGTCAGCCACATCCCGACCGGCCAACCGACGAGGAGCAGGATCACCGTGAGCAGGACCCCGATGGCTTCGGCCACCTTGATGGCGACGAACAGCTCGGCGACGGGCCACAGGATGAGCAGCAGAAGGGCGAGCATGGTGTTCTAAAGGCTAGACGTCCGAAGGTAAGCGGCGCGTCAGAGTCCCAGCGCGGCCAGGGCGCCGGCCAGCAGCGCCGGGTCGGGCTCGGTGCTCGCGTCGATGCCCATGCCCGTCCGGGCCCCCCGCTCCCAGTTGAACAGTCCGAGGTCGAGCGCCTCCAGGGGCAACTCGCAGGCCGTCGCCAGGTCCGCGGCCCGGCGTTCGAGCAGCATGGTGTCGCCGATCCCCAGTACGCGCTTGGCGGCGACGGTCACCTCGTCATTGCCGACGAAGCCCAGGGCCCCGCCGCTCATCTCATACACGCCCAGGCGGCCAAGCGTGACCAGCAGGTCAAAGCGCGCACCCCGGTGCATGCCGGGCAGCGACAGCCGCTCGAACACCCGTGCGAAGCGGCGCTCGGGGGTCCAGGCGCCATCGCCGGTGAAGGCGGCCTGCTGTGACCCCGCGCGCTGGGCCCAAGCGCGGTAGGCGTCGATCGTCCGCTGGCCACGCTCGGGATCGTGCGCCGTCCGCGGTCCGGTGACGACGTCGTCGAGGTGGGGCGGCTCGCCCGAGCTCCACGACGTCCGCGCCCCTGTGATGGCGGCGAACGGCTCCGCGTCGTCGAGCGGACCCAGGTAGGCGATGAGGAAGGCCAGCCAGCTGCGTTCCTCGATCGGACCCGATGCATCTGCCACCTCGGCGTAGAGCCCGGGCGGATCGGTCTCGAGCCGCTGCAGCCGCGTCGCCGCGAACGCGAGCTCCTCGGCCAGGCGCTCGGCGTCGGCGCCCGAGCGCAGCCCCGGCACGAGCGCGGAGCGAAAGCCATCCTCGGCGCCGCGCGACAGTTGGCGCACCGTGAGCCCGCCGCCGGCCCGCGACGACCGCGTGGCCCCGGCCCCTGGGCGGGCCGTCCCGGCGCCGGAGGCCGCACCAGACCGCCCGGACCGCACGGTCTGGCCGCCCGGTGACACGACGGGGCGCATCTCGACGTGCTGCTCCTTGGAGCAGATGGGGCAGTTCTGGACGAGGCGGTTGTGGCGGCAGAAGGTCGGCATCGGGGCGCGGTGGTCGCGGCTCAACTATAGGTCCGCCCCTGGGCCGGCGGCCCGTCCCCGTCGCCCGGGTCCACGGGCCGTCCCGGTTGGTGAGGTATGGATAGGATTGCCCAAGTTCTGGCGCAATGTGGACGCCATCACGAAGACGGGACCACCCACCCAATGATCGATCGCCGCAATAGACACCGGATGCCGTCGCTCGCCCTTGTGATCGTGATCGCGGCGCTCGCGGCGGCCACGTGCAGCGCGACGGCGGCGCAGCCGCCGAGCACGCCCGCCCGATCGGCGCCGCCGCCGGCCCCCGTGGCCGTGCCCGCCAAGCCCACGCCCCCGTCGGTCGTGCCCCTGCACGGCCGCCCGTTCGTCCCCGTCCAGGGCGATTGGGAGGGGACCGCCCACGGCTTCACCGCCAGCTTCAATCTGGTCCTGGACGCGGTCCACCAGCAGCGCGCGGGCGTCCCCCGGTACGGGATCGAGGATCTCGTCATGCTGCGGCCGCTGGCCTGCCCGCCTGACCCGGTCCACTACCGGGAGTCGATCATCGGGGGTCGGCTGCCCTCGGCACTGGGCGACAACGGCGCGCTCGGTCTCGCGCGATTCGGCCTGAGCGGCGGGCTCACCGCCAGGCGCGCCGCGACGCTGCAGGCGCCCTACGCCCTCCCCTCCTGTCACGGGACGCTCACCTGGCACCTGCACCCTGCGGTGCGGCGGACCGTCGCCAACGGGACGTGGATGCTGCGCTACTCCGGGGCCGAGCCCTCCAGCTTCCGCGTGCAGGCGGGCGGACGACTGGCGACCGCGATCCAGTTGCCCACCTCGATCGCCACGTGCAACGGGTTGTCGGGAACCCTCGACGTGTTCATCGGCGCCCAGGGCCGGTCGTCGATCACGCAGTCGGGGGTGAGCCTGAGGCTGCGCTTCGCCAACGGAAAGGCCACGGGAACGCTCTCGGCCAGCGGGTGCAAGGGCGGCCCGCTGCGGGTCACCGCCACCCACAGCACCGGCTAGCCGAGCCTCGCGGCCGCTCAAACGGTCGGGCTCAGCCGCTCGGGCTCGGCCGGCCGCGGGTCAGGCGGCTCCGGGGGCGACCCGCCCTCGGCCCGGCGATGCGCCCGGGCCCGTCTCATGACCTCCTTGAAGCTGCGCAGGCGGAAGATGAACACGAGAGCTCCGAACCCCAGGGCGGTGCTGAGCGCGGCAGTGGCGATCTGCTGGCCGACGGAGAACGCCGCCACATACGGGTTGTGGGCGAAGATCTGCAACAGGAGCGCCTGCTGGACCCCGGCGCCGCCGGGCGTGAAGGGAAACACCGAGGCCACCACCTGGACGGCCAGCACGAGCAGCGCGTTGCGGACCGAGCCGCCGATGTGGAAAGCGTCGAGCAGCGCCCAGTATGCGGCGAAGCGCGCGATCCAGCTCGCGAACTGCCACCGGCACATCTCTCGCTGGTAGCGCCGGCGGTCCGACAGGATCGACAGGCCCTGGCGGATGCGCTGCCAGAACGCCCGCACCTTCGCCGACAGCAGCGCAAAGCCCGCCACGAACACGATGCCGAGCACCGTCACGAAGAACAGGGTGAAGCGCATGTTCGAGGCGAAGAAGCTGATGTCGAAGGCCGGCAGCTTGGAGAAGTCCGGCGGCTTGGGGAACACACCCTGGGTGAAGGCGAAGCACATGATCAGCAGCCCCATGAACCAGTCGAACAGCACACCGGTCGACAGCGCGCTCGCGAGCGTGGGGTAGCTCGAGGGCGGGATCGAGATCCGGGTGAGGAACAGCTGAGCCACGTTCCCGCCCCCCAGCGGGAACACGTTGTTGACCGCGTAGCCGACCATGTACGCACCCCAGACGTCGCGCCAGCGGACGGGCTCGCCCGGGTAGGCCGCGCGAATCGCGTTGAACAGCGCGCGCGAGCGCAACAGGAGATAGCCCGCGTAGAGCGCCAGCCCGAGTAGCAGAGCCGGCCAGCTCAGGCTCGCCAGCTGCGAGAAGAACGTCCCCGCCGACGAGAGGAGGCTGCTGATCGTGTCGCCGATCGAGCTGCTGTGCTGATGGACCACGTCCTGGCCACCGGCCGCCGCTGCGAGGACGGGGACGAGCACGGGCGATCCCATCCACACACGGTCGCACACCCGGCAGTCGGCGGGGGTGGCCGAAAGCCGATGCTACGGACGCCGGTGCGTTGGACGGCAACGCGGCGCACGGCGGTTAAAGGACCGGGGGGCCCAGATCCATCTGGGCCCCCCGGAGAGTCAGGGAAGTGGGGGCGCAGTTCCCTGACCGACAGGGGCGAGTTTCCCCGTCCCAAGCCTTGAGTAAACCTCAATGCCCCGAACAATTTTGGCTACGCACAGCTGGGCCGCACCACCGGGACTTAACGTATCAGCTTCCAACGCGTCCGTGGATAAGAATGCGATCACCGGTCGCGCGTCGCGGGGCCGGTGAAGAACTCCTCCCCGGGACGAACCGTACCGGCCGCCTCAGCCTGGTGGCGCAGGGTCTGATCGGGGTCTCCACTCCAGGCTCCGACGGCTAGGCGCTCGCGATCCGCGTCCATCGGGCTCCCCCCCAGATCGGCGTTGACCACGCGGGCGCACTTGCGGCCCTCCGCGATGGCGGTCACCACGAGCGACTGCCCGAGACGCGCGTCTCCGCAGGCGTAAACGCGTCCCTGGTTGGTCCGATAGGTCTGGTTGGTCTCGATGTTGCCGCGGCGGTCGAGGGTGACGCCGGCCTGCTCGAGCAGACCCTCGTGCTCGGGGTGCTCGAAGCCGATGGCGATGAGCACGAGGTCAGCCTCCAGGACGAACTCGCTGCCGGGCACCGGCGTCAGATCGCGCGACGAGCTGCCGGTCACCTGGCGCGCATAGACGTGGCTGACCGAGCCCTGTCCGGTCCCGCCGAAGCCGGTCACCTCGGTGCCCCAGCGCCGCTTGCCCCCCTCGTCCAGGGCATAGGTGGTGGCGGTGCGCTTGGGCGGCAGCGGCCACGGCGCGCGGGGGTCGCGCTTGGGGTCGCCCAGTTGGGCGTAGACGTCGAGCATGACCACGGTGCGCGCGCCCTCGCGATGGGAGTTGGAGATGCAGTCCATGCCGGTGTCGCCGCCGCCGATCACGATCACCTTCTTGCCGGCCGCGGTGATCTCGGTCCCCGGCGCAGGGGTGCGGGATGGACGGCTCTGCTCAGCGGCGACCCAGCGGTTGCGCTGGTAGAGGTAGTCCATCGCCCGGTGGATGGAGGCCAGCTCGCGCCCGGGCACGTCGAGGTCGCGCGAGACGCGGCTGCCGACGGCGATGACGACGGCATCGAAGCGCTCGTCGAGCTCCTCGGCCGTGATGTCGGTCCCGATCTCGGTGTCGTAGACGAACTCGATGCCCTCCTGCTCGAGAATGGCCACCCGCCGGTCGATGATCCACTTCTCGAGCTTGGCGTCGGGCACGCCGAAGCGCAGCAGGCCGCCCGGGCCCTCGTCGCGCTCGAACACGGTGACCGCGTGGCCGCATTGGTTGAGCTCGGCGGCGACGGCCAGGCCCGCCGGCCCGGAACCCACCACTGCCACCGTCCGGCCCGAGCGGCGGTCGGGCGCGTGGGGCACCACCCAACCCTCCGCGAAGGCGCGCTCGATGATCGACAGCTCGATCTGCTCGATCGTCACGGGGTCATCGTTGATGGCCAGCACGCAGGCCGACTCGCACGGCGCGGGGCAGATCAGCCCGGTGAACTCGGGGAAGTTGTTGGTCGCGTGCAGCTGATCGATGGCGTCGCGCCACTTGTCGCGGTAGACGAGGTCGTTCCAGTCGGGGATGAGGTTGCCCAGCGGGCACCCCTCATGGCAGAACGGCACCCCGCAGTCCATGCAGCGCGCGCCCTGGCGGCGCAGCTCGGGCTCGGGTTGGAGCGAGAAGTACTGCTTGTAGTCGCCCACGCGGCCACGCGGGTCACGCTTGTCAAAGCCGACCCGGTGGATCTTGAGGAATGCGCCGAGCTCACCCATGGCGCGACGGAGGGTAGCCGAGGCCTACTCAGGCCCCGACTCGATCCCCCTCCTCAGACTCGGCCCCGGCACGCTCCTCGAGAACCCGCTTGTAATCACGCGGCATGACCTTGACGAAGCGCTGGGACTCGCGCTCCCAGGACGCCAGGATGTTGCGCGCGCGCAGTGAGCCGGTCCGCTGGGCATGCTCGGAGATGAGCATCCTGACCTCGTCGGCGCCGGCCTCGTCAAGCTCTTCCAACTCGACGAGCTCGAGGTTGCAGCGGCCTTTGAAGCGGTTGTCGCGGTCATAGACGTAGGCGATCCCGCCGCTCATGCCCGCCGCGAAGTTGCGCCCGGTCGTCCCCAGCACGATCACTCGCCCGCCCGTCATGTACTCGCAACCGTGATCGCCGACGCCCTCGACCACTGCGTGCGCGCCTGAATTGCGCACCGCGAAGCGCTCTCCGGCGAGCCCGCGGATGAAGGCGCGCCCGGCGGTGGCGCCGTAGAGCACGGTGTTGCCGACGATCGTGTTCTCCTCGGCGCGGAACAGCGCCGACTCCGGCGGGCGCACCGAGACCACACCGCCCGAGAGGCCCTTGCCGGTGTAGTCGTTGGTCTCGCCGCGCAGCGCAAAGGTCACCCCCGGCGCAAGCCAGGCCCCGAAGCTCTGCCCCGCCGACCCCGAGAAGGAGATGTCGATGGTGCCCTCGGGGAGCCCCGAGGCGCCGCGGCGGCGAGCGATCTCGCCCGACAGGATCCCGCCGACGGTGCGGTTGACGTTGCGCACCGGGATCGGGCCCTGGCGGACCTTCTCGGCCCGCTCGATGGCGGGCGCACACAGCTGGACCAGCTCCCAGTCCAGCGCGTCGTCGAGCACCGGCACCTGCTTGCGGGTGCGCGAGCGCGGCACCTCGGGCGGGAGGTCGATCGTCCCCAGGACCATGGTCAGGTCCACACCGCGGGCCTTCCAATGCTCCACGGCGTCGTCGGTCTCGAGCAGCTCGGCGCGGCCGATCAGATCGGCGAAGCGCCGCACGCCGAGCCGGGCCATCAGCCCCCGGACCTCTTCGGCCATGAACATCATGTAGGCGATCACGTGCTCGGGAGTGCCCTCAAAGCGCGAGCGCAGCTCGGGGTTCTGGGTCGCGATGCCGACCGGGCAGGTGTTGAGGTGGCAGACGCGCATCATGATGCAGCCCATGGCGATCAGCGGCGCCGTGGAGAAGCCGAACTCGTCGGCGCCCAGCAGCGCGCCGATGACCACGTCGCGGCCGGTCTTCATCTGACCGTCGACCTCGACGGTGATCCGGCTGCGCAGGTCGTTGAGCAGCAGCGTCTGCTGAGTCTCGGCCAAGCCGATCTCCCACGGCACGCCCGCGGACTGGATGGAGGACTGGGGCGAGGCCCCGGTGCCCCCGTCGTGCCCGGAGACGGTGAGGTGGTCGGCGTTGGCCTTGGCCACGCCGGCGGCGACCGTGCCGACGCCGACCTCGGAGACGAGCTTGACCGACACCGAGCTCGTGGGGTTGGCGCAGCGCAGGTCGTAGATGAGCTGCTTGAGATCCTCGATGGAGTAGATGTCGTGGTGCGGGGGCGGTGAGATGAGGCCCACCCCCGGCGTCGAGAACCGGATCTTGGCGATGTAGTCGTCGACCTTGTGGCCGGGCAACTGGCCGCCCTCGCCGGGCTTGGCGCCCTGGGCCATCTTGATCTGGAGCTGGTCGGCGTTGACGAGGTAGTCGATCGTGACCCCGAAGCGACCAGAGGCCACCTGCTTGATCGCCGAGCGGCGCAGGTCGCCGTTGGCGTCGCGGGTGAAGCGCGAGGGGTCCTCTCCCCCCTCTCCGGTGTTGGACTTGGCGCCGATGCGGTTCATGGCGATGGCCAGGGCCTCGTGGGACTCCCGCGACAGCGAACCCAGGCTCATCGCGCCGGTGCTGAACCGCTTGACGATCTCGCTCGCGGGCTCGACCTCCTCCAGCGGGACGGGCTCCGGCGCGAAGCGGAACTTCATGAGGCCCCGCAGCGCCGCCAAGCGCGTGGACTCGTCGTTGGCCTGCGCCGCGAACAGGTCATAGGCCTCCTGGGGATCGCGGGCGATCTCGACCCCGCCCGGGCCGCCGTTGCCGTGGCCGTTGCCGTTACCGGCCTTGGCCCGCACGGCGTGCTGGAGGTTGGCGATCGTGTCCGGGTTCCAGATGTGGCGCTCGCCGTCGCGCCGCCACTGCAGGACGCCGCCGACGGGCAGCACCTCGCGCTCGGTGCGCGGATAGGCGCGGAAGTGCCGGCCCAGGGCCTCGGCGGCGAGGACCTCGAGGCCCACTCCGCCGATCCGGCTGGCGGTGCCGGTGAAGTACTTGTCGATCAGCTCGTGCTCCAGGCCCACCGCCTCGAAGATCTGGGCGCCGCAGTAGGACTGGATGGTGGAGATGCCCATCTTGGAGATGGTCTTGAGCAGCCCCTTGCCGATGGCCTTGACGATCCGCTGCTCGGCCTCCTCACGCTCGAGGTCCTCGGGCAGCAGGGATCGGTCAGCCAGCTCGTCGAGCGACTCGAACATCAGATAGGGGTTGATCCCGGCGGCGCCGTAGCCGATCAGGGTGGCCATGTGGTGGATGTCGCGGGGCTCACCGGACTCGATCACCAGGCCCGTGCGCAGGCGGGTCCCCGCCCGCACCAGGTGGTGGTGGACCGCCGCCACCGCCAGCAGCGAGGGCATGGCCACCCGCTCGGGCCCGAGGTTGCGATCCGACAGGATGAGGATGTTGGCTCCGTGGTCGACCTGGTTGGAGGCCTCCTCGCACAGCGCGTCGAGCCGATGCTCCATCCCGTCGGGACCGTCCTCGATGGGCCACGTGATGTCCACCGTGGCGGCATCGAAGATCTCGTGCGACACCTGGCGCAGCTTCTCGAGTTGCTCGTTGCGCAGGATCGGCTGGGTCATGACGAGCTGGTGGGCCTGTTCGGGCGTCTCGGCCAGGAGGTTGACCTCGGCGCCCACCCCGGTCTGCAGGCTCATCACGACGTTCTCGCGCAGTGGGTCGACCGGCGGGTTGGTCACCTGGGCGAACAGCTGCTTGAAATAGGAGAACAGCGGCGGCTGGCGATCGGACATCACGGCCAGGGCGGCGTCGTTGCCCATGCTGGCGGTCGGCTCCTCGCCCATGGAGGCCATCGGCGCGATGATCAGCCGCAGGTCCTCCTGCGAGTAGCCGAAGGCCAGCTGCTTGGAGCGCAGGCGCTCGACCCGGGGCACGCGCGGCTGACGCTCGGGCAGGTCGTCGATGGCCACGACCGAGCGGTCGTACCACTCGCCGTAGGGCTTGCGCCGGGCGACGCGGCGCTTGACCTCCTCGTCCTCGACGATCCGGCCCTCCTCGAGGTCGAGCAGGAACAGCTTGCCGGGGGCCAGGCGCCCCTTGCGCTGCACGTGCTCCGGCGCGACGGTGATGACCCCGGTCTCGGAGGCCAGCACCACATAGCCCTCGGTGTCCTGGACCCAGCGCCCAGGACGCAGGCCGTTGCGATCGAGCATGGCGCCGGCCAGGCGGCCGTCGGTGAAGGCGACCGCGGCCGGGCCGTCCCACGGCTCCATCAGGCAGGAGTGGAAGTCGTAGAAGCCCTTGACGTCGGGGTCGATGTCGGTCCGCGTCCGGTAGGCCTCGGGGATCATCATCATCATCGCGTGGGCGATGGAGCGCCCGCTGAGCACCAGCAGCTCGAGCACGTTGTCCAGCGTGGCCGAGTCAGAGCCGCCGCTGCGCACGACGGGCAGCACCTTGGCCAGGTCCTCGCCGAAGAGCTCGGAGGCGAGCTGGGACTCCCGAGCGCGCATCCAGTTGACGTTGCCGCGCAGCGTGTTGACCTCGCCGTTGTGGGCGATCATCCGGTACGGGTGGGCCAGCTCCCAGCTCGGGAAGGTGTTGGTGGAGAAGCGCGAGTGCACCAGCGCCAGCCGCGACGCGACGCGGGGATCGCGCAGGTCGGGGAAGTAGCGCGGCAGCTGGGGCGCGGTGAGCATCCCCTTGTAGACGATGGTGCGGCTCGAGAAACTGGGCAGCGCGATCTCGGTGCCGGCGGCCCGCTCGACCACGCGGCGGATCACGTACAGCTTGCGCTCGAACGTGCCCGGGTCCTCGATGTCGTCGCCCGCCTGGATGATGACCTGCCGGATGACCGGGGCCGACAGCCGCGCGGTCTCGCCGACATGGCGATCGTCGACGGGCACATCGCGCCACCACAGGACCTTCTGGCCCTCGGCGGCGACGGTCTGGTCGATCAGCTGCTCGAAGGCACGCCGCCGCTCCGGATCCCCCGGGAGGTAGCAGACCCCGATGCCGTAGCGCCCGGGGGGCGGGAGGTCGATGCCCGAGACCGCGCCCCGGATGAACGCGTCGGGGATCTGGAGCAGAATGCCGGCGCCGTCGCCGGTGTTGGGATCGGCCCCCTCGGCGCCGCGGTGCTCCATGTTCTCCAGCGCCTCCAGCGCCTTCTCGACCACAGCGTGGCTCGCCTCTCCCCACAGCTTGGCGACGAGGGCGATCCCGCAGGCATCATGCTCATTTGTGGGGTCGTAGAGGCCAGTGGCCCCGGGGGGAGCAAGTCGGTACATACAGCGGTGCCTGGTCGTGAGGGTGGGCAGGAAGGCACTGCGGCCAGCCCGCAAATCGTACCGGACCGGAGTCCGGAGTCGAGGTCCGGAGGCTGAGAGTCGGCTAGGACTTTGTCTTGGCCCGGCTGCGGGTGGAGCCAGAGCTCTTGGTGCTCGAGTCCTTGGCCCCGTTGGATCCCGAGGACTTGGACGAACTCGAGCCCTTGGACGACTTTGCCGAGGATTTGCTCGGTTTGGTCGGCTCGCTCACCTTGTCCGAGCTGCCGCTGCGCACCTCGGCCAGGCTGGCTTCCAGCGCCGCCATCAGGTCCGGCGCGGGCAGATCCTCCTCGGCCTCGGGCTGGACGGCGATCTCCTCGCCGGCCGCCTTGCGCTCGATGAGGTCGAGCACGCGCTCGCGGTACTCATCCTTGAACTTCTCGGGGTCGAACTCGGCCGAGAGCGAGTCGATGAGTTGCTGGGCCATCGTGAGCTCGCGCTTTGAGGCCTCGGCCTCCTCGAGCGCGTCGAGCTCGTCGATGCGGTCCGGGGGCAGCACCTCGTCGCCGAAGAGCATGGTGGAGAGCGCCATCGCCTCGCCGGTGGGGCGCAGCGCGCACAGCTGCTGCTTGGAGCGGATCACGATCTTGCCGATCGCCACCTTGCCCGCCTCCCGCATGGCCTCCAGCAGCAGCCGGTAGGCCTTGGCCCCGCCGGTGGCCGGCGCAAGGTAATAGGAGTGGTCGTAGTAGATGGGATCGATCTCGTCGAGGTCGACGAACTCCTCGATGTCGATGGTCTTCGTCGCCTTGGGGTCGAGCGCGTCCAGCTCCTCGGGCTCGATGATCACGTAGCGATCCGGGGTCAGCTCAAAGCCCTTGACGATGTCCTCGAAGGCGACCTCGTCCCCGGTGCTGGCGTCGACCCGCTTCTGACGGATGCGCGACCCGGTCTCGCGCGAGAGCTGATGAAACCTCACCGACTTGGGCGAGGTGGCGCTGTAGAGCTTGACCGGCACGTTGACCAGCCCAAAGCTGATGGCGCCGCTCCAGATTGCACGTGGCATACGACGTTTGTATAGCGCAGGGCGGGGATGGGCAAGCAATGAGCGCGCTCTTGCCGGTGCGCCCGGCCGGAGCGGCGCCTCGCGGAGGCGCTCAGCGGCCGAGGGGCGACATGTCGGCGTAGCGGTCGCCGACGGCGGCGCCGACGGGTGCGACCTCGTCGATCCGCGCCAGATCCTCGGCGCTCAGCTGAAGCTCGACGGCCTGCACGTTCTCCTCCAGGTAACGGCGGCGCTTGGTCCCCGGGATGGGAACGACGTCGTCGCCCTGGGCCAGTACCCAGGCGAGCGCCAGCTGCCCGGGGGTGCAGTCCTGCTCTGCGGCGATCTCTCTGATCCGATCGACCAGCGCCAGGTTGCGGGCGAAGTTCTCGCCCATGAAACGCGGGCTGCTGCGCCGGTAGTCATCGGCGGCCAGGTCATCGGGCGAGGTGATCTGCCCCGTGAGAAAGCCCCGGCCCAGCGGGCTGTAGGCCACCAGGCCGATGCCCAGCTCGCGCAGCGTGGGCAGGATCTCGTCCTCCACGTCGCGGCTCCACAGCGAGTACTCGGTCTGCAGCGCGCTGATGGGATGCACGTCGTGGGCGCGGCGGATCGTCTCGGGGGCCGCCTCGGAGAGCCCCAGGAAGCGCACCTTGCCGGCGTCGACGAGCTCGGCCATGGCCCCCACGGTCTCCTCGATGGGGACGTCGGGGTCGACGCGGTGCTGGTAGTAGAGGTCGATGTGATCTGACTGGAGCCGACGCAGTGAGGCGTCACAGGACCGCATCACGTAATCGGGACGGCCGTTGACGCCGCGGGCGCCGGGATTCTCGGGGTCGCGGACGATGCCGAACTTGGTGGCCAGGATCACCTCGTCGCGCCGGTCGGCGATGGCCTCGCCCACGAGCTGCTCGTTGGTGTACGGGCCGTAGACGTCGGCGGTGTCCAGCAGGGTCACGCCCCGGTCGAGGGCCGCGCGGATCGTGGCGATCGCCTCGCTCGCGTCAGCGCTGCCGTAGAACTCCGACATCCCCATGCAACCGAGCCCCTCTGCGGAGACGGTCAGGCCCTGGGTGCCGAGTGTGCGCTGGTCCATGGCGCTTGGCAGCTTAGCCTTGATCCAGGCTTAGCCTTGATCTCACATCGCCCGTCGCCGCGGCGTTTGATCTGACAGTGCGCCTGCCACCGTTCCAGAACCTGCTTGACGCGCATGCACGCGACGTGCATCGCTTCCTGATCGCCACCGTCGGCCCGATCGAATCCGACGACGTCTACCAGGAGACGTGGCTGGCGGCCCTGCGCGCCTATCCGCAGCTCACCGACACCTCCAACCTCAAGGGCTGGCTGTTCACCATCGCCCATCGCAAGGCGATCGATCAGGTCCGTGCCCGGGCGCGGCGGGCCACGCCGGTCGCCGAGCCCGCCGACCTGCCCGAGGCGGGGGTGGGCGGGACCGGGTCCGATGCGGTGGCGGTGGTGCCCGACGAGGAGCTATGGACCGCCGTAGCGGCGCTCCCCGACAAGCAACGCACCGCGGTCGCGCTGCGCTTCATCGCCGATTCGGCGTATGCGGAGATCGCGACCGCGATGGAGATTTCCGAACCAGCAGCACGGCGCAACGTCCACGAGGGCCTCAAGCGCCTCAGAGAGGAACGCACCCGATGAGCGAGATCAACGTCAATCACCACCCCGGCGACGGCGACCAGGAGATGGAACGCGCGCTGCGCGCCGCGCTGCAGTCAAGCCAGGATGCCGTGCCGCCGCCGCCGTCGATCGTCGACGCCGCTGCCGCCGCCGGCCTGCTGGACGTCGCCTATGCCCGCCTGGATTCCCCGGTGGGAACGCTGGTGCTCGCGTCGACCCCGCAGGGGCTGGCGCGGCTGGCCTACGTCGACGAGGGCCAGGAGGAGGCGGTCATGGACGAGATCGCCGCCCGGCTCTCGCCGCGGATGCTCGCGGCCCCGCGCCGGCTCGACGAGCCGCGCCGCGAGCTCGACGAGTACTTCGCCGGGCGCCGGCGGGCCTTTGACCTCACGCTGGACCTGTCCCTGCTGTCGGACTTCACCCGCCGGGTGCTGGGCGCCACCGCCACCATCCCCTACGGCGAGGTCGCCACATACAAGGAGGTGGCCACCGCGGCCGGGAGCCCCCGCGGGTCGCGCGCGGCCGGCAATGCGCTGGGCTCCAATCCGCTGCCGATCGTGCTCCCCTGCCACCGCGTGCTGCACAGCGGCGGGGGGCTGGGCGGCTACACCGGCGGCCTGGAGCGCAAGCGCACGCTGCTGACCATCGAGGGCCGGCCGGGAGGGTGACGGATCTCCCGCGCGCCGCTCGCATCTGAGAGGCTGTGCTCACCCCGAGCGAGGAGCCAGGGATGAGACGGAGCGAGACAGCGCAGTTGCCCCCGGGCCCGTCGGTGCCCCGGGCGGTGCAGATGATGGCGACGTGGACGCGGCCCGCGGGGTCGCTGGAGCGCCTGCGCCACTACGGCAAGCGGATCACGGTGCGGCTGCCGTTCCAGCCCCCATTCGTGATGCTGTGGGACGCGGGCGACATCAAGGAGGTGTTCACGGCGCCGCCCGACGTGCTCCATCCCGGCGAGGGCGCGCGCATCCTCGAGCCGCTCATCGGGCGCAACTCGGTGATCCTGCTCGACGAGGACGACCACCTGGAGCAGCGCCGCCTGCTGCTGCCGGCGTTTCACGGCGAGCGCATGCAGCGGCTCACCGGGCTGATGACCGAACTGGCCGAGCGCGAGGTGGCCTCGTGGCCCACCGACGAGCCCGTGGCGCTGCACCCGCGCCTGCAGCGCGTGACGCTCGAGATCATCCTGCAGGTGGTGTTCGGATTGGAGGAGGGGCCCACGCTCACCCGCCTGCGCGACCTGCTCACCGATGTGCTCGCCTTCACCGAGAGCCCGCTCTCGGTGCTGCCGCCGATGATGCGGGCACTGGGCTGGATGCCCCGGCTGCGGCGCTTCAACAGCCAGTTGCGCGAGACCGACGAGCTCATCTTCGCCCTGATCGACGAGCGCCGCGCCGAGATGGAGCGCGACCACAACGGCGACGGCGATGGCATGCAACGCGATGACGTCCTGGCCATGCTGCTGGCGGCCCGCCATCAGGACGAGTCCCCCATGTCCCAGCAGGAGCTGCGCGACGAGCTCATGACCGCGCTCGTGGCCGGCCACGAGACGACCGCGTCACAGCTCGCCTGGGCGCTGGAGCGTCTGGCCCGCGAGCCCGCCGTCCGCGCGCGGCTCACCGACGAGATCGACGCCGGCGAGTCCGATGAATATCTCAGCGCCACGATCACGGAGATCCTGCGCCTGCGCCCGGTCCTCCCCAACGCCGAGCCCCGGCTGACCAAACGCGAGGTGGAGATCGGCGGCTTTCGCTACCCACCGGGAGTGGTGCTGATGGCCAGCGCCTACCTCATCCACCACGATCCCGACATCTACCCCGAGCCTCAGGCGTTCCGGCCCGAGCGCTTTGAGGGCGTCGCGCCCGGAACGTACACGTGGATCCCGTTCGGGGGTGGGCGGCGGCGTTGCCTGGGGGCGAGCTTTGCCCTACAGGAGATGAAGGTGGTGCTGCGCGCCGCCCTGCGCCGCTATGAGCTCACGGCGGCCACGGACCGCCCGGAGCGGACCCGGCGGCGGAGCATCACCTTCAGCCCGGCGGGTCAGACGACGGTGGTGCTGCGCCGCCGGCGCGCGCAGGCGGCGGTGCCCGAGCCGTCCGCGGTAGCCGGCGCGGCCTGACGCGCCGTCGTCGACGCACCGTCCTTTAGACCATCAGCGCACCGGTGAAATCCTGGAAGTTGCGAACGTATGAGGCGGGGTAGCGTCCCCGTATGGACGTGATGGGACCTCTCCACCGGTTCGACGATTACCAGCAGAATCGCAAGTGGCTGGCTCTGCCGGTGGCCGTGGTCAAGAAGTTTGGCGACGATCAGGGCGGCAACCTCGCTTCGCTCGTTGCCTGGTACGGGTTCTTCTCGCTGTTCCCCCTTCTGCTCGTGTTCGCCACGATCCTCGGCTACGTGCTCGCCGGAGATCCGAGCACGCGCGAGTCGGTGGAGCACGCCGTGCAGAGTCAGTTCCCGGCGATCGGCAGCTCGTTGCCGCTGAAGTCGATCTCCGGCTCGGTATTCGCGCTGGCGGTCGGCGTGCTCACGGCGCTCTGGGCCGGCCTCGGCGTGACGACCGTCTCGCAGACGGCGCTGGACACCGTGTGGGCGGTTCCCTACAAGAACCGGTCGAGCTTCATCAAGTCCCGTTTGCGCGGCCTCGGCCTGCTGGTCTTCTTGGGCGTGCTGTTCCTCGTCTCCACCGTCGCCTCCGGAGCCGTGAGCGCCGGGTTCGGCGGAGCCCTGGCCAAGGTTGCCGGCTACCTGGTCTCGCTCGCAGTCAACTTCGTGCTGTTCTTCGCCGCTTACCGCCTGATGAGCGCCAGCTACATCCCGGGCCGGGATCTGCACTGGGGCTCGGCGGTGGCCGCGGTGTTGTGGACGATCCTCCAGTCGGTCGGCGGCCTGTACCTCAAGCACGCCGGCGGCCACGGCTACGGAGTCTTCGCGATTGTCATCCCGCTGCTCATCTGGCTGCGGCTTGGCACTCAGGTCTTCCTGTACTGCGCCGAGGTCAATGTGGTTGTCAGCCGCCGGCTCTGGCCCCGCAGCTTCTTTGGTCCGCCCGAGGCGCCAGCCGACAAGCGGACATTGCGCGCTCTGGCCAAGGTGGAGGAGCGCTCCGACCAGCAACGCATCGACGTGGCCTTTGAGACCGCGCCGCCCCGCGACGCTCCGCCCCCGCGCGAGGACAGCTGACGCAGCGACCCCGGGGTCTAGAACAGCGTGTCCGGCGACTCGCGCCGGGTCATCTCGACCGGCCACGAGCACAGGCCGCCCTGGGCCGGGCACCCGGCGCACAGTCCGCGGTACGGCGCCGGGCTGACCTCGAAGCGCCGCTCCAGCACGCCCCGTCCCAGCGCCTCCAGGCGGGCCTCCAGCTCGGCCATCTCGGCACGGTGGAAGGTGACCGAGACCGGGGCGTCGGGACGTTCCAGGAAGCAGTGGGCGATCTCCACCGCCTCGGCGCCGGCGTGCAGCGCGGCCAGCGCGTAGACGAGCCGCTGGGTCCCGTATTGGCGCGCGACGACGCCGCCCGGGTCAGCGCCGTCCAGGCGGTCGCTCTTGTAGTCCACTACGAGCATCCGCCCCGCGGGCTCACGGGCGAGCACGTCGATGGCGCCGACGACGAGCGGATGCGCGGGATCGGCGGAGAGCGGGAAGGCAAAACGCTCCTCACGGCGCGTCTGGGTCGCGCGGCCCAGCCGCGCGCACAGCTCGCTGTCGGCAAAGCGCCGCACGAGCGCGGCCAGCTCGTCGGCCTCCGCCGGACCGGGCGCCGGGTGCAGGGCCGCCTGCGCCGCCGCAGCCGAGACGGCCTCGGCGCTCGGGACCGCGGGGCGGCGGAAGTCCAGGCCCTCCAGCAGCGCGTGCAGGAGCACGCCGCGATCGGCGGCGCTGCGGGGCCCTTCGGCGGGCTCGGCGGCGCGGCGAGGCTCGGGCACCGGCGGCAACCGGAGGACGCGCTCGCTGTAGAAGCGGTAGCCGCAGCGGGCGTACTCGCCCAGTGAGGAGTAGCTGAGCGCGCTCACCGGGGAGCCCGCACGGGCGGGGCCGGGCGGCGGTGCGGGCAGGCTCACCGACGGCGAGGCCGGCGCGGCCGCGGACGGCGCGGGCGCGGAGGGCGGGGCGGCCTCGGCCGGACGGGCCAGATCCTCCGGGCGCCCGATGCGCACGCCGATGCGCACCCCGTCACGGTCCACCTCGCCTCCCCCGCGCTCCATGACCTCGCCCAGCTCGGGGACGAAGGCGGGTGCCAGCCAGGCCGCCGGCCCGCCGCCGGTGGCGCCGCCGGCGCCCATGAAGCCTTCGAACTTCAGCGCGCCACTCAGCACCAGCCGCTCCTGGGCGCGGGTCACCGCGACGTAGAAGAGGCGGCGCTCCTCCGCCTCCTGCGCCTCGCGCTGCTGATCGCCGATGGCGCGATAGTCCAGTGCGTTCTCGCGCCCCCCGGCGCCGGCCCGCGACAGGCGCAGCCCGAGCCGGCCGTCGCGGGTGACCCGGACGATCTCCGACGGGGGACGCACAGCCCGCCCGAGGTCGGCCACCACGACCACCGCGAACTCCAGCCCCTTGGCGCGGTGGATCGTCATCAGGCGGATGGCGTCCAGGCCCTCGCCCTCCATCGGCGCCTCGCTCTCCCGGGACTCCGACGAGCGGCCGGCCTCGCGGTCGGCGATGAGGTCCAGGAACCGGTGCAGGTCGGGCCCGTACGTGTCCTCGTGCTCGCGGGCCAGGCGCATGAGCTTGCGCACATTGGCCAGTCGACGGCGCCCGCCGGGCATGGCCAACATCGCCAGGTCATAGCCGCTGGCCACGAGCGCGGAGTCGATGAGCTCCTCCATGCCGCACCGCCGCGCCCGGCGGCGTTCGCCCGCGAACCACGCCGTGAAGGTCTCCAATCGCGCCCGGTCGGCCTCGTCGAGGCCGGCCAACTCTCCGCGCGGCTCGCGCAGCAGCCACCACGGGTCGCGCTCCGACGCCCGGCTGGCCGCCGCGAGCACCACCAGCGCATCGAGCGACACTCCCACCAGCGGCGAGGCCAGGACCCCGTAGAGCGACTCCTCGTCACGCGGGTTGGCCAGCGCTCGCAGATAGGCGACGAGGTCAACGACCTGAGGATGCGACCAGTAACCGCGCCCCCCGATGACGTACGTCGGCAGTCCGCTGCTCTCCAGCGCTCGCTCGTAGACGCGCATGTCGGTGGTGGCGCGCATGAGGACCACGATCTCGCCGGGGGCGTGGCCCGCGGCCACCAGTTCGGCGACGCGGTCGGCGAGGGTGCGCGCCTCGGCCACCCGCCAGGGCGAGGCCACCCCCTCGTTCTCCCAGTCGGCCGCCTTGTCGACGAGGACGAGCTCGACGGCGGGGCCGGCGCCCGGCGCCCCCCGGGCGCGCCCGGGCAGCAGCGGCCGGAAGCGCTCGCCCAGCGCCTCGGCGAACGCCCGGTTGATCGCCTCCAGGATCTCCGGCCGGCTGCGGAAGTTGGTCTGGAGCGTCTCGCGCGCGCCCACCGCCGCCAGCCGCGCGCCGCGACGCTCAAACAGCTCCACCTCGGCGTGGCGGAAGCTGTAGATCGACTGCTGGGCGTCGCCGACGGTGAACAGGTTGTCGCGGGCGATCGACTCGATCAGCTCCAGCTGCACGCGGTTGGTGTCCTGGAGCTCGTCGACCATGATGCGCTCAAAGCGGCCGGCGTAGCGCTGGCGCAGCTCACCGTCGTCGCGCAGCAGGCGCCGCGTCTCGAGCTCGAGGTCCTCGAAGTCCAGGCCCGAGGCAGCGCGCTTGCGCTCGGCGTAGTGGCGCCCGTAGCCGTCCAGCAGGCGGTCGAGCAGGTCCCGCACCGGCCGCGCCGCCACCGTGGCGCGGTGCGCCCGGAAGCACCCGAGTGCCTCGGTGTAGCGCGCACAGGCGTCGGTGCTGAGCGCGGCTCCGTTGCGCGGCAGCCGCCCCCGCTCGAGGTCGGCGGGCCACACGTCCTCGGCTGCGACCAGCTCCAGGCACGCGCCGACCCGGCCGATGGCTTCCCGCACACGCGGGCTCGGATCCGAGATCGCGCCCAGCTCGCCGGCCAGCGCGCGGGCGGCGGCGGTCAGCTCGGCGGCGGGGTGGCCGGGATCGGTGACGTCGTCGCTCGCGGGCGCCGGGATCTCCGGCAGCCGGGGGTGCAGCTGCCCGGCCGAGCGCAGCTGGGCATACACGCTGAGCACGGCAGCTCGCAGCGACCATTGGCTGTAGTCGGCGATGAGGTCAATGACACCGGCCCCACCCACCCCCTCCCCCGCCAACTCCTCGAGCGCGGCCTCGAACGCCGCCGCCGACAGGGGCTCTGACTGGTAGCGGTCAAGCACCGCGAACTGGGGATCCAGCCCGGCGGCCAGCGCGTTGACGCGCAGCACCCGGGCGCAGAAGCCGTGGATGGTGGAGATGAAGGCGCCCTCGGTCCGCCGCGCCGCCTCGGGCGCGCCCAGGGCGCGCAGGCGCGCCCGGATCCGGTCGCGCAGCTCGGCCGCGGCCTTCTCGGTGAAGGTGATGGTGAGCATCGCCGAGACATCGATGCCGTCGTGCAACACCGACTGCACGAAGCGCTCCACCAGCACCGAGGTCTTGCCGCTGCCGGCGCCGGCGTCGAGCAGCAGATCCCCCGTGCGCCGCTCGATGGCCCGCTCCTGCTCGGGCGTCCAGGCGCGCGCGGGCGCGGCCGTGCCCTCGGGCGACGGCTCGTTCCCGGCGGCCGCGAAGGGTGGATCCAGTGGCGGGGACACGCTCACTGGCTGCGGCAGATGGCCGGGTAGCGACAGCCGTCGCGCGAACAGTTCTGCGGGGACGGCTGGAGCTCGCCGGCGCGTAGCGAGGCGGCCAGCGTGACCGCGCGCTCCGCGGCATCGGCCAGCATCGCGTCGAGCTCCTCATCCGCGCGGGCGTCGGTGGCGACCACGCCGGACCCGACGGGCGTCCCCTTGACGAACACGCCGCGGGCCCGCAGATCGTCGCCACGCAGCGGCTGGTAGAAGCCCGCCACCGGCTGCGCCTCGGTGAGCTCGCGCACCACCAGCATGTAGAGGGCGACCTGGAGCTGGCGGTCCTCGCGCCAACGGGCCGCCGACCAGGCGGGGCGCCGAGCGCCGGACTTGTAGTCGCGCACGACGGCGTGTCCTGCGCCGTCGACATCGACGCGGTCGACCAGCCCGCGCACCCGCACCCGCTCGGCTCCCTCGCCGAGCTCGAGCGCCGGCAGTGACCCCTCCTCGGCCTCAAAGCCGAAGCGCAGCTCCAGGCCCAGCGGCCGCCACTCGCCCGCGGTGCGCGCCTCGTGCTCCAGGTAGCGGCGCAGATCGGCCTCGATGGCGCGCAGCGCGCCCGCTCGCACCACCTCCGGGCTGCCGACGCCCAGCGCGGCGCCGGCGCCGCCGGCCACCTCGGCGAGCAGCCGGTCCAGGATCACCTGCGCGTCCGTGAGCGAGTCCGGCGTCACCGGCCCGTCCAGCTCGCGCAGCAGCCGCTCGAGCACGTCGTGCATGAGGCTCCCGCGGGCCAGCGCCTCGGCCTCCGGGATCAGCTGCTCGGGCTGGAGCTCGCGCTCGATCAGCCAGCGCACCGGGCAGTCGGAGTAGGCCTCGAGCGCCCCCGCCGACAGGATCTCGGTGTGGCGCATACGGCCCAGCGCCGCGGCGCCGAGCACGCGCCGGGGCGCGGGCGCCTCGCCGCCGGAGGCCGCGCCTCGGTCGGCCACCGCGCGGGCGCGCTCGCGCTCGGTGGGGGCCCGGTCCGGGTCCCAGACGACGTCGGCCAGCAGGCGCCGCCGGCGGCGGGCCGGCCAGTCGGCGGCCAGCAGCTCAGCGACGTCGGCGATGAACGGCGAGGGCAGCGCCAGGTTGCCCTCCTCGTCGGAGCTGCGGTAGGCCAGGAACACGCGCTCGGTGGCGCGCGACAGCGCGGAGTAGAACAGGTAGCGCTCGGCGGGCAGCGCATCCTCGCGGGCGCGCAGCCGCAGGCCGCCCGCGGCCGCCAGTTCGAACCGGCGCTCGTCAGACAAGAACGGCTCGGGGGTGGCCGGCCGAGGGAACTCCCCCTCCTGCAGGCCGCACACGAATACGGCGCGAAAACGCCGGGCGCGGACCTCCAGCGGCTCGGCGAGCAGCACCGCACCCGTCCCATCGCCGGGCGACGTCGCCGGGACCGTCAGCTGCTCGAGGAGCGCTACCAGCTCCGCACCGGCCGGCGTGGGGTGGGCGACGGGGCGGGTGGGTTCTAGTTCCGCGAGCTCCTCGACGGCCACCACCAGCGCCCGCAGCGCCCGGGCGTCGAGCGCCTCGGCATCGCTGAGCTCCGGCGCAGCCCCGCGATGCGGCGCCGCGAACAGCCACCGCGCCAGCCGGCAGAGCGCCCGCGCGGGATCCCCGGAACGCGCCAGCTCGTCGAGCTCGGGCAGCTCCCATCCCAGCCGTTCGCGCGCCTGCGCCGCGGTGCGCAGCCCCTCCCGGCGCACGTCGGCGTCCAGGCCGTCCGCGATCTCCGGGGTGTCCAGGCGTCCCGGGGTCCGCAGGTAGGCGAGCAGATCGGCGGCGCGCGCCTCGCCCTCGGGCAACAGCGCGCAGCGCGCCGCGCCGCGCAGGCCACGTCCCAGCGGGGTGTGGACCAACGGCGGCGCCTGGCCGGTGGCCAGCGGGATCCCGTATTGGGTGAAGACGTGCCCCAGCAGCGGAGCGGCCTGGGCGCGCGAGCGATAGATGACGACGATCTCAGCGGCGGGCACGCCGGCGCGCAGGAGCTCGAGCACCTGCTCGGCCACCAGCTCGGCCTCGGCGCGCTCACCGCCGGCCTCCAGCAGGGTCACCGCCCCGCCCGGGTCCACGCGCGCGGGCGGGCCCGCCGCGAACAGCGAGCGCTCGAGGTGGTGCAGCGCGGCCCGGGAGCCGGGCGCGTAGTGCTCGTCCTGGGCGGGCAGCTCGACCACGCGTTCGGCCAGCGGTCGCAGCTCCTCCATCGTCTCGGCGCGGGCCACCAGGGCCTCGCGGCCCGGCTCGTAGGTGAGTGACACGGTCACCTCGGCACCGACGACGCGAGCCAGCGTCTCCACCGCGTCGCGCTCGAGCGCGGTGAGGTCATCGAAGCCGTAGAAGAACACTGGTTCGGCGCCCCACCGATGCGGGGCAGTCCGCAGCGCGTCCATCGCCCGCCACGCATACAGCTCGCGATCGACGCGGCCCAGGCGATCGAGCTCGCGGATGTAGTCGCCGTACAGGCGTCCCACCTCGTGCGCATAGGGGGCCCGGCGCACGTCCTGGGCCGACCAGGCGCGCAGGCCGGTGATGAACCGCCCGGGGTCCACGAGCGACCGCTGCAGCTCGGCGATCAGCTCACCAGCCGCGCCGGCGAACCCGGCCGCCGACGCCGAGGCCCGCAGGACGTCGAGGCGGGACCCGTGGAGCACCCGCTCCAGGATCCGCTGGCGCTGGAGCTCGGAAACGCGGCGCCCCGCGTACTGCGCGCGACGCCCGATCTCGTAGGCCAGGCCGCTGAAGGTGACCACCGAGCCGAGCACCACCCCGTCGCCGGCCAGCTCCCGGGCGTAGTGGCGAGCGTCGATCGCCGTCGGCACCACCAGCAGCGCCCCACGCCGAGCGGCGTCGGCATAGGCGCCCAGCACCACCCCCGCCTTGGCGGAGTTGGCCGGACCGAGCACGAGGGTCAGAGACACGCGCCCCATACTGGCGCGCGGCCCCGACGACGAGCTCGCCCTACGCGGCGGCGGACTCCTCGGCCGGGACCTCGGCGCCACCGTCAGCGGCGGCCTCCTCGGCCTCGGGCGGCTTGGCGCCCTCCTTGGCCCAGGGCTCGTCGAACTCGACGCGCCACTTGCCCTCTTCGTTCTGCATCAGCGCCAGACGGGCGCGGAAGCTCTTGCCCGAGCGGCCCTTGAAGCCGGTGACGGCCTTCTCGGTGCGACCGGTCCTGATCAGCTCCCGGGCCACCGCGACCGGCAGCTGCTTGCCGGCCTTGGACTTCCAGATGACAAAGCCGCAGCCCGGGTCTTCGCGGCCCCAGCAGGAGTAGCCCTTGCGGTTCTCGTTGATGTCGCGTCCGCACACGGGGCACGGACCGAGGTTGGCGCGCGGGATGCGGACGTCCTTGAGCTTGGTGTCCAGCTCACCGACGGTCTCCTCGGCGAACTTGACGATGTCGCCCATGAACTTCTCGCGCGAGTCGCGGCCGATCTCGATGTTGGACAGCCGATGCTCCCAGTCGCCGGTGAGGCTGGGGCTGGTCAGAGGGTGCGCGCCGAGCAGGCGGATGACGTTCAGGCCCTTCTCGGTGACCACGAGGGCGCGGCCGTCGCGCTCGATGTAACCGACCTGGAGCAGGCGCTCGATGATGGCCGCACGGGTGGCGGGGGTGCCGATGCCCGAGTCCTTCATGGCCTCGCGCAGCTCCTCCTCGTCCACGAGCTTGCCGGCGGTCTCCATCATGTCCAGCAGCGAACGCTCAGTGTGGCGGCGCGGAGGCTTGGTCTCCTTGGCCTCGTCACCGACCTTGGTGACGGCAGACTCCTCGCCCTTGTTGAGGCGGGGCAGGCGCTGCTCGCGACCCTCGTCCTCGCTGTCGGCGGGGGCGTCGTCCAGATCGGCCGTCTCGCCGTAGACGCCGCGCCAGCCGGGGACGAGCAGGAGCTTGCCGCGGGTGCGGAATACATGCGAGGCCACCGTCGTCTCCACCCGCGTGTTCTCCGACACCGCCTCGGGATGCAGGGCGGCCAGGAACCGGCGCACCACCAGGTCATAGACCCGGCGGTCGTCCTCGTTCATCTTGTCGATGGGGTGGCGCTCGGCGTTGGTGGGGATGATCGCGTGGTGATCGGTGACCTTGGCGTCGTTGACGACCCGGCCCAGCGGGAGGACGTCGAGGCCCAGGACGTACTGGGCGCCGGCGGCGTACTCGGCCTGCCCGCCGACGAGCTTGGCGATCGGCTTGATCTCACCGACCATGTCGCCGGTGATGTAGCGCGAGCTCGTGCGCGGGTAGGTGAGCGCCTTGTGCTCCTCGTAGAGCCGCTGAGCGGCGGCCAGGGTGCGCCGCGCGGTGAACCCGTAGCGGCCGTTGGCGTCGCGCTGCAGCTGGGTGAGGTCATAGAGCAGCGGCGCGCGCTCTTTGCGCTCTGACTTCTCGAGCTTGGTGATGGTGCCGACCTGATCGCGGCAGGCCAGCACGACGGCGCGCGCCTCCTCAGCGGTCGCCAGGCGGGGGTTGGCGCCGGCGTGGAAGCGGCCCTCATAGGCCCGGCCCGACGGCTCGGCCACGGCGCGGAAGGCCGCGTCGACGACCCAGTAGGGCTCGGGCTTGAAGGCGCGGATCTCCTCCTCGCGACGGGCCAGGATGGCCAGGGTCGGCGTCTGCACGCGTCCGAGCGAGACCGCCCCGTCAAACGAGGAGCGCAGCCGGATGGTGGCCGCCCGCGTGGAGTTCATGCCCACGATCCAATCCGCCTCCGAGCGCGAGCGGGCCGCCGCTTCCAGCGAGGCGTACTCGTCACTCGGCCGCAGCTCCTTGAACGCCGACTCGATGGCCGACTTGGTCATCGAGTTCAGCCACAGCCGGCGCACGGGCTTGCGCGAGCCCGCCTTCTCGTAGAGGTAGGCGAAGATGAGCTCGCCCTCGCGCCCGGCGTCGCAGGCGTTGACGACCTGATCGACGTCGTCGCGCCCCAGCAGGCGCTTGACCACGTTCATCTGCTTCTTGGAACGCTCGTCGCGGACGACCAGCTTGAAGCGGTCGGGGACGATCGGCAGATCGGCCATGCGCCACTTCTTGTACTTGTCGTCGTACTCGTCGGGATCGGCGAGCTGGACGAGGTGGCCGACCGCCCAGGTGACGACGTGGTCGGGTCCCTCGAGGAACTCCTCGCCCTTGCCGCCCTTCTTGTCGAAGGCGCCCGGGAGCACGCGTACGAGGTCGCGACCGACCGACGGCTTCTCGGCGATGACCAGTGTCTTGGACATAGGCCGCGGAGGGTAGCGCCCCTCGCAAGCGGATCTGAGTCCTGCACGCGCAACTGCGCGGGCCGGGTTGCCGTTAGGCGAAACGTTCGCGCACCAGGGCGGCGCGCCGCGCCACCGCTGCCAGCCGCCACTCGATGGCCACCGCCTCGGCCTGCTCGAGCAGTTCGACGGCCTCGGCCCCCGGGCCCAGCGCCCGGGCCAGGTCCACCCGGGAGTGGGCCAACTCCACGACGGCCTGCAGCGACTCGTTGGCCGCCACGGCATGGCGCAGGTGGGCCACCGACTCCTCCCGGCGTCCCAGGGTGAGGGCCAGACGGCCCAGGTAGCGGCTCGTCGCGCCCATGCACACCGCCCCGATCCCGATGACCACGTTGGTGGCGGCGAACGGCTCGAGCAGCTCGTAGAGGATCGCCGCCCGCTCCTCGTCGTCAAAGGAATGGGCCAGGTCGGCGGCGAGGGCGGTCACCACCATCCAGTCTCCGTCGCGGGGGATCCACTCGAACCGATCACGCGCCAGCAGCTCAAACTCGGCGCGCGCCTCCTCGCTGCGCCCGGTCTCGTGCAGCAGCAGGGCCAGGCCGGCGCGCCAGGCGGCGCGGTCGGGGTTGGTGGACAGGGCCTCGCGGACGGGATCCTCGAGCTCGCCCATGCGGGCCTGCTCGCGGCGGAGGGAGAGCACCTGGACGGCGTAGTACTGCGGCGCGGTCACGCCCTCTGAGCGGATGCCCGACGACGCCGCGGCGGCGGCGAGCGGCTCTGCCTCGTCCAGCCGGCCGTCGAGCAGCGCCCTCATCGCCTCCCACACGGCGGCGTTCCACAGATACAGGGGCTGGCGCAACTGCTCGGCGCCGGCGGTGAAGGCGTCGATCTGCACCTCCACCCCGGTCCGGTCCCCATGCTCGAGCAGATCCACGACCAGCCACGCGTGGCCTTGCAGGGTGAGCTCGATGTCGGAGGCTTCGCGCGCCGCGCGCAGCAGCAATGTCGAATCCGCCAGGCGCCGCTCCAGGTTGCCCGGGCCCCAGTGGGCGCGGCGGCGGGCGGCGGCGGCCAGGGCGGTCGCCTGGGGATCGTCGAGCTCGGCGGCGATCTCGGTCGCCTGGGCGCTCAGCCACGCCATGCGGTCACGGCGATCGGAGAAGTACAGCGCGCCGCACAGGCGCGCCAGCAGCCGCACTCTGGTGACGGTGCGCTCGTCGGCGGACATCGCGGCGGCCTGCTCGAGCAGGGCGATGAGCTCCTCGTCCACGACGCCCGGCGGCTGCACGTAGCGGCGGGAGGCGCCGATGGCCGCTCGCACCAGCGACCCCTTGTCCCCCAGCTCGGCGGCGAGCGCCGCCGCCTCGCGCCACGTCGCCCAGGCCAGCGGGCGCTCGCCGCTGCGTACCTGGGCCTCCCCCAGCTCCAGCAGCAGGTCGCAGCGCCGCCGCAGCGCCTCCGGATCCGATCGGTCCAGCACCTCCAGCGCCCGGGCGTAGTGAGCGGCCGCCTCCTCGTTGGCGAGCATCGCGGTGGCCTGCTCGCCGGCGCGCAGGCCGTAGCGGATGGCACGCTCCGCGTCCTCGGGGTCGGCGGCACGCGTGAAGTGCAGGGCGAGCGCGCCGATGAGCGACTCATCGGGGGGTGTGGGACCGGATTCGAGGGCCACCCCGACCCGGCGGTGCACCCGGGCGCGGCGCGCCGAGGACATGCCCTCATAGAGCGTCTCGCGGATGAGGGCGTGGGCGAACGAGTACCGGCCCGGATCGCCGGGCGCTTCGGCCACCAGCCCCGCGTCCAGGGCGTCCTCCAGCGCGGCGAGGAACCGATCCTCGTCGAAGCCCAGGACGCGCTCGAGCAGGGCCAAGTCGAAGTCCCGGCCGATGACCGCCGCCACCCGCAGCCATTCGATCGAGCCCGGGGCCAGGCGGTCCAGGCGACGGCCGATGACGTCCCGCACGTCCTCGGGCAGTCCCACCCGCTCCAGGTCGCCCGCACCGGCGTCCTGTGAGCGCACCCCGGCGTCGGTGAGGTGGCGGACGATCTCCTCGATGAAGAACGGGTTGCCCTCGGTCTCGCGGTACAGCGCCTGAACGAAGGCCAGCGACGGCGTGCCCCCGACGCGCAGGCGCACGAGCTCCATGGCCTCGTGCTCCGGCAGCCCGCCGACGTCGAGCTGGACCATGAGCCGTTCCCGACGCAGGCCCGCCAGCGCGGCGTCGAATCCCTCGCTCCACTCGTCGACGTCGCGATAGGCGCCCATGATCGAGACGCGGGTGTTGTGGGGGGAGCGCGCCAGGTGGCGCAGCAGGAGCAGCGTCGGGCGGTCGGCCCACTGCAGGTCGTCGAGCACGATCAGCACCGGGACCGCCGCCGAGATCTCAGCCAGCAGGCCCGCCACCGCCTCAAACAGCCGGTAGCGGTCGGTCTCGGGGTCGCCGGGGTCGGGCGGGGGCAGCTCGGGCACGCGGCGGCGCAGCTCGGGGATGAGGCGCCCCAGCTCGGCGCCGTACTCGCGCGCGACGAGGCGCAGCTCCTCCAGCGGCGCGCGGAAGACGTAGTGGCCCAGCGCCTCCAGGAAGGGCTGGTAGGGCACGAGGGTCTCCTCCGGCGCCCGGCCGGCGAGCACGATCGATCCGGAGGCGAACGCGCGCACGGCGGTCTCGGCCAGCAGCCGCGTCTTGCCGACCCCCGGGTCGCCGGCGAGGAGCAGCACCCGCTCGGAGTTCAGATCGCGCCCGCCCTCCCGCCACGCCTCCAGCCGCCCCATCTCGGCCTGGCGGCCCACCAACGGGCCCGAGGCGGCGGCCGCCAGCTCGGCGGGGACCTCGATCTCGGCGGCGGTGGCGGCGGTGGTCAGGCTCTGGCGCACCGCCGGTGGATTGAGCAGCCGCTCGTGGGCCTGGATGGCCTCGGGCGACGGCGCGACGCCAAGCTCCTCGCGCAGCAGCGAGCGCAGCTGGTCGAACACGCGCAGTCCCTCGGCCACGTTGCCCTGGGCCTCGAGCGCGGCCATGAGCAGCACGTACCCGGACTCGCGGTAGGGCTCGGTGTCGATCAGCGTGCGAGCGGCCCGCTCCACCGAGCCCAGCTGCGTGCCGCCGAGGTACAGCCCGGCGCGACCGATGACCTCCAGGGCCTGGAGCCGGATGTCGGACAGCTCCTGGCGCCGCGGCTCCAGCCAGGAGGCCTGGGTGCCGGGCAGCAGGCCGCGGCTGGCGATGTTGAGCGGCACCTGGGCCAGCGCCCAGG
This sequence comes from uncultured Solirubrobacteraceae bacterium, assembly GCA_963737335.1. Taxonomy (GTDB): domain Bacteria; phylum Actinomycetota; class Thermoleophilia; order Solirubrobacterales; family Solirubrobacteraceae; genus Palsa-465. Next base: position 41,984 of record CAVTSK010000021.1, read on the forward strand.
CCGCCCGCGCGTCACTGGAGTCCAGCGCGCGCTGGGCGCGCCACACCTCGCTGGCCGCCGCCTCGACGTCGACCCAAGCGGGCTCGGGCAGCGCCAGGCCGAGCTCGTCACGCCCGAAGACGACGTCGCGGCCGAGCGCGGAGCGCAGGCGCGAGAGCAGGGTGCGCATGGCCGCGTCCTGCGAGCGGGGCGCGGTTTCGGGCCACAGCGCCCCGATGAGCTCCTCGCGCCCGACCGGGCGATCGCGGTTGAGCACCAGGTAGGCGAGCAGGAGCGGGACCTGCTTCCCGCGCAGAGACTGGACCAGCTCGACGCCATCCAACTCCACCGATAAGCGCCCACATAGCTGGATCCTCGTCCTTTCACCCACGGGAACCAGTTCCGGCAACGTTGTGGAAACGTATCGCCAACGGAGCCATGGGAACGTTGCGGTTACCGTGGCCACCGGGGGCCACGGCCACCAGTAACGAGCGGCGCCCCGTTTCGGGGGCACCGAGAGCCCGGCCGCGGACCGTGGAATGACCCCAGTCAACCGAGAGCACAGCCGGGTCGCCTATTGCGAGTGTGGGGCGCAACTCCAGGGCGACTCCGAGCAGGAGCTTTTCGATGCGGCGCAGGCTCACCTCGCTCATCACCATCCAGAGCTCTTGGGGGCGGTTGGGCTCGACGTTGTGGCACAGATGGCCGAGGAACGTCCGGGGGCAATCAACGCCTGAGGCGGGCGGCGACGCAGACCGCCGCCCGCCAGGGCGCCTGATGCAGCGCACGCCGCGATCGAGCGCGGCCGAGCGCGAGTGGCCAGCCTCAGCAGCAGCCACGCTGATGACGAAAGCGCTGCCCGGCAACGCTCTGGTCATCAGCGTCGTGACGCTGATGACGAATCGGGTCGTATAGACCCGTTTTGTCGTCAGGGTGATTTCGATCGAATTGGTCCTGGAGGGGCCGGGGCCGTCATTCTTGGTGACAGCGCCCGCACCCAGCAGATCTTTCGAGCCCGAGACGGCGCTCAGTTGGCGCAGGGCCCCGTCGACACCGCCGCACCTGCCGCCTCTGCGCGCCGCACGGCTGCCCGCACCAGCCCATCAGGGATGGCGAAGCCGCCCTCGCGCGCCGTGCCGGTGAGCGCGGCGAACACGGTGGCCACCACCTGCCCGCGCGCGTTGACCATCGGCCCGCCGGAGTTCCCGGGCTGGACCTTGCCCCGCAGCGCGGTGATGGTGCGCAGCACGTGGCCCTGGCCGTAGGCGTTCTGGGTGTCGACCGTCTCGGTCTGGCCCAACCGGCCCGGCCGGGCGGTGAAGGCCCCGTCGAGCGGATAACCGAGGATCGCCGCCGACGTCCCCGAGGAAGCGCTGGGGTCGACCCCCAGCGGGCGCAGCGCCAGGCCGGGCACGCGCAGGACGGCGATGTCGTTGTGGGGGTCGAAGACGAGCGCCTGAGCGGGCTGGCCCGCCCCGACGCCGTCGATCTGGATCTGGGTGTCGGTCTCGCCGGCGACGACGTGGGCGTTGGTCACCACCAGGCCCGGCGCCGCCACCCAGCCCGAGCCCTCGACGCCCAGCCCGCAGGCGGTGCCGAACACGCGCACGACGCTGTGGCGCGCGGCGCGGACGCCCGGGGTGGCCAGGATGCGGCGGTTGGGGGCCGCGACGTCGGGGGCCGGCCCGCGGACCGACGGGAGTGGATCAAAGCGCGCCAGCTCGTTGAGGATCGGGCCCGACGGGGGCAGGATCTGGTCCAGGGCGCGCAGGATCGTCGAGTTCTGGATGTCCGTGCGCAGCGGCCGGGACGCCGAGGCATTGACCGCGACGGCGCCGACGATCCAGGCGATCCCGAGTCCGACGCACGCCGTCAACGTCGCGCCGAGCAGGCCGTCCACGGTGCGCAGCCCCGGTATCCGCAGCGCGGAGCGCACGCGGGCGCCCAGCCCCTCCAGGCCGCTGGCGAACACGCCACCGGCCAGCAGGGCGCCGAGCAACCCGAACAGCGGGGCGTAGGGCGAGTGATCCCCCTGGCTGAGCAGCAGCGGGGCCACCCGGGTGCCGACGAATGCCCCCACCGCGAAGCCGACCAGCGACAAGGCGCCGACGATAAACCCCTGCACGTAGCCGTAGAAGGCCAGCAGCACGGTGAAGCCGACGATGACCCAGTCGAGCGCGCTCACCGCTCAAGCCACCGCCCGGGCAACGATTTCGGGAGCCCCACGCGGGCCAGGGTAGTGGTCACTGCGACGAAACATGGGGCATGAACCGAGTGCAATTCGCGATCGCCTCCCCCAGCCATCGCCCTCCATTGTCTACCGTGTATCAGAAGGTGGCACACAGTGGGGTGATCGTGGCGGGTAGACCGCGGCCCAGGGGACGGCGGCGCAGACGTCAGCGCCTGCTCACCCGGGCCCTGCCCGTCGGCGTGCTCGCGGTGGGCGCCTTCGCCGCCGGGGCGATGCTCGCGACCCGCCCCGGGCACGAGGAGCGCCAGATGGTCACGCGTTACGTGCGGGCGTGGACCCACAGCGACTACGCCGCGATGTTCGCGCTGCTGGACCGCCCCTCGCGGCAGGCCACGACCGAGAGCCGCTTCGCCCGGGCCCTGGAGACCGCCGCTGACACCGCGACGCTGCAATCGCTGGCCACGGTGCACGTCGCCGGTCGCCACGGCAACGACATCTCCGTGGCGATGGTGGTTCAGACCAAGCTGTGGGGCAGGCTGCACGAGACGCTCCTGGTACCGCTCACCGGCTCGGGCTCCGCGGCCCGGGTCCGCTACTCAGACACGCTGTTGTTTCCCGGGTTGCGCCCCGGCGAGAGGCTGCGCCGCCGGATCTCGCTGCCGCCTCGGGGGACGCTGCTGGCCAGCGACGGGACGCCGCTGGCCCAGGGGCCGGACCGCAGTTCGCCGATCCCCGAGGTCGCCAACCAGATCGTCGGGACGGTGGGCGCGATCCCGTCGCACCTGGCCGCCGACTATGCGGCGCGCGGCTATCCGGCCAAGGCGCACGTGGGCCTTGACGGACTCGAGTTCATCTTCCAGAGCCGCCTGGCGGGCACGCCGGGCGGGCAGCTGCTGGCCGGCCATCGCACCCTGGACAACGCGGCGCCGGTGGCCGCCAAGCCGGTCCAGACGACCATCTCCCCCGGCATGGAGCGCGCGGCGGTGGCCGCGCTCGGCGGCCAGTACGGGGGCATGGTGGTCATGAACCCCCGCACCGGCGCGGTGCTGGCGGCGGCGGGCATCGCCTACTCGGCGCTCCAGCCCCCCGGCTCGACCATGAAGATCATCACCGCCACCGGGGCGCTGCAGGCCCACATCGCCACCCTGAGCACCGTCTTCCCCTACGCCACCGGGGCCACCATCGAGGGCTACACGCTGCAGAACGCCAACGGCGAGGACTGCGGCGGCACGCTTCTCAACGCCTTCGCGGTGTCGTGCAACTCGGTGTTCGCGCCGCTCGGGGCCAAGCTCGGGGCCAAGCAATTCGTGGCCACCGCCGAGCGCTTCGGCTTCAACCAGCCCAGCTCGATCCCCGGCGCGGCCGAGAGCACCATCCCCTCCGCCAAGACCATCGGCGACGACCTCGCCGTCGGCTCCTCGGCGATCGGCCAGGGCCTGGTGCAGACCACTCCCCTGGAGATGACCGATGTGGCGGCGACGATCGCCATGGGCGGCCGGCGTCCCATCCCCACCCTGCTGGCCCATCAACGGCCCCGCTTCGTGCGCGTCACCAGCGCCAAGGTCGCCCACGAGGTCCAGCAGATGATGGTGGCGGTGGTGCAGTACGGCACCGGGACCTCGGCGCAGATCTCCGGCGTCCAGGTGGCCGGCAAGACCGGCACCGCCGAGCTGAAGAACACCGCTTCCCCATCGACGGACACCGGTACCGGGACCGACACCACCGCGGCCCCGACCTCCGACCCCAAGAACACCGACGCCTGGTTCGTCGGCTACGCGCCGGTGGGCCACGCGCGATTCGTGGCCGGAGCGCTCTTCCCCAACCAGGGCGCGGGCGGGGGCACCGCCGCTCCACCCGTCCGCGAGGTGCTGGAGGCCGCCCTCTCCGGCCACTGACGGCGTGCCGTCAGCCGCTCGCGGCGCCGACGACGCTGGGGTTCAGCGTGCCCTGCGTCCACGCCGCCAGACCGGCGCCCTGGGCGCCGACGCCGACGGTGAGGTCCAGTGCGAACGTGGTGGCCGAGAGCGTGACCGGCGCGCCGAGCCGCCGCCCGGCACTCGACGCCGTGGCGACCACCGGATGGCCGCCGCGGACCCAGCCGACGAGCGCCTGCCCGCGCGCCCCGACGGCGACCGCCGGCGCCTGGGAGGCGTCGATCGCTCCCAGCGCGCGAACCGGGCCGAAGGAGCCCTGGGCCCCGCGGCCGTCGACCTGTGTCTGACAGGCGGCCTGCGCCGTGCAGGACTGCCACGCGGCCATCTGGTCACCCGCGACGTCCCCGGTGAAGCTCAGCCCCGAGGCCAGCCGGTTGGCCGTTGACAGGTTGCGCACCGTGGCGTGGGGCGCAATGTCCATCGCTCGGACCACGGAGTGAAAGGCGCCCGATTTGTCAGACCAGCTCTCGACCCACACGGCGGTCGCCCCGCCGTGGCGGGCGGCGACCGCGAGCTCGTCGATGCGATGGCCGGCGGGCACGGTGACCGCGGTCTTGACGCCGCGCGGGGCGTGGGACCCCGAGCCCAGTGCGTAGGAGATGCTGCGCGGGGCGGCCTGGCCGGCGACCCCCTTGGCCGCCGTCCAGGCGACGATGGAGCTCTCGGCGCCGAGCCAGGCGGCGTCCAGCGTCTCGGGCATCTGGCCGCCGCGGATGAGCAGATGCTGCGCGCCGAAACGGTTGGCCTTGGCCGACTGGGTCACCCACACGCCGCGTTCGGTGGCGACGGCGGCGAGCATGGCGCCATTCTTGAGCGTCACCAGCCGGCCCTGGGTCGCCCCGGCAAGTCCGCCGACGAGCGTGCGGGCCCGGGCCGCAGCGCCGCCCGCGCCCACCTGAACAGCCTGGACGCTGCTGCAGCACGTCTGGTTGCCCGGCGCAGCCCCGGTGAGCAGCTCCAGCGAGCCGCCGTCATAGGTGGCGGCGAGGATCTGCTGGGCTCCCGGGATCGCGATCGGATTGCCGGGCGAGCCGTGCGCCGGACGCAGGCTGACATAGCCCTGCGACACCCCCGGGGTGTCGACGTCCTGGATGCCGAAGGCGGCCGCGGCCGCACCCGACCCGGAGATGGCGAGCTGAGGGGAGACGACGTCGAGCGTCCCCGGCTTGGCGAACTCAAACGGCGCGCTCCACTTCGCCTGCGCCGCCGCCGGCCCGGCGAGCGACGGCAGCAGCGCCAGGGCCGCCACGGCGAGACCCGCGATCAATCCTCGTCGTGCCGGCCGGACGGCCCCGGTCAAAGGTTCAACGAGATCCCGCCGAGGCGGTGGTCGCCGTGGCCGAGGATGACGAGCGTGAGGGGCCGGTTGGAGTACACCGCGGTCGAGAGCTTGAACAGGAGCAGGCCGCCCTGGGTCGGCCCGTCGCTGGCCACCGTGTTGGGACCCGGGTAGGTCTCGAGGTTCTGCAGGGTGGTGGACGTCCAGGCGAACGGGTTCACGGCGGAGTCGAGCTTGATCGGCCGGTAGACGTTGCCCTGCGTGTCGGTGAGCGCGAAGTTGTCACTGGTGGTGGCCGGGTGCCCGCTCTGGTTCTTGGCCCACAGAAAGACGCCGTACCACAGCTGATCGGGCCCGAGGTTCGGCGACACGCCGGAGGGCAGGCCCTTGACGTAGGACGAGTCCTCGCTGCCGTACTGGTTGAGCTCGCGCGAGATCTGCAGCTGATAGGTGATGTAGCCGGCCGAGATGTAGTCGCCGTCGTTGTCGGCGTTGGCGAAGTTCTGATGCGCCGACTGGTGGCCGCAGGCGGAGAGCCCGATGGCGAACAGGACCCCACACAGGGCGATGAGGAAGCGGCGCAGCGTCACGGCCGCCGAAAGTCTAACGACGCTCATGCCGATCAGCGGCTCTCCACCGACGCCCGCTGCCCGCGCTCGCGGCCGTCCTCCAGGATGGCGCGCAGCCGGCGCATCGCCTTGGCCGCCTTGCGCCGCGCCCAAGAGCGCCCGCCGAAGTTCTCCATCAGCTTGTCGGAGATCTGGGAGGGCTCGGTCTCGTAGGTGAACTGGACCTTGGTGGTGCCCCCAGGCCCCGGCGACAGCGTGTAGGTGCCCAGCATGCGGATGCGGTTGTACTTCCCCCCGCGGCCACGCTCCACGATCCGGTAGGGCGCCTGCATCTCGGCGAAGGTCACGTCGGCCCAGGCGAAGCGCTGCAGCGGCGCCTTGATGCGGAAGCGGGCGCCGGCGCCCAGGCCGTAGGGGTCGATGCGGAGCAGGCGCCAGTCGACGAGGTAGTGATCGGTGAACTCGGCGTGATTGGCGATGTCGGCCAGGTACTCGTAGACCTGCTCACGCGGCTTGGCGATCGTCGTCGTGACGGTGAAGGGCTCCACGTGGCCGGAGTTTATGCGGCGACGCGGTCAGGCGGCGACGTGGTCAGGCGGCGGCGCGGTGATCGGTGATCCGCATCGTGTGGCCGAACTCCGGCCCGTGAACGGTGCGGCTCTCCAGCGGGTCCTCGCGCTGGCGCCCACGGCACAGCTCGCAGGCGATCGTGCCCGAGCCATACACGTACACGCGCTCGCCCACCAGTGGGGTGCGGTGGCAGCATGTGCAGCGCTCGGATCCGGCGAGGCGCTCGTCCAGGCCGCGGCGTAGCAGGGCGAGCTCCAGATCGAGCATGTCGCGCAGCGTGGGCATGGCCTGGTGTTCGGCTCTCCGAGCTCCGTTCCTTCCGGTGAAAAAGATGTGAGCGCTCGCCATCAATGGCCACGCCGTTTTTGCCGAAATACCGGCTGACTGATGGACGAAAAGCCGATTCCCGGTTTGGGGAGTCCTTGGGCGGGCACGTTAGAATGGCCATGAGCTCAGAGAGCTTCACGCAGCCTTGAGACCCCAACCGCGGAGCCGCCGGAATCCGTAGCGAGGAGACGGCCATGAAAGCTTGGATGACTGGCAGTGTGGCGGGAACCGGGACCTTCCGGTGCACTGACTGCGACTTCTCGGTGTCTCTCGACGCCGCCGACGAGCTGCCCGCCTGCCCCAACTGCGGGGGGACGGAGTTCGTCCGCGCCTCACTGTTCACCACCTCCCAGCAGGCCGTCGTCGACCTCGGTCCCGAGGTGGAGGACCACGCGTGGCTGGAGGAGGTCCGCAACGGCCTCGAGGATCCCGGCCAGTACATCGCCTACCGGTCCGGCGACGACGTCGTGGCTTACGCGCTCACCCGCGAGTGGACGCGTATCGGCCGCAGCCTCGCCGCGGACATCCGCTTCGACGACCCCACGGTCAGCCGACGTCATGCGCTGATCGTCCGGCAGCCCGACGGGCTGCGCGTGCTCGACGACCGCAGCCTCAACGGCGTGTTCGTCAACGGCGAGCGGGTCGAGTGGAGCACCCTGGCCGACGGCGACGAAGTCGTGATCGGGCGCCACCACCTGCACTTCATGGACGTCCCGGTGGTCTCGGGAATGCGCTTCGGGCACACCTCGGAGAGCGGCACCGGGGCGCAGTCGGGCTGACCGCAATCACTTCCGTATAGTCGCGGCCGGATGCCGCCCGTCACCATCGCCGTCCTCTCCCAGAAGGGAGGGACGGGCAAGACCACCACGGTTCGGACGCTGACCGACGTGTTTCGTCGGGTGGGGCTGACGGTCCTGGCCGTCGACCTCGACCCGCAGGGCAACCTGTCGGACTACCTCGACGTCGACCCGGACGCGTCCCCGACGATCGGGGACGTCCTCTCCGGCCGCGCCACGGCGCGTGAGGCAATCCATGGCGGCATCATTCCCGCCAACCTGGGGCTGGCCGAGTCTGAGCTGGCCCTGGGCGGCAAGATGGGCCGCGAGCTCACCCTCAAGAAGGCGCTGCGCGAGGTCGCCGGTGACTACGACGTCGTGCTCATCGACTGCCCGCCGGCGCTGGGCCTGCTGACCGTCAACGCACTGGTGGCCTCGGACTACGCGCTGCTCTCGGCCGAGGCGCAGTATTTCGCCATGCAGGGGGTCGAGCAGGCGCTCCAGGTGATCGAGCTCGCGCGCGACAGCCTCAACCCCGACCTCGAGTGGCTGGGAGTGGTGCTCAACATCGCCGACATGCGCACCCGGCACTCGCGGGAGGCCTTTGACTCGCTGCGCGAGCACTTCGGCGACAAGCTGGTGCAGACGACGATCCGCTCTTCGATCGCGTACGCCGAGTCCGCCGAGCGCGCGGTCTCGATCCTCGACTACCGCCCCGATCTGGCGATGGACTACCTCGATGTCGCCGACGAGCTGCTCACGCGCCTGGACCGCAGCGACGCGCGCGAGGCGCTGCGCAAGCTGCGCTCAGAGCTGGGGCCCCGGCACGCCGCCCAGGCCTCCTAGGCCGGCGCTCACAGCTCGCGGACGTCGGCGCCCTGGGCCTCGAAGGGAGCGCGGATGACCTGCGCCCAGCCGTCGGCGGCGCGCCTGAGGTGCTCCGTCACGGCGCCCGTCTGCTCGTAGCTGCACCACACCAGGACGGTGGGGCCCGCGCCGGAGATCGTGGCGCCCAGCGCCCCGTGCTCGGTGGCGTGGCGCAGAAGCTCGGCGGACCGGGGGAAGAGATGGGCCCGGCGGTCCTGGTGCAGCCGGTCGGCCAGGCCGGCGGCGATGAGGTCCCAGGCGCCCGTGGCCAGGCCGAGGGTGAGCGTGGCTGCGGCGGCGACGTTGAACACCGCGTCGTCGAGGGGCACGGTGCTGGGCAGCGCCGCACGCGCATCGGCGGTGCGCACCGGCGTGTCGGGGACGACGAGCACGGCCTCGAGGCCCATGGGGGGCTCGAAGCGGTGGGCGTCGCCGTTCTGGCAGATGACGAAGCCGCCGGCGAGGGCGGCCGACACGTTGTCGGGGTGACCCTCGAGCTCTGAGGCCAGCGCCCCGATGTCGGCGTCGAGCTCGAACAGATGGTCGGCGGCGACCAGGCCCGCAACGATGGCGGCGGCGCTGGAGCCCAGCCCCCCGGTGAGCGGGATCCGCGAGGCGATGTGGAAGGAGAAGCCGTCGGCGGGGTGCAGGCGCTCGAAGGCGCGAACGATGAGGTTGGAGCGATCGCGCGGGACGTCGAGGTCGGTGTGGACCGCGAAGGTGCCGGTCTCGCGCACCTCGAGCTCCAGATGCAGCGCCAGCGCCGCGGCCATCACGTCGAAGCCGGGGCCCAGGTTGGCGCTGGACGCCGGCACGCGCACGACGCGGCGCCGCCCGAGCGTCATCACCGGCCCGACGGGTCCGGCCCCAGGACGGCGCGCTCCAGCGCGGTGAACTCCGGGGCGCACGGAAGAACGGCGCCGACCTGCGACATCGCGGTCTGGGGGTCCTTGAGCCCGTGGCCGGTGAGCACGCAGGCCACCCGCCGCGCGCCACCTGCCCCATGGGCGAGCAGCCCGGCGACGCTGGCCGCCGACGCGGGCTCGCAGAAGATGCCCTCGTCTGAGGCCAGCATCCGGTAGGCCGAGAGGATCTGCTCGTCGGTGACGGCGTTGACGGCCCCGCCCGACGCGGTCATGGCGTTCATGGCGTCCTCCCAGCGCGCGGGGTTGCCGATGCGGATGGCGCTGGCCACCGTCTCGGGCTGCTCGACGGGGGCGCCGCGGACCAGCGGCGCCGCTCCGGCGGCCTGGAAGCCGAGCATGCGCGGGCGGCAGTCGGTGTCTGAGAAGCCACGCCAGTACGCCGTGATGTTGCCGGCGTTGCCGACCGGGATGCAGAGCGCGTCGAGCTCTGAGTCGAGCGCTTCGGCGATCTCATAGGCCGCGGTCTTCTGGCCCTCCATGCGGAACTCGTTGACCGAGTTGACGAGGCTGATCGGGTGGGTGGCGGAGAGCCGGCGTACCAGCGTGAGCGCGACGTCGAAGTTGCCGGCCAGGGCGATCACCCGGGCCCCGTGCATGAGCGCCTGGGCCAGCTTGCCGCTGGCGATCTTGCCGTCGGGCACGATCACCGCGCACCGCAGGCCCGCGCGCGCCGCGTAGGCCGCGGCCGACGCCGCGGTGTTGCCGGTGGAGGCGCACACGATCGCCTCCGCCCCCTCCCGCACCGCCGCCGACACCGCGCACGTCATCCCGCGGTCCTTGAACGAGCCGGTGGGGTTCAGCCCCTCGAGCTTGCACCACACCTCGGCGCCGACGCGCTCAGACAGCGTGGGCGCCAGGATGAGCGGCGTGCTGCCCTCACCCAGGGAGACCACCGGGTCGTCGGCAGCGAAGGGGAGGCGCTCGCGGTAGCGCTCGATCAGTCCGTGCATCGCGGCCGAGGATGTCAGACGCGGGGCCGGTGAGCCGTCAGGAGAGGTCGAGGACGACCTTGCCGGTGGCGCCGCGCTCGTCGAGCAGGATGAGCGCTTCGGCGGCGTTCTCCAGCGCGAACCGCTCTCCGACCACCGGCTTGATGTTCCCGGCCTCGATCATGCCCTCGATCTCGCGGCCGATGCGCTCGGTGCGCTCCGGCCAGCCGATCACCGACGCGCCCCAACCCGCCCCGATCACCTCGGTGTTGTTGAGCAGCAGCCGGTTGACCCGCACCTCCGGGATCGAACCCCCGGTGAAGCCGACCACGACCACGCGACCGAACTCGCGCAGGCAGCGCAGGCTGTCGGTGAAGCGGTCTCCGCCCACCGGATCCAAGACGATGTCGGCGCCGCCGTCGGTGAGCTCGCGAACCTGGTCCTTCCAGGGGCCGTCCGAGCGCACCACCTCGTCGGCGCCCGCGCGGCGCGCCACGGCCTCCTTGGCGTCGCTGGAGACCACGCCGATGGTCCTGGCCCCCCGTGCCTTGGCGACCTGGAGAGAGGCGGTGCCGACCCCTCCGGCCGCGCCGTGGACCACCACCGTCTCGCCCTCCGCCAGCCGGCCGCGCCCGACCAACGCGAAGTAGGCGGTGTGATAGTTGAGCACGAGCGCGGCGCCCTGCGCGAAATCCCAGTCGTCGGGGATCTTGAAGGTGAAGTAGGTGGGCGCCACCGCCTGTTCGGCCCACGCGCCCAGCATGCAGAAGGCGGCCACCCGGTCACCCGGCTTCAGTCGGGCCTCGGCGTCGGGGTCGCCATGGACCGCGCTGACGATCCCGCCGACCTCGGAGCCGGGGACGAACGGCAGATCGGGCTTCATCTGATACTCGCCGCGCGTCTGCAGCAGTTCGGGGAAGGAGACGCCGGCCGACCTGACGTCGACGATGACGCCGCTGCCCGGGGTCATCGGGTGCTCGCGCGGCGGCTCGGGCACGTCGTTGATCTGCAGGGCGGTGGCGGGCCCGGAGAGCTCGGTGATCTGAACGGCGCGCATGTGAGCGGGTGATCCTGTCACACAAACTCTTCCTCGATGACCCTGATGGCCCGCGGAGGCCCTCGCATGGCGTCCAGCGCGCCGACCTCTTCCATCGCCGCGAAGAAGCGCGACTCCAGCACCGGGTGGACCACCATCACCAGCCGCGCCTGGTCCTCCAGGCCCTTCTGCACCACTGACTTCACCGATACGTCGTGCTCGGCCAGGATATGGGCGACGTGCGCGAGGACGCCCGGCTCGTCGGCCACCTCGAGATACAGGTAGAAGGACGACATGACGTCCTCGACGATCTGCAGCGATTCGGTCGCCGGCGGCGTCGAGGCGGGTGGGATCATCGCGCTGATCACGTCGCCGAGTACCGCGCTGGCGGTCTGGGGCCCACCGGCCCCGGGCCCCGACATCGTGATCTCGGTGATGTCCTCGGACTCGACGGTGACCGCGTTGAAGGGCCCGTTGATCGACGCCAGCGGGTGTCCCGGGTACAGGAAGGCGGGGTAGACGGTGACCGACAGCCCGTCGGAGCCGACGCGCTTGGCGGTGCCGATGAGCTTGAGCCCCAGCCCGAGGTCGCGCGCGTACTCCAGGTCGTCGGGCTGGATGTGCTCGATGCCCTCGTAGCGGACCTGGTCGATGTGGACCGGGGTCTCGAAGGCGAGGCGCGCGATGATCGCCATCTTGGCCGCCGCGTCCTTGCCGTTGACGTCCTCGGTGGGGTCGGCCTCGGCATAGCCCAGCCGCTGGGCATCGGCCAGCGCCGAGGCGAACGATTCCCCCGTCCGCGCCATCTCGGTGAGGATGAAGTTGGTGGTCCCGTTGACGATCCCGTGGACCCGGTCGATGGTGGCCCCGGCCAGGGACTCCTGCAGCACCCGGATGACGGGCACGACGCCCGCCACCGCGCCCTCAAAGCGCAGTTGGACATTGTTCTCGCGGGCGGCGTCCCACAGCTCCTCGCCGTGGTGTGACAGCAGCTGCTTGTTGGCGGTGACGACGTGCTTGCCGGCCCGGATCGCCGTGAGCAGATACTCGCGCGCCGGCTCCAGCCCCCCGATCAGCTCCACGATCAGATCCGAGCCCTCCAGGATCTCCTCGAAGGAGCCGCGGCTGCGGGTCAGCACCCCGGAGAGCTCGGGGCGCAGGCCGGTCATCCGCGCGATCCGGTCGGCGTGACGGGGCAGCAGGTCGGCGAAGGCGGCGCCGACCGTCCCGTGCCCGAGCAGCCCGACGCGGAACGTGCCAGGTTCGGCGGAGGCCACTAGTGGTCGCTCACGCGCATGCGGTCGCACCGAGAGGTGCCACTGGTGGATGCCTGGCAAGGACGCAGGACCCGACGTGTAGCAGCGCTACACGAGGGTCCGAGGACGCAGTCAGGCGCCGCCAGGGGCGCCTCGAATGCGGGTGCATGCGCGTGAGAGGCCACTAGACGACGTCCCGGCTCATGAGGTCGGCATAGGTCTCGCGGCGGACCACGACGCGCGCCTCGCCGTCGCCGACGAACACCACCGGCGGGCGCGGGACCCCGTTGTAGTTGTTGGCCATGGCGTAGCCGTAGGCGCCGGTGGCAGGCGTGACCACCACGTCGCCGGGGACGGGGTCGGGCAGGTGGGCGTCGCGCACGATGACGTCGCCGGACTCACAGTGCTTACCGGCCACGTGGCAGGCCGTGTCGCCCGGGGCCAGCGGCCGGTCGGCGATGATCGCGTCGTAGCGGGCGCCGTACATCATCGGGCGCAGGTTGTCCGACATCCCGCCGTCGACGGCAACCCACGTAGAGACGTTGCGCTTGACCGTCTGCACGGTGTAGAGCGTGACCGTCGAGTTGGCCACCAACGCCCGCCCCGGCTCCAGCAGCAGTCGTTTGTCGGGCCCCAGCTCTGAGTGGACGGCATCGACGATCGCCTCCACCCACTGCTCGGGGCTGGGCGGCTGCTGGTCTGAGGTGTAGGCCGCGGCGAGCCCGCCGCCGAGGTTGTAGACCGGGAAGTCGCCCAGCGTCGCGATGGCGCGGATCGCGGCCTGGAAGGGCTCGAGCTCGAACAGCTGTGACCCGATGTGGAGGTGCAGCCCCTGGAGGTTCAGCCAGCGGTGGCCCTGCAGCGCGGCGATCGCGTCGCGGGCCTGCTCGAGCGAGAAGCCGAACTTCGAGTCGGCCTGCCCGGTCGAGATGGCGTGGTGGGTCTCCCCCGCCACACCCGGGGTCACGCGGATGAGCACGTCCTGGCGGGTCGTGGCGCCCGCGGCGATAGCGGCGAGGCGCTCGATCTCATCCTGGGAGTCCAGCACTATGTGGCCGACGCCCGCGGCGAGAGCCTGGCGCAGCTCATCCTCGGACTTGGCGTTGCCGTGCAGGTAGGTGCGCCGCGGGTCAAACCCCCCGCTCAGCGCCAGCGCCAGCTCCCCGCCGGAGGCGACGTCGCAGGCCAGCCCCTCGTCGGCGAGCACCCGGTAGACCGCGGTGCAGGGGAAGGCCTTGGAGGCGAAGAGGACGTCGCAGTCACGGTGGCGCGCCGCCAGCGCGTCGGCGAAGGCGCGGGCCCGGGCGCGAAGGTCGTCCTCCACCACCACGTACACGGGTGTGCCGTGGTCGCGGGCGAGCTCGAGCGCGTCACAGCCGCCCAGCTCCAGGTGGCCGCGCTCGTTGACCCGGCTGCCAAGGGGGTAGACGTGTGACAGAGAGGATGCCGGGGCGCTCATATCGCGTGCTGCCGAGGGGTGCACGTCCTGAAAGATATGGTCTCGGGCCTGCGCACCGTCACCCCGCTGCTTCCCTCAGAGACCGGCGACGTCGACGGCCTGGCCTACACGCTGTGGCTGCCGGCCCCGCCCCAGCCCTCCGCACGGGCCGGTGTGGTGGTCCTGCACGGCGCCGACTCCTGCAAGGAGAGCCACCACGATTTCGCCCGCGCGGCGGTGGCGCTGGGGCTCGGGGTCATCTGCTTTGACCAGCGCGGGCATGGGGAGAGCGGCGGACAGTTGGGGCCGGGGGTGCTGCAGGATGTCGCGCTGGTGGCGGCCACGCTGCGTCGGGCCCTGAGCGACCCGGACGCCCCACTGGCCGTCCGGGGCTCGAGCATGGGCGGCTATTTGACCATCCTGGCCGCCCCCGTGGTGGGGGCTCGCGCCGCGGTGGCGATCTGTCCCGCCAGCGCCGAGGGGCTGCGCCGGGGCCTGGAGGAGGAGGACCGGTTCTCGTTCGCCGCCGATCGCGTAGGGCTCCGAGCGTTCCTGGACGAGCACGACCTCACGCTGGCCGCCCGCCAGCTGACCATCCCACTGCTCCTGATGCACGCGGACGGCGACGAGCGCGTGCCCGTCGCGCACTCACGCGAGCTGGCGGAGGTGCTGACGGCACCGGGCAGCCGGCTGATCGTGGTGCCCGGCGGCCATCACCGCTCGATCCAGCACGATGAGGAGCTGCAGGCGGTGAGCCTGCGGTTCATCGGGAAGGCATTGGGGCCGGCGCCCGGCGCGCGCTGAGGCCGGGGGGGGTGCGGGTGCGGGCAGCGGTCAGCGGAGGCTGGGCCGGCCGCCGGCGTAGACCGTGCCCCCGCCCGCCGTCACGTGGACGCCGGTGGTGCTGGTCGAGCTCGACGTGGTGCTGGTGGTGCTGCTCGAGCTCGAGGTGGTCGACGTGGTGGTGCTCTGGACCTGGGCGCTGGTTCCCGACGAGCCAGTGTCGCCGCTCACGGAGACGACCGGGCCCCCGCCCTGGCGGCTGCCGATGCTCCCCGGCGAGGTGATCGTGCCGCCGGGCTTGATCACGGTCGTGACCGTGCCGCTCGCCGGCTTGATGATGGTGCTGCTCGAGCCCGAGCCGCCGCTGGAACCCGAGCCGCCACTCGATCCTGAGCCGCCGCTCGAGCCGCCGCTGGATCCCGAGCCACCTGAGCTGCCGCTCGATCCGGAGCCGCTGGGGCCCGAGCCGGTCGACACCGTGGTGGTCGGGATGCTCGCGACCGGGGTGGGCGTGGTCACGACCGGGATCGTCGGGGTTGAGACGGTGGTGGAGCCGTTGCCCGAGCCGCCGCTCCCGCTGCCCGAACCGTTGCCACCCGAGCCGGTCTTGGTCGGGGCGGAGCTGTGCGTCGGCCGGCGACCGGCCACCGGGTGCGAGATGGTGGCGGTGTTGGAGGGACGCACCGAGTGGTGGCCGGTGGGGCTATGACCCACCTGGGCGAGCAGGCTGCTGCGCTTGTTGGCGACCGCCGCCGGAACCCCGGCGGGGTTCGCCGCGTCTGGCTTGACGAGCTTCACGGGAGCGAGCCCGTGAGAAGAAGAGGAGGAGGCGTGTGACCCGGCCTTGGGGTGCGCGGTCAGCGTCTGCGTGGCCGGCGAGCCGATGCCGCCCAGCTTGGGCCAGCCGTTGTAGGTGACGATGGCACTGCCGAGCACGAACAGGATCGAGGCAGCGAGGACGAGAGTTCCCGCAGTTCCCAGGCCGGCGACGTAAGCACGAGTGGCACGCACAAGGGGTTAATCGGCAGCTGACGGCCCCATCTTTAATCGGGCGCACGACGACAGGGCGGGCGAGCCCCAGCCCGTCCTCCCATCCGCACTCCGGTCCCATCGAGGCAGTCCCCATGCGTGCAGGGAATTCATCGGTCGCGTTCAGGCGCGGCTTAGCCCATCTGCCAACATGTGGACACATGTCCGCCCCCAAGGCATTCGGCCGGGACCGGGGTCTTCAGACCCGGATGCTGGCGACGGCGTTCCTCCTGGGACTCGTCTACGTCGTGCTCATCGCGGTGCTCATCGCCGCGGGCGCGGGCGCGGTCACGGTGGCCATCATCGCGGGCGCGCTGTTCCTGGTGCAGTACTTCTCCGCCGACAAGCTGGCCCTGGCCTCGATGGGCGCGCACCAGGTCACCGCGGAGGAGGCCCCGGAGCTCTACGGCACGATCGAGCGGTTGTGCATCCAGGCCAACCTGCCGATGCCCAAGGTCGCCATCGCCGACACGCCGATGCCCAATGCGTTCGCGGTGGGCCGCTCCCCCAGTACCGCCACGGTGTGCGCGACGACCGGCCTCCTCAGCCTGCTCAATCAGGCCGAGCTGGAGGGGGTGTTGGGCCACGAGCTGACCCACATCGCCAACCGCGACGTCATGTACATGACGATCGCCAGCTTCTTCGCGTCGATCGCCGCGTTCATCGTCCAGTTCGGCTTCCTGTTCGGCGGCGGCTTCGGCGGCAACAACCGCGATAACAACAACAACGGCGGGTTCATCGTCGTGGTGCTCGTCTCCGGCATCGTCTACGTGGTCTCCTACCTGCTCCTGCAGGCGCTCTCGCGCTACCGCGAGTTCGCCGCCGACCGGGGCTCGGCCGTCATCACCGGCCGGCCGAGCGCGCTGGCCTCCGCCCTGATCAAGATCTCCAACCAGATGGACCAGATCCCGCAGCGCGACCTGCGCGCCGCCTCGGGCGAGCTGGCCGCCTTCTACATCTTCCCGCCGAAGGTGAAGTCGACGGTGGCCACCCTGTTCTCGACCCACCCGCCGATCGAGGCCCGCCTCGAGGCGCTGGCTCGGTACGAGTCCCAGCTGCAGGGCACCGCCTCCTAGGCGACGCGCCGCTGCACCTCCCGGCATGGGCTTCCTGGACATCCTCACCGGCCGGCGCAAGCTCGCCCAGCCGGCCGAGGACCGGCTGTTTGCCATCAGCACCGCGTATGTGACCTTCGAGACCGGCCTGGAGATCACCACGCGTGGCAGCGCCGCCATCGTCTTCCAGTCGCTGGCCACCTCTGACTTCACCTCCATCGTGCGCGAGACCGAGGAGGTGGTGCGCGCCACCGCCTCCGACAGCGCCACCACCGTGGAGAACTCCACCGACAGCTTCGGCTTCAGTTGGCTGGTGTTGCGGGGCTCAGACTTCGACAGCCTCGTCGTGGGCATCAACGCGGTGTCGGGCGCGCTGCAGGCCGGCGGCTACGGCGACCGGCTGCTGTGCTCGGTGTTCGCGTTCCAGGACGGCCACGGCCAGGCGCTGTATTGGATCTACAACTACAAGCGGGGCTCCTTCTACCCGTTCGTCCCGCGCGGGGCACAGCAGCGCGACAACGAGCGCGAACTCGTCCTCAAGGCCCAGGCCGGCAAGGAGCTGCCCATCGAGCCGGAGCTCAGCCGGTGGTTCCCGCTGTGGGGAATCCCCGTCTGACCCGCATAAAGCCCGAGTCCGGGAGAGGTACGGCGGCGCAGATGCCGCCTGCGGGTGCGCTAGGCTCACATCCCTGGCTTACTGTGCCCTGAGCAGAGCCTGATCCTTCTTGCCGCGCCGCCTGGGGCGCGCGCGTGCCATTCGGAACGGACAAGGAGACACCTTGCGCATCTTGATTCTCGGTGGAGACGGCTTTTGTGGTTGGCCGACCTCGCTGCACCTCTCGGCTTCCGGACACGACGTCGCCATCGTGGACAACCTGGCGCGGCGCAAGGCCGACGTGGAGCTCGAGGCCGATTCGCTCACCCCGATCACGCCGATCGGCACCCGCCTGGAGACGTGGCGCGAGCTCACCGGCCGCGAGATCCCCTACTACAACTTCAACGTCGCCGAGAACTACCGGGTCATGCTGGACCTCCTCAACGAATGGCAGCCCGAGGCGATCGTTCATTTCGCCGAGCAGCGCGCGGCGCCGTACTCGATGAAGAGCCCGTGGCACAAGCGCTACACGGTCAACAACAACGTCAACGCCACGCACAACCTGCTGTGCGCGTTGGTCGAGTCCGAGCTCGACGCCCACGTCGTCCACCTCGGGACGATGGGGGTCTACGGCTACGGCACCGCCGGCGTCAAGATCCCCGAGGGCTACCTCCGGGTCCGCATCGACACCGACGAGGGCACCGAGGTCGAGCAGGAGATCCTCTACCCGGTCAATCCGGGCAGCGTCTACCACATGACCAAGACCCAGGATCAGCTCCTGTTCGCGTTCTACAACAAGAACGACGGCACCCGGGTCACCGACCTGCACCAGGGCATCGTCTGGGGCACCCAGACCGCCGAGACGCGCCTGGACGAGCGGCTCATCAACCGCTTTGACTACGACGGCGACTACGGGACGGTGCTCAACCGCTTCCTCATGCAGGCCGCGGTCGGCTACCCCCTCACCGTCCACGGCACCGGCGGTCAGACCCGCGCCTTCATCCACATCCAGGACACCGTCCGCTGCATTCAGCTGGCGATCGAGAACGCGCCCGAGCAGGGCGACCGCGTCCGGGTCTTCAACCAGATGACCGAGTGCCATCGCGTACGCGACCTGGCCAAGCTCGTTTCCAGCCTCACCGGCTCCGAGATCGACTACGTCGACAACCCGCGCAAGGAGGCGGCCGAGAATGAGCTGTTCGTGGCCAACGACCACCTGCTCGAGCTCGGTCTGGACCCGATCCGCCTCCAGGACGATCTGCTCACCGAGGTGACCGAGATCGCCAGCAAGTACGCGGGCCGCTGCGACCGGACCAAGATCCCGTGCAGCTCCAAGTGGATCCAGCGCCGCACCGAGACGGTCCCCGCGGCGACCGCGTAGTGTCCTGATGCGCTGACGGGCGAGGAACACCAACCGCTGATCGTCCTCAATCGTCGCGCCGCCACGCGGCCGACGATCACGGGCGTCGAGCGGTGGACCGACGAGGTCGTCGGGCGCCTGCGGGCGCTGGCGCCCGACCGCTACGTGGTCGCCCAGCCGCGGCCGCGCGCCCGGCGGCGGGCGCTCGCCCAGGCGTGGGAGCAGGTCGCGCTCCCGGCACGGGCGGCCCGGCTCGGGGCGGCGCTGGTGTTCTCGCCGGCCAATCTGGCGCCGTTGGCCTGGCCGCGCAACGTGCTGGTCATGCACGACGCCGCGGTGCTGCGCGAGCCTCAGGCCTACTCGCGGGCCTACCGGGTCTGGCACGGCCGGGCGGGGGTTGCGTGCGCGCGGCGAGCGGTGGCCGTCATCACCGTGTCGGAGTTCAGCCGCCGTGAGCTGATCGAGCTCGCCGGCCTGGACCCGTCACGACTGACCGTGATCCCCGGAGGCGTCGACGCGCGCTTCACGGCCGACGTCGACCCCGCGCCCGCGGCGGCCCGGCTGGGCCTGACCCGGCCCTACGTGCTGACCATCGCCACCGACGACCGCCGCAAGAACGTCGAGAAGCTCGCGCCGGTGGCGGCGGCGCTCGCCCGCGAGGGGATCGAGCTCGTGTGGGCCGGCGACCGGCGGCCGTACTTCGCGGCCGCCGCGGGGGCGGCGGGGGTGCGCAGCCTGGGCTACGTCGCCGATGCTCAGCTCCCGGGGCTCTACGCCGGAGCGCGGGCCTTCGTCCTGCCGTCGCGCTACGAGGGTTTCGGCCTGACCTGCCTGGAGGCCATGGCCTGCGGGACACCCGTGGTGGCGGCCAACCGCGCAGCGCTGCCCGAGACCTGCGGCGATGCGGCGCTGCTGGTGGATCCCGACGACGGCCAGGCGCTCGCCGCGGCCGTCCTGGCCGCCGCCACCGACCCGCACAGGGGTGGCGAACTCCGCGGCCGTGGGCTCCGGCGTGCCGCCCAGTTCAGCTGGGATGAGACCGCGGCGCGGGTGGACGGGCTGCTGTCAGCGCTCGCGGGTGGTCGCTGAGGTGGTTGCGGGGAGCCCTGGATCGGGGTTGTGGTCGATCTTGACGCTATGTCCTGCACTATCGACCACAACCATGCTCCCAAGACTCCCGCTGAGGGTCGGCCGCGGGGCGCCCGAGCCCCGCCGTGCTCCGGGTCAGCCCGGGATCAGGCCGTCGCCCTGGAACTCGCGCTTGGCCTCCTCGAGGGAGACGTCGGCCGGCGGCAGGATGATGTCGGAGCCGAACAGCTCGTCGTCGGGCACCGGCGCTCCGTGGGAGCGGACGTAGTCCAGCAGACGCCCGAACACCTCCCGGAAGGCCTGCTCGTCGCTGGCCTGGCAGCTGGTGACCGCTTCGTTGTCCAGCTCGTTGAGCGTCGGTACGTCGCCCTCGGAGACGTCGTACTGGCCTTCGCTCGAGATCCTCACGATCACGGAGCCTGCTCCTGGCCGGCCCCCGCGCTCTCGCCACCGGAGGCGGGACTCCCCGCGCCCAGTTCACCCTTGCTGGCACTGCCCGTGCCCAGCTCGGCCTTCATCTTGGCCAGCTCGGAGTCGACCTCGCTGGTGCTCGACAGGGCCTTGAGCTGGCGGTCGATGTCGTCCTCGGCCGGCCCGAGCTGAGTGAGGTCCTCGAAGGTGCCGGCGGCCTCGAGCTCCTGGACGGCGCCCGCGCGTGCCCGCATGTTCTCGGTCTTGTCCAGCGCGCGCTGCATGGCCAGGCCGACGTCGGCCATCTCCTCACCGACCCCGGTGGCGGCTTCGGAGATCCGCACCTGCGCCTCGGCGGCGGAGTACTGGGCCTTGATGACCTCCTTCTTGGAGCGGAACTGCTCGATCTTGGAGCGCAGCTTCTGCTCCGACGCAGTCATCTGCTCCTGCTGCTGCTCGAGCTGGGAGATCTGCGAGTCCAGGGACTGCAGCTCGGTCTGAAGGGCGCTCTTGCGCTCCAGCGCGGTGCGCGCCAGCTCTTCGTTGCCGGCGGCGAGGGCCTGGCGGGCCTGGGTGTCGAGCTTGACCACCTGCTGCTGGTACTTCTCCTCCTGCAGCTGCAGGCGCTTCTTCGAGGTGACGACGTCCGCGATCCCCTTCTTGACGTTCTGGAGTAGCTCGATCTGTTTCTGGTAGCTGTACTCCAGCGTCTCGGACGGATCCTCGGCTCGGTCCAGCAGCTTTGAGATCTTGGCTTTGATGACGGTGGACATGCGCCCGGACAGGCCCGGCATCGCATCCTCCTTGGCGAGTTCGTTACTGGCGCTACCAAGCGTAGTCGGTCCGGGCGGTCCAGTCCCCCCGGAGGCTCAGGCGGCGCGCGAATAGGATCACCCGATGGACGCAAAGCCAGCGGCAGACTCGCGCGCGGAGATCACGCATCTCACGGGCGTCACCGACGCCAACAACCGGGGCAACATCCACGGCGGCACGATCATGAAGCACGCCGACGAGGCCGCTGCCCTGGCGGCGATCAAGCACTCCCGCCAGCGGGTGGTCACCGTCGGGATGGACCGGATGGACTTCCTGGTGCCGATCTACGTCGGCGAGCTCGTCACGTTCAGGGCCACGGTCAACGCGGCGTGGCGGACGTCGATGGAGGTCGGCGTGCGCGTCGAGGCCGAGAACCCCATGACGGGCAGCCTTCGTCACACCAACACGGCCTACCTCACCATGGTGGCCCTCGATGACGGCGGCGACCCCGCTCCCATCCCCCCGCTGCTGGCGGTCACGCCGACCGAGACGCGCCGGATGCGCGAGGCCGAGCTGCGACGCGCCAACCGGCTGGCCGAGCGCCAGGAGATCATCGCGCGGCGCGCCCAGGAGGACCGCCGCAACGCACGCGACGATGCGCCGTGAGGGCGCAGCGCCGGCCTCCGAGCCGGCGGCGTGCTCAGAGGTCCGACGGGTGACGGGACATGTAGCCCGAGGTGCTGGCCATGACCGGCCGCCAGCGGGGCCCCGTGCCGGGCGCCGGGTGCGGATCGCCCTCCCGTGAGGTATCCAGGCGGATCCCGGCGATCTCGACGAAGGCGTGGCCGGGGTTGGTGTAGACGGTGATCCACTGCCCCAGGCCCTTCTGACCCCAGGCCTCCATCTCGCCGGAGTCCTCGGAGATCTTGAGCAGACCCGCGGCGTGCAGGACGTAGGAGACGGCGCCCGAGCAGTCATAGGCGGAGTCGCGCCACTTGCCGTGGCCGCCGCCGACGCGGTAGGGCTTGAGCCGGATCTGGTTTCCGGCCCAGATCGCCTTCTTGACCTGCATCGGGGCCCACGCCGGGGCGTAGGCGACGCCCTTGATGATCTTGGCGACGCTCCCCGGAACGGTCGGTTGCTGAGGGGTACTCGGAGACCCGGCGGGGCCGGACAGGCCCGCGCCGCCGGTGCTGGCGGTGTTGACGGTCGTCGCCGGTGAGGGCGCTCCGGTGGCGCCGGTGCCGCCGGCGGCGGAGGCCGACGATGCGCCGGCGAGCGCGAACAGCGCCAAGACAGGAATCACGAGTCGTTGTAGCGGCAAATCACTCTCTTTCGTAGGCCGGCGGGGTTAGCTGTCGGGCTGGCGCTAAAAGAGCCTGCGCCTCCCGCGGATCCACCGCGGGATTAGCCCCAAGGGACGACACGTGGGTCCCCCGCTCCGCGGATTTGACGGCCCGCGGATTAGGCGAGCGGCAATATACCGACTTGTCCGGCGACGAGTCACATCCGCGCTCCGCGGGTGCGGGCTGGGCTGCAGGCTGGACCCAACGCGCGCGCGCCGGGTCACCCGTCGGTAACGTCCCGACCGCATGCATGCCCGCGTATCCCGTGGCGCCCGGACAGGCGCGATGCCGGCGATCGCCGGGCTTCTGGCTCTCGTCCTGACCGCGTGTGGCGGCGGCGGGCCCAAGCTGCTGCACTCCAGCACCACCACCGCCACGTCGGTCGCCAAGGGAGGGGTTCCGTCCACGGCGCCCCAGGCGGCCCAGAAGCTCGGCTTCCCAGCCGTGGCCACCAAGAACACGACGCGGGTGGCCGGCGCTGACCCCGTCGCCGATGCCGCGGGCGTCGCACTGGCCGTGTTTCCGTCGGCGGCCCCGGGCACCCATCCCACCGTGGTCACCCTCGCCCCCACCAGCGACTGGCAGGCAGCGATGGCCGCGTCGGTGCTGATGGCGCCGCCCATCCACGCGCCGGTGCTTCTCTCAGGGCCCGCCACGCTGCCCACGGCGACCGCCGATGCGCTGACGGCCCTGGCCCCCACGGGATCCGGACCCGCCGGGGGCGCCCGGGTCATACGCGTCGGCGCCGTGCCCGCGGTCAAGGGAACGCGGACGACCGCGATCAACGGCACCGATGCCTACAGCCTGGCGGCGGGGATCGACCGCTTCGTCTCGGCGGTCGCCGGCAAACCGAGCAACGACGTCATGATCGCGTCGGCCACCAGCCCGGCCTATGCCATGCCCGCGGCGGGTTGGGCGGCCGAGAGCGGCAACCCGATCCTGTTCGTGGGCGCCTCGGGCATCCCGGCCGCCACCCGCCAGGCGCTCCTGTCGCACTCCAAGCCCCACATCTACGTGCTCGGCCCGCCGAGCGTGATCCCGAATGCGACGATGACCGCGCTGGGGAAGTACGGGACGGTCAAGCGCGTCGGTGGCACCGATCCCGCCTCCAATTCGGTGGATTTCGCCATCTACCGGGATCCCGCCTGCCCCTTCGGCCAAGCCTGCGCGCATGTACCGGGCAGCTTCGGCTGGGCCCTGCGCAGCCCCGGGCACGGCTACGTGCTGCTCAACGCCTCGCGGCCCCTCGACGCCGCCGCGGCGGCCGCGCTGTCGGGCAGCGGCGACTACGGTCCCGACCTCGTGGTGGAGAATGCCTCTACCCTTCCCAAGCCCGTGCTCAACTACTTTCTCAACTACGCGACGCCGGGCTTCACCGAGGAGGGGCCCACGGCAGCGGTCTACAACCACGCGTGGATGATCGGGGACCAGAGCGCGATCTCGGTGGGAGTCCAGGCCGAGGTCGACCGGCTGCTGGAGGCGGTTCCCCAGAGCCAGCAGGGACAGGGACAGTGAGCCAGGCCGAGCACCCTGACCGGCTGGCGGCAAAGCACGAGACGACCATCGAGGACGTTCGCCAGCTCATGGGCGCATCGACCCCCCACTTCGCCCTGCAGCTGCGCGAGCGGATTCGCAACCTCATCCGGGGCCTCCCCGAGGGGCATCCCGCGCGGGTGGAGGGCGAGCGCGAGATCGCCCGCCTTGACCGGATCGCGTTCTCCGGCGAGACGCGTGGGCATGCCGCAGAACCGGGTTTGACCCCACTGCGCAGCCTCGGCCACGGCCCCGGCGACACCCACTGACACAGGCTCGGCGCCGGGGAGGCGGGGGCCGCGCCGCGTCGAACCTGGTTACCGCATCCCCGAGGCGCAGCTACGGTTAACCCTCAAGAGATGAGTGAACAACGATCCGTATCGGTCATCGGTCTCGGCCGGGTCGGCCTGCCGCTGGCGCTGTGCTTCGCCGATCGCGGCCTGCGCGTGCTGGGCGTCGACCACGACCAGACGATCCTCGACTCCGTGCGCTCGGGCCGGATGCCGTTTGCCGAGGCGGGCACCCAGGAGCTGTTGGAACGCGTTCAGCGCTCGGGGCGCCTCGAGCTCTCCGATCGCGCCGCCGACGCGGCCCGCGCCGATGACATCGTCATCACCATCGGGACGCCGTCGTTCTCCCACGTCGAGTCTGACCTACGCCAGGTCCGGGCCGCCGTGGATGACCTGCTGCCGCTGCTGCGGCCGGGCCACGCTCTGATCCTGCGCTCGACGATCGCGCCGGGCACCACCGAGTTCGTCGCCGGCTATCTGGAGAAGCGCCGCGGCCTGCGCGTCGGTGAGGACGTGTTCGTGGCCCACGCGCCCGAGCGGATCGCGGCCGGCAAGTTCCTGCAGGAGATCACCTCGCTGCCGTGCATCGTCGGCGGGGTCGGCGAGAGCTCGACCGAGCACACCGCCAACCTGTTCAGCGTCTTCGGCGCGCCGATCGTCAAGACCTCGCCGGTCCAGGCCGAGCTGGCCAAGATCTGGACCAACATCCTGCGCTATGCCACCTTCGCGCTTCCCAACCTGCTGATGATGGACTGCGAGAGCTACGGGGCCAACGTGTTCGAGGTCATCGACCTCATCAACCACGACTACCCCCGCGGCGGCATCGCGATGCCCGGCCTGACCGCCGGCACCTGCCTGCGCAAGGACTTCGCCTTCTCCGAGGAGCGCTCGCACGCGCCCGGCATGCTGCTGGCGGTCTCGCGCGTGAACGAGGGCGTGCCACTGTTCCTGGTCGAGGGCATCAAGCGCCGCATCGGCAGCCTGTCCTCGCGCAAGGTGGCGGTGCTGGGCCTGACCTTCAAGCGCGACACCGACGATGAGCGCGACTCGCTGTCACCCAAGCTCATCCGCCTGCTCGAGCGTGAGCTGGCCGACGTCGCCGTGTGCGACCCGCACGCCGCCACGCCGACGCAGTCCCTCGACGAGGCGGTGCGCGACGCCGACGTGGTCATCGTGGCCACCAACCACTCCCAGTTCGAGGATCCCGAGACGCTGCGCCACATCGGCGCGCTGGCCTCCGACGACTGCCTGCTGGCCGACCCGTGGAACACCCTGGGCACCGGGCAGGTGTTCGTATTCGCCGCCGAGACAGGCGCTCTGCTCGGAGAGTCGGCCGGCGTCGACGCCTCCCCGGACGCCGCCCACTGATGCCCCGGGTGCTGGTCACGGGCGGGGCCGGCACGATCGGCTCGGCCGTCGTGCGGCGGCTGTTGCGCGACCCGGACTTTGAGGTGCGCGTCGCCGATCACCGCGCCGCGCCGGACTGGATGCGCGAGGGCTGCGAGCTGCAGCGCGGCGACCTGCGTGACCTCGACGTCGCCCGCGAGGCGCTGGCCGGCTGCTCCCATGTCATCCACCTGGCCGCCATCGTCGGCGGGATCGCCAACTTCCACAAGCTCCCCTTCACTCTCACCGAGGTCAACAACGCGCTGACGGGCGCGATCGTCCACGCCGCCGTGGAGCAGGACGTGACGCGGCTGGTGTACGTGTCCTCCTCGATGGTGTTCGAGCGCGCCACCGAGTTCCCCACCGCCGAGACCCATCTCGACACCTGCCCGCCGCCGCGCTCGGCCTACGGGTTCTCCAAGCTCTCAGGGGAGGTCTACGCGCGGGCCGCGCATGACCAGCACGGACTGCGTTACACCATCTGCCGCCCGTTCAACGCCTACGGCCCCGGCGAGATGCCCGACCGCGACGAGCCCGGCATCGCCCACGCCGTGCCCGACCTGATCGCCAAGGTGCTCGCCGGGCAGCGGCCGCTGCAGATCTTCGGCTCCGGCGAGCAGACGCGGACGCTGACTCACGTCGACGACATCGCCGACGGGATCGTCACCGCGATGGCCTCCCCGGCCGGGGAGAACGAGAACTTCAACATCTCCGCCTCCGAGGAGCGGACCGTTGCGGAGATCGCGGCGCTCATCTGGGAGGCCTGCGGCGAAGATCCCCTGCAGCTCGCCTTCGAGCACCTGCCGAGCTTCAACGTCGACGTGCAGCGCCGCTGGCCGTCGGTGGAGAAGGCGCGCACGCTGCTGGGGTGGGAGGCCCGCATCGACCTGCGCGACGGTCTGGCCGGCACGGTGACGTGGCTGCGAGAGCACAGCGCCCAGGCCGCGGCGTCGTGAGCGCGATCCCGGACGAGGCCGCTCTCGGCTTCCAGCGCGGCGCGGTGGACTACGAGCGCGGGCGTCCGGGCTATCCCGAGGCGGCGATCGCCCTGCTGGGCCGGGAGCTGGACCTCGGCCCGGGGCGCGTGGCCGTCGACCTGGCCGCCGGCACCGGCAAGCTGACGCGCGCCCTGCTGGGCCTCGGCGCCGAGCTGGTGGCGATCGAGCCGGTGGCCGGCATGCGCGAGCAACTGGAGCGCGCCGTGCCCGGCGTCACGGTGCTCGACGGCACCGCCGAGCGGATGCCGCTGGGCGACGGCAGCGTCAACGCGGTGTTCGTGGCCCAGGCCTTCCACTGGTTCGACGTCCCCGCCGCGGCAGCGGAGATCCATCGCGTGCTGGTCGGCGGCGGCGGCCTCGGGGTGGTGCGCAACGAGTGGGACGAATCCGTGGAGTGGATCGTCGAGATGCGCGCGCTCACCGCCGAGTACTCCGGCCGTCGCGAACGCGACCGCTCCGACGAGTGGCGGGAGGTGCTCGGCGCGACCGGGCTGTTCTCGCCCATCTCCGAGCAGGTCTTCCCCAACCCCGTCCGGGTGGACCCGGAGACTCTGCGCGCCCGCGTCGCCTCGCTGAGCTTCGTCGCGCTGCTGGACGACGCGCCGCGCGAGCGGCTGCTCGATGACATGGCCGAGCTGGTGACGCGGCGGGGTCTGGTGGCCGCCGACGGCCTGCTGGACACGCCGTATCGCACCCATGTCTCGTGGTGCCGGCGGCTCGACGCCTGACCTCGCGCTCGCTCTGGCCGCCGACCGCGCTGTGCGCTGCCGCGCCGCGCTGGAGGCGATCCCGCTGGCGGAGGGGCTCGCCCTGCGCCATCCCGAGCTCCACGACGTCCACTACGTCAACGCCGTGCTCCTGGACCCGACCCCGCCCGCCCGCGTTGACCTGACCGGGTCCGAGGTCGCAGCGCTCGCCGAGCGGTGCCTCGGCGACCTGGGCCACCGCCACGTCGTCTTCGATGACGCCGGCAGCGGAGAGCGCGCGGCGGCGCAGTTGGCCTCCGCGGGCTGGGAGCGCTCGCGGACCGTCTACATGGCCTTCGCCGATGACCCCTCGGAGCTCGTGGGCGACCCGCGAGCGCGGGCCATCTCCGAGGTGGAGATGGGGGCCTTCCAGCTCACCTCCCTGCGCGAGGAGGCGCCCGAGGTCGATGCTCGCACCGGGCTGGTGGCACGTCTCGCGGCCACGCAGAGCCGCCTGCGCACGACCACGCCGTGCCGGTGCTTCGGCGCCGGGGAGTCAGGCGGCGGCCCGGCCTCGGCGTGCGCGTTGTTCCTCGATGACGACGTGAGCGGCCGCCGTGTGGCCACGGTCGAGGAGGTGGGGACGCTGGTCGCGCACCGTGGGCGCGGTCTGGCCCGCGCGGTCGTCGCCACGGCGGTCGCCCACGCCGCCCGCTGGGGGGCGGATCTCATCATCGTCCCCGCTGACGCCGACGACTGGCCCCAGCTCATGTACGCCCGGTTGGGCTTTGCCGCGATCGGCCGCCAGGTGACGCTGACGCGACGCATCCGGCCGCCCGCCGGTTCCGTGTCGGGCGGCGTGTAGCCTCGGCAGCGCGATGGACTCCACCACCGCTCGCGGCTCCACCACCGGCACCACCGGCACCGCGGCGCTCGCCGCCGAGGCGATCGCCGACAGCACCTTTCCGGGCCCCTACCCGGTGGGGTCCTATGCCGCCCGGCTGCGCCGGCGCCTGCAGGAGTTCGCGCGCGTCCAGCTCGTGGGCGAGGTGTGGGGCTTTCGGGAGAGCCGGGTCCGGGTCTACTTCGAGCTGCGTGATGCCCGCGGGGCGCTGCCGTGCTCGATGTGGCGCGACGACTTCGAGCGCCTCGAGGTCACCCTTGCCGACGGGATGCGCGTCGTCGTGGGCGGCGGCTGCGACTACTACCCGGGGAGCGGCACCTCCTCCCCCACCTTCTCCTTCGCGGTCACCGAGCTACGGCCCGCCGGAGAGGGGGACCTGCTGGTCGCGCTCGAACGCCTGCGCCGCCGGCTGCACGACGAGGGCCTGTTTGAGCCCCAGAAGCGACTGCCCCTGGCCGCGCTGCCCCGGACCATCGGTGTCGTCACCGGCGAGAGCGGGAAGGCGCGCGACGACGTCCTGGCCGGCCTACGCCGGCGCGGCTGGAACGGGCGGCTCGTCTGGGCCTTTGTCCCCGTCCAGGACCGTCACGCGGCGCCTCGGATCGCCGCGGCACTGCGCGAGCTGGCGGCGACGCCGGAGGTGGAGGTGGTGATCGTCGCGCGCGGCGGGGGCTCGCTGGCCGACCTGTACGCCTTCTGCGACGAGGCGCTCTGCCGGACCGTGGCGCTGCTGCGCGTGCCGGTGATCTCGTCGGTCGGACATCACACGGACCGCACGCTCATCGACGACGTCGCGGCCGTGTGCTGCTCGACCCCCACCCACGCCGCCGAGGCGGCGGTCCCGGTCGACTGTGTCGCCGCCCGCCGGGCGCTGGCCGCTGCCGCCACGCGGCTGCGCGACCATGGCCGGAGTGCGATCCTCGTGCGGGCGCGGTCGCTGGCGCAGCTCTCGCGCGCTCCGGCCCAGCACATCGCCCGTCACCGTGGACGCCTGCACCAGTTGCTGCGTGAGCTGCGCGCCTCCGCCCGCCGCCAGGCCGACGGCGGGCGCCGGCGGGTGACCCGCCACGCCGAGGGGCTGGAGCGAACTTCCGCGCGAGCCGGCGAGGGCGATCGCGCCCGCCGGGCGCGTGAGCTCGATCGCCTGGCGATGGCGCTGGCGGCCCACGACCCTCAGCGCACGATGGCGCGCGGTTACGCGCTGGTGCAGGACCGCGCGGGACTCCCGCTGGGCTCCGCGGCGGCGGCCCGCACCGCGCGCGAGGTCACGCTGCGCTTCCACGACGGCGCCGTCGCGGCCGAGGTCGCCGGCGAGAAGGAGACCCAATGAACGACGCACCCATGGGCCAGACGCCCGCCGCTGCGACCCCGGGCACCGAGACACGCACCTACGAGTCCGCGGTCAGTCGGGTGGAGGAGATCATCCGCCGCCTGGACTCCGGGGAGGCCGGGCTGCGCGAGACGCTTGAGCTGGTGCGCGAGGGCCGCGAGCTGGTGGAGTACTGCGCCGGCGAGCTGGACGCCGTGAGCCAGGGACTGGAGGAGCTGCGCCTGGAGGAGCTGGTGGCGCGGCTGACCCCAACGCCGGCCGCCGAGCCCCGATGAGCACCTTCGACAAGCTGGCTGGGCTGCCGCTCCAGGTGGACGGGTACACGCTGGAGGGGCTGCGCGCGCAGGTGTCAAGCGGCTTCGAGCGGCTCTCGACGGTGGTGCACCTCACCGGCGCGGGCGCCGAGGGGGTCGGGGAGGACGTCGTCTACGACGCCGAGGATCAGGTCGCCCTGCAGGAGGCGGGGCCGGTGCTGGACCTGGCCGGGCGCTCTTCGCTGGGCGAGTTCTGCGAGCGCATCGACGGCCTCGATCTCTTCCCGGTGGAGCCCCAGCGCGGCGAGGTCTCGAGGCTGTATCGCCGCTGGACGTTTCACAGCGCCGCGCTGGACCTGGCCCTGCGCCAGGGCGGCATCCCGCTGCACCAGGCGCTCGGGCGCGAAGCCCGGCCGCTGACCTTCGTCGTCTCGCTGCGCCTCGGCGAGCCGCCGACGCTCGAGCCGATCTCGAACCGGCTGGCCCACTACCCGACCCTGCGCTTCAAGCTCGACGCCACCACGTCGTGGACGCCCGAGCTGATCGCGGAGCTGGCCGAGACCGGGGCAGTGGACTCGATCGACTTCAAGGCGCTGTACCACGGCACCATCGTTGACCAGGAGCCCGATCCGGTGCTGTATCAGCGCGTCGTCGCCGCCTTCCCGCAGGCCTGGCTGGAGGACCCCGACCTCGTCACCGACGGCACCGCGGCCGCGCTGGCCGGCGAGCACGACCGGATCACCTGGGACGCCCCGATCCATTCGATCGCCGACATCGAGGCGCTGCCGTTCGCCCCGCGGATGGTCAACCTCAAGCCGTCGCGCATCGGCGGACTGCGCAGGCTGTGCGATACCTACGACTACTGCTCCGAGCATGGCATCGGGGCCTACGGCGGCGGCCAGTTCGAGCTGGGCCCCGGGCGCGGGCAGGCCCAGTACCTGGCCTCGCTGTTTCACCCCGACACGCCCAACGACCTGGCGCCGGTCGCCTTCAATCAGAACGAGCCGCCGCCGGGGCTGCCGGCCAGCCCGCTGCCGGCGGCCGCCGACGCCGTGGGGTTTCGCTGGCTCAGCTGAGGTCGAGCAGCAGCTTGCCCTGAACGCGGCGCTCGACGATGCGCCGGAAGGCATCGTTGACCTCCTCGAGCGGGAGGGTCGAGTCGATCCGGACCTTGAGCTCGCCGGCGCGCACCGCCTCCAGGGCGGCTTGCAGGCCGGGGCGACGCTGCTCGCGGGTGAGGATCAGCCCGGCATACCCCAGCAGCGACACGCCCTTGCGATACAGGAGCTGCATGTTGAAGGCCACCTCGGGGCCGGCGGAGACGCCGAAGGACACGATGCGCCCATGTGGGGCCATCGCCTGCACCAGCGGGGCCACGAAGCCGTCGCCGAGCGGGTCGAAGGCGACCGTGGGCTCAAACCCCACGATGTCGTCGGCGACCTCCTCCGGCCCGCCGACGAGGACGCGGTGGGCGCCATCCTCGGTGATGCCGGCGGCCTTGGCCGCCGAGCCGGTGTGGCCCCACACGGTGGCCCCGGCGGAACGGGCCAGCGAAACGATCATGCTGCCGACGCCGCCCGAGGCGCCGAGCACGACGACGCGATCGTCGGAGGTCACCGCCGCGACGTGGCGCACGCAGTTGAGCGCCGTCAGCCCCGCCACGCCCATCGCCGCCGCCGCGCGCGGCGCCACTCCCTCGGGGAGCTCGACGACCGCGATCCGCGGCACGACCGCCGCCTGGGCCCACACGCCGTCGCGAGCCGCGCCCAGCCCCTCACCGGTCACGAGAACGGGGCGGCCATCGAGTTCGCCGGCCGCCTCCGCGCCCAGCGTCCGGGGGCGGCGGCCGTCCGGGTTGACGCGGCCCTCGGCGACATAGCGGTCCACCGGGTTCACGCCGCCGTAGTGCAGGTCGACACGGACCTCGTCGGGGCCGGGCGCGGGCAGGTCCACCTCCTGGATCTGGAGGGGCTCGCCGAGCGCCACCAGCCGGGCGGCGCGCACGGTGTCGGGGCCGGAGATCATTCCCGCCCGCGGTTCTACCACAGACGCCTTTCTAGGCTCGGTGCATGACCAACACCCCGAAGCTGAACGGAACCGTGGCGCTGGTGACCGGCGCCTCCAGTGGAATCGGTGAGGCGACCGCCGTCGCGCTGGCCGAGCAGGGCGCCGCCGTGGCGATCGCGGCGCGCCGCAAGGATCGCATCGAGGCGCTCGCGGCGCGGATCACCGACGGAGGCGGTCGGGCCGTGGCCATCGAGGCCGATGTGAGCTCTCAGGAGCACGCCCAGGCGCTGGTGGAGAAGACGGTGGCGGAGCTCGGCCGGCTCGACACGCTGATCAACAACGCCGGCGTGATGCTGCTGGGCCCGGCGGTAGATGCTCCCCTGGAGGAGTGGGAGCGCATGATCTCCGTCAACGTCCACGGGCTGCTCTATTGCGCCCATGCCGCCATCCCCCATCTGCTCAAAGCCGCCGAGGACAGCCCGCGACAGGTCGCCGACATGGTCAACATCAGCTCGGTGGCCGGCCGGGTCGCGCGCAGCGGCAGCGGCGTCTACAACCTCACCAAGCACGGTGTGGGCGCCTTCAGCGAGTCGCTGCGCCAGGAGGTGGCCAGCCGCCATGTCCGCGTGTCGCTGGTCGAGCCCGGGGCCGTGGCCACCGAACTGGCCTCCCACAACCGCCCCGAGATCCGCGAGCAGATGCAGAGCCGGTTCGGGGACATCGAGCGGATGAAATCCGAGGACATCGCGGACGCGATCGCCTACATCGTCACCCGCCCCTGGCACGTGGCCGTCAATGAGATGCTCATCCGGCCCACCGAGCAGGAGGGCTGAGCTCGGGCTACCCACGAGTATCCGGGAGGCCGGCCGGGTAGTTACGTTCCACTGAACGGTCCCGTACTCTTGAGGCGCCGCGGGGCCGGGCAGGGCCCCCGGGGCGCACCTCGAACCAGGAGATCCCTTGCAAGAAAGACTCGCCATCGCCGGCTCCGGCACGATTGCGGCCGGACTTGCCGCCGTCGCCGCCGCTCACGGAGACGTTCTGCTGTGGGCGCGCTCCACCGCCTCCGCGGATCGCGTGCGGGGGGCCGTAGCCAAGCATTGCGAGAGGTTGCCCGAGCTGAGCGGCTGCGCTGATCGGGTACGGGTCGTCGGCGATCTGGACGAGCTGGCGCAGGCGACCTTTCTGGTCGAGGCGGTGGTGGAGGATCCCGATCACAAGGGCCCGCTGCTGGCGGAGTTGGCCTCCCACACCGGACCCGACGAGATCCTCGCCACCACCACCTCGTCGCTGTCGATCGCGGAGCTCGGGGTCGCCAGCGGGCACCCCGACCGGTTCGTGGGCCTACACGTGTTCAACCCGGTGCCGCGGATGGAGCTGATCGAACTGGCCTTCGGGCCCGAGACCCGCGTCGACGTGCGCCAGCGCGCCCGGACCCTCTGCGAGGACCTCGGCAAGACCCCGGTGGAGGTGCCCGACCGCCCCGGGTTCGTGGTCAACCGGCTGCTCTTCCCCTACCTGTTCAGCGCCGTGGACTTCATGGTGAAGACCGGCATGGCCCCCGCCGACGTGGACCGGTGCATGACACTGGGCGCGGGGATGCCGATGGGCCCGATCGCGCTGCTTGACTTCGTCGGCCTCGACGTCTCCCGGGCGATCGGCGAGGAGATCGGGGCCGCGGTCCCGGCCCGCCTGGCTGAGTTGGTCGACAGCGGCGCGCTGGGCCGCAAGACCCGTCGCGGTTTCTACGAATACGACTAATTATTAAGGCTGCGTTCAGGTCCGAGGCCCAATATCCAGTGCGCGACGTACCTCATAGCAGCACCTCCTCCCCAGAAGCACGAGACCGGCCCGTCCCCAGCGGGCCGGTTTCTTTTTGGCGCCACCGGCCTGCCTGAGCCTGCGAAATCGGCGAAGCCGGCCCCGGAGGGCCGGCTTCATCTCTCCTCTCAACCGCCGGAAGACAACCGGACGGCGCGATGACGGGCAATGTAACGAATGGCGCGAGCGCGCGCGTCATCGGCGTCGCATCGACGGCCAGCCTCCCCCACCCGCCGGTCTCACGCCGGCGGGGCTACGAGGCCGGCGTGGTCTCCGCCGGCGCCTTGCGGCGGCGGATGCGGACAGCCTCGATGCGGTTCTCGCGCACGGACTCGACCCGGATCGAGTAGCCGTCGGCGGTGACCTGGTCGCCGCGCTTGGGCAGCCGGCCCAGCTCCGCGAAGACGAATCCGCCCACGGAGTTGTAGGCGTCGGTGTCCACCGGAAGGTGCAGGCCGTAGTCCTCGAGGTCGGAGACCGGGACGTGGCCGCGCACGAACCAGTCGCCGCTGGCCAGCCGGCGCACCGCGCCGCCGGCCGGGTCGGTCTCGTCGGCGATCTCGCCCACCACCTCCTCGATGATGTCCTCGGTGGTGACGATGCCTGCGGTGCGCCCGTACTCGTCGACGACGATGGCCAGCTCGGTGCGCTCGCGCTGCAGATCGGCCAGCAGGTCATCCAGCGGCTTGGTCTCGGGCACGATCGGCGCGGCACGGACGAGCTTGTCGAAGTGGGCCTCGTAGCCCTCGTTCATCATCAGCTTGACCAGCTGGTTGACGTGGACGATGCCCTTGACGCGGTCCTGGTTCTCGTCCTCGGTGACGACCAGGCGCGAGTGACCGGTCGAGACGCAGCGGCGCAGCGCATCCTGGACGGTCTCAGACAGGTCGACGGTGACCACGGCGGGAATCGGCGTCATCACCTGGCGGGCCTCCTGCTCGTGCAGGTGAAAGACGCCGGTGAGCATGTTGGCCTCGCCGATGTCCAGCGATCCGCCGCTCGAGGACTCGGCGATGATCCGCTTGATCTCGTCGGGCGTGCCGCCTTCGGGCTCCGCGTCGGGGTCCGTGCCGGTGGCGCGTAGCAGCGCATAGGACGCCGAGTTGAGCACGTAGATGAACGGCGAGAACAGGACCCGGCACCAGTGCAGCGGCCGCGCGATCCGGCGCGCCAGATCCTCGGCGTGCTGGATCGTGTAGAGCTTGGGCGCGATCTCGCCGATGATGCTCTGAGCCACGGTGATCAGCAGGTAGGAGATGACCACCGATACGACCAGGGCCGCGCCGTGCCCAAGCGGGCCGCCCAGCAGCGGCTCGAAGACATGCGCGATCGCCGGCTCGCCGAGAGCACCGATGGCGATCGAGGCCATGGTGATGCCGACCTGGCAGGCCGCGATGTAGTCGCCGATGTCCTCCAGTTCGGCGAGAGCCAGCCGCGCGCCCCGCTTGCCCTCGTCGGCCATGTCCTGCAGACGCGACTTGCGTGACCGCACGAGCGAGTACTCCGCGATCACGAAGAACGCGTTGACGAAAACCAGCAGCCCGGTCAGGATGATGAAGAGCGCCGTCACAGAGCCCCGCGCGGCATCCGGCCCACCGTCCGGATGGCGCCCTGCGTCGGCGCGCT
Organism: uncultured Solirubrobacteraceae bacterium; assembly: GCA_963737335.1. Taxonomy (GTDB): domain Bacteria; phylum Actinomycetota; class Thermoleophilia; order Solirubrobacterales; family Solirubrobacteraceae; genus Palsa-465. Next base: position 77,317 of record CAVTSK010000021.1, read on the forward strand.
GCTACTTCGAGGTCGTTCGTCGTCGTTCATTCAGCGACACGCCCAACGGTAGCAGCAGGCCCCGGCGTGATCGACGGGGCCGCAGCCGCGGGACACCGACGGCCCTCGCGGCGGCGCGGGCACTACCCGTCGAGGCCGTCGAAGCGCTCGGCCATCGTGAAGTCCACGTCGGTCAGACCGCCGGCCGAGTGGTTGGTCAAGGACAACTTCACCTTGTTCCAGCCGTGCAGGAGGATGTCCGGATGATGGTTGGTCTCCTCGGCCGCCTCCGCGACCTTGTTGACGAACGCCACCGCCTCGTTGAAGTCCTCGAAACGCCACTCGCGCACGATCTCGTCGCCCTCGCGCTCCCATGGCAGACGCCGTAGCCTTGCAGCCACTTCTTCCTCGTTGAGCAACTCCGGCATGTCTTCTCCTTATCCGCTTCCGTTCACACTCCCACAGGCGTGCGCGCCGCAAACCTGAGCATGCGCATCGTCAGCCTCGTCCCATCGGCCACCGAGATGCTCTTCGCGCTCGGACTCGGCGAGGACATTGTCGGGGTTACACACGAATGCGACTACCCGCCCGAGGCTCTGGGCCTGCCCAAGGTGACGCGCGACCTGCTGCCCTCGGGGCTCAGCGCCGCCGAGATCGACGCCGCGGTCAAGGAGCGCACCCTGGCCGGCGAATCGATCTATCAGCTCGACGCCGACGCCCTCCACGACCTGGAGCCCGACCTCATCGTCACCCAGGCGCTGTGCTCGGTGTGCGCGGTCTCCTACGACGACGTCCGGGCCATCGCCGAGGAGATCGAGACCCAACCCATGGTGGTCTCGCTCGATCCCCACACCGTGGGCGAGGTCCTGGGCGATGCGCGCACGCTCGCCCAGGCCACCGACAGCAAGGACGCCGCGGTCGACCTGGTGCGGGAGGCGTCGGCGCGGATCGACCGCATTCGCGTGCTCACCCGTAAGGCCGCGCGCCGGCCCCGCGTGGTGGCCCTGGAGTGGCTTGACCCGCCGTTCAGCGCCGGTCACTGGACGCCCCAGCTCATCGAGTTCGCCGGTGGCGAGGACATGCTCGGCTTCGCGGGCGAGAACTCGGCTCAGACCACCTGGGAGGAGGTCGCCGCCGTGAAGCCCGACGTCGTGATCGTGATGCCGTGCGGCTATGACGCCGAGATCGCCCACCGGGAGGCCGAGATGCACCGGGACCAGCTCGCCACGATCGGGGCCGGCGAGATCGTCGCGGTCGACGCCTCCGCCTACTACTCGCGGCCCGGCCCCCGGCTCATCGACGGCCTGGAACTGCTGGCCCACATCCTGCATCCGGAGCTGGTGCCCGACCCCGGGCCGCCCGCTCGGGCGCTCACGGTCGAGCTGTAGCGGCCGTGAGCGGCTCGTAGGAAGTGCGCCGCGGGCATGGCGGAGGTGATCGCCGGGCTGCTCGACGACGCGGGTGAGCGCGCGCGCCTGGGCGCGGCCGCCGCCACCGACGTGCGCGGCCGCTTTGACCCGGCGCGGCTGATCGCCGAGACCCAGTCGCTCTATGACGCGATCAGATCGTGATGCCGTTGGGGGCGATGCCCGTGCCACCGGCGACGGCGAAGGCCGCGATGACGCTCACCACGCCCACCGCGACGCACCCGGCGATCGCGACGGCGGGCATGCGGCGGCGCTCGCCCAACTGCACGACCAACCAGCCGCAGATGGCCCCGCCCACGAAGCCCCCTACATGGCCCCCGATCGAGATGCCGCTCACGCTGAGCGAGAACACGATGTTGATCAGCAGCGTGATACCGAGGCCGTTCTGCCAGATCGAGATCCCCCGGTAGTGGGAGACGACCATCAGCGCGGCGAGGAGTCCGAATAAGGCACCCGACGCGCCCACCGTCGGGATCTGCGGCGAGAACAGCAGCGCGCCGAACGACCCCGCCAGCAGCGAGACGAAGTACACGACGACGAAGTTCAGGCGGCCGATCGCGGGTTCGAGCAGCCGCCCGATGAAGAACAGGAACAGCATGTTGAAGGCGATATGGAGGAGGCCGTCGTGCAGGAAGCCGCCGGTCAACAGGCGGTAGGCCTGGTGTTGCACCTGGTTGATGTAGGGCCCGAACAGCGCGCCCTTCTCATACAGCGTTCCGAAGCTGCTGGAGTTCACGCCCCCCAGCGGCGTGCCGCTGGCGGTCTCGCCGATGAACACTGCGACATTGAGGCCGATGAGCGCCTGCGTCGCCACCGGCGCCGTCGGCCCGCTGCGCACCGTCTTGACCTTGGTGCGGTCGCGCGCGCACTCCGGGCAGCGCATGCCCACGGAGGTGGGCGTCATGCAGTCGGGGCAGATGGGCCGCCCGCACGATGAGCACGAAACCCCGGTCTCGCGGGATGGGTGTCGGTAGCAGGTGGCCATGGGCCGCTGACGGTATCAGCGGCTCTGGCGGTGACCCGCCGGACGCCTGGCGGCCCGGCCCACGCGCGCGGCGCTGCCGGTCTCAGCGGTCCGGGAGAACCCGGCGCGCTTCCTCGGCGAAATCCTGAAATGTGCGCCCGGCCAGCTCCCGCAGGTTGGACGACTGCTGGCGTCGGGTGCGATGGCGACTGCGCACCCGCAGGACGACCAGCGCGGTGCCGGCGCCGGCGCCGATGAGCACCGCCGCGGCAGGACGCGCCCAGTTGCGCGGATCGCGCATCGTCGCCAGCTCCCAGGCCTCGAGCTCGTCCTGGGCGAGCTCGGTGAGACTGACCAGGGCCATCTCCATGCGCGCGGTGAGGCCCTCGGGCGGATCGACGGGGCTGAGGGCCTCACGCAGCAGGGCCTCGAAATCGGTGGTGCCGCTGCTCATCCGTCGTCTCCCGGCGTGGTGCTGGGCTCGCTCACCATCTCCTCGAGCTGGCGGATGGCGCGGTGCAAGAGGACCTTGGTGGCACCGTCGGTGCGATCGAGCGCCCGCGCGATCTCCCGGTTGTCCATCCCCAGGGCAAAGCGCATGATGAGGGCGTTGCGGCGGTCGTCGGGCAGCTGGGAGACCCCTTCGAGGATGCTCTTGAGCTCCTCGCGGCCCTCGACGAGCGCCTCGGTGGTGTGGGGCGCGGAGATCAAGCCGGCATCCTCGATGGCCGACTCCGGCTTGCGGGAGCGGTCCCGGTAGAAGTTGGCCGCCAGGTTGTGGGCGATGCGGATGAGCCATGGCCGCAGCGGGCGGCCGTCGGACTCGCGTAGCGCCCGCTCGAAGTGGCGGTAGGCCTGCAGGAACGTCTGCTCGGTGATGTCCTCGGCGTCGTGATGGTTGCCGATGCGGTAGTAGCTGTAGGTGTAGACGTCACGCAGGTGGCTGCGATACAGCTCCGTGAACCGGGCGTCGAGGGCTGCTTTGGAGTCGGGGGCGTCGAGAGCCAATTCACGCGGAGCCTACCTCCGCTCGATACGTGACGGGGGTGGGCGGGGAGTGGGCGGGGATCGAAATCACGCGGCGCGCACCGGCCGGGATCGTTTCGGCCGCGTCGGCTCGGTGACCGTCGCCGCCCACTGGTCAGGATCGATCCGTCCGTCGACGAGTGCGGCCAGGCCGTCGAGCGCCGGGGTGTCGAGCCGGGCCGCCCTGGCGGCGGAGGCCAGCAGCGGCACCGAGTCGACCGCCTCGGTGCCCTGGCCGAGCGCATGTCCGATCTCGGCGGCCGGCATCCCCTGAGCCAGCAGCTCGCCGGCGCGGTGGTTGCGCGAGCCGGCGTCGACGACACTTGCCACCAGCGCGCCTGCCCCGGCGACGCCGGCGAAGGTCTCGGGCCGGGCCCCGCGGGAGCGGGCCAGGGCGTCGATCTCGGCGAACACCTTTCCCGCCGCGGCCCCGGCGACGTTGGCCCCGCCCTGGGAGCCGGCCGCGGCCGCCGCCAGCGCGGCCACGTTCTTGGCGGCGCCGGCGAGCTCCGTGCCGGTCACGTCGGTGGTCACGAGCACGTCGAGCTTGGCCGACGACAGGATGTCGCGGAGCTGCCGCGCAAAGCCGCGATCCAGCGAGGCCACGACCACCGAGCCGCCCCGTTCGAGCATCTCGGTGGCGTTGGCCGGCCCACCCAGCACGGCGACGGCGCGGGCCTTGCAGCGCTCGGCCGCGAACGCCGAGGGCAGCGTGCCCAGCGGCGGGACGAGACCCTTGGAGACGACGAGCACGCCCGCGCGGCTGGTGATCCGCCCTCCGTGGGCGGCCATCACCGCCGGCAGTGCCTTGGCGGGCACCGCCAGGCAGACGATGTCCGAGCCTTCCAGGCTGAGGTCCGACGCGCGCAGCACACGGACCGCGTCGGGCAACGGCACGCCGGGCAGGTAGCGCTCGTTCTCACGCGCGGCCTGCAGTCGTTCGGCCTGTTCCTGGGTGCGGCAGCCAAGGTCGACCTCGAGTCCGGCTCGAGCCAGGCAGACGGCCAGCGTCGTGCCCCAGCCCCCCGCGCCGATGACGGCGACCCGGCGCACCGGGGGCAGCCCCCCCAGCCACTCCCACTGCAGCATCACGCACGGCCAGATGCGGTTGGTGACCGCGCCGGCCAGCTCGACGGACGGGTTGGTGACCTGTGGGAAGCGCAGCGCCCGTCCGGCGCGGATCTTGACCTTGTGGGGACGAATGCGCCAGCCCTTGCGGATCGCCTCGGTGCCGAGCACGGCGACGGGGACGACCGGCACGCCGGTCTCCAGGGCCAGCCGCCCCACGCCGCGCCTGGGCTGGCCCAGGGAGCCGGGGCGCGTGCGCGTCCCCTCGGGAAAGATGAGCACGATGTCCCCGCGGGCCAGAATCGCCTTGGCGGTGTCGATGAAGTCCGAATCGGCCGCGCCGCGGTCGACCGGGAAGGCGCCGAGGGCGCCCAGCGCCCACCCCAGCAGGCGGTTGTAGAGGAAGATCTCCTTCTTGGCCACGTAGTACATCGGGCGCCGGGCCATGCAGGCGATGACGAACGGATCCAGGAAGCTGCGGTGGTTGGAGGCGATGATCACCGGGCCCCGCTTGGGGATGTACTCGCGCCCGATTCGCTTGAAGCGGAAGTAGACGAGAAAGAACGCCTGGAACGTCACGCGGACGAATCCATACAGGAGAAAGTTGGCTCGTTTCTCCCGCGCTCTCCGGTAATAACGGTCGTGCTCCATCGCACAATGCGGTACCCGGCGGGCCTGCGCCCGTTACAGTTGGGACCCCATGAGCCCCGGCCTGGATCCGACCCGGACCCTGCGCGGCGCCGTCAGCGGAGCGGTGGCTGCGGCGGTCTGGGCGCTGCAACAACCGCTGGACAAGCTGGCGTTCTCCAGCCGCTACGACGACGTCGAGTTGCTGGGCAAGGCCTTCACCCGCGATGCCGGATGGTTCCCCATCGGCCTCGGGCTCCATATGGCCGACGGTGCGCTGTTCGGGGCGGTCTACGCCAACGTCGCGCCGGCCATCCCGGTGTCGCCGAGGCTGCGGGGCCCGGTGGCGGCACTGGCCGAGCACGTCGCGCTGTGGCCCCTGGTGGCCGTGACCGATCGCCTGCACCCCGCGCGGGGCGATCTGCCCAAGCTGCGCGGCAACCGGACGGCCTACCTGCAGGGCGTCTGGCGCCACCTCCTGTTCGGCGTGGTCCTGGGCGAGCTGGAGCGGCGCATCAACGCCGAGCCCGAGGCCGAGCCGCCCGAGGCCGAGACCCACTACTCCTCCAACGGCCACGGCTCCCTGGAGCACGCCGTGTCCGTGCACGACTCACCCTGACGACCGCCGCCACCGCCGCGCCATGCGCGTCCTGATCACCGGCGCGTCGGGCTTTGCCGGCGCATGGCTGTGCCGCCAGTGCGCCGAGGCCGGCGACGAGGTGGTGGGCCTGTCGCGCCGCGGGCAGGTGCCCGAGGACTGCGGCCAGGGCGTCGCCGTCGACCTGCGCGACGGGGACGCGGTGAGAGAGGCGATGCGCGCGGCCGCTCCGGAGATCGTCTACCACCTGGCGTCGCTCACCTCGGTCGGCCGCTCCTGGGAAGCCCCGGCCCAGACCATGGGCGACAACGACGCCATCACCGTCGGGGTGCTCGAGGCGCTGCGTCACGTCGCAGGCGGCGCGCCGGTGGTGTGGGTGAGCTCCTGCGAGGTCTATGGCACCCCCGCCGTGCTGCCGGCCACCGAGGCGCAGCCGATGCGCCCAGCTAACCCCTACGCCGTGTCCAAGGGTGCGGGCGAGATGCTCGCCGAGGTCTACGCCGACGCGTACGGCCTGGAGATCGCCCGCGCGCGCCCCTTCAGCCATTCCGGCCCCGGACAGCTCCCGATCTTCCTGCTTTCCTCCCTGGCCTCGCAGGCGGCCGAGGGCCGCCGCGCCGGGGTGTCGCGGCTCGAGATCGTCACCGGCAACCCCGACACGCGCCGAGACTTCACCGACGTCCGCGACATCGTCCGCGCTTACCGCCTGCTGGGCCAGGCGCTGGTCTCCGGTAAGCCCGGCGCGGCCGACGGCGTGTTCAACGTGAGCACCGGACGCTCGGTGTCCGCGGGCGACCAGGTGGCGCTGCTGTCCGAGCTCCTGGCGCCCATCGAGGTCCACCACACGATCGACCCGGCGCGCGTCCGGGCCAGCGAGGTCATGGACCTCCGGGGCGATCCCACCCGGCTGCGGGAGCTGACCGGCTGGGAGCCCAAGATCCCGCTGCGCCAGACGATGGCCGACACCATCGACTGGTGGGAGCGCGAGCAGGCGCGCGCCGCCTGAGGCCTCGCGGGGCCGCCCGCGCCCGGGACGGCACGCCCGCCTGCCAGACTTCGCCAGAGCCGCGCCCGCCTAGCTCAATTGGTAGAGCACTTGATTTGTAATCAAGGGGTTGGGGGTTCAAGTCCCCCGGCGGGCTCTCATCGAACTGTCTCGAAGAGCACACGACCATCAGACGCGAAGCACCTCGCTCGGTCTCCCAGTCGATCGCCGGGCGCCTGCTTTCACGCGAAAGCAGCGGCAAAAGCGGGCGCGGGATGGGCGCGCTCGCGCGGGCGAGTGAGGTCTTCGGGCGCGTTCGCGCTTTGAGCGTGAGGAGGCGGGAGATATGGCCGCGGTTTGTCTTGTCGGGTAGGCGCCGGGGTGAGAGGATCGCGTCGGTTTGGAACTCGGCCTTCATCTGCCGCTGATGGAGTTCGGCGACGAGGGGCAGTCGCTCGCGCGCCTCGGCGGCGCAGTCGACGCCGCGCGCG
>CAVTSK010000022.1:0-69051 GCA_963737335.1 uncultured Solirubrobacteraceae bacterium
CGCGAAAACCCCCGTAGATACGGGGGATTCGGAGTACCGCTACCGGGATTCGAACCCGGGTTTCCGCCGTGAGAGGGCGGCGTCCTAGTCCCCTAGACGATAGCGGCGGGGAGGTTCGTTCGGCCCGGAGGCGGAACGGCTCACCAGCTTAGCGTGACCGGAACGCCTCGCGGGCACCGCTTGAGGGCTCTCCGGCCGCGGGCTGCGGACCCGTGCAACGTCCCCCTTCCCTCCGGAAGACACGCGAATGCGTGTTCGCGCCAAAACTGGCCTCCGGACCAGCCCACAGTTGCTAGCTTCCACGGACCCAGCGGCTGTGGTGAAACTGGTATACACGCGGCGTTCAGGTCGCCGTGCCCTTACGGGCGTGGAGGTTCGACTCCTCTCAGCCGCACTTTCGCACAGGACCGGGCGCCCGGGCGGGCGTCTCGCGCGGCTTTTTTCTGCGATACGCATAAAGATCGCGCAATCTGCGTGCGGGCGGCGATAGCAGCAACATCCGAGACCTCGCCCGCCAGCCGCCCCGCCCCGGCCCGGCGGCGCGCCGCGCCGACCTCAGATGCGCCCCGCCAACCGCTGCCGGCGCCCTACAGCCAACCCCGATCCTCGGCCACCCGTACCGCCTCGCCCCGGTTGCGCGCATCGAGCTTCTGCATCACCGAGGACAGGTGGTTGCGCACGGTCCCAGGCGACAGGAACAGCGCCGAGGCCAGGTCGGCCACGGTGGCGTAGTCGCGGCTGGCGGCCAGCACCTCGTGCTCGCGCGGGGTCAGCGGCGAATCGCCCTGGGACAGCGCCGCCGCCGCCAGTCCCGGGTCAACCACCCGCTCGCCACGCAGTGCGCGGCGGATCGCCGAGGACAGCTCGCTCGCCGGCGCGTCCTTCAACACGAACCCCGAGGCGCCGCCCTCCATGGCCCGGCGCAGATAGCCCGGCCGCCCGAACGTCGTCAGGATCAACACCCGGCACGACGGCAGCTGCGCGGCGAGCTGCTCGGCCGCATCCAAACCTGTGGCGCCCGGCATCTCGATGTCCAGCAGCGCCACGTCGGGCCGAACGTCCAAAGCGGCGTCCAGCACCTCATCGCCGCGCGCCACCTGCGCCACCACCTCGATGTCGGGCTCGAGCCCGATCAGGGTGGCGAGTGCACCGCGGACCATGCCCTGGTCCTCGGCGATGAGCACGCGGATCATGATCCCGCCCCGGCGCTCATGGGGATCGACACGGCCAGGCGAAAGCCCCGGCCGTCGGGCAGCCCGCCGGCCTCGATCCGCCCGCGCAGCCGCTCGGCGCGTTCAGTCAGACCGGTGATGCCGTTGCCGTTGGGCTGCACCACGTCGCCGGCCGCTTCGCCGCGCAGACACGCCGGCCCCTCGCCGTCGTCCACCACCTCAACCGCGGCGTCACTCAGCCCCGCTCGCACCAGAACCTGACAGTGAGTGGCGCCGCTGTGGCGGATGACGTTGGTCGCGCCCTCGCGTACCGCCCAGGCCAGCACCGCTTCCACCTCGGGGTCCAGCGTGACGGGCGCGCGCACGACCTCCGCCTCGATGCCCGCCGCCGACAGCGCCACCCGCGCGCCCTCGAGCTCCTTCTCGAGGGTCGGCTGGCGGTACCCGCTCACCGCCTCGCGCACCTCACGCAGCGACTCGCGGGCTACCCCCTCCACGTCGGCGACCTCCGCCGCCGCCCGCTCGGGGTCGAGCCGCATCAGCCGCCCGGCGAGCTCGGCCTTGATGGCGATGACGGACAGGCTGTGACCGAGCAGATCGTGCAGGTCGCGGGCGAAGCGCTCGCGCTCGGCGGCCACGGCGCTCAGCGCCAGCTCGGCGCGCGCCTCCAACAGCTCCTGGTTGCGCATCCGCAGGTCGCGCATGAGCACCAGCAGCAGCCCGATGCCCACTGCGCTGGCGGCATAGCCGCCGGCGGAGCCGCTGCTGCCGCCGCCGAGCACTGTGGCGCCGAACGCGGCAGCGGCGCAGACGATGACCGCCGGCATCCCCAGGTCCGACGAGACGACCAGGCCGATGCACGCCGCGCAGTAGGTGAAGAGGAAGCCCCAGCTCGAACGGTCGGCGATGGTGAGCACACAGGCCAGCACGAACAGCACGCCCGCCAGCGACAGGGACCGCCAATAGGCCTTCTCCTCAACCCACGTCATCACCAACCAGACGTAGACGGCCGAGAAGGCCACCGCCCCCACGATGGCCAGGACGTGCTCGGACGCCGACCCGCTGTTGGTGATCGCGTCGATAACCGGGACGAGGATGAACAGCAGCCACACCATCATCCCCAGAGCACGGGCCCGCCCCAGGGGCTCCCCCGGGTCGCGGTTCCCGCCCCAGCCCGAGCGCCAAGCGGGCCCGGCCGCGGCCGCGGCCCCACAATCCTCGGACTCGGACTCGGACTCGGACTCGGACCGGTCCGGGGCGGCCAGGCGAGCGCCCAAGCCGCCCCGAAGCAGCCGGGCGCGCGCCAGCCGCTGCCGGAGCGCCGATGTCACGTGGCGTCCCCCATCGGCTTGCGGAGGAACCGCACCATCAGCCACACGCCCACCACGGTCCAGATGGCCAGGACCTCCAGGTCGCTGCCGTTGAGCCCGGCCCCGTGGTAGCGCGGGTCAAACACGTACTCCAGGCTGGAGGCCAGCGCCTTGATCGGGAAGATGCTCGCGATCGTCTTGAGCCACTGGGGCAGCGCGTCGATCGGGAACCAGATGTTGGAGATGAACGTCAGTGGCAGGACAACCAGGTTGACCACAACGGGACCCGCCTCGGCGTTGGGGATGAACTGGGTGATCCCGATCCCGATCGTGGTGAAGCACGCTGTGCCCAGTACCAGCGTGATGATCAGTCCCGGAAGCGCCTCGGCCCGGAAGTCCAGGCCGTACGCCACCGCGCCCAATCCGAGCACCACGGCGGTCATCATCAGCATGATCACCGACGCCGAACCGATGCGGGCCACGACGTAGGCCCAACGCGGCAGCGGGGTGCCCTGCATGCGCTTGAGGATGCCCTGGTCGCGAAGGATCGCCGTCCCGATGGCCAGGTTGATGAACGTGGTGGCGATGATGCCGTAGGCCAGGATGCCCGGAACGAAGAAGTCGTTGAAGGCGATGTGGCCGCGGCTGGAGATCGTCTGCCCGCTGTCCAGCGACGCGAAGATCACCAGGAACATGATCGGGAAGACGAAGGTGAAGATGCCGCGGCCACGGTTGCGCCAATACGCCCGTTGCTCGTAGCGAATCTGCCAGTAGACCAGACCGAAGTCTCGGCCCAACGTTGACTGCGGGACGGTGCTCATGCCGCGGCCTCCTCGTGAACGTGTGAACCCTGCTCGCCGGCCCCGGCCCCGCCTCCGGCCCCCGCGGCCCCCGCGGCCCCGGCCCCGGTGAGCTCAAGATAGATGTCCTCCAGCGTGGGCTGGGTGACCGAGAAGTGCGCGAGCTCGATGCCGCCATCCAACGCCCAGGTGGTCACGATCTGCGCCGCGTGGACCGGCTGGCGCGTCTGGATGATCACGCGATCGCCCGCCAGCGAGCGGGCCGCGGACGGCACCTCGGGCACGTCGCCGAGCCCCATCCCCTCCGGCAGCTCGAAGCGGACCTCGGCGGGACGCAGGTCACGCCCACCCAGCTCGTCGGGGCGGCCCGAGGCGATGATCTCGCCGCCGCGCATGACGGCAACGCGATCGGCCAGGGCCTGGGCCTCGTCCATGTAGTGGGTGGTGAGGAAGATCGTCTTGCCCAACTGACACAGCGACCGGATCGTCGACCACGCCTGGCGCCGGGCCTGCGGGTCAAAGCCCGTGGTGGGCTCGTCGAGAAAGATGAGCTCCGGGTCGCCGACCAGCGCCAGCGCCAGGTCCAGCCGGCGCCGCTGCCCGCCGGAGAGCTTCCGGGAACGCTCGTCGCGCTTCTCGGTGAGCTCGACGAGTTCGATGACCTCGTCCACCGGTCGGTGGCGCACGTGGTAGCGGCCGAACATCTCGACCAGCTCATAGACCGTCAGGTCGGGCTGCACGCCGCACTGCTGCAGCACGATGCCGACCTGCTCGCGGAGGGCTCGGGCGCCCGTGGCCGGGTCGATGCCCAGGACGCGCGCCTCCCCCGACGAGCGCGACCGGTACCCCTCCAGGATCTCTACGGTCGTTGTCTTGCCGGCGCCGTTGGGCCCCAGCAAGCAGAAGACCTCGCCGCGCCTGACGTCGAAGCTGACCCCGCCCACGGCGACGGTGTTGCCGTAGGACTTGCGCAGGTCACGGACTTCGATCGCCAGCTCATCTGCTTGTGTGGGAATCGAATGCATGGCATGCAGCGTAGGTCCGAGCCGGTCCCCGCGTAAGTGCCGCGCCGCCGAAATCGCCTATGACATCTGTCATGCGCTCCAGCGCTCGATCACGGCGGTGTCGCGCTCGTGACCGAGGACGCCGAGCGAGCCGGCTTCCAGCTTGAACCGCGCGCCGGCCGCGACGTCCATCTCGAGCCAGCGCGCCGTGAACACCCGCAGAACGTGGCCGTGGGCGAAGACCAGGCCGTTGCCGTCAACGGCGGCGAACCGCTCCAGGACCCGGTCGACCCGGGCGCCGATCTGCGCCGGGGACTCCCCTCCGGGGCAGCCGTCGCTCCACAGCCACCAGGAGGGGTTCTCCTCACGGATCTCGGGCGTGGTGCGGCCCTCGTATTCGCCGTAGTCCCACTCGATGAGGTCCTCGGTGATCTCGGCGGCATCGCCGAAGCCGGCCAGCTCACAGGTCTCCCTCGCCCGCCGCAAGGGGCTGCACAGAACCAGCGCGAACTCGATGCCGCTGAGTTTGCTCCGCAGTCCCTGCGCCTGAACTTCGCCCTCGGGCAAGAGCGGCAGGTCGGTGCGGCTGGTGTGCTGCCCGGACTTGCTCCACTCGGTGGCGCCGTGCCGGGCGATGTAGATCTCATGTGCCATGCGCGCGGTCCCGCGCACACCATCTCAGGTTTGCGCCGCCGGCGCACCCCCGGTGCGCTCGATCTCGTCCACCTTGGCGCGTCGGCGCACGTGGCGCTCCTCGTATGACACCTGCGCCTGGAGGAAAGTGAGCACGATCTGCGCCGCCACCTCCACACCGATCACCCGGCCGCCGAGGCACAGCACGTTCACATCGTCGTGCTCGACTCCCTGGTGGGCGGTGTAGGTGTCGTGGATGGTGGCCGCCCGGACCCCGTGGATCTTGGCCGCGGCCACCGAGACACCGGCGCCCGACCCGCACACGATGATCCCGCGCTGGGCCCGGCCCGAGGCCACTGCCTGCCCGACCTCCAGTGCCTTGTCGGGGTAGTCGATCGGATCGGGCCGGTCGGTGCCGAAGTCCAGGATCTCGTGGCCGTCGGCGGCGATCACGCCGAGCAGGCGCTCGCGCAGCACATAGCCGGCGTGGTCAAAGCCGCAGGCGACGATCATGGGTCCTGAGTGATCAGATCCTGGGTGGGGGCGAGCGCCTGGGAGTCTGCCAGCTCGTGGGCAGCGAGCAGCGCCGCGCCCAGCACCCCGGCACGCACGCCGTGGCGCGCGACCCGGATCGTCGTCCGCTTGCCCAGGCCGGGGAGCACGTAGGCCGCCGCGGTGCGCTTGGCCGGCTCCAGCAGCAGATCGCCGGCCCGCGCCGCGCCCCCGCCGATCACGACCTCCTCGGGATCGAAGGTGTTGATGGCATTGGCGATCCCGAGGCCCACGCGCTCACCCCACAGCTCCAGCAACCGCGCGGCCACCGCGTCACCCGCCTGCGCGGCGTCGACGGCCTCCACCCCGGTCACCTTCTGGCCCTGGGCGCGCAGGCGACCCAACGCCGAATCGGCGTGCTCGTCGGCGGCGCGCACCACCATTACGTCAAGGGCGTGCCCGGCGGCGACGGCCTCCAGCGAGCCCCGCTGCGGGAACCGCCCGGCATCCGGCACGGGCCCGCTCAGGTCCATGCCCACGATCGTATGGCCCAGCTCGCCCGCGCCTCCGGTGGCGCCCCGGTAGATCCGCCCTCCCAGCACCAGCCCGCCGCCGACGCCCGTGCCGACGGTGATCATCACGAGGTCGCGCGCGACCATCCGCAGATCCTCGTCGTGGGCCTCGGCGAGCGCGGCCACCGTCGCGTCGTTGTCAACGAACACCGGGACCCCCAGCCGCTCGCCCAGCACCTCGCGCAGGGGCACGTCGGTCAGCGGGACGTTGGCCGAGGAGACCACGCGGCCGGTCTCGAACTCCACCACGGACGGGACGCCCAGCCCGACGCCGTCGAGCTCGTCGCCGCGGCACTCGCCGATCATCGCCACCAGCTGCTCGATGAGGGCTTCCTGCCCCGAGACGTCGGTCGGCTTGATGAGGGAGTCGGAGAGCTCTGAGCCCTTCAGCCGGGCCACGGCGATCTTGGTCCCGCCGAGGTCCAGCCCGATGACGTCGGTCACTGCGGCTCCCCGGTGAAGTACAGGCGGGAGGCCGCCGACTCGTCCACCAGCACCGAGATCGCCCTCGCCTCGGGCACCAGCAGCGACGACGGCGTCGCCGGGTCGGGCTGCGCCTCGGGGCCGAACGCCCGGGCGACGGCATCGGCCTTGGACTCGCCGGTGGCCAGGAACACGATCCGCCGTGCCCCGGCGAGCAAGGGCAGAGTCATCGAGACACGGGGGACGAACGGCTCCAGACCCGCCTCGGGCACGCCCACCACGAGCCGTGTGCGCTCGCTCAGCGACGGCTGCCCGGGGAACAGCGAGGCGCAGTGGCCGTCAGACCCGATCCCCAGGAGCAGGAGGTCGAACTGCGGCGGGGTGGCCGGGGACAGTCTCGTCAGGCGCTGCTCGTAGTCCGCGGCGCCCTCCGCGGGCCCGAGCTCGCCCTTGATCCGCTCAAAGCGCGGCGCCCGGTCACCGAGTGGGTCGAGCAGGCTCTCCTTGATCATCCGGTAGTTGGAGCGCTCGTCCTCGGGGTCCACGCAGCGCTCGTCCCCGATCCAGAACGTCGTCCGCGTGAGATCGAGGTCGACGCGCTGGACCGCCTCCACGAAGTGCTGGTAGGCGGCGCGCGGGGTCGATCCGCCGGTGAGCACGATGTCCCCGCCGCCGATCGCCGCCCCCACCATCAGCGCGGCGCACCCCCTGGCAGGATCGTCGACGATCTCGAACGAGACCGTCATGCGGGGCACAGTCCCCGGGCCGCGTTGAGCGCGGGCAGGTACGTGGAGTCGCGCAGCAGCGCCTGGCGGATGCCCTCGCCGAGGATGCCGCCCTCGCCTCGGGACGCGCCGAGGATCTTCCAGTGGTGCTCGTCGCCGTCGGGGTCGCGCTCGACGGCGTCGAGGCCCCCCTGCCCCCGCTGCAGCGAGAGCGCGGTCCCGTCCGCGGTGACCACGGTGACGCCTGCCAATCCCGGCGCCTCCTGCTCGGCCGTGCGCAGCGAGACGACCACGTCGCCGTCGCCCTCCGCTGCCCCGCCGGCCAGTCGGCCATCCCACAGGCGCAGATGGCTGCGGTCCCACTGCAGGCGAGAGGACAGCCAGCCGGCCAACAGCAGGGCGCTGGCCATCGAGGTCTCGCGGTGGCGGATCTCGAGCTCCTCGATCTCGCGCAGCGCCGCGAGGCGCTCGGGCAGGTCGAAGGTCGCGGCCAGCCGCTCGCGCCACGGCGTCGTGCGCAGCCAGGCCAGGTCGACGATGTAGGTGTGCTTGCGCAGGCGTTCGGCGCGGGCGAAGGCGTCAGCGGGATCGTCGATGTCGTCGGAGTCCAACAGCATCACGTCGACGAGCGGGCAGACGGCGTCGACCGCCTCGGGGTGGCCATGCGGGGACCACAGAACGGTGGGCAGCTCGCCCGCCAGCACGGGGTCACAGATCGTCTGCAGCGCCCGCAGGTGGCCCGGGCCGAGGTCGATCTCAACGGTCTCGTGCATCACCCCGAGAGCGGAGCCCTGTGGCTCCTCGTAGCTGACCGTCGCCACGGCGTCGAGCGTGGTGCGCTTCTCCTCCACCGCGCACAGAACAGTGCGGGAGCCGTGATAACGACCCGCGCGCTCCAGCCGATTGGCGATCTCGCCCTTCCACTCGCGGTCGACGATCACGATCAAGTTGATGACGCGAGCGGGCGCCAGCGCCTCGTTGGCGGCGTGGCGTGTGCGCAGCAACTCGCGCAGTGCAGCCTCGATGGCGTCAGGATTCGTGTCCTGCGCAGCCCAGACGTCCTCGCTCACAGCGTCACCCTACCCCCAGGGAGTTCGCGCCAGCGAACTTCCCAATTTCACAGGCGCCGCCACACCCGCCCGTCCTGCAGCAGCGCGTTGGCCTCGCGCGGACCGGGGGTCCCGGCCTCGTACTGCGGGATCGTCGAGGACTTGTCGGCGTCCCACGCCTCGAGAATGGGATCGATGATCCCCCACAGCGCCTCGACCTCGTCGTTGCGGGTGAACAGCGTGGCGTCGCCGCGCATCGCGTCCAAGATCAAGCGCTCGTAGGCCTCCGGCGACTCCGAGAGGAATGAGGTGCCGTAGCGGAACTCCATGTTGACCGGGCGGATGCGCATCCGCGTCCCCGGGATCTTGGCCCCGATCGACACCGACACGCCCTCATCGGGCTGCACCGTGAATACCAGCTGGTTGGCCTGGATCCCCACCGAGCCCGAGCTCTGCAGCGCCATGTGCGGGATCTGCTTGAGCACCACGGCGATCTCGGTCAGCTTGCGCGACAGCCGCTTGCCGGTGCGCAGGTAGAACGGGACGCCGGCCCAGCGCCAGTTGGAGACGTGCAGGCGCAGCGCCGCGTAGGTGGGGGTGCGCGAGTAGCGGGCGACGCCCTCCTCCTCGCGATATCCGGGGACCTCGACGCCTCCCACCATGCCCGGGGCGTACTGGGCGCGCACCGTCATCGCCTCGACCTCGTCGATGCTGGGCGGCACGATCGCCTCCAGCACCTTGAGCTTCTCGTCGCGGAGGCGGTCGGCGTCGAACGCCGTCGGCGGCTCCATCGTCAGCAGCGCGAGGAGCTGGAGCATGTGGTTCTGCACGAGGTCGCGCAGCGCCCCGGAGTGCTCGTAGTACCCGGCGCGGGTGCCGATACCGATGTCCTCGGCGGCGGTGATCTGGACGTGATCGATGTAGTTGCGGTTCCACACGGGCTCGAACAGGGCGTTGGCGAAGCGCAGCGCCATCAGGTTCTGGACCGTCTCCTTGCCCAGGTAGTGGTCGATGCGGAAGATCTGCGGCTCCTCGAAGACCTCCAGCAGCTCGGCGTTGAGGATGCGCGCCGTCGCCAGGTCATAGCCGAACGGCTTCTCGATGACGATCCGGACCGAGGCGCGCTCGGCCCGGTTGAGCCCGACGGCGCCGAGCTTGGCGGCGATGATCGGGAAGAACTCAGGGGCCGTGGACAGGTAGAAGACGCGGTCCAGGGGACGGCCCGCAGCCTCGTCGAACGCATCGAGCTCGCGGACCAGCTCGGTGTAGACCGCATCGTCATCGAAGGACCCCTGCACGTAGCGGGCCTCGTTGAGCAGGCCCTCCAGCACGCTGGGGTCCGGGCGGCGGCGCGAGAAGCGCTCGATCGAGTCGACGACCGTGTCGCGGAAGTCCTCGTCCTCGTGCGTGCGTCGCCCGACACCGATGACCTCGAAGCGCTCGGGCAACTGGCCCTCGTGCGCGAGGTTGTAGAGCGCCGGCAGGAGCTTGCGGTGCGCCAGATCCCCGGTGGCGCCGAAGATGACCAGCGACGTCGGGTGGACCGGCAGCCGCTCGAGCCCTTCGACGAGCGGGTTCTCCGTGTCGGCCGCGCTCAGCGGGGAGGTCGCGCTCACTGCTTCGGTGCCGTCTTGACCGCGTGACCGCCGAACTGATTGCGGAGCGCCGCGACCACCCTGGCGCTGTAATCCCCGGCGCCGCGCGAGGAGAAGCGCGCGAACAGCGCCGCCGCCAGGGTCGGCATCGGCGTGTCGTAGGCGATGCCGGCGTCCAGCGTCCACCGCCCCTCGCCGGAGTCGTCGACCCAGCCCTCGAGATCCGAGAGATCGTTGCCGTCGACCTCGAAGGCGCGCGCCGCCAGCTCCAGCAGCCACGACCGGATCACCGAGCCGTTGCCCCACAGCTTGGCGATCTGCTCGGTGTCGAGCCCGTAGTCGGACTTGTGGATGAGCTCGAAGCCCTCGGCGTAGGCCTGCATCAGGCCGTACTCGATCCCGTTGTGGATCATCTTCACGAAGTGGCCCGAGCCGGGCCCACCCATGTGGCCCCAGCCGATCGGCATCGTGTCGGTCGCCGGAGGGGCCAGCGTGCTGAACAGCGGCTCCAGCGGCTTGACCGCCTCATCCTCGCCGCCGACCATCATGCAGTAGCCGATCTCCAGGCCCCAGATCCCACCGCTCGTCCCGACGTCGACGAAGTGCACGCCGCGCTCGGCGCACTTGGCGTGGCGATCGATGGACTGCGTCCACTTGGAGTTGCCGCCGTCGATGATCGTGTCGCCCTCGTCGAACATCCCGAGGAGCTTGTCGATGGTGTCCTCGGTCGGCTTGCCGGCGGGGACCATGATCCACACTGCGCGCGGGGGTGCCAGCTTGGAGACGAGGTCCTCCAGCGAGTCAGACCCGCTGGCCCCGTGCCCCTCCGCTGCCTTCACCGCGTCAGCCGAGAAGTCGAAGGCCACGATCTCGATGTCGGAATCGCGCCGGATCCGGGTGACCATGTTGCCGCCCATCTTGCCCAGCCCGATGAACCCGATCTGCATCAGTCTCTACCTCCGCGGGGATGTGGGCGCGCCTCGTGCACGTGTGAACCCGTGCACGAGAGCGAGGTCACGCACCGGATTGGCTCAGCGCCCTCCGTGGTCACGACTGGGCGGCCTTCTCGATCCCCGCCAGGAGACGCTCCATGGCATCGATGAACTGGGTGACGCCGGCGTCGAGGAGCTGCTCAGTGATCTCGGTCATGTCGATCCCGGCCTTGGCGAGCGCCGCGAGCTCCTCGGAGGGGTCCTTCTGGGCGGTCGGCCCGGAGAGGTGCCCGTGGTCGCCGAATGCTTTGAGGGTGTCAAGTGGCATGGTGTTGACAGTGTGCGGACCGACCAGGTCATCGACGTACTTGGTGTCCGGGTAGGCCGGGTTCTTGACACCGGTCGAGGCCCACAGCGGGCGCTGAACGTGGGCGCCGGCGTGATGCAGGGCCTCCCAGCGCGGGGTGGCGAAGTGCTCCTCGAACTTGCGGTAGGCCTCGCGGGCGTTGGCGACGGCGGCGGTGCCGAGCAGCTCGGTGTGGCCCGATGCCTCCAACTGCTTGTCGGCAGCGGTGTCCACGCGCGAGACAAAGAAGCTGGCCACCGACGCGACGTCGAGTGACTCGTGGTTCTCCAAGCGCTTTTCCAGGCCGCTCATGAAGGCGTCGATCACGTTCTCATAGGACTCCACGGAGAACAGCAGCGTGATGTTGATGTTGATCCCCTCGCTGATGCACTTCTCGATCGCGGGGATGCCCTCCGTGGTGCCGGGGATCTTGATCATCAGGTTGGGCCGCTTCACGCGCTTCCAGAAGTCGCGCGCGCCGTTGATCGACTTCTCCGTGTCGTGGGCGATGTCAGCCGACACCTCGAGTGACACAAAGCCGTCCTGGTGGTGCGTGGCCTCCCAGGTGGGACGGTGCACGTCACAGGCCATCTGCACGTCCTTGATGGCCAGATGCTCGTAGATCTCCTGCGGGCTCAGGCCCTGACCCGCGAGATCCTTGACGTCCTCCTGGTAGTCGTCAGAACCCAGGATGGCCTTCTCGAAGATCGAGGGGTTGGAGGTGTTGCCCCGCAACGAGTCCTCATCGATGAGGCGCTTGAGCTCCCCACTGGTGATGAGAGAGCGCCCGAGGTTGTCCAGCCACGGGCTGACGCCGGCTTCAACCAGCGACTTGAGGTTCGCGTTGACGTTGGTGGCTTCAGTTGTGCTCATTGTGCTGAGCTCCTTTGCTGGATGACCGGGCCGCCACCACGGTGCCGCAAGACGGCCGCTACTACTCAGAATAGACGGATATCCGAGCAGGCAAACGATGTTTGTGTGAATGAGCGCGCGCGCCCATCGCGGGGCTGCGGTCAGCCGAAGAGCACGCCGTAGCGCTCGTATTCCTCGACCGGGACGCGCCGGACCTCGGACACCGCCTCGGCGAGGGCGACGAGCTTGATCTCCGTGGCGTGCAGGGCGGTCATCATGCCCCACTGGCCCTGGTGGGCGGCGTCGATGGCGGCCAGGCCCAGGCGCGTGGCCAGCACTCGATCGAACGCCGTCGGCGTCCCGCCGCGCTGGACATGGCCCAGGACGGTGGTGCGCGTCTCAAAGCCGGTCCGGGTCTCGATCTCGCGCTCGAGCTGCTGCCCGATCCCGCCCAGGCGAGGGTGCCCGAACTCGTCGACATCCCCGGTGGCAACGGCCATCGTCCCCTCCTGGGGCGTCGCGCCCTCGGCGACCACGATGATCGCGAAGTAGCGCCCGCGCGCGTGGCGACGGTTGATGAGCCGGCAGACCTCCTCGATGTCGAAGGGCATCTCGGGGATGAGGATCACGTCGGCGCCGCCGGCCAGGCCCGAGTGCAGGGCGATCCACCCGGCGCTGCGCCCCATGACCTCGACGACGAGGTTGCGGTGGTGGCTCTCGGCGGTGGTGTGCAGGCGGTCGATCGCCTCGGTGGCGACGTGCAGCGCGGTGTCGAACCCGAAGGTGACGTCGGTGGCGCCCAGGTCGTTGTCGATCGTCTTGGGCACGCCGATGACGTTGAGCCCCTCCGCGTACAGGCGGCTGGCTGCGCCCAGTGTGTCCTCTCCGCCGATGGCGATGAGCCCGTCGAGCGCGTGGCGCTCGAACGTGGCGCGCACCTGATCCACCCCGTCGGGGCGCTTGAAGATGTTGGTGCGGCTGCTGCCCAGGATCGTGCCGCCGCGCGGCAGGATGCCGCGCGTGGACTCGATCGTCAGCTCCTCGTAGACATCCTCCAGGGGGCCGCGCCAGCCGTCGCGAAAGCCGATCAGCTCGTCGCCGTAGGCGTCGACGCCCTTGCGCACCACGGCGCGGATGACCGCGTTGAGGCCGGGGCAGTCGCCGCCGCCCGTGAGCATGCCGATTCGCACGGGCGGACATGGTACGCAGCGGCGCGGGCGCTTGGAGGCTTGCGTGCGTGCAACCCCCCACCCGGCGGGTCGTGCCGTGCGCCCGGCCCGTCATCCGGGCGGTAGGGTTGCCCCGATGGCCACACGTGCCAGACGTCGAGCGCGCCCCGGACCCCGCGCCATCGCCGCCACCGCGGCCCTCGGCGTTCTCGCCGCTGGAGCGGCGATCCAGCGGCGCCATCTGCACACGATCGCCCGCGACGAGGACTACCGCCACCTGCGCGCTCCCCTGGACGGTCGTCCGCTGCGAATCACCTCGCCCGACGGCACCGAGCTCTACGCCGAGACGTTCGGCCCCGACGACGCCGACACCGTCGTCCTGGCCCACGGCTGGACGGAGCAGGTGGCCTTCTGGGGCCCGGTGATCGGCCCCCTGCGAGCGCGCGGGCTGCGCGTGGTGGCGTATGACCTGCGCGGTCACGGTCGCAGCCGCCCTGCCGCCGGCAGGGACTACTCGCTGGAGCGCTTCGGTGAGGACCTGGAGGCGGTGCTGGCCACGGTGGGCGTCGGCACCGCCCACGAGCCGGCCACCGTGGTCGGCCACTCGCTGGGCGCGATGTCGATCGCGGCCTGGGCAGAGCATCATGACCCGCGCGCCCGGGCGCGCGCGGCGGCGCTGATCAACACCGGCCTGGGCGACCTTCTCGCAGGCCACCTGCTTCTCCCCCAGGCGGCGCGGTTCCTCAACCATCCGCGGGCGAGCCGGGCCGTGCTCGGCTCCAAGGCCCCGGTCCCGCCGTTCTCCACCCCGGTCCAGCAGGCGGTGATCCGCTACATGGCGTTCGGCCCCCACGCCAGCCAGGGCGACGTGGCCTTCTATGAGCGCATGCTCATCGACACCCCGCCCGACGTGCGCGCCGCCGTCGGCGTGGCCCTGTCGAGAATGGATCTATGGCATGCCGTGGCCAACATCACCGTCCCCACACTGGTGATCGACGGCGCGCTGGACCGCCTCACGCCACCCGCCCACGCCCGTCGCATCGCCGAGACGCTCCCTCACCTCGCCGGCCTGCTCGAGCTGCCCGAGACCGGTCACATGGCTCCGCTGGAGCGCCCGCGCGAGGTCGCCGACGCGCTGGCGCGCCTCGTCCGCGACACCGCCACCGCCCCCGTGGCCTCGGGCGACGGGCGCTGACTGTGCCCGCCCTCAACCACGTCGTCACCGCCGCCAACGTCTGCTGGGTCCTGCGCGAGGACCCCGAGTTGGCCGAGGCGATCGACCCCAGCCGCCGCGCCCAGGCGGAGGACGCGCTCGTCGCGCGCGAGGTCAGGGTCCCCGCCGGTCTCTGGGTGGGTCGGCCGATTCCGTCCGACGACGGGATCGGACTGCTCGTGCTCGAAGGGGTGATGCTGCACCGCGTCGGGATCGACGGCCGCTTCGGCGCCGAGCTCGTGGGCGAGGGGGATGTGCTGCGCGCGGTCAGCGAGGACAACGACAACCCCACGCTGCCGCTGACGGTCGAGTGGCTCATCCTCGAGCCGGCGCGTGCCGCGGTCCTCGACGAGCGCTTCGTGCGCCAGCTCGCCCGCTTCCCCCAGGTCGCCGGCAAGCTGTTCGCGCGGTCGGTGCTGCGCTCGCGCCAACTCGCGGTCAACATGGCGATCGTCCACCAGGCGCGCGTCGATGTGCGCCTGCGGCTGCTGTTCTGGCAGCTCGCCGGCCGCTGGGGCCGCGTGCGCTCCGACGGCGTCGTCGTCCCGTTGCGCCTCACCCACACGGTGCTGGCCGATCTGGTGGCGGCGCGGCGGCCCACGGTCACCAGCGCCCTGTCTGACCTCAGCCGGCGCGGATTGGTGCGCGCCGTCAGCGAAGGATGGCTACTCTCCGGCCCTCCGCCCGCCCGGGGCGTCAGCCCGGTGCCGCCGCGCGAGCGTCATTAGCAGTGCATATCGACCCCTACATCGTCCTCGGCAGCGCGATCATCGGCCTGCTCGTCGGCATGACCGGCGCCGGCGGCGGGGCGCTGATGACGCCGATGCTGATCCTGCTGTTCTCCGTCAAGCCGTCGACGGCGATCTCGTCAGACCTGGTGGCCGCGGTGGTGATGCGGCCCATCGGGGCCGGGGTGCACATCCGGGCGGGGACGGTCAACTTCAAGCTCGTGCGGTGGATGGTGGCCGGGTCGGTGCCCGCCGCGTTCCTGGGCGCCTATCTCCTGCACCTCATAGGGGACGCGAAATCGGCGGAGAACACCATCGAGGTGTTCCTGGGCGCGGCGCTGCTCATCGGGGCCGGCGCCATGGCGCTGCGCTTCGTCATCGACCGCCGCTCGGGCCAGGGCCGCGACCTGTTCGTCACCGATGTCATCACCCGGCCGCTGCCGACGCTGGCCATCGGCATCGTCGGCGGCATCGTGGTGGGAATGACCTCGGTCGGCTCGGGGTCGCTGATGATCATCGCCCTGCTGTTCGTCTATCCCAGGATCGGCGCCAACCAGCTGGTGGGGACCGACCTCACCCAGGCGGTGCCGCTCACCCTCGCCGCCGCGCTGGGCGCCTTGGCCTTCGGGCACATCGAGCTGTCGGTGACCGGCTCACTCATCCTCGGCAGCGTGCCGGCGGTGCTCGTCGGCTCGCTGCTCTCCTCCAGCGTGCCTGACCGCTATGTCCGCCCGGCGATCGCTTTCGTCATCTTCGCCTCCGGCCTGAAGTACGTCGGCGTACCCACGCAGGCGCTCGGCTGGGCCCTGTGCGCGACGCTGCTGGCCGGCGCGGGCACGTGGCTCTGGATCGCGCGTCCATGGGAGAACCAGCTCGGCGCGCCGCGTCCCGCCGCGCGGCCTGCCTCGGACGACCCCGGAGATGAGGACCCGGAGCTCGTGTTGAACCGCCCGGTCGCGCGGTGAGCGAGCGTATCGACGTCGCGGTCCACGGCGGACGGCTGGCCGCCGACCGGCTCGGTGCCACCACCGCCGCGGGCGCTCCCCTCGTGCTGGCCATCCATGGCATCACCTCGACCAGCCGCACCTGGCTGGCCATCGCCCGCGCGCTGGGCGACCGCGCCACGCTGATGGCCGTCGACCTGCGGGGACGCGGGCGCAGCATCGAGCTGCCGCCCGTGGTGGGGCTCGACGCCCACGTGCGCGACATGGTCGCCGTCCTCGACGCGGCGGGGCTGGAGCGCGCGGTCGTGACCGGCCACTCGCTGGGTGCCTACATCGCCGCCCGGATGGCGGTCCGCCATCCTCACCGGGTGGAGCGGCTCGTTCTCGTCGATGGCGGGCTCACCATCCCCGGCAGCGGCGGGGGCGAGCCGGCGCGATTCGTGCAGGACTTCCTGGGCCCCACGTTCGCGCGACTGGAGATGACCTTCCCCACCGTCGCCGCCTACCAGGCGTGGTGGGCGCAGCATCCGGCGGTGACGGGCTCCGACGTCGACCGCGCCGACCTGGACGCCTACGCCGCCTATGACCTCGTCGGCGACCCACCCCAGCTGCGCTCGGGGATCACGCCCCAGGTGGTCAGAGACGACGGCCTGGACCTGTTCGGCGAGCCCGACGCGCCGCGGCTCACTGTGCCGGCGACGTTCCTGTGCGCGCCGCGCGGGATGGTGAACGACCCTCACCCCATGCAGCCGCTCGCCGACGTTGAGGCCTGGGCCGCCGCCGACCCCGAGCGGCGCCGGGCGAGCGAGGTGCCCGACACCAACCACTACACGATCGCCTGGGGCGCCCATGGCGCTGCAGTGGTGGCCGACGCCATCGCCGCCGCCGTCGCCGTCTGACCCTCAGGCCGCGCGCGCCACCGACGCGATGTCGGCCTGCTCGATGGCCAGGCCGATCGCCCCCAACAACTCCGCGCGATCCCCCAGCGTGGCCGCCACCACCGCCACGTCGGCGCGCACCGCCGGGATGCTTGTCTGCTCCAGGCCCTCGCGCACGGCGTCGACGAGCAACTCGCCGGCGACGATCAGGTCGCCGCCGACGATGACCAGCTCCGGGTTGACGACGTTGCAGATGCCCCCCGCGACGCGGCCGGCGGCCAGGCCGGCCTCGCGAAAGACGCGGCGGCAGACGGCGTCGCCCGCCCGGGCGCGGTCCACCGCCTCGCGCAGGGTGATCGTCTCGCCCAGCGCGGAGCCGAGGCGGCTCAGCAGCCACTGCGCGCCGGCGACGGTCTCCAGGCAGCCGCGGTTCCCGCAGCGGCACCGCGCCCCGTCGGGGTCGACCTGCACGTGGCCCAGCTCACCGGTCATGCCGCCATGGCCGGTGAAGAGCGATCCGCCGAGGACCAGCCCGCCGCCCACGCCCGAGGACAGCATCAGGTAGACGACGTCGGATGCTCCGCGGGCGGCGCCGGTGCGCACCTCGGCGAGCGCTCCGAGGTTGGCGTCGTTGCCCACGTGCACCGGCAGGTTGAGGCGGCGCGTGAGCTCGCGCTGGGGTGAGACCGCGCTCCAGCCCGGCAGGATCCCGGCGGCGGCGAGGCTCGCGCCGTCGCGGCGCACCGGGGCCGAGATCGCGGCCCCGACGCCGAGCAGCCGCTCGCGCCCGAGTTGCGCCTCGCGCGCCAGGCCGAGCAGGCCCTCGACGGCGACGGCGATGGCGCGCTCGGCCTCGTTGTCGACGTCGAGATCCTGGCGGTCCTCGGCGATCAGGGCACCGGTCACGTCGGCGATCGCCACGCGGACCGAGTTGTGGCCGAAGTCGACGCCGCCGAACGCACCGAGCGCCGGATTGAGAGCCAGGAGCGTCGGCGGGCGTCCGGACCGCCCGGCCGCGTTCAGAGGCTCGCCGGTCTCGGCCACCAGTCCCTGCGCCTGGAGCTCGCCGATGAGCTTGGAGACGGTCGCCCGCGACAGTGAGGTGGCGCGGATGACGTCTCCGCGGGGTGCGGGGCCCTCCCGGAACAGGTACTCCAGGACGCGCAGCGCGTTGCGCTCGCGAGGCCCGGGCGTCCTCATCGCAGACCGAGCAGCACCTCGACCACCAGCTGGTCCAGCGCCTCGTTGTGGTAGCCGCGCTGCGCCAGGGCGTCGAGCTCGCCGGCCTGCGCCTTGAGCGCGTCGGCCTCGCTCAGCCCGTCCGCCGAGGCCTTGCCCAGCTCCGGCGCCGACGCGGCCGCCAGCGCCTCCTTGACCTCGGGGAGCTCGTCGAAGTGGCGCGCCCGGTCGGCCAGCGCGTTGTAGGTGCGGATGCAGCCGCGGGCGAAGGCCCACACGCCGTCCTCGTTCTCGTTGCGGTAGGGGTGGGCGTCGAAGTGGCGGGGCCCGTCGTACCCGGCGCGCTCGAGCAGGCGCACCAGGTGGAAGGCCTCCTTGAGGTCCTCGGCGCCGAAGCGGAAGTCCTGGTCGTAGCGGCCGATCCGCTGGCCGTTGAGGTCGATGTGGAACAGCTTGCCCGCCCACAGCGCCTGGCCGACGCCGTGCATGAACGACAGCCCGGCCATCGTCTCGTGCGCGACCTCGGGATTGACCCCCACCATCTCCGGACGGTCCAGTGTGGTGATGAAGTGCAGGGCGTGGCCGACGGTGGGCAGGAACATGTCGCCGCGGGGCTCGTTGGGCTTGGGCTCGATGGCGAACTTCAGCTCATACCCCTGCTCCACCGCGTAATCGGCCAGGAGGTTGATCGCCTCCCGGTAGCGCTCCAGGGCGTCGCGCGGGTCCTTGGCCACCCCCACTTCGGTGCCCTCGCGCCCGCCCCAGAACACGTAGACCTCGGCGCCGAGCTCGGCCCCCAGGTCGATGGAGAGCATCGCCTTGCCGATGGCCGCGCGGCGCACGCCGCGGTCGTTCGAGGTGAAGGCGCCGTCCTTGAACGCCGGATGGCCGAACAGGTTGGTGGTGGCCATGCCCACGCCGAGGCCCCGTTCGCTCAGCGCGTCCTTGAACGCGGCCACGATCCGGTCGCGCTCGGCGGCCGGGGTGCCGTACGGCACGAGGTCGTTGTCGTGCAGGCTCACCCCCCACGCGCCCACGTCGGCTAGGCGGTGGACAGTGTCCACCGGGTCGCGAGGTGGCCGCGTCGGCTCGCCGAACGGGTCGCGCCCCGGGTTGCCCACGGTCCACAGCCCGAAGGTGAACCGCGCGCCGCTCCCGCTCTCTGCGTTGCTCATCGCCAACACTCCCTCGCGTAGTTTTGTCTAAGATTAGACAGAATGAGGGATGGGGAGCAGCGTTGGTGAGCGCGCGGATCGTCGGCATCGACGTGGGGACGTCGTCGGTCAAAGGGATCGCGATCGACGAGGACGGCGTCGTGCTCGCCGAGGCTGAGCACCCGCTCCCCATCTCCATGCCCCAGCCCGGCTGGTCCGAGCAGGATCCTGAGCACTGGTGGGCCGCCACCGAATCCGTCCTGGCCCACCTCGACGGCGACACCGCCGACGGGATCGGCCTGTCCGGTCAGATGCATGGACTCGTCGTGCTCGGCTCCGAGCGCCGCCCCCTGCGTCCCGCGATCCTGTGGAACGACGGCCGCAGCCAGCCGCAGGCGACGCGGATCGAGCAGGAGTTGGGGATCGAGCGATTGGTCGCACTCAGCGGCAACCGCGCGTTGGCCGGCTTCACCGCGCCCAAGCTCACCTGGCTGGCCGAGCACGAGCCCGACGTCCACCGCCGCATCGAGCGCATCATGCTGCCCAAGGACTACGTCCGCTTCCGCCTCACCGGCGAGTTGGCCACCGATGTCTCGGACGCCTCGGGCACGGTACTGCTCGACGTGGGACGCCGCAGGTGGAGCTCCGAGCTGACCGAGGCGTTCGCGGTGAACCCCGACTGGCTGCCCGCCGTCCACGAGTCCCCGGCGCTGACCGGTCACACCCCCACCGGCGTGCCGGTGGCCGCCGGCGCCGGAGATCAGGCCGCGGGCGCCCTTGGGGTGGGCGTCACCGACGACGCCAGCCCCGCCTCGCTGGTCTTGGGCACGAGCGGCGTCATCTTCACCGCTCGCAACGCCTTCACCCCGGACCCACAGGGGCGCCTGCACGCGTTCTGCCACGCGCTGCCCGACACCTGGCATGTGATGGGGGTCATCCTCTCGGCCGCCGGAGCGCTGAGCTGGCTGGCCGGGACGCTCGGCGCATCGGAGGACATCGCCGGGCTGATCGCCCAGGCCGCCGCGTGGCCGCCGGGGGTCGAGGGCCTCACCTTCGCTCCCTACCTGTCGGGCGAGCGCACGCCCTACCCGGACTCTGACCTGCGCGGCGCCTTCGTCGGCCTGGGCCTGCGCCACGACCGGGGAGCACTGGCGCGGGCGGTGCTCGAAGGCGTGGCCTACGCCCTGCGCGACGCGCTGGACCTCATCGCTGCCACCGGCCCTCGCCCCCAGCTCGCCCGCGTCTCGGGCGGCGGCGCGCGCTCAGAGCTGTGGCTGACGATCCTGGCCAGCATCTTGGAGCTACCCCTTGAGCGCACGGAGTCCGAGGCCGGCGCCGCCTATGGCGCGGCGCTGCTGGGGGGCGTGACCGCCGGTGTGTTCGAGGATGCCCGCAGCGCAGCGCAGGCCGGGGTCCGGACGACCGGCCACGTCGACCCCGATCCTGCGTGGGTGCAGGCCTACGCCGCCGCTCGGCCCCGCTACCAAGCCCTGTACCCCGCCATTTCTGGACTGCCGGTATGAGCGTGACGGCCCTCACCGCCCCGATGGACCCGGCCGAGCAGCTCGTCAGCGAGCTGGCGGCCTGGCGCCGGCGCTTCGAGCGCGGCGAGCTGCGCCCCGCCATGCCGGGCCGGCCCACCCTGGCCTCCAATGAGCGCTTCGCCGTCGAGGTCGGGCGCGTGCGCGCCGCCGGGCTGGGCCACCGCGCCGCCGGCGGCATGCTGCACGCCACCGATCGCCGCGCGGTCATGCTGGGCCGCGGCCGCCGGCCGGTGCGCGAGTGGCGTCTCGCCGATCTGACGGCGGTGAGCGCCCTGGGCAACTGGGGCGGGCTGACCCTCGTGCATGCCGAGGGCGACACCGAGCTGGTGGTGGCGGTGGGGCCGTCGGCGCCCACCTGGGAGGACGCCGTCGCCTGGCTGAAGGTGGAGGCCGCGTTCGCGACGGCCTGCGGGCGCCTCTCGCAGTGGGCGACGGGCCTGCCCGAGCGCCTTGCGCTCGCCGGGGCCCGTACGTAGCCGTCACACTGTCGGTATGTCCGCGACCGAGGTGCCTGTGATCGCGCGCCCGGAGCCCGCGACGCTCGAGGCCGCGCACCGAGCGCTCTGCGATCTGCTCGGGGCCGACCGGGTTCGCACCGGCGCCGATGAGCTGGCCCAGCACGGCCGCGACGAGTCCTTCCACCCCGCAGCGCTGCCGGACATCGTGGTGTGGCCGCGCTCGGTCGACGAGGCCGCCGCCATCGTCGGGGTCGCCGCCGCTCACCGCGTGCCCATCGTGCCCTTCGGGGCCGGCACGTCGCTGGAGGGCCATGTCGCCGCGCTCGCCGGCGGGCTGTCGGTCGACATGCGCGAGCTGGCCGCCATCGGCCGCCCGTCGATCGAGGATCTCGACGTCGTCGTCCAGGCGGGGGTGACGCGCCGCGCCCTGGACGCGCGCCTACGACCCGAGGGGGTGTTCTTCTCCGTGGACCCGGGGGCCGATGCCACCGTCGGCGGCATGATCGCCACCGGCGCGTCGGGGACCACCACCGTCCGCTACGGCGCGATGCGTGAGAACGTGCTCGCCATCACCTTCATCGACGCCCGCGGCGACGTGGTGCGCACCCATTCGCGGGCCCGCAAGTCCTCGGCCGGCTATGACCTGACCCGGCTCATGATCGGCTCAGAGGGCACGCTCGGCCTCATCTGCGATGCGACGCTGCGCCTGCACCCGACGCCGGAGGCGATCGCCGCGGCGCAGTGCACCTTCCCCAACGTCGAGGCCGCCGTGCAGTGCGCGGTGATGGTCAGCCAGCACGCCATCCCGGTGGCGCGCATCGAGCTGGCCGACGAGCTGACCATCGAATCCATCAACCGCCACAACCAGACCGGGTTCACTGTCGCCCCCACCCTGTTCATCGAGTTTCATGGCGGCTCGACGGCCGAGGTGGAGACGCAGGCGCGCGAGACCGCCGAACTGGCCGGCGCATGCGGCGGCTCTGACTTCGCCTGGGCCTCGGATGAGGCGGAGCGTCGCCGGCTGTGGCACGCCCGCCACGGCGCCATGGAGGCGGCCCGGGCGATGCGCCCGGGCAGCGGCGCGCTCACCACCGACGTCTGCGTCCCGGTCTCGGCGCTGGCCGACTGCATCTCGGCCACCCAGTCCGACATCGCGCAGCACGGCCTGACGGCCTCGATCGTGGGCCACGTGGGCGACGGCAACTTCCACGTCGTCGTGCTCGTGGACCCCGACGACCCGGCCGAGGTGGCGCAGGGCGAGGCGTTCCACGCCCGCCTGGTCCGCCGCGCGCTGGAGCGCGAGGGCACGTGCACCGGCGAGCACGGCGTGGGCTACGGCAAGGCCCGCTTCCTGGTGGAGGAGCACGGGCGCCCGGCGGTCGAGATGATGCGCGCCATCAAGCGGGCGCTGGATCCCGACGGGATCTTCAACCCCGGCAAGATCGCCGCAGCCGCGAGCCTCTAGCGCGTCGGCGACGGCCAGTGCACGGCGCGAAAGCCCCAGGTCCCGGCCAGCCACTCGGGCACGAACTGGGCCAGCGCCGCGTCCAGCGCTGTGCCGACCGCCGCATCCACCACCCACCACGCGACGATGGCATCGGCCCCCGCGGGCGACCGCGCATCGGGCGGATCGATGTAGATACAGCCCAACAGGGCGCTCTCCCCGGCGTCGAGCACCGCGTAGTTGAAGCTCTCGTGCGCGGCGATCTCCTCCTCGTGGCGGGCAAGGTCGTCACGGTCCTGCTCGAAGGTCATCGTCGCCGTCGGCCACCCCCACACCTCGCCGTACATCGCCCACAGCCGCTCCCGGGACCCCATCACCGCGGGATAGTCGATGGCGACGTCGGCGGCGCGGATGGGTCGCACGTGGTGGCCCGTGGCCAGCTCGACCCGCTCGGGATGCACGAAGCCGTCGGGTAGCCAGGACATACGCTGAGGCTAACCGGCCCGCACCGCCCCACACCGCATCACCTCGCGTGCTTGCCGCGCGCGCTCGCGCACGCGTGAGGAACGTGGCGCGCTGTGCTTGAAACGGTGGGTCACGCCACTGCGGCCGGCAGGCGGTGTGACGTGAGGTTTCAGCGGGCTTGAGTCTCACAGCACGCGCCGCGAGACGGGCGAGGGTGTGACCCCTGGTTTCAACGCTCGGCCGGGCGCCCTAGCCGAGGACCAGGTCCACGTAGCCGTCGGCGATCGCCTCGGGCGACAGCTTCCCGCGCGGCGCGTACCACTGGGCGGTGTGGTTGACCATGCCGAGCAGGGCAAGCAGAGCCAGCCGAGAGTCGCTGTCGGGCCGCGCCCGCGCCAGGGCGTCCTCGGCCAGCCGCTCGAAGGCCTTGCGCGAGGCGCGCACCTTGCGCCAGCGGTCGCCGGACTCGATCACGTGGCGCTCCTGCTGGAAGACGAGCATGTGGTCGCGGTGCGCCACCACGTGACACACCCACAGCCGCACCAACGCGCGCAGCCGCTCCTCGGGATCCTGGTCGCGGGCCATGAGCTCGGTGGCCTGCTCCAGCAGCGGCTCCATGAGCTGGTCGCAGATCGCGGTCAGCAACCCCTCCTTGCCGCTGAAGTAGTGATAGAGCGACCCGGTGGACAGGTCCATGGTCGCCGCCAGGTCCTGCATGGTCGTCTGGTCATAGCCCTGACGGGCGAACACCTTGGCCGCCTGGTAGACGACCTGCTGCCGGCGCTGGTCGTAGCGCCGGCGCAGCGCGGGGCGTGTGGGTCGTACGGACACGGCCCCGCACTTTACCGAATATCTATTCGAACTTCGAACCAGGATTCGCTATGATCCCGCCCGCTATGGATTTCGCTCTCGATGATCAGACCGAACTGCTGCAGCGAACCGTCCGGGAGTTCGCGCAGGCCGAGGTGGCACCGGCCGCCGAGGAGCTTGACCGCACCCACTCCTTCCCCTACGAGATCGTCGCCAAGATGGGCGAGCTGGGCTGGATGGGCATCCCCTTCCCGGAACAGGACGGCGGCGCCGGGGGCACGAGCCTCCAGTACGCCGTGGCCGTCGAAGAGCTGACCCGCGTCGACTCCAGCGTCGCCATCACCCTGTGCGCCCACACCTCGCTGGGCACCCAGCCGATCTACCTGTTCGGCACCGACGAGCAGAAGCAGGAGTGGCTGCCGCGGCTGTGCTCGGGCGAGATACTGGGCGCGTTCGGGCTCACCGAGCCCGAGGCGGGATCCGACGCCGGCAACACCAAGACCCGCGCGGTCCTGGAGGACGGCGAGTGGGTCATCAACGGCGCGAAGCAGTTCATCACCAATGCCGGCACCGACATCTCCGGTGTGGTCTGCATCACCGCAAAGACAGACCCCACTCACCCCGACGAGATCTCCAACCTGATCGTGGCCAACGGCACCGCCGGCTACGAGCAGGCCGAGCCGTATCGCAAGATGGGCTGGAACGCGTCTGACACGCGGCCGCTCACCTTCACCGACTGCCGTGTGCCCGAGGAGAACCTGCTGGGGATGCGCGGCAAGGGCTTTCACCAGTTCCTGCAGGTGCTCGACATCGGGCGCATCGGCGTCGCCGCCATGGGCGTGGGCCTGGCCCAGGGCGCGCTTGACCAGGCGTTGGCCTACGCCAAGGAGCGCCGCGCCTTCGGCAAGCCGATCTCCAAGTTCCAGTCGATCCAGGCCAAGCTCGCCGATATGGCCACCGAGATCGCCGCCGCGCGCCTGCTCGTCTACCAGTCGGCGTGGCTCAAGGACCAGGGCAAGCCGTTCTCGCTGGTGGCGGCCCAGGCCAAGCTCAAGACCGGGCGTCTGGCCGTCAAGGCCGCCGACGAGGCGGTGCAGATCCACGGCGGCTACGGCTACATCGAGGAATACCCGGTGTGCCGCTTCTACCGCGACGCCAAGATCCTCACCATCGGCGAGGGCACCGACGAGATCCAGCAGATGGTCATCGCACGGGCGCTCGGGGCATGACCCCCGACGCGGAGACCGCTACAGGGCTGCCCCTCGAGGCGCGGATCCGCGAGGTCGGGCCTCGCGACGGCTTTCAGAACGAGCCCGAGGTCATCCCGACTGAGACCAAGGTCAGGCTCATCAACGCGCTCGCCCGCACCGGGCTGCGCCGGCTGGAGCTCACGAGCTTCGTCCGGCCCGATGTCATCCCCCAGCTCGCCGACGCGGCGGAGGTGCTGCAGGCCGTCGACATCCCGGAGCAGGTGAGCCGCTCCGTGCTCATCCCCAACGAGCGCGGCCTTGACCGCGCGCTGGAGCTGCGCGACCGCTTCGACGAGATCGACGTCTTCATGTCGGCCTCGGAGACCCACAACCTGCGCAACGTCAACCGCAGCATGCAGGACTCGCTCACCGGGCTGGAGCGCGTCCTGGGGCGTGCTCGTGAGGACGGGCTGCGCTGCGAGGCGGTCATCTCGGTCGCCTTTGGCTGCCCCTACGAGGGCGTGGTGCCCCCTGAGCGCGTGTTCGCGATCGCCGAGCGCCTGGCGGCGGCCGGCGCGCAGGAGATCGGCTTCGGCGACACCACCGGGATGGCCAACCCCCGCCAGGTCAAGGCCTTCTTCCTCGACGCGCGCGAGCGCCTGGGCGGCCCCGACGCGATCGAGCTCACCGCCCACTTCCACAACACCCGTGGGCAGGGCCTGGCCAACGTCTACGCCGCCCTGGAGGCCGGAATCGACTCGTTTGAGTCGAGCTTCGGCGAGCTGGGCGGCTGCCCGGTGCCGGCCGGCGCCACCGGCAACGTCGCCACCGAAGACGTCGTCTCCATGCTGCATGAGATGGGCGTGCAGACCGGCATCAATCTGCAGGAGCTGCTCCGGGTGTCCCGGGCGGTGCAGTACCACCTCGGCCGCCCTCTGGGCAGCCACACGCTCGTCGCCGGCCCGATCGACTGGCATCGCTGGGCCCACTCCGACGAGGTCTGACCATGTTCGCTCGCGTCCTCATCGCCAACCGCGGCGAGATCGCGCGGCGGGTGATCCGCACCCTGGACCGGCTCGGCATCGCCTCGGTGGCGGTCTACACCCCCGGTGACCGGCGCGCCCCGTTCGTACGCGAGGCCGAGCTGTCGGTCGAGATCCCGTCCTACCTGGACATCGACGCGGTGGTGGGCGCGTGCGCGCAGTGGGACGCCGAAGCGCTGCACCCCGGGTACGGCTTCCTGTCAGAGAATCCGGCACTGGCCCGGGCCTGCGCCCGGGCCGGAGTGGCCTTCATCGGACCCCCGGCCGAGGCCGGCGAGCTGATGGGCGACAAGCTGCGCGCCAAGGAGGCGGCCGCCGCCGCCGGAGTTCCGGTGGTCCCGAGCTTCAGCGAGGCCGCCGCGCGCACCGCATCAGGCGACGTATATCCCCTGCTGGTCAAGGCCGCCGCCGGCGGCGGGGGCCGCGGCATGCGCGTGGTGGAGCGCGCCGAGGATCTCGACGGCGCGCTGGAGTCCGCGCGCCGCGAGGCGTTGGCGGGCTTCGGCGACGACCGCGTCTTCATCGAGCGCTTCGTGCCTCGCGCGCGCCACCTCGAGGTCCAGGTGATCGCCGACGCCCACGGCAACGTGGTCCACCTGGGCGAGCGCGAATGCTCGCTGCAGCGCCGCCACCAGAAGGTGATGGAGGAGTCCCCCTCCCCCGTCGTCTCGCCCGAGCTGCGCGCGGCGCTGGGCGAGGAGGCCGTGGCCCTGGCCCGCGCCGCGGGCTACGTCAACGCCGGCACCGTCGAGTTCATCGCCGACTTCGCCAACCCCGCGGACCACTACTTCCTCGAGATGAACGCCCGCCTCCAGGTCGAGCATCCCGTCACCGAGCTCGTCACCGGCCTGGACCTGGTCGAGCTCCAGCTGCGCGTCGCCGCGGGCGAGCCGCTGCCGCTCGTCCAGGCCGACGTCAGGCTGGACGGCCACGCCATCGAGGTCCGCGTCACCGCCGAGGACGCCGCGCGCGACTTCCTCCCCGCCGCCGGCCGCGTGCTCGCCTACGCCCGCCCGCGACCCACGCCCGAGGTGCGCGTCGACGACGGAATCGAGCCGGGCTCGGTGGTGGACACGAGCTATGACTCGCTGCTGGCCAAGGTCATCGCCCACGGCAGCGACCGCGCCCAGGCGCTCGCCCGCCTCGAGCACGCGCTGGCCGATTTCACCGTGCTGGGCGTGACCACCACCACGCGCTACCTGCGCGGCCTGCTCGCCGACGACGCGGTCCGCGCCGGCGAGCTCGACACCGGCCTCATCGACCGCCGTGGCGTGCCCGCGGAGCCGATCGGCGACGAGGGCATCGCCATCGCGGCGGCCATGCTCATCCTCGCCGACCTCGCCGCCGGTGGCGGCGGCGATCCGTTCGATCGGGTCGACGGCTGGCGGCTGGGCGGGGCGCGCGCCGCCTCGCACTGGAGGATGTCGGTGAGCGGCGGCGAGCCGGTGGACGTCACCGTGCCCACCGAGTACGTGGCCATGGTGAGTCCGCTCGGAAACGGCCGCTTCGCCATCGACGGCCGCGGGGAATGGCTGCTGGCCCGCGACGGCGACGTCACCTGGATCGGTCACGGCGGCTCGGCCTGGGCGGTGCGGCCCGCCGCAGGCGCCGCGATGGGCGACGCCGCCGCCGACGGCGACGTGCGCGCCCCGATGCCCGGGCAGGTCCTGCTGGTCCACGCCGCCGCAGGAGACACGGTGGCGGCGGGCGATCCGCTGGTGGTGCTCGAGTCGATGAAGATGGAGCTCGTGCTCACGGCACCGGTCGACGGGCGGGTGGCCGAGCTCACCGTCGCCGTTGGCGACAAGGTGGCGGTCGACCAGCCGCTGGCGCGGGTGGAGGCCACCGGATGAACGTTCTGCGCTCACACGCCAACCCCGGCGCTGAGGAGTTCCGCGCCAACCTGAGCGCCAACACGGCGCTCATCGACGACCTCAACGCGCAGCTGGAGCGCGTGCGCCAGGGCGGCGGCGAGCGCGCCCGTGAGCGGCACGTCGGCCGCGGCAAGCTGCTCCCCCGCGAGCGCGTCGACCGGCTGCTCGATCCCGGGGCGCCCTTCCTGGAGTGCTCGCCGCTGGCCGCCCACGGCCTCTATGACGACGAGGCGCCGGGCGCCGGGATCGTCACCGGCATCGGCCGCGTCTCCGGCCGGGAGTGCGTGATCGTGGCCAACGACGCCACCGTCAAGGGCGGCACCTATTACCCGATGACGGTCAAGAAGCACCTGCGCGCCCAGGAGATCGCGCTCCAGAACCGCCTGCCCTGCATCTACCTCGTCGATTCCGGCGGCGCGTTTCTGCCCCGCCAGGACGAGGTCTTCCCCGACCGCGAGCACTTCGGGCGCATCTTCTTCAACCAGGCCACCATGTCGGCCCAGGGCATCCCCCAGATCGCCTCGGTGATGGGGTCCTGCACCGCCGGGGGCGCCTACGTACCGGCGATGAGCGACGAGACGGTGATCGTGCGCAACGAGGGCACGATCTTCCTCGGCGGGCCGCCGCTGGTGAAGGCGGCCACCGGCGAGGAGGTCACCGCCGAGGAGCTGGGTGGCGGCGAGCTGCACTCGCGGACCTCCGGCGTCACCGACCACCTCGCCACCGACGACGCCCATGCGCTGCAGATCGTCCGCGACATCGTCAGCACGCTGGCGCCGCGTGCGGAGCTGCCATGGGAGCGAGCGCCGGTGACCGATCCCGTGGTGGACCCCGAGCAGCTCCTCGGCGTGGTCTCCGCCGATCTGCGCAAGCCCTACGACGCCCGCGAGATCATCGCCCGCATCGTCGACGGGTCGCGCTTTCACGAGTTCAAGGAGCTCTACGGCTCGACCCTGGTCACCGGCTTCGCCCACATCCACGGTCACCCGGTGGGCATCCTGGCCAACAACGGGATCCTCTTCTCCGAGTCAGCGCTCAAGGGCGCGCATTTCATCGAGCTCTGCGACCAGCGCAAGACGCCCCTGGTGTTCCTGCAGAACATCACCGGCTTCATGGTGGGCCGCGACTACGAGGCCGGCGGGATCGCCAAGCACGGCGCCAAGATGGTCACCGCCGTCTCCACCGCCCGCGTGCCCAAGCTCACCCTGATCGTGGGCGGCTCGTTCGGGGCGGGCAACTACGGGATGTGTGGTCGGGCCTACTCGCCGCGCCTGATGTGGATGTGGCCGGGGGCGCGGATCAGCGTGATGGGCGGCGAGCAGGCGGCCACGGTGATGACCGAGGTCGGGCAGGCCGAGACCGGCGCCCAGCTGCGCGAGCAGTACGAGCGCCAGGGCCACCCGTACTACGCCACGGCGCGGCTGTGGGACGACGGGGTCATCGATCCGCGCGATACCCGAGACGTCCTGGGCCTGGCCCTGTCGGCGGCGGGAAACGCACCGCTGAGCGACGTCCGCTACGGCGTGTTCAGAATGTAGGAGTGGAGACGGTCACCTCAGCCGACGGCGTGACGATCGCCTACGAGCGCTCGGGCAGCGGCCCCGCGCTGGTGATCGTCAACGGCGCGCTGAGCACCAAGGAGTCCGGCTCCGCGCTCGCACCGCTGCTCGACGAGCAGTTCACGCTGTACCGCTACGACCGCCGCGGCCGCGGCGACAGCAGCGATCGCGACGCCTCCACACCCCAGAACGAGCTCCAGGATCTGGCCGCGATCGTGGCCGAGATCGGTGAGGCGCCGTTCGTCTTCGGGCAGTCGTCGGGCGCCGCGCTGTCGCTGGAGGCCGCCGCGTCGGGCGTGCCCATGCGAGGGCTGGTCGTCAACGAGCCCCCCTACGTCCCCGGTGCGGGCACGGCCACGCAGACCGCGAGCGAGCTGGCGGCGTTGGCCGCCGACGGGCGGCGCGACGAGGCGGTCGAGCGCTTCATGCAGGCCAGCGGGATACCCGAGGCGATGGTGGAGCAGACGAAGGCATCGCCGGCCTGGGCGTCGCTGCTGGCCCTCGCTCACACCCTCGCCTACGACGTGAGGCTGCTCAACGAGGGCGTCGTCCCGGTGCAGCGGCTGAGCGCGATCGCCTGTCCCGTGCTCGGCACGACGGGCAGCCTCAGCGCGCCGTGGGCCGCCGCCGCGGTCCGCGCGGTCGCGGAAGCGGTCGGAGACGGGGAGTGGCGGGTACTCGAGGGCCAGTCCCACAATGTCGCGCCCGAGGTGCTGGCCCCGGTGCTCCGCGAGCGCTTCGTCTGATCGCATGAGCCGCGTGTTCGTCACCGGCTCGGCGGACGGCCTGGGCAAGCTGGCCGCGGCCCAGCTCGTGCGCGAGGGCCACGACGTGGTGCTCCACGCCCGCAGCGAGGCCCGCGGGCGCGACGCGCTCGACGGCGTACCCGGCGCCGCCGGCGTGCTCACCGGCGACCTGGCCAGCATCGCCCAGACCCGCGCGCTGGCCGAGCAGGCCAACGACGGCGGCCGCTTTGACGCGGTCATCCACAACGCCGCGCTGGGCTACCAGGTCTCGAGTCGGTCCGCGACCGAGGACGACCTCGCCGCACCGTTCGCCGTCAACGTGCTCGCGCCCTATCTGCTCACCGCGCTCATGACCCGGCCCGACCGCCTCGTCTACCTCTCCTCGGGCATGCACACGGGTGCCGACTCGTCGCTGAATGACCTGCAGTGGCGCGCGCGGCACTGGAGCGGGGTCCAGGCCTACGCCGACTCCAAGCTGCTGGATCTCGCGCTCGCCTTCGCCGTGGCCCGGCGGTGGCCGGACGTCCGCTCCAACGCGGTCACGCCAGGGTGGGTGGCAACCAGGATGGGCGGGCCGGGCGCGCCCGACGACCTGTCGCTGGGCGCCGACACCCAGGCGTGGCTGGCGGTCTCAGACGAGCCGGCGGCGCGGGTGACGGGGCGCTACTTCTATCACCGCACCGAGCGAGCGGCCGACCCTGCGGCGTCGGATCCGGCGGTCCAGGACGGGCTGCTGGCGGCGTGCGCACAGCTGACCGGCGTCGCCTTCCAGGTTTAGTCCGCCCCGGCTCCCGCACCGGCGCGCGCGGCCTGCGGCGGCTGCGGAGCCGCTCCCGAGCGCGCCGCCGAAGCCTCGAAGTCCCGGCTGCGGATGAGCACCAAGGTGAGCACGGCGGAGACGAGCGTGAGGATCGCTCCGACGAGGAACACCTCGTTGAGGCCGGTCACGAACGCGGCGCGCACAGCGTGGATCGCGGCGGGCCGGGCCTGGGCCGGCAGGGTGGCCAGGCCACCGGCGGCGCCGCTGCCCTGTGAGACGTCCGACGCGAGGCGGTGGGCCGCCGTCGCCGGCACGGGCGAACCCGCCAGCAGCGAGACGACGTGGGTCCGCACCGTGTGCGAGAAGATCGAGCCCAGCCCGGCGATCCCGGTGGCGATCCCGATCTGGCGGAAGGTGGAGTTGATCCCACTGGCCATCCCCGCGCGATCGGGCGTGACGACCCCGATCGCCGTCGAGGCCAACGGCGGGTTGACGAGCCCCACGCCGGCCCCAGCCAGGATGAACCCGGGGATGAGATGCGTCCAGCCCGAGCCCTCGGTAAGCCCTCGCATCAGGAGCAGCCCGACACCGATCATGGCCAGCCCGGGGGCGATCAGGAAGCGGATCGGCACCGATGAGGTCGCCCGCCCGGCGGCGCTGGAGGTGAGCAGGATCGCGCCCGACAGGACGAGGAAGCGCAGGCCCGTCTGCAGCGGCGAGAAGTCCAGGATGTCCTGCAGGTAGAGCGTGAGGTACAGGAACAGCGCGAACAGGCCTGCCGACAGCGCGAAGGCCGCGATCAGCCCGCCGCTGAAGGTGGGCTTGCGAAACAGCTTGAGGTCGAACATGGCCCGGTCGCCCTGCACGGCCTCGGCGACGAGGAAGGCGACCAGCAGCACCGCGGAGCCGATGAGACAGGCGAGGATCTCCGTGGAGCCCCACCCCTTGCTGTTGCCCTTGATCAGGGCGTAGATGAGCGCGCCGAGCGCGCCGCTGAACGTGACCACGCCGATCAGGTCCGGCCGCTGGGCCCCCGGCTGGCGGGACTCCTCAACCTGGGACAGGGTGATCGCGACCGCGACGACGCCGATGGGGACGTTGACCAGGAAGATCCAGCGCCACGACAGCCCTGATGTCAGCGCACCACCGACGACGGGCCCGATGGCCACGGCCAGCCCCGTGATGGCTCCCCACACTCCGAACGCGGTGCCGCGCTCGCGGCCCTGGAAGGCACTACCCAGCAGGGCCAGCGAGGTGGAGAACATCGCCGCGCCGCCCACTCCCTGCGCTCCACGCGCCAGGTTGAGCAGCACCGGGTCGGCGGCCACGCCCGAAAGCAGCGAGCTCAGGCTGAAGATGACCAGGCCGATGACGAACATCCGCCGCCGGCCGAACAGGTCCGCGAGCGATCCTGTGGTGAGTAGGAGCGCCGCCAGCGTCAGCGCGTACGCGTCGACCACCCACTGCAGGTCCGAGAAGCTGGCGTGCAGATCCCGCTGGATCGACGGGAGGGCGACATTGACGATCGTCACGTCCAGCAGCAGCATGAACGTGCCGATGCACACGGCGATCAGCGTCCACCACTTGCGTTCCATCGGCTGTGACTCCCTGGGTTCGGCGGGGCGGGGGCGACCTTTCAGACTACCCAGGCGGCTCACTGGCCCGGTGGCACCGCGGGCAGGGTGTCCGGCGCAACCGGCGAACCTCACCGGATGAGCGCGCACCTCGCCGCGGCCGTGCCCAGCGGCCAGGGCCTGAAGCAGATCGGGGAACTGGCGCTGGCCTTCGCGCTGTCGTCGCTGATCGGCCTGGAACGAGAGTGGCGCCAGAAGTCGGCGGGGCTGCGCACCTACACGCTGGTCGGGTTCGGCTCGGCGCTGTTCCTCATCATCAGCAAGTACGGCTTCAGCGACGTGCTGGGCGGATCAGTGATCCTGGATCCCTCCCGGGTGGCGGCCCAGGTCGTCTCCGGCCTGGGCTTCATCGGCGGCGGCCTCATCTTCGTGCGTCGCGACGCCGTCCGGGGGCTGACCACCGCCGCCATCGTGTGGATGACGGCGGCCATC
Source organism: uncultured Solirubrobacteraceae bacterium (assembly GCA_963737335.1). Classification (GTDB taxonomy): domain Bacteria; phylum Actinomycetota; class Thermoleophilia; order Solirubrobacterales; family Solirubrobacteraceae; genus Palsa-465. The sequence goes on from CAVTSK010000022.1 coordinate 33,130, forward strand.
GGCATGGCCTGCGGCGCCGGCCTGGTCGTGCTGGCCCTCGCGGCGACGGCCGGCCACTTCGTCGTGGTGTTCGTCTATCCGTCGCTGGCGCGGGCGCTCCCCCGCTCCCGCTACGTCGGCTTCGCCGTCCACGTGGTCTACGAGGACGGCCGCGGGATCCTGCGCGACGTGTTGCGCCACTGCACGGACGCCGGCTTCTCGATCGCCGAGGTCACCGCCCACCGGCTCGAGCATGAGGTGGCCGGCGCCGACGCGGTGGCCGTCGAGCTCGAGGTCCAGGGCCAGCCCTTCGTCGAGCCGCTGACCACGACGCTCGAGAACGTCTCCGGCGTCCTGGAGGTCTCCTCGCGCGACCTGGCCCGCTCCACCGATTGACGCCCAGCTAGGTCAGCTCGCGGCGCGTGAGCTCCACCACCGGCAGGTCGCCGGGCTCGAGCGAGGTGCGGACACCGGCGAGCTCATCGGCGCCGAGCGCGGCAAAGCCCGCCTCCACCGTTCGGACGTACCCGGCGTCGATGACCGCGGTCCCCTTCCGCCGCCCCTCGGCCAGCCGTGCGCGCGCCGCTGGCATCCCGATGTAAGCCCACACCCGCGCCCCATCCAGCGCGCCACAGGCGACCCGCTCGGAAACGTCGGTGCGCTCGTAGTTGCGCTCGCGTGCATCCAGCTGCTCGAGCGTGGCGCCGTCCACCGGCACGCAGAGGCCGTTGACCCTCTCCGCCGGGTCCTCCGGGGCGTCGACCAGGTCCAGGTACGCGACGTACACGTCCGGGCGCAGACCGGTTGCGTCGGTGTAGTACTTGTAGCCGGGCAGGTCCCGGCGATTGTCCATCGCCACACCCCAGATCCGGCGCAACCCGGCCAGATCGGCAACGACACCGTGCTCCTTTAGCTCTCGGGTGAGAACCACCCCCGGTCGGGCGGTCAGGGACCCGTAGCCGAACACGAACTGACGGTTGCCTGCGTTCAAGATGCTCCCTCCTGGGGCCGACAACACAGAGACGGATCTGACCCTCGATCTCTCCAACTTTTGTCCAAAGCCCTCAACACCGCGGATTGCTGGACCGATTTAGAGCGGGTCAAGTCTCTAACGGATAGAGACTATTTCCAAGGAGGGAACCACCATGAAGAAGTTCCGCCTCTACCAGGCCTGCACCACGCTCGCCGCCATCGCCACCGTCGCCATCGCCTCCGGGGCCGGTGTGAAGTTCTACTAGGACGTGACGGACGCGCCTCCGCGAGTCCCCTCGCGGAGGCGCGTTCGACCATCTTCTACTTGGGGTGAGAGAGAGGTATGCCGCAGCTGTCCAAAGTCCGGGTGTGGTGCGAGGCGACGTGCGTCGCCGCGTGCGTCGCCGTGGCGCTGCTGCTGCCCGCCGCTCACCTGTCCTACATCGTCCAGGACCCCTTCACCTTCGCCGTGCTCGCGGGCGGGGTGATCCTCGGCGAGATGCTGCCGATCAAGATCCCCCGGCGCGGCGACGACGAGGAACTCACGCTCTCGGCCTCCTTCGCGATGGCCATGCTCCTGGTGGGCGGCCTCGGGCCGGCGCTCATCGCCCAGGGCGTCGCCTCGATGCTCGGCGACGTCAAATCAGGCAAGCCGGCATGGCGCGTGCGCTTCAACGCCGGCCAGTACACGCTCTCGATGGTCGCGGCCTGGGCCGCCATGCGCGCCATGGAGGTCTCCCCACAGCTGAGCGTCCTTCACCCGTTCGCCAGCCATCAGTTGCCGGCAATGCTCGTCGCCGCCGGCGCGTTCTTCCTGGTCAACGTGTGGGTGGTGGGCACCGCGGTCGCGCTCTACCAGGGGGTGCCGATCCTCAACTACTTCCGCAACAACCTGTCCTTCGTGGTCATCACCGGCGGCGTGGTCCTGCTCGTCTCGCCGATCGTCCTCGCGGCGGCCGCCTACACCGTCGCGATCGTGCCGCTGTGCCTGGCGCCGGTGGTGGCGATGTACAACTCGGTGCACCAGAGCGCCCGCAACGAACACGCCGCCCGGCACGACTCGCTCACCGGGCTGCCCAACCGGACCGCGTTTCACGAGACGATCACCGACGCGATCCAGGACGAGCATGCGCCCGCAGCGGTGCTGCTCATGGATCTCGATCGCTTCAAGGAGGTCAACGACACCCTCGGCCATCGCTACGGCGACCTGCTCCTCGTGCAGGTCGCTCAGCGGTTTAAGGACGTCATCGGCGGCCGCGGCCGGATCGCCCGACTCGGCGGCGACGAGTTCGCGGTGATCAGCCCGGGGGCAGACCGCCAGGAGGCGACCGCGCTGGCCCACCGCATCGCCGACGCCCTGCGCGCCCCGTTCGAGCTCGAGGAGCTGGTCGTCGACGTGCAGGCCAGCGTCGGCATCGCGCTGTTCCCCGAGCACGGCCACGGCGTCGAGACGCTGCTGCAGAAGGCCGACGTCGCCATGTACCGCGCCAAGGAGACCCGCTCCGACGTCGCCCTCTACGACGAGCGCCACGACCACCACAGCCCCGCCAAGCTGGCCCTGACCGCCGAGCTGCGCACCGCTGTGGAGAGCGAGGAGATCGTCCTCTGGTATCAGCCCGAGCTTGACCTGCGCACCCGTGAGGTGATGGCCGTGGAAGCGCTCGTGCGCTGGGATCACCCCCGCCTCGGGGTGCTGCCGCCGAGCTCGTTCGTGCGCATGGCCGAGGCCACCAACCTCATCAAGCCGCTCACCCAGCGGGTCATGGAGATCGCGCTGCTCCAGGTCGCCGACTGGCACGCCATGGGCCTGGAGATCGCGGTCGCGGTCAACATCTCCGCGCAGGTCCTGGTGGACCAGAGCTTCACCCAACAGGTCGTCGCGGCCCTGCGCCGCACCGGCGTCGCGCCCCAGCGGCTCAAGCTCGAGGTGACCGAGACCGCCCTGATGTCTGACCCCGTGACCGCGCGCACCGTGCTGCGCGAGCTCGAGGCGCTCGGCTGCGAGATCTCCATCGACGACTTCGGGACCGGCTACTCCTCCCTGGCCTACCTGGCCGACCTCCCGGTCTCCGAGGTCAAGATCGACCGCTCGTTCGTCAGCCGCATGTCGGCCGGCTCCAGCGAGAAGGTCATCGTCAACTCCACCATCGATCTCGCCCATCACCTCGGCCTCCGCGCCGTCGCCGAAGGCGTCGAGGACTGGTCGATGCTGCCTGAGCTCGAGGCGCTGGGCTGCGACGCCGCCCAGGGCTACGCCATCAGCCATCCGCTGGCGGCCCCCGACGCCACCCGCTGGATGCTCGACTTCCGCAGCACCTCGGGTGTGGAGCGGACCGGCGCCCGGTCGGGCGTGGCGCGAGCCGTCGCCGGGTCGGCGGTGCCGGCGATCGGACAGGCGGCATGATCCTCATCGTCCTCGCCCTGCTCTGCCTGGCCAGCGTGCCGCTCACCGGCGGGCGCCTCAGCCGCCTGGCCTCGATCCGCGTGCGCGGCACGTGGGTGCCGGTGGTGGCGCTGGCCATCCAGGTGCTCATCACCACCATCATCCGCGACGGCCACGAGGACCTCCACAAGGCCGTTCACATCGCCACCTACGTGCTCATCGGGGTGTTCCTGTGGTCTAACCGCCGGCTGCCCGGGGTCAAGGTGATCGGCCTCGGCGCGTTCCTCAACGCCCTGGTCATCACCGTCAACGGCGGGCAGATGGCCGCCTCGCGGACGGCCGAGCGCCTCGCCGGCCTGCACCTCGGCGCCGGCTTTGAGAACTCCGCGCCCCTGATCCACCCGCACCTGCTGTGGTTGGGCGACGTGATCCCCTGGCCGGGGCCGCTGCCCAACGTGCTGAGCATCGGCGACTGCCTGATCTACGTGGGCACGCTCATCCTGCTGCACCGCGTGTGCCGCCGCTCGGCGGAGCCGAGCCGGACGCTCGGACCGGTGGCCGAGCCGTCGCTCAGGCCTCCGGAGGCCGAGCCCATCGGCTGAGGATCGTTTCCTGGCGCGGGCGCCGGGTAGCTGCGCTCCCGTGACCGACGCCCAGGAGACCGGACCACGGTTCGGCTCGGGACGGCCGTTCTCGATCGGCGTTGAGGAGGAGCTGTTCCTCGTCGACCCCGTGACCGGGAATCAGGCGAACGCATCGGCGGCGGTGCTCGAGCACGTCGGCGAGGTCAACGGCGAGCTCGCGCCCGAGCTGCATGCCTGCCAGATCGAGCTGATCACCGAGGTCTGCGGGTCGGTTCGAGAGGCCGTCGACGCCTTGGCGGCGATGCGTCAGGTCGTCCGGGGGACCGGCGCCGGACTCCTGGGCTCCGGAACGCATCCGTCGGCGACCGAGGGCGAGGCCGAGATCACAGACAAGGATCGCTACGAGCGCATCCGGTACCTCCTCGGCGACGCGGTGGTCACGCCGGTGGGCGGGTTGCACGTGCATGTCGGCATGCCAGACGCCGAGACGGCGATCCGCACCTTCAACCACCTGCGCGCACACCTGCCCCTGCTGCAGGCACTCGCCGCCAACTCGCCCTTTCGCCACGGCCGCGACACGGGGCTCGCCTCGGCGCGCGAGGTGACCCTCCGGGGCTGGCCACGCTCCGGGGTTCCGCGCGCTCTGCGTGACTTCGACGACTTCTGTGCGATGGCGGACCGTCTCTCCCGCGCCGCGGATGTCGAGGACTACACGTGGTTCTGGTGGAAGCTTCGCCCGCACCCTCGCCTGGGAACCGTCGAGGTGCGCGCGCTCGATGCTCAGGGCTCACTGCAGGACATGGCCGCGATCGTCGCGCTCACGCACTGCCTGGCCCGAAGTGCCCTCGAGCAGGCGCCGCTCGACGTGGCACCGGAGCTCCTCGAGGAGGGGATCTTCCGCGCCGCGCGATTCGGCACCGCCGCCCGGCTGCCCGACGCCGACGGCGCGCTACGACCCGTCGCGGAGCTCATCACCGGAGCATTGAACGTCGCCCGCCGCTACGCCGGCGAGCTCGGATGCGCCGACGAGCTCGAACTGGTGCCCGAGCTGATCAGACGTCAGGGCGGCGCCGGGCGGCAGCGCCGCGTCTATGGCCTGGCCGGAATGGACGCGCTACTGCGTGAGCTGACGCTACTGACCGGCGGCTGAGAGCGGGGCGGCCTCGTCCGGTTGCAGAGCGGGGTCGGTCATGTCGTGCAGCCGCGACGCCGCCCGGCGCAGCAGCCGCGAGACCTGCATCTGCGAGCACTTCAGCTCGCGGGCGATCTCGGTCTGCTTCATGTCGTGCTCGAGGCGGAGCAACAGCGCCCGGCGCTCGAGATGCGGCAGGCGTCCCAGCGCGGCCGAGAGCGAGCTGGTCGTCTCGACCAGGCCGTAGCTCTCGTCCTCGGCGCCCAGGCTGTCGCCGAGCGTGTCGAGTTGGTCGTCGTCGTCGGCGCCCGACAGCGGCGCGTCGAGCGAGACCGAATAGTGCGCCGTGCCGGCATCGAGGCCGACGAGCACGTCCTCCTGGGGAAGCTCGAGGTACTCGACGAGCTCGCTGACGCTGGGGTGGCGGCCGCCGCGAGCCTCGATCTGGCGGATCGCGCGGTCAACGCGCAGCGCCAGCTCCTGGGCCCCGCGGGGCACATGGACCGACCAGCCGGTGTTGCGGAAGTAGCGCTTGAGCTCCCCGAGGATGGTGGGGATGGCGAACGCCGGGAAGCGGACGCCGCGATCGGCGTCGAAGCGGTCGATGGCGCCGAGCAGGCCGACGGCGGCGACCTGGACGAGATCCTCGATCGGCTCGTGGGGATTGCTGTAGCGGGCGGCGAGCTTGCGGGCGAGCGGGCGGAAGCGCTCGAACAGCTCCTCGCGGGCATCGCGGTCGCCGTCCTCGTGCCACCGCGCCATCAGCTCCTCGGTGTCGAGGACGCCTGGGGTGGGAGGACGGCGAAGATCGAGGGACGATCGCGTGGGCACAGTGGGTTCCTTCCGTTGGGCTTCAGTCGGACTGCAGGCCCGTCAGAAGACCGCTGAGCGATCCACTGCCGTCATGACCAACTACACACCGCACCACGCACCTGTCGTGGGCGGCTAGTGAAGTCCTACCCCCATTGAGGGTGGCTACACAGCCGGCACTGTGAGACACCGCACACAGATCACGTCGTGCGCAATCTCACAACCCTGACCGCGGGCCGGACCGATTGACCCCGTGCCGGCTCGGGTAGCCCCAGAGCGTCTGAGAAACGGTGCCTCGCCGCCGCACGGTGTGTTCGCAGCGGCGGCCGGGGTACCTGAACCCCCGGAAACGAACCATGAATCCACTTCTCTTTGCCGATTGGGGGCGCATGAACCGCCTCTTCACGCGTGTCATGTGGGCCGTCGCGGTCCTCATGGTCTGCGCGGTGTGCGTGGCGCTGGCCGCGCCCGCCCCCAAGTCGCGTGCCGCCGCCGCGAGCTCCGCGGTCCACCCGGCCCATGCGGTGTCCGTCGTTGCGCCCAGCTCCGGCGCCGGCACCATCCGCTGACCCCCGTAGCGCCGAAGGACCGCTCGCCAGTTGGCCGTCGCTCGACGCACGCCCTGGACGAGGAAACGCATATAGATCGGGGATCGCGGGCGAGTAGGCGATGGTGCCGCCGACGCCATACTCGCCCGCAGTCCCGAGGGAGGAGAGGGCCTAACTGGCTAACAGGCCGATGGACCTCTACCCCCTCCTGGCGGGAATCAATCAACTATCGCGCAAAATGTTTTGCGGCGGCGTTGAGGTCGCACGGGCAGTTCGCGTTCAGCGACGTTTTTCGCCGCTCGCCCGGCGCCCCCGCGGGGCGGTCAGCTGATGAGGCCGCGCCGCATCGCCTCGGCGACCGCGGCCCCGCGGTCGTTGACGCCGAGCTTGGCGTAGAGGTTCTGGATGTGGCTCTTGACCGTGGGCACGGCCAGGTGCAGGCGGTCGGCGATCATGTTGGCCGACTCGCCCTCGGCGATCAGCTCCAGGACGCCCAGCTCGCGCGCGGTCAGATGCATGCCGGACTGGCCACGGTCACGCAGCGTGCCCGCCAGTTCGGTGCCGATCTCGGCCGGCAGCACGGACTCGCCCCGGGAGATCCTGACGATCGCGTCGCAGATCTCGTCGGGCGTGGAGGACTTGGGCAGGTAGCCCGCTGCTCCTGCGGTGAGGGCCTGGAGCACCAGTTCGCCGCCGATGTACTCCGAGATGAAGAGCACGCGGGTGACTGGCTGCTCCTCGCGCAGGCGCCGCATCACCTCGCGGCCGTCCAGCTTGGGCATCCGCATGTCCAGGACGGCGACATCGGGCTGGTGCAGACGGATCATGTCCAGCGCCTCCTGGCCGTCGCTGGCGCCGGCGAGCAGAATCAGCGAGTCGCAGCTCTCGATCGTGCGCTTGAGCGCGCCCAGGAACAGCGGATGATCGTCGGCGACGACCACACGGACCTCATCGGCGCCGGCAGGGTCGCTCACAGCGCGCCGTCGCCGCCGAGCGGAAGGCTCACCACCACCGAGGTGCCGCGTCCCCCTGGCCCGGGGCTGAACGCCACGCTGCCGCCGATTGCCCCGGCGCGCTGGTCGATGATCCGCAGGCCCGCGTGGGCGGGGAAGTCCAGGACGCACTCGCCCAGGCCGACCCCGTCATCGGAGACCGAGACCACGAGCTCGTCGCCGGCGCAGTCCAGCTCCAGTCGCACATGACCTGCGCCGGAGTGGCGCAGGGCATTGCGCGCAGCTTCCTGGGCGACGCGGTAGGCCACCGCGCCGACCTCGGCGTCCAGCGCCTCCGGCGCCTCTCCGCTCACCTCATAGGCCATCTCCGAGCCGGCGAACAGCACCGAGCAATAGGCCTCCAGCGCGCCCCGGAGATCGGTTGTGCTCAGCGGCGGCATCAGCTCGAACATCACCCGGCGCAGCCGGTTGGCGGCGTCGCGCACGTGCCACGAGGCAGCCCCCAAGGCTGCGCGGGCTTCCTCGTCGGCGGTGCCGTCACGGGCGTTCTGGAGGCTGATCGCCACCGCGCCGAGCGTCTGGATCGTGTCGTCATGGATGTCGGCGGCGATCCGTGCCCGCGCGCCTTCCTCAGCCGCCATCGCATCGCTCAGGCGGCTCTGCCCCTTGTTGACCATCATGTGCCCTCTGTTTGACCCCGATCCTGTGCCGAGCGCCCCTCGGCGACAACATTTCCGGGTCCGATGGTACTTGAGATCGGCGACCGAGCCCACCGGTTTCCGGGCGTGGCAGGCGCCCCGGTCGGCTCAGTTCCCCAGCGAGGCGGCGGCCGGCTCTCGGGCCAGCCGGTCGGGGGGCGCGCCGCACAGCACCCACAGGCGATCGGGAGTGCGCCGCAGGCGGCCCTCCTCCTCGAGTTGGCGGATGGCGGTCGTCACCGACGGGCGCTGCGCTCCGACCAGGCGCGCCAGCGTCTCGTGGGTCAGCCGGAGCGGCACGATCACGCCGTCGGGCGTCACGCGCCCCCACCGCTCGGCCAGGTACCAGAGCAGCATGAGCAGCCGCACGTCGACGCGGCGCAGGTTCGAGACGGCCAAGGTGATCGCCAGCGAGTGGGCTCGGTTGCTGGCTCCGCGCAGCACCACCGCCATCGCCGAGGGCCACTGTCCCAGCGCCCGGGCGAACGTCGGGTCGAGCACGGCGAGACGGGCCGGCTCGAGCACGGTCCAGGACACCCCGAACGGCACCGGGGCGTCTTCGCCATCGCGGTCGCTGGGCCGCAGCAGATCGCCCTGGCCCACGAGCTCGGTGGCCAGCGGCTTGTTGAGGATGACGTCGCGGCTGAGCAGTCCGTCGAGGACGAGCAGGCCCAAGTGGCCCGGGACGTCGGTCCGCACCTGCGGCATCCAGCTCCCGGTCTTGGCGACGATCAGGTCGGCAACGAGCTGGCGCCGAGCCAGCTCCTGCTGCACGGGATCGAGGTACTCGACGATCTCAGGGAATGCCTCCACCACTCTCACGCGTCGGGGCACTCCAGTCATGGCCTTCCTCCGAGCTTCTCGATATCGGTCCCGTCGACCGAGCGCGTACTCTGACAGGAATCTGGGCGGGAATGGAAACGTTTGTCTCCACTCACGGATCGCTGACTAGTTGTGATGGCGTGAAGTAAAGCAACGGCCGCGGCGCATCGCGTGCTCCAGGTCGTCACCCCGGCCGCCAGCGGACCATACGACGCGGCGGTCAGTAGGCCGCCGGCGTTACTCCAGCAGCGACTGCGGGAGCCGGCCGCGACGCAGTCCCAACCCCCGTCCCGAGCCCAGCACGGGGCGCTTGGGCGCCTCGCGTTCCGCCCTTCGCACGGCAGGGGTGCTGGTGTGCGCCCTGACCCACCGACGCCGGCCTCGACGATGCATGGTTGTCCCTCCCTCGATGGACGTTCACTCCCCCATGAGCGCCCGCCTACCCATTCCGGCCGATCTAGCCCCGCGCGCCGGCTCTCTACGGTCAGGATTCGGACCGCACATTTCTATGCGGACCCGCCGCCGGCCTCGAACGCGTCGACGGCGGTCGCGATGAGGTCGATGCAGACGGCGGCGTGGAAGGCGGTGGCGTCGATGGCCAGGTGGTAGAGCCCCGGGTCCAGAATGTCGACGTCGTAGAACTGGCGCAGGTAGTCGGCGTGGGCGCGGTCCAGCGCGCGCACGGTCCGCTCCGTGGTGTCGCGGTCGAGGTTGCGGACCCGCATGGCGTGCTCGATGCGGCGCTGCACCGGTCCGGTCAGCCGCACCCGCAGGACCCTCCCGTCGTGGCGCAGAGCCGCGACGGCGCCCCGGCCGAGGATGACGCCGCGGCCGGTGGCCGCCTGGGCCAGCAGCGCCTCCTGCGACGCCCGGTGAAAGTCCTCGGGGGTGACCGCATCCGACGGCAGCGGCGCCGGCGCCCCCGGGTCGGCGCCGAGAAACCCTGACAGCAGCCGCTCCAGCAGGCTCGCGCCGCGCGACTCCTCGTGGGCCAGGGCATCGGCGACCGGGATGTCCAGCCGCTCGGCCACCGCCAGCGCGATGCCGCGGTCGATGAACGGGACGCCGAGCTGCTCGGCCAGGCCGGGGCCGATCTGGCTCCCGGCGGCGCCATAGGCGGCGGACAGCGCGACGAGTGTCATCTTGGCCGTAGGGATACCCCACCCCGCCGACGGCAAAGCCGGCGGCTCAGCGGGCGAGGCGGCTGACCAGCTCCTCGGCGATGGCCAGCGATGACGTCGCCGCCGGCGAGGGGGCGTTGCGTACCCACACGACGTGGTCTGAGACACCGAGGCGAAAGTCATCGACCAGGGAGCCGTCGCGGTCGACCGCCTGCGCGCGCACACCGGCGCGCGCCGGGACGGCGTCGTCCTCTGAGAGCTCGGGGACGTAGCGCTGCAGTTCGGCGATGAAGGCGCGCTTGCGGGCCGAGCGGTAGAGCTCGCCCGCTCCCGCCCTCCAGTGGCGGCGGACCATCCGCCGGGTTCCGGGCCAGGCCAGCGTCTCGAACAGCTCGCGCCACACGACCTCGCTGCGGCGATAACCCTCGAGCGCGGTGGCCAGCACGGCGTTGGGCCCCAGCCACACCGAGCCGTCGAACCTCCGCGTCAGGTGAACGCCCAGAAAGGGCAAGGTCGGATCGGGGACCGGATAGATGAGGCCCCTGACCAGATGGGCCCGCGGAGGCGCCAGCGCGAAGTACTCGCCCCGGAAGGGCACGATCCGCGGCTCGGCGTCCTGGCCCGAGGCGCGGGCCAGGCGGTCTGACTGCAGGCCCGCACAGACGATGACGCGGTCGGCCTCGAGGGTCTCCCCCGTATGCAGCTCAACCCGTGGGCGCGGGCCGGCCGCGGCCACGCGTGCCACCGCGGCTCCGGTGCGGATCTCCCCTCCGGCGGTGCGGAGGTCCTCGGCCATAGCGCCGGCGACGGCGACGAAGTCGACGATGGCGGTGTGAGGGGAGTGCAGGCCGGCCACCCCGCTGACGTGGGGCTCAACCTCGGCCAGCTCCGCGGCCTGAAGCCAGCGCAGCCCGGGGACGCCGTTGGTGGTGGCGCGCTCGTGGAGCCGGCGCAGCGGATCCACCTCGTCCTGACGCGTGGCGACCACCACCTTGCCGCACTCGTCGTAGGCGACGCCCCTCTCGTCGCAGAACTCCTTCATCAGCTCGCGCCCGCGGGTGCACAGGCGCGCCTTCAGCGAGCCGGGCGCGTAGTAGAGCCCGGCGTGGACCACGCCGCTGTTGTGGCCGGTCTGGTGGCGGGCCAGCGTGTCCTCCTTCTCCAGGACGACGACCTCGTCGCCCGGGCGCGAGGTGGCCAGCAGGCGCGCCGTGGCCAGCCCGAGGATCCCCCCGCCCACCACCGCTATCCGCATCGATGCCTTCCTGTCATGGAAATGACCAAAACCCCCGTCAAATGTCGATTTCGCCGCCCGCGCGATCAACCCCGCGCGCGATCTGCCGATTTTGGACCGAGACCCCGTCCTTGCCGTCGAGTCCGGAGCCCATGACCATCTTGTCGCGCCGATCCACCGTTTTCGCTGTCGCCGGCCTGTGGCTGGCCCTCATGATCCCCGCCGCCGCGCAGGCGGCTGTTCCCCACGACGGCGGGAGCCCCGGCGAGGTGTCGTTGGACCAGCCGGCCTATACCGCGCACGAGAACCAGGGTTATCTGACGATAACCATCCAGCGCACGGGTGACGTGAGCGGCGAGGAGCACGTCGGCTACGGGGTCAAGCGACAGGACGCGCAGCCCGGGATCGACTTCGACACCGTCGCCAATCGCTACATCACCTTCGCGCCCGGCCAGAGCTCCTACACCTTCAACGTCCGGATCATCGACCAGGGGATGAATGCGACGCCGGTGTACGCGCTGGCCTACCTCTACAGCTCGTGGCCCGACAGCCTCGGCCCCAACGTCAATTCGAAGATCACGATCCTCCACGACGATCCGCTCGACGCGCGCGAGGCCGCCAACCCGCTGGGCGTCCCAGGCCCCGACAACGGCAACCTGCTCGCCGGGACCAAGTTCTACGTCGACCCCGACAGCGGGGCGGCCAAGGCCCAGGCCCAGTACCGCCACTCCAACCCCGCCATGTCCGCGCTGATCGGCGACCTCGCCGCCGAGCCTGGCGCTCACCGCTTCTACATGTGGAACATGGGCGCCAACGTCTCGGGCCAGGTCTCGCACTACCTCGAGGGCACGCAGGTCCAGGAGCCGGGGACCACCGTGATGCTCTCGACCTACACGCTGGTCCACGACCACTGCGGCTACACCGCCACCCCGGCGATGGCCGCCCGCTACGAGGACTTCATCCACCAGGTGGCCGAGGGCATCGGCAACTTCCATGTCGTGTTCTTCCTCGAGCTCGACTCGCTGATCACCGCCCCCTGCCTGACCCACCAGCAGCTGGCCGTCCGCGAGGCCGAGCTCAAGTACGCGGTGTCCGCCCTGGCAGCCGATCCGCACGTCATCGTCTACCTGGACGCGGGCGCCGCCGACGCGGTCCACTACCGCCAGATGGCCAAGTGGCTGCGCGCCTCCGGCGTGGCCCAGGCGCAGGGGTTCTTCCTGAACTCCACCCACTTCGACTGGACCACCTCGGAGATCCACTACGGCCAGCAGATCTCCCGCCTGGACGGCGGCGCTCACTTCATTGTCAACACCGGCTCCAACGGCAAGGGCCCGCTCGTGCCCAAGCACCGCGTCGGCCACGGCAACGAGGTGCTCTGCAACCCTCCCGGCCGCGGCCTCGGCCCGCTCTCGGTGTCTGGCGATGTGGCCCAGCAGACGGCCTACGCGGCGACCGACGGCCTGCTGTGGTTCTCGAACCCGGGCGGCAGCGGCGGACAGTGCGTCAAGGGCGCGCCGCCCACCGGTGTGTTCTGGCCCCAGCGCGCGGCGGAGCTCGCCCGCAACTGGGTCAACAAGGTCGCGGGCCCCAAGTTCGACCTGCTCGAATCGCCGTTCGCGGCGGCGCACGGACGCAAGTAGCCCGAAGCGGAGAGAATGGCGCCTTTCTCCCCCCGGACGAAAGGGCCCGCCGATGCGCTTTGCCTCGGTCCTGCATGACGGACAGCCGCACGCGGTCGCCATCGACGACACGACCGCCATCCCGCTCGCCGACATCGTCGAGCTCGGCGCCGGCACCCCCATCGAGGTGCTCCGCGATCCGCCGCTGAACCGCAGCGGCGCGTTCGCGCTGAGCGAGGCGACGGTGCGGCCGCTCGTCCCGCGCCCCGGCAAGGTGATCTGCGTGGGGCTCAACTACAAGGCGCACATCGAGGAGACCCACCGCGACGACTCCGACTACCCGGTGCTGTTCACCAAGTTCGCCACCTCGCTCACCGGAGCCTATGACCCGATTCCCTGTCCCCCGGAGTCACAGGCGATCGACTACGAGGGCGAGCTGGCCGTGGTCATCGGCGCGCGGGCGCGCCGGGTCGCCCCCGAGCGAGCACTGGACGTCGTGGCCGGCTACACCGTGGCCAACGACGTCACCATGCGCGATTACCAGTACCGCACGCATCAGTGGCTCCAGGGCAAGGCGTGGGACGCCTCCACCCCGCTCGGCCCGGCCCTGGTCACCGCCGACGAGGTGCCTGACCCCAGCGCGCTGACCCTGCGCACGCTCGTCAACGGCGAGGTCGTGCAGGACACCACGACCGATCTCATGATCTTCCCCATCCCCACCCTGATCAGCGTCATCTCGGAGTTCGCGACGCTCGAGCCGGGCGATGTGATCCTGACCGGCACGCCCGCGGGAGTCGGCTTCCGCCGCGAGCCGCAGTTGCTCATGGGCGACGGCGATGTGGCCGTAGTGGAGATCGACGGGATCGGGCGCACGGAGAACCGGTTCGTCGCCGAGTAAGCCTGATCCTCGGCGAGCTCAGCGCGTTATGGCGTCGCCGGCTTCACGGCGTCCGGCACACCCTCGGGCCGGCGGGCAGCCAGTGCCCGCGCCAGCTCCTCCCGCGAGTGGAGGTCGAGTTTGAGATAGATGTGGCGCAGGTGGTACTCAATGGTCTTGGGGCTGAGGAACAGCGCCGCCGCCGCCTCCCTGGTGGTTCTCCCGCCGGCCAGCAGCAGACCGATTTGGAGCTCCTGAGGAGTGAGCTCGTCGATCGTGCTGGGCGTCCGGCGCCGCAGAGTCTCCCCCGTCGCGGCTAGCTCGGTCCGAGCCCGATCGGCCCACGGCCGCGCGTCGAGCCGCTCGAACGCGTCGAGCGCGGGCCGAAGCTGCTCACGCGCCAGGACACGGCGGCCCGCCCGCCGCAGCCGCTCCCCGTACGCCAGCCGTGTGCGCGCAGTCTCGAACGCGTCGAGGGTCTGGGCGTGAGCACCGAGGGCCCGCTCGAACGGCTCGGTCAGGCCATCGCCGTCGGCCAGGAGCCCCTGGCAGCGGTGCGCGCGCGCCAGTGACCAGGGCTGCCCCTTGGCCTCCGCCGCCTCCGCCAGCCGGTGGGCGACCTGACGTGCCTCGTCGTCGCGCCCCAGCCGGACGTACACGTCAACGAGGTCCGCCGCCGGAGACAGGTCGGCGTCGGTGATCCCAAGCTCCTCGAGCAGCCGCTGCTGATGTTCGAATCGGGCCGCCGCTCCCGCCGGGTCGCCCAGGCCCAGCTCCAGCTCCCCCATCGCGGCCGCGACCCAGACCTCGTGCAGCCGGACGCCGGCCAGCGCACACAGCTCGAGCGCCTCGGCACTGAGCGCTCGGCATTCCTGCTCGCGTCCGCGGCGGGCCAGCACCCAGGCAAGGCCTGCCAGTCCGAAGGCGAGCACCGCGCGCTGGCCGGTCTCCCGCGCCAGCCCGAGGGCCTCGCGATAGGTGGCCTCGGCAAGCGCCCAGCGATCGGTGGTGGCCTGGTCGCGGGCGATCGAGCACAGGACCAGGGGCAGGACACCCACCGCGCCGCGGGCCCGCGCGTCGCTGAGGGCCTGCTCAAACAGCGGACGCCCGGTGCCGTCACGCAGAAAGATCGGCGCGATCACCAGCCACGGGAGCAGCGACAGGTCCTGGCCGATCTCCGGCCGGCTCTCGGCAAGCGCCACGGCTTCGCGCAACGCCACCGCGCCGGCGGCCGCATCACCACCGACCACGCGGGCCATCCCAACCGCACTCGCCGCCAGGAAGCGGGCGCGGGGAGACGCGTCCGCCGACAGCGTCGTCGCCACCCGATCGGCCAGCCGCAGCATCTCCGCCGGCTCGCCGGCGTAGAAGCATGCGCTGACGGCATCGGCGAGCATCGCCACCGCCCGGTCCGGGTCAGCCCGCGAGGCCGCCGCCGTCAGGATCCGATGGCCGTGCATCACCGGGCCCCGCTGGGTCGCGATGTGACCAGCAAGTTCGTCGTACTGAACAAGCACCTCGGTCGACTCGGTCCAGGCTCGGCCCTCGTCCAGCAGCTCGACGGCCCGATCGGGCGATCCCGCCAGCCACGCCGACTCGGCTCCTGAGAACAGGAGTCCGGCGCGCCGGTCGGCGTCAGCCACCAGTCGCGCAGCCCGCTCGAACCCGGCCGCGGCCACCGCATAGGCGCTGCGACCCCGGCCCCGGGCCGCGGCCTGCTCCAGCGCCGCCGCCGCTGTCTCATCCGTGCCGACGGCGGCGGCGGCCAGATGCCAGGCCCGCCGATCGGCGTCGCGATCGGGGAGCGCGCCGGCCAGAGCGCGATGCGCCTCGCGACGCTGCTGCGCCGAGGCGTTCGCGTAGACCGCCGAGCGCACCAGCGGGTGGCGGAACTCGAGCACTCCGGCGGTCAGCCGCACCAGGCCGGCCCGCTCGGCGCCGGCCAGCGCCGTCAGGTCGATCCGGAGCGCATCGGCAGCGCGCTCGAGCATCGACAGGTCGCCGCTCCCGCTCGTGGCGGCCAGTATCAGGACGCGGCGACCGGCATCGTCGAGGAGCTCGGCACGCCGCAGGAACGCCCGCCCGATCGTTCCCGGGACGATCATGGGCGCGCCCTCAGGCGCCAGCATGACGTCATTGGTATCGCCGGCAAGTTCCAGCAGCGCCAGTGGGTTGCCCGCGGTCGCGTGGTGCAGCCGCTGCGCCACCAGGGGCGGCATGCCCCCCAGCAGGGCGAGTGCGTCCTCCCCGCTCAGGCCGGTGAGCATCAGCGTCGGCAGGCCGGCCCCATCCAAGAGCGAGGCCTCGCTTTCGCGTACCGCAATGAGCACGGCGATCGGGTCGGCGACCAACCGGCGGACCGCGAACAGCAGCGCCTGCGCGCTGGGATCATCCAACCAGTGGGCGTCATCGACCAGCACGGCCACCGGACCCTCGTCGGCGTAAGCCGCCAACAGACTCAGTGTCGCCGCTCCGATCGCGAAGCGATCCTCGGCGTGGCCGGGGGCGAGCGCCAACGCTCCGGCCAGGGCCTCCTCCTGCGGCGCTGGGATGCGATCCAGCATCACCAGCGCCGGGCGTAACAGCTCCAGCAGCGAGGCGAACGGCACCTGCGCCTCGGCCTCTATCCCGCGGGCGCGCAGCACCCGCATGTCTGAGGCTTCGTCCGCGGCGTGATCCAGAAGCGCGGACTTGCCGATCCCGGGCTCGCCCACGAGCGCGACACATCCGCTCATGCCGGAGCGGGCGCCGTCCAGCACCCGCTCGATCTCACGCCGCTCCCGGTCTCGCCCGAGCAGCATGACCGCGATTCTAGGCGCGCCGATGGTCCGCGGGCACCCCCTGGCCCAAGGACTAGGTGCCCCCCGGAAGCGATCGCGTCACGCTGCACGTAGGGTCGCCGCAACCATCCAAGGAGGCAGACAAAGTGAGCACCATCGAGCAGGCACCCCAGGTCGACGGCGACAAGCTGATGGCGTTCGTCTTTCGCGCCGTCGACGAGGTCGGCGCGACGCTGAACGCGGCACTGGTCGTCATGGGCGACAAGCTCGGCCTGTACCGTGCGCTGGCGGGCGCCGGCGGACTGTCGTCGGCCGAACTGGCGCAGCGCGCCGGGGCCAACGAGCGCTACGTCCGCGAATGGCTCAACGCCCAGGCGGCCGGCGGCTACGTCGCCTATGACCCCGCCAGTGGCCGCTACACGCTCCCGCCCGAGCAGGAGGTGGCGCTGACGGACTCCAACAGCCCCGCCTATCTGCCGGGGTTCTTCCAGATCGCGCTCGGCTCGGTGATCGACTCGCCACGGATCGTGGAGAAAGCCCGCAGCGGTGACGGCTTCGGCTGGCACGAGCATGTGCATGATGTGCACGAGGGCTGCGAGCGGTTCTTCCGGCCTGGATACAACGCGCACCTGATCGGCGAGTGGCTTCCGGCGCTGGACGGTGTGGTGGCCAAGCTCGAGGCCGGCGGGGCGGTGGCGGACGTCGGCTGTGGTCACGGCTCCTCCACGATCCTCATGGCGGAGGCCTTCCCTCGCTCGACGTTCCTGGGCTCCGACTACCACGACGGCTCCATCGAGACCGCCCGCGCGCGCGGGCGCGACGCCGGTGTCGGGCAGCGCACCCGCTTTCAGGTGGCCCCAGCCGCCGGTTACAGTGGCACTGACTATGACCTCGTGACGATGTTCGACTGCCTGCACGACATGGGCGATCCGGTCGGGGCCGCTCGCCACGTCCACTCGACGCTGAAGCCTGACGGAACCTGGATGATCGTCGAGCCGCAGGCGGGCGACCGAATCGAGGACAACTTCAACCCTGTCGGTCGCGCCTACTACGGGTTCTCCACCCTGCTGTGCACGCCCGCGTCGCTGTCCCAGGAGGTGGGGCTGGCCCTGGGCGCGCAGGCCGGCGAGGCCCGGATCCGCGACGTCGTGCAGGCCGGTGGGTTCACCCGCTTCCGCCGGGCTGCCGAGACCCCCTTCAACATCGTCTACGAGGCGCGCCCTTGACGACGACCGGCCTCACGGGGGCGGCGGCGTCCGCGAGCGCAATGCGGCTCGCGGACGCCGCGCGGCCGGAGCAGACCCGCGCGCGCTACCCGGATGCGGAGGGTTACGTCGAGCGCGATGGGGTCCGTGTTTTCTGGGAGACCTATGGCGCGGGCGAGGCGGCGGTTCTGCTGTTGCCGACCTGGAGCGTGGTGCACTCGCGGTTCTGGAAGTTCCAGATTCCTCACCTGGCGCGCCACGCGCGCGTGATCACCTTCGACGGCCGCGGCAACGGGCGCACCGATCGCCCGGCCGGCGCCGAGGCCTACCGGCCCGAGCAGTTCGCGGCCGATGCGCTCGCCGTGCTCGACGCCACGGGCACTGAGCGCGTCGCCCTCGTCTCGATCTCCTGCGGATCGCTCTGGGCGACGCTGCTGGCCGCCAACCATCCCGACCGGGTGGAGCGCTCCTGCTACATCGCCCCCGCCATCGGCCTGGGCCCGAGGGTCTGGGAGCGCACCGTGCATGCGTTCGACGAGCCGCTGGACTCAGACGACGGCTGGGCCAAGTACAACGCGCACTACTGGCGGCGTGACTACCGCGGGTTCCTGGAGTTCTTCTTCGGCGAGTGCCTCGCTGAGCCGCATTCGACCAAGGCGATCGAGGACTGCATCGGCTGGGGGCTCGAGACGACCCCCGACGTCCTGGCCGACGCCACGCGCGGCACCGCCCTGACCAGCCCCGAGCCGATCGCCGAGACGTGCGCGCGGGTGCGTTGTCCGGTCCTGGTGATCCACGGCGACAGTGACGGCGTCCGTCTACATGCCGAGGGCGCCGCCCTGGCCGAGGCGACCGGCGGCGAGCTCGTCACGCTGGAAGGCGCAGGCCACCTGCCGAGCGCCCGCGACCCCGTCCGGATCAACCTGTTGCTGCGTGAGTTCCTCTTCGGCCCGCCCGCGCGCCCGTCGCGGTGGCGGCGGGCGACAGCTCGGCCCCGCCGCGCTCTCTACGTGTCGTCGCCGATCGGCCTGGGACACGCGCGCCGCGACCTCGCTATCGCTGACGAGTTGCGGGCGCTGCATCCTGACCTGCAGATCGATTGGTTGGCCCAGCACCCGGTGACCGCGGCGCTGCGGGCGCGCGGCGAGCGGATTCATCCCGCGTCGAAGCGATTGGCTGCCGAGTCGGGGCACATCCAGGCCGAGGCCGTTGGGCACGACCTCCCCGTGTTCGACGCGCTCCGGCGCATGGATGAGATCCTGGTCGCCAACTTCATGGTCTTCCAGGAGGTCGTTGAGCGCGAGCCCTATGACCTGTGGATCGGCGATGAGGCCTGGGAGGTCGACCACTTCCTGCACGAGAATCCCGAGCTCAAGTCGGCGGCATATGTGTGGCTGACGGACTTCGTCGGGTACCTGCCGATGCCCGAGGGCGGCGCCCGGGAGGCGGCGTTGACCGCCGACTACAACGCGGAGATGCTCGAGCAGATCGCTCGCTTTCCCCGCGTCCGCGACCGCGCGATCTTCGTCGGCGAGCCGGCCGACGTGGTCCCTGGTGACTTCGGCCCGGGCCTGCCGGCGATCCGGGAATGGACGGAGCGCCACTTCCAGTTCTGCGGCCACATCACCGGCTTTGACCCTGGGGCACTGGAGGACCGGGAGGCGCTGCGCCACGAGCTCGGCTATCCCGTGGATCGGCCGGTCTGTGTGGTCTCGGTGGGTGGCTCGGGCGTGGGTGAGGCGCTCCTGCGCCGGGTCGTGGCGTCGCTCCCGCAGGCCCGGCGGGAAGTCCCGGGACTGAGCATGATCGCCGTCACCGGCCCGCGGATCGACCCGTCGACGCTGCCGTCGGCCGACGGATTGGAGGTCCGGGCGTTCGTCCCCGACCTGCAGCGCCATCTTGCCGCCTGTGACCTGGCCGTCGTCCAGGGCGGCCTGACCACGACGATGGAGCTGACGGCGACGCGCACCCCGTTCATCTATGTGCCGCTGCGCCGCCACTTCGAGCAGAACCTGCACGTGCGCCACCGCCTCGAGCGTCACCGGGCGGGGCGGTTGCTGGAGTTCGACCAGGCTCACCCCGGCACGATCGCCCAGGCCATCGCGGAGGAGGTCGGCCGGCCCGTTGACTATCTGCCGCTCGATGGCGGCGGGGCCGCCCGGGCGGCGGCGATGATCGCCGAGCTGCTGTAGGGGCCTGACCGGCTCACGCGCTGCTCTACCCGTGACCGACCGCACACTTGGAGGCGGTTATCCGCGCTATGCCACTGGGTAGGTATGGAGCGGCTAACCTTTAGCCGACCTAAATCTCTCGACATTCGGCTAAAGCCAAGTCGCCGTTGTGCCGACACCATGGACCAAGATCTGACCCCGTCTCCCGAGTGGAGTCCGCGATGAGCCCCGAACGTACCCAGGCCTATGGCCGCGTCATGCACACCCTGAACGAACTGGGGCCCAGCAAGCTGCTGGACGATGAGCAGGAGCGCATCCGCGATGCGGCCGACACGCTCATCTTCGCGGCCGACCTGATCGAGGACCCGGCCGCCGTCGAGGCGCTCGGCGACGTCGAGGCCCTGTGCACGTCTCTGGTGCAGAG
Organism: uncultured Solirubrobacteraceae bacterium; assembly: GCA_963737335.1. Classification (GTDB taxonomy): domain Bacteria; phylum Actinomycetota; class Thermoleophilia; order Solirubrobacterales; family Solirubrobacteraceae; genus Palsa-465. The sequence goes on from CAVTSK010000022.1 coordinate 53,442, forward strand.
CGGCCGTTGGACCGAGATCACCGCCGCCCGCCTGTCCAAGGACCTGCGCGAGTGCGGTCCGGACCTCGTGCCGGCCCGCCAGGCCGCCTAGCTCGCTGCCTCAGCCGGCCCGGCGCACTGCAGCGCCAGCGCGTCGGCGAACGCGTCGACCTCCTCGGCCGTCGTGTCCCAGGAGCACATGAGCCGCTCCTCACGCTTGGTCTCGTCCCAGGTGTAGAAGCGCCACTGCGCGCGGACCGCGTCGGCGGCCTCGAGCGGCATGGCCGCGAACACCCCGTTGGCCTGCACCCGCTGGGTGATCGAGACGCCCGGGATGCCAGACAGGCGGTCGGCCAGCCGGGCCGCCATCGCGTTGGCGTGCGTGGCATTGCGCCGCCACAGGTCGCCCTCGAACATGGCCACGAACTGGGCGGCCAGGAAGCGCCCTTTGGAGGCCAGCTGCAGACTCTGCTTGCGCAGGTATTTGGCTCCCTCGGCCAGTGCCGGGTTCAGGAACACCACGGCCTCCCCCAGGACCATCCCGTTCTTCGTGCCGCCCAGGCTGAGGACATCGACCCCGGTGTCGGTGGCCAGTTCACCCAGCCCGCAGCCCAGCCCCGCGGCGGCGTTGGACAGCCGCGAGCCGTCCATGTGCAGGGCGAGTCCGAGCTCGTGGGCGGTATCGGCCAGCGCCCTGGTCTCCTCCGCGGTGTACCGGGTCCCGTACTCGGTGCTCTGGGTGATCGTCACCAGCCGCGCCTGCACGGCGTGCTCATCACCCACCCGCGTCACATGCGCGCGCACGTCGTCGGGGGTGAGCTTGCCGTCGGAGGTGGCAACGGTGAGCAGCTTGACGCCGGCGATGCGCTCAGCCGCGCCGCACTCGTCCACATTGACGTGGGCGGTGTCGGCGCAGATGACCGCCTCCCACGGCCGGCACACGGCGCGCATCGACACGACGTTGGCGCCCGAGCCGTTGAAGACGAGCAGCGACTCCGACCGCTCGCCGAAGTGGCCGCGGAGCACCTCGAGCGCCCGCGCGGTCCACGGATCGGCGCCGTAGGAGACGGCGTGACCGTCGTTGGCCTGCGCCATCGCGGCCAGCACGTCTGGGTGCGCGCTTGCGTAATTGTCGGAGGCGAAGGCCTTCACCGATGCCGAGCCTACGCAAAACTCGTCCCCGGGAGCGGCGCAACCTTTGTCTCAACATGCTGTTGTAAGCGTCATCGAGTCCCTGAGATCCAGCTCAGGCGGCGGTGTCACCGCGGCGTCGTCAGACCTGCCGGGCAGCGATTTGCAACGCTTGGGCCGTCACGCGACATCATCTCAAGCGCGCCCTGAGCGAGGACTCGGCGCGCCCGACTGCACCATGCCCCCCGTTTCGCGCCGACTGACAGCCCGCCCCGCCGCGTGGATCGCGTTCCTGCTGGCGACGCTGATCGCGTTGCTGGCGATGCCCGGCGTCACCTTGGCCGCGTCGACAGCGCCAGCCACCAAGGCCGTGACGTTCCAGGGCTACCGGCTCGTGGTGCCGGCGAGCTGGCCGGTGTACCGGCTCGCCACCGCCCCCGCCACGTGCGTGCGCTTTGACCGCCATGCCGTCTACCTCGGCCGGCCCTCCGCGCAGCAGCGCTGCTCCGGGCAGGCCGCGGGCCGCACCGAGGCGATCCTCGTCCAGCCGCTCGGGGCGCGGGCCTCGCAGGTGCTCCCCGCTACCACCGCCGCCGGGACGGCCGGGATGGGCGCGGAGGCCCAGATCGTCGACCGCGCGCACCGGGTCCTCGTCACCGCGACGTGGAACCGCCACGCCGCGGTCATCCGCCGCGCGCTGCGCGTCGCCTCCCTCTCGGCCGCCGTGCACACTGCGGTGCGGCTGCGCCCGCACTCGGCGGTGGCCGCCGCCTCCGCGCGGATGCGCTCTCACGCGCGCACCCGCGCGACCGCCCCGGCGACGCCCGCCGGGCCGGGCCAGATCTACACCGGCCTGGGCTTTGACGCCTGCAGCACGCCGAGTACGACGACGATGAGCGACTGGGGCGCCTCCCCCTATCGCGCCCTCGGCATCTATATCGGCGGCGCCAACGCGGCCTGTTCGCAACCCAACCTGTCGGCGGCCTGGGTCAGCCAGGAGTCGCTGGCCGGCTGGCACATGATCCCGATCTACGTCGGCTTGCAGTCGCCGTCGAACTCATGCGGGTGCGCCGGGATCTCCCCGGCGGCGGCCTCCACCCAGGGCGCCCAGGCCGCGCAGGACGCCATCCTCCAGGCCCAGGCGCTGGGGATGGGCGCAGGCAACCCGGTCTACTTTGACATGGAGGCCTACAACCGGACCGCCGCCAACACCGGCGCCGTGCTGGCCTTCCTGCAGGCGTGGACCACCGGCCTGCACGCCGGCGGCTACCAGTCCGGCGTGTACTCCAGCGACGCCTCGGGAATCTCTGACCTGGTGGCTCAGGACGGCACCGGCTACGTCGAGCCCGACGAGCTGTGGATCGCCAACTGGAACAACCAGCAGACCACCACCGATCCCGACGTGCCCGCCACGGAATGGGCGTCGCACCAGCGCCTGCACCAGTACCGGGGCGCCCACAACGAGAGCTACGGCGGCGCCACCATCAACATCGACGGCGACTATCTGGACGGAGCCACGGCCGCGGCCGGCACCGGCTCCGGGGTCGACGCCGCGCCCGCCCCAGCGCCGACGCCGTCGCTCAAGGTCACCGGGGGCCCGGACGGCAGCACGGACCTCATCCCGAGCTGGACGGGCGCCACCGGGGTGGCCTCGTGGCAGCTGATGGGCGGCTCGAGCCCCACCTCGTTCACCTACGGGGCCCCGATGGTCGCCGCCAATGGGCGCCTGCCGGTGGTGACCAAGAACGCGTTCGCCTACTGGGAGGTGGAGGCGCTCGACGTCAACGGCCAGGTGCTCGGCACATCGGCGGCCACCGCCACCCCGGCGCACGTGATGATCTTCGGCAACAGCGCGTTCGCCCCGCGGCGCGGGCTGGGCGCGGTGCCCGTCGGATGCATGGGGATGTCCTCGTGTGCCGTGACCACCACCATTTCGTCCGGCCGCACGACGTTCGCCACCACCAAGCGCGAGTTCATCCCCGCCGGCGGCGGCCTGGCCTACTTCACGCTGAGCAGCGCGGCCCAGAAGGCGCTGGCCAAGACTCACAATCATCAGCTCGCGGTCAACGTCAAGGTGCGCAGCACCTCGGGCCCCTCGGTGACGCGCAAGCTCACCCTCAGCTCGTTCACCACGGCCAACCCCAGCCCGGCGCGCAGCCCCGGCCAGTCCTCGCAACTGAAGCTGATCGGCACCACCGAGTTCGTGTCGCACGGCTGGGCCGGCGGGATCCTCGCCGAATGCATCGGTGCCACCCCGTGCCAGGCGACGACCAACCTCATGGCCGGGCGGACCACGATCGCCAAGACCCGGCCCCAGACCCTCGGCGCCGGCGAGCTGGGTTACCTGAGCTTCTCGCTGACCAGCGCCGGTCACAAGCTGCTGGCCAAGAACAAGAGCAACCAGCTCGGGGTGACGGCCACCATCACCACGCCGGCCCCCGCCGGCACCACCCCCGCGCCGTCGCCCACCGGCGGCAGTGGCGTCAGCGGCGGCGCGGCCCCCGGCATCACCCCGGCGAGCGTTCCCGCCACCATCGCCACGGCGAAGGCCCGCCTGGCACTCGTCGCCTTCCAGTAGCCGCTCGGACTCCCGCGGCGCTCAGGCCCCGTCGCGCTTGCGCGCCAGCGGCCGGGGACGCGGGAGCGGCCGGCTGGCCTCGAGCGAGTGCGCGCACGAATGCAGGGCTTCGCGAACGGCCTCGATGGTGTCGGGCGCGAGGCCGTCGAGCATGTCGTCCTCGATCGCGTCCATGTTGCGGTCGCAGCGCTCGAGCACCTTCAGCCCCTTGGCGGTGACCGACGCGCGCAGCACCCGGCCGTGGTGCGGGTCAGGCCGGCGCCGGATGAGCGCCCGTCGCTCGAGCGCGGAGATGACCAGGTTCATCGCCTGCGGCGTCACGAACGCCCAGCGGGCGAGTTGGGCGCACGAGAGCCCGTCGCGTTCGCGCAGGACGCTGAGGGTCACGTATTCGGTCGTGGTGATGCCGTGGCTGGCCACCGCCTCGTCCAGACGGACCCGCAGCCGGCGCTCGACCCGGTAGATGAGATACCCGATCCGGGGCACGATCACAGGCGGGCTGACGGGGTTCGCGGCGGTGGCGCGATCCATGGTTCCCAACACTATCCAGGCCGCCGTCAAGACGGCGCCCGTGCCCTCGGTCCACCTCATTGACAAGCAACTTGCGAATGCCTAGGCTGCGGCGGGGAGAGGCCGCTGCCACCGGCAGCGGGCCACACACGAGAGAGGCGAGGACACGATGAGCGGACGATCTGTGCGCCGGTTCGGCGCAGGGCTCGTAGCAGCATGCGCATTGGCGCTGGCCGCGGCAGTGCCGGCCATGGCCGCGACGACTCATGCCACCGGCACCACGTCTGACGGCGGCACCTGGATCGCCGATGTGCCATCCAGCTGGAACGGGACGCTACTGCTCTACAGCCACGGCTACGGCACGCTCAGCCCGCAGGACGCGCCGGACCCCAACACCGAGGCGGCGCTGCTCAACGCCGGCTACGCCCTGGCCGGCTCCGGCTATGACCCCAACGGCTCACTCTGGGCCCTGGGCAGCGCGGTGCGCGACCAGTTCCAGACCCTCCAGGCGGTCAAGAAGACGGTCCTCCCCTCGCGCCCGAGCCAGGTGCTCGCCTTCGGGACCTCGATGGGCGGCCTCATCAGCGCGCTCGAGGATCAGCAGTCCAACGGGCGACTGGACGGCGCGCTGACCACCTGCGGCCTGGTCGCCGGCGGCATCCAGCTCAACAACTACCAGCTCGACGGCGAATACGCGCTCAACAGCCTGCTGGCCGGTAATGCCGCCAAGCTCGTCAACTACACGAGCCAGGGCGACGCGGTCACCGCCGCCACCATCCTCAACACCGCGGCCGCCCAGGCCCAGACGACCCCGGAGGGCCGCGCCCGGCTCGCCCTGGCCATGTCGCTCATGGACGTCGGCAGCTGGGCGCCCGGCGAGACCATGCCCGGCGTCTATGACTACGCCGCGCAGGAGCAGGGGCAGTACGACATGGAGTTCGTCGCCAATCCGGTGATGATCTTCGTCGAGACCGGACGCCAGCAGATCGAGCTGGCCGCGGGCGGCAACGGCGGCTGGGACGTCGGCGTCAACTTCGCCAAGCTGTTGTCCCACTCGTCCTACTACGCCGAGGTCCACGCCCTCTACCAGGCGGCCGGCCTCAGCCTCCGCGACGACCTCAAGGCCCTGACGCGCGGCGCCAACATCCGCGCCTCAGACAAGGCGATCCGCTGGCTGCAGCAGACGTCGGTTCCCACCGGCCACCTCCAGGTGCCCGAGCTGGACCTGCACACGATCTCCGATCAGCTCGTCCCGGTCCAGCAGGAGAACTACTACCACGGCCTCGTCCGCAAAGCGGGCGACAAGGCCCTGCTGCGCCAGGCGTTCGTGCAGCGCCAGGAACACTGCAACTTCACCCCGGCGGAGCTGGTGGCCGGCGTGCAGGCGCTCCAGCACCGGGTGCAGACCGGGAGCTGGGGCCAGGCGGCGCTGCCCTCGAGTCTCGAGACGGCGGCCACCGGCCTCAACCTGGGCGATGCGGCGTTCACCACGTTCTGGCCCGATCGCCTGACCGGCGACAACGGCCCCTTCAACCCGTTCACCGAGGGCAGCCGCTGATAGCCCCGTCTCTCGGTCCACCAGCAGCAGGACGGTGCGCATAACGTCTCTGGGGCCTGTCCCCAGAGCGTTGGCGCGTCCTCACCGCGCGCGCCCCCTGGTGCGCGCGCGTCTGAGCGCCCGGGTGAGCGAGAATGTCGGCGATGCCGGCCCCCGAGCCCCAATCGATCCTCGAGCAGCCGACCTCGTCGGCGATCTTCCTGGTGCTGGTCGTCGAGCCCGGCCACGAGGACGCCGTCCGCGACTTCCTGGGCGAGATCAACGGGCTGCGCCGGTCCGTCGGCTTCCGGGTCCCCGAAGCGCAGCTGAGCTGCGTGACGGGCATCGGGGCGGCACTGTGGGACCGCCTGTTTGACCCGCCGCGCCCGGCCGAGCTGCACGTCCTGCCCGAGATCGCCGGCGCGCGCCACCTTTCGGTGAGCACCCCCGGCGACCTGCTCCTTCACATCCGCGCCGGGCGCCTCGACCTCTGCTTCGAGCTGGCCCAGCGGCTGACCGAGGCGCTCGACGGCCACGCGCGCGTCATCGATGAGGTGCACGGTTTCCGTTCCTTTGACGAGCGCGACCTCCTGGGTTTCGTCGACGGGACCGAGAACCCCGAGGGCGGCGCGGCGCAAGCGGCCGCGCTCATCGCCGACGAGGATCCGGCCTTCGCCGGAGGCAGCTACGTCGTCGTCCAGAAGTACCTGCACGATCTCACTACATGGGACGCCCTGAGCGTCGAGGACCAAGAGCGCGCCATCGGGCGCAGCAAGCTCGCCGACCTCGAGATGCCCGACGACGTCAAGCCCCCCAACTCGCACGTCGCCCTCACCGTGATCGAGGACGAGAACGGCGAGGAACAGCAGATCCTGCGTTACAACATGCCCTTCGGGCGCGTGGGCTCCCGGGAGTTCGGGACCTACTTCATCGGCTATGCCGCCAGGCCCGCGATCATCGAGCAGATGCTCACCAACATGTTCGTGGGCAGCCCGCCCGGCACCACCGACCGGGTCCTGGACTTCTCCACCGCGGTCACGGGCACGCTGTTCTTCGTGCCCACCTCGGACTTCCTGGATGACCCGCCCGCCCCCGGGGCCGGAGCGGCGGACGCTGACACGGCGGACACCAGCGTGGCCGACACCGGCGCGCCGGACGCGCCCGGACCGGCCGGTGACAGCGGCGACGGATCGCTGCGGATCGGCAGCCTCAGGCCACCCCGCTGACTCGCGCGCTACGCGCCGTTGGCCAGCGGCAGCGCGCGGAGCTCCTCGTGCAGCGGATCATCGGGCGGCGTCCACCACGGCTCGGCCGGGCGGACGTGGAGTCCGGCCACGCGCGTCAGCGACGCCGCGTCGGCACGTAGGTCGGCGACCGCGGGCCGGTCGTCGTCGGCGCGCGTGACCAGCGACCAGCACCACACGGGTGTCGGGTCGCGCACCGCGACGACACGCAGCCCGGTGGGCAGGCGCGCCTGATGGCGCTTGGGCGACTCCAGCACCGGCGCCCCCATGCGCAGGCAGCGCTCGTGGAACCCCGGTCCGGCGATGCCGCCGTCATCGACGTGGACGACGGTGGCGCCGGTGTCGTGCGCGAACGCCTCGGCGAACCGGTTCCACGCGTCCCAGGAGGTGAGGTCGGCGTCGACCAGGACGCGGAGATCGGTGGCGCGGACCGCCGCCGCTCTCCCCCGCGCCACAGCCACCGCGTGCAGCGGCTCGGGCCATAGCAGTCGCACGTCGAGGCGGTCATCGGGCCGCGGCGTCCACGCGATCGCGGCGTCCAGCGTGCCCTCCAGCACGCGCTCGACCTGGATGTGGCTGGGCATCACCCACTCGTCGATGCGCAGATCGGTGCGCACCGTGGCCGGCAGCTCGTCGGGCAGCCAGCTCACGTAGCCCAGGCGCACCGGCCCTGAGGCACTCGCCAGCCGCCGCCGCGCGGCGCCGGCCAGCGCGAGCATCTCGCGGGCGTCGGGCAGCAGCGTGCGCCCGGCCGAGGTCAGGCGCACGTGGCGGCGGTCCCGGACGAAGAGGTCGACCCCCACACTGCGCTCCAGCGCCTTGATCTGCTGGGACAGCGAGGGACCGGCGATGCGCAGCCGCTCGGCCGCTCGCCCGAAGTGCAGCTCCTCGGCGACCGCCACGAAGTAGCGCAATTGGCGCAGTTCCACGGCGCAAGGATACGGCCTGTGCGAGGAAATTCCTATCAGCGAGACACAGCCGGTCGTGGACAGGCGAGCGTCGGACGTAGGAGGATGGTGTGGTCATGACATTTGACCTGCGCAGCCTGGAGTTTCCGATCGTGCAGGCGCCGATGGCCGGCGGCCCGTCCACCCCGGCCCTGGCCGCCGCGGTGGGCAACGCCGGCGGGCTGGGCTTCCTCGCCGCCGGCTACAAGACGGCGGAGGCGGTAGCTGATGACATCGCGCAGCTGCGCGCCGCCGGCGGCGCCCCGTTCGGGGTCAACATCTTCGTCCCGTCCGCCGACCCGGCGCCCGGCGAGGCCGCGGTGGCCTACGCCCGGACCCTTGCCGCCGACGCCGAGCGCCATGGCGTGGCGCTGGGCGACCCGCGCTTTGACGATGATGCCTACGAGGCCAAGCTCGAGCTGGTCATGCGCGAGCGTGTCCCGGTGGTGTCCTTCACCTTCGGCTGCCCCGGGTCCGAGACCGTGGCGGCGCTGCATGAGCACGACATCGCGGTGTGGGTGACGGTGACCGGTCCCGAGGAGGCGGCGCTCGCGCAGGAGGCGGACGCCGATGCCCTGGTGGCCCAGGGCACCGAGGCCGGCGGGCATCGGGGGTACTTCAGCGACAGCGGCGACCACGAGGAGTACGGGTTGCTCGTCCTGCTGCGACTGCTGCGCGCCGGGTCGCCGCCGCCCCTGGTGGCCACGGGCGGTCTCATGGACGGGGCCGCCATCGCCGCCGCCCTGGTGGCCGGCGCGAGCGCGGTGCAGTTGGGCAGCGCGTTTCTGCTGACGCCCGAAGCCGGCACCTCGGCCCCGCACCGCGCGCGGCTGGCGGTGCCCGGCGTCACCCGGCTCACCCGCGCTTTCAGCGGGCGCCCGGCGCGGGGGATCGTCAACCGGTTCATGGAAGAGCACGATGCCGACGCGCCGAGCGCCTACCCCCACGTTCATCACCTCACCAGTCCGCTGCGCGCCGCGGCACGGGCCGCCGGCGACGCTGAGGCCATCAACCTGTGGGCCGGCCAGGGCCACGCGCAGGCGCAGGCCCGGCCGGCAGGTGAGATCGTGCGCGCGCTCGCCGACGACGCCGCGCAGGCGCTGGCCGACGCGGTGGCAACCGCCGGCCTCGCGCGATCAGCCTGAGCCGGCGGCGGCTTCGGCGGCGCGCACGACGTCGAGCACCTCGTCGTGCAGCGGGCCGTTGGTGACCAGAGCGGTGCGCGAGTCGATCCGCGCCTGACCGGCGAGATCGGTGAACCGGCCGCCCGCCTCCTCCACGATCACCTTGGGTGCCGCGTAGTCCCAGGCATAGCCACCGCCGCTGAGCGCGACGTCCGCCTGGCCCGCGGCCACGGCCAGGAAGCCGTGGCCGTTGCGGGGGCGGACCCGGCGGGCTCGCCCGGCCACCGCGGTGAGCGGACGGCCGGGAATCCGGTTCTCGAGCGTTCCGCGCCAATCGTCGTTGACGGTCGCATCCCCCAGCCGCGTGACCGTGGAGACGGCCAGCCGCTCGCCGTTCAGAAACGCTCCGTCGCCCGTGGCGGCCCACCACCGCTCTGAGCACGCCGGGACGGAGACGACGCCGACCGCGACGTCTTCACCGCGCCCCAGCGCCACGAACGTCATCCAGTTGGGATCCCCGTCCACGAACCGGGCGGTCCCGTCGATCGGGTCCAGGTACCAGCACCATTCCCCCTCGCCGCTGGCCCCGTACTCCTCGCCCAGCACCGCATGATCGGGGCGACGCTGCGCGAGGCGCTCGCGCAGGGTTCGCTCGACCGTCTGGTCCACGTCGGTCACCGGGGACCCGTCGGGCTTGATCGTGACCGTGAAGTCACGATCACGGAACCGCGGGAGGGCGATCCCGGCGGCGATGTCGCTCAGCTCGAGGGCCAGCTCCAGATCGGCATGCATCTCCCGGAGTCTGAGGCATCGCCGCCGGCCAGGTCGTCTCAGCCCGTCTCGGTCACCACCACCACGGGCCGCCGGCGCTCAGCACGTGGCCGACCACGAGGTCGACGAGGTCAGACACGTAGCGCCCGCCCTTGACGTCGCCGTCGACCACCAGCCGCGGCTCGGCCAGCGCCGTCCCGTCCTCGTTGAGCGAGATCTGCAGCTGCCGCTGACCCACCCACTGCTCAGCCGGGGTCACCACCGCGACGTAGGCGTCGGAGCCGACGCCGGCCACCCAGGTATTGAGCCCGCTGCGCACGTGAGCGGCACGCAGGACCGTGCCGAGGCTCGGCCCGACCTCGGTGTGGGACTGCGGGGTGGTGCCGGCCTGGAAACTGACCTGCAACGTCTCGGAGGGCAGCGCCGCGAGCTGGGTCGCGGTGAGGACGCGGCTGTGCGTGCCGTCAACGACGGTGACCGCGCCCGGCGACGGAGGGGTCGTCGGGGCCAGGCTCTGCACGCCCACCGTGACGCGGCTGACGTCGTCCACGGACCGCAGACCGAAGCGGTCACCGGGTACCACCAGCTCAGGGGCCACCAGCGGATGGCCGTCCTGGGCGAGCGCCAGGTAGGCGGGATGGCTGCCGAAGCTCGGATCCAGCTCGCCCAGCGCGAGCGTCACCGACCGGCCGAAGGCGCCGGTCACGGTCACGGTCACGCGCAGAATCGCGTTCTTGGCCGACGGCAGCGTCGGCGCGGCGGCGTTGACCAGATCCTCCACGGAGACACCCGTGTCGCTGTGCGTCCGGGTCCGCCACCACTCGTGCTGGGTGACCGTGAACGTCGACTGCGGAAGCGCGCCGAGCTGCGCCTCCGAGTAGGTGGCCGGCGTCGCCACCGCGCCGCCGACGCTCACGCTCGCCGCGTGCCGTCCCGGGAAGGCCGCCGCCGTGGCGGCATTCAGTCCCGCACATCCGGCCGCCACCGCGGCCGCGATCAACCATCTGCGCATGTGAACCCCTTTGTTTCCTCGCTTGGGAGCCTATGCAGCTCCTAGGCAGATCCTATGCGCGACCGCGGGTCGGCCACAAGTCAGCGGGCGGTCACCACCAGCGTGTGGGGACCGCTCCCGGTCACCGGCGCCGTGACCTCCACGCCCCGGTTGGTGTGGCGCACCTGCACGCCGTGGGCCGGGTGGCCGTCGAGCGCCACCGACGCCGGCGTGCCGCCGGCCGGCAGGGTGTGCCCGATCTGCACGGAATGCAACTGGAGGTGGTTGAGCGTGAGCATGGTCGTGTAGCGCTTGCCCGCGTGGGAGGCGAACACGTTGATGGAACCGTTGCCCATGCCGAGGCGGATGTTGTTGCCGCCCACGCTCGGCTGGTCACTCGGCACCTGCGGTACGACCTGGAGCGCGCTCTGGCCCATGAACGGGCGGATGCCGAGTTGCTGGCTGACGACCGGCCAGATGGTCCCGTAGTTGCCCCACGCCTGCATGACCATCGACCGGCAGGTCCAGCAGCGGTTGATGTTCGCCGGGATCCCCGTCGAGGGGTCGCCGTTGGGCGCCGAGGGGAAGATCTCGGGCATCGCGCCCGGCATCTCGTCGGGAGTGCCCCCGGTGGCGGGCTCGGCGAACATCGTCTCGGCGTTGGCGTCGGTGTAACGCTGCTGCTGGTCGGGACCCAGGCGGCCGTAGTTGCCCTCGCCGACGGCCTGGATGGCGGTCGTCAGCGAGAAGATCTCGAAGTCGCCCGCGCCGTCGGCGCCGCCGCCGCACGCCGTGTGAAAGAGCCCGAGGCTCCCGGGGCGATCTCCGCTGAAGCAGGCGCTCTCGCGCGTGGCCAGCGCGGCGACACCGTGATCGTGGCTGGCCACGCCCGGGGTCGTCTGCGTCCCCTGAGTCAGGGTGGCCTCCATCGGGACCTGGTCGATCCAGTTCTTCAAATAGGCCTGGTTGTTGGCCGGGTTGTCGAGCGAATCGGCGTACTGGGAGACCGACGGGTCCCACCACGTCTGCTCGAACTGGGTGCGCAGCTTGTTGGCCAGGTTGGTCGCCCAGGTCACCGTGGCGCTGTCGTGCTCGGCCTGGGCCATGTCGGCCAGGTCATAGAGCCCGCGCATGTAGTAGACGCCGTTGTCGAGCTTCTCCGGTCCCAGACCGGGGCGCTCGACGTTGCCCGAGCCCTCGGGCCACCCGTCGTGATCGACGTCGAAGCGGTCGTTGATGACGTGCAGGTTGCGCTTGGTGAAGTCGTACATGCTGTCCAGGAACTTCTTGTCTCCCGTCCATCGCCACACCAGGGCGACGGCGCTGGGGAACTTGACCGTCTCGTCGGTGTTGAAGTCGTTGGTCACGGTGCCGTCGCTGGCGGTCGTCTGACTGTCGTGGCCGAAGTAGACCGAGCCGTCGGAGACGGTCTCGTGGACCACGATCCCCGAACGGTGGTTGAGGATGTCGGAGATCTCCCGCAGCGCGGTGAGGTGGTCCTCGATGGTCTGGAACTGGCCCACGGCGACCGCCGGGAAGGCGGTGTACTCGCCGTCGGTGGAGAAGATCCACGGATAGTCGGGGAAGCCGGCGGCGAACCACTTGGCGTGGGCCACCGTTCCGAGCGCCGCCGGGTACTGCGTGCCCTGGTTGGTCCACCGGATCTGCAGGTTGGACGCTGACTGGGTGAGATCGGCGAGGTTCTGCTTGCCCCACTGCACGGCGTTCTGGAGCACCCGGTCGCCGGGGATCGACACCACCGTGTTCTGGGCCAGCGCGTCGCGCGAGGCCATCTTGCCCTGTAGCTCCTGGTCGGGATTGGCGATGGCGCCGGCGAGCTGAGCCTTGGCGTCCGACACGCTCTGATCAGAACCGGCCGCCGCGATCCACAGCGTCCTCGAGCCGTGGGCGGGCAGCGACACGGTGTAGTCGAGCTCGCCGCCGGTGCCGTGGCCAAAGGGACCGTCGTCACAGGAGCTCGGCTCCGAGGTGCTGTCAGTGGCGGCGCACACGGTGCCGGGCTCCGGGCCGCGGAAGTTGCCGCCGGTGGCGGCCGCCGTCCCCGAGGACGGGGTGCGGTTGGAGGCGACGAGCGCCGCGTAGTGATGGACGGGCACGCCGCCGCCGACGGTCCCGTCATCGGTGAAGACGAGCGAGCCGTTCTGGAAGGCGCCGTGATCGGGCACGTTGGTGCTCTCGTTGGGAGTCGTCGACCCCCACGGATAGGCGCCCATGAGCTCGGAGTGCGCGTCGACGTTGACGGTGACGGTGCGCGCCGCGCCCGGGTTGGTCAGCTTGAGCCCGAACAGCACCGCCCGGTAGGCATCGGGCGCGAAGTCGGTGCGCTGCAGCTGGACTCCGTCGGTCTGCGGCAGGTCATAGCGCGTGTAGCCCCACCCGCTGGTGAAGCGCGTCGCCGGCCCGATCCATGAGCCGTTGATTCCGAACCACACGCCGTCCAGCAGCTTCATCGGGGGCGCCCACACGCCCCCCATCTCGCCCGTGGTGTGCCAGCCGTTGGCGTAGAAGTAGCCGTTCTCGAAGCCCTCGGCATAGGACCGCTGGCCCGAGGCCACCTCCCGACGGTCCTGGAGCCGGTTGGTGACCGACAGCTCAGCGGCTCCCGCCTGCGCGCACACACAGCCCATGAGCACAGCGGTGATCGCGGCCGTCGCGACCTTGTTCCAGCGCATCTGATCCTCCCACCTGTCCGAGTCCTCGCTCGCTCAGGGCATACCCACGGGCCGGTGCGACGAATCCCCTTGGGATCTGCGTGTCAGGCGCGCGCGGTGCAGCGGCTGACCTGCTCCCAGTTGTCGAGGTCGGCCCGCAGCCGCTCATGCTTGGCCCGAATGGCGTCCACGGCGTCGGCGCCAAGGGCGAGACGTAGCGGCGCCTCGGGCGCGCCGATCGCCTCGAGGATCGCCGCCGCTGCTCTGTCGGGATCGCCGGGCTGTGAGCCGTCCATCTCATCCACCGCGGCTCGCGTCACGCCCGCGGTCGGGGCATAGTCATCGATGATGTTCCTGGTGCGGTGCATCCGCTGGGCGCCGAACTCGGTGCGAAACGCTCCTGGCTCGACGATCAGCACGCGGATGCCGAGCGGTCCGACCTCGCTGGCCAGCGCCTCGGACATCGCCTCGAGGGCGAACTTCGCCGAGCAGTAGGCACCGAAGCCCGCCAACGCCAGCTGGCCGCCCATCGAGCTGATCTGCACGATCGTTCCGCTGCCCCGCTCCCGCATGCCGGGGAGGACCGCCTGGGTCAGCCGGACGGGGCCGACGAACATCGTCTCGTGCAGCGTGGCCAGTTCATCCATGTCGAGCTCCTCGACGGCACCCACCGTCCCATAGCCCGCGTTGTTGACGAGGACGTCGATGCGGCCGAAGCGCTCCAGCGCCGCGGCCACCGCGGACACGATCTCGCCGGGGCGGGTGACGTCCATGCAAATCGCCGCTACGCGGTCCGGGACCTCGGCCACGAGGGCGTCGAGCGCCTCCGGATGGCGGGCGGTGGCGACGACCTGATCGCCGGCGGCCAGTGCGGCACGGGCGATGGCCAGCCCGAAGCCCGATGAGGTTCCGGTGATCAGCCAGGTACGGGGTGATGTGTTCGCGCTCATGGCTTGAACGTACGGCCGGCGCAGCGCGATCGACAACATCAGACTCCTGCCGCGCCACAGGAGGAGCCTGTGCCTAGACTGGACCTTGTGTCGTTCGACCTCCGGCAGCTGCGCTACTTCGTAACGGTGGCCGAGGCGGGCAGTCTCACCCAGGCCGCCGCGAGGATCCCCGTCGCCCAGCAGTCGCTGTCGGAGCAGATTCGCGCCCTGGAGCGCCAGGTGGGGGCACCGCTGTTCATCCGTGGACCGCGCGGGGTCCAGCTCACCGAGGTCGGCGCCGCCCTGGTCGGCGAGGCAAAGCCCCTGCTCACCAGGACCGACCGAGCGTTTGATCGGGTGCGGCGGCTTGCGGTCGGAGAGCGCCAGACACTCCACGTCGGCTTCCTGCCGTCGGTGGCCAACTATGTGGTGCCGCCCGTGGTGCGGGCGTTCGCCCAGGCTCACCCGGAGATCGCCCTGACCACCGAGGATCTTCCCATCGCGCGCCTCGTCGAGGGACTCCGCGACGGTCGCCTGGATGCCTGCCTGACGCGCCCGCCGCTCGTCGACGACATCGCCACCGAGCGCGTCCTGAGCGAACCTGTGGCCGTCGTCCTTCCCGCCGGGCATCGCCTGGCGACGGCCGACCAACTGGAGCTCGCCGACCTCGCCCAGGAGCCCTGGGTCCTCACGCCACGGTCCTCGTGGGAGCCGTGGCATCACAAGTACGACCAGGACTTCGCCGCCGCCGGGTTCTCCCCCCACGTCGTCCAGCGCGGCAGCAGCGTCCAGAGCCTGCTCGCGCTCGTCGCCGCCGGCGTCGGCGTGAGCCGACTGCCGCTCTCGGCGCGCAGCCTGCGCGACACCGGCGTGGCCTTCGTCCCGCTGCGCGACGAGTACGCCGAGGTCGTGGTCGCGTGGGTCGACGATCGTCCCCGCCCCACGGTCGAGGCGTTGCGGCAGGTAGTCCATGCGGCGGCCCAGGCGTCGGATCTGCTGGCGTCCGGCTAGCGGCGTTGCTCGAATCGATCACCCGACCTGGGTGAGGTGAGATCACGCAGCGCACCGTTGAATTCTGGGCAGTCGCCGAACCTGCGCTTAGGAGCCACATGCCAGACGATCAACGTCCGAACATCCTCGTCATCTGGGGCGATGACATCGGGATGACCAATCTCAAGCTGCTATGGCGACGGAGTC
>CAVTSK010000023.1:0-562346 GCA_963737335.1 uncultured Solirubrobacteraceae bacterium
GTCCAGTCCCATGCCGGCGGGCACGTAGCCGGCGCGCAGGTCGTGTGCGGCGGTGAGGTCGGTGACGACGTCGGGGGTGACCTCGCGCTCGAGCAGCCCCTCCAGGAGCTCGGCGGCGTTGGCCACGACCGCGATGGCCCGCGGCTCGCCGGCATCACGGGCGGCCAGAGCGGCGTCGAGCGCCTCGTCGACGGTGTTCGCGACCACGTCGACCGTGCCGGCGTCATGCCGGCGCGCCGCCTTGTCGGGGTCGATCTCGGCCACGACGCTGACGCCCTGCAGCATGCGGGTGATGGCGATCGGCTGCGCCGAGCCCATGCCACCCAGCCCGGCGCTGACGATCAGGCGGCCGCGCAGGCTCCCGCCGAAGTGCTCGCGCGCGACCTGGGCGAAGGTCTCGTAGGTGCCCTGGAGCACGCCCTGGGAGCCGATGTACTGCCAGCATCCCGCGGTGAGGCCACCCCAGGCGATGAGGTTGCGTCGCTCGAGGTCGTAGAAGACCTCGGGCGTGGCCCAACGACCGACGAGGTTGCCGTTGGCCAGCAGAACCGCCGGGCTACGCGGTCCGGTG
The DNA here is from genome assembly GCA_963737335.1 of uncultured Solirubrobacteraceae bacterium. GTDB lineage: Bacteria > Actinomycetota > Thermoleophilia > Solirubrobacterales > Solirubrobacteraceae > Palsa-465. The sequence continues at coordinate 572 of CAVTSK010000023.1, forward strand.
GGGAGCACGCCGATCGGCTTGCCCGACTGCACCACCAGCGTGTGGCCGTCGCGCAGATGAGTGAGCGCCGCGACGATGCCCCGCAGGCTCTCGTGGTCGCGCGCGGCCTTGGCGTGGGCGGCATACACGACGAGGTTCTCGGGGTCCTCGGCGATGGCCAGGTTGTTCTCGAGCAGCCGCAGGATCGCCTCCTGGCGCCAACCGCGGCAGCGCAGGGTGGGCGGGGGGGAATCAGCCATCGGCGCTCACCGTGACCCGGTCTCGCCCGCCCGTGACTCGCTGCTCTCCGGCGCGTACGAACGCGCCGTCACCGGGCGCGCCGAGCACGCGCTCGCCATCCCACACCAGGCGCCCGCGGCTGAAGGCGGCGATGACCCGGCCCTTGAGCCGGCGGCCGCTGTAGGGGCTCCAGCCGGCGGCGGTGACGAGCGCTGCGGGGTCGATCTCCCACTCGGCGCCAGGGTCGAGGACGAGCAGGTCGGCGTCGGCACCGGGGGCAAGCGAGCCCTTGCGCGGCCACAGACCGAAACGCTGTGCCGGGGCCTCGCTGACCAGGCGTACGAGCGCGGCGGCCCCGAGCGCGTCATAGACGAGCGGGACGATGAGCTCGACCCCGGGCGCGCCGGAGGCCAGGGCGAAGATGTCGGGCCCGTGCTTTCGCTCCGGCGGCCAGCCGACGTGGTCTGAGGAGATGAGCTCCAGACCGTCGGGCGACAGCGGCGCGTCGCGCAGCGGTGGGTTGATCTTGGCCTCGCCGCCCCGGGCGCTGAGCGCGCGCTCGTCGAGGAGCAGGTAGTGCGGGCAGGTCTCTCCGCTGACGTCGACGCCGTCCGCCCGGGCCCGCGCGATCAGCTCGACGCCGCGGGGGGTCGAGACGTGGCAGATGTGCAGCCGGACGCCCGTGGCCCGCGCGAGCTCCAGGCAGCGGGCGATGGCCTCGGTCTCGGCCACCGGCGGTCGTGAGCGGGCGTGGGCGAGCGGATCGGAGCCGTTCCCTGCAGCCTGCTCGGCGTCGATCCCGGCGCGGACGATCTCGTCGTTCTCGGCGTGGACTCCGGCCAGGCCACCGGCCCGCGCGATTGCCGCGAAGGCGGCGAGCAGCTGGGCGTCGGGGATGCGCGGGAAGCGCTGAGGATGGGTCTCGAAGGTGGAGAGCTTGAACGCGGCGGCGCCGGCGTCGACGAGATCCTGGACCTCGTCGATCGGGCCGCGGGGCGGGACCGTGGCCCACAGGGCGACGTCGATGACGGCCTCGCGCTCCACGTCGGCGACCTTGGCCTGAAAGGCGGCCAGCGAGTCGATCGGACCGGTGGCGTCATAGGGCATGTCGACGATCGTGGTCACCCCGCCCGCCGCGGCCGCGCGCGTGCACAGCTCGATGCCCTCGTCGGCATAGCTGCGGGTGTGGACGTGCACGTCGACGGCACCCGGGAGTAGAAGCGCGTCGCCGAAGTCGAGGGAACCTGGATCCCGCCCGCCGGGCTCGCTCCACTCCTGGATCCGGCCGTCCTTGACCGTCACGCCGGCGCGGCGAGTGGTGCCGTCCAACTGGAGGATTCGCCCCGAGATCTTCTCGCTGATTGGGATGCGAAAAGGATACACTCCCCATCTACCCGTGACCATCCTCTCAACCAACGAGACGATCGTTCTCTCAGGCGATGGGCTCAGCGTCGACCGCCTCCTGGCGGTCGCTCGAGGCGGCGCTCGCGTCGCGCTCGACGAGGGGGCGTTGGTCAAGGTGCGCGCGGCGCGTGACGTGGTCGACCGCGTCCTGGCCAGCGGCGAGTCCGTTTACGGGTTGAACACCGGTCTCGGCTCGCTCGCGCGACATCACATCCCGTTCGATGAGATCAGCGCGTTCTCGTTCGCCACCGTCGCCGACCAGGTCTCCTTCTACGGGCGTCCGCTGGCCGCCGACGTCGTCCGCGCGATGATCGTGTCGCGGGTCAACGGGATGCTCAAGGCCGGAGTCGGCGTCCGGCGCGAGCTCATCGAAGCGCTCGTCGAGCTGCTCAACCACAGGATCCATCCGGTCGTACGGATGATCGGATCTGTGGGGCAGGGCGACCTGTCGGAGATGGCCGACATTGGCAAGGTCCTGATCGGGCGTGGCTTGGCGGAGTTCGAAGATGAGACCCTCCCGGGCGAGCAGGCGCTGGCCCGCGCCGGACTGCAGCCGATCGCGCTCGGGCCCAAGGAGGCGCTGGGACTGATCAGCTCCAACGGGGTGACGATGGGGCGCGGCTCGCTCGTGCTCGTCGATGCTGCCGACCTCATCGAAAGCATGCAGATCGCCGCCGCGCTCAGCTTCGAGGCGTTCGCCGCCAACCTCTCGGTCATCCATCCGGCGGCCGCTCGGGCGCGCCCTCACAGCGGACTTGAGACGTCGATGTCACGCCTGCGCGACCTGCTGGAAGACTCGTCGCTGTGGCGTCCGGGCGCGGCGCGCAACCTCCAGGACCCCTTGTCCATCCGCTGCGTGCCCCAGACCCACGGAGCGCTCTACGACGCGCTGTCGGTGGGACGGGGGCTCATGGAGATCGAGCTCAACTCCGCAGCCGACAGCCCGCTGGTGCTCGTCGACGAGGGCGTGATCGTCTCCGTCGGCAACTTCGACGTGACCTCGCTGGCAATGGCCTTCGACTACATCCGCCTGGGCATCGCCCACGCCGCCCAGGTCGCCAACGAACGGGTGCAGAAGCTGCTGTGGCAGCACTTCTCGGGTCTTCCGACGGGGCTGGCCCAGAGCGACGGGCCCACCGGCGGTCTGCGACCGCTCGGCCGCTCCTTCGCGGCGCTGGCCTCAGAGGCGCGGTTCCTGGCCAACCCGGTGTCTCTGGATTACCGCGGACAGCTCGCCGAAGGCGTCGAGGATCACGCCTCGATGGCACCGCTGGCCGTCAGCACCACCTCGACCCTCGTCAGCCTGACGCACCGTCTCGTCGCGCTGGAGCTGATCGTCGCGGCCCAGGCCGTCGACCTGCGAGGTGGTCCGGAGCGACTGGGGGCCGGCACCGGTCGCGCGTACTCGCTGGTCCGGGAGTACGCGGGCACGCTCCGCAACGAGACCGAGTGGAATGCGGACGTCGAGGGACTGGCCACGCTGGTCGGCGACGGCGGCCTGGCTCGCCGCGTCGCTCGGGTGGCCGGCTCGCGCCCGGCGCTGTCCGCGCACGAGCCACCCGGGATCTAGGGGCGACCGCCAACCATGCCGTCCGGGGCCCTGGAACGCGCCGTCGAACTGCTGCATCACCTCGGCCGCCAATCGGCGGGACCCACCGTGGCCGAGCTGGCCATCGAGGCCGGCATGCCGACGAGCACCGCGTATCGCCTGCTGGCCGAGCTCGAGCAGCACGGCCTGGTTGCCCGCGGCCCCGACAGCACCGTGGCTCTGGGAACGCGGCTGGTGGCACTGGGGCGCAGCGCGGAGGCCGGGCTGCGCGAGCGGCTGGTGGAGCCGGCAGCGACGGTGATGGCGGAACTGTCAGAGGAGGTGGCGGAGACGGTGATCCTCACCGCCCCGTGCGCGCTGGAGGCGATCGTGCTCCATGCGGTCGAGACCGAGCGTCACTCCGTGCGCCTCTCCTACACACGGTTTCGCCGCGGGCCCATGCACCGGGGGGCCTCGGGCAAGATCCTGGCCGCGTTCCTGGAGCCCGACGAGCGCCGCCGCCTGCTGGAGGCCGTGGGGGAGCCGGGCCTGGAGGCCGAGCTCGAGGCGATTCGCCGCGAGGGCGTGGCCGTCACGGTGGCCGAGCTCGACGACGGCGCGGCCGGGGTGGCGGCGCCGGTGCTGGACCGGCGGGGCCGGCTGGTGGCCGGGCTGTCGGTGGCCGGTCCCGCCGAGCGGGTCGCGGCGCGGGTGCCGGCCCTGCGTGCGGCGGTGACCGCGGCGGCCGGCAAGGTGTCGCGCGCCTACGAGAGCCGACGCCCCCCGGGCGCGTAGCATCCCGGCATCCAGCGGATCGGGCGCACCCGGCGGGCCGGCAAGCACTCCGACGAGGGCCATGACCTCGACGTCCCCCGCGGCCTCGCCGCCCTGAGCCTGGACGCGCTGTCGAGCGTCGCCTACGGCCCGGAGGCGATCATGGCAGTGCTCATCGCCGCCGGGGTGTCGGCGCTGACGTGGACGCTGCCGATCACGCTGGTGATCACCGGCATGCTCGTCCTGCTGGTGATCTCCTACTCGCAGGTGATCACCGCCCACCCGGACGGCGGCGGCGCCTACGCGGTGTCCAAGGCCAATCTGGGAGCGTGGCCCGCGCTGCTGGCGGCGGGGTCGCTGGTGGTGGACTACGTGCTCACGGTGGCGGTCTCGCTCGCAGCGGGCGCGGCCAGCCTGGGCAGCGTGTTCCCCGGCCTGTCGCACCACCTGCTCGCCATCTCGCTGGGCGGACTGGCGCTGCTGACGGTCCTCAACATGTTCGGCATCAGCGAGTCGGCCAAGGTGCTGATCGTGCCCGCGGCGGTGTTCCTGGTCAGCATTTTCGTGGTGATCGTGGTGGGCATGGTGCACCCGGGTCTGCAGGCCCAGGTGGGCACCCACGAGTCGATCACGGCCACCGAGGGTCTGGGGATCGTGCTGTTGCTCAAGGCCTTTGCCTCCGGCTGCTCCGCGGTGACGGGGATCGAGGCGATCGCCAACGGCGTGCCGGCGTTCAAGGAGCCTCGCGCACGGACAGCACAGCGCACCGAGATCACGCTGGGGGTGCTGCTGGGGATCATGCTCGTGGGCCTGGCCGTGCTCATCCACATGAACCATCTGCAACCACGCGGAGGGGTCACCGTCCTGGCCCAGCTCACGGCCGGCTCGCTGGGAACGGGGTGGCCGTTCTACGTGTCCAACCTGGCGGTGACGATCGTGCTCGGGCTGGCGGCCAACACGAGCTTCGGCGGCCTGCCGGTGCTGATGAGCCTGCTGGCCAAGGACCACCGGCTCCCGCACGCCTTCTACCTGCGCGCCGAGAAGCCGGTGTACCGGATCGGGATCATTGCGCTGGCGCTGGCCGCGGTGCTGCTCCTGCTCACCTCCGGCGCGGAGGTCAACCATCTCATCCCGCTGTACGCCATCGGGGTGTTCGTGGGCTTCACGCTGAGCCAGGTCGGGCTGGTGCGACACTGGCGGCGCGAGCGCCCGTCGCGATGGCGGCTGCGGGTCGGCGTCAACGGCGCCGGGGCCGTCATGACCACAGGGGCGGTGATCGTCCTGTTGGGCACGAAGTTCCTGGAGGGGGCATGGGCGGTGGTGCTGGCCATCCCTCTGCTCATGCTCCTGTTTCACCGCACCGAGCTCTACTACGCCGAGGTGGGGCGCGAGCTGCGGCTCGGGATGACCCCGCCGCGGCCGCACCGCCGCCACAGTGTGATCATCGTCCCGACCTCGACGGTGAACCTGCTCACCGAGAAGGCGCTCAGCGCGGCGCTGTCAATGGGGGAGACGGTGGTGGCGGTGGCGGTCGCCGCCAACGAGGACGAGCGCGCCCAGATCATGCGCAACTGGTCTGATTGGGCGTGCGACGTGCCCATCGAGGTGATCGTCGACGACCACCGGTCCCTGGTCCGGTCGGTCCTGCGCTACGTGGCCTCGATCGAGGACGAGGATGCGGTGATCACCGTGTTGATCTCAGAGATCCAGCCGCGCAAGCGCTACCACGAGATCCTGCACAACCAGCGGGGCCGGCTGCTGGCCGAGGTGCTGCGGGCGCGGACCAACGTCATCGTGGCGACGCTGCCGTTCCGGCTGCACGATTAAGTGGCTGTGTGCGCGGGTCCGGGGTGGGCGCGAGCCGCGCTGCTCCGACCTGGAAAACGTGGGAAAGCTCCGCGGCGTGGGCAGGTTTGTCACGTTCTCCATGTGCCACATGGTTTTCGTGGGAAAGCCCGGCGCGCCAACGAGGTTTGTCACGTTCTCCAGGTGCGCGGAGGCGCACCACGGGGACGAGGTCAGGAGGCGACGGGGTCGCGCTCGCGCACGGGCGCGTCATCGCGGCTCGCCGCGGCCTTGCGCCGCGGATGTCGCGCGGGCGGCGGAACCGGTACCAGCTGGTCCTCCGGGCCCGGGCGCAGGACCACGATCTCGCCGGGCGCGGTGGCCAGCAGCCACGCGACGTCATCAGGACCGAAGCCCGGGCCGCCGTCAGAGGCGGCGGTCATGACGATCCGCTCGAAGTGCTCGTTGGCGATCGTCTGGCGCAGCGCGTGGCGGAAGGTCCGGCCCCGCTCCACGCGCGCGTCCACCGGGACGCCGAACGCGGCCGCGCGCTGCTCGATGGCCTCCTGGAGCCGAAGGCAGATCGCCGCCTGACGCGGCAGGGGTGAGTCCAGCGGCAGGGTCAGGGGGACGCGCGCCAGGAAGACCGGCATCAGGGTCGCGCTCTCGGCGCGCGCCAGCCGCAGTGCGGCGTCCAACGCGCGCTGGGACAGGGCCGAGCCCACGAACGGGAAGAGGATGCGCGCGTGATCCGGGCTCCGGGGCCGGGGCCCGCGGGTGACGGCGCAGGACGCCACGGTGATACAGGCCGAGGGCGACGAGGCCGCCGGCCAGCACGACGATGATCGCGATCAGCACGGGAGTCATCCGCTCTCCTTCACGCGTTGGGTCCGGTCGGCGACGATGCGCAGGTCGACGCCGGGCAGCAGGGTCATCAGCCGCGCCGGGAGCCCGGGCGTCATGAGCCGCCGTAGCGCGCCCTGCGGATGGGGCGGGCCCATGAGGACATAGGTCGTGCCCCGCTCGCGGGCGACGCGCTGGGTGACGGGGGCGACGTCGGGGCCCCGCTCGATGAGGAGGTGGGCCCCGAGCACGCTGGTGAGCCGCCGCAGCGCAGCAAGCTGCTCGTTCTCCGCCTCGGTGGGCTCCTCCTCCGGGGTGACCCAGAGGACGTCCAGTTCGGCACCGAGCCGCTGGGCGGAGCGCCACGCCCGCCTGACGATGCGCTGCGAGCCGGGGTCTGGGGTGACAAGCGCCAGGAGCCGCTCGGCGATCGCGGAGGGCCCGCTCCCGTCGACGAGACGCTCCTCACGGCCCCGGGGCCTCGCGCCGTCGATCTCGAGGGGGTTGCGCTTGTGCTCGACCTCCTCCGCGACCTGCCGCAGCGCCACCTCGCGCAGCGCCGAGAGGTTCTCGACCTTGAAGAAGTTGTTGAGCGCGGTCTGGACGCGCTCGGGTGGGTAGACCTTGCCCGCGATCAGGCGCTCGATGAGCGAGTCCGGGGTGATGTCGATGAGCACGACGTCGTCGGCGGCCGCCAGCACGGCGTCGGGGACGGTCTCCCGGACCCGGGTGCCGGTCAGCTCGGCGACCTGATCGTTGAGGCTCTCCAAGTGCTGGACGTTGACGCTGCTGTACACGTCGATCCCGTCGGCCAGCACGTCCTGCACGTCCTCGTAGCGCTTGCGGTGCTCGGTGCCCGGGGCGTTGGTATGCGCCAGCTCGTCGATGAGACAGAGCTCGGGATCGCGGTGCAGCACCCCGGGGAGGTCCATCTCCTCCAGTGCGGTGTCGCGGTACTCCACCCGGCGGCGCGGTACCACCTCCAGGCCGGCGGCCTGCTCGAGCGTCTCCATCCGCCCGTGGGGTTCGAGGTAGCCGATCACGACGTCGCGGCCGGCGATCGCCTCGGCCTGCCCCTCCTGGAGCATGCGATAGGTCTTCCCGACGCCTGCGGCCATGCCCAGGAACACCTTGTGGCGACCGCGGGTGACCGCCATCTGGTCATTCCTCGACGTCGAGCCAGCGCGCCGCCATGGTCAGCGCATTATCCAGCGCCTCGGTTTCCTCGGGCCGGTAGACCGGGCCGGCGCCGTCGCAGACCAGCGCTTCGAGGCGGATGACCCCGGCCGCGGCAACGGGGACATCGGAGCGCAACCGGTCCGCCAGCCCGCGGATCTGGCCCGCGGTGGCTTGGATCGATCGGCGGGACGGGGCGATCGCGCCCGCGGCTCGCTGTGAGGGCGGCGCCATCGCCGCCCAGATCACGTTGTCGAGCGCTTCGGCCAGCCGGCGGCGGTGCCGGGCGCTGGTGAGCTGGGCCGCTCGCGCGGCGTGGGCCGGCGAGCGCCAGACGGCGACCCCGCAGGCCAGCTCACGATCCAACGTGCGGCGGCGCAGCCTGACGTCGAGAGCCACCGCCTGCATCAGGCCCCGAAGATGCCGTGGATGACGAGGTCGATGAGCTTGATGCCGATGAAGGGGGCGATCAGTCCGCCGAGCCCGTAGATCCACAGGTTGCGTCGCAACAGCGCGCTGGCGCCGATCGGCCGGTAGGACACCCCCTTGAGCGAGATGGGGATGAGCAGGGGGATGACGATCGCGTTGAAGATGATCGCGGAGATGACCGCCGAGCGCGGGCTGCCCAGGTCCAGGATGTTGAGGACATGCAGGGGCCCGGTGCCGCCCTTGGTGGCGGCGTAGGTGGAGATGAAGATGGCGGGCAGGATGGCGAAGTACTTGGCGACGTCGTTGGCGATCGAGAACGTGGTCAGGGCGCCGCGGGTGATGAGCAGCTGCTTGCCGACCTCGACGATCTCGATCAGCTTCGTCGGATTGGAATCCAGATCGACCATGTTGCCCGCCTCGCGAGCGGCCTGGGTGCCGGTGTTCATGGCCACCCCGACGTCGGCCTGGGCCAGCGCCGGGGCGTCATTGGTGCCATCCCCGGTCATCGCCACCATACGGCCCTGGGCCTGCTGCTCCTTGATGAGCGAGAGCTTGGCCTCCGGAGTGGCCTCGGCCAGGAAGTCGTCCACGCCTGACTCTTCGGCGATCTTGGCCGCGGTGAGCCGGTTGTCACCGGTGATCATCACGGTGCGGATGCCCATCTGGCGCAGGTGATCGAAGCGCTCGCGCATCCCGTCCTTGATGGTGTCCTTGAGGTAGATGACGCCCATCACGGTGGAGTCGCGGGCGACCCCCAGCGGGGTGCCGCCCTCGCGGCCGATCCGGTCAAGTGCCGGCTGTAGCTGCGCCGGCGGCTTGCCGCCTTCGGCGATGACGAAATCGATGATCGCATCACCCGCGCCCTTACGCAGTTGGTTGCCGTTGAGGTTGACGCCGCTCATCCGGGTCTGGGCGCTGAACGGCACGAAGGTGGCGTGCAACGCGTTCATGTCGTGCTCGCGGATGCCGTACTGCTTGGCCAGGACGACGATGGAGCGCCCCTCGGGGGTCTCGTCGGCCAGCGAGGACAGCTGCGCCACCTCGGCCAGCTCGGCTTCCGAGACGCCCGGCATGGGAATGAACTCCGAGGCCAGCCGGTTGCCGATGGTGATCGTGCCCGTCTTGTCGAGCAGCAGCACGTCCACGTCACCGGACGCCTCGACCGCGCGGCCCGACAGAGCGAGCACGTTGCGGCGCACCAGGCGGTCCATCCCCGCGATCCCGATCGCTGACAGCAGGGCCCCGATCGTCGTCGGGATCAGAGCCACCAGCAGCGAGATCAGGGTCGTGTCCGAGATCGATGTGCCGGCGAACAGGCCGAACGGCCGCAGCGTGGCGACCACGATCATGAAGATCAGGGTCAGACCGGCGAGCAGGATGTTCAGCGCGATCTCGTTGGGGGTCTTGCGCCGGGCGGCGCCCTCAACCAACGCGATCATGCGGTCCAGGAACGAGTGACCCGGCTCCTGGGTGATCTCGACGACGATGCGGTCTGAGAGGACGCGGGTGCCGCCGGTGACGGCGCTGCGGTCCCCACCGGACTCGCGGATGACCGGCGCCGACTCGCCGGTGATGGCCGACTCGTCGACCGAGGCGATCCCCTCGGTGACCGTCCCATCACCGGGGATCAGCTCACCCGCCTCCACGACCACCATGTCGCCCTTGAGCAGGTCCGACGCCTTCTTGGTGGTTCCGTCCTGCAGCTTGGCGACGGTCTCCTGGCGCATGTTGCGCAGGGTGTCGGCCTGGGCCCGGCCGCGACCCTCGGCGAAGGCCTCGGCCATGTTGGCGAAGATCACCGTCAGCCACAGCCAGAACGAGATGACGAACGTGTACCAGGAGGGGTCGTCGCCGCCGAGCGCTTTCCCGCCGAACAACTGGATGAACCACGTGACCGTGGTGATGACGGCGCCGATCTCGACGACGAACATCACCGGGTTGCGGAGCTGGACGCGCGGGTCGAGCTTGATCAGGCTGTCGATCAGAGCGCGCTTGACGATGTCAGGGCGGAACAACGAGACCGCCTGGCGCTCGGAGCGCTGTACGGGGCTGGGAGTCGGAGGGGTGGCAACGGACATCAGCGGCCTCCCAGGCGGTTGAGGGCGAGGTTGAGCTCCACCACGTTCACCGACGGCTCGCCGCTGAAGCCCAGCCCGCGGCCGGCGGTGTAGGTGGAGATGAACTGGTGCACGCGCGCCAGCGAGAGGTGACGGACCGCGGCGATGCGACGGGCCTGGATGTTTGCGTTGGCCACCGAGATGTCAGGGTCGATGCCCGACGCGGAGGTGTTCACTGCGTCGACCGGGATCTTGGCCACGGTGAGGCCGGGGTTGTAGGGCTTCTCGAGCGCCAGGTAGGACGCGATGTTGGCCTGGATCGCCTGCTTGGTGGCGACACCGTTCGGGCCGAGGTTGGCGAACGCCGTACCGGCCGCGTTGTCTGAGGGCACCGTGCCCGACGGGCGCGTCTGGAAGTAACGCGGATCCGGGGTGGTGACCGGGTTGCCGTTGGCGTCGAGCTTGGGCTTGCCGGTCTTGCGGTTGATGACCGGGTCGGCGAAGGACTGGCCGATGATCTTGGAGGCGACGAGCTTGCCGCCCACATGGACCTGCTGGCCGTTGGCATTGCCGGGGAAGGCCACCTGGCTGACCCCGGTGATGAACAGTGGGTAGACGACGCCGAGCACGAGGGTCAGAGTGGCCACCGCGATGATGGAGGTGAGGATGTCTTTCTTGAGAGTCATCAGTAGAGGTGTCCAGTCAGGCCCTGCACGACCGGTCCGAGCAGCAGGGCGGGGAAGAAGGTGAGCGCGCCGACGAGGATGATCACGCCGATGAGCAGCACCACGAACGTCGGGTTATCGGTGCGCATCGTGCCCAGGCCAGCCGGGCTGATCCGCTTGCCGGCGAGCGAGCCCGCGACGGCAAGGACGAACAGGATGGGCACGTAGCGGGCGACGAGCATGTCGAAGCCGCCGAGGAAGTTGGCAAAGCCGATGCCGTGCGAGCCGAGGTTGCCGGCATTGGGTTGGATGAAGCCGGTGTAGCCGGCGAACGCGGAGCCGTTGTTGTTGGCCTGGCTGAGGTAGGCGTAGAACGACTCGCTGAAGCCCTGGGGGCCCTTGCCCAGCGCCGAGATCGACGCCCGCCCGGCGCCGGAGGCGACGGCCATGGCAGTGCAGAACAGCGCCGCGAGCGGGGTGATGAGGATCCCCAGCGTGACCAGCTTGATTTCTCGCGCCTCGATCTTCTTGCCCAGGTACTCCGGTGTCCGGCCGACCATGAGGCCGCCGATGAACACCGCGAGCAGGACGTAGAGGAGGATCGAGTACAGGCCGGTGCCGACGCCGCCGAAGATGACCTCGCTGGCCGACAGGTTGGCGAACGGTACGGCCCCGCCGATGCCGGTGAAGGACTCCAGCGCGCTGTTGACCGCGCCGCACGAGGTGACCGTGGTGACGACGTTGAACAGGGCCGACCCGGCGATGCCGAAGCGCTGCTCCTTGCCCTCGAGATTGCCGCCCGAGGAACCGGAGAAGGCCGCGGTGTGCAGGCCGGCGGCGTGCTGGGCGGGAGAGCCGTGGGCCTCGGCGATGTAGCAGACGATCGCCGCGCCCAGGAACATGATCATCATCGTCGAGTAGATGGCGTAGCCCTGGCGGCGGTGGCCGGCCATGCGCCCGTAGGCAAAGACCAGCGAGGCGGGGATGATCAGCACCGACAGCATCTCGACGAAGTTGGTGAACGCGGTCGGGTTCTCGAAGGGGTGCGCGGAGTTGACGTTGAAGAAGCCGCCTCCGTTGGTGCCCAGCAGCTTGATCGCTTCCTGCGAGGCCACCGGCCCCATGCCGATCGACTGCGTCAGACCGGTCACGCCGTGCACCGTGAGGTAGGTGGTGAAGTTCTGGATCGAGCCCTGCCACACCAGGACCAGGGCAAACACGATGGACAGCGGGAGCAGGATGTAGAGGACCGTGCGGACCATGTCCTGCCAGAAGTTGCCCAGGCTCTTGCCGGTGCGGCCGATGATGCCGCGGATCAGCGCGATGGCGACGGAGATGCCGACCGCCGCGGAGAGGAAGTTCTGGACGGCCAACCCAGCCATCTGGCTGAAGTAGGTCATCGTCGTCTCGCCGCCGTAGTACTGCCAGTTGGTATTGGTCAGGAACGACGACGTGGTGTTGAAGGTGACGTTGGCCGGCGCCGAGTGGAATCCGAGCGGGTTCAGCCCCGTCCAGTTCCACAGCGTCTGGGTGCGCAGGAAGAAGTAGAGGAGCAGCCAGCCGGCGAGCGAGAAGAGGATCAGGCTCTTGGCGTAGGCCTTCCAGTCCATCCCGCGCGCGGTGTCGACGCGCATCACGCGGTAGAGCAGGCGCTCGGGACCGCCGAGGATGCGATCCATGAAGGTCCGCTCGCCGGTGTAGACGGCGGCCATGTAGTTGCCCAACGGGACCGCCAGGGCGGTGAGGATCCCGACGAACAGGAAGATCGTGAGCCAGCCGGAGACAGTCATGGTGGCGGCCTAGAACTTCTCTCCGCGCAGCAGCGCGTAGAGGAGGTAGATGCAGACGAGGGCGGAGACGATCAGCCCGAAGAGATCCGCGCCGCTCATATCCGGTCGATCCCGGCGACGAGCGCGATCAGAATGGCGAACATGAGGACTCCCAGAAGTACGGCGACAATGTCCATGCCGCTCATCTTGGGCCTGGGTTCGTCAAGGACCCATACAGGAACGGCGGGCCCTCATAAAGATCATGTGAAGCCCATCCCGCGCCGCGAGGGCGCGGGATGCAGAGCTACGGTGCCGCGCGGCAGGGCGCGGCGCGCCGGTCAGATCAGCGCGGGGGCGGGCGGCGCGAGCGCCGTCTCGGTCAGCGCCAGCGCCTCGGTGGGCAGCATCCGGTCAAGCAGCGTGAGCGCCGAGGCCGACAGCCGCTCCAGCGTAGGCGCCAAGGCGGTCTGGGCGGTGGCTCGCGCTCCCGCGTGACACGCCGACGTCCGGGAGTGGCGCACCGCGATGGCCGCGGCATCGCCGGCGGCAGCGCGAGCGGCGGCTCGGGCGCGGTCCCCGGCCACTTCTCCGATGCCGATGCGGGCGGCGGCCCAAGCGGCGGCGCCGGCGCACGCCCACGCCGCCTCACGTCCGGCCACGCCCGCCGCCACGGCGGCGGCCCACCCGGTGGGCAGAGGGGATCCAAACGCCCGGGCGCGGGCGGTGCGCGCGTCGCGGCGGGCGGCTTCAAGGAGCTCCAGGGCGTGGGTCAGGCCGTCCGGCTCGGTGATCTCGGCGGCCGCTTCGAGGCGCTCCGCGCTGGGCGTGAGCCTGGCGAGGCGTAGCCACGCCGGGGTGTAGACGCGGGCCAGCCAGTCCATGGCCAGCCAGCCGCGATGCGTATCGAGGCCGTCCTGCGATGTTCCGATCGTGCGCGTCAGATAGGGCCGCAGCCGCTGACGGGGCTGCTGCTCGAGCCCGTCGTTGAGCGCGATGCACATGGCGCGCAGGACCGGGCTGACGCAGATGGGCTGGTCGGAGTGGGGCTCCCCCGCCAGGTAGCTCACCCACTCCATGGCGCACCGGCCGTCCTGCGGTGAAGCGTGGGTTCCGTAGGCGAGCATGTAGTCGCTGCTCATCAAGGCCTCCCGTCGGCTGCTGTCCGTGACCCCGTCATTGTGGCGCGCCGGAGGTCTGAGCGCCACCCGTCAGTGGTCCGGGGAGGTCACATCGCGACTTCGGAGTTGGTCATCGCCGTTCGCGCGCGCGGCAGGTCGAAGTGCTCGATCGGCGTGGTGGCGTTGCGGGCCAACGCCACGAAGATCTTCTTGCGCCACAGCGCCATGCCCTTGGCGGCGGTCGGGACGATGGTCATCTTGGAGACGAAGTACGACGCGTGCTCGAGGTCGAGGTTGCGCTCCAGGAAGCCGAGCTTGCGGGCCAGCGCGAGCGCCTCGGGGACGTTCCAGCCGTCGCGGTAGCCGACGCGGATGTTGATGTGGGTCACCTTGAAACGGCCCTTGCCCAGCCGCTCGGAGGTGAACCGGTCGTCCCGGTCCACGCGCGGGATGCTGACCGGCGTGACCGAGACGATGAGGATCCGCTCGTGCATGGCGTGGTTGTGCTCCACCAGCGTGCGCAGCGCAAGCGGGGTCGTCGCCGAGCCCGGGCTGAGGTAGATGGCGGTGCCGGGCAGTCGGATGATCGGCGGCTCCGCGGTGCACAGGCCCGCCAGGAACTCGTCGAGCGGCCCCTCGACCTTGATGCGGCTCGCGGTCACGATGTCGCGGCCCTTGCGCCAGGTCATCATCACGACGGCGATGACCAGCCCGACGGCCAGCGACAGATAGGCGCCGTCGGCGATCTTGGCCAGGTTGGAGGTGAAGAACGCCACCTCGACGGTGAGGAACAGCGCGCCGAGGATGGCCAGCCGCCATTTCGGCGTCCGCCACAGGGCCCGCGCGACGGCCAGGAACAGGATGGTGTTGAGGATGAACGTCCCGGTCACCGCGACCCCGTAGATGTCGCCCAGGCGATTGGAGTTCTGGAAGACGAGGATGAGCGCCGCGACGCCCGCGCACAGAAGCCAGTTGATGAGCGGGACGTAGATCTGACCTTCCAGGTTGGAGGTGTGGATGATCCGCAGCCGCGGCAGGAAGCCGAGCTGGACGGCCTGCTTGGCCACTGAGAAGGAGCCGGTGAGTGCGGCTTGAGAGGCGATGATCGTGGCCAACGTGGCCAGCACCACCATCGGGAGCAACATGCTGTGCGGGATGAGCTGGAAGAACGGGTTGAAGGACGGGCTGTTCACGCTGCTCGGATGCGAGAGGATGAACGCGGCCTGGCCCAGGTAGGAGAGCATCACTGCCGGGAAGACGACCGCGAACCAGGTCATGCGGATGGGGGAGGCGCCGAAATGACCCCGGTCGGCGTAGAGCGCCTCCGCGCCCGTGCAGCACAGCACCACGCCGCCGAGGGTCAACCAGGCGTAGACGCCGTGATCGACCATGAACCGGGCCGCCCATACGGGCGAGAGGCCCTGCACGACGCCGGGGTGCTGGACGATCTGGTTGAGCCCGGCGCCCGCGATCACCGCGAAGAAGATGAGGATCACGGGCCCGAACAGCCAGCCCACGGCACCGGTGCCAAAGCGCTGGACGGCGAACAGGCCGACGAGGATGGCGAGCGAGAGGGGCACCACGAGATGGGCCAGGCTCGGGCTCACCACGTTGAGGCCCCCGATGGCCGAGGTGACCGAGATCGCCGGGGTGATCATCCCGTCGCCGAAGAACAGCCCCGCCCCGAAGATGCCCAGCGTCACCAGGATGAACGTGCGGCCGATGCGCTTGCGCTTCACCAGTGCGGTGAGCGCCATGATCCCGCCGTCGCCACGGTTGTGGGCGCGCATGATGAAGCCGGCGTACTTCAGCGATACCTCGATCATCAGCGTCCAGAAGATGAGGGAGGCGATCCCATAGACGCCGGCCACGGTGGCGTGGGCGGCGTTGCGGTGGGCGGTGAAGATGAATTGCTCGGTGTACAGCGGGCTGGTGCCGATGTCGCCGAAGACGATCCCGAGGGCCCCCAGCGCCAGAACGGCCTTGCCGGCATGGGCGACGACATCTCTGTCGTCGTCGGTGGCAGCCCGCATGGCGGCCGACGGCGCGCGCTCCTTGGGGGCCTCGGGTTGCACCGGCCAATGGCCGAGCTTGTGGGCGGCCTCGTTGAAGTTGCGCTTGGCGGGCCGTGGCGGCGGCTCGGCGACGGTGACCGCGCCTTCGGCCTTGGAAGCGGCTTTGGGCGCAGGCCACCGAGTTTGCATGCCCTCATCCTCGGCGGCCGCGCGTCAAGGACCTGTGCAGGAAGAGCCCCTGCGCATACAGATGTTGTGAAGACGCCCGCCGGGCGCTAGGTCAAAGTCTGGACTCGTCCGTCCGAAGGACTGTCACATCTCGACCTGCGAACCCGTCATCACGGTGCGCGGGCTGGGCAGGCGGAAGTGGTCGATCGGGCTGGTGGCGTTGCGCGCCATGCCGATGAACAACTGCTTGCGCCAGCGCGACATGCCGGGGGCGCTGGTGGGCACGATGGTCATGCGCGAGACGAAGTAGGAAGCGTGCTCCAGGTCGAGGTTGCGGTCCAGGAAGCCGTGCTTGCGGGCCTCGGCCAGCGCCACGGGAACGTTCCAGCTGTCGTGGTAGCCGACGCGGACGGTGATGTGGGCGATCTTGAACAGGCCCTTGCCCAGTCGCTCGGACACGAACCGGTCGGGTTTGTCCACGCGCGGGATGCTCACCGGGACCATCGAGAGGATCACCACCTTCTCGTGGAAGGCGTGGTTGTGCTCCACCTGCGCGCGCAGCGCCAGCGGGCAGGTCTCCTTGCCCGGATTGAGGAAGATGGCGGTGCCGGGCAGGCGCACGATCGGCGGCTTGGCGTTGCACAGACCCTCCAGGAACTCGTCGAGCGAGCCCTCGTGCTTGGTCCGGTTGCGGGTCACGATGTCGCGGCCCTTGCGCCACGTGACCATGACGGTGGCGACGATCAGGCCGACCAGGAGGGGGAGCCAGGCGCCGTGACCGACCTTGGAGAGGTTGGAGGTGAAGAACGCCACCTCGATGGTGTAGAAGACGGCGCCCAGCAGGGCCAGCTTCCACTTTGCCGTCCCCCACAGTGAGCGGGCGACGGCGAGGAACAGCGTCGTGTCCAGGATGAAGGTGCCGGTCACCGCCACGCCGTAGATGTCAGCGAGGTGGGTAGAGCTGCGGAACACCAGCACGAGGGTGACCACTCCGGTGCACAGGGCCCAGTTGATCAGCGGCACGTAGATCTGGCCCTCGAGCTCTGAGGTGTGGATGATCCGCAGTCGCGGCAGGAAGCCGAGCTGGACGGCCTGCTTGGCCACGGAGAACGAGCCGGTGAGCGCGGCCTGGGAGGCGATGATGGTGGCCCCGGTGGCCAGGAAGACGAGCGGTAGGCGTCCCCAGCTCGGCGCCAGCAGATAGAACGGATTCGCCCGAGCGGCGTGGTCGTGGAGGATGAGGGCGCTCTGGCCGAGGTAGTTGAGCATCACCGCGGGCAGGACGATCGAGAACCAGGTGGCGCGGATGGGGCCGGCCCCGAAGTGGCCGCGGTCTGCGTACAGCGCCTCGGCGCCGGTGACGCACAGCACCACCCCGCCGAGGGTCAGCCACCCGTCGACGCCGTGGTCGACCATGAACCTCACCGCCCAGGTCGGCGACAGGCCCTGGACGACCCCTGGGTGCTGCGCGACCTCGACCAAGCCGAGGGCGGCGATGACGCCGAACCAGACCAGGATGACCGGCCCGAACATCCAGCCCACCGCGCCGGTGCCGTAGCGCTGGACCGTGAACAGGCCGACCAGGATCGCCAACGAGATCGGGATGATCAAATGCGCGAGCCCCGGCGTTGCGACCTTCAGGCCCTCAACCGCCGAGGTCACGGAGATCGCCGGCGTGATCATGCCGTCGCCGAAGAACAGGCCGGCGCCGAGGAGCCCGAGCGTCACCAGCGCCGCCGCGCGGGGCACCTTGCGGCGCTGAATGAGCGCGCTGAGCGCCATGATCCCGCCGTCGCCGCGGTTGTGGGCCCGCATGATGAAACCGGCGTACTTGACCGACACCTCCATGATCAGCGCCCAGAAGATGAGCGAGGAGATGCCGTAGATACCGGCGACCGTCGGGCGCGCCGCGTCGGCGTGCTGGGTGAAGATCGTCTGGACCGTGTAGAGCGGGCTGGTCCCGAGGTCCCCGTAGACGATGCCGAGGGCGCCGAGGGCGAGGACCAGCTTGCCGGCGTGGGCGACGACGTCGCGCTCATCGTCGGAGGCAGCGCGGATCGCGGCCGACGGGCCGGTGTCCTTCTTGGCGCGCGCCTCCTGGGTGACCGGCCAGTAGCCGAGCTTGTGGGCGGCCTCGTTGAAGTTGCGCTTGACCCCGGCCTTGGGTCCGTTCGCCGGAGCGGCGACGCCTGCGCCATCGGTGGGCGGAGCGTCGATCTTGTGGGCCCCCTCGGAGAGGACGCGACGGTCCCCAGTGGGGACCGTCCCCTTGGCTGGGCCGCGCTCAGGGCCGGCCATATGGTGTGCCCCTAAGGGTTGTATGCACTTGAAACATCCACGATAGCGGCACGTTTCCGTGCATCATCCATGCGCCTCTGACCTTTGATCGTCCCGCCTGGGCATCCTTTCCGCAAGCTCACCTTAACTCACCCCGCGAAGCGATATCCAACTCCTGGATCCGTCCGGATGTAGCGATGGCCGCTGGCCCCGCCCTCGGCGCCCGCGGGTTCGATCTTCCGCCTCAGATTGGCGATGTGGGCCCGCAGGACCTGGGTGTCGTCGGCGTAGCCCGCGCCCCACACCGAGGTGAGCAGCTCGCGATGGGTGATCAGCCGCCCGCGGTTGCGCGCCAGCAGGCGCAGCAGATCGAACTCGGTGGGGGTGAGGTGGACCTCCTCGCCGGCGAGGGTGACCACTCGGGAGGCCAGGTCCATGCTGAGATCCCCGGAGGTGATGAGGGTCTCCTCGCGCTCGGGGCCGACTCGTCGCAGGCTTGCCTCCAAGCGCGCGATGAGCTCCCGAGGGCCGAACGGCTTGGTGACGTAGTCGTCGGCGCCGGCCGCCAGCGCCCGGACCTTGGCGTCCTCCTCGCCGACGGCCGAGAGCAGGATGATGGGCATGTCGGTCCACTCGCGCAGGCGGCGGCACAGTTCCACGCCGTCGATGTCGGGGAGGACGAGGTCGAGGATGGCGGCCGCGGGGCGCGACACCGCGGCCACGTCCAGCGCCTCCTCGCCGGTGCTGGCGGGCAGGGCTTCGTAGCCGCTGTCGCGCAGGATCACGCGGAGCGCGCGGAGGATCTGCTGCTCGTCGTCGCAGACGAGGACTTTCGGCTTGGAGGGCGTGCTCATGGGGTGGAGGTGGCGGCGCCGACGGGCTCGCGCTGCGCCACCGGCAACAGAACGTAGAAGGTGGTGCCCTGCCCGGGGAACGATTGGACACTGATCGAGCCCCCGTTGGCCTCGACGAAGCCCTTGACGATGGCCAGCCCCAGGCCCGAGCCCGTCCACGCCAACGAGCCGACATTGCGCCCGCGGTAGAAGGGCTCGAAGATCCGCTCCTGCTCGGCGGCGTCGATCCCGGGACCCTGGTCGGTGATGCTGATCAGGACGCCCTCCCCGTCGGGCCCTCCGCCGCGCCGCGCGTGGACCACGACCGGCGACCCGCCCCCGTAGCGGCCGGCGTTCTCCAGCAGATTGGCGAACGCGCGCTCGAGCTGGGCGGCGTCGGCCCGGATCTCGGGGACGTCAGGGTCGACCGTGACGCGCACGTCGATGGGATCCCCGTGCAGCCCCTCGGCGGCGGCGGAGACGAGATCCTCGACCGAGACCCAGTCAGAGCGCGGCGTGGCGCTTCCCGCCTGCAGGCGCGAGAGCGCGAGCAGGTTGTCCACCAGCCCCGCCAGTCGCGTGCCCTCCTCCACGACGGCGGTGCTGAGCTCGGAGCGCTCCTGGCTGGTCAGCGAATCGGCGCCAAGCGCGTGCCCAGCGGCGACCACCGCGGTCAGCGGAGTGCGCAGGTCGTGGGAGACCGCGCGCAGCAGCGCCGTCT
Source organism: uncultured Solirubrobacteraceae bacterium (assembly GCA_963737335.1). Taxonomy (GTDB): domain Bacteria; phylum Actinomycetota; class Thermoleophilia; order Solirubrobacterales; family Solirubrobacteraceae; genus Palsa-465. Next base: position 20,353 of record CAVTSK010000023.1, read on the forward strand.
TGATGTCGTCGGAACGACGCAGCGCTGCCGTCTCCACCAGTTCCGCCTGCATGGCGTCGCGGCGCTGGGCGATGGCCACGAGCGCCTCGAGCGTGGGGACCACCTGCGTGCGCAGACGCTGCTCGGTGTCGGCGGGGAGGTTGGCGGGGACAAGGAGGGTCGCCATCTGCTCGCCGTCCACGCCCCGCAGCGCGAACCCCGTCCGGCGCGGGTCCGCCGGCCCGGGCGCCGTGACGTGGCCCGAGACGGGCTCGATCGCCGCCGAGGTCAGCTCCAGGGCCTCGGCCACGCGTCGCCCGGCGCTGGCCAGGGCGGCCTGTGTGTCCTCACCGAGCAGGAGCTCGTGGGCCAGCGCGGCTGCCAGGTCGGCCTCGGCGCGCCGGCGCTCGGCCTCCTGGGCCCGGGAGCGGGCGAGCTCGGCCAGGGCGCTGGCGAACAGGGCGACGATCGTGAACGCGGCCAGGGCCACCCAGTTGCGGCCGTCGACGATCGTGAACTTCCCGGTGGGGGGGATGTGGAAGAAGTTGAAGGACGCGGCGCTCAGCAGCGAGGTGAACAGTCCCAGCGCGATCCCCCAGAAGGTGGCGATGAGCAGCACCGCGGGGAGGTAGACCACGCTGAGCGACACCACCGGCGCGATCTTGCGCAGGAAGTAGATGGCCAGCGTCGCGAGCGCCACCGAGACGACCGCGGCGATGATCCCCGTACTGCGCTGAGGGCGTGGGCGGCGCAGCGTGGCGGCGCCCAGCTGGGTCGTCCAGTCGCGGATCGCCGATCCCCGCGCGCCGGGGGGCATCCGTGGCGTGGCCATCACTGGGCCTCTCCGGACACCTATGCGCCTCCGTAGGAGCCCGGTGGCGGCGTCGCGGTGCGGGTGCCGGCGATCTGCGCCAGCAGCGCCGACGGGCTCGTGCCGCCGAGCACGCGCAGGCGCGGCAGGCGGAAGGGGTCGCTGGACGGGCCGGCCCAGCCGGGGACGACGGTGGTGGAGCCGATGTAGCCGGCTGAGCGCACGGCGTCGATCACCGTCGTGTCGTAGTGGCCCGAGGGGTAGCAGAACCAGTTGACCGGTACCCCGTAGCGGCGCTGAATGGTCTTACGCGCGCTGTCGATCTGGTAGCGCAGCTGCGAGGCGTCCAGGGTGATGAGGTCGGCATGGCTGATGCCCTGGGTGTCGAGCTCCCAGCCGGCATCGACCATGGACTTGACCTCACTGTTGGTCAGCCCGCCCTGTGAGGGCGGAAGGCCGCTGAGCTGGATGTTCTCATCGGCGGCCCACCCCATCCTGCGCAGGACCGGCAGGGCCTCGGCGTACTGCGAGTGGTAGCCGTTGTCGAAGGTGATGACGATCGGCTTGCCCGCCGGGAGCTTGGCGCCCTTGCTCCAGTACGCCTGGAGTTGGTCCAGGGTGACCGCGTGCCAGCCGGCCTGCCTGAGGGCCTGCATCTGGGCCGCGAACTCCTGGGGTTGCACGTAGAGGCCCGGGAACGGGGCGCCCCCGGGCGGGGCGGCGATCACGTGATACATGAGCACCGGCACCGACGCCGTGCCACGCACGCCGGTGGCGGGCCCCAGGACGGCCGCGGTTGACTCGCCGCGCCTGTGGCGGTCGGCCGGTCGGCGATGCCGTGCCCGGGCATGGGCGGTGGTGGCCGTGCTCGACGCGCTGCCGGTCTCCGTCGTGCGGGTGGCGCCGCCGCTGCCGCTGGCCGACGCGATGGCCACGGCGACGGCGATGACCACGACGGCCAGGGTGGCCCCGATTCCCGCCCGGCGGCGGGTGCGCCGGCGCCGGCGCGCGCGGGCCCGCTCGTCCCGGCGCCTCTGAAGTTCTTCGGCATCCATCGGCGATTGACCCTATAGATTGCCACGGGGTGCCGACCGCATCGGACACACGGACCGTGCGCTCGGGCGAGGTGACGCTGTTGGTGCGCACCGCCGGCCGGCCCGACCGCCCCACGCTGGTCCTCGTCCACGGCTACCCGGACACGCAGACGCTGTGGGCGCCGGTGGTCGAACGCCTGGCCGGCCGGTTTCACGTCGTCACCTACGACGTGCGGGGCGCCGGCGGCTCCAGCGCGCCTCGCGGCCGCGCCGCCTACCACCTCGATCGCCTCGCTGACGACTTCAACGCGGTCTGCCGGGCGGTCGCGCCGGACCGCCCGGTGCACCTGGTGGGACACGACTGGGGCGGGATCCAGGGCTGGGAGTTCGTGACCCGGCCGCGCTTCGCCGGACGCGTGACGTCGTTCACCACCATCGCCGGGCCCGCGCTGGGGCAGGTACTCGGCCCCGCTCGCCCCAGCCGCGCCGCGCCGCGCGGCCACGACCTCCTGCGCGCCGTGCACCGTGCCCGGCGCTCCTGGTACATCGTCCCGCTGTGCCTGCCCGGCGGCCCGACCCTGATGTGGAAGGTTCTGCTCGGGGGCCGCCGCTGGCGGCGATGGCTGACCGCCGTGGAGAGGGTCCCGGTCGACGATGCCTATCCGGCGCCGACCGCGTCCGCCGACGGCCGGGCCGGCGCCAACCTCTACCGCGCCAACATCCCGCCCCGCCTCGTCCGTCCGCGCCCGTCCGCACCCGTGCACGCTCCGGTCCAGCTCATCGTTCCCACCCGCGACCGGTTCATCTCGGCCTCGTACTACGACGCCGCGGCACGCGTCGCGCCGGGGCTGCGCCGTCGCGAGGTGCCGGGGTCGCACTGGGCCCCGCGGGCGCAACCGGAACTGGTCGCCGAGTGGATAGCGGAGTTCGCCCAGGCCACGGAGGCCGCCGCCCCCGCCGGTGACCGTTAACGACGCGCGCGGGAAGGAGTCGGGGCGCCCGGCGCGAAACGCACCGGCATGCTGCTCAAACACCGCTCGCCGGGAATCGACGCCTCGTCCGTGCCGCCACGCGCCGGGCTGGAGCATCTCGACCGCAAATCGATCGCAGTACTGCGCTGGCTCAACGCCAACCACGTGGACTACGTGCTCGTAGGGCCCGTCGCGCACGCCATCCGCGGCGATCAGACGGCCAGGGGACCGGTCGCGATCGTACCGGCGCCCTACAGCCGCAACTGGGACCGGCTCACCCGAGCGCTGGTCGACGTGCACGCCGGGCTGCGCAGCGAGCGGGGCCTTCCGGGGTCCGGTGAGCGCGGCGACGCCGTGACCGTGAAGCTGACGCCGGACAAGCTGGCCCGGGGCCGGCGCTGGCTGTTGCGCTTCGGCGAGTACGACCTCGACGTCGAGGGCTCGGGAACCCACGCCGCCGGGGCCCGGAGCGGCGCGCACCCGGGCGCGGGGGAGGCCGGAACGCGGGCGCCCCGCTACCAGGAGCTGCTGTACGAGGCCAACCGGTTCGAGGTCGCCGACGGTATCGCCGTCGAGGTCGCCTCGCCCGAGGATCTGGAGCACTTCTCGCACGTGCGCCGCACCGGCACCGCTCCCGAGTTCCGGGTCACGCGCAACGCCGGCACCGACGCCGAGCCCGGGACCGACGCCGAGCCGGGGACCGACGCCGAGCTGGAGACCGGCCCGGGGCCGGAGGCGGGCGCCGAGGCGCCCCAGCCCGAGTCAGAGGCCTCAGAGGCCGGCTCGGACGCCTGACGCCGCGTCGCCGCTGAACCGTCACATTCTTAGATAGGCGCGGGTGGGCACGGCTACGCTTGATCGATGCCCAGACGCGCCAGGACGGCACTGATCGGGGCGGCGACTGGGGTCGCACTTCTGGCCGCCGTCTGGTACGCCGCCCACTACATCGCGCCGGTCCGCGCGGCCGACGCGTCGATCCTGAACGGGTTCATCGATCTCACCCGTCCGCGGCTCGATCGCCTGACCACGTTCATCGCTCACCTGTGCAGCCCGAACGAGTACGTGTTCCTGGCGGCACTGCCGGTCATCGTCGCACTGGTGCGCCGCCGGCCGCGCGTGGCGGCGATGCTCGCCATCGTCCTGCTGTGCGCCAATGAGACCACTCAGCTGCTCAAGCCTCTGCTGGCCGGTCCGCGCGACCCGGTCCACTGGGTGCCGATCAGCTCCGCCTCGTGGCCCAGCGGCCATGCCACCGCGGCGATGTCGCTGGCGCTGTGCTCGGTGATCGCGGCACCGGCCCGCCTCCGCCCGGCGGTGGCGGCGGCGATGGCGGCGTTCGCCGTCGCGGTGAGCTACTCGTTCCTGGAGCTCGGCTGGCACTACCCGTCAGACGTCCTGGGCGGCTTTCTCGTCGCCGGCACCTGGACTCTGCTGGGGATTGCCGGCCTGACGATCGTCGAGGCGCGGGTCCCGGGGAACGCCGCCGAGGCCGCCCGCCCACGCCGTGCCTCGTTCTCAGTGGGCGCAGCGCTGGCCCCGGTCGGGGTGCTGGTGGCGCTGGTGGTCGTGCTGGTGGGGCTGATCGCCGTCCTGCGGCCACACGAGGTGGTCGCCTACGTCCGCGGGCACCAGGCCTTCGTGATCGGCGCGGGCGGCATCGGCGCCCTGGGCATGTTGCTCGCCTCAGGCCTGACGTTGATGCTGCGCCGGGCCTGATCGGGCCGGCGTCAGCCGCGGTAGCGGCCCGGCTCCCACAGCGGCTCGTCGCCGTCGTTGGCGCCGCGGCTCAGGATGAACAACAGGTCCGACAGCCGGTTCAGGTAGCGGACCACCTCGGCGCTGATCTCCTCGCCACAGGTGATGGCGGCTCGTTCGGCGCGCCGGCAGACGGTGCGGCACACGTGCAGCTGGGCCGCCGCCCGCGTCCCGCCGGGCAGCACGAAGGACTTCAGCGGGGCCAGGGTCGCGTTGACCTCGTCGCAGCGCTCCTCCAGCCAGGTTGTCTGCTCGGGCAGGACGCGCAGGCGCTCACGCGTCGATTCCGCGTCCTCCGGCGCCGCGATGTCGGCGCCCACGTCGAACAGGTCGTTCTGGACGTGCGCCAGCCATTCGCCGTAGGGCTCGGGCATCCCGTCGATCGTCAGCGCGAGACCGATCTGGGCGTTGAGCTCGTCGATGGTCCCGTAGGCCTCGATCCTGGGATGCGTCTTGGGCACCCGGCTCATGTCGCCGAGATGGGTCTCGCCGCCGTCGCCGAGGCGGGTGTAGATGCGGGTGAGGTTGACGGTCATCGCGGGTTGGTCTCTCAGTCTACGGTCGGCACGGTAGGATCAGCGCGTTCGCAGGTCGGTGGCATGGGAAGCCGGTGCAAATCCGGCGCGGACCCGCCACTGTGATCGGGGACGTCAGCGCACGACGGTGCCACTGGCCGGCAACGGGCCGACCGGGAAGGCGTGGCTGATAGGCCCGGGAGCCAGGAGACCAACCTCCGACCGTCAAGCCTAAAGCCCTCGTGGAAAGGGGTGGCCCTCCATGAAGTACAGACAGTTCGCAGCCCTCGGCGGTGTCCTCGCCGCACTCGCACTCGCGATCACCGCTCCAGCGCTCGGCGCCGGGTCGGGCGTCACGGTCCGCGTCGAAGGTGTCAAGCACACGCTGTTGCCCGCCACGGTTGCGCACACCGAGTCCGGGTCGATCACCAAGGCCGGCGCGCCCAAGGGCGCGTGTCCCGGCGGTGACGCCATCGGCTACTTCGACTCCGCCACCCACCACAAGTGGGGCGGAAGCTTCTCCAGCGGCCTCGGCGTCGAGGTCACGAACGTCCTGGGTGAGACCCACAAGTTCAGCGCCAAGGGCTTCTACTGGGGCATCTGGGTCAACGGGACGTTCGCCTCCGCCGGCCTGTGCGACCTCAAGCTCAAGCCCGGCGACCAACTGCTGCTGGCGCCCGCGCCCGGCAGCGGCACCACGTTCCCGATCATCCTCGCCGCGCCCGCGACGGCCAAGGTGGGCAAGCCCTTCACCGTGAAGGCCTCCTACTTCAAGACGGCCAAGGGCAAGGCCAAGACGCTGTCGGGGGTCAAGGTCACCGATGCGGCTGCCAACACCAACACGCACGGCGCGACGACGGTCACCGTCGCCAAGCCGGGCAGGGTCACCCTGACTGCCACGCTCAAGGGCTTTGTCCGTGCCGAGATGACGGTCAAGGTCAGCAACTAGCGGCGAGCAGGCGCCCCACGGTAGTGAAGCTCCGAGCCTGGACCGCAGTTGCCGTGCCGGCCATCGTGCTGGCGTGCGGCGGCTGCGGGCTGGGCCCGGGAGCCCCCACCAAGAGCGTCAGCGTCACCGTGACGGGGCAATTCGGCGCGCGTCACATCTCGACGGTGTCGCACAGCAAGGTCCCCGGATCGGAGACCGTGATGCGCATGCTGGAGCGCTCGTTCAAGATCTCCACGCGTTACGGGGGCGGGTTCGTGCAGTCGATCAACGGCCTCGCGCCCAGCGGCGCCCACAACGACTGGTTCTATTACGTCAACGGGGTGCAGGCGTCCAAGGGCGCGGCCACCACCGCGGTACACGCGGGCGATCAGATCTGGTGGGACCTGCACGACTGGAGCGCCACCGAGAGCATTCCGGCGGTGGTCGGATCCTTCCCGGAGCCGTTCACCAACGGCATCGGCGGCAAGCGCTACCCCGTCACCCTCGAGTGCGCCACCAACGTCAATTCCGCGTGCACGCGGGTGGCCAAGGCCATGTCGGACGTGCATGTCCCCGCCTCCAGCCAGCTGCTCGGCACCGGATCGGGCCCGGCGACGCTGGGAATCGTCGTCGGCACCTGGAGCGAGATCCGCTCCGAGGTGGCCGCCGAGCTTGTCGCTCACGGCCCGGGTGCCAGTGGCGTCTACGCGCGCTTCTCCGGTCCCGGGGGCGACACGCTGCAGCTGTTGGACCCGGATGGGAAGGTGACACGCACGCTCGGGCCCGGGGCCGGCCTGATCGCGGCCACCGCAGATAGCTCCTCGGTGCCGACGTGGATGATCACCGGCACCGACCCGGCCGGCGTGCTCGCGGCGGCCCGCGCGCTCACCCCGCAGGCGCTGCGCGACCATTTCGCACTCGCCGTCGACGGCGCCGCCCGGGTGCCGGTCCCGGTCGCGGCCTCGCCATGATCTACCGGCGGCGCGCCACCCCGCTGCACAGCGCCCGCGCCGGCGTCGGGTGCGCGTACTGCCTCGCGCTGGGTGTCGCGGCGCTGATGGCCGCCAACCCGATCGTGCTCGGCGCGGTCGTGCTCGCCGTGCTGGGCGCCGGGGCGGCCGCCGGGGTGGGGCGAGCGCTGTTGCGCGCCGCGTTGTGGGGGGTACCGGTGGCGTTGGTCATCATGCTCATCAACGCGCTGGTGAGCCGCAACGGGCTGACGGTCATCATCCGCCTCGGCGACCTGCCGCTCCTCGGCCACACTGACATCACGCTCGAGGCCACCGTCTACGGAGCGATCCTCGGCCTGCGCGCCGTGGCGCTGATCCTCTGCGGCCTGCTCTACACCCTCGCCGTCGACCCCGACGAGGTCCTGCGGCTGTTTCGCCGGGTGTCGTTTCGCTCCGCGCTGTCGGCGACGCTGGCCACCCGCATGGTGCCGATCCTCGTGCGCGACGGTCGCCGGCTGGCCGAGGCCCAGCGGTGCCGGCCCGGCCCGCCGCCGTCGCGGCTGGCGCTGATGCGCGCCGCGTGCACCGGCATGCTGGATCGGGCGCTCGACGTCGCCGCCGCGCTCGAGGTCCGCGGCTATGGCGCCGCTCGGCGCCCACCGGCCTACCGCGGCCCGTACTCGCGCCACGACGCGGCGTTCATCGCCGCCGCGCTCGCGGTGGTGGCGGTCTCGATCGTGGCGCGGGTGAGTCCCGCGGCCGCGTTCTCCGCCTACCCGGAGCTCCACGTCGCCGCCGGCCCGGGCGCGCTGGCGCTGGCCGGCGGTCTGGTGGCGGCGGCGCTGGTCCCCTTCGCCGACCGCCGGGGGCTGGCGCGATGAGCGCGATCTGCCTGGAGCGGGTCACCTACACCTACCCGGGCGCGGCGGCGCCCGCCCTGCGCGACGTGTCGCTGGACATCGCACCCGGCGAACTGGTGCTCGTCGCCGGCGGCTCGGGCTCGGGCAAGTCGTCGCTCCTGCGCGCGATCAGCGGCCTGGTCCCGCACTTTCACGGCGGCACCTTCGCCGGCCGCGCGACGGTCGCGGGCATGGACACCCGTGAGCACGGGCCCGGCGAGCTGGCCCAGGCGGTGGGCACCCTGTTCCAGGACCCCGAGACGCAGGTGGTCACCGGCACGGTGCGGGCCGAACTGGCCTTCGGGCTGGAAAATCGCGGGTTGTCACCGGCCGAGGTGGCGCGCGGGGTCGAGGAGGCGGCCCTGGCGCTGGCCATCGACCATCTCCTGGACCGCTCGACGGCCGAGCTGTCAGGCGGGGAGCTCCAGCGGGTGGCCCTCGGCGCCGCGCTGGCGGGCCGCCCGCGGGTGGTGGTGCTCGACGAGCCGACCTCGCAGCTTGACCCGGTTGCCGGGGACGAGCTCATCGGCCTGCTGCGCCGCGTCAACGAGGACTCCGACGCGACGATCGTCCTCGCCGAGCATCGCCTGGAGCGCTGCCTGGGGGCGGCCGATCGGGTTCTTGCGCTCGCCGGCGGGCGCATCGTGTGCGACGCGACGCCGACCACGTTCCTGGAGTGGGCAAGCCGCGATGCGCCCACCCTCCAGACGCCGGGTGCCCGGCTGCTCAGCTCCGTGGGCCTGGCCCCCGTGGCCGGGGTCAAGCGGGCCCGCGCGGCGCTGCGGCGGGCCGAGATGCTGCCCGCGGCCGGGGATGCGCAGCCGTGGTCGCCGCCTGCGCGGCAGGGGTGGCGGGCGCGTCGGCGCGCGGCCGGCGCGGCGCCTGAGCCCGCGCTGGCCTTCGCGCACGTCTGGCACGAGCTGCGCGCCGGCCCGACGATCCTGCGCGACGTCTCGCTCACGGTGGCGCCGGGGGAGCGGGTGGCGCTGATGGGGCGAAACGGGGCGGGCAAGTCCACGCTGCTGCGCCACGCCGCGGGCCTGATGACCCCCACGCGGGGGACGGTGCGCAGCAGCGGCCGCGTCGCCCTGCTGCTCCAGAACCCCACCGACTATCTCGTGCACGAGACCGTCAGCGCCGAGGCGCCCGCCGGGGCGCTGGCGGCGGTGGGGCTCAGCGGCGAGCACTTTGCCGGGCGCAACCCGCGCGACCTGTCGGGCGGGGAGAAGCAGCGGCTGGCCCTGGCGATCGTTCTGGGCGAGCCCGATGGCGCGCATGCATCGCCGGCGGTGGTGTGCCTGGACGAGCCCACGCGCGGCATGGACCGTGACCACAAGAACCGGCTCGCCGAGCTCCTGAGTGGACTGGACGCCGCGGTGATCGTCGCCACGCACGATCCCGAGTTCGCGGCGGCGTTTGCCCGGCGGGTGGTGCTGCTGGCCGACGGCGCCCCCATCGCGGACGGCAGCGCGAGCGAGGTGTTGGCGGGGGGCAGCTACTTCGCCACCGAGACCGCCCGAATCCTGGGCGGAGCCGGTGGCGCGCTGACGCCGGCCGAGGGCGCGGCGCTGATCGGCTCGCGGGCCGTGGCGCAGGAGGCGATCGTATGAGCTGGCAGCTGGGGGCCTTCGGTCTGCTGGCCCTGGCCCTCGGTGCGGGCTTCGCCTGGTATGAGCGCGCGCGGCCCGACGCGCGGATCATCGCGCTGGTGGGGACGCTGGCGGCGTTTGCCGCGCTGGGCCGGATCGCGTTCGCGGCCGTCCCGAACGTCAAGCCGACCACCGACATCGTGCTCATCGCCGGCTACGCGCTCGGGGGAGCGCCGGGGTTCGCCATCGGCGCTCTGGCCGGGCTCACCTCCAACTTCTTCTTCGGCCAGGGGCCGTGGACCCCGTGGCAGATGGCCGCCTGGGGGGCCACCGGGGTGATCGGCGCGGCGCTGGCGTGGGGGATGCGCCGGCGCAGCCGCGCGCCCACGGCCCGGCCGTTGGGGCGCTGGCCGCTGGCGATCGTCTGCTGCGTGGTGGGCTTTGCCTTCACCGTCATCCAGGACGTGGGCGACTGGGTCTCCTTCAGCGATCACAGCCTTGGCCAGCTGGGGGTCTACGTCGGGCAGGGCCTGGGCTTCGACGCGATCCACGCCGCCGGGTGCCTGGCCTTCGCCCTCGCCCTGGGACCGGCTCTGACGCGCTCGATCCAGCGCTTCGCCCGGCGGATCGAGGTGACCTGGCTCCCGGTGGAGCGGGTCGCGGCTCCGCTGGTGGTGGCGGTCCTGGCCGCGGCTGCACTGGGTTCGCTGGGCGGGCCGGCCACGGCTGCCCGGGCGGCCGTGACGTCGCCGCCCTCGCTCGCCTCGGCCGCGGCCAACTACCTGCTCGGCTCCGAGAACGCCGACGGAGGGTTCGGCGCCGCACCGGGCCAGCCGTCGGACCAGCTCTACGCCGGGTGGGCGGCGCTGGGCCTGGCCTCCGCGGGGCACGACCTCAACACCCTCGGCGATGCCCAGGGCCTCATGGACTACGTCCGCCGCGGGGCAATCGGACCCCGCCCGCCCGACGTCGGGTCGCTCGAGCGGACCATCCTGGTGGCGCGTGCGGCAGGTGCCTCGGCGCGCTCCTTCGGCGGTCGCGACCTGATCGCCGCCCTGCAGAGCCGCTTCCGAGGCGACGGCTCGATCGCCGACCAGGTCAACCTGACGAGCTTCGCGATCCTGGCTCTGCGTGCCGACGGGGTGGCTGCGAGCGCTCGCACCCTGCGCTGGCTGGTGCGCCAGCAGGACGGCGACGGCGGCTTCAGCTTCGCCGCCGCCGGAGGCTCGAGCGACGTCGATGACACCGGCGCCGCGCTGGAGGCGCTTGCCGGCGAGGGCGCCGCGGCTCATGCCATGTCGCGAGCGGTGGGCTTCCTGCGCCGCCAGCAGGACCGCGATGGCGGCTTTCCCTCCCAGCCCGGGATGGGCTCCAACGCCCAGTCGACGGCGTGGGCGATCCAGGGGCTGGACGCGGCGGGCGTGTCGGCGGCGAGCCTGCATCGCGGGGGGTCCGTGTCGCCGCTGGCCTACCTGGACTCGCTGGTGGCCGCCAACGGCGCTGTGCGCTACAGCCGGGGCGTCACCCAGACGCCGGTATGGGTGACCGGCGAGGCGCTGATGGCGATGGAGGGCAAGCCGCTACCCATCGCCGCGCCGCCGCCACCGCCCGTCTCGACTCCCCCGGCCGCGACCTCGCCGCCGAGCGCCGCGCCGCATTCCACCGCGCGCCCCACGCGCCATGCGGCGGGGTCATCCGCCTCATCGTCGGGCGCCGGGAAGCGTGCGCCTGCGCACACAGCGCCCGGGCGCCGCGGGTCCCATGGCCATCCGGCGGCCGCGAACGCCGCAATAGCCAGAAATCAGGTGCTTGCAGGTGCTTTCGCCGGCGCCGTTGGTGTGATCACGGCCCTGGCGCTGGCGCCGGTCGGGTTGGGCTGATCGCCGCGGGGGCTGGCACCGGCAGGTCCTCGCGGCGCGCCACCCGGTACGCTGCACCGCCGCATGCGGATCGGAGTCCCGAAGGAGACAACTGGCGGCGAGCGCCGCGTGGCCCTGGTGCCAGAGGTGGTCGGCAAGCTCACGCGCGCCCCCGGCGAGGATGCGGGCGGACGAGATCCGATTCAGGTTCTGGTCCAGCGCGGTGCCGGGGAGGGCGCACTGATCCCCGACGAGGCGTACGTCGAGGCGGGCGCGACGCTGGTGGACGAGGCGCCGTTTGACTGCGAGGTGGTGGTCAAGGTGGCCGCGCCTGACGCTGAGGAGATCTCGCGGCTCGGGCCTGAGACGACGCTCATCGGGTTTTTGGGACCGCTGACCAACGGCGAGGGCGTCACGGCGCTTGCCGCCGCGGGGGTGACCAGCTTCGCCATGGAGGCGGTCCCGCGCATCAGCCGCGCGCAGTCGATGGATGCGTTGTCCTCGCAGGCCAACATCTCCGGATACCGCTCCGCGCTCATCGGCGCGCAGGAGCTCGGCCGCTTCTACCCGATGCTGATGACCGCCGCGGGGACCATCCGGCCGGCCACCGTGCTCGTGCTGGGCGCGGGCGTGGCCGGCCTGCAGGCGATCGCCACCGCGCGGCGGCTCGGCGCCGTGGTCCAGGGCTTTGACGTGCGCGCCGCGGTGAAAGAGCAGGTGGAGTCGCTGGGCGCGAAGTTCCTCGAGTTCGACCTGGGCGGCGATCTGGAGGGGACGGGCGGCTACGCCAAGGAGCTCACTGCGGAGCAGCAGGCCCGTCAGCAGGAGCTGATGGCCGAGGCCATCGGCAAGGTGGACGTGGTCATCACCACTGCACTGGTCCCGGGGCGGCGCGCTCCGATCCTCGTCACCGAGGCTGCGGTCAAGCTGATGAAGCCGGGCTCGGTGATCGTCGACCTGGCCGGCGAGGCCGGGGGCAACTGCGAGCTGTCAGAGCCCGGGGAGTCCGTGATCCGGCACGACGTCAAGATCCTGGCGCCTTTGAATGTGCCGTCGACGATGGCCGAGCACGCTTCGCAGCTCTACGCGCGCAACATCCAGGCGCTGCTGGGACTGATGATCGACGAGTCCGGGCAGCTGTCGTTGGACTTCGACGATGAGGTCATCGCGGGTGCGTGCATCACACGCGGCGGCGAGATCGTTCACGAAGGCGCCAAGGCCGCTGCGACTTCCGTCAGCTAAGGAGACCGAACGTGGGCAACACCTTCGTCATTGACCTGTCGGTGCTGGTGTTGGCCGGGTTCGTCGGCTACGCCGTCATCTCCAAGGTCCCCAACACGCTGCATACGCCGTTGATGTCGGGAACCAACGCCATTCACGGGGTGGTGGTGTTGGGTGGGTTGTTGTTGATGCATATCGCCAGTGGCTGGTTTGAGCAGGTGCTGCTGGTGATCGCGGTGGCGTTCGGCACGATCAACGTGATCGGCGGTTTTCTGGTCACTGACCGGATGCTCGAGATGTTCAAGCAGAAGGAGCCTCCGAGCGCGGAGGAGACGGCGGCGGCGCTGGAGGAAGAGACGAAGTGATCGCCGCGGGCACGGTCTTTGTTCAGACCACCTACTTCATCGACGCCGCCTACATCGTGGCGTTCTCGCTGTTGATCTACGGGATGACGGGGCTGACCGGCCCCCGCACCGCCGTGCGGGGCAACAAGATCGCGGCGGTGGGGATGGCGGTGGCGGTGGTCGCGACGCTGTTGACGCCGGGGGTGTGGCACGGGACGAGCACGGTCATCCTGATCATCGTGGGTGTGGCCATCGGGACCGCGATCGGCGTCCCGGCGGCTCGCAGGGTGCATATGACCGCGATGCCCCAGATGGTCGCGATCTTCAATGGGGTCGGTGGCGGCGCGGTCGCCCTGATCGCATGGGTCGAGTTCCGCCATCACTTCGCGCCCGGCTTCTTTCCGCTGCGCACCGAGATCTTCGAGCTGTTCGGCGCGATCGTGGGGTCGATCAGCTTCTGGGGGTCGAACATCGCGTTCGCCAAGTTGCAGGAGATCCTGCCCGGGCGCCCGATCAAGCTGCCCGGGGCCAGTCAGACGATCCTGAACCTGGCGTTGTTCACGATCGCGTTGATCAGTGCGGTCATCCTGTTGGCCGGATCGCATTCCCAAGCGCTGTTCATCGTCGGGATCCTGGGGGTCTCGGCGCTGCTGGGCAACATGGTGGTGTTGCCGATCGGCGGCGCGGACATGCCGGTGGTGATCTCGTTGCTCAACGCGTTCACGGGGCTCTCGGCGGCGGCGACCGGCGTGGCTTTGAACAACACGGTGATGATCGTGGCCGGGATGATCGTGGGGGCGTCGGGCACGATCCTGACCAACCTGATGGCCAAGGCGATGAATCGCTCGGTGCCGGCGATCGTGGCCGGCGGCTTCGGCGGAGCGGTGGCCGCGCCCGTGGGGCCCGCGTCAGAGACCGGCGGGACCGTGCGCGCCACCAGCGCGCAGGACGTGGCCATCCAGCTCTCCTACGCGCGCCAGGTGGTGATCGCCCCCGGCTACGGGATGGCCGTGGCCCAGGCTCAGCACGCTGTGCGCGAGCTCGAGCGTGCGCTGGAGGCCAAAGGGGTGACCGTCAAGTACGCCATCCATCCCGTCGCCGGGCGCATGCCGGGGCACATGAACGTGCTGCTGGCCGAGGCCGACGTCCCCTATGACCTGCTGCGTGAGATGGACGACATCAACCCGGAGTTCCCACGCACCGATGTGACCCTGGTCATCGGCGCCAACGATGTCACCAACCCGGCGGCCAAGAACGAGCCCGGCAGCCCGATCTACGGCATGCCGATCCTGGAGGTCGACCGCTCCAGCTCGGTGATCGTGCTCAAGCGGTCGATGGCCTCGGGCTTTGCCGGGATCGACAACCCGCTGTTCTACGACCCCAAGACCTCGATGCTGTTCGGCGACGCCAAGTCGTCGGTCAGCGAGGTCACAGCTGAAGTCCAAGCCCTTTAGGATCTGCGCCATGGACCCCGCCCGGCTGACCGCGATCCCCATCTTCTCCGAGCTCTCCGCAGAGGAGGCCAACCGCCTCGCCGCGTTCGCGACGGAGACCAGCGCCGCCGAGGGGCAGATGCTGATGAAGGAGGGCGACTACTCGGTCGAGCTGATCGCCATCGAGGAGGGGACCGCCGACGTCCTCCAGGGCGGGGAGAAGATCGCTTCGCTCAAGGCGGGGGACCTCATCGGCGAGATGGGGCTGCTGGAGCGCAAACCGCGCAACGCCGACGTCATCGCCAGCTCTCCGATGCGCCTGATCAAGCTGACGCATTGGGAGATCCGCCGCATGTCCGACGACACCGTGAGCCGCATCAAAGCGACGATCGAGGAACGTCGGCGCAACGGGATCGCGGATCCCGCACATAAAGACGCCTAAAGCCGATCGATTTTCCGCGCGGGCACCGGAAGTTTTTGGTAGGTTCCCGCCACGCCGAATCTCCGGATCGCCGTACCGGAGAGCGGGGGACCCACGTAGGTGGGGCGAGTCTCGCGGTGATCCGTGGGAAGCGCTCTCGTGTAGAGCGCGAGCCCGTCAGCTAACCCCGCAGGCATCAGGCACCCGATGGGCTGGACCGCCCCCACTTGGGCCGACTGGCCGTGCTCACATCCGCCGACTCCATCGACCGCTGCGCCCCCACACCGCATCCCCGCCAGGATGTGGAACGGTCGATGTCGAACTCCGAGGTGCGATGAGGCCGGTCAGTCGGCTCATGCTCGTGGCCGCGCTGGCGGTGCCCGGTGCCGCGGGCACCGCCGCGGCTGCGGGCTCGGGTGGGGTGGCGGCCGTCACGGCCTGATCTCGCGATCGCGATCAGCGCACCGAGGCGGCCACGCGCCCCGGCCCGCGGCCCGCGCGCGGCCCCACTGGCGGTTCTGCACCCACGGTCGCCCTCGGACGACGGAGTGCGCATTTTTCGCCGCCATGTTGGCGCTCGGCGCCCCGCGCATCGCCTGAGGCCGGCGCGTGTGCAGTTTCGCCAACGATTACGCTCACCCCGGCCCATGCGCACTCGCGACGACGCTCTGACCGCCCTGGCCGCGCACCCCTACGACGTGCTGGTGATCGGCGGCGGCATCACCGGCGCCGGGGTCGCGCTGGACGCCGCGTCGCGCGGGTACAGCGTGGCGCTGGTCGAGCAGGCCGACTTCGCCTCGGGCACCAGCAGCCGGTCGTCCAAGCTGGTCCACGGCGGGCTGCGCTACCTGCAGAGCTTTGACCTGGGATTGGTGCGCGAGGCGTTGCTCGAGCGCCAGCTGATGGTGCGCCTGGCCCCGCACGTGGTGCGCCCGCTGCCGTTCGTGGTGCCCGCGTTTCACGGATCGCGTCCCGACCGCCTGACCGGGATCGGGCTCAACATGTACGACGTCATGGCCGCCCCGTCGCTGCGCGGGCGGCGCACCGCTCGCCGAGCGGCCGCGGCCGACGGCGAGGCGGAGTGGAGCCCGGCCCGTCATCGCCTCATCGACGGAGACGAGGTGGCGCGCCTGCTGCCCGCGATCGCGCACCGTCAGCCGACGGGTGGATACCTGTTCTACGACTGCCAGACGGACGATGTCCGGCTGGTGCTCACCGTCCTCGGGGAGGCGGAGCGGTTCGGGGCGGTCTGCGCCAACCGCCTGCGCGTCACTGGGCTGCGCCCCGACCGCGGCACGGGCACGGCGGTCACCGTGGAGGACCGCGAGTCCGGCGCGACGTTCGCCATCGTGGCTGACAACGTCGTCAACGCCACCGGGGTCTGGGCGGACCGGATCCGCCCCGGCGAGCTGCAGTCGGAGGCCGAGCTGCCGCAGATCGCCCCCAGCCGGGGCAGCCACGTTCTCCTGCACCGCGACGACCTGCCGCTGGACGCCGGCGCGATTGTCCCCGTCGGCGACGGGCGGTCGATCTTCGCCCTGCCGTGGCTCGGGCGCACGCTGATCGGCACCACCGACAACACCTACGAGGGCGACGTCGACCACGTCCAGCCCTCGTCTGAGGACATCGACTATCTGCTGGGCGCGGTCAACGAGTTCTTCGGGGTGTCGCTGGACGCCCGGCATGCCACCGGCGCCTACGCGGGGGTCCGGCCGCTCATCTCCAGCGGCGACAGCCGCAAGTCCGTCGACATCTCCCGCAAGGCCGAGCTCTACGAGACCTCGAGCGGCCTGATCACGATCACCGGGGGCAAGCTGACGACGTGGCGGCGGATGGCCCGCCTGGCGGTGGACCGGATCGTCGAGCGCGATGGGCGCCAGGCGCCCTGCCGGACGCACGAGATTCCCCTCGGCGCCCCGGTCGATCCGGCCGCGCTGACCCGCGTCGCCGGTGTTTCGCCGGGCGCCTACGCGATGCTGGCCGGTCGCTACGGGCATGCTGCCGATGGCGTCCTGCAGGTCGCCGAGGGCGACCCCGCGCTGGCGGCACCAATCGTGGCTGACCTGCCCGACCTCCTGGCCGAGGCGCCCTTCGCGGCCGCTCACGAGCAGGCCCGCACCGTGGGCGACGTCCTGCTGCGCCGCACCCGCCTCGGGCTGCTGGCGGGGCGTGAGCTGACCGCTCCCGGCGCGCCCGCGCCGCGCCGCGTCGCGGAGGCCATGGGCGCCGTGCTGGGCTGGGACGCCGTGCGGGTCGATGCCGAGGTCGCCGGGTTCACCGAGGAGGCGCGGGCCGAGGGGATTGCGCTGAGCCTCGAGCCCCGGCCCAGCGGCGGCGATCCGGCCGCGGCGACCGCGTAAGCTCGGCCGGGAATGGACGAGCTGACGCGATTCTGCGTACGCATGCTGGGCGAGGGCCCGGACGCGCGCACCGCCGACGAGACGGCTCGCGCCGGCGGCGACACCGATCGCTCGGCCATGCTTCGCGCCGCGGTGGCCGCCGTACGTCAGGGCTCAGAGCCGGCCGCCGAGGCCCAGCCCACCGCGCCGGCCGCCACCGATCCAGCCGACGAGGACCGACCCACCGATCCTGACGCCCTGCCCGAAGCGATCGCCCGCGAGCTCGAGGCGGCGGCCGGTCAACTGCCGCTGGCCGAGCGAGAGGCCCTGGCTCTGCGCGAGCTCCTGCGCCTGGACCACGGCGAGGTGGCCGATGCCATCGGCGTGGGTCCCGACGCCGTGGCCATGCTGCTGGCGCAGGCGCGCCTGGACCTGCGGGCGCAGCTGCGCGGAGCGGGAGTGCCCCAGCCCGATTGCGCCGAGCACGACCGCGCGCTGCGTACGATCGCCCGCCGCCAGGACGGCGAGGAGGTGGCCGCCGCCGACGACGACTGGCTGATCGAGCACCTGGGCCACTGCCGCGGCTGCCGCCAAGCCCACGCGGCCATGCTCGAGGCCTCGGCGTGCTACCGCGCATGGTCCGCGCCGGACATGCCCGCCGACCCCGTCGCCGGCGCCGCCTCCGGCCCGTGAGCGCGCCCGCGCGCACCTTGGCCACCAGTCGCGGTGAGCTCGCCCTCGGCGGACGGTCGCTGCTGATGGGGATCGTCAACGCGACGCCCGACTCCTTCTCCGACGGCGGCCTCGTACAGACGCTCGAGGCGCGCGTGGAGCTGGCGCGCGCGCTGATCGCAGACGGGGCCGACGTCATCGACGTCGGCGGCGAATCGGGCGTCACCAACCGGCCACCGGTTCCCGCCGAGGAGGAGATCGAGCGGGTGGTCCCGCTCATCGAGGCGGTGGCGGGCGGTCTGGGCGCGCGCGTGTCCGTGGACACCTACAAGCCCGCCGTGGCGCAGGCGGCGATCGCCGCGGGCGCCTCCATCGTCAACGACGTCAGTGGCCTGCGCGATCCCGAGCTCGCCGACGTCTGTGCGCAGACCGGCGCCGCGCTGGTCGTCATGCACACCATCGCTCCGCCCAAGACCAAGCACCACGACCCGGGCCTGGACCATCGGATCGTCGGGGAGGTCGAGCGCTTCCTGGCCGAGCGCATCGAAGTGGCGACGTCGCGCGGCGTCGCCTTCGAGCAGATCATGGTCGACCCCGGCCCGGACTTCTCCAAGACGCCGGCGCAGACGATCGCGGTCCTGCGCGCCCTGCCCGCCCTCCACGGCCTGGGCCGGCCGATCCTGTTGGCCGTGAGCCGCAAGGACTTCGTCGGCGCGCTGACCCAGCGTCCGCCGCGGGCCCGGCTGGGCGGGACGCTGGCCGCGGTGGCCCACGGCGTGGCCTCGGGCGCCCACGTGCTCCGCGTCCACGACGTGGCGGCGGCGGCGGACTTCCTCACCGTCGCGGCGGTGCTCGGGGGCGACGGCGAGGTGGACCCCGGGCTGCGCGTCCCGGACACGCTGCGCTGGGAGCAATCGATGTCCGACGGCACAGCGCGCTAGATTCAGGTTCACGAATCGCCGGTCGCTGGCCCAACGCGACCGGAGCCCACCGATCATCAAGCTAAGGGAGTCCCTATGTCCGTCGTCGATCGCAGTGCCCTGGAAGCAAGCCCCCTGGCCGACCTCCACGCGATCGCCTCAGAGCTTTCCATCGATGGCTACCGCCGACTGCGGCGCGCCGAGCTGATCGACGCGATCCTCAATAAGCAGGAGGGCGGCAACGGCGCCGATGCGGCGTCCGACCAGCCCGAGGCCGCGTCCGACCAGCCCGAGGCCACACCCGACCAGCCCGAGGCCGCACCCGACGAGCCCGAGGCCGCGCCCGTGACCGCGGCAGCGCCCAGCAGGCGGCGCCGGAGCCGCAAGACGACCGACGAGCCCGTCGCGGCCGAGGCGGAAACCGAAACCGAAACCGAAACCGCCGAGGCGCCAGAGCCCGAGCCCGAGCCGGAGCCGGAGCCTCAGCCCGACGAGGACGATGAGTCCTCGGGGCGCCGCCGGCGCCGCGGACGGCGTGGCGGCCGGGGACGCTCGTCAGGTCGCGACGACGCCGACTCGAGCGAGGACGAGGACCGCCAGGAGGCCGAGCCAGTGGCCGAGGCGGACTCTGACACTGACTCTGATTCTGACTCCGACGAGGCCGTCGAGGGTGTGGTGGAGCTGCTCGCCAACGGCTCGGGCTTCGTCCGCGTCGATCCGCCCGACCCCTCCGACGACGATGTCTACATCTCCTCGGCCCAGGTCAAGCGCTGCGAGCTCGTGTCCGGGGACCGGATCGCCGGGCCCAAGCGCGCGCCACGCCGCTCCGAGCGATTCGCGTCGCTCATCCGCATCGAGACGATCAACGGCCGTCCGGCCGCCGAACTGGCCGACAGCGTCCGCTTCGACGATCTGCCCGCGGCCTTCCCCACCGAGCGCCTGAAGATCGGCTCCGACGACCCGACACTGAAGGCGATCGAGTGGCTGACCCCGTTCGGCCTGGGTTCGCGGGTGACCATCGTCGGCGCCTCGCGGGCGGGCAAGAGCGAGGCCCTGCGCCGGCTCGCCGCCGCGCTGGGCGGCCGCGATGAGCTCACGCTCTCCGTCGTCCTCGCCGGCGTGCGGCCGGAGGAGATTCCCGACTGGACCGACGGCCCGCTGACCCTGTCGGCGGCGGTCAGCTTCGCCGCCACCGAGGAGGCCCGCAACGGCGCCGTGGAGCCGGCCATCGACCAGGCCCGGCGGCTGGCCGCCCGCGGCGCCAACGCCGTCGTGTTCATCGACACCCTCGACGGGTGTAGCCCCTCGCTGGCTCGCAAGGCCCTGGGCGCGGCGCGCAACCTCGTGAACGGCGGGTCGGTGACGATCATCGCCACCGCGTCGGCTCCCATCGGCGGCGAGACGACGGTCATCGCGCTCGACGTCGCGCTGACCAGCGCGGGGCGCTTCCCCGCCCTGGACCTGGCCGCCAGCGGGACGATGCGGGCCGAGCTGCTCGTCGGGGCGGCGGGCGCCGAGGCGATCGCCAAGACCCGCGCCGAGGACGGCTGAGCGCTACGGGGCGCTGACGAAGAGCCGGCCGCGCATCTGCTCTTCGCTCTGAGGGTGTAGATCCCAGAGCCCGGTGAGCCGGGCGCGGAGCTCGGCCGGGAGGCGGTCGGCGCCGTGTTGGTCGATCTCGACGAGGTTGCCGGCGGGGTCGCGGACGTACATCTGCACGACGTCGCCGGGCAGCTGCACCAGATGGTTGCCGAAGGCGTCGTGGTCAAAGGCCCCGCGCCGCTCGGCCGCACGGTAGGCGGGCTCGAGATCTGAGACCGTGATGCCCAGGTGGTGGTGGCTGGTGGGCGTGAGGTCGCGCTCGAAGAGGTGCAGCTGGGTGTCCCCGAGGGCCAGCCACTGGACGGGCAGCCCGAAGTTCGGGGTCGGGATGAGCTCGGCGCCGAGCAGGTCGACGTAGAAGTCCACCGACTCCTGCAGGTTGCGCGCGTTGATGCTGACGTGGTTGATGTGCGAGCTCATGCTGGGTTCAGTCTGCCACGATCCCGCGGTGATTCCCCGGCTGGTGGCCACCGATGTGGACGGGACGCTGCTGCGCAGCGACGGGACCATCGACCCGCGCACGCGCCGGGCCATCGACCGCCTCGAGGCTGCCGGAGTCCCGTTCGTGCTGTGCACGGCGCGGCCGCCACGTTGGATGCGGCCACTGGCCGAGGCGACGGGGCATCGCGGTGTCGCGGTGTGCCTCAACGGCAGCGTCATCTGGGACCTGCACACGGACACCATGGTCGAGACGTTCCCGTTCGCGGTCGACACGGCGCGCGAGGTGGTGGCTCGGCTGCGCGCCGCGCTGCCGGAGGCCACGTGGGCCCTGGAGCGTCACGGCGTGTTCTGCCGAGAGCCCCGGTATGTGCCGCACTGGCCCGTGCCGCACGACTCGATCGTGGATGAGTTCGATGTGCTGCTCGAGGTCGCGCCGCTGC
Organism: uncultured Solirubrobacteraceae bacterium; assembly: GCA_963737335.1. Lineage (GTDB taxonomy): Bacteria > Actinomycetota > Thermoleophilia > Solirubrobacterales > Solirubrobacteraceae > Palsa-465. The sequence goes on from CAVTSK010000023.1 coordinate 41,476, forward strand.
AGATGATGGTCCGCCATCCGTCATTGACCGGCGACGAGCTCCTCGCCCATGCGCGTGAGCTGCTCTCAGACCTCGCTCAGCTCAGCCACTCGAGCAGCGCCGACACGCTGCTGGAGATCGGCGCGGCCGGGGTGAGCAAGGCGTCGGGCCTCGCAGTGCTGTGCGAGCGCGCGGGCATCGACCGCGCCGACGTCGTGGCCTTCGGCGACATGCCCAACGACCTGGCGATGCTGGAATGGGCCGGGCGCAGCGTCGCCGTCGCCAACGCTCACGCCGAGGTCCTCGAGATCGCCGACGAGGTGACCGCCTCCAACGACGAGGGCGGGGTGGCCCAGGTGCTGGAGCGGCTGCTGGGCTACTAGTAGGCGGTGCAGCGTGAACGGTGGCGCGGCGCGGCCTTGTAGCGGGGCCGCCCGCCGCGCTGCCACAGGATCCGGTCCACCGCCTCGGCGGTGAGCCCGTGGCCCGGGGCGGCGGCCACCAGCAGCTCCACCGCGTGCACGGCGCAGGCCCGGATCTCCACCTCCTCGGCCGAGTCATGGGCGATGAGCTCGGCGCGGTCGATGCGGGCCACGAGCTCGGGGTCAAAGCGCAGGACGCCGTCCAGGCGCAGCACGTGGGGCACGAGGTTGTCGGCGAACATCGTCAACGCGTCCAGATCGGAGAAGCGGGCCACCCCGGCGCGGTGCTGGTCGGCGGCGGCGATCTGTGCGCGCTTGAGGAAGGGGAGCTCCAGCTCCTCGTAGCGCGAGCAGTCGGCGAAGGAGGGCCAGGCGCCAAGGTGGCGGGCCAGCCCCACGGCGGAGCCACCGGCCGCGTCGGCCACCGCGGCGAAGCGGCTGTCGTAGCCGGCGGTCACCTGTTGGCCCAGGTCGCGCAGGGAGGCGGCGTAGAGCGTCATCAGCTCGTGACCGGGGTCCTGGCCGAGGATGGGGGCGAGGGTGGCGGCATCCAGGGCCGCGAGCTGACCCGCGGTCCAGCCGCCGCGGTCGAAGTGCTCGCGCAGGCAGGCGGCGATCGTGTTGTAGCCCGAGAGGGCGCCGCGCTTGCGCAAGGTGGGAAACCACCCCGAGCCGAAGTTGACGGCGTCCATGGTCAGCCAGTAGGCGGCGCGCGCCTCGCGCTCGGCCGGGCTACGCGGAGGCTGCGCGGACTCCACGTCGAGCTCGGCGCCGGCCGGGAGCAGCGTGGCCGCGTAAGCGGGGATGGCGCCGGAGACGACCGACACGCTGCGCGCACGCCCGGCCACGTCGGCGCAGGCACGGCGGAGCTCATCCATGGGCCACAGGATGACTCACGTCCCGCCCGCCGGGTCTGTCGCTAACGTCAATCTCGGAGATCCATGACCGAGCTCACGACCGACATGGAGGCGCTGCTCAGCGGCCTCAACGAGCCCCAGCGGGAAGCCGTCACCTACGGGGAGGGACCGCAGCTCATCCTGGCCGGGGCCGGCTCGGGCAAGACCCGGGTGCTCACCCATCGGATCGCCTACCTGGTGGGCACCGATGGCGCCAAGCCCAACGAGATCCTGGCCATCACCTTCACCAACAAGGCGGCGGGGGAGATGCGCGACCGCGCCGAGCTGCTGGTGGGGCGGCGCGTGCGCGCCATGTGGGTGATGACCTTCCACGCCGCGTGCGCGCGGATGCTGCGCGCCGAGGCCGCCCGGCTCGGCTACACCCGCCAGTTCACCATCTACGACACCGCTGACTCGCGCCGTCTCATCAAGCGCTGCCTCGACGACCTGGGCATCGACCCCAAGCGCTTCACGCCCGGCTCGGTCCACGCCCAGATCTCCGACGCCAAGAACAAGCTGCGCGACGCCGACGCCTACGCCCAGATGGTGGGCTCCTACTTCGAGCAGACCGTGGCCGACGTCTACCGCTCCTACGAGCGCGAGATGCACCGCATGAACGCCATGGACTTCGACGATCTCCTCGTCCGCGCCGTCAACGTCCTCGAGCTCTTCCCCGAGGTCCGCGAACGCTACGCCACCGCGTTTCGCCACGTGCTCGTCGACGAGTACCAGGACACCAACCACGCCCAGTACCGCTGGCTGCAGCTGCTGGCCGGGGAGCACCGCAACCTCATGGTGGTCGGCGACGACGCGCAGTGCCTGGTCCATGGCACCCAGGTCACGATGGCCGATGGGTCGCGCCGCCCGATCGAGACGATCCGCCCCGGGGACCAGGTGCTCTCCGCGTACGGCAGCGGCGAGTTCCGCGGCGCGACGGTCCAAAGGGTCCACACGTCTGAGCGATCGGGCGGGATAGCCATCACGATGCAGTCGGGCCGGAGGATTGTCAGCACGCCGGAACACACCCACTTTGCGGGCTTCGAGAAGGGTTGTGCTCGAAAATCCGCTTATTTGGGGGTATTTCGGCCACAGCTCTCCGTGTCACTGTGTGACGGCACGGCCGGCGGCGCGCCAACTCACGGGGTCGGCTTTGCCGCGCCCGACGGGCGCGGCTTTGAGGGCTCTACCGCCACGATGGCCGCGGCCGAGCGCGTGGTCAGCCACGTCAAGCAGGAGGTCCGCCACGTTGGGGTGCGCCGGACCGCCCGCCTCGGTCGCCACGGCGCCTCGCTGCCTTTCACTCCCGCGTGCTCCGTCCGGCCGGGAATGGTGATGTTCGACCAGACCGGCGGCTATGACCTGGTCGAGTCCGTGGAACGGGTCACGTTGGATCGGCCCGTATACGACCTGGACATCGCCCACACCCACAACTTCGTGGCCGGGGGGCTCGTCACCCACAACTCCATCTACGGCTTTCGCGGGGCGGACATCACCAACATCCTCGAGTTCGAGGATTCGTATCCCGACGCCCACGTGGTCAAGCTCGAGCAGAACTACCGCTCGACGCAGACCATCCTGGACGCGGCCAACGCGGTGATCCGCAACAACCGCGGCCAGAAGCCCAAGTCGTTGTGGTCAGACCTGGGGCAGGGGGACCCGATCAAGGTGCGCGAGCTCGACGACGAGCACGCCGAGGCGCGGTACGTGACCGGCGAGATCCAGCGAATGGTGGACGAGGGCACCTCGCGGGCGGAGATCGCCGTCTTCTACCGGACCAACTCGCAGTCGCGGGTGCTCGAGGACACCCTGGTGCGCGCCGAGATCGCCTACCAGGTGATCGGCGGCACCAAGTTCTATGACCGGGCCGAGATCAAGGACGCGATCGCGTATCTGACGGTGCTGGTCAACCCGCAGGACGTGGGCGCCTTCACCCGGATCGTCAACTCGCCCCGCCGGGGCATCGGCAACACGACGATCTCGCGGCTGCTGGGGCACGCCAACACCACCGGCGAGACCGTCTGGGAGCTCGCGGCCGCGCCCGAGGAGGTGCCCGGCCTGGGCGCCGCGGCGATCAAGTCGCTGCGGCGCTTCATGGGCACGATGGAGGTCCTGGCCGAACGGGCATCAGGTCCCACCCGCCCGGAGATCTCCGTGCTGCTCAAGGAGATGCTGTCGGAGACCGGCTACCTGGAGGCCCTGGAGAACGAGCGCACCATCGAGGCCCAGGGGCGGATCGAGAACCTGGAGGAGCTGGTCAACGTGGCCGTGGAATTTGCGGAATCAGCCGGCGCTGATTCCGGGGCGGAATCTCCGGAGCGCGGGACCTTGGAACAGTTCCTCCAGTCGATCGCGCTGGTGGCCGACGCCGACACCCGCGAGGACGACGAGGGCCTCGTCACCCTGATGACGCTGCATAACGCCAAGGGCCTCGAGTACCCGATCGTGTTCATGATCGGCTGCGAGGAGGGCATGTTCCCCCACAGCCGCGCGCTGGACGAGGGCGGCCTGGAGGAGGAGCGGCGGCTCTGCTACGTGGGCATCACCCGGGCTGAGCGCGACCTGTACCTGACCTCGGCCCGGACCCGCACGGTGTTCGGCGCGCGCAACTTCGGCGCCCCCAGCCGCTTCATCTCCGAGATCCCCGCCGAGCTCACCGATCGCGAGGTGCAGGCGCCGCGCGCCTTCGGCGGGATGCGCGCGCGCGTCACTTCGTGGGGGTCACCGAGCGGAGGCGCCGACCTGCCCCGCCGCGACGACCCGCCGCCGCCCGCCTTCCGGATGGGCGACGACGTGGTGCACGCCGCCTTCGGCGAAGGGGTGGTGACCGGCCTGGAGCCGGGCGGGATCGTCGTCATCCGGTTCAGCCAGAGCGGGACGGAGCGCAAGCTGGTCGCCGACCTGGCACCGATCTCCAAGCGCTGAAATGACCGCCGGCCCCAGCGGATCCAATACCGTGGAGCCCTGATGGCGACGGCGACGAAGGACGAGCAGAGCCCCTCCACCGGCGAGGAGTCGTCCGGCGCTGCGCCCGTGCGGGCCCCGCGCATCCGGGTGGGAGCGCTGGTCAGCGCCACCAGCGCGCTGGCCCTGCTGGTGATCATGTTCGCCACCGAGTGGTACGGCGTGGCCGGCGTGCCCGACCCCTCGGCAGTGCGCCCGGCGGTGTCGACGGCGGAGAACGCATGGCACGGGCTGACAATCACCCGGTGGGTCCTGCTGGCCACGATCGTGGCCGCGATCGGCGCGGTGGTCCTGCACGCGTCCCAGCGACAGCACGGCAACAAGACCGACACCAGCCTGATCGTCGCCGCGCTCGGCGCGCTCAGTTCGGTGCTGCTCATCTGGCGGGTGCTCATCGTCCTGCCCGCGGCCAGCCGGATCACCGACCAGAAGCTCGGGGCGTTCCTCGGGCTGCTCTGCGCGCTGGGGATCGCCTGGGGCGGTTATGAGGCGATCCGGGAGCAGCGCGCGCGGGTCCGCGCGGCCGGCGCCGTGGGTCCGCGCCATCGCCGGCCGCGCCTATCCAGACGACGCTCCGGCGTGTAGTCTTTTGGTGACCTCTGGGAAGGAGGTGGGCAGGAGGGCGGTAGTAGATGGCGAACACATTGTTCGCATCATCACGATCGGTGACCAACACATAGGAGGGGCTTCGTGAAGTTCGACTCGGTAACTCGAGATGACTGGATCCTGGCGGGGGTAGCGCTGCTGCTGATCATCGTTCTGCTGTTCCTGCCCTGGTTCAGTGCCAGCGTCACCATCGGCACGTTCTCGGCCTCGTTCTCGGCCACGGCAACCGACGCCCCGGATGCCGTGTTCGGCATCCTCGCCGTGCTGGCCGCCGTGGTGCTCATCGCCGACCTGGGCATAGAGCGGCTCTCCCCGGGCACGGCGCTGCCGAACATCGGGGGCAGCCGGACACAGACCCGCTTCGTGCTGGCCTGCGTGACGGCGCTGTTCGTCGCCCTCAAGTTCGTGTTCAACATCCATTTCTCGGACTTCGGCTTCGGCTTCTACGCGGCCGTCGTCCTCACCATCGGACTCGTCTGGGTGGCGTTCCAGACGCGCAGCGGCGCGTCAGTCGTGGGCGGCAACATGAACGTCGGCCGATAACAGGCCTGCCGGGAAGGTCGCCGCGGCGGAGTGGTGCAGTTCTCACGCCTTCGCCGCGGCGAGATCATCGCCACGCTGAGCGCGGTGGCCCTGGCGGCACTGGTGTTCCTGGTGCCATGGTTCTCGTTCGCCAACCCTGACGGCGCCCACACCCGCGCCAACGCCTGGACGAGCCTGCCCACCCTGCGTTGGCCGATCCTCGTCACCGCCGCCCTGGGCCTGCTCCTGGGCTACCTGCAGGCGACGCGGTCAGCGCCGGCCTTCCCGGTGGCGCTGGACGTGCCGCTCATCCCCCTGGCGGCGATCACGACCGTCGTCCTGCTCGTCCGCGTGCTCACCGGGGAGGGCAGTCCCCTGCTGGGTGCTGTCCTCGGCCTGGTGGCGATTGCGGCACTCACCGCGGGTGCGTTCATGTCGCTGCGCCAGGAGGACGGCTGGGATCCGAACCCACCCAGCCCAGAACACCCGATCGAGACCGTCGAGCTGAGCCAAATCCGCGAGCAACACTAAACTCCCGGGCAGTGACCCTCGAGCGCGCGCAGGTACTTCACGTGGCCCAGCTGGCCAAGCTGGAGCTCGATGACGAGGAGGTCGAGCGGATGGGGGTGGAGCTCTCCAACGTGCTCGATCACGTCGCCCGCATCCGGGAGCTGGACCTCGACGGCGTGCCGCCGACCTCGCACGCCGTCGATGTGGCCGGCGTCATGCGCGCCGACGAGCCCGAGCCGTGCCTGGACCGGGACGTGATCCTGGCGGCGGCGCCGGAGCCCGTGGACGGCGGGTTCGGCGTTCCCAGCCCCGGCCCGAGCGAGGAGTGATGCGCGGCCGCGGGACATGGCAGCGCGTGCGGCGGAGCCGGCCGTGAGCGAGCTCATAGAGCTGACCGCGGCCGACGCGGCCGCGAAGCTGCGCGCGCGGGAAATCGACGCGGCGGAGCTGTTCGAGGCCTACCGCGCTCGGGCGGCGGCCGACGACCTCAACGCCTTCACATGGGTCGCCGACAGCGCGCCCGCGGCCAACCCCGACGCGCCCCTGGCCGGGATTCCCCTCGCCGTCAAGGACCTGTTCTGCACCGAGGGCGTGCCCAGCCAGGCGGGGTCGAAGATCCTGGAGGGCTACCGGCCGCCCTACACCGCCACCGTCGTCGCCAACGTCACACGGGCCGGCGCCACGCTGCTGGCCAAGACCAACCAGGACGAGTTCGCCATGGGCTCCTCCAACGAGAACTCGGCATTCGGCCCGGTGCTCAACCCGTGGGATCGCGGACGGGTGCCAGGCGGCTCATCGGGCGGCAGCGCCGCGGCCGTCGCGGCCGGCCTGACGCCGTGGGCCTTCGGCACCGACACCGGCGGCTCCATCCGCCAGCCGGCCGCCCTGTGCGGGATCGTCGGGATCAAGCCCACCTACGGCGCCTGCTCGCGCTGGGGGATGATCGCCTTCGCCTCATCGCTGGATCAGGCAGGCCCGTTCACGCGCACCGTGACCGACGGCGCGCTGCTGCTCTCCCATATGGTCGGCCACGACCCCAGGGACTCGACGTCGGTGGCCATGCCCGAGGCGATCCGCATGCCCACCGCGCAGGACCTCAAGGGGATCCGCCTCGGCGTTCCGGAGGAGCTCCTGGGCGGTTCAGACGACGATGCCGGCATCGAGGCGGGGGTCCGGGAGAACTTCGAGGCCACCTTGCGACTCGCTGAGAGCCTCGGCGCGACCGTCGACACCTGCCATCTCCCGCACGCGCCCCACGCGCTGTCGGCGTACTACCTGATCGCGCCCGCCGAGGCGTCGGCCAACCTCGCGCGCTATGACGGCGTGCGCTACGGGCTGCGCGTCGCCGGGGACAGCGACCTGGACACGATGTACCGCCGCACGCGCGCGACCGGCTTTGGCCCGGAGGTCAAGCGGCGCATCATGCTTGGCACCTACGCGCTCTCCAGCGGTTACTACGACGCCTACTACGGCACTGCGCTGAAGGTCCGCACCAAGATCTCCGAGGACTTCCGGACGGTGTTCGGCGACTTCGACTTCGTGGTGACGCCCACCAGCCCGTGGACGGCGTTCGAGCTGGGGGCCAAGACCGCCGACCCGCTGGCCATGTACCTCAACGACTTCTGCACCGTCCCGATGTCGCTGGCCGGCATTCCGGGGATCTCGATCCCCTCGGGCCTGAGCGACGGTCTGCCCGTGGGCTTCCAGCTCGCCGGGCCGGCGTTCTCAGAGAGCCGGCTGATCGACGCCGCCTTTGCGCTGGAGCAGGCGATCGGCTTTGACGGGAGCGCGGCATGGGTCTGAGCGGCGAGCGGGCCCGATGAGCGACAGCGGCTTCGAGCCCGTCATTGGGCTGGAGATCCACGTCCAGCTCAAGACCCGGACCAAGATGTTCTGCGGCTGCGAGCTGTCCTTCGGCGACCCGCCCAACATCCACTGCTGCCCGGTCTGTCTCGGCCTCCCGGGCGCGCTGCCCGTGGTCAACGCCCGCGCGGTGGATTTCGCGGTGATGATCGGTCTGGCGCTGGGCTCAGAGATCGCCCCGCGGTCCATCTTCCACCGCAAGAACTACTTCTATCCCGACTCGCCCAAGGCCTACCAGATCTCCCAGTACGACGAGCCCATCTGCCGCGGCGGGAGCCTCGGGGACGTGCGGATCCACCGTGTGCACCTGGAGGAGGACGCCGCCAAGCTTGTTCACGTCGGCGAGAGCGGGCGCATCCACGGCTCGGACCGCAGCGTGGTGGACTTCAACCGCTGCGGCACGCCGCTGGTGGAGATCGTGTCCGAGCCCGATCTGCGCTCCCCCGAGCACGCCCACGACTGGCTGACCCTGCTGCGCACGACGCTGCGCCAGCTCGGCGTCTCAGACGTCAACATGGATGAGGGCTCATTGCGCTGCGACGCCAACGTGTCGATCCGCCCGGTCGGCTCCACCGAGCTCGGGACGAAGGCCGAGCTGAAGAACATGAACTCGTTCCGCTTCCTGGAGCGGGGGGTGCGGGCGGAGATCGAACGTCAGACCCAGCTGGTGGCGGCCGGCCAGTCCGTGGTCCAGGAGACGCTGCACTTCGACCCGGCCACCGACCGCCTCACGTCGCTGCGCTCCAAGGAGGAGGCGCACGACTACCGCTACTTCCCCGAGCCCGACCTCGTGCCGCTGCTGGTCACCGACGAGATCCGGGCGGCAGCGCAGGCGGCCATCCCCGAGCTGCCGGCTGCCCGCATGGAGCGCTTCGAGCGCGAGCTGGGGCTGGCCTCCGGCATGGCGCGGGATCTGGCTTTCCGGCGCGAGCTGGCCGACTACTTCGAGCGCGCGCTGGCCGAGGCCCCGGCGGGCAAGGTGACGCCTGTCGAGGTGGCCAATTGGATTCCCCAGCTGGTGGAACGCATCGGCTCGGGCTCTGACCCGGCCGAGAGCCGTGTCTCAGCGGGGGCGCTGGCGGCGCTGGCGGCGCTGGTCTCGGCCAAGGAGGTCAGCCGCGACGCCGCCCGCGAGGTCCTGACGACGCTGGTCCAGGAGGGCGGCGACCCCGCGGCGATCGTGCAACGCGAGGGGCTGGGCGCGCTGAGCGCGGATGACGGCGACGGGTTGGTGACCATCGTCGACGCGGCCATCGCCGCCGATCCCGACGCGGCCGCCAAGGTCAAGGAGGGCAACATGAAGGCGATCGGGCCCCTGGTCGGCTACGTGATGCGCGAGACCAAGGGCCGCGCCGACGGCGGAGAGGTCACGCGACTCATCCGGGAGCGCGTCGGCCAGGACTGACCGCCGACGAGGTTGACCGCCGACGCCGAACAGCCCCGCCGGTATGCGCCGACGGGGCCTGAGAAGCAGAGGTGGTTGCGCCTGGTGGCGCGGTTAGCTACTGAACTCCGCGCGAGAAGCGACGAACCACGAGTCCGGCGCCGAGGAGGGCTCCGCCGCCGGCAACGAGGAGGCCGACATCAAGGCCGGTGAACGGCAGGGTGCTTGCCGTGCTCGTGCTGGTGGGCGAGGTTCCCGTGGTGCGGGAGGTGGTGTTGCTGGCCACGTTGCACAGCTGTGCGTTGTAGCTCTGGCAGGTGGAGTTGGCCGCGAATGCCGCGCTCGGCAGCACGGCGATGGCAAAGAGCGCAAGGCTCACAATCATTGTCACGATGCGTTTCATTTGTCCCGCTGACCTTTCTGGATCTTGCAAGTGATGGCTGAGCACGTCGCAGTCGCCACCACCTACCCCTACAGGATCGTACCGCAAGCTGTCGTAAAAGCACAGGGTCTTTAGCCCGGAGTTAGACAAAATATGCAAAGAGCGTTTAGGTATTTCGACTCACTGCAGTAAAACGAGCAGTTTGAAGGCCTCGTCGGACGTCAGCGGATCCTTGCTGAACACCCGCTGCAGAGCGTCTTGTACGGCGGGCTGGCGGGCGTTGATCCGCTTGGCCTCGGCGAAGTACCGGTGCGCCTGCTCGGGCTCGCCCAGGGCTGATTCGGCGAGGCCGGCGCCCAGCCAGGAGAACCACCCGCCCGGCTCGGCCGAGATCGAGTTGCGGAACTGGCGCAACGCCAGCGTCCACCGGCCGCTGCGCAGGGCGATGGCGCCCGCCAGGCGCCCCGGGTCGGAGCTGAGCGGGTTGAGCTTGGCCGCCACCCGGAGGTCGTTGAGCGCCGCCGACGGGTTGCTGGCGTCGGCGCGTGAGGCGACCTGGACCTCGTGCGCGGAGAGATAGGGGAAGGCCAGCACGGCGGTCAGGCACGCGAGGACCACCACACCGGTTGCGATCCGGACCGGGGCGGAGATGCGGCCCCGCCCGCCCCGGCGCCGGCGAGGTGGCGTGGCGGACTCAGCGGGCCCGGCGGAGATGCCCAGCGCGGTGCCCAGACCCCCGGCGGCGCCCAGGAATCCCAGCGCAGGCCCGCTGAGCGCCGGGACCTCCCAGAACCAGTCGAGGGATCCGTGGATGAGCCAGACCACGAGCGGCAGCAGCGCCGCGGCGGACAGCAGGCGCACATCGGCGTCCCCCCGCCGTCGGGTGCGCGCGGCCGCCTTGATGGCGGCGACCAGGAAGCCGCCGAAGAGCAGGAAGCCGACGATGCCGGTGTGGGCGAGCAGGCGCAGCTCCAGGCTGTGCGTCCAGCTGGGCTCCTCGTTGGTCCGGCGCTGCGTCAGGTAGTAGTCGCCGAAGTTGTCCTGGCCCAGTCCACCGATCGGGTGGTGCTCGAAGGCGTGAAGGGCCACGCGCCAGTAGTCGTAGCGTCCGCTGCCGACGTCGGTGAAGTGCGAGGTGCCATAGACCGCCTCGGCGTGGGCGAAGCCGTGCCACTGGCGGGAGATGAACTGAAAGGGGTGGCCCTTGCTGACGGCGAGGCCTCCGGCGAGGACCCCCGCCACCCCGATGACCGCCAGCGTGCTGCCGATCGCGCGGCGCTGCGTCCGGCTGAGCCCCGGTCCGCGATACAGGGCGTCGGCCCACGCCAGCAGCGTGCCGAGCACGAAGGCGCCCACGACTATCGCCAGTGCCGGCCGCCCGGCGTGGATGGCCAGCTCCCGCAGGGGGTCAGAGGGCCCGTTCTGGTAGACGCGCAGCAGCCGGTGCACTGGGATGAGCGCCGCCAGAACAGGGATGACGGCCGCCCCGGTCACGCGCAGGCGGTCGGGGACGATGACGATGGCCACCAGCGCGATGAGCGGCAGCGTGAACAGCCAGCCGCGGCTCTGGACGATCGTGGCCAGTTGCAGCGAGACGGCCGCAAACGCGATGAGCAGCCCACGCAGCGGGCCTGGCAGACGGCGCCGCGATGCCAGCACGATGCTGACCAGCGCGTTGACCGTGAACAGCGCCGCGGTGGAGTTGATGTAGCCCGTGGGGGCGACCAGCCGGCCGGAGAAGAACAGGTCCGGGACGTTGGACCCGGAGGCCAGCCGCACCATGAGCACGATGCCGACGATCCCCACGCCGACGGCGAAGAGCAGGAGCGCGCCGAGCACGGTCTCCTTGGTCCACGGCAGAGCGGTGAGGAGAGTGAAGATGAGCAGGTAGAGCAGCGCCCGGTTCGATCCATCCAGGGCGAGGCCCGGGTACTGCGCCCAGGTCATCGACAGGTAGGACCAGGCGACGTACCCCGCGAAGAGGCCGATGGCGACCGCGCTGGTCCGCGACAGGCTCAGATGGCCGCGGAGCACGCCGACGAACACGGCGGTGAACGTGGCCAGCAGGACCAGTGCGCCCCAATACCAGGTGCTGGCGTCAAAGCCGCCGTTCCGGATCGCCCAGACGAGCATCAGGCCGACGGCCACAAGCGCCGGCAACCCCGCCTTCAGGTGATCTCGCAGCCCCGGCTCGGACCGTCGCCCGGATTCACCGACGGTCGGCGGCGAGTCGCGGCTCAGTTCGGTCAACGTCGCCATGTTGTCAGAAGCATCGGCGCGAGGGGACTGCAGCTGAAGCCCTGGCATTGCTAGCCTCCGGGCCGCTTGAGGCCCGTATGACCAGCGAACGCCTGTCGGTCGTCATACCGGCCTTCAACGCCGCCGCCACGATCCGCTCAGCGGTGGGTTCGGCATTGCGCCAGACCGTTTCGGTACTCGAGGTGATCGTCGTTGACGACGGCTCCAGCGATGCCACGCCGCAGGTGGTGAGCGCCATCGCGGATCGGCGAGTCCGGCTCATCTCCCAGGCCAACGGGGGGCCGTCGGCGGCGCGCAACGCCGGGATCGCTGCCGCGCGTGGTGAATGGGTGGCGTTCCTGGACTCAGACGACCTGTGGCTGCCACGCTATGTCGAGACCGCAACGGCGGCGCTGACCGCCGCCCCGAGGCCGGGGTTTGCCTACACCGACGCCTACGTGTTCGACGCCGGGCGCCGGCAGATCAGGGTCCAGACGGCGATGGACGCGATCGTTCCTCCGCCACCCGATCGCGAGAGCTTCCTCGTCGCGCTGCTGCGCCGGAACTTCGTGTTCACCTCGGCCACCGTCCCCGCGGCGGTACTGGAGGCGGTCGGTGGCTACGACGAGACGCTGCGCCTATCCGAGGAGTACGACATGTGGCTGAGGATCCTCATCGCCGGCTTTGACGCCGTGTGGATGGGCGGCCCGTTGGCGATCTACCGGATGCACCCGGGGCAGACCTCCCGTCAGATCCTGGCCCTGAACCGCACCGCGGCGCGCGTCTATCACGGTCTGCGCGTGCAGGACATGCCCTCCGACGAGGCACGGCAGGCCCTGCTGGACCAGCGCGCGACCGGCGACCGGGAGGTGGCGATCGTCGCCGGCGAGGCCGGAGTGGCATCGCTGATCCGCCGGGTGCGCAATGTCCTGGGCGTCATTCGCAACCGCGCCGGGCTGACGTTCTCCTGGCACCACGAGCCGCCCGCCGAGATCACCGAGGCCTTCGGCGACCTGCGGACCGTCGATCAGGCCTAGCGGGCCGGGCGGCGCTTGTCGGCGGCGACGGAGGTCGCGCAGGTGGCGCGCTTGGCGCCCTTCTTGGCAGCGCGCGGCCGGGCGGCTTTGCAGCTGGGCGCGCGAACCGAGGCGGTGTGGGCCAGGTTCGTGCGGCGAACGGGCTTGGTCTGCTTCCTGGGCGCGTGCCTGAGCGGGGTGGGCCGGACGGGCGACGGCTTAAGGCTGACCGGGGCGCCGGCCACGGGCGTGGGCGCGGGGGGCACGGGGGTGCTGGCGGGTGACGTCATCGAGACCGGGGTGGTGGCCGGCGGGGTGCTCGTCGGCGGAGTGCTGCTCGGCGGCGTCGGGGCGGGCGGGGTCGTGGTCGGTGGGGCGGGGGTCGGAGTGGAGGAGCCGACGCACAGGCCCTGGGCCCAACACGGGTCGACGACGCGCAGCTTGCTCACGGGGATGGCCGGGCCCGCCATGATCCACCGGTTCAGCGGCGAGTAGTACCAGCCGCCCTGCTGGGCGATGAAGTTGCTCATCAGGGGTTGGCCGCCGAGGCTGGTGTAGGAGATGTCCGATTCGGCTTCGAGCTCGATGTTGCCGATGCCGTCGGTGTCGTTGACGTACATGCCGTAGTGGGCCATGGCGGTCATGATGGTCTGCTGCCAGGCCGGAGCGTCGCTGGCCGCGATCTGGGCGTCGGTCATGTTCAGCTGCAGCAGGGTGCCGAGGGGGGCGGCGGTGTTGGTGCTGGTCTGGCCTTGCTCTTGGGTGCAGGGCAGTCCGTAGGGGCCCTGGGCGGGGTAGACGGCGCCGTTGGTGCAGGGGAGGTTGATGGCCAGGGCGTGGTTGATGGTGCCGGCGGCGAGCTCGGGCTCGGTGATCAGTCCGGCGAGGGTGCCGGTGTCGGCGGCGGTGGCGCCGCTGCCCAGTCCGCTGCCGAGGTTGGGGCCGGCGGGGATCTCAGCACCCGACCAGACGTTGAGCGTCTGGTGGTCGGCAGACCAGGTGGCGTGCTCGAAGTCATATTCGATCTGGCTGGTCTGATCGACGACGGTCATATGCGCGTCGGTGCCGTTGTCCTGGGGCATGGCGCCGGCGGGAATGTGGATCTGCTGGCCGTCGATGTCGACCTTGTTGGCGCCGGAGCAGGTGCCGGGGCCCCAGTAGTAGGTGCAGTGGATGGTGACCGTGGGGTCTGTGGGGCGTGAGTAGTAGACGCCGTCGCGGCCGTCGTCAGAGGTGAAGGCGAATTGGCCGCTGCTGCCTTCGAAGTTGGCGTTGTTGGCGGTGAGGTTGGCGATGATCGACCCCGAGTCAGACGCGACGGTGGGGTTGGCCGGCAGCGGCCGGTTGAACGGCGAGCTGGAGCTATAGGGCCGCCAGCACGACGAAGGGAAGTTGCCGGCCGAGAACGAACCGAACGCCTGCGCACACACCGACGGCGTGTCCGCCGACGCCGAGCCGATCACCAGCGTGGAGAAGAGCACGGCCAGCGGCAACACCAGTGCGGACAGTCTAGGAAGGCGGCTGGTGAGGAGGCCCCGGTTCATCACTCTGCTGAACTGATCGGCAGAGCGCTGGGATGCCCGAATCCCGCGATCCGGTCCTACGACGAATGTCGAGACGTCTGGAGCTCGAGGCGTCCCCGGGTCAGCCGCGGGCGAAGCGCATCTCGGCGATGATGCCACCGGCGTGGGCGACAGGGCGGCCGCGCGCGACGCCGGCGACGCGCGCTCGGACGTTCGCGCTGTGGGCGGAGGTGCCGGGGCAGGTGCCCTTGGCGAAGCAGGTGCTGATGACGCGCAGCTTGCTCACGGGGATGAAGTGGCCGCTGAGGATCCAGCGTTTGAGGGGGGCGTAGTAGGAGCCTCCCTTGGCCTTGATGAAGTTGTCCATCAGGGGTTGGCCGCCGAGGCTGGTGTAGGAGATGTCCGATTCGGCTTCGAGCTCGATGTTGCCGATGCCGTCGGTGTCGTTGACGTACATGCCGTAGTGGGCCATGGCGGTCATGATGGTCTGCTGCCAGGCCGGAGCGCCGGAGTGCGCGATCTGGGCGTCGGTCATGTTCAGCTGCAGCAGGGTGCCGAGGGGGGCGGCGGTGTTGGTGCTGGTCTGGCCTTGCTCTTGGGTGCAGGGCAGTCCGTTGGCGCCCTGGGCGGGGTAGACGGCGCCGTTGGTGCAGGGGAGGTTGATGGCCAGGGCGTGGTTGATGGTGCCGGCGGCGAGCTCGGGCTCGGTGATCAGTCCGGCGAGGGTGCCGGTCTGCGCGGCGGTGGCGCCGCTGCCCAGTCCACTGCCCATGCCGGGGCCGGCGGGGATCTCAGCACCCGACCAGACGTTGAGCGTCTGGTGGTCGGCAGACCAGGTGGCGTGCTCGAAGTCATATTCGGCCTGGCTGGTCTGATCGACGACGGTCATATGCGCGTCTGAACCGTTGTCCTGGGGCATGGCGCCGGCGGGAATGTGGATCTGCTGGCCGTCGATGTCGACCTTGTTGGCGCCGGAGCAGGTGCCGGGGCCCCAGTAGTAGGTGCAGTGGATGGTGACCGTCGGGTCCGGAGGCCGGGAGTAATAGACGCCGTCGCGACCGTCGTCAGAGGTGAAGGCGAACTGGCCGCTGCTGCCTTCGAAGTTGACGTTGTTGGCGGTCAGGTTGGCGATGATCGACGCCGAGTCCGGCGCCACCGCCGGGCTGGCCGGGAGCGGCCGGTTGAACGGCGAGCTGGAGCTATAGGGCCGCCAGCACGATGAAGGGAAGTTGCCGGCCGAGAACGAACCAAACTCCTGCGCACACACCGACGAAGCGGCGGAAGCCGCCCCCGCAGAACTCAGAGCGGGAACGAGGAGGCACGCAAAAAGCGCAGCGAGACGTATGAGAGGGCGGCAGCGACTCACAGGATCCGAGGGGCACTACGAGGGGGGGTAGCCGTGCTATCGGCAGTGCTTCCATGGACTTGAGAGGAGTACGCCGAGTTGGGCTAAGTGTTGAGTTTTCCGGCAGGCTTGATGAGGAAAAGGTCCACGTGCTGCGCAATCGGGCCGCTGCCATTCAGAACGAACGTCGACTCCGTCAGCGCACAGAGGACGCACGCGGGCTCTACCGCGTCGCGAACCCGGGCAGCCGCCCCGCCAGCGTGCGGATGTCCTGGCGGCGGGGGCGATCGACGATCAGCAGGACCGCGAGGTACACGACGAGTCCGATAGCGGCCTCAGCGCAGGCCGTCGCGATCCCGGCGACCTCGGGCCGCGACGCGGGATCGATGGCCGCGCCGAAGAGGAGCATCGCGACCAGCATCACCGCCGAGGCCACCGCGGGCCCCGCGTAGGTGCCGAGGATCTCGCCCGGCGAGAGGTCGAGCTCACCCGTGAGGACCGCCAGATTGAAGACGGCGCTGAGGCACGCGCTGAGCGAGATCCCGATGGCGACCCCGGTCGACCCGAGCCAGATCGCGCCGGCGATCACGCACACTGCCGTGACGGTGAGGTAGACGCTGCTCATCCGGACGAGCAGCTGTGGCCGCCCGATCGCCTTGATCGCCTCGACTGCGACCGAGCTGCTGGCGATGCCCACGAGCATGAACGACAGGCCCGCGATGACGTGTCCCGCCGGCCGCCAGCGATGTCCGAGACTGAGGACGGCGATGGGGACGCCGAGCGGGATCATCGCGACCGACACCGGGAGCGCCATCGCGGCGGTCACACCCAGCACGCGCTTGACCGCCACGGTGAGCCGGTCGGCCTGGTTGCTCATTCTGGCGAGCATCGGCAGCAGCACATAGGCCCCGACGTCGACGAACGCGTTGGCGGGTTGCTGCGCCAGCCTCAACCCGTTGCGGTACTGACCCAGCGCCGCCGTTCCCGCCAACCTGCCGAGCGTCAGCGCGTCGAGCTGTGACGCGACGAAGCGGAGGATCTCCGACCCCAGGACGGGCCGGCCGAACGCGCTCAGCTCGCGCCACATCGCGAGCGAGGCCTCTCGCCACCGCGGACGCTTGCGCGCGAACGCCCACGCAAAGACCACCTGGACGACGAGCGATGCGTACATGCCGGCGACAAGCCCCCACGCCCCAGCACCGCTCGCGCACGCGGTGATGGCAACGGCCGCGAAGCCGATCGAGCCGAGCGGGTCCACCGCCACGCGCCGCGCGAACGACATGCGTCGCTGCAGGAGGGAGTCCGGAACGATCGTCAACAGACGGAGGAGCACCGACGCAGAGAGGGCGGCAGCGAGCAGACCGACGTGGCTGCTGTGGTAGTAGAGCCCCACCAGCGGAGCCAGCGCGAGTGCGCCCAGACTCAGCAGGAAGCCTCCGGCACAGAGCGAGAAGAACGCCGTGCTCGCCGCCTCGTCGATCCGGTCGCGCCGGTTGATCAGCGCAGCCATCATGCCCGACTCGCCGAGCAGGTTGCCGACGCCCACGACCACCGTCGCCGCCGCGAACTGACCGAAGTCGGTCGGCGTCGCGAGCCTCGCGAGCACGATGTAGGCGACAAAGGTCAGGCCCTGGCTGGTCCCCCAGCCCAAAAGAGCGAGCCGCGCCCCGCGAACGGCGATGCGCCGAAGAGGAGGGGCGTCATCCGTGAAGTCCCCATCGCTCTCTTTCCCAGCGTCCTGCACGCAGCGCCTCCATCCGGCAACCCCGAGTCCGGTCGTGTGGCCTCGCCGGCGGCGGGTTACGCTAGCACCTCGGGACGCGCGTCCTGAGCCAGACCCACGCCCCGCGGGCGACTTAGCATGGGCGCCATGTCAGCCACCGTCCCTGCTCTGATCGTCACGTCCGTGATGCCCCATCCGCCGACCTCGGGCGGGCACAAGCGCACGCTGCGTCTGATGGAGGCGATCGCCCGCGCAGGCGCGACCCCGCACCTGCTGACGATCGACCAAGGGCAGCCCGGCGCAGCCGATGAGCTGCGAGCGCGGGGGTGGCTGGTGGACGTGCCGGTGCAGCCGGCACCCAGCCTTCGATCACGGTTTCGCCAGCATGCAGCGCGACGTCCGAGCCAGTTTCTCTCGAGCATCGACCGCCGCCTGCGGGAACTCGCGCCCGACGCGGCGTTCGTGCAGTTCGAGCATCCGGTGAACGCGTACTACTGGAACGCGGTCGGCAGCACTCGGTCGGTCTTGAGCACCCACAACGTCGATTCCCAGGTGCTCGGTGGAGCCGTTGCGGTCACGCCCGGACCGGACCGGGCCCGGCTCATCATCCGGGCACTGGTGATGCGCTCGGCCGAGCGCCGGGCAGCGCGACACGCCGATGCGGTCCTGGCGGTGTCAGAGCACGATCGCCGCTACTTCTCGCGCTTCTCAGAGCGCGTGCTGCTCGCTCCCAACGGCGTCGATGCCGACTTCTTCGAGCTTCCCGCCGAGGTGCCCGACAGCCACGACATCGTGTTCTTCGCCAACTACAGCTACCAGCCGAATGTGGACGGGATCGGACGGTTTCTCGCTGAGGGATGGCCACGTCTCGCCGCTCTCGATCCGGATGCGCGGTTGCTGCTCGCCGGCCCTGAGATGCCCGACGGACTGGCTGCGCAGGCCGACCGCGAGACGCGCGTGGTCAGGTTGGGATTCGTGGCGGACCTTCCGGATCTCCTGCGCCGCAGCCGGCTCGTGCTGGTGCCGCTGTGGCATGGTGGCGGGACGAGGCTGAAGGTGCTGGAGGCGCTGGCGTCGGCTCGCCCGGTCGTCGGCACCCCGCTCGGGGTCGAGCAGATCGGGGTGGTCAATGGCCGGCACGCGGTGCTCGCGCAGACCCCGGCGGCGCTCGCCGAGGAGGCTGTCAAGCTGATGGCTGACGCGGAGCGATCGATGGCGCTCAGCCGGGACGGGCGGGCGCTCGCGCAGACGTTTCGCTGGGACCGGGCCTTGGCGGCCGCCGAAGAGCTCTATCGCGGCTGGACCGCAGACCGCCGGCAGCGATGAGCGAGACGCGCCTGGCCCCGATCAGCTGAGGCGGATCGCGGACTCAGTGCAGCGAGGGCGCGAAGACGGCGGTGTCATCCGTGGCGTGGCCCTCGCCGGGCCCACTGAGACCGGCGGCCAGGGCCAGCGCCGTCCACGGCGGACCGAAGCGGACGACGCCGGCGAGCTCGCCGACGCCATGGGCGCCATGCATCGTCGCCAGCACAGCCGGCACCAGCACCGCGTCGGCCGCCCGCCCGCTGCGCCGCGCGGTCCGAACCCCGAGGACGGCCAGGGCGGCGGCGTAGACCCCGACGCCGAGACGGGCGAGGGTCCCCAGGCGACCGGGCGTGACGGCGAGCGCGGCGTCCACGACGAGCGCCGGCGCGATGAGGTGTGAGCGGCGCATGGATGCGGGATGGTGGCGGGCGGTGAGCGCGCGGAAGCGCCCGTAGTCGCGGTACTGGCGCCACAGGCCGGGCAGCGTGTCGCGGGGCGCGTAGTCGGCGCTCATGCTCGGCAGGCAGACGAGCCGCTCGCCGCGGCGCAGGAACCGCGCCGCCAGCTCTGAGTCCTCGTTCTTGTCCCAGCGCTCGTCCCAGCCGCCGTAGTCCAGAAGCGTCTGGCGGCGCCACACGCCGCCGAACACCCCGGTGTCCAGCTCGAACTCGTCGCCGGGCGTGCCGTCGCCGCCCCATTTTTTCGACCCGCCGCGCCCCAACGGCGACTCCAGCGCCAGCTCGATCGCCCGCGACACGGCGTTGTGACCACGGGCGCGCTGCGGTCCCGAGATCCAGGGGCTGTCGCCGCGCTCCAGTCGGGCGATCCCATGGGCGACGTAGTCCGCGGGGTAGACCGTGTGGCCGTCCATCCGTGCCGCCCAGGTACCGCGGGCCTCGCGCAGCGCGACGTTGAGCCCGCTCGAGACGCTGCCCCGGGGGTTGTCAAAGACGCGGATCCGGGGGTCCTCGATTGCCAGCCGGCCGAGGATCTCCCGGGTGCGGTCGCTCGAGCCGCCGTCGGCGAAGACGAACTCGAGCGCTCCGTCGAAGCGCTGCGCCCGCATCGCCACCACCATCGCCTCGATGAAGCGCTCCTCGTTGAGGACGGGAACGAGGATCGAGCAGTCGACGACAGCCCCGTTCACGACGCGCCGTCCAGAAACTCGGCGAGCCGGGCCGACTCCGCTTGCAGGGTGTGCTGACGTACATAGTCGACGCCCGCCTCGACGTGGAGCGCGCGCTCGGTGGGGTCGTCGAGCAGGCGCTGCAGCGCCCTGGCGCCCGCGGCTGCGTCACGCGGTGCGATGAGCAGTCCGCGGCCGCGCGCCATCTCCGGCACGCCGCCGACTGCGGTGGCCACCACCGGCAGGCGGGCGGCGAACGCCTCGAGCAGCACCTGGGGCATTCCCTCGGTCATCGATACGTGCAGGAGCGCGTGGCTGGAGCGATACAGGTCCCACAGCGGCTCGCCGAAACCGATGTGGCCGTGCATCACGAGGCGGTCGCCGACGCCCATCTCGGCGGCGCGCGACCGCAGGGCGGCGGCGAGGCTGCCGTCACCGCAGACCTCCAGCCGCCAGCGCGGATCGGTGCGCAGCGCGTCGCGCAGGATGTCGATCATGAGGAGCGGATTCTTCTCAGGGTCCAGCCGGCCGACGCTGAGCAGGCGCAGCACATCGGCGCCGTAGTCGCGGCGATCCTCGGAGGCCGCGGCGACGTCGTCCTCCGAGAGCAGCGAGATGAGCGCGGGATGCACCCGGCGGGAGTGACGGTACTCGCGGGCGAGCTCAGGGCCGACGACCACCACTCCTGCGACGCGGCCGAGCAGCCGGAACAGCTGCTCGAGCACCCACGCCGCCGCCCACACGTGCGGGCGGCGCGGGGTGGCGGTGGCGGATGAGCCGCGGCAGCTGCTGGCGCACACCGAGCACCAGCCGCTTGCGGCGGGCCAGGGCCAGCAGCGCGAAGACGATCGCATGAGGCGGGTTGGGCCCCAGGACCCAGACCACGTCCACCCGGCCCAGCACCCCCCAGAACCGCCGGACGGCGCCCGGCAGCGCGCGCATGACTGCGCTCAGGTCCGCCCCGCTGGCGTAGTAGGGCAGCGGCGCCAGCTCGATGCCGTGCATCTCATAGGCAAAGCGGCTCCCGGTCGGGTCCAGGCGGCCGATGAGCGTGACCTCCCGGAACTGGCGCGCGAGCGCGTCGAGGAACAGGCTGAAGGGGAGCTCGGCGGTGACGAGGTCTCCGTCGCGGCGGTAGGAGAAGTCGCAGAACACCGCGAGGCGGGTCGCAGCGCCGGCCATCGGACTCGATCAGAGCGCCGCGGACCGGCTCAGGCCCAGCCGGTTTGTGCCGCGGGTCACCTTGAGCCAGAACCGCACCGGGCCGTCGTTGTGGTACAGGCCCAGCCGGGCGTAGCGGTGGACATTGAGGTGGGTGAACGAGCCGGGCAGCGCCGCCGCGGTCCGGTAGCCGACCTGACGGGTCAGCTCCTCGACGCGGTCGTCGACATCGCCGTAGGGGTAGGCGATCGAGTGACACGCCCGGCCCAGTCGGCGGGTGAGCTCGTCGCGGGACACGGCCAGCTCCTCGCGGACGTCGCCGTCGCTCAGCTCAGTGAGGTGGGGGTGGGTGTGCGTGTGGGACCCGATCTCCCAGCCGTATTCGGTCAACTCGCCGATCTGCTCCCAGGTCATCGCCTGCAGCTCACCGGCCTCAGGCGTGTCGTGCCAACCGTTGATCCCCTTCCACGACAGCATTCCCTCGCCCTCCATGAACGAGGTCGGCACGAACACGGTTCCGTGCACGCCGAACTGGCGCAGCACCGGCGCGGCATAGGTGCGCACGGTGGCGAAGGCGTCGTCAAAGGTGACGGCGAAGGCGCGCCTTTCCCGCGGCCCGACGATCGCCTCGGTGAAGGTGGTGGCGCGCCATCCACGGCGCAGGAGGTGCTCGATCTGGCGCTCCAGGGCGTCGGGGGCGACCGACAGCTCCGACTCCCAGGTCGGGCTCACCGCGTGGTAGCAGAGGACGAGCGCCGGGTTCACGTCTGCGTTGCCACCCGGGAATCCGGCTCCGGCGCGGCGTCGCTGACCAGTTGCTCGTACAGATCGGCGAAGCGGTGGGCCACCGTGTCGATCGTGAACGCGTGCATGCGCTCGGCCGCCGCCTGCGCCAGCCGGCGGCCCCGCTCGGGGTCGGCCAACAACGAGCCGATGGCGTCCGCCAGCGCGGCCGGATCGCGCGGGGGGACCAGTAGGCCGGTGCGACCGTGCTCGACGATCTCGGGCAGGCCGCCGACGTTGGTGGCCACCACCGGAGTCCCCGTGGCCATGCACTCGAGCACGAACAGTGGCATCCCCTCCCAGTCAGAGGAGAGCGCTCCGACGTCGACGGTCTCGAGGATCGGCGTCACGTCGCGGCGCTCGCCGAGCAGGTGGACGCGT
This sequence comes from uncultured Solirubrobacteraceae bacterium, assembly GCA_963737335.1. Classification (GTDB taxonomy): domain Bacteria; phylum Actinomycetota; class Thermoleophilia; order Solirubrobacterales; family Solirubrobacteraceae; genus Palsa-465. Next base: position 63,602 of record CAVTSK010000023.1, read on the forward strand.
CCGGCCAGGCCCATGCTGGCCACCTGAGCCTCCAGCCCCTCACGCTGCGGGCCGTCGCCCGCGATCACCAGGTGCGCGTCGGGGAACCTCTGGACCACCTCGGCCATCGCGCTGATCATGACCTCGAGCGCCTTCTCGACGCGCAGGGTCGCCACCACCCCGACGATCCGTGCGTCGGGTGCGAGCCCGAGCTCGGCGCGGATGTCGTTGGGGGCGGTCTCGCGATGCGGGATGTACGCAGTCGGCAGGACGAGGACCTTCTCGGCCGGGATGCCCTCCAGCTCGATCATGCGAGTGCGGTTGGACTCCGATACGGCGACGAAGCGCGTGGCGTAGCGGGCGATCACGTGGCGATCGATCGTGCGGCGCATGAGCCCCCCGGTGTAGGACCAGTTGTGCTCGTGGGCGATGACCACCGGAACGGTGCAGAGCTTCCCCAGCACCGTTCCCCACACGTTTGACCCGAACATGTGGGCATGTACGACATCGAAGCGCCCCAACTTCAGCAGCATGGCCAGACCGCCGAGACGGTGGAGGTCAAGCTTGCCGGTCCGGCGCAGGCTGATATGGCTCACGCCGGCGTCGGCGAGCAACTCAGAGGCCTCCGGCGTGGCGAAGCGGGTGGAGCAGACCCACGGCTCGAAGCGGTCGCGCGGAAGGTGGCTCGCCAAGCCGAGGGCGAAGCGCTCAGCTCCCCCTTGATCGGTGGGTGAATCCAGCACGGAGAGGACGCGCAGGCGTCGCAGGGACCCGGTCATGAGCGCGTCAGTATGCGGGTTGCGGCTGGTAAGCGGGGTCCCGCGCTCGCCCCGGCGCCGGGGCCGGAGCCTCCTCGGCACCGCGCGCTCCGCCGCTGAGCGCCAGCACCGCCGGACACAGGGCGAAGGTGAGCCACAGCTGCTTGGAGAACTCGCCCGAGAGGAAGAAGTCCGCCGACATGAAGGCGACAAGAGACAGCAGCAGGCATCGGGCCACCAGCTCCATCTCGGTGTCGCCCTGTCGCTCGAAGCGGTGGGCCGCCTTGGCGACCGCCAGCATCGAGCAGACCACCACTCCCAGGAAGGCCAGCAGTCCGGGGATCCCCAGGTCGGCGAGGAGCTCGAGATAGATGTTGTGCGCGACGTGCGGGACGTCGACGATCAGGTTGGCGTTGGTGATGCTGCCGATGCCCTGAACGTAGTGGATGGCCGCCTGCTGGAAGTTGCCCGAGCCCGAGCCGATGAGGGGATGGGCGTCCACCATGCGCAAGGCGACGTGCCAGATGTCCGAGCGGCCGCTGGTGGTGGAACTGGTCACGCGCTGGCGGGCCGCGAGCGGCGCGATGGCGAAGTAGTAGGTGATGGTCCCCAGCAGCGTCACCGCCAGCAGGGCCGCCGCCTTCCCGCGCCACCGGCCCCCGAACAGGACGGCGGCCACGAGCACGCACCCGAGGGCGATCAGGCCACCGCGCGAGAGGGTGGTGAACACGCCGATGAGGCAGAACAAGCCCCCGCCCCAGCAGAGCACGCGAAGCGCAGGGCGCCGCATCGCGTTGCCCAGGGCGAGGGCGATTGGAATCGCCGCCACCAGGACCGCGGCCTGCTCGTTGGCGTCGCCGATGCCACCCTCGAGCCGGCCCTGCGAGGTGGCCAGCGGGGCGATGAACCCGTAGGCCGTCGAGATGATCGCCCCGATCAGGAAGGCCGCGAGGACCCAGTACAGGTGCTCGCGCCGGCGAACCGCGACCATGACGATCGGGAGCAGGAGCATGTTGAGCACGAAGCTGAGCGTCGACGTGAGGGCGACCCCTGGGCTCTCGGCCCACGTGACGCTGAGCGCCGACCACAGCGCCAGCGCCACCACGCACACGACCAGGTTCGCCGGGATCCGGGCCACCGCTGCGCGCGTGCGCGCCGTGCCGACGAGCCGCTGGGCATACCAGGAGCCGAACAGGAGCAGACCGGCCACCTTGATGAAGCTCGCCGAGCCGCCCGAGGAGCTGAGCACGTCGATGAACGACAGGATGGTGAAGAGGACCAGGCCGGCGGTCACATCGGAGATCGTCACCAGGCTGAAGGCGATGCCGATGGCCAGCGCGACTCCGAGCGACGGCTTGATCCCGGCGGCCAGCCCGACGGCGGCCGACATGGCCAACAGCAGGGCTGCCCACCCGGCGTACTCGCCGTGCGCACGCACCCACGGCGTCGGGCGCTCACGCGCTCGCATGCGGTGCGTGACCGCCACGTCAGTCCCGCTGGTCGGCGGCGGTTTCCAGACCGATGGGAGGTGCCGGACGGATGTCGTCGGGGCGCCTGCCCTCGACTGCCGAGTAGTACATCGAGCCGCGGATCGGCGCCTCGCCGATGACCACGAACCCCAGCGGCGGCGCGCCGTAGTTCATGAGCATGTCGTACAGCTCGGTGATCTTGGCCAGCTTGCTCACGCCCAGGCGGCTGACGATGAGCACATCGTCGACGTACTTGGCCAGGGGCAGCGCATCGACGACTGCGGTGATCGGCGGGGAGTCGATGATGACGAAGTCGGCGAGCTCCTTGGCGTGCTCCACCAGTCGCTGCGAGAAGTCAAACGAGAGACGCTCGGCGACGTAGTCGCTCGGTCGCTTGACCACCACCACCTGGAGCTCGGCGCCGTCGAGGACGAGCGGGGTCAGCGCCTGCTCGAGCTCCACAGTCCCCTGTGCCAGGTGCTCGGTGCCGAACTCGACGTTGAGGTGGAGGGCGTTGCCGATGGCGGGCCGGCGCAGGTCGGCCTCGATGAGGATCACGCTCGCGCCGCCCTGGGCGAGCGCACCGGCCAGCCCGATCGCGGTGGTCGTCTTGCCCTCGCCGGGAGCCGAGCCCGTGAGCAGGATGGCCTGGGGTTTGTTGCCGGCGCGCGCGGCCATGAAGGTGCGCAGCGAGCGGTAGCCCTCGTGGCCGGCGAAGGACAGGTCGGTGGGCAGGAGCGGACCGGCGCCTCGCTGGTGCGGGCGCTCGCGCGGGATCCCGGCGAGGATGAGCGCGTTGAACAGGTGGCGCAGCTGATCCTCGCGGCGCAGCCGTGGATCCAGGGCGTCCAGGAGGAAGGCGCCGCCGATGCCGAGCACGAGCCCCGCGATGAGGCCGGCGACGAGCGCCAGCTTGGTCCTCGGGGTGTAGGGGGCGACCGGCAGCCCGGCGCGCGCGGAGATCGTGATCGTGGGATCGGGGCTGCTCTTGAGCGCCTGGAGCTGGGAGAGCTCGGCGGTGAGCGTGCTGTTGGCGACGCGCTCGGCCGGGGTCTCGGCCTGCAGCTGGGCCTGGAGGCCCGGGATCGCGGTGGCCAGCGCAGCGTGCAGGTTCGCGGTGCGGGTGGCGACCACCTGGTTGGCGAAGGCGTTGGCCAGCCGCTGAGACTGCGCCGCCGAGTCTCCGGTCGCCTGAAGCGCGAGCAGGTTGCTCTGGCCGATCGGAGTCGCGGTCACCTTGGAGAGCAGTTCGCCCGTTGAGATGTTCAGGTGCAGTGCGCGGATCACCGCCTGCGCCACCTGCGGGTTGGTCACCAACCCGGCGGCCGTCAGGGTGTCGCGGGTGGGGTCGCTGGTGCCATGCAGGACCGGCAGCGTGGAGAGGGCGGTATTGCCCGCGTCGGCGGGGGAGACGAGCATCTGAGCCTGGGCGCTGTAGCGCTGGGGCGCCACGCGCGTGTAGATCGCGGCCACGGCAACCGCCAGGACCGTGCAGGCGACGATGAGCTTGAGATGCTCGCGCAGCGTCCGGTAGTAGCGCAGGATTCCCGGCTCGTTCTCGGAACGTCGGGACAGCATCGGGCTGGCGGACATCAGGGGGAGCTTTCTAATCAGGGTGTACGGATCCTCTGCGGATCCGTTACCCACGAAATCGAAGCACTTCGGCAATCGTCATGAAGATGATGCGCAGGTCAAGCCAGATCGACCAGTTCTGGATGTAGTAGTTATCCCACTCCACCCGGTCGGCGATCGAGGTCTGGCCACGGTACCCGTGGACCTGGGCCCATCCGGTGATGCCGGATTTTACGCGGTGGCGGTCCTCATAGCGTGCGACGTCCCGAGCGAAGCGGACGACGTACTCCGGACGCTCCGGCCGGGGGCCGACCAGGCTCATGTCGCCGCGTAGGACGTTGTACAACTGCGGGAGCTCATCGAGGGAGAGGTCGCGCAGGATGCGGCCGAGCGGCGTGCGCCGGTCGAGGCCCTCGACACCGCCCGGCGCCAGGCCGTCGCCGACCTCGAAGCCCGTCGGCGTCGGCGCGTCGGTCATGGTGCGGAACTTGAGGACGTCGAAGGTGCGGCCGTCGCGACCGACGCGCTGCTGGTGGAAGAACACCGGGCCTGATGAGGTCAGCTTGACGGCGAGGGTGATCACCGCAAGCAGCGGCGAGAGCACGATGAGCCCGAGCAGCGCGGCGCTGCGATCGAGCGCGTGCTTGACCGCGAACTGCCAGCCCTTGGGATCGACGGTGTGGAGGGTCAGCAGCGGCACGCCGCCGACATGGTCGAGGGTGGCCCGCTCGTTGATCGACTCGTACAGCCGCGGGACCAGCGAGACGTCGACGCCGAGCGCCTGGCACTCGCGGACCTTCTCGACCAGGACGTGGTCGGGCTCGTTGGAGAAGGAGAGGATCACGCGGCGGGCGCCGGTGGTGGCGATCGCCTCCTCGAGATCGTCGGGCGTGCCCAGGACCGGGATGGTGTGCCCGTCGTTCGGGTGCGAATGGGGCAGTGGGTCGGCGTCGAGATACCCGATCGGCCGCAGGCCGTAGGACGGCTCGGAGATGAGGCGATGGGCCAGGTGCGAGCCGATCATCCCGGCGCCGACGATGAGCGTCGGAGTGGCCAGGCCCTCGCGGCGGATCGCCTCGCGCCGGCTGGTCACCAGGAAGACGCGCGCCCCACCGAGATAGACCACGGTGAAGAGCCACAGCCGGGCGGCCAGCGCCACCGGATGGCTGCCGCCGAGGATCGAGTCGATGGAGATGGTGAGCATCGAGGCCAGCGACACGATGGCCAGAACGTTGGTGAAGGTCCCGAGCGAGGACGCGTTGAGGCGGTCGTCGGGAGCCGGCCGGAGGTGCAACATCGTGACCACGGCGATGCCGAACAGCAGCGCAACCCAGCTGTCGGAGTGAGAGCGGTCGATGGCGGGTCCGGCCAGCAGCGACAGCGCGATGGTGACGCTGAGGATCATCGCGTCGACGGCGAGGCGCAACCGGGACCACTGCTGGGCGTCGACCAGTTGCGCCCAGAGGCGTTCGCGCAGCGAACGGGTCCGCGTGGAACGCGGAGCGGTGGCCACGCCGGAGCTGGCGGGAAGGTAATTCATTCGTAATTCGCGACCGAGATGCCCCTCGGGGTCGGCCCTACGACCCCCGGACGGCACGCGTTGGATATCCAGCGCCCCGCCACCCCCTGGCTCCTGGGCGTTCTGCCAGTAGTCCGAGAGCATACTGCGCGAATAGGCGGAATTGGAGGTTTGCTCAGGGTTTGAGTCGGAATACTCAAAAGGCGCGTCCGTCGCAGCTGCGCTCTGGTGGGGAGTCATGAGCACTCGTCCAGATTCTGGAGCATGTCGCCGACGGTTTCAACAGGAATCACATGTGTTTAATCGGTTCTGGGAGCTTTAAGTAGCGCCGTAGAAACTACGTAAACCATCGGCGGGAATCTCAAACACTTCGGCGAGGATCAGCCGGGGTGGCCGAATGTTCGGGTCAAGAGGCCATGAGGAGGGCGGCGCGAGACGATGTTTGTCCGCAGGGCCAATGGAAGTGCCGGCCGGCGCTGGGACACTGCCCGGCATGCTCACCCCACACAGATCCTCTCGAGTCCTCCTGGTGGCCAGCGGCCGCAACGAGGCCGGAGCCGGCCCGGTGCCGGTCCGCCGGTATCGCCTCGCTCGCGTTCGAGTCTGCTCCCCGGAGGCCATCGGCGCCCCGAGGATCGCGCGCGCCAAACGCGGTTAGCCCGGCGTTAGCCCGCCGGGCCCGGCAGGGCGCAGCGCTAAACTTCTGTCCATGAGCTCTGACTTGGAGCCGACCCGCTCCCGCCCTCCCATTGTTCGTAAAGCCGCCGCCGGGCTCGTCCTCATTGTCGCGGCCGCGGTGTTGGTCAAGATCCTCATCGGTGTCGTGGCCGCCGTGTTCTGGACAGTCGTCGTCATAGCGGCCGTTCTGGCGGTGCTGTGGGCTGTTAAGACCATCGTCTGGTAGGCACCTGAGATGGCCGGCATGGGCCTGATCGTCATCCTGTTCTGCTTCGGGATGGCGGGTGGCATCGTCGGGCGCCTGAAGGGCAGCTCGTTCTTCATGTGGTTCCTGGTCTCCTTCTGCGTGCCGTTCATCGGGTTGGCCTGTGCCGTTCTGTATCGCTGGGATAACCGAGAACTGCGCCGCCAGTGCCCGCGGTGCGGGAAGGTGATCAAGCTCCACGACGCGGTGTGCGTGACCTGCGGCGAGGAGCTGGAGTTCCCGGAGTACGCGCTGGCCAGCGAGGCGACGATGGCTGCGTCGCGCTCGCCCCGCCTTCAGGCCTGAGCCGCTCCCGGCGCGACGAGCGCCAAATCCGCCTCGACGGCGCGGTCGATCGCGGCGTGACCCTCCTGCTGGGCGATGAGCGGCCGCAGCGTGTGATCGCGGACGGCGATGCGGGTGACTGCCATGTTGGGCCACCCCTCGATCTGAGGCAGCCAGCCGTCGGCGATCAACTCCTCCTCGAGCGGCTCTCCGGTCGTGAACACGAACACGCAGCGCACCGGCGAGGCCTGGAGCCGCCGCATGACCGCGTTGACGCGATCGGTCAGCGAAGCAGCGTCCTCGCCGCCGCGCCGACGGGCCAGCCAGCGTGACGGCATCCCCAGCAGCCAGCGGGCCACCGCCTTCAGGCGCGGGCCGGTGACGTTGTAACGGATGCGGGCCCAGGTCAGCTTCTGGGAGAAGGCGCGGCGCATGTCACGCGCCGCGCCCAACCCCGTGTCCCAAACGATCCCGCGGCTGTTGAACATGAGCGCCGTGGTCACCCGCGGGTCGTCCAGCCCCGCGTGCATGGCCCAGTAGGCGCCGGCGCACAGCCCCGCGGTCACGAACCGGTCAGCCACACCGCGCTCGGCCAGGACGGTGATCGCGGCCTGGACCTGGGGGATGAGGCGGTCGACGTAGAGCGCGTCGTCATCCGCGTAGGGCGCGACGGCGCCATCGGACTCGCCGATCGCCTCCACGTCGAGCCGCAGCGACGACACCCCCCGCTCCGCCCACCGGCGCGCGGCCTCGACCCACATGCGGTTGGGGCCGACGCGGCGGATCGCGCCCGCGTTGAGCAGGACCAGGCCCACCGGCGAGCTGCCGTCGCGTGGGGTGGTGAGGATGCCCGACAGGTTGCCGAAGTCCTGGGGGATGGTGAGGGGGGTCTCGACGATTTCGGTATCACCGGCCGGCAGCGTGATGGACGGCGCCAGCCAGACAGGGTCGGCGGCTTCCGTCGGCGTCGCGGCGCCCGTGCGCTGCTCGCCGTCATGGAGCCACGCCATCACTTCGCTGAGCACCGATTCGGGCACCTGGCTCTCCTGCGGGTGCGACGTCATGTCCGCGTAACCGTCGCCGGGGCGGACCGCGACGGTCACCCCCTGGCCCTGAAGCGCGCTGCGCAGGCGCTCGTCGGCGGCGATGCCGTCGCGCTCGAGCAGGAGCGCCCCGCGGGCGAGGCCGTGGGGCAGCGCGACCGAGCCGAGGTCGACCGCCGCCAGCTCGGCCTGCGTCTCGGCGGTGAGGACAAAGCCGCCGACCTCGAGCTCGCCGTCCGCCGGCGGTGGCGGGGCGGGCAGGCCCTCGAACACCTGGGAGGCCTCGAGCCGGGCAAAGGCCTTGAGCTGGCGGGTGAGCTCGCGCCCACGCGCGGGTGAGGCCCACAGCACCAGCCCGTCGATGGGTGCGCCCGCTTCGGCGGCCCGGCAGGCCAGCATGCCGCCCAGCCCGAGGCCCACCGCGACCACCGCGGTGGCGTCCGTGTCCGCGCGCACCGCGCGCGCCGACGCGCTCACCGCTGCGGTCCACGCGGCCAGCCGGTCCGGGTCGCGCGGGTCGCCGCCGCTGTCGCCGGTGCCGGGCAGGGTCAGGCGCAGCACCGGGTGCCCGGCCTCGGCCAGCCGCCCGGCCCACTCGCGCAGGATCCGGTAGGAGCACACCTCCTCCCAGCCGAACGGCGGGACGAAGACCACGGCCGTCTCGCGGGCCGCCACGTCGGGCCGGTGCACGACGCAGAACGCCGGGGTGCCATCGACGTCGAGATACACGCTGTCTGATCGGGTCATTGCGCGCGCACCTGGTCCTGGAGGTTGATCGCGGTGACCACCGCCGATGGTGCACCGGCGGCGTCGTCGTCACGGCGCAGCGCGACGATGCGGCCGATGCCGGGCTCCACGGAGAAGGCGTCGTCGCGTGGGGTGTAGCCCGGGACGGCGATGCGCACGCCGTAGACGAGGCCATCGGCCTGGAACCACAACGCGTCCTCGGTGGCCGAGACGCTTAGCCCCAGGTCGGCGGCGGCGCGGCGCTCGGTCGGGCGCCCGGCGGGATAGAAGAAGGCCTGGGAGAGGAGCTCGGCCTCGTCGCCGGCGCCGGTCAGCGTGGCGACGATGGCGTGCTGGGCGGGTGGCCCGAAGCGGTAGGCCCAGGCGGCGTCGACGAACCTCCCGACCAGGTGCTCGACGCTGAGGCGCCGCGACGCGTGCCCGGCCAGGTGCACCTCGGTCTCGGCCTCGGCCACGCGCGCGGACCCGTCGCGGTACAGCGCGATCCGCAGCCGAGCGGCGAGCGCATCCGGCCGGTCGTTGGCCACGTGCACGTCGACGCCGTTGACCTCCTCGTCGGTCATCCACACCGCCACCGGCGCCAACGCCCGGCGCAGGTAGTGGTAGGCGACCTTGGGGGCGCCGCGGTGGTCGAGCACGCCCAGTCCGGCGCCGGCGAGCATGTCCTTGAGCTGGAGGACGAGCGCCCCTCGGGACGGCGAGGTCTCGCGGCGCCACTCGCCCATCACCTCGGCCATGATCTCGCCCGAGGCATGGCGGGAGAGCTCGAGGTAGCGCATGAGGTCCGAACGGCGCAGGGCGACCGGGTCGACCTCGTAGAGGTGGCGCAGGTAGTAGTCGCGGACGTCGTCGAAGTCCCAGCCGGCACCCAGGTCCCAGCCGGTCCCGGCGTCGCGCGGGACACCCGCCTTCCAGTCGGGATGATGGACCGGGACCTGCACCTCGTCGGGCACGTTGGCAAAGGCCAGGCACTCCGACGCGAAGCGGACGTCGGCGCGGCGCGCGGCCGCGGGCGGCTCGAAGTACCCGCTGACTCCGAAGTAGTGGGTGACGCCGGCGTTGGCGTGGAAGGGGAGGGCGCCCCCGCACGGCGTGCTGCGGACGTAGGCGCAGCCGGCGTCGCTGTCGCTGACCAGCGAGGCCAGCTCCTCGTCCCACAGCGAGTCGCGCCCGAGCTCTGCGTCAAGGCCCATCATGGCGGGCTGTTGCTCGATCTCGTTGTTGCCGCAGACGACGGCGAGGCAGGCGCGACCGCCGACCGCCTGCAGCACGTCGGCCGCCTCGCGCCGGACGGTGTCGCGGAACTCCGGGTCAGACACGGGATAGTCAAGGTTGCCGAACATGAGGTCCTGCCACACGAGGATGCCCAGCTCGTCGCAGAGGTCGAAGAACGCCGGGGACTCGTATGCGCCGGTCCCGACGACGCGCACCATGTTCATCCCGGCGTCGCGCACGCGCTCCAGCAGCGCGCGCAGGTGCGCCTCACCGGGGGCCATGGAGACGAGGTCGGCCGGGGTCCACACTGCGCCCCGCACCCACACCGGGACGCCGTTGACCTGGAGGTCGAGGCCGTCGCGCAGGATGTCGTCCGCCCAGCCCAGCGCGCGGAAGCCGACCCGGTGGCGGGCGAGCGTCTCCCCGTCGCGCACCACCGAGAGCTCGTGGAGCACCGGGTCGCCGTGGGTGTGCGGCCACCATGGCGCCGCGCCGGCCACGAAGAGCTCGGTCTCGCGCTTCAGCGGGGCCTGGACCTGGCCGATGCGGACGGTGTAGCCCTCCGTCGCCACTCCGTCGGGCACGGTCACCATCACCGCACCGTCAGCGCCGACGGCGCGGGCGCGGACACGTAGCGAGGCCAGCGGATCGGGCGCGACGAGCGACACCGGCCGCCACGGCCCCACCGGCGCCGGGCCGGGCGCGAACCCGGGCGAGCGACCGAACATCATCGTGCGATACCAGCGCAGGTTGCCGGCATTGACCACCCGCGTGCGCCAGCGCGCGCTCGGCCGCCGCCGCTTGGCCAGTAGCGGGGTGAGCGCCCGGCAGACGATGGCCAGCGCATTGTCGTCCCGCAGCCGCCCGGCCACCTCGACGCGATGGGCGGCGAACATCGACTCGGACTCCAGCACCAGCTCGCCGTTGAGGTAGACCTGGCTGACGGTGGCGATCCCGTCGAGGCGCAGCTCGGTGTCCCGGGACGTCCCGTCGGCCGCGAAGCGGCAGCGAAACCACCAGTCCTGGGCATCGAAGTCCCGGCCGTCGGCGCCGACCGCGCCAGCCGCGGTGCCGGGAACCGTCGCCGGCACCCATTCAAGCGCCGCACCCTCCAGGTCCGCCGGCGTCGCGCAGCGGCCCGGGGACGTGGAGGCAACCTCCCAGCCGTCGTCGAGATCCATCAGCGCTAGAGGATGCGGCCCAGATCGGACATGGCCTGCTCCCATGCCCCGGCGAGCGTGTCGAGCGTCGGCAGCGGGTCAAAGGCTCGCCGGCGGGCCAGGCGGAAGGAGAGGACCTTGGTCGCCTCCACGATCTCGCGCAGGCTCGCCGCCACCGGTGCCCCGTCGTCGCCCAGGCACCATTCGACGTGGTCGGCGAGCAGCTCGAAGGAGGAACCGACCATGCGCACGGTGACGAACGCATAGGCGTGATAGTCGGCGGCGTCCCCCTCGAGCAGGCGGGGGAGGTCCTCGGTCAGCCGCTCCCCCCATGCCTCGAACGGGTTGTGCACGGGCCGCCGCGCGTAGTAGCCGCGCATGAGCTCCAGCGCGGTCGCCCGCAGCTCGTCGCCGCTGAGCCGGGGCCCGGCGCCGAAGCGCACCAGCTCGGTGAACGGGTCCATGACGTCATCGGTGAAGTGGGGGAGCATGTGAAAGCACCCCCGGTAGTCCTCGCCGGAGAGCTCGTAGAGGCCGGTGTTGTGCAGGTAGCGCATCCGCTCCGCGGCGCGGTGGATGGCCTCGGGGATGATCGTCGTCTTGAGGTGCTCGGCGCGATAGCTGGTGGCGGCGGTGTCGGGCAGGTACCAGGCGTCCATCTCCACCAGCACGGTGCGCCCGTGACGCAGCTGCTCCTCGATGTGCTCGGGCAGCGAGCGGTAGGGCAGCATCTCGTGCACCTCGATGCCGTACAGGCGGGTGAGGTCGGCGTAGGGGGGCTTGGCGTAGGTGAACTGATCGCCCTCCCAGTCGGTGGCCAGGATGAAGCCGAACATCGCCAGCGGCTCGTCGCCGCGCGCGTGCACGAGCTCGATGAGCGCGTCGGCGTAGCAGTTGGTCTCGAGGTACGTCCGCGGCGGGTCGGATCGGTGCAGCGCGTGCGGGGTATAGCGGTCAGGGTCAAGGCCCCACAGCGACACCTTGCCCGCGGAGGCGGTCACCATCAGTTGAGCTCCAGCGTCGTCCGGACCTCCGCCGGCCAGTCGTCGACGTCCAGGCCGTGCGCGGCGAACAGGGCCAGGGTGACGCGCTCCTCGCCGAACGCCATGCACCCGGTGTGGGCGGGCTCCCCGGCGGCGGTGGTGATCCCGTAGGTGTGGCCCATGTGGTCCTGGTGGTAGTTGGAGGAGGCGATGGCGGTGGGCGTGTCACCGGCCACCGGTGACAGCAGCTCCCACTTGAGCTCCTGCTCGCGCTGCTGGGCGGCCAGCAGGCGGCCGACCCGGCCGAAGAAGGGGTCGTTGGCGATGTCGAGCTGAAGCTCGAGGCCCAGCCCGCGCAGCAGCTCCTCGGCGCGCTCGCGCCAGCCGATGCGCCACTCCACGACGGTCTTGGCATCGGCGATCCGAACGATCTCTCGCATGTGGAAGATCTGCATGCGCGCCGGATCGTTGGACGGCTCGCGCCGGAACACGTAGGCGTCGCCGGTGTCGAGCGTGAGGCCGCCCTCCGGGAGCGGGCCCCGGGCCGCGATCGCCGGGTACAGCGGGTAGCACGCCGCGGGGGTGAGCACCATCTCGCTCATCGTCTGAAAGCCGCTCCAGTCCTCGTGGCGCGAGGCTGCGTCGTGCTGGGCCGCGGCCTGCTTCTCGTCGCCCTCGAAGGCGAACACCGTCCCGGCGAGGTGGGGGAAGGAGCCGAGGTAGCCGCTGGTCTCCAACTGCTCGCGGGGCACCACCGGCGGGAAGCACAGCGGCTCGGGCGATTCGGGGGCGGCGGTCCGGGTGACGAGGGCGTCGAAGCGCAGGCGCACGCGCTCGAAGAGGCCGCCCCGGGCGTAGAGCCCGTGGACGCCGGTGGCGGTGAGCAAGCCCGCCTCCATCAGCTCATCCAGGTAGGCCACCTGCTCGGGACTGCCGGCACGGAACTCGGGCACTGTGCGTCATACCTCCTTGGCGATGAGCAGGAGCGCAGCGTTGGTCTGGTGGATGCGCTCGTTGGCGATCATGAGCGGCGCCGAGAGGGCGTCGCGCAGGTGGCGGCCAACGCTGAACGGGGTGTCGTTCTTAAAGCCCATGATCCCGCAGACGTCGAGCGCCCCGAAGCACACGTCGCGGGTCTGCTCGGACGCGGCGATCTTGAGGTTGTTGAAGCGCAGCCCCATGCTCATCGTCGAGAGCTGCTCACGGGCCGGCCCCTCGGCGCACGCCTCGAAGTCGCGCAGGCCCGAGCTGACCAGGCCCCGCAGCAGCGCCAGCTCGCTCGAGAGCCGTGACAGGCGCTGGGCGGCCGGGGGCGTGACTCCCGGGCTGCGCTTGGCGGCGGCCTTGACGAACGCGCGGGCGCGCTCGAAGGCGTCCTCGGCGATCCCCAGCCACAGGTGCGACCAGAGGATGTGCGAGAGGGGGACCATCGACTCCGCTGCGACTGTGGCAAACGGGGTGCCCAGCACCTGCTCGGCACCAAAGCGTGCGCGCACTACGGATCCAGGCGAGCAGGTGCCCCGCATCCCCAGCACATCCCAGGTACCGGTCGTCTCCAGTGAGTGCTGATCGGCATGGGTGAGGACAGCGACCTGATCGCCGGGCTCCGCGTCCGGCGCGCGGCGCAACGTCGTGAGCAGGTCGTCGGCGTAGGCGCCGTAGCTGACGGTCGGCGCCTGCTTCTCAAAGCTCACCAGTCCGTCCTGGGCGGGGGTGGCCGCCGCGATCGAGCGGGCCATATCGCCGCCGGTCCCGACCTCGGAGGTCACCGAGGCGATGAGGCGTGCCTCGGCCACCTGCCGGTGCAGGTAGGACTCAAACCAGCTGCCGCGGTCCAGGTGACGGACGAGCGTCAGAAGCTGGATGTGGTGCATGGCGAAGACCATGGCGCTGGCGCCGCAGGCGCGCCCCAGCTCGTGACAGCAGGCGGCGATCACGCCCACCGAGGTCCCGCCGCCGCCCAGGGCTTCGGGGACGGGCGCCGACAGCGCGCCTGCGGCACGCAGGGCGTCGATCGTCTCGACGGGGAAGCGGGCGGCGCGGTCGACGTCGGCGGCGTGTACGGCAGCGATGTCACGGGCGATGGCGCGAACCCCGGCGAGCAGCTCCTGTTCGCGGTCGACCGCGACGCTCATGACACGGTTTCGGCCTGCAGCTCGGTGAGGGCGGCCTCGATCGACGCGATGCTCTCGAACACGCTGCGCTTGAGCATGCGGTCCGGGAACTCGAGGTCGAACGCGTCCTCGAGCGCCAGCATGACGTTGACCGACGCGTGGGAGGTCATGCCCGCCTGATACAGGTCGTCGCCGTTGCCCAGGCTCGCCACCGGCACGGGGAGCCGGGCGTGGTCCTCGACGGCCTTGCGAATCGTTTCGTTCACGGGTCAGGTATCGGCAGGTTTGTCGATGTTCGCAATCACAACGGCGGCAGCGAACCCCTGCTCGTGGCTCAGGCTTAAGGCGAACTCCGCGATTCCCGCCGCCTCCGCCAGCGTAGCCGCGCGGCCGGAGAGCGACAAGCCGACCCATCCTGACTGGTGGCGTACGACCTCGACGTCCGTCCACGCGACCGCCTGGTCGCCCACTCGAAGGACCTTGAACGTCGCCTCCTTGGCGGCGAACCGCGCCGCCAGCCGCTGGGGGTCCACGCCGTCCGGGGTGCGGCAGTCGGCGACCTCGGCGGCGCTGTAGATCCGGCCGAGGTAGCGCTCGCCGTGCGCGCTCAGGGAATCGGCCACCGTCTGCACCGAGACGAGGTCGAGGCCGACGCGGAGGCTCACGGGTGGATGCGCTCGATCCGGGGAACCCGCGGCAGGTTACACTCGGCCTTCGCCCGCCCGCGCGGGCGCGAGGTCGTGCTCACTCACCGAAAGGAGGCCAGCGCAATGCGTGCCGTGGACGCTCTGATGGAATGTCTGAAGGCGGAAGGTGTCGACGTGGTATTCGGCCTCCCGGGCGGGGCCAATCTCCCCACCTACGACGCGTTCTACGACGCCGGGATCCGCCATATCCTCGTCCGCCACGAGGCCGGCGGCGGTCATGCCGCCGAGGGCTACGCCAAGGCGACGGGCAAGGTCGGCGTCTCCCTGGCCACGAGCGGGCCGGGGGCGACCAACCTCATCACCCCGATCACTGACGCGATGATGGATTCGGTGCCGGTGGTGTTCATCACCGGCCAGGTGCGGACCGAGCTGCTGGGGACCGACGGGTTCCAGGAGGCCGACACGATCGGGATCACCATGCCCGTCGTCAAGCACAGCTTCATGATCCAGCATCCGCTGGAGCTGCCGCGCACCATCCACGAGGCGTTCCATCTGGCGCGCACGGGCCGGCAGGGCCCGGTGGTGGTGGACATCCCGCAGGACCTCAGCCGGGCTGACATCCCCTACGAGCCGGTGGACGATGTGCACCTGCCCGGCTACCAGCCCACCACCGACGGCAACCAGAAGCAGATCAGGTTGGCCGCCAAGGCGCTGGCCAATAGCCGCCGCCCCGTCATCTACGCCGGCGGCGGGGTCATCTCCGCCAACGCCTCGGCCGAGCTGACCGAGCTGGCCACCGCGGACCGGTTCCCGGTCACCTGCACCGTGATGGGCCTCGGCGGCTTCCCGGGCACGCATGAGCAGTGGCTGGGCATGCTGGGGATGCACGGCACGCGCACCGCCAACTACGCCATGGATGAGGCCGACCTGATCGTGGCCATCGGCGCCCGCTTCGACGACCGGATCACCGGAAAGCTCTCGGAGTTCGCGCCGCGGGCCAAGTTCATCCACATCGACGTCGACCCGGCCGAGATCTCCAAGAACGTCCCGGCCCACATCCCGATCGTCGGCGATGCGCGCAACATCATCCCCCGGCTGACCGCGGAGTACCGCGCGCTCGAGGCCGAGCCCGGCCGCCTGGAGGAGTGGTGGACCCGGATCCACAAGTGGCAGGAGCGCCATCCCCTCGCCTACGCCGACTCCACCGACTCCGAGATCAAGCCCCAGTACATGATCGAGGCGCTGTATGAGGCGACCAAGGGCGACGCGATCGTCGTCTCCGACGTCGGCCAGCACCAGATGTGGACCGCGCAGCGCTTCCCCTTCACCAGGCCGCGCCGGTGGATCAACTCCGGCGGCCTGGGGACGATGGGCTTCGGCCTGCCGGCGGCGATGGGAGCTCAGGTGGGCTGCCCGGACGACACGGTGGTCTGCGTGGCCGGTGACGGCTCGGTGCAGATGAACATGCAGGAGCTCGCGACGTGCGCCGAGGAGAAGATCCCGATCAAGGTGTTCATCATGAACAACGGGTACCTGGGCATGGTCCGCCAATGGCAGGAGCTCTTCTGGGACAAGCGCTACAGCCAGGTGGACATGGGCCAGTACCCGGACTTCGTCAAGCTGGCGGAGGCCTACGGGGCCACTGGCCTCCGGCTGACGGACAAGACCACGCTGGTCGAAGACATGCGCGCCGCGCTGGCCACCGAGGGCCCGGTCCTGGTGGACGTGCGCGTCACCCGCGAGGAGAACACCTACCCGATGATCGCGCCGGGTCAGGCCGCGCGCGACATGGTGGGCTGAACCTTGGTCACGACGACGAAGGGGGCGCTGCACCATGGGTGAGCCGGCAACCAAGGAGATCCTGTCGCTGGATCAGCTGGAGGCGGTGTCGGGCCTGCGTACCGGGCGCAAGCACATCCTCTCGATCCTGGTCGAGAACAAGCCGGGGGTCCTGACCAGGATCACCGGGCTGTTCGCCCGTCGCGGCTTCAACATCGACACGCTGGCCGTCGGCCCCACCGACGACGAATCCGTCAGCCGGATCACGCTCACGCTCGACGGAGCGGTGCATCCGATCGACCAGGTCACCAAGCAGCTCCACAAGCTGATCAACGTCCTGAAGATCCGCGACCTGGAGCCGGGGGAGACCCTGGCCCGGGAGCTGGCGCTGTTCAAGGTCTCCGCCGACGGCTCCTCGCGCGCCGAGGTCATGCAGATCTGCGAGATCTTCCGGGCCAAGGTGGTCGACGTGACCAAGCGCTCGGTGGTGGTGGAGGTCACCGGCACCTGCGACAAGGTCGACGCGTTCGAGGCACTGGTCCGGCCCTTCGGGCTCATCGAGATGGCCCGGACCGGCGAGATCGCGATCTCGCGCGGGCGCAGCGAGACCTGATCCGGGCCAAGGAGGCCTCAGCGCATGCGCCGGCGGGCGCGCGCGCGACGCAGGAGATTGATCGCCCGGGCCACCACTGGCCCGGGCGCCAGCGCCAGCGCCAGGAGCACGTAGGTGCGTGGGTTGCCCGGGGCCAGCCGCAGCGATCGGCGCAGGTGGCGGCGAGCGGCGGCCGCGTCGCCTGACTCCAGGGAGGCCTGGCCGGCCCACGCGTACCCGTAGGCGCGGGCGTCGCGCACCACCTCCGGCGCCAGGCGGATGCGCCCGGCGTCACGGAGCAGTGCCCCCTCCATCGTCGTCAGGTAGTTGTGGGCCAGTTGCACGCGCCGGGAGGGATGGGTGAGCGCATCGGGGCGATCGGCCTCCTTGAGCACCGTGGGGACGTCGACGAAGGCGACGGGGCCGGCGCGGGAGGTGCGCAGGAAGAAGTCGAAGTCCTCGCCCGAGACCGGGAGCGTCTCGTCGTAGCCGCCGACCGCCTCCAGGCGCGCGCGGGTGAGGATCGCCGCCGAGGGCAGCACGAGGTTGCCCAGCACCATCCCGTCATAGATGTCGCCCCAGTACAGCGTGCCGGTGACCCCGTCCGGCGCGCCCACCACGTCCGAGAGTGGGCTCCGGTGCGCGAAGAGCTCCTCGAAGCCGGCGCGGAAGGAGAAGATGCTGCGCAGCGAGGAGCCGGGAAGCGGTGCGCCGGCGGCGTCCATCGCCTGCATCTCGGTCCAGATCATCCCGGCCTCGGGGAGGCGCTTGAGGCAGGCGAGCTGGAGCGCCAGCTTGCCGGGGAGCCACACGTCGTCGGAGTCCAGGAAAGCCACGAGCTCCCCCCGGGCCCGGGCCAGCCCGGTGTTGCGCGCGCCCGCGACGCCGGTCTGCTCCTGGAAGAGGTAGACGACGCGCGGGTCGTCGCCGTAGCGCGCGGCGAGGATCTGGCGGGTGTCATCGGTGGAGCCGTCGTCGATGACGATGGCCTCGAGCTCGGCCCCCTCCTGGGCCAGCACGCTGTCGACGGCGCGCGTGATGATGGGCGCGCGATCGTGAGTGGGGATGATCACGCTGATCACGGCTCGGCCAAAGCTAGTCGACGCGGGTAGCCTGAGCGTCAGATGACCGACGTGGCCCGCCTGCAGCAGAGCGCGCTCGAGCAACTCGGCCCCGACACGCTGCACCGGCTGGAGCACCGCCTGCGTGCCGCCGGGCGCCGCGCCCGCAGCCGCGGCGTCACCGTTCTGGTCAGCGTGACCGCGCCCACCGCGCTCTATCCGGACCCGGTGGCGGCGGTCACCGCCTCTCGCTGTGCCGAGGAGCCGTGGTTCGCTCTCGAGCAGCCCGACCGCGACGGGCTGGCCATCGCCGGACTGGGATGCGTGCAGGCCATTGAGGCCGACGGGGCGGGACGCTTCACGGGGGTCTCCCAGCGCTGGCAGGAGCTGCGCGCCGACGCCCAGATCGACGCGTTCGACGGCCCACCGGGATCGGGACTGGCCGCGTTCGGGGGCTTCGCCTTCGCGCACGAGGGCGGGGCGTCTCCCGAGTGGTACGGGTACGCGCCGGGGTCGATGATCGTGCCCGAGGTCTCGGTGGTCCGCCAGGCCGGCGCCAGCTGGCTGACCGTCAACGCGCAGGTGGCTCCCGACGACACCCTCGACGACGTGAGCGCCCGGATGGCGGCGCGGCTGGGATCGCTGCGCGCCGATCCGCTCCCGCTCTTTGACCCGCATCCCACCGGTCGCTACGAGGTGGCGAGCCCGATGCCCCCCGCGCACTACGAGGAGGCGGTCGCCCGCGCCGTGGAGCGGATCCGCGGCGGGGAGTTTCAGAAGGTCGTCCTGGCCCGCGAGGTGGACGTCCATGCCCCCGCGGTGTATGACCCCGGCGCCGTCTTCGGCCTGTTGCGCGAGGCGTTTGAGAGCTCCTACGTCTACGCGGTGGGCCGTGGCAACGCGAGCTTCATCGGCGCCAGCCCCGAGCTGCTCATCCGCCGCGAGGGCCAGCGGGCCACCACGGTGGCGTTGGCCGGCTCGGCCCGGCGCAGCGCCGACCCGGCCGTCGACGACCACCTGGGCGAGCAGCTCATGCGGTCGGACAAGGACCGCGAGGAGAACGCGATCGTGGGGCGGCGGATCGCCCGGACGCTGCGCCCGTTCTCGGTGTGGGTGACGGCAGCCCCCGAGCCGGTGGTGGTCAAGGTGGCCAACATCCAGCATCTGGCCGCGCCCATCCGCGCCCAGCTCGCCGCGCCGATGGACGCGATCGAGCTCGTCGGTCACCTGCATCCGACGCCCGCGGTCGGCGGTGAGCCCGCCGCCGCGGTGGACGTCATTCCTGCGCTGGAGGGCTTTGACCGCGGCTGGTACGCGGGCGCGGTGGGGTGGACCGACGCCTCAGGCGACGGCGAGTTCCTGGTGGCGCTGCGCTGCGCGCTGCTGCGCGGGGCGGTGGCGCGCTGCTACGCGGGCTGCGGCATCGTGCGCGACTCCGAGCCGGCCGACGAGCTGGCCGAGACCGAGGTCAAGCTGCAGGTGATGCTGCCGGTGCTGTCGGGCTGAGCGCCCGCACCGCTTCCAGCGCGACGCCGGCCAGGTGGCGGTGAAGGGCCAGGTTCTCGGCGCGGTCCGTGCGGACCTCCACGAGGCCGGGCCGGGCGATGGCGTCTCTGAGCTGCGCCGGGGTCTGCACGCGCGTGTGCGGTAGGCCGTAGAGCGCGGCCGCCTTGGCGAAGTCCAGGCCATGGGGTGTGGCGACGTGCTCCTCGAAAGCGTCGGTCTCGCCGCTGATGGGAAGGAAATGGAAGATGCCGCCGCCATCGTTGTTGAGCACCACGATGGTCAGGTTCAGGCCGAGCTGGCGGGCGGCGACGAGGCCGCCGATGTCATGGGCGAGCGCGACGTCGCCGACGAGCAGGACGACGGGCTCTTGGCTCACGGCGGCGACGCCGAACGCGGTCGACACGGTTCCGTCGATGCCGTTGGCCCCGCGGTTGGAGAGAACACGTGGCCCTCGGGTCCCGGCCGGGAGGTAGAGCTCGGCGTCGCGGATGGGCATCGACGAGGCGACCATCAGGGTGGCCTCCGGGGGCAGCGAGTCGCCCAGCAGCCGGGCCGTGAGCGGCTCGGACAGGGTCTCGTCGCCGAGGCCGTCGGCGAGCGCCGTGGCCGCTGCCGCGTCGGCCTCGGTCCAGGCGGTGAGCCAGGCGGGGTCCGGTGCCGGGTCGCCTTGGCCGGCCAAGCGGTCAAGCGCCGCTACCGGGTTGCCGGCCTCGACGTCGGTGACCACCGCCGCGGGGTCCTGCCACGCCGCGTCGGGATCCAGCGAGAGCTGCTCGATGCCGGACAGCGAGGCCAGCCAGCCGCGTAGTGGCTTGGAGGTGGGCAGGTCTCCGACGCGGACCACCAGCTCGGGGGTCACGCGGGCGGCGAAGGCCGGGTCGCGGAGGAGAAGGTCGTAGGTGGCGATGGCGGTCTCGCCGTGACGCGCGCCCGAGAGCGGGTCGGCGAGCAGCGGCCACCCCAGGCGGCGCGCGCACCGTGCCGCCGCCTGGCCGATCGCGGGGTCGCGTTCGAGGCGACCGGCGACGATGACGCCTCGGAGAGGCACGGCGGGTGGAGATTCGATACTCGCGGGGGCCGCCGCGACGAGCGCGGGGGCGCGCTGCACCCACGGGCGCCCGTCGGCACGGCCCGGCACCGGGTTCTCGGGCAGGGGGCCGTCGAGGATGAGCGGCTCGCGCAGCGGGAAGTTGAGGTGCACGGGCCCAGGCCGCTCCTCCAGGGCGGTCCAGTAGGCACGGCACGCCAGCTGGCGGATCCAGCGCAGGGTGTCGGGCGTGGCCGTGTCCACCCCCACCTCGCAGAACCATTTGACCGCGTCGCCGTAGAGCTTGATCTGGTCGATGGCCTGGCCGGCGCCGTTGTCGCGCAGTTCGGGCGGGCGGTCGGCGGTGAGCACGATGAGCGGGACTCGGGCGTGCCAGGCCTCGATGACCGCCGGCAGGTAATTGGCGGCGGCGGTGCCCGAGGTGCACGTGATCGCCACCGGCCGGCGGCCCGCCTTGGCGGCGCCGAGGGCGAAGAAGGAGGCGCATCGCTCGTCGATGTGAGACCAGCAGCGGATCCGCGGCTCGCGCGTCAGCGAGAGCAGGATCGGGGTGTTGCGCGAGCCGGGGGAGGTGCAGGCGTGCTCGAGGCCGCAACGGGCGAGCTCGTCGCAGAAGGCGCGCAGCAGGAGGTAGGTGTCGGTTGCGGTCATGATGAGACGATGGCGCCCAACCTCGTCCTGCTCCACGGCTTCACCAACACGGGGGCGAGCTGGAACCAGGTGGTGGCGGCGCTGCCACAACGCTACCGGCCGCTGGCGCCCGACATCCGCGGTCACGGCGCGGCCTCCGCGACCCGGCCGGTGTCGCTGACCGGCGTCATCGGCGACGTGAGCGCCGTGGCGACCTCGCCGTTCGAGCTCGTGGGCTACTCGATGGGCGGCCGGCTGGCCCTGCACGTGGCCCTGGCGCTGCCCGAGAGGGTGCGGCGGCTGGTATTGATCGGGGCCAGCCCCGGGATCGCTGACCCTGTGGCCCGCGCCGAGCGGGTCACGGCCGACGAGCGGCTCGCCGGTGAGGTGGAGACGATGACGATCGAGGCCTTCGCTGACCGCTGGGCCCAGACCGCGGTCCTGGCCGACCAGTCACCTGAGGTCCAAGCCGCCGCGCGCGAGCAGCGGCTGCGCAGCACGCCGGCCGGGCTGGCGGCGGCGCTGCGCGGGCTGGGAACCGGGGCGTTGCCGTCGGCGTGGGACCGGCTGGGCGAACTGAGCTGCCCCGTGGAGCTGATCACCGGGGGCCGTGACGCGAAGTTCCAGGCGATCGCGAGCGACATGGCGGCGGCGCTGCCCAAGGCGCAGGTGCACGTGGTGAGCGGCGCCGGGCACGCCGTGCACCTGGAGGCGCCCGAGGCGGTGGCGGCGGTCATCGCCGCCGGTCCGGAGCGCTAGTACCAGTCGCGCAGGCCGTCGCCGAGTCCCGGGCTGCTGGGGGGCACGATGGAGCCGCGGACGGCCGGGAGAGGATCGGGGCGGTCGGCGAACAGCCCCAGTGTGGCCAGCCCGCTGGCCCGTCCGGGTCCGATCACCGCGGCGGCGTGCAGCGCGGCCGCGATGCCGAGGGGCCCGTCCAGCGTCGAGGCGAGATACACCTCGTACCCGACGGCGCGCGCCCGAGCGGCCGTCTCGATCGTGCCCAAGATCCCGCCACAACGGCTGATCTTCAGGCAGATGGCATCGGCTGCGGGCCGGATGAAGGCGTCGGGATCGGCGGCAGACTCGTCGAGCGCCAGTCCGTACTCGAGCTGGCCCGTGGCCCACAGGGCCCGGATCGCCTCCACGCCGGATACCGGCTCCTCGCACAGTTCGATGCCCGTCGCCTCCAGCGCCGGCAGCGCGACCGCCGCCTCCTGGACCGACCACGCTCCGTTGGCATCGATCCGGATCGCCATGTCGGGCCCGCCGAAGGCGCGCACCGCGGCCAGCCGGCCGGCGTCATCGCCGATCGCCACCTTGACCTTGACGGTGCCGTAGCCCTCGGCCCGGGCGGTGGCCGCCTCGTGCGCGGCGCCCGAGCGGTCGCTGGACGCGATCGTCCAGTTGACGGGAACCGGCCCCGCCCGGTCCGCGCCCAACAGCCGCCACACCGGCTCGTGCGTGCGCCGCCCCGCGAGATCCCACAACGCGAGGTCGATCGCGGCCAGCGCCTGGGGCAGCACCGTCGCCTCGGCGCAGCGGGCCAGAACGTCAGCGATCGGCGAGGCGTCGCGATAGGCCTCCAAGATCGGCGCGCACGCCTGGAGCGCCGCGCGCACCTCCGCCGCAGAGACGCCGTCATAGGACTCGAGCGGAGCGGCCTCGCCGTAGCCGACCAACCCGTCGGCGGCCTCCAGGGCAACGAGCAGGAGCCCTCGGTCGGTGACGGTGCCGTGCCCGGCGGTGAACGGGACGCGGAGCGGGAACGTCAGCGGTGTGACGACCAGCCTCACCGGCTGAGCAGCAGGCCGGCCGAGAGCAGCACGCAGAAGGACAACTGCAGCATCCCGCTGCGGGCCAGAGCGCCGTTGAGCGAAGGCCCGTCGGTGCGCGTGCGCACGATCCGCGCCACCGCCGCGGCCAGCGGCAGGGTCAGCCACGGCAGCATCACCCAGGCGGTGATGGGGCCGAACACCCAGGTCACGGGCGCGAGCAGGTAGGCGAGGTAGACGACGGTGGCGTACATCACGCGCGTGCGCTCACGGCCCAGCCTGACCGCCAGCGTGCGCTTGCCGGCACGGCGATCGGAGTCGATGTCGCGGACGTTGTTGACGATGAGGATGGCGGCGGCCAGCAGCCCCACCGGGACCGCCAGCGCGAACGCCTCCCACTGCAGCGCCTTGACCTGCACGAAGAAGGAGCCCACTACGGCCACCACGCCGAAGAACAGGAACACGAACACCTCGCCCAGGCCCTCGTAGCCGTAGGGCTTGGGCCCGCCGGTGTAGGCGACGCCGGCGAGGATCGACGCCGCGCCGACCAGCAGCAACTCCCAGCCGGCGACGGCGATGAGGTAGATCCCGAAGAGAACGGCCAACCCGAAGCTCACGTAGGTGGCGATCAGCACCTGGCGGGGCGGGACGAGGCCGCCGGCGGTGACCCGGACCGGCCCGAGGCGGTCCTCGGCATCGGCGCCGCGCCGCGCATCGGAGTAGTCGTTGGAGAGGTTGGTCCCCACCTGGATGAACAGCGCGCCCAGCAGGGCGGCGATGAAGCGCAGGGGGTAAAAGACGTGAGCGAACCCGGCGAGCGCGGTGCCGACCAGCACCGGCGCGATCGCCGCGGGCAGGGTGCGGGGGCGCGCCGCCATCAGCCAGATCCGGAAACCGCTCATCGTCAGCCTCGCGTCGCTCAGGTCAGTTCAAGTCGGGTCAGGTCGTCGGCGTGGTCACGGCCGGCGCGGGAACTTCGAGTAGTCAGGACGGCGCTTCTCCAGGTAGGCGTCTCGCCCCTCCTGGGCCTCCTCACTCATGTAGAAGAGCAGGTTGGCATCGTGGGCCAGCCATTGGATCCCAGCCATGCCGTCCTCGTCGGCGTTGAAGCTCGCCTTGAGCATGCGCAGGGCGAAGGGGGAGAGCGCCAGCATCTCGCGACACCACTGCACGGTCTCATCCTCGAGGCGATCCAGCGGGACCACGGTGTTGATCAGGCCCATGTCCAGCGCCTGCTGCGCGTCGTACTGGCGGCAGAGAAACCAGATCTCCTTGGCCTTCTTGGGGCCGACCAGCCGGGAGAGGACGCTGGCCCCGAAACCGCCGTCAAACGAGCCCACCTTGGGGCCCACCTGCCCGAAGCGGGCGTTGTCGGCGGCGATGGTCAGGTCGCACACGACGTGCAGCACGTGCCCGCCCCCAATGGCGTAGCCCGCCACCATGGCCACGATCGGCTTGGGCAGCCTGCGCATCTGGATGTGCAGATCGGTGACCTCAAAGCGCCCGACGGCCTGCTGGTGGCCGGCGTCGTCGGGATCCGCCCCCGACACGTAGCCGCCGCGGCTGCCGCGTACGCGCTGGTCCCCGCCTGAGCAGAACGCGTCGGGGCCCTCGCCGGTGAGGATGATCACACCGACGGCCGGATCCTCACGCGCCCGCGTGAACGCATCCGAGAGCTCGATCACGGTCTCGGGGCGAAAGGCGTTGCGGACCTCGGGCCGGTTGATGGTGATCTTCGCGATCCCGGCATCGTCGCCGGCGGCCAGCTCGTAGCGGATGTCCGTGTATTCGCCCTCGGGCTGCCAGCTGGTGCTCACGTCTGCTCCTGTTCGAGGTCGCTCCGGGCAGGGGACTCTAGTTGGGGCTGTCATGCGAGGGTCGGCCGTCCTTGTGCTTGGGGGCGGGGTATCAACGAACGTCAACTGCGGCTGGGGAAGGGGGAGGGGTGCCGGGCGCTGGTGGCGGAAACCTGGGGCTTTGCAGGGGACCTTGGTAGATAGTGCTTGCCATACCGTCAATATCTCCCAAGGTCCCGTCGAGGGACACCGTCGCCGCCCCGGCCGGCCCGCCGAAACGCTCGGGCTAGGCTCCCAGCCCCATGGAGCCCTGGCTCACCCGTGCCGCCCGCGTCCACGGCGATCGGACGGCGCTGCGGACCGGCGAGGGCGTGCCGACCACCTATGGCGAGCTCTATCACCGAGCCCAGGTCGTCGCGGCCGCGCTCCAGGCCCGGCGCGTGACGCCGGGCGACCACGTGGCCCTGCTCCTGCCCAGCCCCGAGCTCGTGGTCGCTCTGCATGCCTGCCTGCTGCTCGGGGTGGTGGCGGTTCCCATCGACCTTCGGCTCACCGAGACCGAGCAGGCGCTGCGCACCGCGCATGCGTCGCTCATCCTCGACGCCCTCCCCGAGGGCCTCGGCGACGGTGCCGCCGCCCGCGGGCCACGGGAGGTGGACCCGGACACGACGGCCACGCTCATGTTCACCTCGGGCACCACGGCGGGCCCCAAGCCCGTGGCGCTCAGCTATGACAACTGGCTGTGGAACGCGCTGGGCTCCGCGCTCGCGCTGGGACTCGATCCCGACGAGACGTGGCTGTGTCCGATGCCGCTGGCCCACGTCGGGGGGCTCTCGATCCAGATCCGCTCGGCCGTCTACGGCACCACCGTGCTGCTGCACGAGCGCTTTGACGCCCAGCGCGCGCTTACGGCGCTGATGGACCCGGACGAGCGGGTGACGCTCGTCTCGCTGGTGCCGACGATGCTCTCACGCCTGCTCGACGCGGGCCTGCAGGCGCCGCCGGCGCTGCGCCGGGTCCTGCTCGGGGGCGGGCCCATCGCCCCGTCGCTGCTCGCCCGCGCGCGCGATGCGCGCGTGCCCGTCTCCCCGTCCTACGGCATGACCGAGGCGTGCTCGCAGATCGCCACCGATGGGATCGCGCTGCTGGGCACCGACCTGAACATCGCCGCCGACGGGGAGGTGCTGGTCCGCGGCCGGACCGTCGCCGCGGGTGCGCTCGGCCCCGACGGCTGGCTGCACACCGGCGACCTCGGCGCTTTCGATGAGGACGGGCGGCTGGTCATCGCCGGCCGCAAGGCCGACACGATTGTCACCGGGGGCGAGAACGTCGCCCCCGTCGAGGTGGAATCGGTCCTTCTGGAGCACCCGGGCGTGGTGGACGCCGCGGTGTTCGGTCGCAGCGACCCGGAGTGGGGGGAGGCGGTCGTGGCCCAGGTGGTCCTGGCCGACGTCGGCGGCGTCGAGATCGAGGCGCTGCGCGTCCATTGCGCCGCGCGGCTGGCCCCGTTCAAGGTGCCCAAGCGCTTTGAGGCGGTCAGCGGCGTCCCGCGCGGGGTCACCGGCAAGCTGCTGCGTCGCGAGCTGAGCTGACCCGACGTATGTCACATCATCTGACGTAACATCAATCGGTGGTATGCTCTGGCACCACCGTGCCGGCCGATCTCACCATCGAGCAGCTCGCTGCGCAGACCGGCATGACCGTGCGCAACATTCGCGCCCATCAGGCGCGGGGGCTGCTTGACGCGCCCGAGGTTCGCCTGCGGGTGGGCTACTACGGCCCCGGGCACGTCGCCCGGCTCAAGCTCATCCAGGAACTCCAGGACGACGGCTTCAATCTCGCCGGCATCAAGCGGTTGCTCGAACACGACCAGGGAACGGCCCAGCGGCTGGCCCGGTTTCGGCAGGCGCTCAGCGAGACCGCGGAGCCGTCACAGACCCTGACCGTCGAAGAGCTGGGCCGGCGCTTTCGCGTGAGCCCCGCCGAGGCGCCCACCGTACTGGCACGGGCCGAGACGCTGGGTGTGCTGGTCGCCGCGGGCGAGGGGCACTACGAGGTCCCGAGCCCGTCGCTGCTCGCCGTCGCCGAACAGGTGGTGGTCCGCGGGGTGTCGCTCAACGAGGCGCTCACGGTGTTCAAGGAGGTCGAGCTGCACTGCGACGCCGTCTCAGGGGCCTTCGTGTCCCTGTTCATGCGCGAGGTGTGGGAGCCGTTTGAGGCAGCTGGGATGCCGACGGACCGCTGGGCGGAGATCGACGACACGATCGCGCAGCTGCGGCCGGTGGCCACCGACGCACTGGTGGCGATCTTCGGCCAGCGGATGAGCGCCAGGATCGACGAGGCCTTCGGCCAACGCATCCAGCAGCTGGCGCCGTCGCCAGAACCGGCCGACAGATAAGCTCCGCGGCGTGGCCCACGCCGACCCCGATCAACTGCGCGCGTCAACCCGGGAGACCTGGGAGACCGCGGCCGCGGGATGGGGACGCGAGGCCGACAGCGTCCGCGCATGGGGGATGCCCGTCTCGGTGGCGATGGTCGACTCGCTGGGCCTCCAGCCCGGCCAGCGCGTGCTGGAGCTCGCCGCCGGCCCCGGGGACACCGGATTCCTGGCCGCCGAGCTGGTGCGGCCCGGTGGGACGCTGATCTCATCGGACGGCGCCGAGCCGATGATCGAGGTCGCGCGCGCCCGCGCTGCCCAACTCGGCATCGACAACGTGGAATTCCGCCAGCTGGAGCTCGAATGGATCGATCTCGACGCCGCCAGCGTCGACGCCGTGCTCGTTCGCTGGGGGATCATGCTCACCGTCGACCCGTCGGCTGCCGCGCGCGAGATCCGGCGCGTGCTGCGACCCGGGGGATACGCCGCGCTGGCGGTGTGGGCCGCCCGGGAACGCAACCCGTGGGCGCTGATCCCCGGTCAGGCGCTGCTCGAACTCGGGCACGCCGAGCCGCCCGATCCCGATGTGCCCGGGCCGTTCGCGCTGGCCGGGGACGGCCGCTTGGCCGAGGTGCTCGAGGACGGCGGTTTCACCGGCGTCTCGGTCGTCCCCGTGGACCTCGAGCGCCACTACGCGAGCGCGCAGGAGATCGTCGCCGAGAGCGCCAACTGCTCACCCAGCTTCAGCGTCACCTACAACGGGCTGAGCGAGCAGGACAAGGCGGAGGTGGCGGCCCACATGATCGCCGCGGCCGCCCCCTACACCGCGGCCGATGGCTCGGTGACGCTGCCCGGGGTGTCCCTGGTGGCCCGCGCCGGCGCCTGACGCACCGGGCTCGCAGCAACCTGCGGAGCAAGGCTTCGTGCAGCCGGTGACGCCCGTCATCGCGTGACAGCGATGTTGCACCCTGAAACCCCAATTGCAGGGTTTTCTTGCCTGTGCGACAGCGGGGACACTGTGCCCATATGCGCACATGGAAATCCCTTGCCCTGACCCTCACGATCACCGCGGCCGCATGGGCGCCCGCCACCGCCTCGGCCGCGTTCGAGCACGTCGTCGCCAAGGGCGAGACGCTGAGCTCCGTCGCCGCCGCCGACGGTCTCTCCGTCTCACAGCTCGCCGCCGCCAACGCGATGTCCCCCGAGTCGGGGCTCGTCACCGGCTCGTCGCTGGTCATCCCGCCCCAGAACGCCGCGGCCGTCTCGTCTCCGATCGCGAGCGCCGCCAGCGAGACCGCCGCTCCCGTGGTGTCGAGCGCCGAGGGCGCGTTCGTCGTCCACCGCGGCGACACGCTGAGCGCGATCGCGGCGCGGCTGGGCGTGAGCGTCAACGCGCTCGCCTCGGCCAACGGACTCAATCCTTCCGGCCTGCTCATCGCCGGCACCACGCTCCACGGCAGCGGCGCGGCCTCCAGCGGCTCTGCCGCGAGCGCCGCGGCGCCCGTCTCGGACGGCGAGGGCGCGTTCGTGGTCCAGCGCGGCGACACGCTGAGCGCGATCGCGGCGCGTTTGGGCGTGAGCGTCAACGCGCTCGCTGCCGCCAACGGACTCAATCCCTCCCGGCTGCTCATCGCCGGCACGACGCTTCATGGCGGCGGCGCGAGCACGTCGGCCACCAGCGCCGGCACGACTGAGATGGTGTCGACGACTCCGTCGAACGCCGGCGGTGCCGCGCCCACCAGCGAGATGGTGAGCCCCTCCGAGGTCGGTTCGATCGCGTCGAGCGAGGGCGTGTCGCCGTCGCTCGCCGAGGCGATCGGCTTCCAGGAGAGCGGCTTCAACAACCACGAGGTGTCCTCGACGGGCGCCGTGGGCGTGATGCAGATCATGCCCTCGACCTGGAGCTGGATCGGCCAGAATCTCGCCGGGCCGCCGCCCCTGTCGCCGACCTCGGCGGCTGACAACATCCGCGCCGGTTCGCTACTGCTGCATTCGCTCCTGTCCGACACCGGTGGCAACGCGGAGCAGGCGGTGGCCGGCTACTACCAGGGCCTGCAGTCCGTCCGTGCCCACGGCCTGTTCTCAGACACCCAGGCCTACGTCAACAACGTGCTGGCCCTCCGCCAACGCTTCGGCGGCTAGCCCCGCGCGGGCGGGCGGTGACGCTTTCACAAGGTGGTTCGCAGGCTGCGCCTTGTAGCCTGCGAACCCTATGTACTACGACGACGACGCAGACCTCTCAAAGCTCGACGGCAAGACCGTCGCGATCATCGGCTACGGCTCCCAGGGTCATGCCCATGCCCTCAACCTCAAGGAGTCCGGCGTCGACGTCATCGTCGGCCTGAGATCGGGCTCCAGCAGTGTGGCCAAGGCCGAGGCCCACGGCCTGAAGGTGGCAGAGCCCGCCGACGCCGCCAGCGAAGGCGACATCATCATGCTGCTCGCGCCCGACGAGCTGCACGGCCAGATCTGGGAGGACGGGCTCAAGGACGGCATCGCCCCCGGCAACATGCTCCTGTTCGGCCATGGCTTCTCGATCCACTACGGCGAGATCGTCCCCCCGCCCGACGTCGACGTGGCGCTGGTGGCCCCCAAGGGCCCCGGCCACCTGGTGCGGCGCCAGTACACCGAGGGCTCCGGCGTGCCCTGCCTGGTGGCTGTCCATCAGGACGCCTCCGGCGACGCGCTGGGGCTGGCCCTCGCCTACGCCAAGGGCATCGGCGGGACCCGCGGCGGGGTCATCGAGACGAGCTTCAAGGATGAGACCGAGACCGACCTGTTCGGCGAGCAGGCCGTGCTGTGCGGCGGCGTCACCGAGCTCGTGCGCGCCGGCTATGAGACGCTGACCGAGGCCGGCTATGACGAGCGCCTGGCCTACTTCGAGGTCCTGCACGAGCTCAAGCTGATCGTCGACCTCATGTACGAGAAGGGCATCAGCGGCATGCGCTACTCGATCTCCAACACTGCCGAGTACGGCGACATGACCCGCGGTCAGCGCATCATCGGCGAGGAGACCCGGGCGGCGATGAAACAGGTGCTCTCCGAGATCCAGAGCGGGGACTTCGCCCGCGAGTGGATCGCCGAGAATCGCGCCGGCCAGGAGAACTTCAAGCGCATGCGCGACGAGCAGGCCGGCCATCAGGTGGAGGTCGTGGGCAAGGAGCTGCGCGCTCAGATGGACTGGATCGATACGGACTTCCAGGAGTAGCCCCGGTCCGCCGTGGGCATGTCCCATCCAAGCCCCCGTCCCCGCCACATCACATGACCCAGACCACCACCGATCTCAGGATTCCTGACGACCTCAAGCCCGCGGATGGGCGCTTTGGGTCCGGGCCCTCGCGCGTGCGCCGCGCGCAGCTCGACTACGCGGTCGGGCCGGGCGCCGCGGTCATCGGCACCTCGCACCGCCAGGCGCCGGTCCGCCAGATGGTCGGGCGCATCCGCGCCGGGATCACCGAGCTGCTCTCGCTGCCTGACGGTTACGAGGTGGTGCTGGGCAACGGCGGCACCACCGCGTTCTGGGACGCCGCCACGTGCTGCCTGATCCGCGAACGATCACTCCATCTGGCCTATGGCGAGTTCGGCGCGAAGTTCGCCGCCTGCACCCGGGCGGCCCCGTTCCTGCGCAAGCCGGTCGTGGTCACGTCCGAGCCCGGCGACGCTCCCACGCCGGGGGAGGGTCTGGGTTCAGAGCCCGTGGACGCGATTGCGTGGCCCCACAACGAGACCTCGACCGGAGTGATGGTGCCGGTGACCCGCCCCGAGGGCTCCGACGGCGCCCTGGTCCTCATCGACGCCACGTCGGGAGCGGGCGGGCTGCCGCTGACCGCGGCCGACGCCGACGTCTACTACTTCGCCCCGCAGAAGGGCTTTGCCTCCGACGGCGGCCTGTGGCTGGCAGCGATGAGCCCGGCGGCGATCGCGCGTGTCGAGGAGCTGGCCGCCGGCGATGACGGCCGTTGGGTCCCGGACTTCCTGTCGCTGCCCACGGCGCTGGAGAACTCGCGCAAGGACCAGACCTACAACACCCCGGCGATCGTCACCCTGCTGCTGCTCGACAGCCAGGTGGGCTGGATGCTCGAGCAGGGCGGGCTTGAGGCAATGGTGCAACGCACAACGGCCTCCAGCACGCATCTCTACGAGTGGGCGATCGCGCATGAGTCAGCGACCCCGTTCGTGTCCGATCCGGCTAAGCGGTCGCTGGTGGTGGGGACGATCGACTTCGACGACGATGTCGATGCCGCGGCGCTGGCGGCCACGCTGCGCGCCAACGGGATCGTCGACGTCGAGCCCTACCGCAAGCTCGGTCGCAACCAACTGCGCATCGCGATGTTCCCGGCCACCGATCCCGCGGACGTGCAGGCGCTGACCGCCTGCATCGACTGGGTCCTGGAGCGGTCATGACACGGGTGCTGGTCGCCGAGAAGATCGGCGACTCCGGGGTGGACCTGCTGCGCGAGCACTTCGAGGTCGACCTCGGCGTCGGCTGGGATCGTGCCGAGCTCGAGCAGCGCATCGGCAACTACGAGGGGATCCTCATCCGCTCGGCGACCAAGCTCGACGGCGACCTGCTGGCCAAGGCGACCCGGTTGCGCGCGGTGGGACGCGCGGGCGTGGGCGTCGACAACGTCGACGTCCCGGTTGCGACCAAGCGCGGGATCGTCGTCGCCAACGCCCCCGAGTCAAACGTCATCACTGCCGCCGAGCACACCATGGCGCTCCTGCTGGCGCTGGCGCGCAACGTCCCCCAGGCGCACGCGTCGCTGATCGGCGGGGCGTGGGAGCGCTCCAAGTTCTCCGGCGTCGAGCTCTATGAGAAGACCCTGGGGATCCTTGGCTTCGGCCGCATCGGCCAGCTCGTGGCTCAGCGGGCGCGCGGGTTCAACATGCACGTGCTCGCCTTCGACCCCTACGTGTCGGCCGAGCGCTACCGCGAGCTGGGCGTGGAGCAGGCCGCCTCGCCCGAGGACGTCTACGCGGCCGCGGACTTCATCACGCTGCACCTGCCCAAGACCCCCGACACCGAGGGCTGGCTCAACGCCGAGGCCCTCGCCAAGTGCCGCGACGGCGTGCGCATCCTCAACGTCGCCCGCGGACCGCTGGTGGTCGACGAGGATCTCAAGGCGGCGATCGACTCCGGGAAGGTGGCGGGCGCCGCACTCGACGTGTTCCGCTCGGAGCCGATCACCGATCATCCGCTGTTCGGCTACCCCAACGTCATCGTGACGCCGCACCTGGGCGCCTCCACCGCGGAGGCCACCGACCGGGCGGGCTACCAGGCGGCCGAGCAGGTGGTGGCCGCCCTCGCCGGCGGGGTGGTGACCAGCGCGGTCAACGTGCCGGCGATCGGCGCCGAGGACCTCGAGGTGCTCGGCCCCTATGTCGCGCTGTGCGAGTCGCTGGGGCGGATCGCGGTGGCACTGGCGATCGCCGACGGCGGCTCGGTCGACGGCATCGAGACCCAGTTCTTCGGGCGCCTCGCCGACCACGACACGCGTCTGCTCTCGATCCACGCGCTGCTGGGCGCCCTGGCCGGTCACACCGAGGAGGACCTCAACGCCGTCAACGCCCACGTCGTCGCAGAGGAGCGCGGCATCCGGCTGGTGGAGACCAAGCACTCGACGGCCCGCGAGTACACCGACCTGGTGAGGGTGCGAGTCACGGCCGGCGGGCGCACGGTGCGCGTGGCCGGGACGCTGTTCGGTCAGCGCAACCGCCCGCACCTGCTCGAGGCGTGGGGTCACCGCTTCAACGTCCAGCTCGAGGAGCACATCACGCTGTTCCGCTACCAGGACCTGCCGGGCATGCTCGGCCGGGTGGGCACCCAGTTCGGCGAGCACGGGGTCAACATCGTCTCCGCGGCCGTCGGCCGTCTGCCCGAGGAGAGCCCCGACGACGGGGGCGGCCTCGCGGCCATGGCGATCACCACCAGCGCCCCCGTGCCGGCCGAGGTGGTCACCAGCATCGTCTCCAGCGACGGGTTCGTCGCCGGTCACACCGTCGCGCTCTAGCGCCCGGCTGGCGCTCAGCCACCGCGCGGCAGGAACACGACGCGGCCCTTGAGCCCCTCGACCACGCCCCCGTCGAGGTCGAGCGTCTCGCCGCAGTCCTCCAGCGAGGAGAAGCCGCCGACCTTCTCGCGGGTCTCGATGATCTCCGTGGCGATGTCGCCGTCGATCCCCGGCAGACCGAGCAGGGCGGTGACCGAGGCGTTGTTGAGGTCGACCAGTCCCTCGTCGTCGGCGCCCGCTCGGTCGGGCCGACCAATGCCGATCTCCCTGGCCAGGGCGGGATCTGCCTGCGCCAGCTCCTGCGCCTCCCGGCGATCGTGCAGCCGTCGCTGTGCGGCCTCGGTGACCTCGTGCAGCGGCGAGGACATCTCCGCCTCGTAGGCGGAGCGGATGCTGAACGAGGTGGCGATCCCGCCGAACCAGGCGATGAGCACGAGCGCGCCGACGGCGCCGTCGTGGGAGTGTCCCTTGCCCGAGGAGAGAGCCAGAGCCACGATCACCATGACCGACCACACGACCCCCAGGACGACCCACAGGGGCCGTCGCGCCTTGGCCCCGGCGTAGACCGGCGCCCAGGAGCCAAAGCCGAACGGGATGAGCGCGATGTAGGGCCAGCGGCTGCGGCGGGTGGGCACG
Source organism: uncultured Solirubrobacteraceae bacterium (assembly GCA_963737335.1). Classification (GTDB taxonomy): domain Bacteria; phylum Actinomycetota; class Thermoleophilia; order Solirubrobacterales; family Solirubrobacteraceae; genus Palsa-465. The sequence continues at coordinate 97,226 of CAVTSK010000023.1, forward strand.
GAGCGTCCGGGCATCGCCGCACAGGATGCCAGTGCGCGGCTCCCGGGCTCACGTCGCGCGCCGATATGGTCGATGACGGACGCACGGCGCGCTCGCGGGGCTCGGGCAACCCCATCACCCCTGGCATGCGACACGACGTACTCCCCATCTCGGAGCTGACTGCGCGCGACCTGTCGGCATGGCGCGAGCTGGCCGCCGGCGCCGTCTCGCCCAACCCGTTCGCCGAGCCCGAGTTCGTCGTTCCCGCCACCCGTGCCTGGGGAGTGGACGATCTCCACCTGCTCGTCGTGCGCGAGGGCTCGGACTGGTTGGCGGCGCTGCCCGTACGGCGTGCGCGCTCGTGGCGCGGGGTGCCCGGGGCGGTCATCGCCGCGTGGCGTCACGCCTACTGCTTTCTGTGCACCCCGCTGGTCCGCGCGGCCGGCCACGAGGAGGCGCTGGCGACGCTGGTGCGCGGCGCAGTGGCGACGACCCCGGCGTTCTCCCTGGACTGGGTCGACGCTGACGGGCCGCTGGCCGCGCCGCTGATGGCGGCGCTCGCATCGGAGGCGCGCGTCGTCGTCGTCGAGCGGTTCGAGCGCGCGGCGCTGTATCGCAGCGAGACCGACGACTATCTGCAGCGTGGTCTCAGCGGCCGGCACCGCAGCGGATACCGTCGCCGGCTCAAGAGCCTGGAACGCGAGGTCGGGCCGGTGACGCTGCGCGACGACAGCGGCGACCCCGAGGCGCCGGGCCGGTTCCTGGAGCTCGAGCGCGCCGGCTGGAAAGGCCGGGAGGGCACGGCGATGGCCTGCGACCCCGCCCACGCCGCGTTCTTTGCCGAGATCGGGCAGGCGTTCGCCGGCGCCGGGCGCCTGCGCATGCTCTCGCTGGTATGTGCAGAGCGGCCGATCGCGATGCTCTGCGACCTGGTCGCCCGTGACACCGTCTACGGCTTCAAGATCGCCTTCGCCGAGGACCTGGGCCACTACTCGCCGGGAATTCAGTTGCAGATCGCCTCCACGCAGGCCTTTCACGACAGCGGCGCGGCGCGGGCCGACTCGTGCACCGACCCGGGGAACGCGACCATGAACCGGCTGTGGCCCGATCGCCGGGCCCTGGTCAGCGTGGTGGCGACCCGCCGCGGGCCGGCCGGCGCCGCCGCCCACGCCAAGTGGTCGGCCGCGGTGCGGTTGCAGGCGCTGCGTGCCCGGACGGGAGAGCACTGATACGCTCTGCGTCGAATGTCGCTGAGCCTCGCCCTTCGACTTCTTCTCCTCCCCCCTCGGGGGGAATAGCGCGTGGGCGGCCGCACGTAGCCGCGAACAACAGCACCGAGAAGAGTCCGAGTTCGAGCCAGAAGAGGAAGCGACATGACACCGCCTGACGATCCCAACCGAGTACTGATCTTCGACACGACGCTGCGTGACGGCGAGCAGTCGCCGGGCATCTCGCTCAACACGCAGGAGAAGCTGGAGATCGCCCAGCAGCTCGCTCGCCTGGGCGTCGACGTGATCGAGGCCGGGTTCCCGATCACCTCGCCGGGCGACTTCGAGGCCGTCCAGGCGATCGCCCGCACGGTCGAAGGGCCGGTCATCGCCGGGCTGGCCCGGACGCACGTGGGCGACATCGACGCCGCCTACAACGCGGTCAAGGACGCCGAGCACCCGCGCATCCACACCTTCATCTCGACGTCGGACATCCACATCAAGCACCAGCTGCAGTCCACGCGCGAGGACGTCAAGGGGCAGGCCCGCGCCGCCGTGGCGCACGCCAAGCAGTACCTCGACGACGTCGAGTTCTCACCCATGGACGCGACCCGCGCCGACCTGGACTACACCGCGGAGGTGTGCCAGATCGCCATCGACGAGGGTGCCACGACGATCAACATCCCCGACACCGTCGGCTACACGATGCCGCATGAGTACATGGATTTCCTCAGCCGGCTGTACGCCGCGGTGCCCGACCTGCGCAACGTCGTGCTCTCGGTGCACTGCCACGATGACCTGGGTCTGGCGGTGGCCAACTCCTTCGCGGGCCTGCAGGCCGGGGCGCGCCAGGTGGAGTGCGCGATCAACGGTATCGGCGAGCGCGCCGGCAACGCCTCGCTGGAGGAGATCGTCATGCTGCTGCACACCCGTCAGGCCGACGTGGGCCTGTTCACGGGGGCCAACACCCGGGAGATCGCCCGGACGTCGCGCATGGTGTCGCGCCTGACCGGCTACGTGGTCCAGCCCAACAAGGCGATCGTGGGACGCAACGCGTTCGCCCACGAATCCGGCATCCACCAGGACGGGGTGCTCAAGGAGCGCACCACCTACGAGATCATGGACGCCACCACGGTCGGCCTGGACGCCAACTCGATCGTGCTGGGCAAGCACTCCGGCCGCCACGCGCTGGCCCAGGCACTGGCCGAGCTGGGCTTCGAGCTCCAGGGCCAGACGCTCAACACGGCCTTCAAGCGCTTCAAGGAGATCGCCGACAAGAAGAAGCAGGTCACGGCGCTCGACCTCGAGGCGCTGGTCACCGACGAGCTACGTCAGGAGATCGCCGGCTACACGCTGGAGTGGTTCGATGTCGAGGCGTCAACCCGCCGGCCCCCGCATGCCACCGTCGGCGTGCGCGGACCCGACGGCGAGGAACTGGTCGGCTCCTTCACCGGCGACGGTCCCGTCGATGCCATCTTCCACGCCATCAACGCGGCCACCCAGGTCGACGCGCGGCTGCGCGAATTCCGCGTCGACGCCGTCACCGGCGGCCAGGACGCGCTCGGAGAGACGTCCGTGGTCCTGGAGGTCGGCGGCGTCACCGGCGCGGGCCAGGGCGTGTCCACCGACATCCTCGAGGCCGGCGCCCGGGCCTACGTGCGCGCGCTCTCCAACGCGGTGCGGCGACACGGTGTGCTCGCCGAGCAGGAGGCCGCTGAGACGCCGGCGCCCGAGGTCGTCCGAACGCCGTAGCCGGCGTCCCGCCGCCGTCTACCAGCGGCCGCCGTCGGCGGCCACCATCAGGCCCTGGCGGTAGCCGGCCGAGAGCACGCGCGTTCGCGGCTCCTGGTCCATGAAGTTCGAACCCATCGCCGCGGCACACTCGGCGTTGGGCGCGATCGTCCGCACCCGGGCGCCGCGGCGGCGCAGGGCCAGCGACTCCACCGAGACCGCCGAGCGCGCCACGTTGCGCATGACGGTGAGCATGGTGTGGCGGGTGGCGAGGCTGGCGGTGGGGTTGAGGCACAGCACGTGGGTGTCGCGGCCCGCCGGCGCCGCGTCGAGGTTGGTGGGGCTCCACACGCCACCGTCGACGTACTCGCGACCGCCGATGCTCACCGGCGCGAACAGCCACGGCACGGTGCACGACGCCTCGACCGCCTCGCCCACGGTGGCCTTCGGCGCGCCCGGGCTGCCGAACACGACGCGGCGGCCGGTGGCGCGGTCCACGGCGGTGACCCGCAGCCGGCCGTCGAAGAGCGCCGCCGAGCGCTCGATCTGGGCCCGCAGGCCGGCCAGGGTGTCAGGCGGGCGGGGGAGACCGCGCAGCAACAGCGCGCGGACCAGCGCGCCCCCCGGCGCGGCCATGCCCAGAGCCAGCGGCGCGAACGTGGCGCTGGCAGCCAGGGCGGCCTGACCCGCGCGCCGGGCGGCGGCGACGGCGGCCACCGCCAGACCGCGGCCCGCGGCACCGTCGGACAGCTGGAGCTCGGTGCCCACTGACGACGGCCGACGCGGGGCGTTGCCGGCGACCAGGTGAGCGGCGACGATGGCGCCCGCGGACGTGCCCACGAAGGACTCGCATTCGCGCAGGTCGAGATCGGCGCCATCCTCGATCCCCGCCAGGACGCCCATCATCCAGGCTTCGCCGAGGACGCCGCCGCCACCGAGAACCAGGACATCGGGTCGCGTCCGCATCGGTCGAGGCTACCCAGGCGCCCCGGCGGACAGCCAGGGGTAGTCAATCTGGACTCGTCCGCGCGACGCACTGTGATGCGATGAGCAACAGACATCTGTACGTGATAGCGTACGCGCATGGCAGTCGCCGAACCACACCTGACTTCGCCGGAGAGCCTGGGCACGCGGATCCGCGCTCTGCGCGAGGCCATGGACCTCTCGCTGCGCGACCTGGCCGTGCGCTCCGGCGTCAGCGCGCCGATGCTGTCCCAGGTCGAGCGCGGCGAGACGAGCCCGACCCTCCAGGTGGCCACGCGGATCGCCCACGGCCTGGAGCTGCGCCTCTCCCAACTGCTGCGCCTCGACGAGGGCAGCGCGGTCACGGTGGTGCGCCGCGCCGAGCGCCGGACCGGCCCCGCGGCGGCCTCCGGCCACGCCTACGAGATCCTCACCCCGCCGCTGCCCGGCCAGCGGGCCGAGCTGTCGCGCCACACGCTCGCCGCCGGCGCGGTGACCGGCGGCCCGGGCGACCCGCCGATGCACGAGCCCGGCAGCCGCGAGACCGCGCTGGTGCAGGAGGGCACCGTCATCCTGCACTGCGACGGCGCGCGCCACGAGCTGTCCGCGGGCGACTGCGTCACCTTCGACGCCGACCTGCCCCATCACTTCGAGAACCCCGGAACCGACGAGGCCGTGCTCCTGGCAGTGGTGAGCGCGGGCCTGAGGAGGAGCTGAGCCAACCACCATGCCCACGAGCCTGTTCGACAAGATCTGGGAGGCCCACGAGGTCGCGCCCGGCCTCCTCTACATCGATCTGCACCTGGTCCACGAGGTCACGAGCCCACAGGCCTTCGACGGCCTGCGCATGGCCGGCCGCGCCATCCGACGCCCCGACCGGACGCTGGCCACCGCCGATCACAACGTCCCCACCGACGGCACCCCGGTGGCGGCCCGCATCAAGGACGAGCTCTCCCGGGTGCAGGTGGAGACCCTGGAGCGCAACTGCGCCGAGTTCGGGGTTCCCATCTACTCGCTGGGCTCAGACCGCCAGGGCATCGTCCACGTCATCGGGCCCGAGCTCGGCGTCACCCAGCCGGGCATGACGATCGTCTGCGGCGACTCGCACACCGCCACCCACGGCGCCTTCGGCGCGCTGGCCTTCGGCATCGGCACCTCGGAGGTGGAGCACGTCCTGGCCACCCAGTGCCTGGTGCAGTCAAAGCCCAAGTCGATGATCATCCGCTACCAGGGCGAGCTCGGCTTCGGCGTCACCGCCAAGGACCTCATCCTGGCCACCATCGGGCAGATGGGGGTCGACGGAGCCGTCGGCCACGTCGTGGAGTACTCCGGGCCGGCGATCGCATCGCTGACCATGGAGGGGCGCATGACCGTGTGCAACATGACCATCGAGGGCGGCGGCCGGGCCGGGATGATCGCGCCCGATGACACCACCTTCGAGTGGGTGATCGGCCGGCCCGCCGCGCCGCCCGACGTGCCCGAGCACTGGCGCGGGCTGCGCACCGATGAGGGCGCCGCCTTCGACAAGGAGGTGAACGTGGATGCGGCGGCGATCAGCCCGATGGTCACCTGGGGCACCAACCCCGAGATGGTCGTCGGCGTGACCGAGACCGTGCCCGAGCCGCAGGACGACGGCGACGAGCGGGCGCTTCACTACATGGGCCTGGAGGCGGGCACGCCCATCCAGGACATCAGGCTTGACCGCGTTTTCATCGGGTCGTGCACCAACTCGCGGATCGGTGACCTGCGCGCCGCCGCCGACGTGGTCAACGGGCGCAAGGTCGCCACCGGCGTCTACGCGATGGTCGTCCCGGGCTCTCAACAGGTCAAGGCCCAGGCCGAGCGGGAGGGCCTGGACGAGGTCTTCCGCCGGGCCGGCTTTGACTGGCGCGGGGCGGGCTGCTCGATGTGCCTGGGCATGAACCCCGACATCGCCGCCCCCGGCGAGCGGGTGGCCTCGACCTCCAACCGCAACTTCGAGGGCCGCCAGGGCCGCGGCGCGCGTTCGCACCTCGTGTCGCCCCAGATGGCCGCGGCGGCGGCCATCGAAGGCCGGTTCGTCGACATTCGCGAGTACGCCCCCACCCACCCGGAGACTTCGTCATGAAGGCCATCGAGACCATCACGGGCCCCGTCACCGTGCTCAACCGCGACGACGTCGACACCGACCAGATCATCCCCAAGCAGTTCCTCAAGCGCGTCGAGCGGACCGGGTTCGGTGAGTTCCTGTTCTACGACTGGGCCAAGGAGCCCGGCTGGAGCCTCCCGCCCAACCCGATCCTCGTCGCGGGCCGCAACTTCGGCTGCGGCTCCAGCCGTGAGCACGCGCCATGGGCGCTCGAGGACTACGGCTTTCAGGCCGTCATCGCCTCGAGCTTCGCCGACATCTTCCGCTCCAACTGCACCAAGATCGGCCTGCTGCCCGTGCAGTTGACCAGCGAGGAATGCGCCGCGATCGCGGAGGCCGGGCAGGCCCAGGTCGACCTGGCGGGCCAGGAGGTCCGCTGGCGGGCACCGGGCCCGGATGGCCGGGTCGGGACCGCGCACTTCGACATCGACCCCGAGATCAAGCACCGGCTGCTCAACGGGCTGGACGACATCGCGCTCACGCTGGAGCAGGACGACGCCATCGCCGCCTACGAGCGCGACCGCGAGCGCTCGGGACCGACCACGAGCGCGCTGTGACGACATCTGCGCCCGCCCCGGCGGCCGCCCAGGCGTTCTCGGCCCACGCGGCCGAGTACGACGCGCTGCGCCGCCGGCTGGTGCCTGACTACGACGGCTTCTATGGCGCCGTGCCCGAGGTGCTCAAGCGCGTCGTCCCGGGCGTGGTGCGCCGGGTGCTCGACCTCGGCGCCGGGACCGGGCTGCTCAGCGCGACGGTCGCCGACGCCTTCCCGCAGGCCGAGCTCGAGCTGCTCGACGCCTCCGAGCCGATGCTGGCGCTGGGCCGGCGGCGCCTGGGCGACGCGGTGAGCGCCGTCCATGTCGGGGACATGTCGGGTGCGCTCCCGCCGGGGCCATTTGACGCCGTCGTCTCCGCCCTGGCCATCCATCACCTCGAGCACACTGACCAGCTGGCTCTGATGGAACGGGTGCACACCGCGTTGGCGCCGGGCGGGGTATTCGTCAACGCCGAGCAGGTCGACGGACCCACGCCGGAGCTCACCGCGCTGTACGCCCAGCGGTGGGCCGAGGACTGCCGGGCGCTCGGCGCCACCGAGGCCGAGATCGACGCGGCGCGCGAGCGCATGCGCCACGACCGCTGCACCGACGTCGAGACCCAGCTGCACTGGCTGCGCGACGCGGGCTTTGTGGTGGCCGACTGCACCTACAAGTCGTGGCGGTTCGCCGTCCTGACCGCCCGAAAGGAGGGCTGATGGCCCTCGCCAGAGATTGGGATGCCACCACCTATGACCGCGTCTCCGGGCCCCAGCAGCGCTGGGCCGCCGAGCAGCTGGACCGGCTCGAACTGGCCGGCGACGAGGTCGTGGTCGACGCCGGCTGCGGCAGCGGCAAGATCACGCTCGAGCTCATCCGCCGCGTCCCGCGCGGCACGGTCTACGCGGTCGATGCCGCCCCGTCGATGGTCCGCCACACCCAGGAGGCGGTGGGCGACCGCGCCACCGCACTGTGTCAGGACCTCGTCGAGCTGTCGTTGCCCGAGCCCGTCGACGTCGTCTTCTCAAACGCGACCTTCCACTGGATCGGAGATCACGACGCCCTGTTCGCGGCGTTGGCGCGCAACATGAAGCCGGGCGCCCGCCTGCTGGCCCAGTGCGGGGGTCAGGGCAACATCGATCGCTTCCGGGTGCTGGCCGACAAGGTGGCCTTCGAAGAGGAGCCGTTCGCCCCCTACTTCAGCGATTGGGCGCGCCCGTGGAACTACGCCACGGCCGAGGAGACCGCTGAGCGCCTGGAGCGCGCCGGCTTCACGGAGATCTCGACCTGGCTGGAGGAGAAGCCGACGCCGCTCGAGGATCCGCGTCCCTTCGTGAGCACGGTGTGCCTGGTGCGTCACCTGGACCCGCTGCCCGCTGAGCTGCGCGACCGGTTCATCGACACGGTGCTCGAGCGCTACGGCACGCCGGTGGTGCTCGACTACGTGCGCCTGAACATGACCGCGCGGCGAGCGTGACACGGCATCGATCGGTACCGTCCGCGCCTCGATCATGACCGACGCCCACCACATCATCACCCTGCCTGGAGACGGGATCGGCCCTGAGATCATGGCGCCGACCCTCGAGCTGCTCGACGCGGTCGCCCCGGGACGCTTCGAGTACGAGCAGCACCTCTTCGGCGGGGCGTCCATCGACGCCCACGGCACCGCGCTGACCGACGAGACGCTGGCCGCCTGCCGGGCGTCCGACGCAGTCCTGCTCGCCGCCGTGGGCGGCCCCAAGTGGGACACCACCGATCCTGACAAGCCGCGGCCCGAGCAGGGGCTGCTCGGCCTGCGCAAGGGGCTGGGCCTGTTCGCCAACCTGCGCCCGGTCCGGCCGCTGCCCGCGCTCTATGACGCGAGCCCGCTCAAGCGCGAGATCATCGAAGGCACCGACATGCTCGTCGTGCGCGAGCTCACCGGGGGGATCTACTTCGGGGAGAAGACGCGCACCGCCGACACCGCCTCGGACGCCTGCGTCTACACGCGCGAGGAGATCGTGCGGATCGCGCGGGTCGCCTTCGGCGCGGCGCGCTCGCGGGTGACCAGCGTGGACAAGGCCAACGTGCTGGAGACCAGCCGCCTGTGGCGTGAGGTCATTCGCGAGGTGCACCTGGCCGAGTTCCCCAACATCGAGCTCGAGCACCTGCTCGTCGACAACGCGGCGATGAGGCTGGTGTCCGCACCCCGGCACTTCGAGGTCATCGTCACCGAGAACATGTTCGGCGACATCCTCTCCGACGAGTCCGCGATGCTCACCGGCTCGCTCGGCATGCTCCCGAGCGCGTCACTCGGAATCGACGGCCCCGGAATGTTCGAGCCCGTTCACGGCTCGGCCCCCGACATCGCCGGCCAAGGGATCGCCAATCCGCTGGCCATGTTCCTCTCGGCAGCGATGATGCTGCGGCACGGATTCGCCTTGGAGGCGGAGGCCGCGGCGGTAGAATCGGCCGTCGATCGTGCGCTGTCCGACGGGCTGCGCACGCCCGATCTGGGGGGCGAGGCGACGACCGCACAAGCCACCCGGGAAGTCCTCCAACACCTTTAGCGGTCCCAAGCCGCCTCATTTTTCAACCCAAGGAGTCGTCGTGGAACAAGCCGACCTCATCTGGCACAACGGAGAACTCGTTGCCTGGGAGGACGCGAAGATCCACGTACTCACGCACGGGCTGCACTACGGGACCGGCGTGTTCGAGGGCGAGCGCGCCTACGAGACGCCGGAGGGGCCGGCGATCTTCCGCCACCAGGACCACCTCAAGCGCCTGTTCGCGTCGGCGAAGCTGTACTACATGCCGATCCCGTACACGCTGGAGGAGCTGCGCAGCGCCACCCACGAGCTGATCGCCGCCAACGGGCTGCCCGCGTGCTACATCCGGCCGATCGTCTACCGCGGCTACGGCCAGATGGGCCTGAACCCGCTCGACTGCGAGGTCAGCGTGTCGATCGCCGTGTGGCCGTGGGGCGCCTACCTGGGCGCGGACTCGGCGACCCGGGGCGTCCGGGCCAAGGTGTCGAGCTGGCGGCGCATCTCCTCGGATTCGCTGATCCCGCACGCCAAGGCCTCGGGCCAGTACCTCAACAGCGTGCTGGCCAAGATCGAGTCGGTCAAGGCCGGCTACGAGGAGTCGATCCTGCTCGACAGCCGCGGCTTCGTCTCCGAGGGGACCGGCGAGAACATCTTCGTCGTGCGCGATGGAGTGATCCTGACCCCGCCGCAGACCGCCGGCATCCTCGACGGCATCAACCGCAAGTCGATCATCCAGATCGCCCGCGACCTGGGCTATGAGATCGTGGAGCGCGACCTGGCCCGCGCCGAGGTGTACCTCGCCGACGAGGTGTTCATGTCGGGCACCGCGGCCGAGTTGGTCCCGGTGTGCGAGATCGACGATCACGCGATCGGGGAGGGCGTGTCGGGACCGGTGACCCGTGAGGTCCAGACGGTCTTCCTCGACGCGCTGCACGGTCGCAACGCCCGGTATCGCGAGTGGCTGGACGTGGTCAAGGTCCCCTCCCGCAGCGCGCCATGAGCGCCCGCATCGAGCTCTACGACACCACCCTGCGCGACGGGATGCAGGGGGAGGGGATGTCGCTCTCGGCGGGTGAGAAGCTGCGTGTCGCCCATCGCCTCGACGAGCTGGGGCTCGATCTCATCGAGGCCGGCTTCCCCAGCTCCAATCCCAAGGAGCTCGAGCTGTTCGGGCTGCTGGCCGGCGAGTCGTTTGCCCATGCTCAGATCTGCGCCTTCGGGATGACGCGCCGGCGCGGGGTGGCCGCCGACGCCGATCCGGCCCTGCGCGTGATCGCCGAGTGCTTTGCCCCGGTGTGCACGCTGGTGGGCAAGACGTGGGGCTTGCACCTGGAGAAGGTGGTCAAGGTGGACCGCGACGAGAACCTGCGGATGATCTCCGAGTCAGTGGCCTTCCTGGCGGCACAGGGCAAGCGGGTCATCTACGACGCCGAGCACTTCTTCGACGGCTACGCCGAGGACCGCGCCTATGCGCTGCGGTGCCTGCGCGCCGCCGCCGAGGCGGGCGCCGAGACCGTGGTGTGCTGCGACACCAACGGCGGGACGCTGCCCCACGTCATCGGGGCCGCCATGACCGAGGTCGTCGCCTCGCTGGGCTCTGAGGTGCGGATCGGCATCCACACCCACGACGACGCCGGGTGTGGGGTGGCCAACGCGCTGGCCGCGGTGACGGCCGGAGCCACCCACGTCCAGGGGACGATGAACGGCTACGGCGAGCGGTGCGGCAATGCCAACCTCATCTCGATCATCCCCAACCTCCAGCTCAAGCTCGGCTATGAGTGCCTCACCGAGGCCCAGCTGGCTTCGCTGACGCCGACCGCCCACTACATCGCCGAGCTGCTCAACTTCACCCCGGACCCCGACGCGCCCTACGTGGGCCGCAACGCCTTCGCGCACAAGGGGGGCATGCACGTCGCCGGGGTCAGTGCCGACCCGGCGACGTTCGAGCACATCGACCCCGAGGTCGTCGGTAACCACCGCGAGATGCTGATCTCTGAGCTGTCGGGCAAGGGGACGGTGCAATCGCGCGCCCGCGAGGCGGGCATGGAGCTCGACGACGCGGTGGCCGCCCACGTGGTGGAGCGCGTCAAGGAGCTCGAGCACCGCGGCTATCACTACGAGGCCGCCGGCGGCTCCTTCGAGCTGCTGCTGCGCAAGGAGACCGGCGAGTACGAGCCGCTGTTCCGCCTGGAGTCGTGGCGCGCGATCGTCGAGAAGCGCGCCGACGGCCGAGTCGAGACCGAGGCGACGATCAAAATCTGGGTGGCCGGCGAGCGCTACGTGCGCACCGCCGAGGGCAACGGCCCGGTCCACGCGCTCGACAAGGCGCTGCGCGAGGCCCTGGTGGAGATCTATCCCCATCTGCGCGATATCGAACTGGTCAACTTCAAGGTCCGCATCCTCGACGAGACCAAGGGCACCGACGCGGTGACGCGGGTGCTGCTCGACGTCTCCGACGGCGAGCGGGTGTGGGGCTCGATCGGCGTCTCGGAGAACGTCATCGAGGCCTCCTGGGAGGCGCTCGTCGACTCCCTGGAGTACGGGATGCAGCCCCCCAGCCGCGCGCGCGTGTCCGACGCGGCCGCCGCGCCGCGGAGCTCGTGACCGGTACGAGCGTCGAGCAGATCCCGCTGGCCCGGCCCATCCTCGGCCCCGAGGAGGAGGAGCGGGTCCTGGCGGTGCTGCGCTCCGGGCAGCTGTCGCTGGGGCCGGTCCTCCGACAGTTCGAGCAAGCCTTCGCCGCGCGGCTGGGGGCACGCTACGGGGTGGCGGTGTCGAGCGGGACCGCGGGCCTGCACCTGGCGCTGCGCGCCGTGGGGGTGTCCGACGGCGACGAGGTGATCACCTCGCCCTTCTCGTTCGTGGCCTCGGCCAACGTGGCTCTGTATGAGCGGGCCCGCCCGGTGTTCGCCGACATCGACCCGGTGACGCTGAACGTCGACCCGCAGGCGGTCGCCGCGGCGGTCACTCCGCGGACGACGGCGCTGCTGCCGGTGCACGTGTTCGGCTACCCGGCCGACATGGTCGCGCTGGAGGCGCTGGGCCTGCCGATCGTGGAGGACGCCTGCGAGGCGCTGGGCGCCGCCTACGCGGACGGCGTGTCGGTGGGCGCGCGCGGGCACCATTCGGTGTTCGCCTTCTACGCCAACAAGCAGCTCACCACCGGCGAGGGCGGGATGGTGACGACGGCGGACGTGGCGGTCAGGGAGCGCATGGACTCCGAGCGAAATCAGGGTCGTGCGCCGGACATGGGCTGGCTCGACCACGACCGGCTGGGCTTCAACTACCGCCTGTCGGACATCGCCTGCGCCCTGGGTATGGCCCAGCTCGAGCATCTCGACCACATGCTGGCCGGCCGGGCGCGGGTGGCCGCCCTGTACCGCGAGGCTCTGGGAGGGATCGAGGGGCTGGCGCTGCCCTGCTCCGACGCCGGAGGCAACCGGCGCGGCTGGTTCGTGTTCGTCGTCCAGTTGCCGCACGAGCACGACCGCGACGATGTGGTGCGTGCGATGGCGGAGCGGTCGATACCCAGCAAGCCGTATTTCCCCGCCATCCATCTCATGTCGTTCTATCGCGAGCAGTTCGGGCACCGGGAGGGACAGTTCCCCGTGTGCGAGGACGTCGCCGCGCGGTCGATCGCGCTGCCCTTCTTCCCCACGATGACCGAGGGCCAGGTCGAGCGGGTGGCGGGCGAGTTGCGCGCGGTGCTGGGGCGCTGAGCGGGGCCGTTGCCGGAGATGTCGCGCTTCGCCGAGCCCCCGGACGCCGCCTTTCGCCGGCTCAACGACTCGATCGGCTTTGATTGGCGGCTGAGCCCCTACGACGTCGATCAGTCGATCGCCCACGCGGCCATGCTCGCCGCCCAGGGGATCATCTCAGAGGCCGACGGCGCCGAGCTGCGGCGCGGCCTCGAGCAGGTCCGCCAGGAGCTCACCGACGGGACCTTCCCCTTCGCCGAGGGCGACGAGGACATCCACATGGCCATCGAGCGGCGGCTCACCGAGATCGTCGGGCGCGTCGGCGGGCGGCTGCACACGGCGCGGTCGCGCAATGACCAGGTGGCCACCGACGTCGCCATGTTCGTGCGCGCACACGCCCACGAGGCCCTGGAGCGGCTGGGGACGCTCGGCCGCACGCTGCTGGACGTGGCCGAACGCCACCTGGACTGGCCGATGCCCGGCTACACGCACATGCAGCGCGCGCAGCCGATCTACCTCAGTCACCACCTGCTGGCGTACTTCTGGATGGTGGCGCGCGACCTCCGCCGCTTCGAGGCCGTGGTGGCCGCCACCGAGCGCCTGCCGCTGGGCGCCGGCGCGCTGGCCGGCGTCAACTTCGACACCGATCGCCGGGCGGTGGCCGCGGCGCTGGGCTTCTCCGGCGTGGCGGAGAACTCGGTGGACGCGGTCTCCAACCGCGACTTCGTGCTCGATTACCTGGCCGCGGCCGCCACCTGCGCCACCCACCTGTCGCGGCTGGGGGGCGAGATCGTCCTGTGGTCCACCGAGGAGTACGGCTTCTGCGAGGTCTCAGACGCGTGGGCGTCGGGCTCGTCGATCATGCCCCAGAAGAAGAACCCGGACGCCGCCGAGCTGCTCCGGGCCAAGGCGCCGCGTCTGGTCTCCAACCTGATGGCGCTGCACGGGGTGATGCATGGCCTCCCGCTGACCTACAACAAGGACATGCAGGAGGACAAGGAGCCGCTGTTTGACTCCTCCGACACGCTGGAGCTCTGCCTGGACGCCGCTACCGGGATGCTGGAGACGATCACCTTCAGGCGCGAGCGCCTCGCCGCGGCCGCCGGCGATCAGTTCCTGGCCGCCACCGACATCGCCGATCTGCTGGTGCGACGCGGCGTGCCGTTCCGCGAGGCGCACGGGGTGGTGGCCGGCCTCGTGCGCCAGGCGCTCCAGGACGGCAAGCTGCTCTCAGACCTCACGCCGGCCGAGCTCACCGCCCAGTCGTCCGCGCTCGACGAGGAGTTCTACCGCCTGCTCCAGGACGGAGCGTGGCTGGAGACCAAGGTGTCTGAGGGCGGGACGTCGCTTGCGCGCGTGCGCGAGCAGCTCGAGCGCGCCCGCGCGGCGCTGCGGTGAAGCACGCCTTCTTCGCGCGGCCCGTCCTGGAGGTCGCCCGCGACCTGGTGGGGTGCGTCGTCACCCACGGCGACACCGCGGGGGTCATCGTCGAGACCGAGGCCTATCACGAGTCTGAGCCGGCCTGCCACGCCTATGTGGGCGTGACCCCCCGCACGCAGGTGCTGTTCGGGCCGCCGGGGCGGGCCTATGTCTACTTCTCCTATGGGGTGCACTGGATGCTCAACGCCGTGTGCGAGCCCGCAGGGGTGGGGGCGGCGGTGCTCATCCGCGCCCTGGAGCCGCTGGAGGGGATCGATCACATGCGCGAGCGGCGCGGGATGGAGGAGGTGCGCCGGCTGTGCTCGGGGCCGGGCAAGCTGACTCAGGCGCTGGGGATCGGGCCGGAGCTCAACGACAGCGACCTGCTGCGCGGGCCGGTCGTGTTCTCTGACCGGCCCCGGGACTGGCGCGACGTCGCCGTCGACGTGGACGTGCGGATCGGCATCACCAAGGCTCCCGACCTGCCGTGGCGGTTCCTCGCCGCCGGCAACCGGTACGTGTCGCGGCCCGTGCGGCGCCTCGCCGCCGGCCGCTAGCCGGTCCCGCCGCCGCCTCCTCCGCCGCCTAGGCCGGCGCCGCCGCTGGCACCGCCGCTGCCGCCACCACCCGTGGCCCCGCCGCCACCGCCTGTGCCGCCGCCCGTGCCGCCTCCGGCGGTTCCGCCACCGCCCGCACCACCCCCGGCGGTTCCGCCACCGCCCGCACCGCCCCCCGCGGTCCCGCCACCACCGGCGCCCGTGGCGCCTCCGGCGGTCCCGCCACCACCACCGCCCGTGGCGCCTCCCGTGCCCCCGCCGGTTGTGCCGCCGGCGCCCGCGCCGTTCGTGGAGGTGCCCGCGCCGCCGGTGCCGCCCGTGGTCCCGGTGCCGCCCGAAGGAGCGCTCGGAGTGATCCCGGTTCCCGTGTCACCCGTGCCGACGGTGCCGGTTCCGGTCCCGGTCGTGCCGGTCGTCTTCTTCTTGTGCGGGTGCCTGCCGTATTGCACGGCCTCCTCGGCGTTGATCTCGAGCGCCTGGACCATGAAGTCGTGCCAGATGTTGGCCGGGAACGTTCCGCCCTCGACCGGTTGGCCGTTGTAAAGCGTGCTCATCGGGATCAGCTTGTTGGGATAGCCGACCCACACCGCCGTCGTGAACTGCGGTGTCCAGCCAACGAACCAGGCGTCGCCGTAGTTGGAGGTGGTGCCCGTCTTGCCGGCCACGTCGACCCCGCCGATTGCCGCCGAGGTGCCGGTCCCGTGCTCCACCACGCCCTGGAGCAGTTCGTGGATGACCGCCGCCGTGACCGCCGGAATGACGCGCCGGTACTTGGGGGTCGCGTAGAGCTCTCGCTTGCCGCGGCACTTGATGTGCAGGCACTGGATCTGGGCGATGCCGATCGGGCCCTCCTTCGGGGCGCCCAGACCGGGCGCGAACACCCGCAGGCCGCCGGTGGCCAGCGTCTCGTAGGCATGCGCCATGTCCAGCGTCGTCACGCCCTGCTTGAGGCCGCCGATGATCATCGCGTAGTTGGTGGACACCGGAGAGCGGATGCCCATCTTGGTGGCCATCTTGGAGATGTTCCTGGTCCCCACCCCAGGGGACAGGCCCAGCTGGGTGAAGACACTGTTGTCCGAGACCTCGGTGGCGGCGGCGAGGCTGATCGGGCCCGAGTACTCGTTACCGAAGTTCTTGACCATGTAGTGCTCCTTGCCGCCGCTGTTGGGCACGATCAGGTCAAGGGGCTTGGAGTCGAACACGGAGCTCGGGCCGTAGCCGTGCTGCAGCGCCACCGCGAGGGTGAACGGCTTGAACGCCGACCCCGGCTGGCGGAAGCCCTCCGTGGCGAGGTTGAACGGGTACTTCTGGAAGTCCTCCTCGCCGGCGGTGAGCGGGCCGCCGACCATCGCGCGGACCTGGCCGGTGCGGTTGTCGATCGACACCAGCGAGGCGGCGGGCAGGTCGGGCCCGCTGGGCAGGTCCTGCGCGATCGCCTCCTGGGCGGCCTTCTGCATCCGCAGGTCGATGGTGGTCCGGATCTTCAGGCCGCCGTAGTAGGCGCGGTAGCCCGCCACGCTGGGCGAGACCCCGCCGCGCTCCATGGCCGCCACCACCTGGGGGCCCACCCAGCTGGTGAAGTAGGGCGCCGCGGGCGGCTCCTCGGGTTGCTCGATGTCGTTCTCGGTGGGCAGCGGCCAGTTGCGGAAGTGTTGGTACTGGTAGGCGGTGATCGCGCTAACGGCGAGCATGTCCCTGAGCACGAGGTCGCGGCGTTCCTTGGCCGCCTCCCGGGTGTCGGGCTGCAACGGGTTGAAGGCGGTGGGGTTGGCCACCATGCCGGCCAGCAGCGCGGCCTCGGCCGGGTTGAGCTGCGAGGCGCAGGAGGGCAGTGGCGCGTCCCCGCAGCCGCTCGTATTGCCGTCACTACCGGCGTTGGGGTCGTAGTGGTGGGCCTTGCCGAAATACACCCGGGCGGCCGACTCGGCCCCATACGCTCCGTTGCCGAAGTAGATCGAGTTGAGGTATTCCTCGAGGATCTTGTCCTTGGACCACTTGCGCGTGAGGTGATAGGCCAGCGCGGCCTCGCGCAGCTTCTCGAACACCGTCCGGTTGCCCTCCGCGGTCAGCGCGTTCTTGACGAACTGCTGGGCGATCGTCGACGCACCCTGGCGCGCACCGCCGGTGATGTCGGCGGCGAAGGCGCGGGCGACGCCCCTGATGTCCACGCCGGGGTCTGACCAGAAGCGCTTGTCCTCCACGGCGACGATGGCCTTGCGCATCATCGGGCCCAGCTGCCCGAAGGTGTCGATGACCTCGTTGTTGGGCGGCTCGAGGATGCCGATCTTGCGCCAGTGGTCGTCGTAGAGGTAGGAGTTGGCGCCCAGTTGCCGGTACTCGGCGCGGTTCTCGATCTGGGGCAGGTCAGAGGCGACCGCCATCATCATCCCGAAGATCGTCGAGACGATGGCGAGGGCGCCGAGCCCCAGGAGGATCCAGAACAGCCGCAGCTTGCGGACCTTGGGCTTGCGCCGGCGGCCGTCGCGACGGCGCCGCAGTCGTCGCTTGGGCGGCGCGAACGGGATGGCAGCTCGGGGGTCTCCGGGCTCGCTGATGTTGTCGTCGTCGTCGCTCATGCGATCGATGCCGGCGCCGTTGGCCGACCATGGCGAGGGCGCAGGCCGAGTAGCGGAAAAGCCCAGCGTAACTGGACGGACGGGGCTTCCCAGGCGGCCGCGAGAGTCTAGCATCGGGGGAGATGGCCCCGACCCACCACGACAGCTCCGGCGACGCCGCCCAGGCGGCGAGTTTCCTGACCCGCAACACGGTTGATTGCCTGCCCGAGGGGGCCCTGGAGCGCAAGCTGGCGGAGGGGCGGCCGCTGCGGGTCAAGCTCGGCGTGGACCCCACCGCAGCCGACATCCACCTCGGTCACACGGTCGTGCTCCAGAAGCTCCGCGAGTTTCAGGACCTCGGCCACACCGTCGTGCTGATCATCGGCGACTACACCGCGCGGGTGGGCGATCCGAGCGGTCGCTCGACCCTGCGGCCGGTGCTCTCGCCCGCGGAGATCGAAGCCAACGCGCGCACGTATCAGGAGCAGGCGCTGAAGGTGCTCGACGACCGCGCGCTCGAGGTGCGCTTCAACGGCGAGTGGCTGGACATGTCGATGGAGCAGCTGTTCGCGCTCACCCGCACGACCACGGTGGGCCAGTTGCTGGAGCGCGACGACTTCTCGAAGCGCTACGCGGCGCGCGAGCCGATCTCCGTGCTGGAGCTGCTCTATCCGCTGCTACAGGGCTATGACTCGGTCGCTGTCCGCGCCGATGTGGAGCTGGGCGGGACCGACCAGAAGTTCAACCTGCTCCTGGGGCGCAACATCCAGCGCGCCTACCACCAGCCCGAGCAGGTGATCATGACCATGCCGCTGCTCACCGGCACCGACGGGGAGCGCAAGATGTCCAAGTCGTACGGCAACCACATCGGTGTCGCCGACCCGGCCGAGGAGATCTACGGACGCACGCTCAGCATCCCGGATCCGGCGCTCGGCGACTGGTACGCGCTCCTCTTGGGCACCGAGCCCGACCCCAATCTCAGCCCCCGCGACGCCAAGCGGGCGCTGGCCCGGGCGCTGGCGGAGCGCTTCTACGACGCCGACGCTGCCGCCGCTGCCGAGAACGCCTTTGACCGCGTGTTCATCCGCGGTCAGATCCCCGAGGACGTCCCGGTGGTGCAGTGGACGTGCAACGGCGCGGCGACGGTTCACCTGCCCGCGCTGCTGGCCCAGGCGTTCTCGGTCTCGACTTCCGAGGCGCGGCGGGGCCTGAGCCAGGGGGCGGTCCGGCTCGACGGCGAGCCGGTGGCGGCCGGCGTTCTGGATCTGCCGCCCGGCGATCTGGACGGCCGCGTCCTGCAGATGGGCAAGCGGCGCTTCGCGCGCGTGGAGATCGCCGGGTAGGAGCGCCATGACCGTGAGCGGCGGGATGCTGCGGTTTCAGACCGCGGGGCACGGCCAGATCGTGGACCTCACCGAAGGCGTGGCCCGGATCGTGGCCACCAGCGGTGTGGACCGCGGCCTGGTCACGGTGTTCGGGATCGGGGCGACGGTGGCCGTGACCACGATGGAGTACGAGCCGGGGGGCGTGGCGGACCTGCAGCGGCTCCTGGACCGCCTCATTCCCGCCGGCGGCGACTACGAGCACAACCGCCTCAACCACGACACCAACTCCCACGCACACCTACGCGCTGCAGTCATCGGTCCGTCAGAGACGATCCCCGTGCTCGACGGCCGCCCGACGCTCGGGACCTGGCAGCAGATCGTCCTCATCGACTTCGACGATCGCCCACGTGAACGCACGGTGAGCGTCCAGGTTCTATGCTGACCACCCCCGACGAGGACGCGCCGTAACGATTGCGTCGTTTCACAAACGACATCGGTGTTGAGCGCTATACTCGTCGGTCCGCCCCGGGACCAGCTTTACGGACCCGGGCGCGCCCCTGAGGAGGAGTTCCCTCCTCCAAGAGGTGCGACGGTCTTTGAAAACTCAACAGCATGCACACTCTTCGGCCGAATCTCGGCCGAGAGATGTGTCCAGGTTCGACGCCGTCGCTCGAACGCTCCTTTCGGGGAGCACCTCGAACGGCGGTGCCAGAATTAACCCCGTCTTGCGCTCCGAAGCCCTTCGTGTACATCGGGCTTCGGCTCACCGGCATCGCCGGTGGGTTTCCAGCGATCTACCGGCCTTGTGCCGGCGGACCGTGAGCGCAAGGGTCTGATCCTTCCAGGGACAGACCCAGGACTCGGAGTCGTCGCCGGCCGTGACACAGTTTGCGGTCGCTCGAGGCTTCGAAATATTCCTGACGACTCTTCGTAGAAGTTCTTCACGGAGAGTTTGATCCTGGCTCAGGACGAACGCTGGCGGCGTGCCTAACACATGCAAGTGGAGCGACGAACCGGGCTTCGGCCCGGGGCAGAGCCGCGAACGGGTGAGTAACACGTGGGTAACCTGCCCTGATGATCGGGACAACTCGAGGAAACTCGGGCTAATACCGAATGTGCCCTCTGGCCGTAAGGCCTCTGGGGAAAGGAAGCTTCGGCCTCCGCATTGGGATGGGCCCGCGGCCCATTAGCTTGTTGGTGAGGTAACGGCTCACCAAGGCAACGATGGGTAGCTGGTCTGAGAGGACGATCAGCCACACTGGGACTGAGACACGGCCCAGACTCCTACGGGAGGCAGCAGTGGGGAATCTTGCGCAATGCGCGAAAGCGTGACGCAGCAACGCCGCGTGGGGGAAGAAGGCCTTCGGGTTGTAAACCCCTTTCAGTTGGGACGAAGCTTCGGCGGTGAATAGCCGTCTGAAGTGACGGTACCTTCAGAAGAAGCCCCGGCTAACTACGTGCCAGCAGCCGCGGTAATACGTAGGGGGCAAGCGTTGTCCGGAATCATTGGGCGTAAAGAGCGTGTAGGCGGCTTGGTAAGTCCGCTGTGAAAGTCCAGGGCTCAACCCTGGAAAGCCGGTGGAAACTGTCAAGCTTGAGTCCGGAAGAGGCGAGTGGAATTCCTGGTGTAGCGGTGAAATGCGCAGATATCAGGAGGAACACCAATGGCGAAGGCAGCTCGCTGGGACGGTACTGACGCTGAGACGCGAAAGCGTGGGGAGCAAACAGGATTAGATACCCTGGTAGTCCACGCCGTAAACGATGGGCACTAGGTGTGGGGGGTGTCGACTCCCTCCGTGCCGACGCTAACGCATTAAGTGCCCCGCCTGGGGAGTACGGCCGCAAGGCTAAAACTCAAAGGAATTGACGGGGGCCCGCACAAGCAGCGGAGCATGTGGTTTAATTCGACGCAACGCGAAGAACCTTACCTGGGCTTGACATGTTCCTGACCGCCGTGGAAACACGGTTTCCCTTCGGGGCAGGATCACAGGTGGTGCATGGCTGTCGTCAGCTCGTGTCGTGAGATGTTGGGTTAAGTCCCGCAACGAGCGCAACCCCCGTCGCATGTTGCCAGCATTAAGTTGGGGACTCATGCGAGACTGCCGGTGACAAACCGGAGGAAGGTGGGGATGACGTCAAGTCATCATGCCCCTTATGTCCAGGGCTACACACGTGCTACATTGGCGCGTACAGAGGGTTGCGATACCGCGAGGTGGAGCGGATCCCTTAAAGCGCGTCTCGGTTCGGATTGCAGGCTGAAACTCGCCTGCATGAAGGCGGAGTTGCTAGTAATCGCGGATCAGCATTGCCGCGGTGAATACGTTCCCGGGCCTTGTACACACCGCCCGTCACACCATGGGAGTGAGCAACACCCGAAGCCGGTGGCCTAACCCTTTTGGGAGGGAGCCGTCGAAGGTGGGGCTCGTGACTGGGGTGAAGTCGTAACAAGGTAGCCGTAGCGGAAGCTGCGGCTGGATCACCTCCTTTCTAGGGAGCCCTCCTCAGCGAGGGCACCGAATGCCGGAGGCGGACGCCCTCGGAGCTCTTCGGAGCTCCCTCGCGTCCGAAGCTCTGAGCGCATTCGGTCACTAGACATGTCGACCGAACCTGCGACATCGCCTGGCGGCGATGCCGGGGGAGAAATCAAGATTTCTCCCGCGCGCATCTCACCGTGAAGCGACGCGTGCTGTTGAGTTTTGAGAGACCGGCGTGCCGCCGGCGCTCGGAGGGCTTCGGTCCCTGGGCGGCGAGCGGTGCACAGCCTCTTTGCGGACCTTGAAAACTGCACAGTAGCCAATGAAACGGGTATCACCGGGCGAGGACTTAGGTCCTCTCCCAACAAGATCACCGTCAAGATAGTAAGGGCACATGGTGGATGCCTTGGCACCAAGAGTCGATGAAGGACGTGAACGGCTGCGATAAGCCGCGGTTAGGCGCTGAATAGCCATTGACCCGCGGATCTCCGAATGGGTAAACCCAGCGCCGGTAATGCGGCGTTATCCCGCGTTGAACACATAGACGCGGTGAAGACAAGCGGGGGAAGTGAAACATCTCAGTACCCCGAGGAAAGTAAATCAACCGAGACTCCCCGAGTAGTGGCGAGCGAAAGGGGATCAGCCCAAACCTGTTGCGTGTAAGCAGCCACGCGTTGCGCAGCAGGGGTTGTAGGGCGCCTGGTCCGGGCTGTGGCTAGCCCGGCGGAAGTTACCAAATCATGTGGTAGTCGAAGCGTGTGGAACCACGCACCAAAGAGGGCAATCGTCCCGTAGACGAAATCGCATGATCTTCCGCAGGCGTTCCTGAGTAAGTCCGCACCCGTGAAACGCGGACTGAACCTGGGGGGACCACCCTCCAAGGCTAAGTACTCCTTGGTGACCGATAGCGGACTAGTACCGTGAGGGAAAGGTGAAAAGTACCCCGGAAGGGGAGTGAAATAGTACCTGAAACCGCGTGCCTACAAGCGGTGGGAGCAGACTTGTTCTGTGACCGCGTGCTTTTTGCATAACGAGCCGGCGAGTTACTCGTCTGCGGCAAGGTTAAGCGATGAGCGGAGCCGTAGCGAAAGCGAGTCCGAACAGGGCGACATAGTCGTAGGCGGTAGACCCGAAGCTGAGCGAGCTACCCATGGGCAGGTTGAAGCGGGGGTAAGACCTCGTGGAGGACCGAACCGACCTAGGTTAAAAACTGGGCGGATGACCTGTGGGTCGGAGTGAAAGGCTAATCAAGCTCAGTGATATCTGGTTCTCTCCGAAATATATTTAGGTATAGCCTCGGATAAATTCCGTTGCGGCCGTAGAGCACTGTTTGGACTAGGGGCCCTACCAGGTTACCGAATTCAGGCAAACTCCGAAGACCGTAACGGTTACTCCGGGAGTCAGTTGCTGGGGGATAAACTTCAGCGTCAAAAGGGAAACAGCCCAGACCGCCAGCTAAGGTCCCTAAGTACTAGCTAAGTGGTAAACGATGTTCGAATGCACAGACAACCAGGAGGTTGGCTTAGAGGCAGCCACCCTTGAAAGAGTGCGTAACAGCTCACTGGTCAAGTGTTCGAGCGCGGACAATGTAACGGGGCTCAAGCTAGTCACCGAAGCTGCGGGTGTGATCTTTTAGATCACGCGGTAGGAGAGCGTTCCGCCGCCAGCGAAGCAGCGCCGTAAGGCAGCTGTGGAGGCGACGGAAGTGAGAATGCCGGCATGAGTAACGAAAGAGGGGTGAGAATCCCCTCCGCCGATTGCCCAAGGTTTCCTGAGTAAAGTTCGTCTGCTCAGGGTTAGTCAGGACCTAAGGCGAGGCCGAAAGGCGTAGTCGATGGCCAACGGGTTGATATTCCCGTACCACGTCGCGACCGTTTGACCGAATGGGGGGACGAGGAAGGCTATGGGATCCCAGGCGATGGTCGTCCTGGGGTAAGCATGTAGGGGTGGCTCTAGGTAAATCCGGAGCCGCATAACCTGAGGTGCGATGCCAGCTGGCTCTAAGCCGGCGAGTCCCGGATGCCATGCCTCCAAGAAAAGCCTCTAGGGAGGTCGCGCGTGCCTGTACCAAAACCGACACAGGTGGGCAAGTGGAGCACACTAAGGTGATCGAGATAACCCTCGTTAAGGAACTCGGCAAAATCGCCCCGTAACTTCGGGATAAGGGGCGCCCCAGTAGGGTGAAACTCTTCGCGAGTGGAGCCCGAGAGGGCCGCAGTGAATAGGTTCAAGCGACTGTTTACCAAAAACACAGGTCTCTGCTAAGTCGAAAGACGACGTATAGGGGCTGACGCCTGCCCGGTGCCGGAAGGTTACGTGGAGGTGTTAGGGGTAACCCGAAGCACCGAAACTAAGCCCCGGTAAACGGCGGCCGTAACTATAACGGTCCTAAGGTAGCGAAATTCCTTGTCGGGTAAGTTCCGACCTGCACGAATGGCGTAACGACTTGAACGCTGTCTCAA
This sequence comes from uncultured Solirubrobacteraceae bacterium, assembly GCA_963737335.1. Taxonomy (GTDB): domain Bacteria; phylum Actinomycetota; class Thermoleophilia; order Solirubrobacterales; family Solirubrobacteraceae; genus Palsa-465. The sequence continues at coordinate 120,786 of CAVTSK010000023.1, forward strand.
CGAGGGGCTCGGTGAAATTGCAGTCTCGGTGAAGATGCCGAGTACCCGCGGCTAGACGGAAAGACCCCGTGAACCTTTACTACAACTTGGTATTGGGGTTCGATCCATTTCGCTCAGGATAGGTGGGAGGCTTGGAAGCGCCGGCTGCGGCTGGCGTGGAGCCAACCTTGAGATACCACCCTTGGTGTATTGGATCTCTAACGGTGCGCCCTGAATCGGGGCACCGGACAGTGACAGGTGGGTAGTTTGACTGGGGCGGTCGCCTCCCAAAATGTAACGGAGGCGCGCAAAGGTTCCCTCAGCACGGTCGGAAATCGTGCGCAGAGTGTAAAGGCAGCAAGGGAGCTTGACTGCGAGACCGACGGGTCGAGCAGGTGCGAAAGCAGGCCTTAGTGATCCGGCGATAGCAAGTGGAAGCGTCGTCGCTCAACGGACAAAAGGTACTCCGGGGATAACAGGCTTATCGGGCCCAAGAGTCCACATCGACGGCCCGGTTTGGCACCTCGATGTCGGCTCGTCGCATCCTGGGGCTGTAGTAGGTCCCAAGGGTTGGGCTGTTCGCCCATTAAAGCGGTACGCGAGCTGGGTTCAGAACGTCGTGAGACAGTTCGGTCCCTATCTGCCGTGGGCGTTGGAGAGTTGAGAGGAGTCGTCCCTAGTACGAGAGGACCGGGATGAACGCACCTCTGGTGTATCTGTTGTCCTGCCAAGGGCACCGCAGGTTAGCTACGTGCGGATCGGATAACCGCTGAAAGCATCTAAGCGGGAAGCCGGCCTCAAGATGAGCTCTCCCATCTCCTAGAGAGAGTAAGACCCCTGGAAGATCACCAGGTTGATAGGCCGGATCTGGAAGAGTGGTAACACTCGTAGGAGACCGGTACTAATCGGTCGAGGGCTTGACGGATATTTTGATATCCGTTCATTGGCGCTGTGTAGTTTTGAAGGCCCGCGAGGGGCGGTCCTCACCTATTCGGTGGGGCCCGCTGCGGTCTTGACAAGTTTCCGGTGGCTATGGCGAGGGGGAAACACCTCTTCCCTTTCCGAACAGAGCCGTTAAGCCCCTCAGCGCCGATGGTACTTGGCCCGCAAGGGCCTGGGAGAGTAGGTCGCCGCCGGTTCTTCTATACAAGCCCCGCTTGCGTTGCAGGCGGGGTTTTGTGCTTTACGCGCTTAGGTGCGGGTGTCACTCTGGGGCGCGGTTACCCCGTCGGCGTTGTGGAGGGCGATGAGGTCCTTGTAGGCGCGGGGGAGTTCGGTGTCGGGGAGGGACGTGGGGTGGAGGAAGGCGACCCCGGTGTGCTCGGCGCTTGCCTGGAGTGTCGCGTTCTCTGCGTCGGGCGGAAGGGTGCAGTGGTAGGCGACGACGTCCACCCATCTCCCGGGGATGACCTCGAGGGGGCGGACGCCGAGGAGCCTGTCCACGGTGACGGCCAGTCCGGTCTCCTCGCGCACCTCGCGGAGCACGCAGTCCTCAAACCGCTCGCCGGGGTTGGGGCGTCCGCCGGGGAGTTCCCACTCGTCGCGATGGTTACGGCACAGCAGGACGGGGCCGTCGGCCGTGGCGCACACCGCTTTCACCGTGACTGTGACAGTCGAGTGGCGCCCGAGCATCAGCGGGGCACAGCGGCGCCGAGGGACCACCAGTCGGGATCCGTGGAGCGACCGTCGCACGTCGGGCTACCGCGCCCGGTGTGCCCCAACCAAGCAGGCGACACTCGCTCCACGGTCGAACGCGACCTACAGGACGCGCTCTATCTTCAGGCGCCGGGTGCCCTTCGGAGTCTGGACGGACACGGTGGTGCCGGCCGACTGGCCCAGCAGTGCCCTGGCCACGGGGGACTCGGCGGAGAGCTTGCCGGCGGCGCGGTCAGCCTCGGTGACGCCGACGATGGTCCAGGTGTGGGTCTCACCGGTGCTCTCGTCGGTGACCTCGGCGGAGCGGCCGAAAGCGAAGGTGGAGCCGGGACTGGCCGGCTCGCTGTTCACGTCGACCACCACGGACTTGCGCAGGCGCTGACGCAGCCGCAGGATGCGGGTCTCCAGATGCGCCTGGTCCTCCTTGGCCGCGTGGTACTCGGCGTTCTCCTTCAGATCGCCGTGGCCGCGGGCGGTGAGGATGCGGGCCGCGATGTCGCGGCGGGCGACCGTCTCGAGCTCGCCGATTTCGGCCTTCAGCGCCGCGAGACCCTCTTCGGTGATGGGCTCGCCGTCGTTTTCTGATGCTGTCATCTGAGCAGTTTGGCAAAACTTGCTCGACCGCCGACCCTGGTCGCGTGGCACCATCACCATCGGATGCGAGCGTTGGTGAATTACTTCCGGGCCAATCCGCAGGTGTTTGTCCTGTTCATGGTCTGCCTCGTCCTGGGCTTGGGCACGTTCATCGCGGTCCTCGTCGCGCTGGTCCAGTCGGGCAACACCACCCCGAGCGGTGAGCCGTCGGGTGTGATCGGCGTCGCCGGGGCGATGGTCGGCGCGCTCAGCGCCGGGCCTTGAAGACCAGAGCACTGGGAGATAGACGTCCTGCAGCGAGCGGCAAGACTAGCTGTGAGCGCGGCGTTGGGGTGTCAATCCGAGTCGTCGCGGACGCGCCCGTAGCGCTCGTAGATCACTCGCGAGCCGAACGTCCGGGTCTCGATCAGGTCGATCGGGACGTCTTCGGTGACCGGCGGCAGGAACGGCGTGCCGCCACCGACGATCACCGGGTTGCGGAACATGCGCAGCTCGTCGACGAGACCGAGCTCGACAGCCACCGCAGCCAGGCCGGCGCCGCCGATCGCGACATCCTTGTCGGCCGCGTCGAGCGCCGCAGCGGCCTCCTCGGCCAGCGACGCCTCGGCGAGCCGCGCGTTGCCTTGGACGCTGTCGAGCGTGCGGCTGAAGACGATCTTGGGGATCGCGCTCCAGGCGTCGGCGAACGCGGCGTCGAGCTCGGTGTCGCGCATCGACGGATCCGTCTCCCACACCCGCATCGTCTCGTAGAGCTTGCGGCCCAACAGAAAGCCCCCGAGCTCCCGTGTCTGCGTGACGTGGAAGCGAAACAGGTCCTCGTCAGGTGCCGACCAGGAGAACGCGCCGTGACGGTCGGCGATAAAGCCGTCCACTGAGATGTTCATCGAGTAGATCAGCATGCCTTCAGACCGTCTGGGTCATGGGAAACACAGCCAGGTCGTCTGGCTGAAGCGATCGCCCTTGCGGAAGCCCAAGCCTCGGACCGGGCGCATCCGGAATACGATCACGCGCCCACCGGAATCCCGGTCGCTGAACGCCCCGTCGCGCACCACGAAGTCCCACGGACCGGTCGGGTACTTGACCGCGAACGCGGTCGCGACCGGCTCGAGCTCGGCGTCGTCGGTCACCTGCTCCGCCCGGCCCTCGAGCACGACGTCAAGCCCTCCCTCGACGAGGTCGCTGCGCCCGGTGGTCAGCACGCACGACGGGTTCTCGGCCAGGTTCCTCGCCTTGCGCTCATCAGGCCCGGTGGCGAACCAGAGCGCCCCGGCGTGCCAGACGGCGATCAGCGGCGTGACGTGCGGTCGGCCGTCGGGACGGACGGTGGATAGCCAGAAGGTGTCTGCGGTACGCAGCTGTTCAAGTCCCGCCGCCCACGGCGTCGGCGTCGCGCCCGGCTCGCTGAACCCATGGATCTCCGCTGTCACGTCCTCCGCTGCCATCCCATTCCCTCCTTCTCCGGATCGACGCGACCGGCTGTGATCTGGCAAGCGCCGTCTCCGACCTTACCGACGCCTGCGAGCCGCCCATGGGTCCGTCTCCGGTCAGTTTGCCCCTGGTGACACGGCACCCGCGCGCTGGGCCTTGAACGTGTTCTTCGGAGCCGAGCAGCTCTCCGAGGCCTCCTTGAAGGAACCGCCGAATGACCCGGTCACCGCCTTGCCCTTGAACGTGCCCTGGAGCTTGAGCGTGAAATGGCCGAACTTGATGGCGCCGCCGAAGTGGCCGCGCTTGTTGATCGGCAACTTGGCCTTGACGCCCGCGCTTCCGTTCAGTGTGGCGCACGTGGCGCCCAGGATCAGCTCGACCTTGACGACGCGCCCGCCCTTCGCGGTGACGCTGAATGGGTGGCTCGCCTTGAAGCCGGAAATCGTGACAGTGCTGGTGCCCGTGTAAGTGCCGCTGGTGGCCGCGGCTGCGATACCGGCCAGCGCGAGCACAAACGCCACGGTCATCCCCAGGATCCTTCCCACGTTCGGTCCCTCCTCATGTCTCGGGCCCCCGGACCGAGGGCGTGGGCGCACGCTATCCCGCGGCGCGCGCGGGCACGGTAAACGCTGTGTTAGCTCTTGTAGTCGCGCATGCCCGTCCAGTTCACCCGATGGCACAGGCGGTCGAGCCGCCACAGGACGAGCGCGATGGCGAGCAACAGGACCCCGTACGCGGCCAGGTTGCCGACCAGGCGCCCGACGATGGGCGCGAGCGCCATCAGCCAACACCAGAGCGCGAACCACGCGAGGGGGCGCCAGGGCAGATGCCAGTGACGCGGCGGCCGATCCGGCTCCTCCTCAAGCGGAGGATCCCATCCCCGATCGTGCAGCAAAAGCATCGCGTCTACAAGGGTAATCGGCACGGAGCTGCGCGTCGCCGGTTGGTCCCGGCCGCGGTGCCGGCAGGCCGACGCGGCGGCCGCGGCGCGGGCAGGCCCGCGTGCGGGCGCCGACGCGGATCTACCGCAGGCCCTAACTCACCCGATCACGCGTCGTCCGGACCGCGACGGGCCGGACGGGCACGGGGGAGAGGCAATGGGTGGGACGCGACGCCACCGTGCCGGGTCGACGCTCTCGCTCGATCCGAACCGGCCGCCGGTGAGGGTGCGGCGGGGCCGTGGGCTCGGGATCGCCGAGGACGTCATCGACCAGCGTCACAAGGGCGCGGAATCGCTTGACTGAAGCCTGGAACATATGTTCGTAAGAGTAGGGAGGGGCGCGGACGGAACCGAGCCCCGTGCAAGGGTTTTTGCAAACGGGCGCGATGGGCCCTGCTGGAGTCCCCGACGGGCCCTCAGGAGCCCAGCGAGGCCCACACGTCGAGCTTGGTGCGGATGCGGTCCACGACCGCCGACGTGAACTCGGTGGTCCCGGTATGGCCGCCCAGGTCCGGCGTCTTGGTGCCGGAGGCGATCGTCTCCAGCGTGCCCTCGTAGATAGCCCGCGAGGCCCGCTCGCAGGCGGCGCCGTGGCGATCGGCGGCGTGGCGCAGCAGCGCGCCGCAGGCCAGGATCATCGCCAGCGGGTTGGCCAGGTCCTTGCCCAGCAGGGCCGGCGCGGTCCCGTGCGGGGCCTCGGCCATCGCGCACGTCGTGTCGTAGTCGTCGTCGAAGGCCAGCAGCACCGACTCGGCCCCGGCGATCGAGCCGAACATCGGCAAGACCAGGTCAGACAAACAGTCGCCGTCACGGTTCAGCGCCGGGATCACGAGGGGGGCGTCGGTGGCGCCCGACAGCAGCCCGGCGTAGGTGGCGTCGATGAGCACCGGCTGGTAGGGGATGTCGGGGTGGCGGGCCGCCGCGGCGTCCATCTCCTCCTTGAGCATCCCCTCATACACAGGTGACACCGTCCACTTGGGGCCGCCGTAGACCCGCGCGCCCATCTTGGCTGCCGTACGAAACGAGAACTCGGCGACGGCGCGGCAGGTGGAGCGGGTGATCTTCTCGGTCCGGTAGGCGACCTCGTCGGCCGCGCCGGCGTCCCCCTCGCGGCGCTCGGCCGCCCCGTAGGCGTCCTCCACGGCCATCCGCACCACCGAGATGGGGTGATAGACGCCCGCCAGGGGCGCCACCCCGGGCAACCGGCGCCCGGTGCGCACGATGACCTTGCCGTCGACCTGCTCGCGCAGGATGCGGTTGGGCGAGCCGACGTCGCCGGCGCCCTCGGGGGTGATCGTCGCCGCCTTCAGGCCCAGCCCGGCCTCGCGCATCGCCACCGCGGCCTCGTCGACGATCCCGTTCGACGTGGCCCGCCGGCTCTCCAGCGAAAGGTCAAAGCGGCGCAGCTCCAGCTCGAGCCCCAGCAGGTCGCCGTCCAGCACGCGCAGCGACTGCTCGAGCAGCTCCTGGCCCGTCTCGTCGCCCTCCAGCACCGCCACCGAAACCGGGGGCACGACGCGTCCTCAGTCTCCGTCCGCCGCGGCCGCAGCGGGCATGAGCTCGTCGCGGCGCTCGGCCAGGGCAGCGATGACGAACGCCAGGTGCTCGTCGAAGTCGACCCCCAGATCGGCGGCGCCCTGGGTCATGTCGTCGCGGCTGACGGCGGCCGCAAACGCCGGCGACTTCATCTTCTTCTTGACGGATTTCGGGGTCATGCCCACGAGCCCCTCGGGACGCACGTAGGCACAGGCCAACAGGAAGCCCGACAGCTCGTCGACGGCGAACAGCGTCTTCTCCATGGGAGAGTCCCGCGAGACGCCCAGGTAGGTCGCGTGCGACGCGACCGCGCGCACGAGCTCGGGCGGGTATCCCTGCGCCTCGAGCTCCTTGAGCGCGTACCGAGGATGCCCGTCCTCGAGCGAGGGATATCGCTCGTAATCGAGGTCGTGCATGAGCCCGGTGAGTCCCCACAACTCGACGTCGCCGTCGAAGCGCGGCGCATAGGCGCGCATGGCTGTCTCCACGGCCAGCATGTGTCGTCGCAGGGAGTCCGATTGCGTCCATTCGCAAAGAAGGTCCCAGGCCTGCTCTCGCGAAATCTGTGCTGGCATGGCCGTTACCCTAGCTCAGCGCTCGGCCCCCGCCTCGCCCGCGGGACAGGTGACAACTCGAGCGGCTACGCTGACCGACGACCGTCCACCCACCACCTCTGCGGGGTCGATCAAACTGGAGAAGTTCGTCATCGAGGGCGGGGTGCCGCTGTCGGGCACCATCACCGCCGCCGGCAACAAGAACGGCGCGCTGCCGATCCTGGCTGCCTGCCTGCTCACCGAGGACGAGGTGATCCTGCGCAACGTGCCTCGGATCTCCGACGTCGAGGCCATGGTCTGCCTGCTGCAGGTCCTGGGCGCCCGCGTGGAGTGGATCGACTCCGCGGAAGTCCTGATCGACAGCTCCACCGTGCAGCACACGCAGGTCGACCGCGTCCTGGCCGAGCGGATCCGGGCCTCGTTCCTGCTCGCCGGCCCGCTGCTGGCGCGCTTCGGCTCGGCGCACATGCCCCCGCCGGGCGGCGACGTCATCGGGCGTCGCCGGCTGGACCCGCACCTCGACGCGTTCCGCGCCCTCGGCGCCGCGGTCGCGGAGCGCCCCGACGAGATCGTGCTCACCGCGCCGCCGCTGGGCCTCAGCCCCTGTGACTTCCTCATGGACGAGCCGTCGGTGATGGCGACCGAGAACGCGCTCATGGCCGCCGCCCTCACGCGGGGAACGACGGTGATCCGCAACGCCGCCTCCGAGCCCCACGTCCAGGATCTGGCGCGGATGCTCGAGCAGATGGGCGCCGACATCGACGGCATCGGCTCCAACGTCATGACCGTCCACGGCCAGGCGCGTCTGCGCGGCTGCACGCACACGATCGCGCCCGACCACATCGAGATCGGCTCCTTCATGGCCCTGGCCGGGGTCACCGGCGGCGAGCTCATCGTCAAGGACACGCGCCCGGACGACCTGCGGATGATCCGCTTGGTGTTCGAGCGCCTGGGCCTGCGTTCAGAGGTCCACGGCGACGACATCATCGTCCCCGGCAGCCAGGAGCTGGTGGTCCGCAACGATCACGGTGACCACATGCCCAAGGTCGAGGACGGACCGTGGCCGGCGTTTCCCGCCGATCTCACCAGCATCGCCCTCGCCCTGGCCACCCAGGCCTCCGGCTCGGTGATGATTCACGAGAAGATGTTCGAGAACCGGCTGTTCTTCACCGACAAGCTGGTCGGGATGGGCGCCTCAATCACCATCTGCGACCCCCACCGCGCGATCGTCAACGGGCCCCGCCCGCTGCGGGGCTCCCGCGTGGAGTCCCCCGACATCCGTGCCGGGATGGCGATGCTGATCGCCGCGCTGTGCGCCGACGGGGTCACCGAGATCGGCAACATCCGCCAGATCGACCGCGGCTATGAGCGGATCGACGAGCGGCTGCGTGACCTCGGTGCCCGCATCACCCGGCTGGAAGACGCTCCCGTAGCCGCGTGAGCACCCCCCGCTCGACCCGCCCTGGCGGCCTCGAAGCGATGGTGGACCGGACGCCGAGCGGCACGCGCGATGTCCTCCCGGACGAGATGCGCGAGTTGCGCGCGATGACCGACCGGATCCGCGAGGTGTTCGATGGCGCCGGGTACGGCGAGGTCTACACGCCCGCGCTCGAGTTCGAGCAGACCTTCGAGCGCGGCAACATCGGGGGCGCTCGTCCCGCCTACCGGGTCTTCGACGAGCACGGCAGCGTGCTCGTGCTCCGGCCGGACATGACCGTCCCCATCGCCCGAGTGGTCGCAACGCGCTACGCCCACGCCGAGCCGCCGCTGCGCTTCTGCTACGTGGCCCACGCCTACCGCGGGGTGCGGCCGCAGCGGGGACAGAGCCGCGAGTTCCTCCAGGCCGGGGTGGAGCTCATCGGGGTGCCCGGGCATGAGGGCACCGCCGAGGTGCTGGGCGTGCTGTGCGCCGCCCTGGACGCCGCCGGCCTGGACAGCTACCGGGTGGGGCTCGGCGATGCCGCGCTGTACCCGTCGCTGCTGGAGGCCTTCGGGGTGGACGCCGCGCGCAGCGATCTGATCCTCACCGAGCTCGCCGCCGGCGACTTCGTCGGCGTGGACCGGGAGATCCGCGAGCTGGGCCTGGCCGATGCCGACGCCGCGCTGCTGCTGCGCCTGGCGCACACCCGGGGCGGACCCGAGGTGCTCGAGGGACTCGAGGGAGCGCTGCACGATGCGCTCAGCGGCTTGCGCGAGATCCACGGACTGGTGGCCCCCGCGGTGGCCGAGCGGATCATCTTCGACCTGGGCCTGGTCCGCAGCCTCGGCTACTACACCGGCCCGTTATTTCAGGTCTATGACCCCGCTTACGGCGTTCCCCTCGGCGGCGGCGGACGCTACGACGAGCTCCTGAGCTCGTTCGGGCGGGCTCTGCCGGCGGTGGGCTTCGCCCTCAACGTCGAGCGGGTGCACATCGCGCTCACCGGCGAGGAAAGCAGCCGCGCGTAGTGAGCGATCCCTCGTGACCGATTTGCGCATCGCCGTCCCGCGCGGAGCGCTGCTGGGTGACACCCTGGATCTCCTGGATCGGATCGGGCTGGACACCCGCGAGGTGCGCGAGAACGACCGCAAGCTGCTCTTCGAGGACGTGGGCATCATCACCATGCGCCCCTCGGACGTGCCCACCTACGTCGAGGCCGGGGCCGCGGACATCGGCATCACGGGCAAGGACGTCCTCATGGAACAGTCCGAGCGCGAGGTCTACGAGCTCGTCGACCTCGGCTACGGCCGCTGCCAGATGGTGCTGGCCAGCGTCGCCGGGGAGGACCGAGCCGCCGAGGCGCTGCGGCGGCTGGGCGTCGTGCGGATCGCCACCAAGTACCCCCGGATCGCCTCCGCGCACTTTCACGCCACCGGGCGGCAGGCCGAGATCGTCGAGGTCAAAGGGTCCGTCGAGCTCGCGCCGCTCACCGGGCTGGTGGAGGCGATCGTCGACCTCACCGCGACCGGGACGACACTGCGCGAGAACGGCCTCGTGGTGCGAGAGGAGATCGCGGTGTGCACGGCGAGACTCATCGCCAACCCCGTGGCGCATAAGCTGCGTGCCTCCATGATCGACCAACTCCTGGAGCGCATCGGTGCAGCATGAGCGACTGAACCTGTCGGGTGACCCCACGGGCCTGGCCCAGGAGTTGCGCGAGCTCATCCCGGCGCCCGACGCCGTCGCCGCGCAGGTCACGGAGATCATCGCCCGCGTGCGGGCCAGCGGCGACGACGCGCTGCGCTACTACACCCGCGAGTACGACACGGGCGGTACCACCCCCGCCGCGCTGCGGGTTCCCGAGGCCGAGCTCGACACCGCCGAGACCCGTCTGGACGAGGCCGTCCGCGACGGTCTGCGCGAGGCCATTACCAACGTGACCAAGGTCGCCGAGGCGGGCCTGGCCGCCGAGCAGACGGTGGCCTTCGACGGCCACGAGGTCAGGCTGCGCGAGGTGCCGGTCGACAGCGCGGCGGTGTATGTCCCCGGGGGCCGTGCCCCGTACCCCAGCACCGTGATCATGGGCGTGGTCACCGCGCGCGTCGCCGGTGTCCAGAACATCGCCGTCTGCGCGCCGCCCGGCGCTGACGGCGAGGTCAACTCCGCCGTTCTCGGCGCCTGCCGGCTGGCCGGCGCATCGGTCGTGTATCGCATGGGCGGAGCGCAGGCCATCGCCGCGCTGGCCTTCGGCACCGAGACGGTGTCCGCAGTGGATGTGATCGTGGGACCCGGCAACCTGTTCGTTCAGGAGGCCAAGCGCCAGGTATTCGGCCAGGTGGGCATCGACGGCTTCGCCGGCCCGTCGGATCTCATGGTCATCGCCGACGGTGACGCCGATCCCGCCGAGCTGGGCCTCGACCTCATCGCCCAGGCCGAGCACGGAGCCGGCTCGCTGGTGGTGGCGATCTCCAACTCCTCGGACCTCATCGACGCGCTCGCCGCGCAGGTGGCCGACGAGCCCGACTCCGAGGCCGTGGTCCGCTTCGTCACCGTGGGCGAGCTCGAGCAGGCACTGGTCATCGCCGAGGCCTTCGCGCCCGAGCACCTTCAGCTCGTCGGCGCCGGGGCCGAGGCGCTGGCGCCGCAGGTCCGCCATTCGGGCTGCGTGTTCGTGGGACCGGCCAGCGGGACCGCGTTCGGCGACTACATCGCCGGCTCCAACCACGTACTGCCCACCAATGGCGCCGCGCGGTTTGCCTCCGCGCTGTCGCCGATCCACTTCCGCCGTCGCTTCACCGAGGTGCGGATCGGCTCCGATGCCGCCGCGCTCGCCAGGGCCGCCGCTCCCATCGCCCGGGCCGAGGGCTTCGAGCTGCACGCCAGGTCCCTGGAGGCTCGCATTCGCGACAATGGCACGTGATGGCACGTGCCGCCGAGATCGACCGCCGCACCGCTGAGACCGACGTTCACCTGACGCTGGCGCTGGACGGCCAGGGCCAGGGCCGGCGCGAGACCGGCGTCGGCTTCTTCGATCACATGTTGGACCTGCTGGCGCGCCACGGCCGCTTCGACCTGAGCGTGCAGGCGCAGGGAGACCTGAACACCGGCGCGCACCACACCGTCGAGGACGTCGGAATCTGCTTCGGTCAGGCCCTGGACGAGGCGCTGGGCGACCGCTCGGGCATCTGCCGCTACGGGCAGGCCACCGTCCCGATGGACGAGAGCCGGGCGTCGTGCGCGGTCGACATCTCCGGCCGCGGGCTGCTGGCCTTCTCCTCGCCGCTGCCGCCGGGGGCGATCGGGAACTTCGACCACGAGCTGGCCGAGGAGTTCTTCCGCGCGCTGGCCGCCAACGCCAAGCTGACGCTGCACCTCACCGTCGAAACCGGGACCAACGCCCACCATATGATCGAGGCGGCGTTCAAGGCCTGCGCGCGGGCCCTGCGCGGCGCGGTGGCCCTGGACCCGAGCGAGGATGGGGTGCCCAGCACCAAGGGGACGCTGACGTGACGACGGTCGCGGTGGTGGACTACGGGATGGGCAACCGCCGCTCGGTCGAGAAGGCCCTCGAGCATGTGGGCGCCCGCGCTGTCATCACCCGCGACCCGGTGGCGCTGGATCGGGCCGACGCGTTGGTCGTCCCCGGGGTGGGCGCGTTCCCCCAGGGGATGCGCAACCTCGTCGAGCTCGGGCTCGACGAGCGCATCCGCGCGGTGGCCCGGGCGGGCACGCCGGTGCTGGGCATCTGCCTGGGCATGCAGCTGCTGTTCTCAGGGTCCTCGGAGCACGAGCTCACCGAAGGGCTGGGCCTCATCGCCGGCGAGGTGAGCCCGATCCAGGCGCCGGGCCTGCGCATCCCTCACATCGGCTGGAACGACGTTCGCTTCGAACGTTCGTCGCCGCTCACCGCCGGGCTGCGCGAGGACGGGTGCGCCTTCTACCACGTGCATTCACTGGCGGCTCGCCCAGAGGACCCGGCGGACGTCATCGCCACCACCGAGTACGGAGAGCGATTTGCCACGGTGGTGGCTCATGGCAACGTGCTCGGCGTGCAGTTTCACCCCGAGAAGTCCTCCCGGGACGGGCTCGCGCTATTGAGCAACTTCGTGACGCTGTGCCGCAATCCGGCGCCGGCCGGGAGCGGCCGCTGGTGATCCTCCTCCCGGCGATCGACATCCTCGAGGGCAAGGCCGTCCGGCTCGCGCGCGGCGAGTTCGACCAGCGCACCGAGTACGACGCCGACCCCGTCGACGCGGCGCGCCGGTGGGTGGCTGCCGGGGCCCGCGCGCTGCACGTGGTCGATCTGGATGGTGCGCGCAGTGGCGCGCCGGCCAACCTCGGCCATGTGGAGCGGATCGTGCGCGAGGTCAGCGTGCCGGTGCAACTGGGCGGCGGCCTGCGCACCATCGAGGCCGTCCGCGAGGCGCTGGCGCTCGGGGTGACGCGGGTCATCCTCGGGACCGCCGCCTACACCGACATCGACTTCCTCGACGACGCGCTGGCCCACCACCGCGAGCGCGTGGTGGTGTCCGTGGACGCCCGCCACGGCAAGCTGGCGGCGTCGGGCTGGACCGATCAGACCGAGATCCCCGCCGAGGCGGTGATCAAGACCCTGGGCAAGCGCGGTGTCACGCGGTTCGTGTACTCGAGCATCGAGCGCGACGGCATGCTCTCCGGGCCCGACCTCGAGGAGGTGGGGCGGATCGCCGACGTCGTGCGCGGGACCTTTGTGTACTCCGGGGGCGTCTCGTCGGTGGCCGACCTGCGCGCGCTGGCCGGCCTGCGCCAGGTCAACCTGGCCGGCGTGATCGTCGGCAAGGCGCTGTACGAGGGGCGACTCGAGGTGGCCGAGGCCCAGGCGGCGCTCGCCGGGCGCGGCGGCTGGGATCCCGAGTAGGGTCGCGGCGCACATGCACTACAAGCGGGTCATCCCGTGCCTCGACGTCAACGGGGGCCGCGTGGTCAAGGGCGTGGGCTTCCTGGACCTGCGCGACGCCGGCGATCCCGTGGAGCTCGCGGGCCGCTATGACGCCGCCGGAGCCGACGAGCTGGTGTTCCTGGACATCACCGCCACCTCGGACAAACGGGCGACGGTGGTCGAGCTGGCGCGCCAAGCCGCCGACGAGCTGTTCATCCCCTTCACCATCGGCGGGGGGATCCGCTCGGTGGCCGACGCCCAGGCGGTGCTCGACGCCGGCGCTGACAAGGTCTCGGTCAACTCGGCCGCGTTGCAGCGCCCCGAGCTGCTCGATGAGCTGTCGCGCACGTTCGGCGCCCAGTGCGTGGTCCTGGCCATCGACGCCAAGCAGACCGACTCCGAGCCCACCAACCCAGGGTGGGAGGCCTACCTGGCCGGGGGCCGGACCCCGACGGGGCGCGACGCGGTGGCGTGGGCGCGCGAAGGCGAGGCCCGCGGCGCGGGCGAGATCCTGCTCACCAGCATGGACCGCGACGGGACCAACGCCGGCTACGACCTCCCCCTGACGCACGCCGTGGCCAAGGCCGTCGGGGTACCCGTGATCGCCTCAGGCGGCGCCGGACGGCTCCAGGATCTGACCGATGCCGTGCAGGCGGGAGCTGACGCCGTTTTATTGGCGTCGATCCTGCACTACGGCCATCACACGGTGGGCGAGGTCAAGCGCTTCCTGGCCGACAGCGGGATTGCCATCCGGCCAGGTCGGGACGCCTGACAGCGCTCACGCCGTGGCGTGACCGCCGGAGCTAGATGAAGTTTTGTTGGGGGGACCGAGCTGCGAAGCGCCGCGCGTTTACGCGGCCTCTTCGACGTAACCCGCGGCAGCACACGTATCGCAATACGCGGCGGGCGGGACGCGCGGCTCATAACAGCCGGGTCGGCAGCAGGTCGAGGAACGCTTGGGCCGGCCCCGCCCGATACGGGCCGCGGCGGCATCCTTGAGCTCCTCGCGCATGCGATCGAGCTCCGCCGCGTGCTCCGGGCAGAACCGACGGCCCTTTTCGGCCGGCTGCGTACAGTGACTTCCACTACGACAACGCATAGACGTATAATGGTAGCAAGAAGTCCTGCATCGGACCGCATTAGCGGAGGATTGGGCGCCCCGGAGGGCAGGCGCATCGAGATTTGACGCGCTTCTGAGGGCTTGTTTCGAGGGGTTCCTGGGCCGCTACTGCTGCTGCTTCTTCTTCTTGTGGGCGGCCTTGCGGGCCTTGTGCTTGGCGCGCTCGATCTTCTGGTGGCGCTTCTTGGCCGCGGCGTGCTGAGCCCGCCGGTGCGCGGCCTTGTGGTGCTTGGGCTTGGGCTTCCTGTGGACGTGGGGCCGAGGTCGCGCGCCCGGCAGCAGCTGGTAGATCCGCGCGTAGCCGTCGAGGTAGAGCGCGTGGTAGTCGGCGATGATGGGCGTGAAGGCGCCGTCGGCGAACGAGAACACCTGCCGGCCGGTGACGACGTTGAGCCCCGCGGTCGTCTTGCTGCCCAGATCGGAGTAGTAAACGACGTTGCCGATGACCGTGGATGAGCCGGAGATCCGCCCGCCCGCAGGATGCTTCCAGCGCACCGCGCCCGACTGGGCGTTGAAGGCGTACATGTTGCCGTCGTAGGAACCGACGTAGACGGTGGGGCCCAGGCCCTTGGGGTCGGCCACCGACGCCGAGGCGTAGACGTAGGAGCCCGTGGCCGTGGCCCACGCCAGCGCGCCGTTGCGCGCCCCGAAGGAGTAGACGCGCCCGTCGGTGTTGCCCAGGTACACCCGCCCGTAGGCGACCGCCGGCGTGGCGTAGAAGTTGCCGCTGCCAAAGCCGAAGTGCGTGCCGCTGGTGCCCACCGCCCACACCTCGCGGCCACTCACGGAGTTCACGGCGTAGGCGCGCCCGGAGTAGTCGCCGAAGTAGAGGATGCCGCCCGACAGCGCCGGGCCGCCCTTGATGGCGCCGCTGGCGTGGTAGGTCCAGTAGAGGTGGCCGTTGGCGACGTTGCGGGAGTAGAGGTTGCCGGCCTGATCGCCGAAGTAGACGGTGATCCCGTGCACGATGGGGGAGGACTCGGTGCCCGCGCCCACCGGGCGCGACCAGGCGATCTTGCCGGTGCGCATGTTGAGCGCGACGAACCGGCCGTTTCCCGGGGCGTGGCCGGTCTGTGACAGCGCGGGCATCAGCACCAGCCCCGCCTTGGGGGCGATGGCCGGCGACGCGGCGCACAGGGTCCCGATCTTGCGAAACCACTTCACGTGGCCGGTGGTGATGTCGATCGCGCGCGCCGCGCAGTCGTCGTCGAGGACGAACATCGTCTCGTGGTAGATGACCGGTGGGAACTCCAGCAGCGCGCCGTCAGTGAACTTCCAGCCCACGTGCAGCGGCGGGGCGAGGTTGGCCGGCGCGGCGAAGAAGCGCGTGCGCCCGGGGTTGAGCCCGTACCAGGGCCACTGGAAGTTGTTGACCTGCTTCTTGGCACGAGGGCGGGGCGCCGGCGCGGTGGACGTCGTCGGAGTCGTGAACTCCAGGTTGGGGTGCGAGACGTTGCCGGGAGCGTGCGTCACCACGTACGCCACCGCCGCGCCCGCGATCACCAGGATGACTGCCGCCGCGAGGAGCCCGCGCCACAGCCAACGCCGTGAGACGGGGGGCATGGGCGGCAATCGTAGACGGAGCTTTCTCCCGGCGCGCCGCGGCGCGCGACATCATCCCGGGTGATGGCCGAGGCGATCGCAAACGACCTGCTCACACGGTTCACGGCGCTGCCCGCGGCCAGGCCGCTGCTCGAACGGCTCGGCGGCGCCGAGGGCGTGTACCTCGTCGGAGGGGGCGTCCGCGATCTCCTCCTGGGCGCGGACCCGCTTGATCTCGACCTCGTCATCGACGGCGACGTGGAGCCGGTGGCGGCGCTCCTGGGCACCCCGGACCGGGTGCACGACCGCTTCGAGACGCGCACCGTCTCACTGGACGGCTTCGCCTATGACCTGGCCCGCGCGCGCCGCGAGACCTACGCCCATCCCGGCGCGCTGCCCACCGTGGCGCCCGCCGACATCGACGAGGATCTCGGCCGCCGCGATTTCACCGTCAACGCGATGGCCCTGGGCCTGGCCGGGGCCAGCCGCGGGCGCCTGCTCGAGGCTCCCCACGCCCGCGAGGATCTCGAGGGCCGGCGCCTGCGCGTGCTGCACGCCCGCAGCTTCATCGACGACCCGACGCGGCTCCTGCGCCTGGCCCGCTACGCGGGCCGGCTGGACTTCGCGATCGAGGATGGGACCCGCCGCCTGGCTCAGGCAGCGGCGGCGGCCCGTACGCCGGACACGGTGAGCGGCCCCCGCCTGGGTGGCGAACTACGGCTCCTGTCCGAGCAGGGCGATCCGGTGCGGAGCCTTCGCATCGCGTCCGAGCTCGGCGTCGACGAGGCGATCGCGGCCGGTCTGGGAATCCGCACCGGCGAGCGCGCGGAGCTGGCATGGCGCGCCCTGGCGCTCCTGCCCGGCGACGGCGAGGCGGCCGACCTGGTGCTGGCGGTGGCCACGCTGGACGTCCCGGACAGCGAGCGGGCGGGGCTGCTGGACCGCCTCGCCTTCCCCGCCGCCCGGCGCGACCGGATCGCCGCCGCGGCGGCGCGCGCGCCGGCGCTGGCGCGAGAGCTCGGTGGGGCGGACGAGCCGTCGCAGATCGCCGCGGCCATCGGCGCGGGGTCGCCCGAGCTCGTCGCTCTGGCCGGGGCGCTGGGCGCCGCAGCCCCGGCGCAGGCCTGGCTGGAGGCGCTGCGCCACGTGGGCCTGGAGATCGACGGCGCTGATCTGCTCGCGGCCGGCCTGGAGCCCGGCCCGGCGGTGGGAGCCGGCCTGGCCGCGGCGCGCGCCGCCAAGCTGGACGGGCGTGCGGAGGGCCGTGACGCCGAGCTCGCCGAGGCTCTCCGGGCCGCTCGCGAGCACGGGTAGGCTGGGGAGCCATGGAGCCTCCCGAGCCGTTCTACGCCCTGGGGCATCACTTCGCGATCGACCTGCCGGGCGCCCGCGCGGCCTTCTCCACGCGGCGCGGCGGCCATTCCACAGGCCCGTACGAGAGCCTGAACCTGGGATGGCTGACCGATGACGACCGTGGCGCGGTCAACCGCAACCGAGGCGCCCTGCAGGAGGAGCTCGGAGCGCCACGGCTGAGCTTCGTGCACCAGGTGCACGGATGCGAGGTGCGCCGGATCACCGACGGCACGGCTGAGCCGCGGGAGCGGGCGGGCAGGACCCGATGCGACGGCCAGGCTACGGACCGCGACGACGTGGCCCTCTGCGCGCTGACCGCTGACTGTCTCCCGATCGCGGTGGCGGGGGTGGGTGGGGCCCCGGTCGTGGCCATGCTCCACGCCGGTTGGCGCGGGCTGGCCACGGGCGTCATCGCCGCCGGGGTGGCGGCGGTCCGCGAGCTCGGGGGCGAGGGCGAGCTGAGCGCCGCCATCGGGCCCGGAGCGGGCCTGTGCTGCTATGAGACCGGCGACGAGGTCCACGCGGCCTTCGCCGGCATCGACGAGGCCCACCACGGGCGTAACCTCGATCTGAAGGCCGTCGCGCGCTACCAGCTCGCCGCCGCCGGCGTGGCGCACATCGCCGACATCGGCATCTGCACCATCTGCTCGGACCCGGAGCTGCTGTTCTCCCATCGCCGCGATCGCGGCACCACCGGCCGCCAGGCGGGCGTGGCGTGGTTGACCTGATCCATGGGCTCAGCGCCGAGGCGGTGGCGCGCAACCTGGCGCGCGCCCGCGAGGCGATCGCGGCCGCGGGACGGGACCCCGGCGAGGTTGAGATCCTCGCCGCGGTCAAGTACCTGGCCCCCGAAGAGCTGCCGGCGCTCGCCGACGGAGGTGTGACCGTGGTGGGGGAGAACCGCGCCCAGGAGCTGGCGGTCAAGGCCGAGGCGGCCACCGGCCGGTTCACCTGGGACTTCATCGGCCAGCTGCAGAGCCGCAAGGTCAAGGATGTCCTGCCGCACGTCCGCTACATCCATTCGGTGGCCTCGGACTCCGCCCTGGCCCAACTCGGGCGCCACGGCGGCCCGGACACCCAGATCCTCATCGAGGTCAACGTGGCCGGCGAAGCGGGCAAGAGCGGCATCGCTCCCGAGGACCTGCCCGGCTTCCTGGAGCGCTCTCCGGTGTCGGTGGTGGGCCTGATGACGATGCCGCCGTTCACCGCCGACCCCGAGGCGAGCCGCCCGCATTTCGCGGCGCTGCGGCGTCTGGCCGAGGCCCACGGGCTGCGCCAGTTGTCGATGGGGACCAGCCAGGACTACGTCGTGGCGGCCCAGGAGGGAGCCACGATCGTCCGTCTCGGGACCACTCTGTTCCGCGACGGCGGGTGAGCGCGTCATACTCACGGGCAGGGAATCGCGGCAAATGCGCGAACCCTGAACACGCAGATGGCCTTCCGAGACAGCTGGCATAGAACCCTTGTGTACTTCGGCCTCGCCGAGGATGACGCCTACGACGACGAGGACGTCGAATACAACGAGCATGAAGCCGAACTGCAGGACAGCTACCGCGAACGGCCCAACGTCCGGCCCCTCGCCCGCCGCCGCCGCGACGAGTTCGACGACATCTTCGCCGACGAGGGCTCCACGAGTGAGCGGCGGACCACGTCGCTGCGGCCGGTGAGCGGCGGGCGGACCGCCAACGGACGCGCCGGCGGCGACGTCCAGGTGCACTTCGTCGCGCCCAAGAGCTTCAACGACGTGCAGAACGTGGCCGACAAGTTCAAGGAGACGATCCCGGTGATCCTCAATCTCCAGGGCACGGACACGGATCTGTCCAAGCGGCTCATCGACTTCTCCTCCGGGCTGACCTACGCGCTGGACGGCGGGATGCAGCGGATCGCCGACAAGGTGTTCCTGCTCACCCCGCGCAACGTGGAGGTCTCCGCCGAGGAGCGGGCGCGGCTGGTCGAGAAGGGCTTCTTCAACCAGTCCTGACTCCTGCCGCGATCCCGTCGGCGGGTCCGCGGGGCGGCACGAGTAGATTTCAGCGGATGCGAGTAGGTCTCATCGGATCCGGCAACATGGCGCGCGCCATGGCTCGCGGCTGGGGCGACCCGGTCCTGTGCTCGGACGGCGGCTCGGGGCGCGCCCAGGCGCTCGCCGACGGGTTGGGCGGACGGGCGGCGAGCAACCTCGAGGTCGCGGCGGAGGCCGACCTCGTGATCCTCTGTCACAAGCCGTATCAGCTCTTGGATGTGGCACGCGAGATCAGCGGTCACGTGACGGCCGTCGTTTCGGTGCTGGGGGGGATCTCGACCCCGCACCTGAGGGCCGGCTACCACAGCGCCCAGGTGTTTCGCATGGTCCCGAACACCCCCGTCGAGGTTCGGCGCGGGGTGACCGTCTACGCGCCCGTCACCGGCGAGCGCTACACGATCGACCACGACCTCGAACGCGAGGTCATCGCCCTGTTCGAGCGGCTCGGGACCGTCATCACCATGGACGAGAGCCTGCTTGGTGCCGCCCTGGGCGTGTCCAGCGTCGGCCCCGCCTACCAGGCGCTGCTGCTCGAAGCCCAGGTCGACGCCGCGGTGCGCCACGGCATCAAGCCCGCGGTGGCGGCACAGCTCGTTGCCGAGACGATGTCGGGCACGGCCGAGCTCCTGCGGACCCGCGACTACGACACCCTCATGGTGCGGCGCGAGGTCACATCTCCGGGAGGGTCGACGGCGCGCGGTTTGGACGCCCTGGAGCGCGGCGGGATCCGCGCGGCCTTCTCGAATGCCATGGACAGCGTGCTCCAGGTCGCCGGCTGATGCTCATCGAGGCGGTCACCCGCGGCAACATCGCCAACTACGTGCAGGCGCTGTTCGAGGTCTACATCGTCGTCATCTTCCTCTACATCTTGCTCAACCTGCTGTTCTCGTTCGGGATGAAGCTGCCCTACGCGCGCTGGAGCGACGTGCTGCTCAGCTTCCTGCGCGACTGCTCGGAGCCCTACCTGCGGGTATTCCGGAAGTTCATCCCGCCTGTGGGGGCGTTCGACTTCTCTCCGATGATCGCGATCATCCTGCTCTACATCGTCCAATCGCTGGTCGTCAATGCCATCCGCGGCTGAGACGATCGTGACGACGATGTCCAATCCTGCGGCGGTCAAGTCGACTCGGGCCCAGCGGGCGGTGGCCTTCGCCCGCGTGGGGGTGCTGGTGGCGGTCGTGCTGGTGCTCGACCAGCTGACCAAACACGCTGTCATCGCCAACATCCCGGTGGGCACCACCCAGAAGTTCCTGCCCGCGGTCAATCTCGTCCACATCCACAACAGCGGCGTGGCCTTCGGCTTCTTCGCCGGCGGGGGAGCCCTCGTCCTGGCGCTGACGCTGACCGCGCTCAGCGCGCTGGTCGTCTACTTCCTCCTGCGTCCGACGCGCCCCTGGCTGTGGCTGCCCACCGGTCTGCTGGTGGGCGGAGCGATCGGCAACCTCATCGACCGCCTGGCCCACGGCTACGTCACCGACTTCATCAAGCTGCCGGCGTGGCCTGCCTTCAACCTCTCCGACATGGCGATCACCATCGGAGTCCTCAGCCTGCTCTACGTGTTGGAGGGCGCTCCCTCCAAGCGCCCGAGCTAGCGCTTCGGGCCGGCGCCGCGGCCGCCCATGAAAGACGCCACGCTGACTCTCCCCGTACCGGAGACGGCCGCGGGGATGCGCCTTGACCGGTTCCTGTCAGAGCCGCTGGGCTCGCGCGCCCGGGCCCAGGCGCTCATCGACGCCGGGAAGGTCCGCGTCGACGGCCGAGCTCGGCCCAAGCGCCACGCGCTGAGCGCCGGCGAGGTCATCGTGGTGGCGCCCGGCGATCCGCCCGCCGCCGCGGCGGCGAGCGAGCCCGCGGTTCCGTTTGCCGTGGCCTTCGAGGACGACCACCTGCTCGTGGTCGACAAGCCGGCCGGGCTGGTGGTGCACCCGGCCCGCGGGCACCGCACCGGCACGCTGGCCCAGGCGCTGGCCGGTCGCGCCGCCGGTGGCGACGATCCCTATCGCGCGGGGATCGTGCATCGGCTGGACCGCGACACCTCGGGGCTGCTGGTGGTGGCCAAGTCCGACGACGTGCACCGGGCGCTGAAGGCGCTGCTGGCGGCGCGCGGGCTGCACCGCGAGTACCTGACGCTCGTCAACGGGCGCCCCCCGGCCCGCACCGGCACGATCGAGGCTCCCATCGGGCGCGATCGCCACGACCGGGTGCTCATGTCGATCGATACCGACGACCCGCGCGAGGCGCGGACCCACTTCGAGCTCGAGCAACTGCTGCCGCGCGCGACGCTGTTGCGGGTCGTGCTGGACACCGGGCGCACCCACCAGATCCGGGTCCACATGGCGGCCATCGGTCACCCCGTGTGCGGCGACCCCCAGTACGGGACGGCCGGCGCGTACGGGCTCGAGCGTCAGTTCCTCCACGCCGCGCGACTGGCCTTCACCCATCCCGTGACCGGCGAGGCCGTCGATGTGACCTCGCCGCTGCCCGACGATCTGGCAGCGGCGCTTGCGCTGGCCGAGGCCGAAGGACAGGGACAGTAAAAAAGATGGCGGGGCGGCCCGTCCAAAGCCGCCCCGCCAGTGATGCTGGCGAACCGACCACCGGAGGTAGGGGAAGGGAGGTTCGGTTCGCGCTATATACGAGTCACCGCGGTGGTAGGGGGGACGGCGACTCGCTTGACCCCTTCAACGACCGCGCCCAGAAAAACTTGCGTAGACTCGAAAGAAATTCCTTCAACCCCGTCGATCGCGGATCGCGACCCTCCTCCGGCCCAGGCCGGGGGCGCGAGTTTCGCCCGGCGGGCAGCAGTCCAACTATCACAAGGGAGCAGGACCATTGCCTGATATCGGCATCAAGGAGCTGCTGGAGGCCGGCGTTCACTTCGGTCACCAGACGCGACGCTGGAACCCCAAGATGCGCCGCTTCATCTTCGGAGAGCGCGACGGCATCTACATCATCGACCTACTGCAGACCGATGCGCTGCTCAACAACGCCCGCCGGTTCGCGGACGATCTGTCACGGCGCGGCGGGACCGTCCTGTTCGTCGGCACCAAGAAGCAGGCCCGCGACGCCATCAAGGAGACCGCGGACGCGGCAGACATGCCGTACGTCAACCACCGCTGGCTCGGCGGCCTGCTGACCAACTTCCAGACGATCAATCAGCGCATCAGGCGTCTGCACGACCTGGAGCGCTACGAGACCGAGGGCCAGCTCCAGCTGCTGCCCACGCGCGAGCGGATGGCGGCCCAGTCCGATCTGGAGAAGCTGCGCGCCAACCTCGGTGGCGTCAAGAACATGCAGCGCGTCCCCGACGCGATGTTCGTGATCGACCTCAAGACCGAGGCGATCGCGGTGCGCGAGGCCCAACGGCTGCGCATCCCGATCATCGGGCTGGTCGACACCAACTGCGATCCCGACGGGATCGACTTCGTGATCCCCGGCAATGACGACGCGATCCGATCCTGCGCCGCGGTCACCCGCGCCATCGGCGACGTTGTCGCCGGCGGCCACAGCGTGTTCCGGGCCGAGGAGGAGCGCGCTCGCCTGGAGCGCGAGCGCCAGGAGGCCGAGGAGCGTGCGCGGCGCGAGGCCGAGGAGCAGGCCCGCCGCGAGGCCGAGGAGCTGGCCCGCGCCGAGGAGCAGGCCCGCCGCGAGGCCGAGGAGCTAGCGCGCCGCGAGGCGGAGGAGCAGGCGGCCGCAGCCGCGACTGCCGCCCCGCCCGCCGAGGCTGCGCCGACCCCCGCCACGCCGCAGGCCGGCACCCAGGCCCCGGCAGCGGCGCCGCCCGCCGAAGCCGAGCCGGCCCCGGCGCCCACCCAGGCCGCGCCGCAGGCCGCCCCGGCCGCTGCCGCCCCGGCGGCGGCCCCCGAGGCCCCTGCGGCCCCCGAGGCCTCCGCGGAGCCAGAAGCCCCTGCGGCCCCCGCCGAGCCAGAGGCTGCCCCGGCCCCCGCGGAGCCAGAGGCCGCCGCGGCGCCAGAGGCTCCTGCAGCCCCGCCGGCGCCCGAGCCCGAGGCGACCGCGCCCGAGCCCCCGGCCGCGCCCGCGGAACCCGCGGCCGAGGCTGACGGCGCCGAGGCAGCGGCCGCGGACGCGCCGCCCCAGGACGAGGCCTCCGCAACCGGCAACACCGAGTCGGACGAGCAGTCATGAGTGCCGTCTCCGCCAAGCAGGTCAAGGAGCTGCGCGACCGCACCGGCGCCGGCATGCTCGCCTGCCGCGACGCGCTGACGGAGGCCGACGGCGACATCGAGAAGGCGGTCGAGATCCTGCGCGCCAAGGGCGAGGCCTCGGCGGCCAAGCGCGCCGGGGTGGAGGCCTCGGAGGGCGCCGTGCAGAGCTACATCCACGCCAACAACAAGATCGGCGCGATGGTGGAGGTCGACTGCCAGACCGACTTCGTGGCCCGCAACGACAAGTTCGTGGAGTTCGCCCGCGACGTCGCCCTGCATGTGGCGGCCGCGCCCGGTGTCATCGCCATCACCGACGACGAAGTGCCCGCGGAGGACCGCGAGCGTGAGATCCGCATCGCCACCGAGCAGGCCGCCGACCGTCCCGAGAACGTCCGCGAGCGCGTCGTCCAGGGCAAGCTGGACAAATGGCTCGACGAGGTCGTGCTCCTGCGCCAGAAGCACGTCAACGAGGACAAGCACGGCGGCAAGACGATCGAAGAGCTGCGCCTCGCGTTGTCCGCCGAGACCCGGGAGAACATCGTCATCCGGCGCTTCTCCCGGTTCGCCGTCGGCGGCTGAGATAGTGTCGGTCGGCACGAGGGTCGTCACAGCGGAGGTCTTCAGATGAGCGAATCGGAGATGATCGACGAGCTGCTGGCCGACGGCCGCGAGCGGATGGCCAAGTCGGTCGAGGCGACGCGCCACGAGTTCGGGTCGGTACGGACGGGGCGGGCGAGCCCGGCCCTGCTGGACCGGATCAGCGTCGATTACTACGGGACCGTGACCCCGCTCAAGCAGCTGGCCACCGTCACCGCTCCCGAGGCCCGCATGCTGACCATCCAGCCCTACGACAAGACCTCGATCAAGGCCATCGAGCGCGCCATCCTCGAGTCAGACGTGGGCCTGACGCCCGGCAACGACGGCAACGTCATCCGCCTGGTGGTCCCCGAGCTCACCGAGGAGCGGCGCAAGCAGCTGGTCAAGGTGGTGCGCCACATCGCCGAGGAGGGCCGCGTGGCGATCCGCAACGTCCGCCGCGACGTGATGCACGATCTGCGCGAGCTCAAGGAGGCGGGCGAGGCCGGGTCCGACGACGAGCACCGCGCCGAGGTCGAGCTCCAGAAGGTCACGGACGCGAGCATCGCCGAGCTTGACGAGGTGCTCAAGCACAAGGAAGAGGACATCCTCGAGGTCTAGTGACACTCGTGACGCCGTGATTGCCGGACAGGAGGAGTCGGCCGGGCCCTCGCAGTCCTGCGGCCCGGGTGGACAGGCTCGATACGTCGCCATCATCACCGACGGCAACGGCCGATGGGCCCAGCGCCGCGGGCTGCCGGTGATCGCAGGTCACGAGGCGGGCGCCGACACCGTCAAGGCCCGGCTGCGCGACGCCGTCGAGCTCGGCGTCCACGAGCTCACGGTGTACTCGTTCTCCACCGAGAACTGGTCGCGCGACGAGCGCGAGGTGGCGGCCCTGATGGAGATGTTCGGCCGCCGGATCGAGCTCGAAACCCCCGAGCTGCATGGCCAGGGGGTGCGGATGCGCTTCGTCGGCCGCCGATCGGCCCCTGTGGCCCCGGCGTTGGTGCGGCGGATGGAGTGGGCCGAGGAGCTCACCGCCGACAACCGGCGGATCACGCTGTTCGTGGCCTTCAACTACGGGGGGCGAGCGGAGATCGTCGACGCAGCGAGAAACTTCACGGGGACCTCCGAGGAGGAGTTCCGCGCCCATCTCTATGCGCCCGACATGCACGACCCCGATCTCGTGATCCGCACCAGCGGCGAGCGCCGCGTCTCCAACTATCTGCTGTGGCAGACCGCCTACTCCGAGTTCATCTTCCGTGACGAGCTGTGGCCCGATTTCTCTCGGGAGGCGTTCGAGGCGTCCCTGGACGAGTTCGCGGCCCGCCGGCGCCGTTTCGGGGGCCGCTGATGCCCCCGGCGCCCCGCTCGCGTGGCCGGTCCGGCCGAGACCGGCCGCCGCCCAACCGGTCCGCCGCCGCACAGCGGCGCTCGTCCCGGCCCCCCGAGCCCCGCGGCCGTCGGCAACGTCCGCCCCGGCGCAGCTCCGACCTGCTGGCGCGCGTGCTGGTGGCCGTGCCCGCGGCGGTGGTGGCGATCGTGTTCGTCGACCTCGGCGGGACGGCGTGGGCGCTGTTCATGCTGGCGATCAGCTGGGTCTGCCTGCACGAGCTCTACCGCATGCTGCCGCGCTGGAAGCCGACCCCGGTCGTCGGCTTTGCTGCCGCCGCCGGGATGGTGCTGGTCGCGCGCTACGGCTCCGAGCGCGACGTCATGGAGGTGCTCGTCGCCTCGGTCCCGGTGACGTTCCTGGCCGTGGTGGCTCGCGGCGGGGACGGGACGCGGACGGTGTCGATCGCAGGCACGCTGCTGGGCATCGTCTGGCTGGGACTGGCCTTCGCCCACGCGGTACTGCTGCGCGGGCTCGACAACGGCGGCGGCATCCTCATCGACATCCTCGTCGGCACCTTCCTGGGCGACACCGGCGCCTACATCGGCGGCCGGCTGTTCGGCCGCCGGCTGCTGGCTCCGAGCATCTCCCCCAAGAAGACCTGGGAGGGGCTGTTCTGCGGGATGCTCATCGCGATCCTGGCGGTGTTCGTCGCGGGCCTGGAGCAGACGTGGCTGACGCAGGGCGACGCGCTGGTGCTGGGGATCACGGTCGCGGTCATCGGGCCGATCGGCGATCTGTTTGAGTCCCTGGTCAAGCGCGACGCCGGGATCAAGGACGCCGGCAACCTGTTCGGCGCCCACGGCGGCGCCCTGGACCGCCTCGACGCGGTGATCTTCACCGTCGTCGCTGGGTATTACGTCTGGGTCTCGCTGCCGCACTGATGCGCGAGGTCATCGTCCGGTTCCCCGTCTACGCCCTCGACGAGGTGCTCGACCGGATCCTCCCAATCGTCCCCGACGGGGTGCGTGAAGGGCCCGCACCCCGCGGCCAGGTGGAGCTGCGCATGACCGGCGCGCAACTGCCGCCGCTGCGCAACATCGCCCAGGCGATGCGCCCGGCTCCGTTTCAGATTTCCGAGCGTGTGGTCCCCGACGACTGGCGGGAGCGCCGGCTGGCCGACTACCGGGCCCATCCGATCGGCGACCGGGTGGTCGTCCGTCCACCGTGGGCGCCGGCCCCGTCCGAGGGGCTGATCGACATCGTGCTCGAGGAGGGCGGCGCCTTCGGGGCGGGAACCCACCCGACCACGCGCACCTGTCTGGAGCTCATGCTCGACATGACCCCGGAGGGCTCCTTCAGCGACCTGGGCTGTGGCAGCGGCGTCCTGGCGATCCTCGCCGGGCTGCTGGGCTTCGCCCCCCTGACCGCCGTGGACGTCCAGCCGGCCAGCGTCGACGCCACCCGCGTCAACGCGGCGCGGGCCGGGTTGGACGTACGCGCAGCAGTGGCCGATCTGAGCAGCGAGCCCGCCCCGGCCGCGGCGTCGTTCGTGGCCAACGTGCCACCCGCGGTTCACGCCGGCATCGCCGGCAGCTGGCGCGATACGGCCGAGCCGCGGGTTGGGCTGCTCTCCGGCTTCGGGCCGGGGGACGCCGATGAGGTTGCGGAGCTCTATGCGGCCTGTGGCTTCACCGAGCACCGCCGCCTCGTCCGGGACGGCTGGGTCGTCTCCCAGGTGTCTCGTCACCCGTGACCGACACGGTGGTCATCTCAGGCGCCACCGCGGTGTCCGCGGGCGCTGAGGCGGCGCCGCTGTTGTCAGTACCGGAGCTCGTCGATGTGGCGGTCGCCGATCTCGGTAGCGGCCTGGAGCTGGTCATCCACAACCCGACCGGTGCGCCGCTCAGGATCGCCGTGGAGGGGGTCGGCGACATCACCATCCCTCCCGACGGTAGGACCGTGATGCCGCTGCGCGACGAGCCTGGCGGGGCTCGGCTCCATCTCCAGGCACTGTCGACACCGCGGTCGCAGGTGGTCATGGTCATCGTCACCGTCGAACCGTGCGACGACGGCCCGATCACAGTTGCTCAGGCCATCGGCACGCGGACGTGCTGACCCGCGAGCTCGTCCTGCCCGGCGGCCTCCGGGGCCGGGTTCTTTCCACCTCGAAGGATCTCGAGCCTGGCGTCCGGGCGATGCTGCTGCTGGCCGAGGACCTGTTTCGCCTCGACATCATGATCTTCGGCGACACGCTCCAGACATTCGTACGTAACCTCGCCAGCGGGGAGCTCGCGGTAGCGGGGGAGGTGGGCCAGCCGCGAGTGGCGACGACCACGCTCGGTCTGGCGGCACGTTACGCGCCCGGGCGCGCCGACCTGCGGTTCGCGGTGGGGCCCGAGGATGCTCGGATCGTGACCGAGGTGACGATCGCCACGCTGCGCTTCCCCGAGCGCGGGCTCATCCGCGTCTCGGCGCAGGGCATCGTCCGCCCCGCCGGCTGATCCAGGCTGAGCCTACAATCGGCCCCGTGGCGCGCCGGCTCGTCATCCTGGGGTCAACCGGCTCGATCGGAGTCCAGGCCCTCGACGTCGTCTCGCGTAGCGGCGAGGACGAGCTGCAGGTGGTGGGGCTGAGCGCCGGGAGCGCGTGGGAGAACCTGATCGAGCAGGCCCGGGCCCACGGGGTCAAGCGCGTAGCCCTGGCCGACCCCCACGCGGCCGCCCAGGCCGCCGAGGCCTGGACCGACGGCGAGGTGCTGTCGGGCCCCGACGGCATCGTCACGCTCATCACCGAGGCCGGCTGTGACCTGGTGCTCAATGGCATCGTCGGCTCGGCGGGGCTGGTGCCGACGGTGGCGGCGCTGGGCGAGGGGATCGACCTGGCCCTGGCCAACAAGGAGTCGCTGGTGGTGGGCGGCGAGCTGGTGACGCAGCTCTCCGAGGCCACCGGGGCCGCGATCATCCCAGTGGACTCCGAGCACTCCGCGCTGCATCAGCTCCTGGCCGCCGAGCAGCCCGGGACCGTGCTCAAGCTCATCCTCACCGCGTCAGGCGGGCCGTTCCGCGGCCGCAAGCCCGAAGAGCTGGATGCGGTCACGGTGGAGCAGGCGCTCGCGCACCCCACGTGGTCGATGGGGGGCAAGATCACCATCGACTCGGCCACGCTCATGAACAAGGGCCTGGAGCTGATCGAGGCCCATTACCTGTTCGGAACGCCGTACGCCGACATCGATGTCATCGTGCACCCGCAGTCGATCATCCACAGCCTCATCCAACTCTGTGACGGGGCGACGCTGGCCCACCTCGGCTACCCGGACATGCGGGTCCCGATCGCGTACGGGCTGCACTACCCCGAGCGCGTCGACGTCCCCGTCCGAGCGCTGGATCTGGCCGAGCTGGGCGCGCTTACCTTCGAGCCCGTCGACACCGACACCTTCGCCTGCCTGCGCCTGGCCCGCGAGGCCGGGGTCGCCGGCGGCACCGCGCCGTGCACGCTCAACGCCGCCAACGAGATCGCGGTGCATGCCTTCCTGAGTGGCCGCCTGCGCTTCCTGCAGATCGCCGAGGTAATCGAGGAGACGCTCACGCGCCTGCCCGAGGGGCAGGTGCACTCGTTCGACTCGCTGGCCCACGCCGACGCCCAGGCGCGCCGGCTGGCCGCCGAGTTGGTGGAGGCGCTGGCCCCGGCATAGCCGCTCTCTGCCCGCCCCCGCCTTCACCGCCTCTTAGGCGGGCCTGGCACACTCGGCGCTGCGCGCATGTCGTACGTCCTGGCATTCCTCGGCTTCGCCGTCCTCATCTTCCTGCACGAAGCGGGCCACTTCGTGGCCGCCAAAGCCGTCGGGATGCGCGTGGAGCGCTTCTCGCTGTTCTTCGGGCCGATGCCGATCAAGCGCACGATCGGCGAGACCGAGTATGGGATCGGGATCATCCCGCTCGGGGGCTACGTGAAGATCACCGGGATGAACCCCAACGAGGAGCTCTCGCCGGAGGTCCTGCCGCGGGCGTACTACAACCAGAAGGTGTGGAAGCGGGTGGTGACGATCCTCGCCGGCCCCGCCGTGAACATCCTCATCGCCTTCGGGATCGCCTGGGCGCTGCTGTACTCCCAGGGCCAGCAGGTGGTGGTACCGGTCAAGTCGGTGGCGGCGGTGGTCAAGGGCACGCCGGCCGCCACCTTCATGAAGCCCGGAGATCAGATCGTGTCCATCGACGGGGTGAGCGGCTCGCCGGCGGCGCTGCGCCGGCAGATCATCAGCCACCGCTGCGCCGAGGGTCAGGACGATGGCTGCAGCGCGACCACAGCGGCCACGGTGGTCCTGCGCCGCCACGGCCGGCTCCTGACCTACCACGTCCATCCTCAGGTGGTGTCGGGCCACCCGGAACTGGGCTTTGACTTCGGCAGCCGCGTGGCCGGGACGATCTACCCCAGCGTCCCCGGGGCCGCCGGGACCGCGGTGTCACGACTGTGGACCGTGACCACGGAAACGGTGTCGACGATCGGGCGGATCTTCGAGCCCAAGGAACGCAAGCAGCTCAACAGCGTGGTCGGCGGCTACACCGTGACCCAGGAGGCGTTTGCCTCCAGCGCGACGCTGGCGCTCCAGGTCCTGGCCCTCATCTCGCTGTCTCTGGGCGTGATCAACCTGTTCCCGTTTTTGCCCCTCGACGGCGGTCACGTGTTCTGGGCGGTGGCCGAGAAGGTCCGCGGCCGCCGGATCCCGTTCAGCGTCATGGAGCGCGCCAGCGTGGTGGGCTTTGCCCTGATCGTCCTGCTGTTCGTCATCGGGCTCTCCAACGACATCTCCACCCTGAGCGGGTCGGGCTTCAACATCCACTAGAGCGGGCCGTGCTGCGCTAGCTTTAGCCCTCGCTGACGGACGCCACGCGGGGATCAGGAGGAGACGATGGAGAGCAGCACTCAGACCACGCCGCCGGAGTCTGCCGTTGACGCGGCGACACTGGGCGAGGCGCTGCGCCGCACCGCGGCCCGCTACCCGGACCAGGTGGCCATCCGCACCCCCGACGACGGTGTGACGCTGACCTGGTCAGAGGTACTGGAGCGCGTCGACGCGCTGGCCGGCGGCCTGGCCCGGCTCGGCGTGGGACGGGGCCAGTGCGTGGCCATCATGCTCTCCAACCGGCCGGAGTTCCACGTCGCCGACCTGGCCGTCGTGACCCTGGGCGCGACGCCGTTCTCGATCTACGTCACCTACCCGGCGAACGAGATCGAGTTCCTGCTCACCGACTCCGGCGCGAGCGTGGCGATCGTCGAGCAGGCCTTCCTGCCCGCGGTCCTCGAGGCGCGCGAGAACGTCCCGGGACTCGAGCACGTCATCGTCGTCGACGGCGAGGCCCCCGCAGGCGTGCTCGCCCTCGACGAGGTCGAGGGGTCCGACCCTGGCTTCGACGGCGCCGCTGCCTGCACGCAGGTGACGGGCGAGGACCTGGCCACACTCATCTACACCTCCGGGACCACCGGGCACCCCAAGGGCGTCCAGCTCACCCATCACGCCGTCATGTTCACCGCGCAGGGGGTGCGCGAGGTCATCGAGTTCCCGGTGGGATCGCGCGTTATCTCGTGGCTGCCGGCGGCGCACATCGCCGAACGGATGGCCCACCACTACATCCCGGTCATCTACGCGGGCAACGTCACCTGCGCGCCCAACCCCCGCGAGGTCCTGTCCTACCTGCCGGGCGTCCGGCCCAACTGGTTCTTCGCCGTCCCGCGCATCTGGGAGAAGCTCAAGGCCGGCCTGGAGACGATGCAGGCCGCGCAGCCGGAGGAGCAGCGCCGGCCCGTCGAGGCGGCCCTGGCGGCCGCCACCGAGCGCGTGCGCCTGCGCCAGCAGGGCAAGCCGGTGCCGCCCGAACTCGAGGCCCAGGTGGCCAAGGCCGACGAGGAGCTGTTCTCCAAGCTGCGCCAGATGCTGGGCCTGGACCAGCTTGTGGCCGTCAACGTCGGAGCCGCCCCCACGCCGGTGGCGGTGGTGGAGTTCTTCCACGCCATCGGGATCGAGCTGGCGGAGCTGTGGGGGATGTCTGAGACGTGCGGGACCGGGACCTGCAACCGGCCCGGCCAGGTCAGGATCGGCACCGTGGGGCCGGCCTCCCCGGGCGTCGAGATCGCGCTCGCCGAGGACGGCGAGGTCCTGTGTCGCGGCGAGTTCCTCATGAGTGGCTACCGCAACCAGCCCGAGAAGACCGCCGAGGCGCTCGACGCCGACGGCTGGCTCCGTACCGGCGACATCGGCACCCTCGATGAGGACGGCTACTTGACCATCGTCGACCGCAAGAAGGAGATCATCATCAACGCGGCCGGCAAGAACATGTCGCCGGCCAACATCGAGGCGGCGATCAAGAGCAGCAGCCCGCTCATCGGCCAGGCGTGCTGCATCGGCGACGGCCGTCCCTACAACACGGCGCTGATCGTCCTGGACGCGGACTTCGCGCCCCAATGGGCCCAGCAGCACGGCCTGGGCGACCGAGCGTTCGAGGACCTGGCCGAGGCGCCCGAGATGGTGGCGGCGGTCCAGGCCGGGATCGACGAGGCCAACGCGCGCCTGGCCCGGGTGGAGCAGATCAAGCGGTTCACCATCGTGCGCGGCGACTGGCTGCCCGGGGGCGACGAGCTCACTCCCACGATCAAGCTCAAGCGCAAGCCGATCGCTGCCAAGTACGCCGACGCGATCGAGCACATGTACAGCTAGCTGGGTTCGCGGCCACTTGACGCCGGGGGACCTGACCCGCCCGCCTCAACCCGATCGGGGCGCTACGGGTGGGATCTTGAACTCGGGGAGCGCACAGTCGCCGCTGGCGGACCGTGTGCTCTGAGCGTTCAGCATGACTGCAGTTCCGGAACACACACTTCCCAAAGGGCGACCGTGTGCGCTGTCGTTTCAGAAACAGCCACCAACCCGAGCAGAGGCCCCGTCACGCGCACAGGGCATCCACGCGGCCCCGACGGACCCACGGACAGCGCTCAGCCGACGGCCCGGAAAACCACCATCTCGGAGAAGCTGGTCCCATCGACCTGATAGGCGTAGCACCCCCCGGACCGGATCCGGGTGTTGGTGATCCACGCCCGCCCGTCTCCGGTCACCCGCGGCGCGCCCTGGCCCGCGTCGAGCAGTTGGAGCTCGTCGTAGGGAACCGCGCCGGCGCCGAACCCGAGCGCGCCTCCACCCAGCATCGCGCCCCGGATGAGCAGCGGTCCCTTGTAGCCGCCCACCGCCGTCCACGTGATCTCGGCCTCGAGCCACTGACTCCCCCTGACGGTGTGGAAGCCGACGCCCGCGGGAAGCTCACGCGGCGACACCGGGCCTGACGAGTTGATGGAGATGGGACAGGGGCCGAGATCGCTGTCCGGGAGGTCGAGGGGGCGCCGCAGCGACGCGGGCACCGATCCCGTGCAGGTGCCCTGGCAGCGCTCATAGGTGCCGTAGCCGGCGGTCTGGGTCAGGCCAGCGGGCGCCGCGGGCAGCCCGTTGTCGCCGTGGCCCCGGCGTCCGCGACGTCCGTTCGGCGCGCCTGTCGTCGTGGAGGTGGTCTGCGAGCTCGCCGTCGCCGTCGTGGCGGTCCCCGTCCCCGCCCCGGGGGAGACGTCCGCCACCGTCCCCGTGCCGACCGTGTCGGTGCCGGTGCCGGTGTCGGTGCCGGTGGCTGCGGTCGGTGCGCCGGTGGTCGCGCTCGAGGGTGCCTTGGTGCCGCAGGCAGTCAGGGCGAGCGTCATCAGCAGCCCCGCGGCTGCACCAGCGACAAGACGCACCGGCCTACTCCGATCTCGTCCGCGCCGCGGTGATCGAGCGGCTGACCAGCTCCACGGGGTGGTGGATGGGCAGCGGACAGCCGAGCTCGCGCAGGTGCAGATCGAGCTGCGCCGCGCACCCGGGATTGCCGGCGGCGATGGCCTGGGCGCCGGTGTCGATGAGATGGCGCGCTTTGCGCGCGCCGAGCTCGGCAGCGGCCTCGGGCTGCACGAGGTTGTAGATCCCGGCCGAGCCGCAGCACACGTCGCGTTCGGTGCCGACCTCGACCAGCTCCAGGTCCGGGATCCCCCGCAGCAGCTCGCGCGGCGCGCTGCGCACGCCCTGGGCGTGAGCGAGATGGCAGGCGTCGTGATAGGCCACACGTAGGGGTACCGGGCCACGCGGTGCGCGGGGCTCCACGGATGCCAGGAGCTCGGTGACGTCGCGCACCTTCTCCGAGAAGGCCCGGGCCTCGGCGGTCTGAAGCAGGTCGCCGTACTCCTTCATCGCCGAGCCGCAGCCCGCGGCGTTGACGATGACATAGTCGACCTGGGCGGCGGCGAAGGCGGCCATGGTCTTCTGGGCGCGACGGCCTGCCGCCTCCTCCTCGCCGCTGTGGAACTCCAGCGCGCCGCAGCAGTCCGGGAGCGCCGGGGCTACGACCTCGAACCCCTCGGCGCTGAGCGCGTGAACGGTGGCGCGGTGCACGCCCGGATAGAAGACGCGCTGCACGCAGCCCAACAGCAACCCGACCCGGCCCCGGGGCGTGCCCATCGCCGGGGTCACCTCGGGGACGCCCGCCTTGGCGGCCCGGCCGACCGGGGCCTGGGGGGCCACCTTCGCCACCGCCGCCAAGCGCTCGGGCAGGGCCCGCTCGGCGCCGAGGCGCCGTCCCGCGGTCAGCAGCGGCGCCAGGGCGCGCAGGCGCTTGGGATGCGGGAGGGTCTCAAACAGCAGCCTACGCAGCGCCCGCTCGGCCGGGGTGCGCTTGTGGCGGCGCTCGACCTGCGGGCGCACGCGCTCGATGAGGCGGTCATAGCGCACGCCGGAGGGGCAGGCGGTGACGCAGGCCATGCAGCCCAGGCACCGGTCGAAGTGCGTGACCATCTCATCCGACATCGGTCCCTCGGCGTTCAGCCCGTCGTTGACCAGCACGATCCGACCGCGGGGCGAGTCGGCCTCGGCCCCCCACAGGACGTAGGTGGGGCAGGTCTCCAAACAGAACCCGCAGTGCACGCAGTCATCGATGATGTCCTGCTGGGGCGGGCGGTGCAGGTCAAACGCCGTCATCAGATGCCTCCCACGAACAGACCGGGGTTACAGGTGCGCGCCGGGTCAAAGCGGGCCTTGATGCGGCGCATGAGCTCGACCTCCGGCCCCTCGCCGGCCCCCCACGGCTCGCCCGCGGTGCGCAGGGCCGCCGGGGCGTCGAGCAGCAGGGCACGGGCGCTGCTCGGCAGCGCCTCGCGCAGCCGGCTGACGGCGTCGGGTGAGACCTCGATAAAGCTCGTGCCCAGCGCGACCCGCCCGACCAGCGTCCCGTCGCACGCGTCGGCCGCGCGCAGGACCTCGGCCAGCGCGGTCGGCAGTGCCGCCAGGCGCACCAACGCCTGATCGAAGGAGCGCTGGCCGGCGCGCTGGCGCTCCCACAACTGGCCGTCCTGGTCGGTGACGTCCACCTCGGCCAGTCCGGCGTCGCGCATGAGGCGCGCCGCCCGATGGGCCCGCCGTGCCGCCTCACGGCCGGCGCAGCGTGCCAGCAGCCCACCGCGCCCCGCCTTCCAGGCCACGTCGAGGGCCTCGAACTCGAGCGGCGCCCGGGCCAGCGCCACGGCGGCCGCGCTGAGCACGGCCGGGTCTGACGCGGCCCCGAGCGCGGTCACGCTGGTCTCGTGCAGCGGGTGCAGCCGCACGTTGACCGACAGGATCAGCCCCAGGGTCCCGAACGCGCCGCTGAACAGCTTGGCCAGGTCATAGCCGGCGACGTTCTTGATCACCTTGCCGCCCGCATGGGCGATCGCTCCGTCGCTGAGCGCGACGGTCACGCCGATGACGAGGTCGCGCGGGGCCCCGTAGCGGTGGCGCAGCGGCCCGGCGTCGCCGGTCGCGATGACCCCGCCGATCGTCGGGCCGGCGGGAGCGGTGTCCGTGGGCTCGGGGTCGCTGCTGGCGGCGGCCAGGGGAGGGTCGAGAGCGAGCATCTGGCCGGCGGCGGCGAAGGTGCGCTGGGCCAGCTCGAGCGGGACCCCCGCCTGCAGGGTCGCGGTGAGGTCGCCGGCGTCGTGGGCCACCACCTCATCCAACGCCGTGGTGTGCAGCTCGATGTCGGCGGCCAGGTCGCCGCTACCCCAGCCCAGCTTCGTCCCGGCGCCGACGATGCGCACCGTCCGCCCCTCCTCGGTGGCGGCGGCCAGCGCGGCGGCGGCGTCCTCGAAGGTGCTGGGGGCCAGGGTGCTCGCGGTTGCCATCACGGGCTAGAACCGTTCGGCCACGCCGGCCCGCTCCAGCGGGTGCTCGCGGTAGGGGCCGGGAACCTCGCCGCACAGCCGCGGCGTGGGCATGACCTTGCCGGGGTTGGCCAACCCGTGGGGATCGAAGGCGCAGCGCAGCCGCTGGAACGCCTCCAGATCGGGCTCGCCGAACATGGACGGCATGTAGGCCTTCTTGTCAACCCCGACGCCGTGCTCGCCGGTGATCGAGCCGCCCGCGTCGACGCAGGCCTTGATGATGAGGCCGGCCAGCTCCTCGGCCCGCGCCGCCTCGCCCTCGACGCCCGAGTCGTAGCAGACGAGGGGGTGCAGGTTGCCGTCTCCGGCATGGAACACGTTGGCGACGCGCAGGTTGTAGTCGCGGGCCAGCCCGTCGATCTGGCGCAGCACCTCCGACAGGCGGGTGCGGGGGATGACGCCGTCCTGCACGTAGTAGGCCGGGGCGATCCGGCCCATCGCGGCGAACGCCGCCTTGCGGGTGCGCCAGATGAGGTCTCGTTCAGCGTCTGACTGGGCGATCCGGACGTCGAGCGCGCGCGCCTGGGCGCACAGCTCCGTCAGCCGCTCGAGCCCGACCAGGCACTCCTCGCGCGGGCCGTCGAGCTCGATGATGAGCGCCGCGCCGGCGTCGAGCCGGTAGCCGGCGCCGGTGGACTGCTCGGCGGCTTCGATGGAGAGGCGGTCCATCATCTCGATGGCGCCGGGGACGATGCCGGCGTCGACGATGGCGGTCACGGCCTCTCCGGCGGCGCTGGTGTCGTCAAAGAAGGCCAGCATGGTGCTCACACTCTCGGGGGCCGGGATCACCCGCAGGACGATCTTGGTGGCGACGCCGAGGGTGCCTTCGGAGCCGACGAACGCGCCGAGCAGGTCATAGCCAGGGGCGTCGCGATCGAGCGTCACCATCGTGCCGTCGGAGAGCACCACCTCGAGTCCGATGACGTAGTTGGTGGTGAAGCCGTACTTGAAGCAGTGCGCTCCGCCCGAGTTCTCGGCCACGTTGCCGCCGATCGAGCAGACGATCTGGCTGGACGGGTCAGGCGGATAGAAGTGCGTGGGGGAGACCGCACGGGTGACGCTGACGTTGGTCACGCCCGGCTCGACGACGACGCGGCCGTTGTCGAGGTCGATCTCGAGGATCCGCCGCAGCCGGCTGAGCACAATGAGCACGCCCTCGGCTACCGGCAGGGCGCCGCCCGACAGGCCGGTGCCCGAGCCTCGCGCCACCCACGGGATCCCGGCCTCGAAGCAGGTCTGGACGACCTGGCGCACCTGCTCGGCGGTGCCGGGCAGGACGGCGGCGGCGGGGACCTCGCGATAGTGCAGCAGGCCGTCGGAGCGGTAGGTCGCGAGCTCGTGCTGGTGCGTCAGCACGAACTCACGACCGCATATCTCCTGCAGACGGGAGATGACTGCGGGCGCGCCGGACGGCATCACCCCCAGTATCCCCGATCAATGGGCCCCGTACCCATTGGCGAGCGCCGGCTCAGGTGATCTTGATCGTCCGGCTGGCCACCGCGGACCCGGCGAAGCCGACGGGCAGGAACGGGTTCGTCTGCGGATAGGTGTAGCTCAACCGCAGATTCCCGCTGCCCGGGATCTTGACGTGGACGTCGAAGTACCCGGCCGTGGTGATCGTCTGCAGAGTCGTCCAGGCTCCGTGCCCGCCGAGCTGGAATTGGATCTGCACCGGCTGCGCCTGATGGGTGTCGGTCTGCATGAACCGGCTGGCCCGGGCCTCGCCCCACACCTCGGCTGACTGGCCGGCCTTGAGGTTGGTCTTGGGCATGAACACCGGCACCTGGTAGGCGGGTAGCACGGCCTTGGGCTTGCCATCAGAGAAGTACAGCCCGCTGGCGAAGCCGGCGTAGGGGCCCGTGGTCGGCGGGGGGTCCAACAACAGGAACTGCATATAACTGGCGATCCGCGGGTTCTTGTAGCTCAGGTACTCGGCCCAGTTGATGTAGTACGCGGCCGTGGCCGGGCTCACGTAGTTGTGCCCGTTCCGCCTGAGATACGGCGGGTTGGTGATGTAGCCGTACTCGTCGTTGTAGATCGAGTAGTGCTTGCCCGAGCCGTAGATCTTGTTGAGATGGTCGATCTCCGCCTCGGCCGCCGGGATGTCGGGGAAGTGGATGAAGTCGGGCTTGTCGCCGGCCTTGCTCACCGGGGACTGGTTCTGCGCGTAGGGATGGATCGACAGGCCGCTGGCGTTGAACAGCGCAGGGTTCTGGGTGCGGAACTTCCGGCTCGCTGCCGCCGTCGTGGGGCAGCCGACCGCCTTGGCCGTGCTCCCCGTCAGGGGCTTGAACTTGTTGTCCACGCAGTAGAGCTGGCGCAGGAACAGCTGCGGGCGCGTCTGCCCGGCCTCTCCGGGCAGGCCGCCGGTCTTCTTGGGATTGGGGCCCTGCTCGAAGCCCTCGACGGCGAGCTCCCCGAGGAGGATCGTGTCGCGGCTGTGACCGGTCTTCTTGAGCGCGTTGTAGCCCTGGTTGGCGAGGTTGCGGTAGTACATCGGCGCGGTCAGGACCTTGGAGTCATTGATCGCCTGGGGCCCGAGGTCCTCGCCGAAGTTCGGCTCGTTCCACAATGACCACATGCTCACCCTGGGCAGTCGTGTGGACTGCCCCTTCGGCGTGAAGGTTCCGCTGTAGCGCTTGCCCATCGCCTGCATGAACTCGCCGTACTCCGCGGCGCTGGGCTTCCAGGCCCAGTGGGTGTTCTGTACGTAGGCCTTCGGAATCCCCGGTCCGTCGGCCCAGACGGGGGGGCCACCGGCGACCGTGAAGTCGACTTTGATCCCGTCCGCAGCGGCGTCGCGGACAATCGTGTCCCACAGGGCCCAGTTGGCTGCGGGGTACGCGTTGGGGTCGGTCGCGTTGAACTTCGGCTTCTTCTTGCTCGTGGCACTGGGGGCGATCTGGTACCAGAACACCACCACGCGAATGGAGTTGGCGCCGAGGGCGCGGAACTTCGCCAGCGCGCCCGCAGGATCGGACTGAAGCTGCCCGCCGTCCTGGAACATCTGCAGCTGGGTCTTGCTCGCGCTGGCCGCGCTCGGCAGTGCCAGGCAGGCAGCGGCGATGAGCGACGCGGCGAGGGTCAGAGCGGGGAGGACGCGCGCTCTGTGTCGCGTCGCGGGGCGTGGGGGTGTGGGCATGGTGACTAGAACAGGTC
The DNA here is from genome assembly GCA_963737335.1 of uncultured Solirubrobacteraceae bacterium. GTDB lineage: Bacteria > Actinomycetota > Thermoleophilia > Solirubrobacterales > Solirubrobacteraceae > Palsa-465. The sequence goes on from CAVTSK010000023.1 coordinate 159,343, forward strand.
GCGGCTTGCAGAAGTTGCGGCCGCCCTCCCGGGGGGCCTCGGGGCTCCGCCGCCCAGGGCGACGTGCTACCCGACCGTCACGGCAACGTTGCGGCTGTAGATGACCGGGCCGTGGGGGTACGACCAGGACAGCCTCACGCTCCCACTGCCCGGAAACGTGGTGCGTACGTCGAAGTAGCAGTACGTCTTGGGCAGTCGTACTCGGTCCACCGTAGCGAACGACCCGGTCGAACCACGTCGGTACTGGATCTGTACGAACTGCGGGCGATGCGTGGTCCGGGCGGCCGTGGTTGCGGGCCGTACGCACCCCCACACCTCCAGCGGATGACCCGATGCCGTCCGCGTCACCGGGAGATAGAGCGGCATCGTGAAGGCGGCGAGGCCGGGCTTGGCGACACCCGCGTAGGTCAGCAGGCCGGTGGCAAAGGCGGTGTACGGGCCGCTGCCCACCGGGGGCGGGTCGCGCAGCAGGTACTGGTCATAGGAGGCGATCCGGGGGTTGCGCCAGTGAAGGTATTCCGACCAGTTCAGCCACCCCGCCGCCACGGTCGGGTTGACGGTGCCGCCCTGGGTGTCCGGCGGCGCGGTCTGGTAGCCGAACTCGGTGTCGTAGATCTGGAAGCGCTTGTGTGATCCATACGCCGTCTGCATGCGATCGAGCGCCGTGGTGAGCCCGTCGATCGAGGCCAGCTCCGCGTAGTCGGGCTCGTTGGGCGTCGCTTCGTTGGGTGGCAACCCCTGCGGGTAGGGATGATCGGCGAACGCCGAGGCCTGGAACAGGACCGGGTTCTGGGCCCGGAAGTGCGCCGAGGCGGCCGCCGTCGCGGGGCAGTCTCGGGCGGTGGCGGCCGCACCGGTGAGGGGCCGGTAGTTGCCGTCCACGCAATACAGCGCGCGCAGGAACCGCAGGGGAGCCATCGCGTTGAAATTGCCCGGAGCGCTGGTGGCGCCCGCCGGCGCGGTCTCACCGAGCAGGGTCAGATCCTTGCCGTGGCCCGAGGCCTTCAGCCCGTTCCACGCGGCGTCGGCGAGCTTGCGGTACAGCACCGAGGACTCCTCCACCGTGTTGTGGTCCACCGCCTGGGGCGCGAGCTGGACGCCGATGTTCGGCTCGTTCCAGATCGACCAGAAGGCCACGCGCGGCAGCGGCTTGCTCGCACCAGGGGGTGTGTAGTGGCCGCTATAGCGCTCTCCGACGGCCTGCACGAACTGCTGGAAGTCGTGGGCGCTGGGCTTCCAGATCGTGTGCGCGGCGGGGTCGGGCGCCCCCGGGCCCGACGCCCACCGGGGCGGTGGCGGGCCGAGCACCGCGTCGAGGCCCAGGTGATGGGCTTCCACGGCCTTGATGATCGCGTCGTATTGCGCCCAGCCCGCGGCCGGGTAGGCGGCGGGGTCGGCGGCATCAAACCCCGCCGGCGCCCGTTTGGCGGTCGGGTCCGGCGCGATCTCGTTCCAGGTCAGGAACACCCGCACCCGGTTGACGCCCAAATGCTCGAGCGTCTGAAGCGTGCCGGCCGTGTCGGCCTTCAGCGCCGACCCGGCGGTGAAGATCGTCTCGGGGCCGGTGCGGTGCATCGTCGGAGGCAGCACCGCCACCTTGGGGCTGCTCGAGCTCGAGCCGGCGAGCACGATGACGACCACGACGACGATGGCCACGAGCAGCACGCCGATGCCGGCGAGCAGTCGCGGCGACGGGCGTGATCCAGGTCGGGGGGCAGGTCCTGACAAAACGACGACAATAACGAGGCGATACGCCAGAGGTTCCGCGAGCGCTGACCGAGCGAAGCGGCTCGCGGAGCGTTGTACCCGTGGGTCACCGCGGCCAATCCGACGGGCCGTGGGCTACAGTCGCGGCTGCTGTGAGTGTGGATCTGAGTTCCCCGCCGGGGGCGGCGCCTGCGCCTTCGTCCGCCCGGGCGGAGCGGGTTCGCCCGGACGCGCAATGGCTCGTGGTGGCCGGGCTGACGGTGCTGGCCGCGGCGCTGCGATTCGCCACCCTCACGCACCAGAGCGTCTGGTTCGACGAGGCCCAGGCCGTCCACGAGATGCATTTGTCGCTGGGCGCGATGCTCCACACCTGGAGCGCCAACGAGCCCAATCCGCCGCTCTACTTCCTCGTGGCGTGGTTGTGGACGCACGTGTTCGGGGCCGGCGCGGCCGGCTTGCGCTCGCTGTCGGCGGTCCTCGGCACCGCGACCGTGCCGCTCGTCTTCCTCGCCGCCCGCGAGTTGGTCTCGCGGCGGGCGAGCCTCGTCGCCGCCGGGTTGATCGCACTGAGCCCGTTCATGATCTGGTACTCGCAGGAGGCGCGCGAGTACGGGCTGCTGGCCGCACTGTGCGCAGCGTCGCTGATCTTCTTCGCCCGGGCGTGGCATGCGCCGGACTCACGGCGCGACCTCGTCTGGTGGACGGTGCTCTCGGCGCTGGCGCTGCTGACCCAGTACTTCGCGCTGTTCCTGATCGGCGCCGAGGCGCTGCTGCTCCTGTACCGCCGGCGCGACGGCGGCGTCCTGGTGGCGCTGGTCGCGCTGGCCATCGTGGAGGCGACGCTGATCCCGCACCTCATCTCTCATCAGGCGCACCCGGCGGGATGGATCGATGACTTCCGCCTGTCGGTGCGCATCCGCCAGGTGCCGGTGGCATTCGGCTTCAGCCCGCAGTACCAGAGCCAGACCGCTCTGGATTACGGCCTGCTGGGCGCCGCGGTGCTGGTGGGCGCGATCATCGCGCTGCTGCTGGTAGGGACCGATGCTCGCGAACTGCGGGGCGCGGGGCTGGCCGCCGGGCTGGTCGCGTTCGTCGTGCTCGTCCCCCTCATCCTCGCGCTGATCGGCCACGACTACTACGAGCCGCGCGCCCTCATACCCGCGCTGATCCCCCTGGCGGTGGTCGTGGGAGCCGCCTGTGCCGCTCCGGGCGCCCGCATTGCCGGCGCGGCTCTGGCGGTACTTCTGGGCGCGCTCTTCGTTTACGCCGCTGTGAAGATCAACACCGATCACCGCTACCAGCGCGCGAACTGGAGCGGTGTGGCCGCGGCGCTCGGCCGTGCCGACGGAACCCGCGCGATCGCGGCCTATGACGGGACCTTCGCCACCGCTCCATTGGCCGTGACCATGCCGGGTGTGGCGTGGACAGGACCTGATCAGACCCCCCAGGTCAGCCAGGCCCCGGTCAGCGTCAGCGAAGTGGACGTCGTCGGGGATGTCGGCCAGAGCGTGAGCGCGCACCTGCCCGCCGGCGTGCGGCTGCTGTCGTCGCGGGCGGTCGACAATTACCTGGTGTATCGCTTCGCCCTGAGCCGGCCCTGGACGGCGGTCACGCCGCAGCAGATCGGGGCCCAGGCAGCGAGGCTGGTGGGGCCGGCGTCGGGCATTCCCGCGGTTCTGATCCAGTCACCCGCCCGATAAGGTGCGCGCCGTGAGACGCTGGCTTCGTTTGGTAGCGCTGGTCGGCGCCGTGATCGCGGTGGGCGCGGCCGCCACTGCGCCCGCCCTGGCAGCGAACACCGTGGGCAACCCGGTCCTGGCCGACTGCAACTCCCACGGGCTGCTCACCCACAACTACACGCTGGGCCAGTTGCGGCACGCGCTGGCCATCATGCCCGCTTCGTTCAAGGAGTACGGCAACTGCCAGGACGTGATCCAGGCGGCGATCATCAAGGTCAGGTCGGGCAAGGCGATCGTGGCCGACAGCGGCTCGGGCGGCTCGTTCCTGCCCACGCCGGTGATCGTCATCCTCGTGCTGCTGATCCTCGCCGCGCTGACCTTCTTCGCCCTGGCGGTGCGCCGGCGCCGTATGGCTCCGGACGGAGGGCGAGACGACGACGATCCGCCCGGGGAGACCCCGTCCCCGCCCGCGCCGCCGCCGCCCGCGGGATAGCCCGAGAGCCCGCTCTACACTCAGGGCCATGCCCTCTCAGCGCCAGATCCGCGTCGGAGACGTACCGATCGGCGGCGGAGCGCCCGTCGCCGTACAGACGATGACCAAGACCGAGACGGCCGACCTGGTCGCCACCATGGCCCAGATCCGCCGCGTGGCCGAGGCCGGCGCCGACATCGTGCGCGTGGCCGTGCCGCGTGACCGCGACGTCGAGGCGCTGCGCACCATCGTCCGTGAGTCGCCGATCCCGGTCATCGCCGACATCCACTTCAACCACACGCTGGCGCTCAAGGCGCTCGACGTCGGGGCGCACTGCGTGCGGCTGAACCCCGGCAACATCGGCGGCCCCGAGAAGGTGGCCGAGGTGACCAAGCGCGCCAACGAGCTCGGCACGCCGCTCCGCGTCGGGGTCAACTCGGGCTCCCTTCCCGAGCATCTGCGCCAGCTCGAGTACGACAACCCCGTCGAGGCGCTGGTGACGGCCGCGATCGAGACGGTGGAGCTGATGGAGCGGCTCGAGTTCACCAACTTCAAGGTCTCGATGAAGTCCACGTCGGTGCCCAACACCATCGCGTCAAACCGGCTGCTGGCGGAGCGGATCCCCTACCCGCTGCATCTCGGCGTCACCGAGGCCGGGACCAAGTGGGCAGGCTCCCTGAAGTCCGCGGTCGGCCTGGGCACACTGCTGGCCGACGGGATCGGCGACACCATCCGGATCTCGCTGTCGACCTTCCACGCCGAGGAGGAGGTCAAGGTTGCCTGGGAGATCCTCAAGGCCCTCAAGCTCCGCGAGCGTGGCCCCGTGCTGATCGCCTGCCCGACGTGCGGGCGCCTGCAGTTCGACATGGACAGCGTGGTGGCCGAGGTCGAACGGCGCCTCGAGGCCTACGACGACCCGATCGAGGTCTCGGTCCTCGGCTGCGCCGTCAACGGCATCGGCGAGGCCCGGCACGCCGACTTCGGCATCACCGGAGCCAAGGACGCCGGCGCGATCTACTCGAAGGGCAAGATGCTGCGCAAGGTCCGCACCGAGGACCTCGTCGAGGAGCTGTTCGCCGAGATCGACAAGTACTACGCCGCCGGCAAGCGCGTGATCCGAGATGACCACGCTGCCGCCGAGGCCGAGCAGTGGCTGGCTGAGAACGAGGACGCCACCGCCATGACCCCCGAGCGCATGGCCGCGATGGCGGCGGCCGCGGCGGGTGAGGAGAACGCCGGGATCATGCGTCGGGTCGACGAGGCGGAGTCGCCCGTGGCCGGGCGGCGGTTCACGCGGGCCTGATTTCCGGGCGTCCGTGCTCGATAGCAGCCGTTAAAGCGCAAAGGCCCCGGAGCGCGCGACGGTTCACCGTCGCTCGCGCCGAGGCCCGAGCAAAGACCTTGACGGGTCAGGAAACGGCGGAGAAGTCCTCCGCGACCTTGGGCCAGTTGACCACGTCCCACCAGGCGTCGATGTACGCCGGGCGCTTGTTCTGGTAGTTGAGGTAGTAGGCGTGCTCCCACACGTCGATGCCCAGCAGCGGGGTCTTGCCGTCCGAGACGGGGCTGTCCTGGTTGGCGGTGGAGACGATCGCCAGCCCGGAGCCGTCGTGGACCAGCCACGCCCAGCCGGAGCCGAAGCGCCCGATGCCCGCGGCCTTGAACTTGGACTTGAAGTCATCGAAGGAGCCGAAGGCGGAGCTGATCGCGTCGCCGAGGGCGCCTCCGGGCTCGCCGCCCTGACCCGGGGCCATCCACTCCCAGAAGAGCGAGTGGTTGTAGTGGCCGCCGGCGTTGTTGCGCACGGGCCCCTGCTTGTCGGAGGGGAGGGAGCTGAGGTTCTTGAGGACCTCGACGACGTCCTTGTCGGCCCACTCGGTGCCGTCCAGCGCCTTGTTGGCGTTGTCGACGTAGGCCTGATGATGCTTGTCGTGGTGAAGCTTCATCGTCGCCTCGTCGATGGTGGGCTCCAGCGCGTTGTACTCGTAGGGGAGGGGCGGGACGGAATAGGCCATCACAAAGCTCCTTTTCTCAGCCGCAAGTTGCGAGCGTTCTATCAGAACATAGCTCCACGCTGGCTGAGGACGCGGGCGGGTACGCTTGGGCCTCGATGACCCTGCTCTCCAACTATTTCCTGCCCACTGAACGCGAGCCTCCGGCTGACGCCGAGGCGCTCTCGCACAAGCTGATGGTCCGCGCCGGGCTCGTGCGCCAGGTCGGCGCGGGGCTCTGGTCGTGGCTGCCCGCGGGGTGGCGCATCCACCAGCGCATCGTTCAGATCGTCCGCGAGGAGATGAACGCCATCGGCGGCCAGGAGATGCTCATGCCGGTGCTGCAGCCGGCCGACCCGTGGCGGCGCACCGGTCGCTACGCCATCGAGGAGCTGTTCAAGCTCAAGGACCGCAAGGGCGCGGACATGGTGCTGGCCCTCACGCACGAGGAGGTCGTCACCGGCCACGTGGCCGGGGCGATCAAGTCCTACCGCGACCTCCCGCTCATCCTCTACCACTTCCAGGTCAAGGAGCGCGACGAGGCGCGGCCGCGCGCCGGGGTACTGCGCACCCGCGAGTTCATCATGAAGGACGCCTACACCTTCGACCGCGACCGCGAAGGGCTGGACGTCGCCTACGACAAGCACGCCGAGGCCTACGCGCGCATGCTCGACCGCTGCGGTCTGGAGTGGTACCGCGTCGCCGCCGACGTCGGGATGATGGGCGGCCACGGAGCCGACGAGTACATGGCGCCGTGCGCGGCGGGGGAGAACGACGTGGCCCTCGCTCCCGGCTATGCCGCCAACATCGAGGTGGCCTCCGCCGAGGCCCAGCCGGTGGAGCTGCCACCGGCGCTGAGCGCCCCCGAGCTCGTCCAGACGCCGGGTGCCACCACCATCGAGGCCCTCGTCGGCTCGCTCGGCGTCCCGGCCGGCGCCACGCTGAAGGCCTTCCCGGTGATCCTCGACGACGGCGCCATGCAGATGGTCGTCGTGCGCGGCGATCACCGCATCAATGAGATCAAGCTGCAGAACACCCTGGGGCGGCCGTTCCGCGCCGCCCGTGCCGAGGAGATCGAGGAGCGCATCGGCCCGCCCGGGTACATCGGACCCGTCGGCGCCGAGCTACCCGTGCTGCTCGACGCCGCGGTCACCGTCAACGGTGCCGGGTCCTACATCGCCGGTGCCAACGAGGCCGACGCGCACCTGCGCGGGGTGGAGCCGGGCCGCGACTTCAACTACGAGACCGTCGACGTCCGCACCGTCGTGGCCGGCGACACCATCGGCGGCTCCCCGATCCGGATCGAGCCGGCGATCGAGGTCGGCAACATCTTCAAGCTCGGGACGCGCTACTCCGATCCGCTGGGGGCCACCTACCTCGACGAGAACGGCAAGTCGCAGCACATCTGGATGGGGTCCTACGGTTTCGGGCCGGCCCGGACGGCGGCCGCCGCAGTGGAGCAGTTTGCCGACGCGGAGGGGATCTCGTGGCCGCGCACCATCGCTCCCTTCGACGTGCAGCTGGTGACGCTCGGCAAGCCCGGCTCCGAGGAACGCACCTTCTCCGACGCCCTCTACGGCGCCCTGAAGGCCACCGGGCTCGACGTCCTGTATGACGAGCGCGACGCCGGCCCCGGAGAGAAGTTCACCGACGCCGAGCTCCTGGGCTGCCCGCTGCGGCTCACGGTCGGGCGCCGCACGCTCGGCGCCGGCGAGATCGAGGTCCAGGTGCGCCGCGGGCGCGAGTCACGCACCGTCCCGGTCGAGGGCGCCGCCGAGGCGGTGGCCGAACTGTGGCGGGGGCTGCCGTGAACGTGCGCCCGCCGGTGGCCGGATAGCCCGGCGGCCGGGGAGCGCGGCCGGCCCAACCGACCCACCGCGATCGTGAGCCCTCGGATCACCAAGCGGCGCCTGTTCGGGATCGATCGCTCCGGCCCGGCGCCCGTCCAGACCCGCTCTGACCAGCCGCTGCACCCGTGGACGATCCCGAACCTGATCGGCTACACCCGGCTGGCCGGCATCCCGGTGTTCCTCATCCTGGCCCTCTCCAGCGACGATGGCCACTCAACGGTGGCCACGGTCCTGTTCGCCCTCATCGGCTGGGCCGACTACCTGGACGGGTTCGCCGCCCGGCTCACCGGCCAGTACAGCCGCATGGGCGCGCTGCTGGACCCGGTCATCGACCGGCTGTTGGTGGTCTCCGGGATGGTGGTGTGCTGGGACTTCTCGCTGCTGCCGCGCTGGGCGATCGCGCTCGTCGTCGCCCGCGAGGTGCTGATGCTGGCGCTGAGCCGGTACGGCCTGTCACGGGGGATCCAGATCACCATCAATTGGCCGGGCCGCCTCGGCGTGGCGCCCACCATGGGCGCCCCATTCTTCGCCATGGCCGGGGTGCACTGGCTGGCGCTGATCATGCTCTACGTCGGGCTGGCCCTGTCGCTCGCGGCCACCGTGCTGTATATCCGCAGCGGAGTCCGGCAAGCGCGTAAGCTTGCCCAAGGTGGCGCCTGAACCACCGCGCCCGCTGCGCATATCCACCGTAGAACCCGGGGCGAGGCCAGGCGGGCAGACTCTCAAGCTCAGCTTGACCCTCTGGGAGACGAGGTTATACTCGCGGACCTACACACGAGAGGGAACGAACAGCATGGACACCTTTCCAGACCTCGGGTCACTGACCGACCAGGAGCTGAAGGACCTGATCAAGCAGCTGACCGAAGAGGAGATGGAAATCTCCTATCGGCGCCGCATCCTGCACGGCAAGATCGACATTCTCCGAGCGGAGCTGGTCAATCGTCTGCGCAAGAAGGACGAAGGCGGGGAGCTCATCATCTCCGGCGCCGATGTGCAGCAGCTGACCGACATCCTGGCGGGGAGGGTGCCGGCCGACCAGACCGAGTAGCGGCCGTCCGGCCCGATGGCCCAGCACTGCCCCGAGTGCGGATTTTCCAACGACGACGGCGCCAGCTACTGCCAGCGCTGCGGAGCGTTCCTCGCCCAGAGCGAGCAGTCTCCCGGCGTCTCGACGGCCACCTACAAGCTGGGCGAGACCGGTGAGCTGGAGGTCGTCGAACTCGAGGACGTCGTCCGCGGCGGCGCGGCTCTGGTCATCCGCGCCGGTGGCGGCCGCGCGGGGGAGAGCTTTCCCCTCGAGGGCGACCGCATGACCGTGGGCCGGCGTCCCGAGTCAGACATCTTCCTCGACGATGTGACCGTGTCGCGTGACCACGCGGTGATCGTGCGCCGGGGCAGCGAGTATCACCTGGACGACTGCGGGTCGCTCAACGGGACCTACGTCAACCGCCGCCGGATCGACTCCCATCGGCTCGTCGACGGCGACGAGCTGCAGATCGGAAAGTACAAACTGGCCTTCCTCAGTCGCTGATGAGCACCGATACCCCCACACCCCAGCTGGAGATCCCCGAGCCGCCTGAGCCCGAGGAGCAGCGCCCGCGCCAGAAGGCCGTGACCATCGGCGCGGTTTGCAAGGCGCTGCATCAGGAGTTCCCCGACATCTCGATCTCCAAGATCCGCTACCTGGAGGATCAGAAGCTCCTCGCCCCCCGGCGCACGCAAGGGGGCTACCGGCTCTACACCCAATCCGACATCGCGCGGCTGCGCACGATCCTGCGCCTCCAGCGCGACGAGTTTCTCCCACTCCGGGTCATCCGCCAGGAGCTGGCCGGCGGCCGGGCCGATCGCGACGATCCCCTCCCCGCCGCGAGCGAGCGGCCGGGCCCGCGCCGCGCCGGCGTCCGGGTCCGCGACTCCGGCTCGCTGTTCTCGCTCGATGACGTGGTGGAGGACACCGGCGCCGCGCCTGAGCTGGTGCGCGAGCTGGTGGAGTTCGGCGTCATCAAGGGCGAGAACCGCAGCGGGGTCCAGTATTACGACGAGACCGAGCGCGAGATCATCAGGGCCGTGTCGGAGCTCGCGCGCTACGGCGTGGGCGGGCGCAACCTGCGGGTGTTCCGCAGCTCGGCTGACCGGGAGGCCCAGCTGCTGCAGAACATCCTGGCCCCGGCGCTGCGCTCGCGCAACCCGGAGCGGCGCAAGGAGGCGATCGAGGCGCTGGAGAACCTGGCCTCGGTCACCACCCACCTCAAGCACCTCCTGCTCATTCGCGACCTGCGCAAGATCGCGACCTGACGCCGTTGCGTCGTTGAGCGTGCCGACCCTCGATCTCCGCGAGTTCATCCGCGAGATCCCGGACTTCCCGCGCCCCGGGATCCTGTTTCGCGACATCACCCCGCTCCTGCTCGATGCGGGCGCCCTGGATGCCGCCGTCCGCGGCCTGGCCGAACGGGTGGCGGCCGCCCAGGTGGACTTCGTCGTCGCGGCCGAGGCGCGCGGCTTCATCCTCGGCGCGGCCCTGGCTCGCGAGCTCGGCGCCGGGTTCGTGCCGGCCCGCAAGCCGGGCAAGCTCCCGGCGGAGACCATCAGCGCCGAGTACACGCTGGAGTACGGGATCGACGCGCTGGAGGTCCACGCCGACGCTCTGGCCGACGGCGCGCGTGTGCTGGTCCACGACGACCTCCTGGCCACCGGCGGCACGGCGGGGGCGCTGTGCGAGCTCGTGGCCGACCTTGGCGCCGAGATCCTCGGCTGCGCCTTCCTGGTCGAGCTGACCTTCCTGGAGGGCCGCGCGCGGCTGGCGCCCCACGACGTGTACTCACTCATCGAGTACGCCGAGTAGGGGGACGCGTGGCGAGCACCCGGCGCAGTCGCACAGTGGCAGCGTCCCCAGAGCAGCTCTGGGAGCTGATCGCCGATCCCCACCACATGCCGCGCTGGTGGCCGGGGGTGGAGCGGATGGAGGGCGTGGACCCCGACCGCTTCACGCAGGTGTTCAAGACCAAGCGCGGCCGTCCGGTCCGCGCCGACTTCCGCGTGGTGGCGTCTGAGCCGCCGACGACGCGTAGGTGGGAGCAGGAGGTCGCCGGCACGCCGTTTGAGCGCGTGCTCAGCGCGTCGGTGATCGAGGTGCGGCTCGCGCCGGCGGCGCAGGGTACCGAGGTCACGATCTCCCAGCAGCAGAAGCTGCGCGGCTACTCGCGCACCGGGGGGTTCCTGATGCGCCGGGCGACCGCGTCGCGGCTTGACGAGGCGCTGGACGGGCTGGCGCGGATCTGCTGCTGAGCCGGGGCGAGGACGCTACAGGCGGCCGGTGAGTGCGCCCTGGAGGATGATCGAGCCCGGCGTCTTGGGCTTGGCCGTCGTCTCCACGGTGACGATCAGCTGCTTGAAGTGCGAGGCGTTCTTGGGCAGCGGTCCGGCCGTCTGCAGGCGGCCCGACTTGTCCACCGCGGGGCTGACGAAGCCGAGCAGCGTGGCGTCCTTGGGCGAGTTGTAGAGCCACACGGCGTAGGCATTGGGCGGCTTGGTGGTGTTGGCCGGCACGTTCTGGGCGACGATGGCGACCCCGTCGACGCTGCCCTCGTTGAGCACCTCGGCGATGCCCGCGGACTTGCTGTTCTTGGTGCCCGGCGGCGGGGTCAGATTGATCTGCGCCACGACGCTGGCACTCGTCCCCGATGTGGTGGTGGTGGGGGTCGAGGAGGTCGGGGTCGAGGACGCGCTCGCCGCCGGCGGCGCTGTCGTGGTGACGGGCGTGGAGGCGGTGTGCTTCTTGGAGTGGCCGCGCAGGACGACGACCAGGACGACGGCCACGGCGATGACGCCGACGAGGATGACCAGCGCGCCGCCGAGCCGCGAGCTGCGCCGGCGTTTGGGCTCCGCCTCGGACTGGGCGGGGTCGAGGCCGTCGGCCGGAGGCGCCGCGAGGGGCTCGGGCGCGGACAGTTGCGGCGCGGGTGCCGCCTCGCCTGACGGCTCCGGCGTGATGGCCGCCGGCGCGTCGGCCTGGCGGGGCGCCGAGCGCTCCACCGGGATCTCCGGCAGCGGATTGTCGCCTGCCAGGGGGGCCACTTCGGAGGCCACGACGCGGGCCCAGGCGCGGTCGCTGGGAGAGTCGGCGAGCAGATCGCGCACCTCGTGGGCCTCGGTGTCGGAGAGCTGGCCGAGGAGGTAGTCGGCGATCAGGTGCTGGTGCTCGGGCGGTGACTCGGTGTGGGGGCCGATCGTGTCCAGGGCGATCTGGGCGCGCTCGCGGATCTTGGCGCGATCCACGGAGAGCAGCCGGGCGATCTCGTCGTAGCTGCGGCCGTGCTTGAGCACCATCTCCAGAACGGCGCGCTGTTCCCCCGGAAGGTTGTCTAACGATGGCATTGGCGCCAAGCGTAGATGAGGCTCGTAAGAAATGCCCAAGGTGGACGGGCGCTTGCGGACGGCAAATCACTAAGGTGCGCTGCCGCATGAGCCTTGAGCTGCCCTTCGAGCCCACGCTCGGATTTGACCGCGTCTACGGACTGGAGATCTACGAGATCGCCGACGGGCTGGTCCGCGGGCGGGTGCAGGTGCGCGATGACCTCAAGCAGCCGGCCGGGTTGGTCCACGGGGGCATCTACGCCGCGATCTCCGAGAGTCTGGCCACCAACGGCACGGTGGCCGTGGTCCATCCGGATGGCAACATCGCGATGGGGCTGTCCAACCAGACGAGCTTCCTGCGCCCCGTGACCGCGGGGGTGATCACCGCGGTGGCCCGGGCCCGCCACCGCGGGCGCACCACCTGGGTGTGGGAGGTCGAGCTCACCGACGACGACGGGAGATTGTGCGCGCTGACGCGAGTCACGGTGGCCGTCCGCCCGCGGCGCGACTGAGGCTCAGCTGCTCGGGAGGGCGCCGCCGCGTTGGGGGGCACCCCGGCCCAGCCAGTACTGGGCGAAGGAGCGTAGGGAGGGATCGGTGGGGGAGCGGACGTGCACCATGTGCGCCCAGGCCAATCCGATCACCCCGGTGGTGCCGGGGCGGTAGGCGAGCACCACGGCCTGGCCGGTGGCCGCCAGCGCCGGGCTGAACGCGGCCGGCGCGATGCCGTTGGCCACTGCCGCCAGGCCCGCGGGCGGCATGCGCGTGCCGTACATCAGCACCACGTCGCCCACCGAGAGCGCCTGCAGGAGCTGATCGTCGCTGAGCTGGGCGCCGTTGGTGGTCGTCGCCGCCGGGAGATGCGCGCCGCTGGTGGGTGGTTCGGAGTCGTACTGGGGCCGCGCCTGACCAGGCTTGAGCCGCGCGTTGCCCTGGTCGGGGAAGGCCACGCCCGGCCCGCTCGCCGCCCCGGAGACGCCGGGGGAGTCGTGGCCCGCCAGCAGGCCGCCGGAGAGCAGGGCGATCACCCCGATGGCGACCGCGAAGGAGGCAACGACGATGAGCAGGCGCTCGATCAGGCGGGGCATCAGACTGACCTGGGTGGGCGCGGGTTACTCCGCCGAGCGGACCGGCCGCCGGCGGCGGCCAGGAGCTCCGTCAACGGGCGCCGCACCGGCGGCGGCGGCGAGCTCCTCGATCGAGGCGCGCAGCTCATCGGCCAGCGCCTCCAGGTCGGGCATGGCGTCGTAGTCGGCGTTGAGGCCGAAGTTGAGCTGCCCGTTGTAGCTCATGATCGCGATCCCCAGCGCCTGGTTCTCGGCCAGTGGGACCATCGGGAACATCGCGTCGAGCTCCCGGCCGAGCATGTAGAGCGGGAACTGCGGCCCGGGCACGTTGGTGACGACCAGGTTGAACAGGCGCTGGCGGGCCTGGAGCCGCGCGGCCTGAGCCATGATCGTCGGGGGTGCGAAGCCCGTCAGCTCGGTCAGCACCTGGGCGCCCACCGCCTGCCCTGACTCCTTGATCCCGTCCATGGAGCGGCTGATCGTGAGCAGCCGTTGGACCGGCTCGGTGAGCCCGATCGGCAGCGGCGCCCACATAGCGGCCACGCGGTTGCCCAGCGCGCCGCGCTCAACATCGGCCCGGATCGAGATCGGAACCATGGCGCGGAGCACGAGCTCGTCGGTGGCCTCGCCGTGCATACGCAGGTAGCGGCCCAGCGCCCCCGCGACGACGGCCAGGACCACGTCATTGACGGTCCCGCCCAGCGCGTTCTTGATCGCCTTGAACTCCTGCAGGTCGCCGAGCACCCAGGTGAAGCGCCGATGCGGGCCGATGCGCACGTTGAGCGCAGTGGGTGGCGCCGCCTGCAGTCCCGCCCGGGCCATGGCACCGACCCCTCCGACGGCGCGCCCGACGCGTCCGGCCACATGCCGCGGGCCACGCAGCGTGGCCTTGACGCCGCGCGCGATCTCAGCGGGCACGGTGGCCCGCTCGAGCAGCGCGTCGGCGAGCAACTGCGCGCCGCTGGGCAACGGCCGGGGGACCCACTCGTGATCGGGCGGGGCGACCGGCATCGGGTCCGGGGACGTGTCGAGCAGGACCGTGAAGATGTCGACCCCCGAGACGCCGTCGACGAGCGCGTGATGGGTCTTGGAGAGCAGGGCGAAGCGGTTCTCGGAGAGCCCCTCGACCAGCCAGATCTCCCACAGCGGCCGTGACCGGTCCAGCGCCTGGGAGAAGACCCGGCCGGCCAGGCGCTTGAGCTGGCCCTCGCCGCCGGGGCTGGGCAGGGCGGTGTGGCGGACGTGGAAGGCGATGTTGAAGTGTGGATCGTCCACCCATACCGGCCGGCCCTGGTTGAAGGGCACAAAGGCCAGGCGTTGGCGGTAGCGCGGGACGAGGTGCAGCCGGCCGGAGATCTGTTCCACCAGCTCGTCGTAGGTGGGCGCATCGCCGTCGAAGACCATGCACCCGGCGACGTGCATGTGCGCGGTGTCGCGCTCGAGGTGCAGGAAGGAGCTGTCGAGCCCGGTCAGGCGGTCTGGGTTGGCCACGCGCATGATTCTGACACGAGGTGGGTGTGACGATGCTCACACAAATTGGTTCAAGGTCCTGCGAGCCTGGCCGACTTCCAAAACGACCTGCCGAATCGTCTCTGCCCGGTGCGGAGATGAGCGGGGGACCCACCGCCGGATGGCAGTACCGCACCGGCCCGGGGCGAATCGTTCGCCTGGCGCACCCAGCCGCGACCGTAGCGACCTCTCGATGAAGCGTTGCCTCACCTCAGCGCTTCCCGGTGGCCGCGAGCCCGACAGCTAACCCCGTAGGCGCCCGGTCGAACCCAAGGAGGTCCTCGTCTTGAGGCCCAGATTCGCGCTGCGCAGGATGCGCTCAGTACATGTGATCATCGCCACAACGATGCTGGCCGTGCCGGCGTCGGCGTTCGCCTTCAGCGGCGTGTCGTCCGTCCCCGCGCAGTCAGCCCAGAATCCAGTCCAGACCCCCCTCAACCTACAGGTCACCCCGCGCCACGTGCAGTTCGGCGGGGCCGTGACCATCAGCGGGACCGCGCCGGCGGCCGACGCCGGCAAGCGTGTGCTGCTGCAGACGGCGGCCCACGGCCAGTCGTCGTGGCGCTCGCTCGGTGCGGCGACGGTCTCACCCGCGGGCGCGTTCCGCACGCGGGTCACCCCCCGCCGTACGGGGCAGTTGCGTGCGGTCGAGGCAGTCCCGAGCACGGCCGCGATCGCGGACCGTGGCGCTGCGGCACCGAGCCCCGCGCCGAGCCACCAGCCCACGGTCACGGTCGGCGCCCGGTTCACGCCGGCGCGCCACGCCGCCGCTGCGCTGAGCAGCCGGCCGGTTCACATCGGCGGCACGCTGCTGCCGGCCCTCTCGGGCCGCCGGGTGCGGCTGGAGGGCCACGGCGCCCACGGCTGGCACACGCTGAGCAGGAGCCGGACCGGGAGCCGGGGGGGCTATCGCCTGAGCCTCGCTCCGGAGGCCGCGGACGGCCGGAGGCTGCGTGTGGTGTTCGGTGGCGACAGCCGCAACGCCCGCGCGACGCGCCCGGCCGGCAGCGTCACTGCACTGCACCCGGCGCTGGCATCCTGGTACGAGGATGCCGGCAACACCGCGTGCGGCTTCCACGCCGGACTCGGTGTGGCCAACCGGACGCTGCCCTGCGGGACCAAGGTCACCTTCCGCAACGGCGGACGCTCCGTGACCGCGGTCGTTGACGACCGCGGGCCCTACGCCGGCGGCCGCGAGTGGGATCTGAACCAGAACACCGCGTCGGCGCTTGGCTTTGCCGGCGTGGGCACGGTCTGGTCGAGCCGGTAGCGCGGCACCCGCGCCGTCACAACGCCCCCGGTGCCGTCGTCATGGCGGCTCCGGGGGCGTTTTCGCGTCTGGGCGGTGGCCTACTGTCCTGAGCATGGCGGCGCGGTGCATCGCCCATGTCGACATGGACGCGTTCTACGTGTCCGTCGAGCTGCGGCGGCGGCCGGAGCTGCGCGGCCAGCCGGTGATCGTGGCCGGCAGCGGACCCCGGTCGGTGGTCACCACCGCCTCCTACGAAGCCCGGCGCTTCGGCGTGGGCTCCGCGATGCCCGCGGCGCGGGCGCGCCGGCTGTGCCCCGACGGGGTCTATCTGCCGCCGGATTTCCCCTATTACCGCGAGGCCTCGCGCGAGGTGATGGCGCTGGTGCGCGCGTGCTCGGAGCAAGTGGAGGTGATCGGGCTCGACGAGGCCTATCTCGATCTCTCCGGCCTGCCCGCGCCCCACGCGGAGATGCGGAGGCTGGTGCATCAGATCGCCACCCAGACGGGGCTGCGCTGCTCGATCGGGATCGGTCCCAACAAGCTGGTGGCCAAGGTCGCCTCCGACGCCGATAAGCCGCGGGGCTTCGTCATCCTCTCGAGCGCGCAGGCGCGCGAGCGCTTCGCCCAGTCCCCGCCGGGGCTGATCCCGGGCATCGGGCCCAAGACGGCTGAGCGTCTCCGGCACTCGGGGGTCGACACCCTGGCCAAGCTGGCCGCCGCCGCGCCCGAGCGGCTTGCCGACCAGTTCGGCGCGCGGTTCGGCGCCGCCCTGCAGAACCGCGCCCGGTTCGAGGACGACAGTCCGGTGACCCAGGAGCGCAAGGTCGTCTCCGAGTCGCGCGAGACCACCTTTGACTACGACATCGCCGATGCCACCCGCCTCGAGGAGGTGCTGGAGCAGCTCACCGAGCAGCTGTGCTCAGCGCTCGTGCGCCAGGAGCGGCGCGGCCGAACGATCGGGATCAAGGTCCGGCTCGACGACTTCTCCACGCACACCCGAGCGCGCACCCTGGCCGAGCCGGTCGCCGCGATGGACCGTGTGCTCCCGGTGGCGCTGGATCTGCTGCGCCGCTTCGCGGCGCCGCGGCCGGTGCGCCTGCTCGGGGTGAGGGTGGCCGGCCTGGAGGCCGCAGCGGCGTCTGACGCCGAGCAGCTGACGCTGCTGGTGTAGCGCGCGGCGGCCCTAGTACAGCGCGCTGGCCAGCCGCCGGCGCGAATCGCGCGCAAGCTGGCTGTCGACGCCGAGCTCGTCGAGGATCCCGACCACCACACGGCGGATGTCGTCCTTGGCGCCGTCGGCGCTGGGCAGGGCCCCGATGAGGAGGTCAAGCGCCTTCTCCTGGTCACCGGCGTCGAGTGCGGCGAAGGCGTCGCCGAGGTCAAGCGCCGGCTCGCGCCCCTCGAGCGTGATCCGGGCGGCCAGGCCGTCGGCGGCAAAGCTCCCCGGGACCTCCTTGAGCAGGGCCAGCGCCCCGTCGGCGTCGCCGCGGCTGAGCAGGATGCGGGCGAGCGGAACCGCGGCGTCGGCGCGAGAGGGCTCGAGCGCCACCGCGCGGCGCAGGGACTCCTCGTCCCCTTGGGCCACCAGGCCGTCGACCTCGGAGGGCAGGAGCGAGTCCAGGAAGCTGTTGACGGCAGCGGGCGGCTGGGCGCCGACGAACTCGGCCACCACGCGGCCGTCGCGGAACGCCTTGACCGCGGGGATGCTCTGGATGGCGAAGGCCCGCGCCACCTGCGGGTTGCTGTCGACGTCGATCTTGGCCAGTTCCACCTGGCCCGCGCGCTCGGCGACGCCGCGCTCGATCACCGGACCGAGCTGTCGGCAGGGGCCGCACCACTCGGCCCAGAAGTCGACGACGACTGGGAGGGTGCGCGAGCGCTCGAGAACCGCCGTTTCGAAGGTGCTGTCGGTGACGTCCATGGTCCACTCAGATGGTAGCCAGCCGCCTGAGGCTGCTAGATACGAGGGGGTGTCCGAGTTCGAGGTGATGCGCGACGGGGTGACGCTGCGCGGCAGCGATGCCGGGGAGGGGCCCGCGGTGGTGCTCGCCCATGGGCTCACGGCGACCCGGCGCTACGTGGTCATGGGCTCCTCGGCGCTCCAGCGCGGCGGACACCGCGTGCTCGCCTACGACGCGCGCGCCCACGGGACCTCATCGCCCGCGCCCGCCCCGGACGCCTACCGCTACGAGGACCTCAGCGCTGACCTCGAGGCGGTACTCGATCACGCCGAGGTGCCGCAGGCGGTGCTGGCGGGCGCTTCGATGGGCGCCCACACGATCGTTCAGCTCGCGCTGCGCCGCCCCGAGCGCGTCGGCGGCCTGGTCATCATCACCCCGGCCTTCAGTGGCACCGAGGACTCCGACCCGGCGCGGCTGGCCTGGTGGGACGCTCTCTCCGACGGCCTGCGCACGGGGGGCATCGACGGCTTCGTGGCCGCGTACGGGGAGCCGAAGGTCCCTGAGCGCCTGCGCGAGACGGTGCTCACGGTCATCCGCCAGCGCCTGGCGCTGCACGAGCATCCCGACGCGATGGCCGATGCGCTGCGCGCGGTGCCCCGCTCGCGGCCGTTCGCATCGATGGAGGACCTTGCCGCGATCGCGGTCCCCACGGTGGTTGTGGCCTCCAACGACGAGGCCGATCCAGAGCACCCACAGGCAGTGGGGGAGGCCTACGCGCACGCCATCGCGGGCGCGCGCCTGGTCACCGATGAGCCGGGGCGCTCGCCGGTGGCGTGGCAGGGCAGCCAGCTGTCGCGGCTGATCGCCGAGGTGGTGGCGGAGGGGCTAGCGCTAGCCGCCGGTACCGGAGCGATCCGGAGCGCGCGGCGGAACAGGACGTCATCGGCTGACTCGAAGACGTGCTTGCGCACCCAGCAGTCAAAGAGGTCATCGACGTCTGAGTCGTAGGCCGCCTGCACCGCCGGATTCATGTCGTCCACATCCGGCCCGTAACAATCGATCGGAATGCCCAGATTGGTGGCGACGGCGTCGCGCAGCGCCTGGCGGACGTCGGGCGGGATGGCCAGCAGCGTCGCGGCGGCAAAGCGCGCCTGGGGCGAGTCCGGCGGGTCGATCCGGTGGACGAACTCAGTGGGGGCGGTAGCGGATCTGATCATCGGCGCGGTCTTTCTACCCCCAAACGCCGTCAGGTATTCGTCACACGCGACACAGACTCCTCGCAACTTGCAGAGATTTGGCGGCGTGCCCGGCCGCCTCGCCACCGCGGCCGCGACCGCGACGTAGGCTCCCGCCATGGCGGACGCCACTCCGGCGGGCTACTCGGGCACTCCCCTGCCGCGCAAGCTGGGAATCAAGCCGCAGGCACGCCTGGGGCTGATCGGGGCCCCGCATGACTTCGACGAGGTGCTGGGCGAGCTCCCGCCGGGGGTGACCGTGCACCGGCGCGTGCGGGGCAGCTTCGACGTGCTGGTGATCTTCGTGCAGAAGCGCTCCGAGCTCGAGCGGCGGCTGCCGGCGCTCAAGCGCGCGCTGGACCAGGCCGGCGGGCTATGGGTGGCGTGGCCCAAGCGCAGCTCAGGGGTGGCTACCGACCTGGGCGATGACGCGGTGCGCGAACTGGGCCTGGCCGCTGGGCTGGTCGACAACAAGGTGTGCGCGATCGACGCGACCTGGTCTGGGCTGCGGTTCGTCTATCGGCTCGCCGACCGCACTGGCTGAGCGCGTCTCATCACATAGACGCGCGCGCAGCCGAACTGGTGCACGGCGCGCACCGCGGACCCCAGCTTGCGGGTGAGGTCGGCGTGGTGCCGGCAATCGGAGATGAGGATCGAGGCGTGGGTGGAGTCCACGAACGCACGGGCCGCTGCCGCGGACAGGTGCCCGCCGAACAGGCGGTCGGCCTCGCGGGCCTGGACGGGGTAGTCCTGGCTCCAGTATCCGTGGCCGACCCACACCGGCCGTCCGGTCTGCCCGGGCACGACGGCGGCGAAGGGCGTGGGGGCCAGCACGCCCCCCGCCGGCCCGTGCGCGGACACCCAGTCCAGTGCCTGCGCGTCTGACTGCGGGAGGTAGTACTGCACGAGCTTGCTGCTGGCAGCGGTGCGCACGAACTTGCGGGCGTCGAAGGCCAGTCCCGGGATGGTGATGAGCGCCACCGCCGCCACACCCAGGACCGCGGGCAGGCGCAGGCGGTGCCATCCACGCACGAGGAGCACGGCGAAGGGGAGGCTGAGGCCCTGAAGCGCATGGGGGGCGAAGGCGTCGTTGGCGAAGTAGGTCACCACGCAGGCGCCCAGCCACAACAGCAACGCCTGCTCGATGACGCTGCCGTCGGGCCGTCGCACGCCGAAGGCGGCGATCAGCACCAGCGGCCCGAATCCGGCGAGCAGGACGATTGCGGGCAGGCGCGCGATGACCTCGTGCTGGCCGGCGAGCCTCCACGCCGCATCGTGACGGGAGAGCAGGTCGTAGTAGAGCAGCGGCAGTCCAGCGCCGATGGCGGGCATGGCCAGGGCGGCCCAGCCGCGCAGGCGCCGCAGGAGGGCCAGCCCCACGTAGATGAGCCCCAGAGTGATCCCCTGCCACGGATGCAGCCACGAGGCCAGCAGCGCGGCCAGCGTCGCCACCATGAGGGGCCGCAAGGCGACGGAACGGCGTCGCGCCCCGTCGCCGCGGCGCGTGCTGAGGGTCCCGGCACCCGTCATGGCGGGCTCGAGGGCCCGTTCGGTGGCCAGCAGCGCCACCGGGACCAGCGCGAGTCCCAGCGCGCTGGGCACATAGCCCCACAGCTTGTCGGCGGCCAGCAGTTCGTCGCCGAGCAGATACAGCGAGAAGCGAAACGAACTCGACGCCCATTGCGTCCAGCTGTAGAGGGCCGCCAGCGGGGTGCAGAGAAACAGCGCGATCGTCACCGCCGCCGCCCGCGCCGCCAGCTGATCACCGAAGAAGCGGCGCGCCCAGGCGATCGCCGCCACCCCGAGGGCGAGGATCCCCACCGGCTTCCACAGCAGGTAGGCCACCGGCAGCGACACGCCGAGCCGGTACAGCGCGCCGGTGATGGTGAACAGGGGCTGCAGGTAGACGTGACCGCCCTGCGAGAAGCTGAACAGATCGGACGCCAGGCCGCCGTGGGCACCGGCATCACGCGCCCAGGCGAGGTACTGAAGCTGGTCGGCGCCCAGGACGCCGTCGGCGCCGATCAGCCCGTCGGCCCCGGTGAACCGGGCGTGCAGCTGCCCGGCGTGGACGAGCAGCAGCACGAGCGGGAACAGTGCCCAGGCCGCCAGGCCGGCCAGCAGCACTGCCTCCGCCGGCGAGACACGCGGCCCTCTCTGCGGCATGGCGGGCAAGACTAGCCCGCGGGTCGTGGGGCGGGCGCCCGGCCGGTGGGCCCGGCGCCCGCTGCCGGGATCAGCCGGCGGTCACGTGGTCCGTGCGGTTGACCGCCGCGATGTAGCCGTTGCCGCGGTAGTCAACGGTCACCTTGAGGCCCACCGGACCCCGGCCGTGCAGGCGCCGGAAGCTGGCGGAGACCGAGAACTTGCAGTCGGCCTGGACGGGTGCGACGACGAACGCCAGCTGACGGCGACCGTTGAAGAAGCGGACCCCGACATTGCCCGTGCAGCGCTGCGCGGCGGGGATGAAGCCCGCGCCGCTGAGCGATCCGGAGGTGGTGAAGGCAAACGGCGAGCGCTTGTCACGGCCGGGGGAGGTGTGCGCCGTCATCCGCGGGACCGGTCGCTTCGACGGCTCGGTGAAGAACGTGGCATCCGCACCGGCGGAGATGACGGTCGACCCATGGAACGCGGCGATCCGGTAATGGAACAGCGTCGCCGGGGACAGTCCGGTCAGTACCGCGGAGACCGCCACGGGCGTGGTCACGGCGGCCAGAGTGCCCGGGAAGTTCTGCATCCCGTAGGCCGTCGTGAGGCCGTACTGGATGACCCAGGAGGTGATCGCCCCCTCGGGGTTGATGACGCCGGTCGGGGTGGCCACCGTCTTGCCCACGTTGACCGGGGCGCCGGTGATGACAGCGGCCGGCGGGTGACCGGTGGTGGTGAAGGCCCGGTCAGGACTGGACACCGCACCGCCGGCATTGCTCGCGTTGAGGCGGTAGTGGTACGTCGTGCCGGGAGCCAGGCCGGTGATCGTGATGGTGATGGCGACCGGCTTGGTGCCCGACTTGACCTTGTGCAGCGCGCTCGTCGCCCCGTAGGCCGTGGTCGGGCCGTAGCTGAAGTCGTACAGCGTGGCGTGCCCGTTGGGGTTGATCGTGCCGTTGAGCACCGCCGTCGTGTTGCTGATCTTGGTGGCGGCGCCCGTCGTAATCGACGGAGAGCCCGCCGCGGACGCGATGCCCGCAAACGACAGCCCGATGACCCCGGCCAGGACAAACACCTGCAAAGTACGCCTCATTCATGCCTCCCTCGCGGATACCTGCGCTTTCTATACCGCCCGGCAGTCGGAAGTTGCGCGCAGGCGGAGCACCGGCGTCGCACTCGATAGGTTGTCGCCGGTGATCTTCTACGAACCCGACAAGCGCGATCGGGAGGTGCTGGCCCATGACCCGTTCAAGGCCCTCGTCGCGCCGCGGCCGATCGGCTGGGTCTCGACGATGGCGGCGGACGGATCCGTCAATCTGGCCCCGTACAGCTTCTTCAACGCCATCGGTGAGGGTCCGCCGATGCTGGCGTTCTCGAGCAGCGGGGCCAAGGACTCGAGCACGTTCGCGGGCGAGTTGCGCGAGTTCGTCTGGAACCTCGTCACCTTCGACCTGCGCCGGCAGATGAACGAGACGTCGGCGCCGCTGCCGCGTGGACGCAGCGAGTTCGAGCGCGCAGGCCTGGAGATGGCGCCGTCGAGGCTCGTGGCCCCACCACGCGTCGCCGCGGCGCACTGCGCCATGGAGTGCAAGGTGGTCCACACCCTGCAGCTGCGTGATGTGGACGGCCGGAGCGTCGATCAGCACCTTGTCATCGGACAGGTGGTGGGGGTCCATCTGGACGAGTCGGCGATCGTCGATGGCACGGTGGACACCGCGCGACTGCGGCCCGTGGCAAGGCTGGGAGGGCCGGCCGACTACGCGGTCGTCGAGGGCGTGTTCCGGATGGACCGGCCGACCCACTAGCCGCCGCGCCGATGTGACCGGCTCGGAGGTCGGGGAGCTTGGGGAAGGTTTCGGTGGCGCAGGCGTCGGGAGGGTCTAGATGGCAGTGGTGATCTCTGACAGGCTGCTCGAGAGCAGCGACCGGCTGCTCGACGCGGAGCCCGATGACCATCTCGTGGGCCTGGTCCAGGCCGGCCACGAGGCGGCCTTTGCCGCCATCGTCCGGCGCTACGAGCGCGAACTGCAGGCGCACGCCTACCGGCTCTCATCAGACGGGAGGGGAGAGGACGCCGTCCAGCAGGCCTTCCTCAACGCGTTCTCCGCGCTCCACAGCGGCAGCGAGGTGCGCCACCTGCGCGGTTGGCTGCATCAGATCCTGCGCAACGAGATCACGCGGGCGCGCATGCCCATCGACGCCCCGCTCGAGTCCACAGTGGCCTGCGGCGAGACGCTCGAGGACACGGTGGCGCGCCGCGCCACCGCGCACGCGGCGCTGGCGGAGCTCAGCGCGCTACCCGACCGTCAGCGCGACGCCCTGCTGGGCACCGCCGTGTTCGGCTTCCCGCGCGCGCACGTGGCACGCACGATGGGACTCTCCGAGGGCGCGGTGCGCCAGTTGGTGCACCGGGCGCGTGTGCGATTGCGCGAGGCGGCGAGCGCGTTCATCCCGTTCCCCCTGGTCAAGTTCTTCGGCGCCGCTCGCTCGAGCGTCGATGCCGCCCCTGACGCCGCCCTAAGCGCCGGAAGCGCCGCCTCGGCCGCCGCCTCCGGCGGGCTGGCCATCAAGGTCGGGGCGCTGCTCGCCTCGGGCATCGTCGCCACCGGCATCGCCGTCACCCACTCCTCCACGTCGCACCATCACGCCGCGCCCGCGACCCACCACCCGGGCTCGCACGTGCGCGCGACGCGACATGGCTCCGCGGCGTCCGCTGCCCCGGCCCTCGTCGGCGACCGCCTCGGCGGGCGCGGCCACGGGACGCCGGCCGCGCGCGAGGATGAGCAGGCCCACGGTGGACCGGGGCGTCTGTCCGAGACCCGGCCCGGCCGCCACCGCGGCCCCGGATCCGGCCACGGACGCGAGGCTGGCCTCGGGGATGACGGGTCGCCGGCCGCGCGCGGCGACGATGGTTCGGGGCACTCCGCCGGCGGTACGTCGGGACGCGGCGGCGGGGAAGGCTCCTCCGCCTCGCCGGGAGGATCAGGCTCGGGCTCTGGCTCGGGCGGTGACGCAGACGGCTCGGGCAGCGGACACGACGGGTCAGGATCGAGCGGCGGACGTCCGGGAAACGCGGGCTCGAACTCCGGATCGGTCACCGGCACGGCTGCCTCGGGCTCGGACGACGGGGCCGGCTCATCGGATGGCGGCGGCTCGGGACGCTCGTCCGGAGGCCGCGACGCCGGTTCCGGTGACGACGATGCCGGCGTGAGCTCGTCGCTCGGGACTTCAGGCCCGGCGTCTTCGGCGTCCGACACACGAGGGCAGACGTCCGGTAGCGGCGGCAGCTCCCAGGGTGGCTCGGACCAGGCCAACGTCGCCAGCCTTGGTAGCGACGGGGCGACGCGGATTCCGGTTCGGGCTCGGGCAGTGGGAAAGAAAATTCTCACGGGTCGCGTGACCTTTCCGGCACGACGGACTCTTCCTCCTCGTAACCCCCAGATGCGCTGCCGCCAGGACGCGGCGGCGAGAAGGAGGAACCCCCTCGATGCGCAGAATCCTGTTCACCATCCTGGCCTGCACCGCGCTCTCGGTCGCGGTGCCGGCGGTGGCATCGGCCCACAACGGCCATCGCGACCACCACAAGCGCCACCACCACGTGCGCCACGAGAAGTTCGTCGGTCATCGTCACGACCGCGACTTCGGCAACGACATGGTCGCCGGCACGGTGACCTCATTCACCAACAACGTCCTCACGGTCACGCTGAACAACGGCAACACCGTGAGCGGACTGGTGACCGACAACACCGAGGTCAAGTGCGAGAACCCCGAGGACAACGACAACAACGGGGACAACGACGTCGAGCACGGCGACCGGATCGCCGATCACGGCCCCGGCGGCGGTGACAACGGCGATCGTGGCGACGACAACGGCGACCGTGGCGACGACAACGACAACATGTGCACCATCGCTCCCGGCATGGGTGTCCGCGACGCCGAGCTGAGGATCAACGGCGCCGGTTCCCTCTGGGACGAGGTTGAGCTCGTCAGCAGCAGCACCTCGACGGACTCCTAGCACCACATCGGGCGGGTCCGGCTCTCCCGGACTCCGTTTGCGCTGCACCCCGGGTGGGCTTCTCGCCCCGCCCCCACACCCGGGACCTAGGCGCGCATCGGAGCCGGGGGAAGCCCGACCCGCACCGGGGAGGACAGAGTGGCGGTCCGGTCTACCGGGCCGCCACTCTTCCGTTTGGGGCCGGCGGGGGCAGGCGGTCGCTCAGCCGGCGGCCAAGAAGGTGGTCAGCTCCGTCGCCACCTCGCGCGGCTGGTCCTCCACCAGGAAGTGGGAGGCCTCCACGCCGCGCCCGGTGACCCGGGGCGCCCACAGCCGCCACACCGCCAGTACGTCACCGTAGAAGACGGGCAGGGCGCCTCGCGCGCCCCACAGGCACAACACGGGACACGCGATCTCCCGCCCCCGGTCGGCTTCGTCGAGCTGGCGATCGATGGTCGCGCCCGCGCGATAGTCCTCGCAGATGGCAGCGACGGCGGTGCCGTCCTCGAGTTGGCGGCGGTAGGCGCTCATCACCTCGTCGGGGTACGCCTCCGGGTTCGTGCCCAGGCCGATCATCAGCAGGTGGTGATCGAAGTAGGCGTCCGGGTCGCCGGCGATCAGGCGCTCGGGTAACGGGGCGGGCTGGGCCAGGAAGCCCCAGTGCCAGTAGCCGAGGGCCAGCTTGTCATCGGCGCGCGCCCACACCTCGGCGGTGGGCACGATGTCGAGGACTGCGAGCGCGCTCACCCGCTCCGGGTGGTCGAGGGCCATGCGGTAGGCCACCCGGCCGCCGCGATCATGTCCGGCGACGGCGAAGCGCTCGTGGCCGAGCGACGCCATCGCCTGCACCTGGTCCAGCGCCAGCGCGCGCTTGGAGTGGGGGAGGTGGTCGTCGGCGGGTGTGGGCCGGAACGAGTCGCCGTAGCCGCTGAGATCGGCGGCGACGACCGTGAACTGCTCGGCCAGCAGCGGGGCGCAGGCGTGCCACATGAGATGGGTCTGTGGATAGCCGTGCAGCACCAGGAGGGGAGGGCCCTCGCCGCCGACCATGGCGTGGATGGTGCCGCGCTCGGTGGGCAGATCATGGGCGGTAAAGCCGTCGAACACTTGAGAACCGTGTTCCGTCAGCGATCGTTGAGATCGAGCACGGAGATCGGTGGCTCGACAGTCGAGCCGCCCTCGGTGGCGACGATCGCTGTGCCGATGGCGAAGAACTCGATCACATGACTGCCCCACCCGTGGCTCTTCTCCGTGAGCGTGACCCCGACGATGCCCGCGGCGCCGAGCTCCTGGGCCTCGGTCTGCATGCGCTGCATGGCCAGCTCGCGTGCGTCGTACAGCGCCTGGGTGTAGTTGGGCAACTCGACGTTGCGGCCGGTCTGCGACATGGTGCGCAGAGGGCCCCGGCGTCCGACGTGGTAGACGCAGCTGCCCATGACCATCCCCACCGGACGGTGGCCGGTCCGCAGCAGCGTCCAGAACTCCTGCCCGGAGAGGTCGCTCTGAAACGGCCGCCCGTTCGGCGCGCGGTGCATGACGCCATCGCGATGCTTGACCGCGGTGCCGATGGCGATGAACTCGGCCATGTTGGCGCCCCACTCATACCGGCCGATGTCGAGGCGCACGCCGACGATCCCGTCCGCCCCGAGCTGATCGGCCTCCTCCTCCATCCGGGTCATGGCGAGATGACGCGCGCTGTACATGGCCTGCGTGAGCACGTCGAGCTCGCGGCTGCTCGTCGGCGCCGCGGCCTGGAAGCCGATGTGGAAGATCGAGCTCCCGACGACCAGTCCAACGGGGTCAAAGCCCGCCTCGGTGACCAGGAGGAACTCGTTGACGCTCAGGTCCGAGGTGTACAGGCCCTGTCGGTTCTGCTCCAGGCGCTCGCGACCGGACTCCGGGATGCCTTCGACTGACCCTGGTTCGTATTCGCTCACGGTGTCCCCATTCGAACGGCCGGCTTGACGGTGAACTGCGATGGTCCGGGAGCGGGGCGGACGGCGGTGCCCGCGGCGTGCATCGTAACGACCCACCCGCGGCGTTCGGCGTCGCCGCGACCAGAGACGTAGTAGGGGAGGCCCAGCCGCCCGCGGTTCCACCCGTGGTAGGGGGCGGTCTGTAGCGATGAGGCGAGCGCCAGCTTGTCCCGGTGGACCGAGTGCTCCAGGGTCACTCCGACGGCGCCGGCCCCATGGGCGTCCGCCGCCTGTCCCGCGAGCTGCCAGCGCACCGACTCGCGGGCAAGCCGAAACGCCTCGCTCAGCTCGCCGAGCTCGCGATTGCGCCACCGCGTCCGACTGCGCGCCAGGCGCTCGGCCACTGGGGCCGAAGCGAACATCACCGCGGTCGCGGCCAGGAAGCCGACCGGCTCCTGGCCGCCCTTCCGTAGCCGCCAGTAGTCCTGCACGGAGAGATCGGTCATGACGGGCTGGTGATTCGGCGTCGAGCCGGGAAGGCGGACTGCGGTACCCGTGACGGCGTACTCGATCGTGCCGCGGCCGAGATCGTGGTCGCTGCGGTGCAGGCGGACACCGACTACGAGGTCGGCGTTGACGTGAAGCGCCTCCTCGCGGAGACGGTCCAGCGCCCGGCGCCGGGCCGTACGCCACGCCTGGGAGAGCACGTCGAGCTCACACACCTCGGTGGTGTGCCAGCGGTAGGTGCGAAGTTGCCACATTGACGGCTCCGTGAACCGGTTGACATACCCTCCCGGCTGAGTGTTGTAGTAGCTCGTCCCGCTTCCGCCCGAGACCAACTCTCCGGCCGGCAGCGCCGGGAGGTACTGATAGCCGGTGCGGATGACGCTGGCGCCCATCACCTGCGCGATGGGCTGCGGGCCCATCTGGCGCAGCAACGCGAACTCGTTGACCGACAGGCCGCTGGTGAAGATGGAACCGTCGGCGCCGAGGTCCCGCAGGCGCCGCTCGGCGCTGGGTGGGATTCCGCCGTCCTCGATTCGCCGCAGGGCTTCGTCCTGGTCCGGGTCCCTGTCATCTCCGCGGTTGAAAAATCCCAACCCTCAGCCTCCCTCGAGATGTGGCTGCAGCCCGTGCGCGCGGGCCGCCGTCGCGCCAGATCCTGGCATATCTTGCACGCCAGGATCGCAGTGGTGTGACGGCATTCACCGATGAGGGCTTTTGCAGCCGGCGAGACACGTTGGTGGATCAATCGCCGCCGGGCGGCTGGGCGGGGCTGTAGTAGCACTCCTGGCCTCCGGGCACGCCGCTGTCGCCGCGATCGGCGACCCAGGCGCCCTCGTGGGCGGGACACTGTGCGGGCATCTGCTGCCACCACTCGACCCAGTGGGCATCCGCGTAGGCGTCGGGCTGGCCCGGACAGCTGGTCGCCGGCTGACCGGCGAGCGCGCAGAAGCTCGCACGCGGCCGGCCGGCGGAATCCACCAGCGCCGAGTCCCAGCTGTGCAGGGTGGGCAGGCTCTGCCCGCTGGCGTAGACCACGCCGTTGGCCAGCTGACACGGTGCGGCGGCGGTGCACGTCGTCGCCGCCAGCGCGAACTGGTACCAGAACAACTGGGTGACCCGCACGGCGCCGTGCTCGGCCGGCGCGGCGACGCCGGCCAGTTCGCGCCACACCTGCCCCCCGAGAGCCTGGGCGGCCGGGTTGCCGTCGACGAGGCACCCGAACGTGTCGTCGCCGCCGTCGGTCGTGTGGCAGGCGACCCCGTCAGGGTGGTTGTCGTCCCGGCGGGTGCCGGAGTCCAGGTGCACCCCGGCCTCGGTCACCCAGATGTGGGCGCCCGCACCGGCGTCGTAGCGATCGTTGAGCTGGGCCAGCGTGGCGACGAAGCCGCGCAGGTCCGCGGTCCCCTGGGCGGTGGGATCGGTGTAGTCGTGCACCGCCCAGTCGGTGGGCATGGCCGTGGGGTTGGCGCCCGGCTGCCCGCAGCCGCCGTAGCCACGGGCGCAATGAACGATCTCATACAGCGATTGGTAGTAGCCCGGATACGGCGCTCCGTGCGCATCGGCCAGGCTCGTATGCCCGGCGTCCACGTAGCTGAGCTTGTCGGGCGCGCCCAGCGTCAACGCGGCCATCGTCACCACCGGGAAGCCGGAGGCGGTCTGACGCAGCGCGTTGGCCTGGGTCTGGGCCAGGTACCAGAGCATCGCGCCGCGCCAGGGCCCGGAGCAGGCGGCCGGCTCGGTGGCCGAGACGGGGCAGCTACGAGGGCCGCCCGTCGCAGCGCCCCCCAGGCCCGGCGTCTGGTCGGGTTCGTTCCACGCCTCCACGTCCAGCGGCATCGCGATGGCCGGGCGCGCCGCCCACAGGCCCTGGAGTGCCAGATTCACCCCGCAGGCGTAGTCCTCCGCCTGGGCGGGATCGGCGGGGTCCGGGACAGCCGGCGTATCGCCGATGCCGGAGCCGACCTCGAACACGAGCTGGGCCACCAGGCCGTCAGCCCGGGCTTGGCGCAGTTGCCCCAGCAGCGTGTTCCACGCGGTCGCACCCGCGGTGTAGGCGGGGGAGGGGGCGCACGCCGTTCCGTTGAACGAGCCGCGGGCGTCGTAGGGGACGAAGAACCGGACGCGCCCGCGCGGTCCCAGCACCGTCGAGGCGAACTCGCGTCCCGCCGGCGTGCCCACGGCGGCCAGATAGTCACCGGAGATCCCGAAGCGCGATGTCGGCGGGACCGCGGGCGCCAGGGGTGGCCGCGCCGCTCGGGGCGCGGCGACGGGGTTGGGGTGTCCGCCACCAGCGATTGGGGCCAGCGCCAATGCGGCAGCGGCCGCGATCGCCAGGAGCAGGCACCCACGGATCACAGCACCGGGCGCGAACGGGAGGCGGCTCGCGTTGCGGCGAGAACGATTCACCACGACGCTCACGACCCTACAAGGGCGCCTGCCCGCGGCTCGAGGCCGCGGGCAGGGTGGGGCGGGGGCGATCGGTGGGCGCTGGGGTCAGGACTGAGTGTCGAGCCACGCCGCGAACGTTGGCCCGGCGAGCTTGGCGTCGGGGCCGGGGAGCAGGCCGCCCTGCTCGTTGATCTCCCGGTCCGGGTCGTCGGGGTTGCTGACCTCTTCGATCGTGACCGGCTCGTTGCGCCGCGCGACGACCAGCTTTGCCATCTCGGCGAGTCGCTCCTCACGGGGTCCGGCGACCTCCGAGATGCCAGCCGCTCCCGCGGCGGCGAACCGCTCCGGATCGGAGACCAGTGCGGCGAGCTCCTCGGCGACCGCGCGGGCCGCTACGAGCTGCGTGCGCATCACCGGCGAGGCCGGTCTCTGAGCGATTATCAACGCTCGATAATCGGGCTTATGTCTACTAAGAGTTAAATGGGGCGACGCCGCTGGCGGTCGTACATCCGCCAGATCTCGTCGTAGACATCCTGCGCGGCGAGGAACGGCTCCAGCGCTTCCGGATCGTCCCAGCCGTAGCCCTCGAGCATCTGCTGCACCGCGCGCAGACTTGCTCCGTGAATCCGGAAGCTGCCCACGAAGCTGGCAACGTCCCAGTGCACCGGTCCTCGGAACGTGTCTTCGAAGTCGTTCCAGACGCGGCGGCGCGGCGTGCACAGCAAATTGCGCAGCGAGACGTCTCCGTGCAGCGCCTGAGCCGGAAGGCGTGATTCGAAGACGACCGTCCCCAACGCGCCCAGTCGCTCACCGAGCGACGCGACCGCCTCGATCTCTCGTGCGTCGGCCGGCCGCAGGCGCCCAAGCAGGCGCTCGATGTCCTCCCGCAGTTCACGGGGGCCGTCCAGCTCGCCCGCGAATCTCCGCAGCTCATCGTGCAGGGCCCTCAGCGTTTGTCCCAGTCCGCGCGCGGCGTCGAACTCGGATCCGGGCTGGCTCTGAGGAGCCGGCTCGACGTCCGCAATCCACTCGGTAAACGTCATCCACAGGCCGTCGCGGCAGTGCGGCCCCGGGGCGATCAACCGGCTCGGTGAGACCGCCAGGCCCGACGGCGCCAGAAACTGAAGCACGGAGACCTCGCGCTCCAGCCACCGTCGCGGATCGTCGTGGAGCGCCACCGTCCCGGTCATCACCCGAGCGACCACGGGCGCGGGACGCAGATGCACGAGCACATTGCTCGCCGAATGGATGACAACAGGGTCATCCAGCGTCAGTCCGCACGCAGACGCAACGGCAGCGGCGGCCGTCACCGCGCGTTGTTCGAGCGCGCTGATCACTCCGGGCAATCTCGCACAGGCGGCTGGCCCGCCTGAGTCGCCTCTTCGCCGGAGGCGGCTCGCCTGACCCACCTCGCGGCCTAGACTGGCCGCGTGACCGCCCGCGTCACCGATTGGGGTCTCGCGGCCCTGGTCGCCGCGCTGCTCGTGACCGGCGCCCTGACGGTGTTTGCCGGAACGTTGGGCACGGCCTGGATCATCGCGCTCCATGACGGGTGCGGGTTCGCGATCGGGCTCCTGGTGGTCGTCAAGCTGCGCCGGGTGTGGCCGCGGCTGACCCGCGGCGCGCCCGACGTCAACCGGCGGGGTCCTGGAATCGGCGCGGCGCTGGCGGTCATCGCCTGTCTTGTCGCCGGGGTCCTGTGGTCAGCGGGCCTGGCGGTGGCGCCGGCCGGATACAGCCTGCTGAGTTGGCACGATGCGCTCGGCGCGATCCTGGGCTTCGCCGTCATCGCGCACATGGTGGTCCGCGCGAAGCGCCTGCGCCGGCGTGATCTCGCCGGACGCCGCCAACTGCTCGCCACGACCGGGCTGGCCGCCGCAGCGCTGGTGGCGTGGCGCGGCCAGCAGCCATTTGAGGCGCTGCTGGCTCTCAAGGGCGCTCGCCGGCGCTTCACGGGCTCCTATGAGGCGGGGTCGTTCACCGGCAATGCCTTCCCGAGCACCTCCTGGGTCGCCGACCACCCCGCACCGATCGAGCCAACCGTCTATCGCCTCCGCGTCGAGGGCGTGACAGCACGGCAGCTCCTGTTGACGCTCGACGAGCTCGCCGGCGCTGACGAGGTCGTCGCCACGCTCGACTGCACCGGCGGCTTCTACTCGACGCAGCGCTGGCGCGGCGTGCGCCTCGGCCGGCTCCTGGACATGGTGGACGCCGGCGCGGGCGCCCACCACGTCAGCGTCGCGTCGGTCACCGGCTATCGCTGGAGCTTCGCCATCGACGACGCCCGTGGTCTGCTCCTGGCCACCCACGTCGGCGGCGCTCCCCTTGACCATGACCACGGTGCACCGGTGCGGCTGGTCGTCCCTGGCGGGCGTGGCTTCGAGTGGGTCAAGTGGGTGACCCGGATTGAGCTGCGGCGCGAACCGGACCTCGGCGCCCCTCTCTCCACGCTGTGGAGCAGCTTCGTCTGACCCGGTCGCTCCGCGCCCGGTCGACCAGGGCTCAGAGCGCCGGTACGCTGGGATGGTGAAGCCCGAGGAGCTCGCCAACCTCGCACATGTGCGACGCGCTCGCGATCTCATCGACCGTGAGTACTCGCGTCCGCTCGAGGTCGCCGAGCTCGCGCGCGCGGCACTGATGTCGACCGCGCACTTCTCTCGGCAATTTCGCGCGGCATACGGCGAGACCCCGTACGCCTACCTGATGACACGGCGGATCGAGCGCGCGCAGGCGATGCTGCGCCGAGGCGACCTGACCGTCACCGAGGTCTGCCTCGAGGTCGGCTGTACGTCGCTCGGCTCGTTCAGCGCACGCTTCACCGAGCTGGTCGGCGAGACGCCGACGGCCTACCGGGCCCGTGATCACAGCGCCCTGGTCAACGTGTCGGGGTGCGTGGCCAAAGACGCCACCCGCCCCCTGCGCAAATCGAGCAGGAGTGGACAAACGCGCGCAGCGGCCGCTCCCTAACGTTGGCGCCATGAACATCACGCTCTCCCAATGCTTCGTCCTAGTCCATGACCCTGAGCTCGCCTTGGGCTTCTACCGCGACACGCTCGGGCTCGAGCAGCGCAGCGATGTCGCCCGCGGGGACTTCCGCTGGGTCGTCGTCGGCGCCGGCTCTCAGCCCGGGGTCGCGATCTGCATCACCAACTACCTGAACGGCAGCCCCGCCGACATCGACGCGCTCGGCGCGCTGATCGCCAAGGGCGCGCTCAACGGGGTGCACTTCCAGTCCGATGATCTTGACGCGGCCTTCGCGAAGGTGAGCGCCTCGGGCGCCGAGATCGTGCAGGAGCCGATCGAGCAGCCCTGGGGCACGCGGGACTTTGCCGTGCGCGACCCGTCGGGCAATCTCGTGCGCATCGACCAGCCGCCCGCGCGCTGAACGGACGGCTGGTCCACGTGGCTCGCTTTACGGGCGGGCCACCCCGGTGTGGTGTTCTACACAGAACGTGATGAGCGGGCCCACGACGCACACCTTCCAGGCCGGTGACGGCCTCACGCTCGTCTATCACGAGGTCGGCGCTGGGCGGCCGGTGGTGTTGCTGCACGGCTACATCTCCGCGGCGCTGGAGACCTGGATGCGTAGCGGCGCCGCCGCCGGGCTGCAGGCCGCAGGGCGACGGCTGATCATGCCCGACATGCGCGGCCACGGCGAGAGCGCCAAGCCACATGATCCCGACGCCTACCCGCCGGATGCGCTCGTCACCGATGCCCAGACGCTGATCGCGCATCTCGGGCTCACGGAGTACGACCTCGCCGGATACTCGCTCGGCGCCCGCGTGGCGGCCCGCCTGATGGCGCTGGGCACGCGTCCGGGACGTGCCGTGCTCGGCGGCACCGGCCTTGATCCGATCGTCCACGCCGCCGGCCGGGGCGAGAACTACCGCCGCCTGTTCGCCGGGTTGGGCACGTTCGCGCGCGGCACCCCCGAGGCCCAGATGCAGGACCACATGACGAGCATCGGCGCGGACCCGATCGCGCTCAGCCGGGTCCTGGACACCTTCGTCGACACCCCCCGTGAGGCGCTGGCGACTGTCGACGTTTCCACGCTCGTCATCGCCGGCCAGGACGACACCGCCCGGGGCTCGGTGGAGGAGCTCGCCGCCGTCCTGCCCCGCGGCCACCTCCGCCGCGTCCCCGGCGATCACCTCACCGCGCTCCTCGGTCCGCACTTCCGAGACGAGCTCGCCGCATTTCTCGCCGACGAGTCGGCGTCGGCGTGAAACCGCCTGGACGGACCGGCGGCTCCGTTACGATGACCATGATGCATCACAGCGAACTCGTGTGTGGGTGGTGGCTGCGCTTCTAGCGCGGCCTTGCTGATCTCTGTCAACGGGCTGCTTGCGAGCGCCCGTTGTCACCCACACCACGGATCTGCGCTCACGGCAGCTCTCTCTCCAAGGAGCAAGCGCATGTCCCAGACTCTCTCACTCAGCCCAAGCGCGGAGCCCGCGCTCATTGACGCGCGTCTGCGCTCGGCGCAGCTCGAAGCGGCGTTTCTCGAGAAGCCCAGCGACTCTCGCGTCCTCACCGGCGACCGGCCGACCGGGCCGTTGCATCTCGGGCACTACTTCGGGACCCTGCTCAATCGCGTGCGGCTCCAGGACCTGGGCGTGGAGACCATGGTGCTGGTCGCCGACTACCAGACCATCACCGACCGAGACAGCCCAGCCTCGCTGCCCAGCGACGTCGAGGAGCTGGTGGCCGACTACCTGGCCGTCGGAATCGACCCCGCTCGCTCGACCATCTTCGCCCACTCCCAGGTGCCCGAGCTCAATCAGCTCATCGTGCCGTTTCTCAGCCTGGTCAGCGTTCCCGAGCTCGCCCGCAATCCGACGGTCAAGGAGGAGCAGGCCGCCGCGGGTCTTCCCTCCGCGTCGGGCCTGCTCTTCACCTATCCCGTTCACCAGGCGGCGGACATCCTCTTCTGCCACGGCAACGTGGTGCCGGTGGGTAAGGATCAGCTGCCCCACCTCGAGCTCACGCGCCTGATCGCCCGGCGGTTCAACCAGCGCTATGGCCGGCCCGCGGCCTACTTCCCCGAGCCCGACGCGCTGCTCAGCGAGGTGCCGGTCCTGCTCGGCACAGACGGGCAGAAGATGAGCAAGAGCCGCGCGAACGCGATCGCCATCAGCGCGTCGGCGGATGAGACGGCTCGCCTCATCAAGGGCGCCCGGACTGACTCGACGCGCCGGATCGCCTATGAGCCTGTCGCGCGCCCCGCGGTGTCCAACCTGGTCCTGCTGGCCGCGCTGTGCCTGGAGCGCGATCCGCAGGAACTGGCCGACGAGATCGGCGACGCCGGCGCCGCCGGCCTCAAGCGCGTGGTGACTGAGGCCGTCAACGAGCGGATGCGGCCCACCCGCGCGCGCCGCAGGGCGCTCATCGAGGATCGCGGGTACCTGCGCCAGGTGCTGCGCGACGGCACGGAGACGGCGCGGGCAATGGCCGCAGAGACGCTGGCCGCCGTCCAGCGGCTCATGCACACCGCCTATTGACGTCGCGGCAGGTCTCACTGGCGTGCCGACGAACCCAAGCGATAGGCTGCGCGACTGTCTGCACCGGCGCGGCGCCGCGCCGGGAGCCACAGCGTCTGCCCCCGCCCCGAGTCCGCCTCCGTTCGATGACCACCCGTCAACGCGTCATTGCTCGTCTCCTCGCCCCCGTGTTGATCGCTGCCGGGGTGTTATGTCAAGCAGCCCTCCCCGCTCAGGGCGCCGGAGGCGGCGGCGCCGTGATCGGCTCCTCCGCGCCGCCGGCCTCGGGGTCGGGGGGCGCAGGGCTCGGAGGCGGTGGGCTTGCGCCGGTGGCCTCCCCGACCAACATCCCTCCCCCACCCAACAAGCACGCCAAGGGCAAGTGGCTCAAAGGCGTCGCCGTCACCGAGTACTGGCCCGCCCCGGAGTCGTGGTTCGTGGGCAAGATGGTCAAGGCGCCCGGGCTCCCCGGGCTACATCGCATCGATTGGCTCTACTCGGCCACCGGTCTGTCGATGGAGGGTTCGGGCATCGGGCTTGACGGTCAGCCGTACCACATCGATGCGCTCGGAGACGGCGGCTGGGTGACCTCGACGGGAGCCGCGACCTCTCCGTCCAGCGGCTGGTCGGCGGGGGCGCCCTACTGGCGCGCCGGCGGCTACTGGCGCGACAAGAAGCGTGCGGTCACCTTCCCGCTGGCCAACGGTGGCTGGTCCAACGGCCGCGGGTCCAAGTACGTCCCGCTGCGCGACGTGACGTTCGCCGCCGGCATCTCGCTGCCGCTGCACTACTTCCAGTCGATCGCGGTGGACCCGAAGGTCATCCCGCTGGGCAGCCGCGTCTACGTCCCGGCCTACCGCAACGACGGCTTCGGGGGCTGGTTCATCGCACAGGACACCGGCGGCGCGATCAACGGCCGCCACATCGACGTGTACCGGCCGCCGCCGTCGAGCGCCCTTGACGTCGGGCAATCGCTCAACGGGCAGCGCGCATTCGTGATCAAGCCCAAGCACTGAGCAACCGGTGGCCGCCCGCGCAAGGACGCTCGCATTCGAGGCACCTCTGGCGGCGCCTGACTGCGTCCTCGGACCCTCGTGTAGCGCTGCTACACAACGGGTCCTGCGTCCTTGCCAGGCATCCCCCAGTGGCACCTCTCGGTGCGCACGTCCTTCCGCGCGCGACCACTAGACTCCCAGCCATGCCCAAGCAGCAGCGAACGATGCGCGTCGAGCAGCGTAGCCAGCTCGCCGCCATGCAGCAGATGGAGAGCCGCAGCGACGAGGAGCTCGAGGCCGAGACCAAGTTCAAGGCGGCCGCGCAGGCCATCCTTGGCGCGCGCGCGGCCGAGCGCTACGACGCCAAGGCGGCCCGCGGCCACTTCCAGCGCGCGATCGCCGCGGCACGTCCGCAGGAGCGCCTCCAGCTGCGGCGGATGGCCGACGCCTCGCTGGCCCTGGCCGAGCGCCGGGCCGATGACCTCAAGCGCGCCACCGAGCGCCTCGGAGTCGAGGCGCCCACCAACCGCCAGCTGCGCGGGCTGAAGTTCATGGGCCTGGTGGCCCCGCCCAAGAGCGCCGGCACGGTGGCCCGGGTCCGTGGCGTCCTCATCATGATCGCCCTCGTGGTGGCCGTGCTGCTCCTGGGCTTCGGCATCGTCAGCCTGGTGGCGCTGGCCACCGGTGGCATGTCGCTGGACCTGCGGATCTTCTGGGGCTTCGTGCTCGTCGTCGTGGCCATCGGCGTCCTGGTCTTCTTCGGGCGGCGCCGACAACGCAAAGCCCAGGCCGACCGCGCCGAGCAGACCGCGGCGCGCAGCCGCTGAGCGAGACGGAGGTCGGCCGCAGTGTGCGGGCGCTACAGCCTGGCCACGCCTGATCCGGGTTCCCTGCGGGCCCGTTTCCCGATCGGCGAATCTCTCGAGGTGCGGACGCGCTACAACGTCGCGCCCGGCGACGACATCCTCGCCGTGACCACCGATCGCGACGGGCACCCCCGGGGCGACATGCTGCGCTGGGGGCTCGTACCGTCGTGGTCCAAGACCCCCGACACGGGGCTGAAGATGATCAACGCCCGGCTGGAGACAGTGACCGAGAAGCCGGCCTTCCGACGCGCCTTCGAACGTTTTCGCTGTCTCATTCTCGCCGACGGGTTCTATGAGTGGCGCCGGGGGCCGAGCCCCACCGGTGGCCCCAAGCAGCCTTTTCACATCACGCGCGCCGATGGCCAGCCCTTTGCCTTCGCCGGGCTGTGGTCGATCTGGCACGCCGAGGACGGCGACACGCTGCGGACCTGCACGATCCTCACGACGGCCGCAAACGCAGCCATCGCCTCGCTGCACGACCGCATGCCGGTCATCCTCGAGCCCGGAGCCGAGTCCGCGTGGCTGGACACGGCCACCCCGCGCTCGGAGCTCCGCGAGATCCTGACCGGGCTGCCGGCCGAGTCAACCGGAGTGACCGAGGTCGGCTTCGCCGTCAACGACGCGCGCTACGACGGACCGGATTGCCTGGCGCCGCCCGCGCCCCAGGCACAGGAGGCCCTCTTCTAAAGCTCGGGCCTCTATTGCTCGGGTGCGGCGAAGGTGAGGCCGCCAAGGTCGACCGCGCCCCGCGTGACCGAGGTCGGGGCGCTCTTGGCCTGAGATGCCTTCTGAGCCTTTCCCTTGGCCGGTTGCCGCGGAGTCTCGATGAGCCAGTCGTTGAAGGCCTCGGCCGCCATCGGCTTGGAGACGTGATAGCCCTGGGCGAGATCGCAGCCAAGCACGGCCAGATGCGCCAGCGTCGGGCTGTCCTCCACGCCCTCCGCGATCACGTTGAGCCCGAGGTCGTGACCGAGGTTGATCGTGGAGCGCACGATGATGAGATCGCTCTCGCTGCGCAGCATCGGTGAGACGAACGACCGGTCGATCTTCAGCTCGTCGATCGGCATCTTGCGCAGATTGGCCAGCGAGGAGTAGCCGGTGCCGAAGTCATCGACCGACAGGCGCGCGCCGAGTGCGCTCAGTCGGCTCACCGTGCCCAGTGCCC
Organism: uncultured Solirubrobacteraceae bacterium; assembly: GCA_963737335.1. Lineage (GTDB taxonomy): Bacteria > Actinomycetota > Thermoleophilia > Solirubrobacterales > Solirubrobacteraceae > Palsa-465. The sequence goes on from CAVTSK010000023.1 coordinate 197,818, forward strand.
GCTCGGGGTCGGACATGATCATGCTCTCGGTGATCTCGAGCTGAAGTGCCTCCGGCGGCAGGCCGTAGGTGCTCAGCAGGCGCTCGATCTCCTTGGGCAGATCGTGATCGAGCAGGTTGCGCACCGACAGGTTGACCGCCACCGACATCTCGCGCCCGTCCTTGCGCCAGGCGGCGCACTCGGCGATGGAGCGCTCGAGCACGTGCCGCGTGAGCGGGCCGATGAGGCCGGTCTGCTCCACGGTCTGCACGAAGGCGCCCGGCGGGATGAGGCCGTGCTCCGGGTGCTGCCAGCGCACCAGGCCCTCGGCCCCACACACGCGCCCCTCGTCCAGATCGATAATCGGCTGGTAGTGCACGACGATCTCGTCCTGGATCAGCGCGTGCCGGATGCCGCTCAGGACGCCCAACCGGCGCTTGGAGTGCTGGTTCTGATCGGCGGTGTAGATCTTGAACTCGGTCTGGGTCTCCTTGGCCGAGTACATCGCGATGTCGGCGCAGCGCAGCAAGGCGTGGGAGTCCTCGCCGTCCTGGGGGAAGCGGGCCACGCCGACGCTGGCCCCGACCTCGAGGGAGAGCTCGTCGATCATGAACGGCTCGCTGATGGACTTGAACAGGCGCGCCATCACCACGTCCAGAACGGCGGTGTCGTCGGTGTCCTCGGCGAGCAGGATTCCGAACTCGTCGCCGCCGAGGCGCGCCACGAACCCGCCCTCCCCGATCGCCGATGTGAGCCGCGGGCCGAGATCCTTGAGCAGCACGTCGCCGTAGTGGTGACCCAGCGTGTCGTTGATCTCCTTGAAGCGATCGAGGTCCATCAGCAGGACGGCGAAGCTGCGCTCGGTCTCGCGGGTGGCGGTGATCCGCTTGGCGATCATGGCGTGGAACTGCTCGCGGTTGCCCAGGCCGGTGAGCTCATCGGTGGTGGCGATGCGCTGGAGCTTGTCGCTGCGGCGCTTGGAGGTGAGGAGCTCGCCGACGAGGTGCTGAAAGATGATGATGACGAGCCCAAACAGGGTGAAGCCCGCGACGCCGAGGCGATGGGTCACGTACGTAGCCGCGACGGTGAGGAGCGAGGAGAAGAGCTCCGCAGAGAGCAGCGGGACCATTTGGTCCTTCGCTTTATGCGCGAGCGAACTCCCTTCGAGCCAGCACATGTAGCCCGCGCTGAGGGCGAAGTTCAGAGTGAGTGCGACGACAAACGCTGCGAACACGAGCAGGTAGTAGCCCACGTGGTCGGGGCCGAGATGGCCGGCTCGGACGGTTTCGTGGAAGAAGATTCCGGTCGCGAGGGGAAACGCGGTGTACGCGAGAAGATTGTTGATGAAGAAGTGGGGGGCCTCGCGATGACGTGCCCAACTGACCACGATGGAGGTTGCGCCCAAGGCGGCTCCAGGTCCCGGACCCAACAAGGCCGAAGCAACGACGAGCCCGAGAAAGCTGCCGGAAACCCTGAGCTTGGGAGCAGTCTCGATCTCGGTGAGGTCGCCGAGGATCGTGAACACCCCGATCACTACGAACGACGGCCACGACCAATCGGTGGTCCATGAGGTAGCCGAGGCCGCCAGCGCGAGGCCCGCGGTCACGACGAACTGAGCCGTCAGGAACGGTGCAGGCGTGTGGGCGTGCGGAGCCATCCGTGTCTCCGAGTCGGACATCTTGCCCCCAACATCGGCCCGCGAACCAGTGATCTGAACAGGTGTCCAGAGGTTTTGGACACTTTCTCAAGGCCTGGCGTGGAGCGCCGATACTTAGCCCGGACTGGCAAATAAAAGAGGGGCCCGCCTTCCACGCGAGCCCCTCCGAAACAACGCCTAGCGGCCAGTCTTCCAACCCATTTTGTCCTCCTTTCAAAGGGGGGCAAGGGCAATCAACATTCGCAATACAGGGTTGACGCCGCGCATTTCGGGCCCGGCGTACTTCCCTGCAGGATTGTGCCTGCGAACGAGCGGGTAATCAATGGCGCGCACGTCCTTATGAACTAGTACGTTCGTCCAGTGGGCGTTTGGTGCCGTTGAGGGTCGGGCATGACGTGCCGATAGCGGGTGGGTTTGCCCGTCCACGGTGCGTGCCTTGAGCACCGGATTGCGGAGCATCATTTCTGGCGCTGTCGTCCGAATTCTGACGCCCATCTGGGGGCTTGCATCCCGTCACGGCTCGTGTGGACGGACTAAGCCGCGTTCCTCCCGCGGCGAGCAAGGCACAGGCGCGTCCACATCGGGACGCAGATCGGCTCGCCGTGCGCATCGATCACCCCCGCGACGGCGGCCAGGAACGGCTCCCGGCGGTCCTCGCTGAGCAGCCGCACCTCCGACGCCGTGGCCAGCAGACCCACGTACTCGTCCGTCGAGTAGGACTGCTGCCACTCGTAGAGGCGCATCCCGGCGTCGTGGAGCCCGTGGGCGGCCGCGATCCCCGCATCCCATGCGACCTCCCGATCGGCATTGACGTTCGCCGGGTGCATGGGACCGTCGGCCGATAGCTCGGAACCGACCCGCGCGTAGACCTCCAGCAGCGCCTCCCGGATGTCGGCCTTCTCCCAGGCGACGCGATTCCAGAAGGCAGCGAGCACGCCCCCGTCCGCCAGCACGTCGTGCGCCTTGGCATACCCCACCGCGGGCGTCACCCAGTGCCACGCCTGTCCGGAGGCGAGCAACGGGAATCGTCGCCCGCGTGGGAGCCACGCCTCGAAGTCGGCCTCCTCGATCGTGACGTCGGCGAACCGGGAGAGGTTGCGCTGAGCGATCGCCGCCATGTTCGCGTTGGGTTCGATCGCCACCACCGGGATGCCGCGCTGCGCGAACAGCACGGTGGCCTTCCCCGTCCCGGCGCCCACCTCGAGCACCGGCTGGGTGCCGTCGAGCCCGGCCAGCGCGATCAGGTCGTCCAGCAGCGCCGGCGGGTAGCTCGGCCGGTAGCGGTCATAGAGCTCTGCCACCTCACCGAAGACCAGCCGCCGCTCGCGCACGGCCCGTAGTCAACCAGTTGCGGATCCGCGGCCGGGACAACAAAAGGGCCCGCGGGGCTCTAGGCGACTTCGAGGAAGAGCTGCTCGTCGGCGCTGAGCACTTCGCGCAGGACGCTCTTGAGCTTGCCGTGGATCTGGCAGACGCGGCTCTCGGACACGCCGAGCACCTCGCCCACCTCGCGCAGGGTGAGGTTGTTGACGTGCAGGAGGATGGCCACCTTGCGCTCGCGCTCGGGAAGCTGATCAAAGGCGGCGCGGAAGCGGGCCACGGCGCCCTCGCGCATGGCGGCGTGCTCAGGGTCGGTGTCGCGGTCCGTGCTGGGCAGCACGTCCATGCGCTCAGCGTGACTGTCGTCCTCGCCGGCCACCGTTTGGTTCAGGGAGCCGATCTCCGAGCGATGCAGGTCTGAGATCAGGGCATCGAGGTCGTCGCGCGAGATCGCCAGCAGCTCGGCCAACTCGGCGTGGCTGGGCGCCCGGCCGTGGATGGCGTTGAAGCGCTCCCGGGCCCGGTGCATCTCGCGCTCCAGCCGCCGCAGCGAGCGCGGCGCCCAGTCAAAGCGGCGCAGCTCGTCGATCACCGCGCCGTGGATGCGGGTCCAGACGAACTGCTCGAGCGTCGCGCCCTTGTCAGGGTCGTAACGGTCGATGGACTTGATCAGGGCCTCCAGGCCGCAGGAGAGGAAGTCGTCGACCTCCCGGTAGGCCGGGATCTCGCGGATCTTGCGATAGACGATCGCCTTGACGACGGGCGCCAGCGAGAACACGAGGCGATCGCGCGCGCCGGTGTCACCGGTCTCCTTGTACGTGCGCCAGAGGCTGAGAAGGGCCTGCTGGGACATGCGTCCGCTGTCAGGGCTGGGCTTCAAGATTTCCTCCTGCGAGGGGTCGCTCAATCGGGAAGCCCGACACGTATCGGCGCGGCCCACGCGGGGTTGACCGCAGGGACTGCGGACTGGGGTCCGTAGGATCTACGGAGTTTGCGGCCTGGGTGTCGCGTCGCGAGTCATAACGTGGCGCAGTGGATAATCCGGGCCGCGTCCGGCCCCCTCTCCCATGCCCCTCTCCCCTCTGTTTGACAACTACGAGCACGTGCTGCTCGACCTCGACGGATGCGTCTGGGTGGACCAGACGCCGACCCCCAATGCCCGTGAGGCGCTGGCCGAGTTGCGCAACCACGGTAAGACGCTGGCCTTCGTCACCAACGACAGCCGCCTAGCGCCCGAGGAGTACGTGCGCAAGCTGTGGTCGATGGGACTGCAGGCGTCGCTGGAGGAGATCGTCACCGTCGGCTCCGCCATCCAGTACGTGCTCGCTGACCGCCGCCCCGGCACGCCGACGTTTGTCATCGGCGCGACGGCGATCTTCCGCCACGTGAGCGATGCCGGGCAGCGCATCGTCAACGGCACCGAGCGCGCCGCCACCGCCGAGCTCGTCGTGGTGGCGGGTCACGATGACTTCAACTTCGCGGAGCTGCGCACCGCCACTCAGGCCGTGCTCAACGGCGCCGAGATGATCGCCGCCGGGCGTGACCGCACCTTCCCGGCCAGCGACGGCTACTGGCCGGCCACAGGCGCCATCGTCGCGGCGCTGGAGTACGCCACCGAGCGCACCGCTCGCAGCGTCGGCAAGCCCGACGTGCTGCTGTTCGAGACCGCGCTGGACCGTCTCGGACGCGGCCGGGCGCTGATGGTGGGCGACCGGCTGGATGCCGACCTCGGTGGCGCGGCGGCGGCCGGCATCGACGGCGCCATCGTCCTCACCGGGGTGACGACGCGCGCCCAGGCCCAGGCGGCCGAGGATCCTGCGCCCGTCGCGATCGCCGAGAGCTTGTATGCCCTGGTGACCGGGTGACGCTGTCGCTGATCGTCAACCCGTTCGCGGGTGGCGGCCGAGCGGCCCGGGAGCTCAACGGAGTGCAGGCAGCCCTGCGCGGCCTCGGCCTCGAGCACCATGTCGAGCGCACCCGCAGCCTCGATCACGCGCGCGAGCTGGCGCTGGCCGCGGCTGAGGCGGGCGAGACCGCCGTCGCCTTCGGCGGGGACGGGCTCATCGGGGCCGTCGCCGATGCGCTGCGCCGTACCGAAGGGGTGCTGGGAGTCCTGCCGGGCGGACGGGGCAACGACTTCGTGCGGATGCTGGGCATTCCGGGGTCGCCGCCGGCTGCCTGCGAGGTCCTCGCCCACGGCGAGGTCCGCCGGCTCGATCTCGGCGTGATCGACGACCGGACGTTCATCGGGATCGCCAGCTGCGGCTTTGATTCGGAGGCCAACCGGATCGCCAACGAGACGACGCTCGTGCGCGGGCGGCTCGTCTACGCCTACGGGCTGCTGCGCGCGCTGGCCGGCTGGCGCCCAGCGACGTTCACCGTCACCATCGACGGCGAGCAGGCCCGCACCGTATCGGGCTACACCGTGGCGGCGGCGAACTCGCGCTACTACGGCGGCGGAATGATGCTCGCCCCCGACGCGACGCTCCAGGACGGCATGCTCGACGTGGTGATGATCCTCGACACCCCCAAGCTCCGCTTCCTGCGCAAGGCGCCGCAGGTCTTCACCGGCGCCCACGTGCGACACGAGAACATCGAGCTGTCGCGCGGGCGCACCATCGAGATCTCCGCATCTCGCCCATTCACCATGTACGCGGACGGGGACCCCATCGCCGAGCTACCGGTGACCGTCGGCGTACTGCCGGGCGCCGTCCAGACGCTCGTGCCCACGACGATGACGACACCCCCGTCCCCGGCGTGAGCGCGCTCGATGTCAAGATCGCGGCCGCCCGCGCGGTGGGCGAGCTGGCCCGGCGCGCCGGGCGGGGCGGCGGGACCAGCCTCCCCGGCAAGGTCCTCACCCGTCTTGACCCCCAGGCCATCGAGCGCCTCGCCGGCCGCCTGCCCCAGGGCTGCGCGGTCATCTCCTCAACCAACGGCAAGACGACCACGGCGGCGATGGCTGCCGCGATCCTCGAGCGCGCCGGAACCACCCTGGTCCACAACCGCGCCGGGGCCAACATGGCCGGCGGCATCGCCTCGACGCTGCTGCAGGCGGCGCGCCGCGGCGGAGCCATCGACGGCGAGCTCGGCCTGTTCGAGCTCGACGAGTTCTGGCTTGATCGGGTTCTGCCCCAGCTGCGACCACGGGCGGTCCTGCTGGGCAACCTGTTCCGCGACCAGCTCGACCGCTACGGGGAGCTGGAGACGATCGCCGACCGCTGGGCCGCGGCGGTGGCCGACCTGCCGCCCGGCGCGCAGCTGGCCGCCAACGCCGACGACCCTCTGATCGCCGACCTCGGACGTCACCACCCCGGCGTGCGCTACTTCGGCGTGGAGGATCCGGCGATGGCCACCGCCGAGATGCAACACGCCTCGGACTCCAAGCACTGCCGCCGCTGCGGGCACGCCTACGACTATGACGCGATCTACATGGGGCATCTCGGGGTCTATCACTGCCCGAATTGCGGCCAGCACCGGCCGGAGCCCGCGGTGTCGGCCCATGACATCCAGCTGCACGGGACTCGCAGCGCCACGTTCGCGCTGCACGCCGGCGACGCGCGCGCCCACATCGACCTCCCCCTCCCCGGCCTCTACAACGTCTACAACGCCCTGGGCGCAGCGACGCTGTGTCTCTCGCTCGGGGTGTCGCTGGAGACGATCGGCGCCGGCCTGGCCGCGGTGAGCCCGGCGTTCGGGCGTGCCGAGCGGGTCACCGTGGACGCCGCGGAGCTGTCGATCCTGCTTATCAAGAACCCTGCCGGCGCCAACGAGATCCTGCGCACGCTGGTGCTCGAGCCCGACGAGCTGGATCTGCTGGCCATCCTCAACGACCGCATCGCCGACGGCCGCGACATCTCGTGGATCTGGGACGCGGACTTCGAGCTGCTGGCCGGCCGCGCGCGCCGCATCACGTGCGCCGGAACCCGCGCCGCGGAGCTCGCCCTGCGGCTCAAGTACGCCGGCGTCGCGGCCGAACGGCTGACGGTGGTGCCGGCGCTCGGCCCCGCGCTCGACGCGGCGCTGCGCGACTGCCCCGAGGGCCGTCTGTTCGCGCTGCCCACCTACACGGCGCTGCTGGAGCTGCGCCAGGAGCTCGAGCGCCGCGGCCATGTCGCGGCCTTCTGGTCACGCGAGACTGCCGGGGCGGGCCGGTGAGCAAAGCGATCTGGCACGACCTGGAGTGCGGCAGCTATACCGCCGATCTCGCCTTCTGGCGCGCCCTGGCCCAGCGCATCGGCGGTCCAGTGCTCGACGTCGGGGCGGGGACCGGACGCACCGCGCTCGCGCTCGCCCACGAGGGCCACGAGGTGGTGGCCATCGACCTCGACGACGAGTTGCTGGGCGAGCTGCGCGAGCGCGCCGCGGGCCTGGAGGTGACGACCATCGTCGCCGACGCCCGGGCGTTCTGGCTGGGGAACACCTTCCCGCTCATCATCGTGCCCATGCAGACGATCCAGCTGCTGGGCGGGGCCGAAGGACGCGCAGCGTTCATGGAGAGCGCGGCCTATCACCTCGAGTCGCCAGGAGTGCTGGCCATCGCCATCGCCGACGACCTCGAGCTGTTCGACGTCAGCGACGGCACCGTTCCCGGTCCGCTGCCCGATGTCGTCGAGCGCGACGGGGTCGTCTACAGCAGCCGGCCGGTGGCCGTGCGGGCCGACGGCGACGGCTTCGCGCTCGAGCGCCGCCGCGAGACGGTCACCGCCGACGGTCTGCTGACCGCTGCGCAGGACCTCATCCACCTCGACCGTGTCGATCCCGACGCGTTGGAGGGCGAAGGCGAGGCCGCCGGCCTGCGGGCGGCCAGCCGGATGGAGATCGCGCCCACCGAGGACTACGTCGGCAGCACGGTGGTGATGTTCCGTGCCTGAGGCCGGGCGGGCGCTGCGGGTGTGCGCGCTGTACCCCGACCTCATGAACATCTACGCCGACCGCGGCAACCTGATCATGTTCGAACGCCGCTGCCAATGGCGGGGCATCGGCTTTGCCCTGTCCTCCGCAGGCCTGGGCGAGCCGCTGGACCCCGACGGCGCCGACCTCTACTACATCGGCGGCGGCCAGGACCGCGACCAGCGGCTCTGCGCTCACGACCTCGCCGAGCACAAGCGCGACGACGTGCATGCCGCCGCCGCCCGCGGGGCGGTGATCCTCGCCGTGTGCGGCGGCTATCAGCTGCTCGGCCACTCCTACGAGCTGGGCGCCGAGACGCTGCCGGGCGTCGGCCTGGTGGACCTGCATACCGTGCGCAGCGATGACGCGCGCTTGATCGGCAACGTGGCCATCGAGGTCGAGCTCGGGGCGGGCGGCGGGGCGGGGCGGGCGGGTACCCGCCGGGTGCTCGCCGGCTTCGAGAACCACGGCGGGCGCACCTTCCTGGGCGACGCCCAGCCGCTCGGCCGCGTGCTCAAAGGTCACGGCAACAACGGTGGCGACGGCCGCGAGGGGGTGCTGGCCGGCAACGTCATCGGCACCTACCTGCATGGGCCGCTGCTGCCCAAGAACGCGTGGTTCGCGGACTGGCTCATCGAGACGGCGCTGGGTCTCCCCGAGCCCCTGTCGGCGCTAGACGACCATCTGGAGGACGCGGCGCACACGGAGGCGCGGCGCGCGGCGGGGCTCTAGGATCGCCTCGCCGTCCTCGATGCGCTTTCCCGGTTCTGCCACAACCGCTGCACGTCTCGCCGCTCTCGTGCTGGCGGCGCTGGGCTGCGTGGCCTGCGGCAGCTCACGCGCCACGTCGTCGAGCACCGCCAGCACCACCACCAGCACGAGCACGACGACGACCAGCTCGACCTCCAGCGCCGCCACGTCGACCACGAGCAGCGCCACCGACACCACCGCGGCGACCTCCACCACCGCTCTCCCCGGCGCCGGGAAGCCGGTGATCACCGTCGGCGACAAGAACTTCGCCGAGCAGTTCGTGCTCGGCCAGCTCTATGTGCAGGCGCTGCGCGCCCAGGGCTACAGCGTCAACATCAACCAGAACATCGGGCCGACCGCGGTCTCGGTGCAGGCGGTGCAGAACGGGTCGCTCACCGTCTATCCCGAGTACCTCAATACGTTCAACACGGCGATCGCGGGCTATCACCACGACTTCCGCACCCTGCTGGACGCCTATGACGGCGCCCAGCACTACGCCCTGTCGCACGGCATGCAGGTGCTGGCCCCCACCCCGTTCGCCAACACCAACGGGCTCGCGGTCACCGTCGCCTACGCGACCGAGAACCATGTGCGCGCCATCGGCGACCTCAACCGCCTCACCGCGGGGCTGACCGTCGGCGGCCCGGCCCAGTTCCAGACCACGTCCCCGGGCCTGCCCGACCTCAACATCGCCTACGGCTTCGTGCCCATCGCCTACCGGCCGATGGCCGTGGGCGACCAGTACTCCGCGCTCAACAGCGGGACCATCCAGGCCGCGGACGTCAACACCACCGACGGGCAGCTGGCCACCGGCGACTACGTCGTCATGCGCGACCCGCGCCGGGTCTTCGGATGGGGCAACGTGGTCCCCGTGGTGTCGGCCAAAGCGGTGGCAGCGGAAGGCTCAGCGTTCACCGACACCATCGAGCGCGTCGACGACAAGCTCACCACTGACACGATCCGCCAGCTCAACTACGCCGTCTCGATCGCCGGCCAGGATCCCGCCAAGGTGGCCCGCCAGTTCCTGCAGACCCACGGCCTGCTGACGCCGCCCACCCCCTGACGGGCCGCCCCGTCGTCCGGGGATCAGCTCCCGCTGGAGCCAAAGCCGCCGGCGCCCCGGGCCGTCTCGGTGAGGCTGTCGACCTCGACGGGCTCTGAGACCTCGACGCGGACGAGGACGAGCTGGGCGATGCGGTCCCCTGCGTTGACCTCAAACGCCCGGTCGCGGTCGGTGTTGAGCAGGAGCACGCGCACCTCGCCACGGTAGCCCGCGTCGATGAGACCGGGAGCGTTGACCACCGAGATCCCGTGGCGCGCGGCCAGGCCCGAGCGGGGCAGGACCAGGCCCGCCTGGCCGGGTGGGATCTCCATCGCGATTCCGGTGGGGACCGCGGCGCGCTCACCGGGCGCGAGCACCGCTCCCTCGAGCGCGTAGAGGTCCAGTCCGGCGTCGCCGTCGTGGGCCCGGGTGGGGAGCCGGGCGCGCGCGTCCAGGCGCGCGATGCGCAGGTTCATCGGGGGGCGGTGGGCGACAGCGCGAAGTCGGCGTAGCGGGCGGCCACGCTGGCGGGCAGGCGCGCCGAGACGCGGACCCCATCCGGGGTGTCCTCGCGCTCCAGGTCGCCGGCGAGCTCGTGCAGCTCGGCCAGGCGTCCCCCCTCCTCGTAAGGGACGAGCAGCTCGACGTCAAACAGCCGGCGTGCGAACTCGACCTGGATGCGATCGATCAAAGCCGGGATGCCCTCGCCGGTCACGGCCGAGATGAGCAGCGCCGCGGGGTGGCGATGTGCCAGCTCGGCGCGCCGCTCGGAATCGATGCGGTCGGCCTTGGCCAGCACGAGCAGCCGGGGTGCCTCGTCGGCGGCGATCTCCTGCAGGACGTCCTCGACGGCGCGGGTCATCTCGTTGAGCTCCTCCTCGTCGACGGAGGCATCGGCGACGTGCAGGACCAGGTCGGCGCGGACCGTCTCCTCCAGCGTGGCCCCGAAGGCGTCGACGAGCTGGTGCGGCAGCTTGCGGATGAAGCCGACGGTGTCGGTGAGCAGGTAGTCGCGCCCGGCCGCGCGCAGGACGCGGGTGGTGGGGTCCAGCGTGTGGAACAGGCGGTCGCGCACCGGGACCGTGGCGCCGGTGAGCGCGTTGAGCAGCGTCGACTTGCCGGCGTTGGTGTAGCCGGCCAGCGCAATCTGGGGCAGGTGGGCGCGCTCGCGCTCGGCGCGCATCACCGAGCGGGTGGAGCGCACGTGGGCCAGTCGCCGCTTGAGCGCGGCGATGCGGTCGCGGGCCAGCCGGCGGTCGGTCTCGATCTGGGTCTCGCCGGGGCCCCGGGTGCCGATGCCGCCGCCGAGGCGCTCGAGGTGCGACCACAGCCCGCGCATCCGCGCGAGGTTGTACTCGAGCTGGGCGAGCTCCACCTGCAGCTTGCCCTCGGCGGTGTGGGCGTGGGCGGCGAAGATATCGAGGATGACTGCGGTGCGATCGATCACCGGGACGCCCAACGCGGATTCGAGGTTGCGCTCCTGGCGGGGTGAGAGCTCGTCGTCGCAGGCGACGAGGTTGGCGTCGGCGGCGGCGATCTGGGTCTTGACCTCGTCGAGCTTGCCGGCGCCGAGGTAGGTGTTGGGGTGGGGCTGGTCGCGGCGCTGGACCATCTCCCCCACGGCAGCGACGCCCGCCGTGCGCAGGAGCTCCTCCAGCTCGGCGAGATGGTCGTCCTCGCCCGCCGGGACCGCAGCGACCATCAATGCGCGCTGACGTGCTCGTCCACGCGGGCGCTGGCCATCCTGGCGCGACGCGTGGTTTGCGTTATCGGTGGCTCTGCTCTGGCCCAACTGACTGAGATGGTAGCCCCGAGGAGGGCCCTAGCCCGCTCAGAGGCGGCTCAGGCGCTGGACCGCCTCCAACAGGCGGTCGTCGGGCGCGGTGAGGGAGATGCGGAAGAACCCCTCCCCATGGGGCCCGTAGGCGCCGCCGGGTGAGATGACGACCGCGGCCTGCTCCAGCACGTGCTCGCAGTACTCGGCGGCGGTGGCGAAGCCCGGCGGCACCGGCGCCCAGATGTAGATCGTGGCCTTGGGCGGGGTGACATTGACGCCGGCCTCGGCGAGCGCGTCGCACACGAGGTCGCGCCGGCGGGCGTAGACCGCGTTCATGGCCTTGACGTCGGCGTCGACCTCGGGCTGGAGGGCAGCCGCGCCGGCGAGCTGGACGGCCTCGAAGTTGCCCGAGTCGATGTTGGACTTCAGCCGCCAGTACTGCTCGATGGCGTCGGCGTTGCCGACGATGGCGGCGCAGCGCCAGCCGGTCATGTTGTAGCCCTTGGAGAGCGAGAACACCTCGACGCCCACCTCCTTGGCGCCGGGCGTGGCCAGGAACGACGGGGCGACGTAGCCGTCGTAGGTGGTCTCTGAGTAGGCGTTGTCGTGGACCACCAGCAGGTCGTGGGTTCGGGCCAGCTCGATCGCGGCCTCGAACACGCCGTCGGGCCGGACCGCCCCGGTCGGATTGTTCGGATAGTTGATGAACATCAGCCGCGCCCGCCGCAGATGCTCGGCGTCGATCGCGGCGAAGTCGGGCGCGAAGCCCAGTTCGGGGACCAGGCCCATGCGCACGGCCTCCCCACCGGCCATGAGCGGGCCGCCCGTGTAGACCGGGTAGCCGGGGTCTGAGGCCAGCGCCACGTCTCCGGGATCCAGAAAGGCCAGGCTGAGATTGAAGATGCACTCCTTGGCCCCGATCGCCGCCATCACCTCGGTGTCGGGGTCCAGCGTGACCCCGAAGCGGCGCGCGTAGAACGCCGCCACCGCCTGGCGGAACTCAGCCCGGCCGCGGTTGCTGGGATAGGTGTGGGTGCTGGGGTCGGCGACGGCCCGCTGCGCCGCCTCCACGATGGGGGCGTAGGTGGGGGTGTCGGGATCCCCGATGCCCAAACTGATCACGTCGATGCCGGCGGCGCGCTTGGCCGAGATCTTGCGCTCCAGCTGCGCGAACAGGTACGGCGGGATCAGGTCCAGGCGACTACTCGGTCTCATGCAGCTCCTTGACGAAGTCATCGGCGAGGGTGCCGGAGAACACCGGCACCGCCCAGCCGCTCAGGGTAACGTGGAGGTCCTCCTCCACCTCGACCTCCAGCTCCCCGCCGTCGAGGACGACCCTCACCGGAGATTCGCCGCCGGCCAGCACGTGGGCCACCGCCGCGCCGGTGGCGCCGGTGCCGCTGGCCGAGGTCTCGCCCACGCCACGCTCGAAGATGCGGGCGCGGATCCGGTGCGGGTCCAGGACGGAGTACCAGGAGACGTTGGTGCGCTGGGGAAAGAGCTGGTGGTGTTCGATGCCGGCGCCGATGGCCGGTAGGTCAAGGGCCTCGAGTGCGGACACGTCAGGCATGCGGATCGCACACTGCGGATTGCCGACCTGGACGTGCTGGAAACGCCACTCCATGCCGTCTGCGGTGAGCGAGCCGGCGCCGTCGTCGGAGCCGGCGGGGTAGTCCGCCGAGCGCAGCCGCACCCGGCCGATGTCCAGGCGGGCGGTCGTGTCCGAGGTGATCGTGGGCCGGATCTCGCCGGCCGCCGTCTGGATGGAGAAGCTGTCCGTGGTGGCCCAGCCCCTGCGGCGCAGGTACAGGGCGGCCTCGCGAGCGCCGTTTCCCGAGAGCTCAGCCTCGGAGCCGTCGGGGTTGAAGATGCGCAGCCGAGCCAGGAAGCCGCGTTCATCGGCCGCTGAGAGCAGCAGGATGCCGTCGGCGAAGACGCCGGTGTGAGGGGCGCACAGCGCCCGCACCCGACCCGGGGTCAGCGCGAAGGAAAGCGCGTCTGCTTCGACGATGAGATAGTCGTTGCCCAGCGCATGCCACTTCTCGAAGTACACGCCGGGGCAGTCTATGTGTACCGTCGCGGCCGCCATGCTTAGGGAACCCACCCATCGCCGCCTCTTCGCCCGGCTGCAGTCCTCGAGGCGGGCGCCGATCATCGGACTCATCCTCGTCTCGCTGCTGTCGCTGGGCGCGCGCGCCTACAAGCTCGACGAGCCGTGTCAATCGCCCTGCAACACGGCCAACGAGCACACCATGATCTTCGACGAGGCCTACTACGTGAACGCCGCCCGCGTCATCGTGGGCATCCACCCGCCGCAGGGCGACCATTACTCCGCCTCGCCGCTGGGGACCGATCCCAATGCCGAGCACCCTCAGGGCGCCAAGCTGATCGTGGGCGCGGCGATCGAGCTCTTCGGCGACGGTCCGTTCGCCTGGCGACTGCCGAGCCTCATCTTCGGCTCGCTCGCGCTGCTGGGCATGTTCGTGCTCGTGCGCAGCGCCGGAGGGGGGCGCTGGTCGGCCCTGGGAGCGGCCACGCTGCTGGCCACCGACAACCTGCTGCTCGTCCACGGGCGCATCTTCACGCTCGACATCTACGTGGTCACGATGATGATCTGGGGGGTCGCCTTCTACTTACAGGACCGGCCCGTCCTGGCGGGGGTCGCGCTCGCCATCGGCTTCTGCTTCAAGCTCGTGGGCCCCTATGCCCTGGGGACGCTGGCGCTGCTCGAGCTGGCGCGGATGTATGTGCGCCGGCGCGACCGCGACAGCCCGCCCGAATGGGGCCTGCGCGGCGTGATCGGCCGCTTCGTACCGACGGTGTTCACCAGCGTCGGGATGTTCGTGGGGCTGCTGGCGATCATGGGGCTGATCGCGACGCCCTATGCCGACGCCGAGTCCACGCTGATCACCGGCGGCCCCTTTGCCCACATCGCGCACATGTTCAGCTACGCCGCGCAGCAGGTCAGCCCCAATGGCCCGCAGGGGATCGCCTCCTACCCCTGGCAGTGGCTGCTGGATCTCAAGGGGATCCTCTACCTGCGCATCAACCCCTCGCTGCCCGGCCAGGACTTCCACGCCATCCACCCGGTGGCCGCGTTCTGGGGGATGCCGAGCCCGGTGATCATGGCCCTGGGCATGCCGGGGCTCGTGTTCTGCCTCTATCGCTTCCTGCGCCGGCGGCGCCCCGGCCAGTCACCGGAGGATCAGCAGTTGGCGATGGTGGCGGCGACGTGGTTCATCGGCACGTGGGTGCCGTTCGCCGTGCTCAGCCTCGTCGATCAGCGCACCAGCTACATCTATTACATGGTGATCGTGATGCCGGGCATCTATGTCGCGGCCACCTACACAGCGGCGCTGGGCTGGCGGCTGGGCCGCACCTGGCTGCGGGGGCTGATCGGCGTCTGGGCGTTCGGGGTCCTGGTCGCCGTGGTGCTCATGTATCCCTTCCTGGCGGTGTTCTGAGCGCGGCGAAGATCTCGTCAGCCACGTCCTCGGCAATGCGGGCGGAGCGGTCGATGACGATCACGCCGGCGAGCTTGCGCATCCAGGTCAGCTGGCGGCGGGCGTAGTTGCGGGTGCGCCGCTTCATCTGCTCGACGTCGCCGGACAGCAGGTCCTCGAAGCCCAGCGCCTTGCGCGCGGTGTCCGAGGCGCCGGCGCTGCGCGCGCGCCGGACCTCGTCCTGCACCCCATCGGCGAGCATCGCGTCGACGCGGGCGTCGATGCGGGCGTACAACTGCTCGCGGTCCATGACCAGGCCGACGAGCAGAGTGCGGCGGCGGGTGTCGGCCGTCCACAGCTCGGACTCGCCGGTGGGCGGCTCGAGCTCGCCGCTGTCGAGCAGCTCCAGGGCGCGGACGATGCGCTGGCGGTCGGTCGGCTCGATCGTCTCGGCCGCCCACGGGGCGCGGCGCGCCAGGATGGCGTGCAGCGCGGCCGGCCCGCGCGCTTCGAGCTCGGCGATCCAGCGCTCGCGGACCCCCTCGGCCGGGACGGGGCGCAGGCTCAGCTCGGTGAGCGCGGCGCGCAGGTACAGGCCGGTGCCGCCGACGACGATCGGGCGCCGCCCCTCGGCGAGCAGGCTGTCGATCTCCGCGTGGGCGAGCTCGGCGTACTGGCCGGCGCTGAAGGTGGCGTTGACGGGCAGGAACGAGATGAGGCGGTGCTCGAGCCGGGAACGCTCGCCGGGGCTGGCCGCACCGGTGAGCGTCTCGAGCCCGACGTAGACCTGAAGGGCGTCGGCGGAGACTGCCACCGGCGACTCCCCCACCTCGCGCAGCCGATCCGCCAGCGCGATGGCGACGTCGGTCTTGCCGACGCCGGTGGGTCCGAACAGCGCGATGACGTCGGCGGCGGCCACGGTGCCAGTATCGTGCAGCAATGACCGCGCGTGCAGGGAGATCGCGATGAGGGTGGCGACTGGGCTCTCTGAGGCGAACGACTCCCGGGCGGGGGCCGCCGAGGCAGCGCGCACCGCCGCGCGGGGTCTGGGCGCGGGCGAGGTCGACCTTGCGCTGGTGTTTGCCAGCGGGGCCCATCTGGCCGACCCTGAGGCGATGCTCGCCGTCGTCCATGACGAGCTCGCCCCCGCGGCACTGGTGGGCTGCGGCGCCGGCGGCGTGCTGGGCGGCGGCCGTGAGCTCGAAGGCGGGACCGGCGTGGCGGTGTGGGCGACGGTGCTGGAGGGCGGCGAGGCGCGAGCGTTTCACGCCACGGTCCGGCGCGAGGACGAGGTCGGGGTGCTGGATGGGATGCCAGAGCTCGGTTCTGACGCGGCGGTGATCCTCCTGTCTGACCCCTACTCCTTCCCGACTGACGCGGTGCTGGACGGCATCGCCGAGGCCGCGCCCGGTGTCCCGGTGCTGGGGGGCCTGTCCAGTGCCCGCTCGCCGCTGGGTGACGGGGCCCTGTTCGTGGATGGGCGCGTCGTCGAGGAGGGCGCGGTGGGCGTGTGCCTGAACGGCGTGGAGCTGCTCCCCTGCGTGTCGCAGGGGGCGGCGCCGCTGGGCCGTGAGATGACCGTCACCGCGGCCGAGGACAACGTCATCTATGAGCTGGCCGGGCGCCCTGCGGTGGAGGCGATCGAGCAGACCGTGGCCGAGCTCGAGCTCGAGGAACGGGCGCTCGTGGCCGCCGGGCTGCTCATCGGGATCGTCATCGACGGCGGCAAGCCCGAGTACGAGCAGGGCGACTTCCTGGTGCGCGGCGTGACGGGTGCTGACCCTGACTCGGGCGCGATCACTGTGGGCGCCGTGGTGACGCCCGGCGAGGTGGTGCGGCTGCACGCCCGCGACGCCCGTTCGGCCGACGCGGATCTGCGCCGCGAGCTGCGCCTGCGAGCGACCGCGATCGGCGGTCAGCGGCCGGCGGGAGCGCTGGTGTTCTCCTGCAACGGGCGCGGGCAGGGGATGTTCGGCGCGCGTGACCACGACGCGAGACTGGTCCAGACCGAACTCGGCGGCGTCCCGGCGGCGGGGTTCTTCGCCGCCGGAGAGATCGGGCCGGTGGGCGGGCGCAGCTTCCTGCACGGGTTCACCGCGACGCTGGCGGTGTTCCCGGGCTGATCGCGTCGGGCGCGCCGCGGTCTGGGCTGACCCGGCGCAGGTGGGCGGCGGGCGCCTAGACTGCCCGCCGTGAGGCGACGCAGACGGTTTCAGCTGGCCGAGAGCACGGCACTGCTCACGGGCGCGACCGGCGGGATCGGTGGCGCGATCGCGGACGCGCTGAGCCGGCACGGAGCGCGCCTGCTGCTCAGCGGGCGCCGCGAGTCAGAGCTCTCACAGCTGGCTGAGCATCTGGGCGCCCGGGCGGTGGTGTCCGATCTCGCCGTGGCCGCAGACGTCGATCGCCTCGCCGCCGAGGCGCTGGAGGCGGACGTCGACGTACTGGTGGCCAACGCGGCGCATCCCGCCACCGGCATGCTGGCGGCGCTCAGCCAGGACGAGATCGACGCGATGCTGGCGGTCAACCTGCGCGCCCCGATCGCCCTGGCGCGCGTGCTGGCCCCGGCGATGGTCGCTCGTGGGCGGGGGCACCTGGTGTTCATCTCGTCGTTGTCAGGGAAATCGGCGCAGCCGGCGTCATCGCTGTATTCGGCGACGAAGTTCGGGCTGCGAGGCTTCGGCCTGGCTCTGCGTGAGGATCTGCGCGGGACCGGCGTTGGAGTCTCTGTGATCGCTCCCGGCTTCATCCGTGAGTCGGGGATGTTCGCCAACACGGGCGCCAAGCTCCCGCCCGGCGTCGGCACGAGGTCCCCGCAGGACGTCGCTGCCGCGGTCATCCGGGCGATTCAGGACAACCGCGCGGAGCTCGATGTCGCACCGCTCGGGCTGCGCGTCGGGTCCGCCCTGGCGTCGGTGGCTCCGGGGCCCGCGGGATGGGTCAGCAGCAAGCTGGGCTCGGCGAAGATCGCCACCGCGATGGACGATGGTCACCGCCGTCGCCAGGGCTGAGCGCCGCGCAGGCTTGGGCTTAGCGGCCGTTGGTGGGGGCGGTTTCGTGCTCGCCCGTCACCGAGGACAGGGCCGCCGTGATCTCGTCGGCCAGCTTGGCCCCTTCATCCGGGACCTCGGGCGTAGCCTGGACGCGCACCACCACATCGTCTCCGTCGACCTCTTCGAGTAGCACCGACGCGCCGTTGCGCGTCGGGGTCGAGATCTCCCGATCGAGAATGGCCTGCACCTGGCTGGGCGTGACTCCGGACGTCAGCCGGACCCTGACATCGACCCCGTCGGGTTCCCGAAGCGGCACGATCACGGCTGCGAGCACCTGCGTGTTGGGGATCATGACCTGCTCGGCACCGCGCTGGACGTTGGTGTACAGCAGGCCGAGTGAGCTGACGGTGCCGTCGATCTGCCCGCCGATCGCCCCCGCCTGGAGTCGGATGCGCTGACCGACGCGGAACGGCCGCGCGCTGAGAAGCACCATTCCGGCGATCACGTTGCCAAGCGTCTGCTGGGCGGCGAGACCGATGATGACGGCGGTGAACGCACCTCCGACGGCCAGTGACTGGAACGACGCTCCGGCGACGCTCAACGCCAGGATGAGCGCGATGCCCATGGTGATCAGGCGGATGAGGAAGCCGAACGTCCCGGCCGTGGCGGGATCCATGCGACGCATGAACGTCGGTCCCACGAAACGACCGACCGCACGCGCCAGGCCCCAGCCCAGGGCGAGGACGAGGACGACGGCGACCACGCGCACGACGGGCTCAAGTGCCGCCGCGCCCCAGTTGTAGAGCAGCGAGACCTGCTGACAGCGTGGGGCCGTGGTGCACCCACTCTTGTCGTGGGTCTCGTTGAGGAGGACGTGCAACGCGACATAGACCGCGATCAGCCCGATGAGGAAGAGCACCGCCCGCCACTGGGACTTTCTGACCTCGCGCTCGTTGACCTCGAACGAGAGCCCCACCTTCTCCCAGGCGTCGCTGCGAGTCTCGAACATGCGATCGAGATTGAGCTGATCTCTACGTGGCCTGAATTGCCTCGGCATGGCTCCTAAAGATGGTCGGGATCGGGTGAGAGTGGCTGGGCACGGCTGGCCGGCTGTGGTTTCACGACGAGCCGTGTAGCTCAAATAGTGACTCCTGCTTCGGCTCACGCGACGGAGGCGGTGGATCGGGCGGCCTCAGAAAGGCGCCTCTTCCACGCTCCGAGGGCACCAGATCCGGGCCGCGAATGAGCTCGGCCAAGCGCCTGCGCTCCGCCTGCGGCGCATATGCGCCCCGGCGGTACAGCTCACGATAGCGCGGCACCAGGTCGGGACGGTGCTCGGCCAGCCACTCCATGAACAAACCGCGCACCTCCCCTCTCAAATGTAGTGCAATACCGGAAACATAGGCCGCACCCGCCTCGCTGGCCATCTCCAGGATCTGTGCCACCTGCGCCGGATCGTCGTTGACGCCCGGCATCAACGGCGCCACCAGAATGCCCGTTCTGATCCCGGCCCGGTTCAGCTCGGCGACCGCCTCCATCCGCGCCCGCGGGTTGGGCGTGTGCGGTTCCGTCGCCCGCCACGCCTTCTCCTCCATCGTCGGAACGGACAGTGCCGCCCCGAAGTCCGCCCGTGACGCCAGCTCTGTCATCAGGTCCAGGTCCCGGAGCAGCAGCGGCGACTTGGTCAGGATCGACCCGGGATTGCGCGCGTCGATCATCGCCTGCCAGATCCCCCGCATCAGCTTGTAGCGCCCCTCCACCCACTGATACGGGTCCGTGTTGGTGCCCAGCGCGATGTGCTCGCCCTTCCACGAGGGGCGCGCCAGTTCAGCCCGCAGGCGCTCGGGCGCGTTGACCTTGACGATGATCTCGCGCTCGAAGTCCCGGCCGGCGTCGAAGTCCAGGTAGGTATGCGTGGGCCGGGCAAAACAAAAAATGCAGGCGTGACTGCAACCGCGGTACGGGTTGATCGTCCAGCGGAACGGCATCCGCGACGCCTCGGGCACCCGGTTGAGGATCGATTTGGCCCGAACCTCGTAGAAACGGGTCGGGACCGCGTCCGGAGCCTCGAAATGGCGGATCACCGCGTCGTCGCGGTACCCCGGCAGGCGCGTCCGCTCCTCCTCCTCCATGCTCAGGTTGTCCCAGCGCACGAACGTATGTTCGCACACGCCGCAGACGGACCTCGGACGGGTCGTGCTCGCATCGCTCGGCGGCGCGTCTCCCCCTTGCGGATGAGCGCTGCTTCACCGCCCGGACGGAGGCGCACGCCGGCCACCGGGCTTACCCTGAACACGTGTCCCGCCGCACGGAACGACCACTGACGACCGCGCTCGGCTGGCGGCTGCCGTGGTGGCTGCTGGACATCGGGCCGGTGGCGTTCATCTTCCTCTGCGGCGCGGCAGCGCTGGCCTCCAAGCACGTGGTCGGCGACATGACGCACCTCGCTCTGTTCCTGGGCCTCGTCCTGGCCACCGCGGCGCTCCTGGTCCGCCACCGTGCCCCGCTGGCCGTGCTGGGCCTCACGCTGGCCATCCAGCTGGTGCTGGGCTGGGGCCCGGTGGTCCTGCTCCCGGTGCTGCTGGCGGTGTTCACCGTCGCCGAGTACACCGACCGGTCGATCGTCATCGGCGCCACCCTGGTCACGGGCGTGGCCACGATCGCCACGCTCCTCATCCATCACAACGAGATCACGACCGGGACCGTCGTGTCGCGGCTGGTGGTCATCGGCCTCGCCGTGGCGGTGGGCCTCTATCTGCGCGCACGGGCCGACTACATCAATGGGCTCAAGGAGCGGGCTGAGCGCCTCGAACGCGAGCAGGAGCTGCTGTCCCAGCAAGCCGTCGGCGACGAGCGCGTGCGCATCGCGCGCGAACTGCACGACGTCGTCGCCCACAACGTGTCGCTGATGGTCGTCCAGGCCCAGGCGCTGGCCGCCACCGGCCCCCAGGACACCCAGCGCGAGACCCTCGGCCATGTCGCCGATCTCGGCCGCGAGGCGCTGTCAGAGATGCACCGCATGCTCGGCGTCCTACGGCTCCAGAACGGCGGGGCCCCCGAGCTCGAGCCCCAGCCCGGCGTGCGCGATCTGCCCACGCTCATCGAGCGCACGCGCCAAGCGGGCTTGGAGGCCACGCTCACCATCGAGGGGGCGCCTCGCGAGCTGCCCGCGACGGTGGATCTGTCGGTCTATCGCATCGTCCAGGAGGCGCTCACCAACGTCATCCGCCACGCCCACGCGCGGCAGACCGCCGTGACCCTCGGCTACGCGCCGGACACCCTGGAGGTGACCGTGCTCGACGACGGCACCGGGCCCAACGGCGACCGTCGCGCGGGCGGGCACGGGCTGGTGGGGATGCGCGAGCGCGTCGCCCTCTTCGGCGGCGAGCTCGAGACCGGACAGCGCACCTACGGCACCGGCTACCGCGTCCGAGCCCTCATCCCCACCCGATAGGCCACCGTGTCCAAGCTCCGCCTGCTCATC
Organism: uncultured Solirubrobacteraceae bacterium; assembly: GCA_963737335.1. Taxonomy (GTDB): domain Bacteria; phylum Actinomycetota; class Thermoleophilia; order Solirubrobacterales; family Solirubrobacteraceae; genus Palsa-465. The sequence continues at coordinate 219,156 of CAVTSK010000023.1, forward strand.
GCCGACGACCAGCCGCTGATGCGGGCCGGCTTTCGCGCCGTGCTGGAAGCCACCGGCGAGATGGAGGTGGTGGCCGAGGCCGGGGACGGCCTGGAAGCGGTGAGCGCGGCGCGCGCCACCAAGCCCGACGTCGTGCTCATGGACATCCGGATGCCCAACCTGGACGGGATCGAGGCGATCCGCCGGCTGCCCACCCATCGCGTCCTGATCCTCACCACGTTCGGCCTGGACGAGTACATCGTCGAGGCGCTGCGCGCCGGCGCCAGCGGCTTCATCACCAAGGACGTTCCGGCCGACGAGCTGGTCCGCGCGGTGCGGGTCGTGGCCGCCGGCGAGGCGCTGCTCACCCCGGCGGTCACCCGCCAGCTGCTTGACCGGGTGGCCCGGCGGCTGCCCGCCCCCGTCGGGCACACACCCGAATCCCTCGCCGAGCTCACCGATCGTGAGCGCGAGGTGCTGGAGCTGCTGGCCCGGGGCATGTCCAACGCCGAGATCGCCGAGGCGCTGGTCGTCGGCGACGCCACGGTCAAGACCCACGTCTCCAACGTGCTGATGAAGCTCGGGCTGCGCGACCGCGTGCAGGCCGTCGTGCTGGCCTACGAGATCGGGCTGGTCAAGCCCGGCTCCGGTAGCCAGCCGCCTCCCCCGTAAGGCGGAGACGCGGCCGCGCGTCCGCTGCGCGCGGGAGGCGCCAATCGTCCCGGCGGCCGACGACAGAACCGGCCGGCACGCCGATCATCACGGCATGCCAACCACCACGAACATCATCGAGACCCGCGGGGTGATCAAGCGCTTCGGCGCCCGCGCCGCGGTGACCGACGTCAACCTGACGGTCCCGCGCGGATCGGCCTTTGGGTTCCTGGGCCACAACGGCGCGGGCAAGACCACCCTGATCCGCATGCTGCTCGGGCTCACCGAGGCCGATGCAGGATCGATGCGGATCTCCGGACGCCCCGTGCCCGAGGAGCGGGCCACGGTCCTGTCCCGGGTCGGAGCCATCGTCGAGGAGCCGCACTTTCATCGCCACCTCACCGGCCGCGAGAACCTGCGGGTCATCGCCGCCGCGCGGGGGCCGGAGGCCCGCGGACGCATCGAGGGCGCGCTGGGGCGCGTCGGCCTCGCCGACCGCGGCGACGACCGCGTGCGGACCTACTCGCAGGGCATGCGCCAGCGCCTCGGCGTGGCGCGGTGCCTGCTCGCCGACCCCGAACTACTCATCCTCGACGAGCCGATGAACGGCCTGGACCCCGGGGGCATCCTGGAGTTCCGGACGATGATCGGCGAGCTGACCGGCGAGGGCCGGACGGTGTTCCTCTCCTCCCACCTGCTCGACGAGGTGGAGAAGACCTGCGACGCGGCCGCCGTCATCGACCGCGGCCGCATCATCGCCCAGGGGCCGATCAGCGAGCTCGTCCAGGACGACCACAACGAGTTCGACATCGGGTGTGACGACGATCATGCGGCGCTGGATCTCCTCGACGGTCACCCCTCGGTGGCGGCCGCCCACCCGGTGCCGGACGGCATCCGCGTAACGCTGACCGGCACCAACGGCATCGCCTCGGTCAACGCCCGGCTGGTGACCGGCGGCGTGTTGGTGTCGCGGCTGGAGCCGGTCCGCGAGTCACTGGAGCAGCGCTTCCTGGAAATGACGTCTCGAGTCGGAGGTCAGTCATGACGCTCACCGTGGCCCGTCAGATGATCGGCGCCGAGATCCTCAAGGTCAGGCGCAACCGTGGCGTGATGGCCTTTGCGTTGCTGCTCACCGTCGGGGCGATCGTGCTCATGTACGGATACATCGCCGTCCAGCACGCCTCCAACCCGCTCCAGCACGAGCCGGCCGGCGGCATCCTCGGGATGCATCGGGGCATACGCGACCTCGGCCAGTTCTTCGGGATGCTCGCAGCGGTCCTCATCGGAGCCGAGGTCGGGACGGCCGACCTGTCCAGCGGCGTGTTCCGCGACCTGGTCACCACCGGGCGTTCACGCCTCGCGCTGTTCGGGGTGCGGCTGCCGGCCGCCGCGATCGTCACCCTCTGCCTGAGCGCCGCGGCCTACGCCCTGGTGCTGGTGGCGACGTTCGTGTTCGCCGACGGCACGCCCACGCCGGGGCTGGGCCTCATCCTGCACGGCGCGGGTTGGATTGCCCTGGCCAACGTGGTCGTGACCGCACTGGCGGTGGGCGTCGGCTCGCTGACGGGCTCCCGCGCTCTGGCGCTGACCGCGGTCATCGGCTGGCAGGCGATCATGACGAACATCCTCGTCGACGCCTCGTCGCTGGGCTCGGTGCGCGAGGCGCTGCTGACCCCCGCCCTGTCGAACCTGGCGCCGCTCAACCTCGGCTCAAGCGACAACCCGGTGCCCATGGCCACCGGTGTCGCGGTGCTCGTCATCGGCCTCTGGCTGGTGATCCCGCAACTGGTCGGGGTGTGGCGGACCCGGACCCAGGACGCCTGACCCTCCAAGCGGGCCCCCGAGAGGTGCCCGCACACCCACGCGATCGCGCCGCGGGCGGCTCAGCCCGCGGCGCGGGCCACCAGCGAGGCCTCACCGCTCAGCGTCTGGCTGGTGGCGGCGGCGATCTCCACCTCGACGAGGTCGCCGGGCGCGCCCAGGCCGTCGAAGTTGACCACCTTGTTGTGGCGGCAGCGCCCGCGCAGCCGGGTCGGATCGTTACGCGACGGGCCCTCCACCAGCACGTCAAGGGTGCGTCCCACGAATCGCTGGGCGCGCTCGCGAGCCCGGCGCTGGATGACCTCGACCAGCCGCTCCATTCGCGCGACCTTGATCTCGTGTGGGATCTGGTCGGCCATGGCGGCCGCCTCGGTCTCGCGCCGTGGCGAGTAGATGAAGGTGAAGGCGCCGTCGAACCCGACCGCCTCGGCGACCTCGAGGGTCTGCGCGAAGTCGGTCTCGCTCTCGCCGGGGAACCCGACGATGATGTCGGTGGTCAGGGCGCAGTCGGGGACGTGCTCGCGGATGAGCGCGACCCGGTCCAGGTAGCGCTCGCGTGTGTAGGTGCGCCGCATCCGCTTGAGCACCGGGCTGGACCCCGACTGCAGCGGCAGATGGATGTGCTCGCACAGCGCTGGGAGCTCAGCGTGAGCGCGGATGACGTCCTCGCGCATGTCCTTGGGGTGCGGACTGGTGTAGCGGATGCGCTCGATGCCTGGAACGGCATCCACCTCACGCAGCAGCTCGGAGAACGTGATGCGGGACTCGCGCGGCAGGTCGCGGCCGTAGGAGTTGACGTTCTGTCCCAGCAGTGTCACCTCCCGCACCCCGTCGTCGGCGAGGCGGCGGATCTCATGGATCAGCTCGCCGGGTTGCCGACTCACCTCGCGCCCGCGCGTGGAGGGCACGATGCAGTAGGAGCAGACCGAGTTGCAGCCGACGCTGATCTGCACCCAGCCCTGGAAATCCCGCGCCCGCTTGGCCGGCAGATGGCCGGTGAATCCCTCGAACTCGAAGAAGCCCTGGGCGGTGAGCGAGTCCGAGGTGAGGAACTCGGCGAGCTTGTGGACCTGGCCCGGGCCGAAGGCGACGTCGACGAACGGGAAGCGCGCGAACACCTCCTCCTTGACCGATTGAGCCCAGCATCCTCCCACGCCGATCACCGTGTCCGGCTGCTCGCGCTTGAGCCGCTTGGCCTCGCCAAGATGGGCCACGAACTTGCTGTCGGCGGCCTCCCGGATCGAGCAGGTGTTGAAGAGGATGAGGTCGGCGTCCGAGCGGCTGGGAGCCTCGGCGTAGCCGAGTGACTCGAGCATCCCCTTGATGCGCTCGGAGTCGTGCTCGTTCATCTGACAGCCGAACGTGGTCACGTGGTAACGGCGCTGCATGGGGCCAAGGGTAGTGCCTTGGCCATCCCGCGCGCTGTCGGCTACAGCTGGTGGCCCAGGTGCACGCGTCGAAGCCGCTGCCGGCGGCGTTGGGCGCCGAGGGTGCTCCGATCACGTTGCCGCCCGAATCGATGAGCTGCATCTGCTCCGAGGTGGACAGCTTGACCGACGCGCCGTTGACCGTGCCGGAGCTGAACGCCGGGTTGGTCAGGTTGGGCAGCGCGGCGAAGCCGGCGTCAGTGCCGATCTCCAGCGGCGTCTCCTCGATCCACTCCGCCGAGGCGTGGGTGGACGGGTACGGGACCGTGGTGGAGAACGACTCGCCCTCGGTGACGTCCTGGATCGTGATGTTCCATACGTCGGCGTCGTTGACGAGCTCCGAGACGGAGGCGTGCATGTGGTCACCCGGTGCGACCGTCATGTTGCTGACCGTGATCGACGGCGCCGGGACAAGCTCCCACCAGGCCGAGTACGAGGGAGCGCCGGTGGCGTCCACGTCCTGCTCGGTACCGGTCTGGATGAGCGTCGAGTCAGTGACTGTGCAACCGGCATCGACGCACCCGCCGCCGATCCCGATCCAGTCAGACGACGCCTCGGCCGTGCCGGAGGTGTGCTGCGTGGCGGCCGGAACCGTCCAATCGCCCGAGATGGAGTTGAACAGCTTGCTGCCCTGCTCCAGCGTGCCCTGGCTGTAGCCGAACCAGTTGCTGCTCTGATTGGCGTTGAGCTTGAGGCCCGGGGCGAGGTGCAGCAGCTGCCCGTGGGCGCTGAGTCCAGCCGCACTCGCGCTGCCGGCGCCCACTGCGACGGCGGCCAGCGCGACGGTCAGCGACGCCGCCAGCCGAGCCGACAGCCGTCCGCCGAACGGCCGAGAACCCTGAAACATGAGTGTCCTTTCTGGGCGGCGCGGGCCCGCAAAGCCGCCAGCCTCCCGTCTCTGGCCCGCAGTCGATCAGCTACCCGGATCGACTCCAGTGAACACTCACGTTTAACAACCCTTATCGGGCGTACTCGGTCGCGCGGGACTCGCGGATGACCGTCACCTTGATCTGCCCGGGATACTCGAGCTCCTTCTCGATCTCGCGAGCGATCTCGTAGGACAGCAGCGTGGCCGCGTCGTCGTCGATGTCCCCCGGCGCGACCATGACCCGGATCTCGCGTCCCGCCTGCATGGCGTAGACCTTGTCCACGCCCTTGTGACGGGTGGCGATCTGCTCGAGGTCGCGCAGGCGCTTGACGTACTGCTCCAGCGACTCGCCGCGGGCGCCGGGGCGCGCTCCGGAGAGGGCGTCGGCGGCCTGGACGATGACGGCCTCGATCGTCTGGGGCTCGACCTCGTTGTGGTGGGCCTCCATGGCGTGCGCCACCGCGGCCGACTCTCCGTACTTACGCGCCAGATCCCCGCCGACGATCGCGTGTGGACCCTCGATCTCATGGGTGACCGACTTGCCGATGTCGTGCAGGAGGGCGGCGCGCCGCGCCGTCTTGGGGCTCGCACCCAGCTCATGGGCCATCATCGCCGACAGTTGGGCCACCTCGATCGAGTGCGCCAGGACGTTCTGGCCGTAGCTGGTGCGAAAGCGCAGGCGGCCGAGGAGCTTGATCAGTTCGGGGTGCAGGCCCTGGACGCCGGCGTCGAAGGCGCCCTCCTCGCCGAGCTCGACGATGCGGCCCTCGAGCTCTGATTTGGTCTGGTAGTACATCTCCTCGATCCGGGCCGGGTGAATGCGGCCGTCCTGGAGCAGCTTCTCGAGGGTCAGCCGGGCGATCTCGCGCCGCACGCCGTCAAAGCCCGAGAGCACGACGGCGCCGGGGGTGTCATCGATGATGAAGTCGACTCCGGTGAGGTTCTCCAGGGCGCGGATGTTGCGGCCCTCCCGGCCGATGATCCGCCCCTTCATGTCGTCGCTGGCCAGCTGGACGACCGAGACCGTGGTCTCGGCAGCGTGGCCGGCGGCGAGCCGCTGCATGACCACCGAGAGGATGTTGCGCACGCGGCGCTCGGCCTCGCGCTTGGTCTCCTCCTCGATCTGGCGGATCTTGCGCGCGGACTCGTGCCTGGCCTGCTCCTCGATCTCCTGGAGGAGCAGCTCCTTGGCTCGCACGGCGGAGATGCCGGCGACGCGCTCGAGGTTGTCCGCCACCTCGGCGCGCTCGCGGGTCACCACCTCACGCGACGTGGCGAGCTCGTCCTCGCGCCGCTCCAGGGCGTCCTCGCGCCGCTCCAGGGCCGCGCTGCGCTCCGTGAGGGCCGCTTGCAGCGCAGCCGCGGTCGCGGCGTCGCGTTCGGCGCCCCCGTGGCTGGCACCATGCGTGCGCCCGTACAGGATCGCGGCGACCACGATCCCCACCGCAATGAGCGCTGCGGCACCGATGATTTCCATGGTCGTTTCCTCTCATCTGGCCCGGAGCGATCCGGGCCACAATCCCACTGTTCATGATGTTTTGAGAGCGACCGAGCGGCCCGTGCGGGGACACGGGGGAACCATCCCAGGCAACAGCTTTCAGCGATCCGGCTAGACAGCTAGCCCGAGCAGCCCGACACCGATCTGGACCGTCGCACCGGTCCGTTGTGGATTGCCGTCAACAAGAAGATCTCTGGTTTCGATATCTGGGTATTTGCTGGCATTTTCCGGCCACCGGGACCGTTCGTTCACTGGGTCCATCGTAGTACCGCGAGGTTACGGGCGCAACGCGTTCGTAACAGACGGCGCGAGCTGCACGAGCGCGTTCAGCGCACGTCGGTGGTGGTCAGCGGCTGCCCGGGGAAGAAGGGCCACTCCTCGAAGGCGGCGCAGCGACCGTCGGCCTCGAGGGTGACGATCCACAGGTCGCGGTAGACGCCCAACGCCGGGTCCCCGTAGGCAACCTCGACCCGCGCCACGCCGACGTTGCCCTCGATGGCGATCGGCGCCCACTGAAGTGTGAACGGCTCATCCGGACCGTCGCGTTCGGCCTCCCAGAATACGGCGATCGCCTCCAGGCCGACCAGGGGATCGGCGAACGGCGCGTCGCGGTATGTCGCCTGTGCGGTGAACAGCTGCTCGAGTGAGCCGGTGCCCGCGGTCCGCCACGCCCGTTCGTAGCTCTGCATCCAGCGGGCGAGGTCCGCGCGGGTCATAGCGCAGTCAGTCGCCGTGGGCGTAGGCGGCCAGGGCGTCGAGCGCCAGCTCGGACTCATAGCCCTTGCGCAGCAGCATCCCCAGCGCCCGATTGCGGTCCCGGCGATCCTCGGGCGGGGCCGGGAAACGCCGGCGCAACAGCGCGAGCGCGCGGTCGAGCTCGCTCTCGGTCTCCTCGTCGTTGCCGCTGCCCGGGTCGGGCTCCTCGGCCAGCGCCGCCTCGATCAGATGGCGATCGATCCCGTGCGAGAGCAGCCCACGGCGGATGCGCTCGCTGCCCCACTGCTCCAGCGTCCGCTTGTCGGTGACGAACAGCCGTGCGTACCGGGTGTCATCGAGGAAGCCCTGCCGGCCGATCGTCTGGATGGCCGTCTCGGCCAGGTCCTCGGAGACCCCACGCCGCTGCAGGTGGCCTCGGACCTCGCTGACGGTGCGGTCACGGCGGTTCAGATAGGCGTAGGCAAGGTCGAGCGCCTTCTGGAGGCGTTCCTCCTCAGAGATGGCGCCGGGGGCCCCCGGGCCGCGCTCAGACGTCTCCGGGGGGTCGGGGTGGGCCTCGGTGTGACGCACCGCCAGCGGTCAGCAGATTTGGTGGCAGCCTCGCGGCACCAGCCGCTAGGCCGCGGGTGCGACAGCGGCCAGCGGCGCGTCGTCGCGGTCGATCTCCTTGACCAGGTCCCGGCCGATGCCGAGCGCGGCGTAGACCTTCTCCTGGATCTCGTCGGCCGTCTCCGGATGCTCGTCCAGGAAGGCCTTGGCGTTGCCGCGCCCCTGCCCCAGCCGCTCGTCCCCGTAGGAGAAGAACGAACCGGACTTGGTCACGATGTTGTGCTCGATGCCGTAGTCCAGCAGGCACCCCGAGGTGGAGATGCCCTTGCCGAACTCGATGTCGAACTCCGCCTGTTTGAACGGGGCCGCCACCTTGTTCTTGACCACCTTGACCCGCACGCGGTTGCCCACCGCCTCGGTCCCGTCCTTCAGGGTCTCGATCCGCCGGATATCGAGGCGCTGCGAGGCGTAGAACTTCAACGCCCGGCCGCCGGGCTGGGTCTCGGGCGAGCCGAACATCACGCCCACCTTCTCGCGGATCTGGTTGGTGAACACGCACAGCGTCTGGGCGCGGTTGAGGTTGCCGGCCAGCTTGCGCATCGCCTGGGACATCATCCGGGCCTGCGCGCCGACGGTCTGGTCGCCCATCTGCCCCTCCAACTCCGCGCGCGGCGTCAGCGCCGCCACCGAGTCGACGGCGACCAGGTCCACGGCACCGGACCGGATCAGCATGTCCACGATCTCGAGTGCCTGCTCGCCGTAGTCGGGCTGGGAGACGAGCAGCTCGTCGATGTCCACGCCGATCCTCTGTGCGTACAGCGGATCCATGGCGTGCTCGGCGTCGACGAAGGCGCACACCCCGCCGAGCTTCTGGGCCTCGGCGATCACGTGGTAGACGAGGGTGGTCTTACCGGAGGACTCCGGGCCGAAGATCTCGACGATCCGGCCGCGCGGCACCCCTCCGATCCCGAGCGCGATGTCCAGCGACAGCGCGCCCGTCGGGATGGCATCGCAGTTCACACGCGCATCGGGGTCGCCCATGCGCATCACGCTGCCCTTGCCGAACTGCCGCTCGATCTGGGTCAGGGCCCCCTGCAGGGCGGCCTGACGCTTGGCGTCGGCCTTGGGATCAGACGCGCTGACGGTTGCTGCGCCTCTCTGGTTCTCGCTCATGCTCGCTCTGGCTCCTTGTCTCTGCGCGTTTGAACCCATCACGGTACGTCTGCCAGCGGACGGAAAAACCACGCTAACCCGGGGCCCTGTAACGAAACAAGACGCGTCCGTGACGAAGCGCAAACAAATGCGTGACGATTCTGCGCATGAGACCGGACGGCTCCTTCGCCGACATCCCCGACGAGGTCCGCCGACGGGTGGGCGACGGCGAGCGCGTGGCGCTGCTGCTGCTCGACGCCCTGGGGCTGAGGTTCCTGCACCGCCACGACGATCACGCTCTGCTGGAGCGCCTCCAGATCACGCCGTTGCGCTCGCAGTTCCCCTCCACCACCACCGCCCATGTGACCACCGTCCATTCCGGCCTGGCGGTGGAGGACCACGGCCTCTATGAGTGGAACGTGCTCGAGCCCGAGCTGAACACCATCATCTGCCCGCTGCGCTTCAACTTCGCGAGTTCCAAGGTGTCCGGCGATCTCGAGGGCCGGCTGGACCCCGCGGCGCTCCTGCCCGGGCCGACGCTCTACGAGACGCTGGACGCGCCCTGCTTCGTGCTCCTGCCCACGGCGATCGCCGACTCGGCGTATACGCGCCTGGCCACGCGAGGCGCGCAGGTGCACGGCTTCGAGGCGCCGTCCGACGGCCTACGGGTGCTGGCGGACCTCATGGCCGGCCGGGACGGCCCTGCCTACGCGTTTCTCTACTGGGACGCGATCGACCGCGCCGGCCACGAGAGCGGGCCCGACTCGCCCGAGTTTCACGAGGCGGCGCGCGTGGCGCTGGACGCGATCCTCGAGCAGCTGGAGGACCTACGCGACGTCACCGTGCTGCTGACCGCCGATCACGGCCAGGTGGCGGTGTCGCCCGAGCGGGTGGACTACCTGGACGAGCTGTGGCCCGAGCTCCCGGCGATGCTCTCCCAGCCGCGCCCGGCCGGCTCCTCGCGCGATGCCTTCCTGCACGTGCGCTCCGAGCACGTGGACACGGTGCTGGCCGAGCTGCCCGCGCGCCTCGACGGGGCGGGTGGGGCGGGCGGGACTCGAGTCCTCCCCGCCGCCGAGCTGTTTGACCGGATCGGGCCGCGGCTGGCCGCCCGGCTGGGCCAGGTGGCGGTGCTGGCGGCGCCAGGGCGCGAGGTGTGGCTGCGCTCGGCGCCGGCCAACGAGCGGTGGTTCCGCGGGCAACACGGCGGCCTGGACCCCGCGGAGACCGAGACCTACCTGGCCGAGGTCCTCAACCGGTAGAGGATGGTTGTGAGGCGGGCGGCTTCGCGGTCCGGTGTCTGTTCCAGGCGTTCGCGGGTGAGGCGGACGGTGGGGGTGCCGCGCGCGAGCTGGTGGGCGTCGCGTTCGCGGTCTGACTCAAACGCGGCGCGGTCCTTGTGGTAGTCGTAGCCGTCGCATTCGACGATCAGGTTGTGCTCGGGGAAGGAGGCGTCGACCTCGTAGCCGTTGACCTTGGTGTTGATCAGTGGGGTCGGGAGGTTGTACTTCGTGGTGAAGGCCAGGAACGCGTCCTCGAAGTCGGACCTGGTGGGGTTGGTGGTGGTCTCGGCGAAGGGTTTGAGGAGCTTGGCGCCCGGATGCAGCGGGTTGCGGGTGAGGATGTCTTGGAGGGCGTCGGGGCGCAGGTGGCCGTCCAGCCGCGCGTTGTTGACCAGGCGGGTCAGCTGCGTCTTGGTCAGTGTGGGCGCCGAGATCGAGTGCGGTCCGGGGTCTGGCGGTGGTGGGGACGGCGTGTTGGCGGGTGACGTCACGGGGCTGCAACGACCGGCATCGATGGGTGAGGATGTGGCGTGGACGGCGGTCGCCTTGGGTCAGGGTGATCTCGGGGGGAGGCTGGTAGCGGGGCACGAAGCCCCACAGGAAGGCGGCCGTGGCGTGGCTGGCCACCGCGCCTGGGCCGCCGGCCAGCACCGCGGCGGCGATCCGCGCCTGAGCGTCCTGGCGTGCCGGGGCCAGGGCGTAGACACCTGGGTACCGGCGGATCAGCGCGCCGGTCCGCAGGCGCGCATTGATGGCCCCCTCGCTCAAACCGACGTCCACCAACTCGGCCCGCGAGACCTGGCCGGCCTGGCGTGCGGCCAGCGCACGGATCGCCGCCTCCCGAGGATCTTGGGAGATAGGCGTCACGTCGTGATGGTGATCTCCCACTACCTATAGAGAGCCTCCAGCGTCCGCCCTTCCACCCCCCTTCCCCCGCAGATCTTTCGAACCAAAGCGCGGCTCCGAAGCCACGGGCAGGAGCGAAGCTGGTTACATGGAACCTGCGTAGGGGGGAATCGGAGCCCTGTCCGTCCCTGGAACCGTGCTCGCGCGCCGCTGCGCGCTGGATCTCCCGCCGCCTCAGTTGCGAGAATTGCCAGGTAGACATAACTAACGACCTTTTGGAGAGACCGTGTCCCCTCTCGTCGAAGCGCTGAAGAACGAACATACGAAGCGCATCCTCTATGTGACCGGCGTCCGCCGCCCGTCGCTGACCCAGCGTGAAACGCCGCATTACCGGATGCCCAAGCTTCAGGCCAACGGCGGCTACCTGCGCCTCAAGAAGTACGACGGGCCCGAGATCCCGCGCGAGGAGTACGAGAACCTCACGTACACCACGTACTCGACCGACGACGCCACCACGTTCGCGCCGATCACCTCCTGCACCGGCGCGATCGAGCTCAAGGGCTTTGAGTCCTACGGCAAGCCCGACCTCGACGGTGTGTGGACCGAGAACGCCAAGCAGTGCCCGAGCATCGTCAAGTACGTCGAGTCGATTGGCGCCCGCTTCGGCCGGGTCCAGCTGCTCAAGATGAAGCCCAACACGATGCGCGAGTGCCGCTGGGGTCTGCACCTGGACAACAACAACGCGGCCAACAAGGCCGAGGAGAACGGCTGGGTCGTGCGCTGCTGGCTCGAGCTGACCGACGACGACTCGAGCGCCCTCGTCGTCCGCCGCGACCAGTTCTCCAAGGCCTCCGAGGTCAAGATCGCCCTGCCCAAGTACCAGCAGGCGGTGGTGGACTCCGAGTTCCTCTACCACGGCGGCTTCCACCACGGCCCGGGGACGCGCTTCGCGCTGATCACCAGCGTCGAGAGCGGCCCCGCGTTGGAGAAGTGGATCGAGTCCCAACTGCCGTAAGTCCCGGCCGGATCCCGTTCTCACCTCGCGTCCCGGCGGATTGGGCCTGGGCGCGAGGGGGCGGCGGTCACCGCCCGGTTAGTCGTAGGTCAGAAGGTGAAGGCGCGAGAAGCGCAGGATCTCTGTCTTGCTCTCGTCGGTCGAGAAGGCCAGCGCGGTCACCGTCACCTGGTCCGCGGCTCCGGCGCGCCGGAGGGCATCGGTGACGTCCACACTCACGAAGATTGGGGCCAGCGGGTGGGGCGAGCGATGGTCAAACGCGCTCACGGGTTCGCGCACCTGGCAATGCCCCGCGTCGCCCCAGCAGGCGCCGTGGGCAAAGACGGGGAACTCTGCTGCGTAGCCGGCAGCGACGTCGCGGTCCGTTGACTCGTCCGCCTCCGCGTTGTTGAGATACAGCAGGACCCGGAACGATGGTCCGTCGTGCTCCACGTCCTCGAACGCGAGGTCTGCGTGTTGCCATGGCGCTGCGGGGTCCTGCGGCACTCGCAGTGGCTGTGAGGTCCAGCGTTGCATTCAGGGCCCCGCTCCCCCCGATGCTCCCGCTCCCCCCGATGCTGCCGAGCCCGCCGCGGGGACCGTACCCGGAACGGAATCGGCGGTCCCGGCGTAGTCATAGCCGAGGTCGGTCACCTCGAGGGTCTCTCGCACTGTCATGCCGTTCGGCTTGAGCTTCGCGTCGATCATGGACGGCGGTGGTATCGCGCCGGGGTTGCGATGCTGCCAGATACGCCACGCTCGATCGATCATCGTGTGGTGGGCGAAGAACAGCGGGTCGTAGGCCGCCCACGTGATATCGCTCATGATGCCCCCGGTCCACTCGTGGACGTCGTCGTGGATGGCCTCGATCTTCTGAGAGAACTCCAGAAAGGACGTGGCCTTCATCGCGTCGGTCCACCGGCTCGCGTACGGCAACTTCGGAACTTTGGGAGCCTGACCCGGCGCCCGCGGCGGCGCCTGCTGGCTCTGTCCGCTCTGGTACACCGTGACGGTCCGGATCAGGAGCGGATTCTCTCCCCCCGGGGCCTGCTCATCGACGTACGCCGGAGGGATCGCGCTCAGTACCGTCCAGTCCCACCATGGCAACGTCACGCCGGGCACCACGTCCTGCAGGCTCAGTTCGAAGAAATGCAGGTACTGGCGATGCCATGGCAGGAAGAGCGGGTCGTGATGCTTGCACCAGTCAAACGGCTGTCCGTGCCACCCCGCGAAGTACGAGTAGCCACGTTGGTCGCTGAGTTGCATCGAGCCTTCGATGGCACGACGGAAGTCGGCCAACTGCGGATCGGTGAGCTTGGTGACGCTCTGCCGAAGTCTGATGGTTGCGTTGGTCGGCGGCCCCGGCGTCGCCACCTGGAGGCGAACGCTCATCGACCGCCCGCCACCGTCGTTGCCGCGCCGGCGGGCATGCTCCGACGCTAACCGATTCACCAATCGCTTTGGGGAAAACTTGCTGAGCGCCCGCGGGCGTCAGCCTCCGGTCGGCGTCCTCGGCCTAACTCGGGCGAAGGGCGACGCTGGCCAGGGCCTCGTAGCGCGCGGGGCCCCCACCCAGCCGTGATTGAAACAGCGTGACCGGCCCGCCCGCGAAGCGCATCGGCTCGGGTGCAGGCAGCTCCTGGGGACGAACGTGAGCGTCGCGCTGGACGCGCGCGACGGTGACGTGCGCCAGGAACGGGCGCGTCTCGGGCTCGTAGAAGGCGCCCGCGGCCAGGGCGCGAGCCAGCGCGGACTGCATGGCGGCGAGGTGAGCCTCAGCGTCGTCGGCGAGCGCCACGGCGAGGACACGGGGGCGCCGCGGCGGCAGCCACAGCGCCTCGCCGACCACCAACTCCGGCGTCGGCAACGCGCTCGCGGCGGTGCGGCAGACGGCGCCGATCTCGCCCACCTCACCGACAGGGCGTGACCCGAGGAAACACAGCGTCACGTGCAGCGACCCGGGATCAACAAGCCGCACGCGTGCCATCTCGCCCACCTGGTCGCTCGCCCAGCCGGCAAGCGCGCCGCGCACCTCGGCGGGCAGCTCCAGCGCGACGAAGAGGCGGGCGCGCTCCGGGCCGCTCACGAGGCGGCGTCGGCACCCGCCGCCGGAGCGGGCAGCTCGTCTGACTCGCCGAGCAGGAGGCGGCGCAACAGGTGCATGGCCACGGTGACCGAACGCTCGCGGATGTCCGACCGGCCGCCGGGGAGCACGCTGCGGCGGGTGAGCCGCCGCGCCGGGCGAGGCGGGGCGAGCGGGTCCTGTCCCCCGCGCATCCACACCGAGAAGCACACCAGGCCGACCGGCTTCTCCGGCGTGCCGCCGCCCGGTCCGGCGATCCCGGTGATCCCGACGCCCAGTTCCGCGTCAAAGCGCTCGGTGATGCCCTCGGCCAGCGCGTCGGCCACCTCGGTGGAGACCGCCCCGAAGCGCTCGATGAGCGCGGGATCGACGCCGGCGAGGTCGATCTTGGCCTCATCGGAGTACACCACTCCGCCGCCCAGGAAGTAGGCCGAGGACCCGGCCCGGTCCGTGATCCGCCCGGCGAAGAGCCCAGCGGTGCAGGACTCGGCGGCAACGAGGGTATGACCGGCCAGCAGCTCGGCGAGCTGGTCGTCGATGGTGGAGCCGTCCTCGGAGTAGAGCGTGTCGGCGTGCTGCTCGCGGATGAACTGAAGGAAGGCGTCGTAGGCCCCCTGACCGGCCGGCTCAAAGCGGGTGGAGACCTCGATCTCGCCGCGGCGCAGGCACGTGGTGATCTCCAGCGGCGCCAGATCCAGCCCCGCCTCCTCCGCCGCGCGCAGCGTGTTGGCGATCTCTGACTCCGGGATCCCGAACAGCCGCACGATCTCGCGCCGGTACTCCACGGCGCCGGCGATCGCCGCGGCAAACGCCTCGGTCTGCCGGGCCGTCTCCCACATCGGCTGAAGCTCGCGCGGCGGCCCGGGCAGGACGACCACCGTGGGGCCATCGCCCTCGCCCGGTCTCACCACCAGCCCCGGCGCCGTCCCCACCGGCTCGAGAATCGTCGCCCCTCGCGGGATCACCGCCTGCTTGCGGTTCGATTCGCGAACAGAATCGGGGTCCAGATCGGGCCAGCGCTCCATCAGCGGGCGCAGGATCTCGGCGATGCGCTCCTCCAGGGCATCGTCGAGCACCATCTCGCGCCCGCAGAACTGCCCCACGATCTCGGCGGTGAGATCGTCGGCGGTCGGCCCCAAGCCGCCGCTGGTGACGATCAGCGCCATCCCGTCGGCGCGCATGAACTCAAGCGCCGCCAGCAGGTCGGCGGGACGGTCGCCGACGATCTGGATCATCGCCGCGTCCACCCCCACCTCGCGCAGGCGCTCTGACAGCCATGGGCCGTTGCGGTCCGAGATGATCCCGGTGAGGACCTCGGTCCCGGTCACGAGGATCCCTGCCCGCGGTGGCGTTCCGGCGCCAGACATGCTCACACCCACCTCATGCGCACTGGGGCTGCTGGGCGGCGGGCAGCATCGCGTGTGAAGCCGGCGTGAGGTCAAAGCCAACCGGCTTACCGGTCGAGGGCACCGTCACCGTGACGCCGTTGACCTTCATCTTCACCGACGCGTTGCCCAGGGTGAGCAGGAGCTTGGCCGATGTCTTGGTCGGGATCGTCTGACCGACGTTGAAGATCTCCCCGGGGATCAGACGCTTGCCGTGCCCGTCGACGAGGCAGACGTAGACCGCGCCGGTGGGAACGAGCTGGAGCTTGACCGTGCCGGCCACGGCGCGCTCCCGGTGTGAGCGATGGTGGGGTTTGGTGCTGGGCTGCGGCGAGGCGGCGTGGGTGGGCGTGGAGCGCGGCGTCGTCGTCGAGCCCCCGTGGTTGCCGACCAGGTACAGGGCGACGACGATCCCCACCAGCACGACCCCGATGATCGCCCAGGGCGGGATGATCGCCCCCCGCGGCCGCTTGGGTGGCCGCAGACGGCGGTCGCGCTCGCGGCCGAGAGGCGCGATCTGGCGCAGCTCGTGGTCGGTGGGGCGCTCGTAGCGGCGCTTGTAGTCGTCGATGAGCTGGCGGCTGTCCAGGCCGAGATAGTCCGCGTAGGTGCGCAGGAAGCTCTTGACGTAGACGTCGCCGGGGAGCAGGCCCCATTCCTCGTTCTCGATCGCGCGGAGATACTTGGCGCGGATCTTCGTGCGCACCTCGACCTCGTTGATGTCGATCTTGGCGCGCATCCGCGCCTCCCGCAGGGTGGCGCCGATTTCTGCCATCGCCCGAACAGGCTACCGGCGCCAGATGGCGCGGCTAGCCCTCAAACGCGTCGGGTTCGCCGGGCTCCTCGAGCTCGGCTGCGGATGGCTCGGGCGGGTCCTCGGCCGCCGGCGCCGGCTTGGACGACGCACCTGCGCCGCCGGCAGAGCCGGCCTCGGCCAGGTGGGAGAGGATCCGGGGCACGTCGGCCTCGGTGATGAGCACCTGGCGGGGCTTGGAGCCCTCGTAGCCGGAGATGATCCCGCGGCGCTCGAGCATGTCGATGAGCCGGCCGGCGCGCGTGTAGCCCAGGCGCAGCCGGCGCTGGAGCATCGAGGTCGAGGCCGTGCCCATCGAGGCGACCAGGAAGATCGCCTCCTCCAGCAGCGGGTCCTCGTCGGCCGACAGCGCGTCCTCATCGCCCGAAGAGCCGTCGTCCGCGGACTCGACCTCCTCCAGCAACTCCTCCTGGAACTCGGGCTCCCCCTGACGGCCCCACGCCTCGGTGAGCTCAAGGATCTGCTCCTCGTCGATGTAGGCGCCCTGGATGCGCTGGAGCTTGGAGGAGCCGACCGGACTGAACAGCATGTCGCCCTGTCCGAGCAGCGCCTCGGCGCCGTTCTGATCGAGGATGACGCGCGAATCGGTCTGGCTGGACACCGCGAAGGCGATCCGCGACGGAACGTTGGCCTTGATCATGCCGGTGATCACGTCCACGCGGGGCGACTGGGTGGCGAGCACGAGATGGATGCCGACGGCGCGCGCCTTCTGGGCCAGGCGGATGATCGAGTCCTCGACGTCGGCCGGGGCGACCATCATGAGGTCGGCCAGCTCGTCGATGACGCACAGGATGTACGGCAGCCGGGGCTCGCCGCGCTTGTCGCGCGCCCGGTTGAGCTCGGGCAGGCTACGCGTGCGGGCCAGCGACATGATCCCGTAGCGCTGCTCCATCTCCTTGACGAGGTTCTGGAGCGCGTTGGCAGCCATCCGCGGGCTCGTGATGACCGGGGTGAGCAGGTGCGGGACCGCCTCGTAGTGGTTGAGCTCGACCTGCTTGGGATCCACCAGCACGATCCGCACCTCGTGCGGCGTCGCACGCAGCAGGATGCTCGAGAGCATCGCGTTGACACACGCGGACTTCCCGGCGCCGGTGGTGCCGGCCACCAGCAGGTGCGGCATCTTGGCCAGGTCCGCCCCGATGGCGCGCCCGGCGATGTCCTTGCCCAGCCACACCGTCAGCGGCGACCAGTCGGGGGGCGGATCCTGGAAGACGTCGCCGAGGTGCACGATCTTGCGCCGCGCGTTGGGGACCTCGACGCCGACGGCCTGTTTGCCCGGGATCGGCGCCAGGATGCGGATGTCGGTGGCGGCCAGCGCGTAGGCGAGATCGTCCTTGAGCTGGGCGACCTTGGACACCTTGATCCCTGGCGCGAGACGGATCTCGTAGCGGGTGATGTGGGGACCGGTGACGCGCCCGATCACCTTCGCCTCGATCCCGAAGTGCCCGAGCGTCTCCACCAGGGTACGGGCGATCTGCTCCTGCCCGGCGGTGTCGGGCCTGGCCGCCTCGGCGGTGGAGCGCGTCAGCAGGCGCGTGTTGGGGACCTGCCACTCGAAGTCGGGGTCGTCGGTGACGGCCTCGCGGTAGCGGCCCTGGGGGGTCAGATCCGCCGGGTCGACGTCCGGGCGGGCCGGCCGCGCGACGTCGGGGTCGGGCTCGGGGCGTTCGTCGGAGGCCGCGATCTCGCCCTCCCCACCGGCCCCGTCGGGATCGAACGGCGGCCGGACGGGATCGTCGTCGTTGGCGCGGCCATCGTTGGGGGGCGCCTCGACGTGGGTGGCGCGGACGATGAGCTCCGCGGTGTCCGGTTCGGGCGGTAGCAGCGGCTCGGGCAGCTGCTCGGGGTCGAGCAGGTCCGGGTCGAGCAGCCGGTCGGCGGTGATCGGTCCGTCAGGCGCGCCGGTGACCGAGACCGACCGGGCACGAGATCGTGCCGTGCCGGCCGCGGTGGCGGGGCGCCGGCCGCCCAGGGTCGCCGAAACGGTGTCGGTGGAGCGGCGTACCGCCCGTCCGGTCTCCACCACCCCGGTGCCGGTCGCACGGACCACCGTGGCCAGGGTGGCGCCGCTGACGAGGATGAGCCCGGCCACGAACAGGAACACGGCCAGGATGTCGGCGCCGAGCGTCGAGAGCAGGTGAGACATCACCCAGAACTCGCTCTGGCCCACCACCCCGCCGCGGCGCTCGAAGGCCGCCGCGTGCCAGAACTGGCCCGCCGGAGCCGCTCCCGGCCCGATGCCGAGCGTGCCCGCGGCCAGCATCAGCGTGAGCGCGGCCACCAGGCAGCCCAGCCCCGTGCGCAGCGGGCGTGTCGGCGGGCGCCATTCGCGCATCAGGATGAGCACCCCGCCCACCACCAGGGCGACGGGCACGGCGTCACCCAGGGCACCGAGCACGAACCGGGTGGCGCGGACCGCACCATCGCCGAGCGTTCCGCCGGCCCAGTCCAGGTAGGACACCCCGCCCAGGAAGATCCCCACCGCGATGAGGGCGAGCGCCAGGATGTCGACGTGATGGGGCTCGAGCGCGACCGTGGGCAGCGTCGGGCGTGCGGCCAGCATCGAGCGCCGCGCGCGAGGCGGGGAAGATTTGCGCCGCGCTTTGGGCTTGGGGCGAGGCTTGGTGCTGGTGGCCATGTCCGAACTGGTGGCTTCGACGGCGGCGCCTCGCCTCCTGCCGCCGGCACCCGCTCTCGGCCGACCGTAAGGGTCCGATAAGGCCTCGACGGTTCCCGCCCCCGGACCCCTACCATCTGGCCTCCAGATGGTTGATTTCGAGCGTCCCCCCCGTGTTCTGGTCGTCGAGGACGACGACGCCATCGCCCAGGTGCTCCAGCGCTCGCTGCGGATGGAGGGCTACGAGGTGCGTGTCGCCGTGGACGGCCCGGCCGCACTGGACGGCGCCCACGCGTTCCTGCCCGACCTCGTCCTGCTCGACCTGGGGTTGCCCGGAATGGACGGGATCGAGGTGGCCAAGCGGCTGCGGGAGTCCGACGACGACGTTCCCATCCTCGTCCTGACGGCGCGCGACGCGGTCGAGTCGCGCGTCGAGGGCCTGGACTCGGGCGCCGACGACTATCTGGTCAAGCCCTTTGAGCGCCAGGAACTGCTGGCGCGCCTGCGAGCGCTGCTCCGGCGGCGCCCGCCGCGCGGCCAGGCGCACCTGTCGGTCGGCGACCTCAAGCTCAATCCCGACACGCACGAGGTCAGCCGCGGCGACCGCCACGTCGACCTCACCCAGCGCGAGTTCGAACTGCTGGAATACCTGATGCGCAATGAGCGGATCGTCATCTCGCGCCAGCGCCTCCTCGACGAGGTGTGGGGCTATGACCCGTTCTCGATGACCAACACCATCGAGGTGTTCGTCTCCAACCTACGACGGAAGCTGGAATCCGGTGGCGAGCCTCGGCTCCTACATACGATCCGCGGCGCGGGCTACGTTCTCCGCGTATAGGCGGGTCCCGGTTCGCTGGCGCCTGGCCGGGGGCTCGGCGGCGCTGACGTTCGTGATCCTCGCCAGCTTCGCGGCCATCGTCGGCGTGCTCACCAACCGCCAGGTCCGCACGCAGTTCAACGACTCGCAGGGCGCCGCGATCGGCCGCCTGGCGGGAGAGCTGGGCCCGGAGCTGCACTTCAACGGCGGCCAGTACCTCGACCAGTCAAAACTGCTCTCGCTCAGCGACTTCGCCAGCGGCGATCGCGCCCAGATCCGCATCTTCGACGACAGCGATGGCATCCTGCTCGCCACCCAGGAGGGCTACGCCGCCCCGGGCGTGAGGCTCCCGGCACCGAACGGCCTGTTCGGGGCCGCGCCTGACCAGACGTCGGGCTACTTCGTGCAGTCGGGCTACCGGGTCGCCTCCCGCCAGCTCAACGTCAAGCCGATCGGAACCGTCACGCTGCTCTACGCGCTGCCGCTCTCCAACGTCGACCACACGTTGGCCCGCGTCGAGGCATTCCTGCTCCTCGGCGTCCTGGGCGGGACCGTGCTGGCGATGTTGGCCGGCCTGTTCGTATCACAGCGGGCGATGCGGCCGATCGTGGAGCTCACCGACGCCGCGCGCGTGATCGAGCGCACCCGGGACCCCGCCCGAGCCATGCCCAGCCCCGAGGCCGAGGACGAGATCGCCGAGCTGGCGCGGACGCTGAGCGGGATGCTCGCGGCGCTGGAGGCGGCGCGCAGCGATACCCAGACCATGCTCGACCGCCAGCGGGAGTTCGTCGCCGACGCTTCGCACGAGCTGCGGACGCCGCTGACCAGCGTCCTGGCCAACCTCGACCTGCTCACCGAGGAGCTCACTGGCGAGCAGGCCGAGACCGCCGAGGCGGCGCTGCGCTCCACCCGCCGGATGCGCCGGCTGGTGGGAGACCTGCTCCTGCTGGCCCGGGCCGACGCCCGCCGCGTTCAGCCCCACCGCCCGACCGACCTCGGCGATGTCCTGATCGAGGCCGCCGCGGAGCTCGGGCCGATGTCCGAGCGCCACGGGCTGTCGATCGACGCACGCCCGGCGGTGGTCGACGGGGTGCGCGACGAGCTGCACCGGCTGGTCCTCAACCTGCTCGAGAACGCGATCCGCCACACCCCGCCGGGCACGCGCGTCGAGGCCTCCACCGAGGTCCGCGACGGCGCCGCGGTGCTCATCGTCCAGGACTCCGGGCCGGGAATCCCGGCCGAGTTGTCACAGCGCGTGTTCGAGCGTTTCGTCCGCGGGGGCCGCGACGGCGGCAAGGGCTCCGGGCTGGGCCTGGCCATCGTGCGCTCCGTGGCCCAGTCTCACGGCGGCACGGTCGTGCTTGAGACGCCGGAGAACGGCGTGGGCACGCGCTTCGTCATCCGGATCCCGACCCCGCACGTCCCTACGGCGCCCGCGACGGTCACCGAACCGGCGGCGGAGAACGGCGCCGGTCAGACCTCGACGACGACGGGCAGGACCATCGGGCGCCGGCGCAGCCGCTCGTAGACGAACGTCGCCAGATCGTCGTGCAGGGACTGCTGGAGCAAGTCGATCTCCCGCACGCCCTCCTGCGCCGCCACGGAGAGCGAGCGCTCGACCTCCTCGCGGATGTCGGAGACGAGCTCGTCGGCCTGCTCGATGAACGGGACCCCGCGGAAGATGACCTCAGGGGGAACGACGGACTCGCCGCTCTGCTCGGACACGGTGGCCACGACGATGAAGATCCCGTCGGCCGACAGCATGCGGCGGTCGCGCAGGGCGACATCCGCCGGATCGCCGATGTCGACGCCGTCGACGAAGATCATCCCGGCGGTCTGGCGCTCGCCCACCCTCGCCCCAGACTCGTCGATGTCCAGCGGCAGCCCGTTCTCGAGCCGGAACACCGCGTCGGGATCGATCCCGACCGCATCGGCCAATTGCGCGTGCAGGTGGATGCGCTTGTGATCGCCGTGGATCGGCATGACGTAGCGGGGGCGCACGAGATTGAGCATCAGCTTGAGCTCCTCGACGAAGCCGTGGCCCGAGGCGTGGATCGGGGCCTCGCGCGGGGTGATGACGTTGCAGCCGATGTGGTAGAGGCGATCGACGGTCTCGTTGACCGCGCGCTCGTTGCCCGGGATCGGGGTGGCCGAGAACACCACCGTGTCGCCGCTGCGCAGCGTGATCTGGCGGTGGTCGTTGTAGGCCATGCGCCGCAGCGCCGACAGCGGCTCGCCCTGGGAACCCGTGGAGATGACCACAACGCGATGATCGGGCCAGTCCTCGACCTCGTGGGGCTGGATGAGCATCCCCTCGGGGACCTCGATGTGACCCAGCGAGCGCCCGATGTTGACGTTCTTGCGCATCGAGCGTCCCACCAGGGCGACCTTGCGCCCGAGCGCTGCGGCGGCGTCGATGACCTGCTGGACACGATGGATGTTGGAGGCGAAGCTCGTGACGACAATCCGGCCCTCGGCACGGTTGAAGACCTCCTCCAAGTGAGGCCCGACCTCGCGCTCGGAGGGCGAGAACCCGGGCCGGTCGGCGTTGGTGGAGTCGCCGCAGAGCAGCAGCACCCCCTCGGAGCCCAGCTCCGCCAGCCGCGAGACGTCCGCCGGCGGCCCGTCCACCGGTGTCTGGTCGAACTTGTAATCGCCGGTGAGCAGGACCGTGCCAAGTTCGGTGCCGACGGCGACGGCGCACGAGTCCGGAATCGAGTGCGTCATATGGACGAGCTCGATGGAGAACGGGCCCATCTCGAGCTGCTCGCCGGGGGCGACATCCTCGAGATCCACCTCGCGCAGGTTGTGCTCGTCGAGCTTGGAGCGGGCCATGGCGATGGTCAGCGGGCCGCCCAGCACGGGGATGCGGTTCCCGTTGTCGAGCTCGCGCAGCACCCAGGGCAGCGCGCCGAGGTGATCCTCGTGGCCGTGGGTGATGACGATGGCCTCGATGTCCTCGGCCCGCTCGCGCAGGTACGCGAAGTCCGGGAGGACAAGGTCGATGCCCAGCATGTCGGCGGTGGGAAAGCGCAGGCCGGTGTCGATGACGACGATGCGGTCCTCGTACTCGACGACCGTCATGTTCTTGCCGATCTCGCCCAGGCCGCCGAGCGGCAGGACCCGCAGTGTGCTCACGCGCTCACGCAGCCACTGCGCTCATACGGCGGCGGCGAGCATGCCGTGACGCTCGAGCATGGCGCGCACCACCGCCTGCTCGTCGGCGTCGAGCTCGACGTAGGGCAGGCGGGGCTTGCCGACCGGCACGCCGATCATGTTCAGCGCCGCCTTGTTGCTGCAGGCCAGTGGCGCGATGGCCAGGTCCCGGTAGACGTCCTGCATGCCGGCGTCGATCTGGCGCCGGTTCTCAGGCTCGTCGACCATCCGGTGCATCTCGTCACCGAAGATGTGGCTACAGGTGAGGATCCCGCCGGCCTCGCCCATCTCCAGCACGTCGACGAGCATGTCGTCGTTGCCGGCGTAGATGACCAGTCCGTCCACGTGGTCGAGGTTGGCGGCGTTGGCCTGCTTGACCCCGGCGATGTGGTCCAGCTGCCCCAACTCCGCCAACAGGTCGTTGGGCATGTCCGAGCCGGTGCGCTGCGGGATGTTGTAGAGCAGGATCGGCAGGTCGGTGGCGCGCACCACCTCGCGATAGTGCGCCACGATGCCGCGGCGGCTCGGGCGGTTGTAGTACGGGTTGACCGAGAGCAGGCCGTCGGCGCCGAGCGCAGTGGCCCGCTCGGTGAGCTTCACCGCGTGGCGGGTGTCATTGGACCCCACGCCGGCGATCACCGTGCACGTACCGCGCATCTCGGTGGCCGCGAGCTCGATCATCCGCAGGTGCTCCTCGTCGTCGAGGGCGGCCGCCTCACCGGTGGTGCCGCAGATGACCAGGCCGTCGGAGCCGTGATCGGTGAGGTGGTGCATGAGCGCCACCGCAGCGTCCTCGTCGAGCGCGCCGCGCTCGTCGAAGGGGGTGACCATCGCGGTCAGAATCGATCCGAAATTCACCGTCATCGGCGGCATTATCGCAGGGGTGGGGGCGGTACGGCGGGCACCCTGGGGCGAGCCGCCTCGGCGGGGCGCGTCAGCCCGCCGCAGGCTTGGCGGCAGTGGGCGCCGACGGCTGGGCGCCGGGCTCCAGCAGCCGCTCGTAGACGCGCCAGCGCTTGACCAGCCGGCCGCCCATCGCCTCCAGGCCGCGGTTCATGGAGCTGTTGACCTCGAGGATGAAGCTGGCCTCGCCGTGGTTCTGACGCGCGTGCTCGGCGACGGCGAAGAGTTCGAGGTAGAGCGCTGCGGCGACCCCGGTGTGCTGGTACTCGGGCAGGACGCCCAAGAAGCCCACGCGCACGCGATCGATGATCCGGTTGCGCATCAGGTAGTAGAGCCACCCCAGCGGCAGCAGCCGGCCCTGCATCTTCTTGTAGACCTGGTGGATGTCGGGGATGGGGATCGCCATCGCCACCGTCTTGCCCTCCTGCTCGGCGATCATGAACCAGTCGCGGGAGAACACCAGCTGCATGTCGATGGTGTAGGCGTCCAGGTCGGCCTTGGAGTACGGCACGAAGCCCCAGTTGTGCGACCAGGCCGCGTTGTAGACCTTGGCGAACTCGTCCATGTCCCGGCGCAGGTGGCGCCGGGTCATGTGGCGGATGGTGATCCCGTGTCGGGTGTGGGCGCGCTCGGCGACCCTGGGCAGGACCGGGTTCATCCGCTCGCGGTCATTGATCGACAGGTCCCAGCCGAACAGGTCCATGGCCTTGATCAGCCCCGGGGCGGCCTCGAAGCGGGCCTGGTAGCGAGGCGGGTTCCACGGCTCGCGGATGAGCGGCTCGCGCTCGAAACCCTCGATCAGCACGCCCGCCTCGTCGTTGATCTGGAAGCACATCGGCCCCACCATGCGGTCACAGCCGCGCGAGCGGCACCACGCCTCCGCGGCGTCCAGCAGCGCGTCGACGATCTCCTGGTCGTCCTCGAACTCCAGGAAGCCGAACATCCCCCAGCGGCTGCCGTGAAACTGGTTGAAGGCGAAGTCGACCTGGGCGGTGACCCGCCCCACCACGCGGCCCTCGCGTCGGGCCAGGAAGTACTGGGCCTCGCCGTGGGTGAAGAACGAGTTGAGCTTGCGGTTCAGGAACGCGTAGCGCTCGAGCTTGAGCGGCGGGATCCAAGGGGTCCCGGCGTGCAGGCGGAAGGGCAACGCGACAAACTCCCGCATGTCGCTGAAGCCGCTGACAGGTGTGACGTCGATCGGCATGGGCTCGCAACCGTATCGGAGGTGAAACCGCTTGAGTCCTGAGGGGGAGGGGCCGCCCGCGCTCGACCACGTCCAGGTGGCCGCGCCCGCCGGCTGCGAGGCGCGGGCGCGCCACTTCTACGGCGAACTGCTGGGCCTGGCGGAGATCGAGAAGCCCGCGGGCCTCGCCCGGCGCGGCGGCGTGTGGTTCGCGCTGGCGTCCGAGGCGCAGCTGCACGTGGGCGTCGCGGAGCCCTTTGTCCCGGCGCTCAAGGCGCATCCGGGGCTGCGGCTCGGAACGGTCGCCCGCCTGGAGGCGCTGGCGCACAAGCTGGCCGCGGACGGAGCCCCGGTTGCGTGGGACGGCGAGCTGCCGGGGGCGCGGCGGTTCTTCACCGCCGACCCCTGGGGCAACCGGCTGGAGTTGTCAGCGGTCGATTAGCCTCGCGATGCCGGCCGCTCCGGAGCGGTCGGCGACCACTGTACGTGTTGGGGGGTGCGAACGGCGCTTTGGAATGAGGGTCGGGCGGTCGCGGCGTGCCCTCGACGGCGCGGTTTCTGAAACGACAGAGCACACGGTCGCCCTCTGGGAAGTGTGAGCTCTGAAACTGCAGCCATGTTGAAACGCCAGAGCACACGGTCGGGCAACGGCGACCGTGCGCTCTCTGGCTTCAGGATTCCGCTCACATCCGCAGTGGTCCGCGACGCCGGCGCACGCCCCCTTCGTGGCCGTCGTTGACGTTCGCCGGTACCCCGACGAGCTGCTGGCGCAGCTAGGCGGCCACCTGCTCCCCGCTTCCGCGCACGCGAGGCCCGTGGTAGGGACCCGGCTTGGGCCGCGCCTTGCCTCCCGGCAGCGCCAGGCGCAGAATCGTGCGCTGGACCATGCCGAGCTGCTGGTGAAACGGGCCGGAGTTGTAGGGCAGCTCGTATCGCTCGCAGATCTCGCGGACCTTCGGGGCGATCTCGCCGTAGCGCGTGCTTGGCATGTCCGGGTACAGGTGGTGCTCGACCTGGTAGCCCAGGTTGCCGCTGATCACGTGGAACAGGGGGCCGCCGTCGATGTTGGCCGCGCCGACGAGCTGGCGGACGTACCACGCCCCGCGGGACTCGTCCGCGGTCTCCTCCTGGGTGAAGGTGAAGGTCTGGTCGGGGAAGTGGCCGCAGAAGATGATCGCGTAGGACCAGACGTTGCGCATGAGGTTGGCCGCCACGTCGGCGGTGAGGGTGCGCACGAACGGCTCGCGGAAGGAGCGTCGGGCGATGAGCTTGGACAGCAGCCCCTCATCGTTGCCGCCCTTTCGCGCGGCCTTGCGCACGGCCCGGCGCGCCTTGCGGGTCAGGCCCTGGGCACGGCTCTCATCGCGGGCCTTGGCGGCGAACACTCCGGCCTCGATCGCCGTCATCACGAGCCCGCTGATCGCGGGCCAGGCGATGTAGTCCTTGGTGATCTGCGCCCGTGCCTTGCCCGCGATCCCCTTGAGCTCCCTGCGGACCTGCTTGAGGTCCTTCTCGCCGGCACGGATGGCGTCGAAATCGAGGTCGTGAACCGCGACCCCCCATTCGAACAGCATGGCCAGCAGGATGTTGTAGAAGGGCTGGAGCAGATAGAACGGGTGCCACTTCTGCGCCGGGTCGATCCGCATGATCTCGTAGCCGAGGTCCCGGTCCTTGCCGATGATGTTGGTGTAGGTGTGGTGGATGAAGTTGTGCGAATGGCGCCACGCCTCAGCCGTGGACGCGGTGTCCCAGTCCCAGGCCCGGGAGTTGATCACCGGGTCGTTCATCCAATCCCACTGGCCGTGCATGACGTTGTGGCCGATCTCCATGTTCTCCAGGATCTTGGCCATTCCGAGGGTCGCCGCTCCGAGTGCCCACGGCACTCGCCAGCGAGACGCGATCAGCTCCGCTCGCCCGATCAGCGCCAGCTTGCGCTGGAAGGCGATCATCGATCGGATGTAGGTGGCGTCGCGGTCGCCCAGGTCGGCCTTGACCTGCTCGTGCAGCTCATCGAACTCGCGTCCGATCTGCTCGATCTGCTCCGGGGTCAGGCCACGGAGCGGATTCTCGGAGCTGTCGACCTCGTTCGGCTCGGCCGGGCCCCTGCCATTGTGGACGGCGGTCGTCGTCATGTGGTCTCCTCCTAGAGTTCGATTTCGATCGGTCCTTCGGGGGCGTGGATGCAGGTCCGGATGACCTCGCCCTCCTCGCCGTGCACCTTGCCGTTGCGCAGGTCGCGCACGCGGCCGGAGCGCAGCTCGCCCACGCAGGTGTGGCAGATCCCCTCCCGGCAGCCGAAGGGCAGGTCCAGGCCCGCCTCCTCGCCGGCGACCAGGATGGGCTGGCTGCCGTCTGATTCGGCCTCGGTCTGAGAGACCAGGAAGTTGATCGTTCCCCCTTCCCCCTCCTCCCCGTCGCCGAGTCCGAGCTTGGGCTGGAAACGCTCCATGTGCAGGCGCTCGCTCACGTCGGCCTGCTCGTAGTGGGTGCTGAAGTCGTCGAGCATCTCGTTGGGCCCGGAGATGAAGGTGTCGCGCTCCGTCCAGTCCTGGCACAGCCGGTCGAGGTCGGCGGGGCCCATGCGCCCGTTGTCGCCGGTCAGCTGCTCGTGCAGCACGAAGCGGTCGTGGCGGTGGGCCAGAGCGCGCAGCTCGTCGCCGAAGATGACCTCGTCGGCGTGGCGCGCGGAGTGCAGCAGCACGGCATCGCCGAGCTCCCCGCTCTGGTGCAGGTGGCGCAGCATGCTCATGATCGGCGTGATCCCGCTGCCGGCGCTGACGAAGAGCAGCTTGTCGGGGACACGATCTGGCAGCACGAACTCGCCCTCCACCCCGCCGAGGGAGACGATCGTCCCCGGGCGCCCGCGGCGCACCAGGTAGGGCGAGACCTTGCCGTCGTCGACGTTCTTGACCGTGATCGAGATGAGCCCGTCCTTGCGCTGGGGGTCCGAGGTCAGCGAGTAGGCGCGCCAATGGCGCACGCCCTCGATGTCAAGCCCGATGCGCAGGTACTGGCCCGGCTCGTGACCGCCCCAGCGATAGCCGGGCTTGATGAGGACCGTGGCGGCATCACGGGTCTCGTGATCGATCGATGCGATCCGCCCGCGGAGCTCGCGCGTGGACCACAGGGGGTTGATCAGCTCGAGGTAGTCATCGATCAGCAACGGCGAGCTGAGCGCCGCGAGGGCGTCCAGCACGCGGCGCTGGATCGGGTGGACGTTGGGTCTGGCTCCTCGCTCGGGCATACCTACTCAACAGTAATATCCGTTTCAGTAGATTCCTACCCGGTTTGTCCCAACCTGAGGCCTCAGCACCTGGCCAAAGCCGAACCCGGGCGGGAACGCAGGGGATGCCGCGGTCAGTCCGCGAGCAGCTGATCCTGCGCGTCGCGGGGCAGGTCTTTGCCGACGGCGGCTACGAGCGCGCCTCGATGGACCGCATCGCTGCGCTGGCCGGAGTGTCCAAGCCGATGCTCTACGCGTACTTCGGCTCCAAGGAGGGCCTGTACCTGGCCTACATCGAGCGAACCGGCGGCGAGCTCGTCCAACGGCTGGTGGCCGCGGACCGCACGGACGGAATCAGTCCCCACCCACCTCGGCTACGGGCGGTCATCAACGAGTTCCTGGCCTTCGTCCAGGAGCACAGCGACGGCTGGACGGTGCTCTTCCGCGAGCTCAACGCCCGCCGGCCGCTGGCCGAGCAGGTCAGTCAGCTGCGCGCCGAGGTCGTCGACGAGGTCCGGCGCATGCTCGAGAGCGAGAGCGAGAGCGAGAGCGCCCCGGGAGCGGGCCTGCGACCGCCGGCGTCCGAGGGCGTGGCGGAGGCGATCGTCGGCGCCGGCGAGGCGCTGGCCAACTGGTGGCTGAAGAAGCCCGAGGTCCCGCGACAGGACGTCGCCAACTGGTACGTGGGGCTGGCGCGGGCGGCGATCTCGACCGCCACCGTCCGCGACGGGTAAATCGCCCTGAGGGCGACTCACCTGGAGAAATCAAGATCTCTCCCGGGCTCAGACCCAGTGCGGCGCCACCACGGTGAAGTGGCGGCGCAGGCCGCTGAGCTCGAGCAGCCGCTGTACCGGCGGGGGACCGGCGGTGATGGCGACCCGATGGCCGGGACGCGAAGGCACCACGAACGACAACAGCGGGCGTAGCCCGGTGAGATCCATGAAGGCGACTCGCTCGAGGTCGACGAGCACCGCGCGCGCCTCGCGGACGGCGCCCAGCGAAAGCTCGCGCTCCAGCAGGGGCGCGGTGGCCAGGTCGATCTCGCCGCGCAGCGCGACGATCACCTCGTCGTCGCGACTGACGCTGATCACGTCGAAGTCGGCGGCCTGGTCTGAGAACGGCGGTTCGCCGAACTCACCTGCGTCGATGGAAGGTTGCCGCCCCACGCCACCCATTCTCCGTCCCGGCGCCCGCGAAGTCCATCCCCAATATCGGGGACGTGCCTCAGCCCGCACCATCGCCCAGATCCAACCCGAGCTCGCCCCGCCGGACGCCCGGCCCGGCCATCAAACCCGACCGCTAGTCCAAGAGGTGCTCGAGGCCCACTGTCGGAGACTCGGTGAGGCCGGCCACCCGCCGCACGGCCAACAGCACGCCGGGCATGAACGAGACGCGGTCGATCGAGTCGTGGCGGATGGTCAGGGTCTGCCCCACGTCGCCGAGGATCACCTCCTGGTGGGCGACCAGCCCCGGCAGCCGCACCGAGTGCACCGGCACCTCGCGCCCGCCGGCATCGCGCATCAGCGCCGCCGTCCGTGCTGCGGTCCCGCTCGGGGCGTCGACCTTGCGGTCGTGGTGCAACTCGATGATCTCGGCGCGGGCCATGTGGCGCGCCGCCTCGACGGCGAAGCGCATCATCAGCACCGCCCCGATGGCGAAGTTGGGCGCCACGAACACGTTGGCCTTGGCGCCGCGCAGGTCCTCGAGTTCGGAGAGCTCGAAGCCGGTCGTTCCGATGACCACGTGGATGCCCGCGGCCACCGCCTCACGAGCGTTGGCCAATGCCGTCGTCGGGATGGTGAAGTCCACGAGCACGTCGGGGGCCGCTGACAGCACGTCTCCCAGCGACGTCTGGAGGGCTGGATCGGCGCGGGCGACCAGGTCCATGTCCTCGGCGCCCTGGACGGCCTCACACACCGTCGATCCCATCCGCCCGGCGGCGCCGGCGACAGCGACCCTGATCACGGCCCCTGCCTCCGTCCCTCAGCCGACCGCGATCTCGGCGAGCTCGGGCGCCATCCTGCGCAGGGCCTCGTCGAAGCGCTCAGCGTCGGGTCCGATCCCGGCCGCCGACAGGCGCTCGGGATCCCACAGCTCCTCGGTGATGGCGACCAGGTCAGACAGCGTGACCGAGTCGATGCGATCCACCACCTCGTCGAGCGCCATGAGCGGCGACTCGGCCAGGAACTCGGAGCCCAGCCGGTTCATCCGCGCCCCGGTGGACTCCAGCGCGAGCACGACGCGACCCTTGAGGTTCTCCTTGGCGCGATGAAGCTCCTCGGCGGTGGCCGGCTCGGCGCGGAAGCGCTGGAGCTCGGCGCCGACCACCGACAGCGCCTGCACCAGGTTGTCGCCCCGGGTGCCGACGTAGAGGCCCACCTGCCCGGTGTCGGAGTAGGCGCTGGTGAATGAGTACACCGAATAGGCCAGCCCGCGGCGCTCACGGACCTCCTGGAACAGGCGGCTCGACGAGGTGCCGCCGAAGATCGTGTCCAGCACGCGCAGGGCAAAGCGCCGGTCGTCGTGGCGCGACAGGCCCGTCCCGCCCAGGCACACGTGGTACTGCTCGGTGTCCTTGCGCTCAAACCGCCGCCCGGGGCGCCGCGCCGCCAGTGCGGCCAAGGCGTCGTGATGAGCGGGGGTCGGTGGTGCCTCTCCGGCGGGACGTGCCGGCGGGTCACAGCGATCGCGCGCCAGGGCAACCAGCGCATCGTGGTCGACCGCTCCGGCGGCGGCGATGACCACGTTCTGGGGCCGGTAGCGGGCGTGGTGAAAGCGCGCGATGTCGGCGGGCGGGGTACCCGAGATGACCTCGGCCCGGCCGATGATGGCCCGCCCCAGGGGATCGTCGCCGAACACCGCCTCGCCGAGCATGTCGAAGACCTTCTCCTGGGGATCGTCCTCGTACATGGCGATCTCCTCGAGGATGACCTCACGCTCGGAGTCGATGTCCGTGAGCGAGGGCCGGAAGACCATGTCGGCCATCACGTCGAACGCGTCGCCGAGGTGCTCGTCGATGACCCGCGCGTAGACCGACGTGGTCTCCTTGCCGGTGCCGGCGTTGAGCTCGGCCCCCATGCCGTCGAAGATCTGATCGATCTGCAGCGACTCGTACTTGGCCGTGCCCTTGAACAGCAGGTGCTCGAGCAGGTGCGAGAGCCCCGCCTCGGCGTCGGCCTCATACCGCGAGCCGGTGCCGATCCAGAAGCCCAGCGACACGGACCGGACGGAGGGCATTGCCTCCGTCACGATCCGGACGCCCGACTCGAGCGTCGTCAGGCGGTGCTGCTCCTGCACTCTGAGACTGACCCCGCGGCGCTAGGAGCGCGGCCGGTCAGGATCCCGGTCGCGCACCCGGCCACGGTCACGATCCCCATCACGCGGGGCGCGGTCACGGTCACGGTCACGCGGGCCACGATCGCGATCGCGGCCTCCGCGGCCGCGATCGCGGTCGCCACCGCCCGAGCGCTCGCGGCGCTGTCCGCCGTTCTCGGCGGCGGCGATGGCCGACAGCTCCTCCGGGGTCTTGCCCTGGATCTCGGGGTCGTCGACGAGGCGCAGGCCGATCCGGCCACGCTCGCGGTCGACCTCGACGACCTTGACGGAGATCTCGTCGCCCTTGTTGAGGACCTCCTCGACCGTGCCAATGCGCCGCCCGGGAGCGACGTTGGAGATGTGCAGCAGGCCGTCGGTGCCCTTCGCGAGCTCGACGAAGGCGCCGAACGTGGTCGTCTTGACCACCTTGCCGGTGAACTCGTCGCCGACCTCGACCTCCTTGGTCATCGAGCTGATCCGAGCCACCAGGGCGTCACCCAGCTCTCGATTCGCCGCGTAGACGAGCACCATGCCCTCGTCGTTGACGTCGATCTGGGACTCGAACTCCTCCTGCAGGGCGCGAATCGTCTCGCCGCCCTTGCCGATGAGCAGGCCGATCTTCTCCGGGTCGATCTTGACCGACGAGATCCCCGGGGCGTACTTGGACAGCTCCGCGCGCGGAATGTCGATGACCTCGGCCATCTCACCCAGGATGAACTCGCGAGCGACCTTGGCCTGGGCCAGGGCGTCACGCATGATCTCGAACGTCACGCCCGTGATCTTGATGTCCATCTGCAGAGCGGTGATCCCGTCCCGGGTCCCGGCGACCTTGAAGTCCATGTCGCCGAGGTGGTCCTCGACGCCGGCGATGTCGGTGAGGATGACGTAGTCGTCACCCTCCTTGATGAGGCCCATGGCGATGCCCGCCACCGGTGCCTTGATCGGCACACCGGCGTCCATCAGCGACAGGGTCGACCCGCACACGCTCGCCATCGAGCTGGACCCGTTGGACTCGAAGATGTCCGAGACCACGCGGATCGTGTACGGGAAGTCCTCCTGGCTGGGGATCATCGGGACCAGGGCCCGCTCGGCCAGGGCGCCGTGACCGATGTCGCGGCGCTTGGGGCCGCGCATGAAGCCAGCCTCCCCGACCGAGAAGGGCGGGAAGTTGTAGTGGTGGAAGTAACGCTTGGTCGTCTCCAGGCCGAGCGTGTCCAGCCGCATCTCCTCGCGCGTGGTGCCGAGGGCGACCACAGAGAACGCCTGGGTCTGGCCGCGGGTGAACAGAGCCGAGCCGTGCGTGCGCGGGGCGACGTCGACGTCGATCGAGATCGGCCGGATCTGATCGGTGCCGCGCCCATCGGGCCGCTTCTTCTGCACGGCGATGCGCTCGCGGATGAGCGTCTTCTCAAGCTTCTCGAAGGCCCGCTGGGCGTTGGACCGGTACTCCTTGTAGGTCTCGGACTCAGGGTCGCCCGAGTAGTGCTCGAGGATCTGCTCCTCGACGGTCTTGGTGGCGTCCTGGCGATCGAGCTTGTCCTCGACCTGGGTGGCGGCGTCCAGAGCGGAGCCGTGCGAGGCCTTGATCTGCTCGTAGAGCTCGGCGTGGACCTGCGGGATCTCCACCTCGGTCTTGGGCTTGCCCGCCTTCTCGGCGAGCTCGCGCTGGGCAGCGCAGAGCTTGCGGATGTTCTCGTGGGCGATGTCGAGCGCGTCGAGGATCTCGGCCTCGGGGATCTCGTTGGCGCCCGCCTCGACCATGAGAATGGCGTCCTCGGTGCCGGCGACGATCAGGTCGAGATCGGTGTCGGCGACGAGCAGCTCCTCGTCGGGGTTGACGACGAAGTTGCCGTCGATCTTGCCCACCCGCACCGCGCCGACCGGCGTCGAGAACGGGACGTTGGAGATCATCAGCGCCGCGGAGGCGCCGTTCATGGCCAGCATGTCATAGGGGTTGACGTGGTCAACCGACATAGGCAGCGCCACCAGCTGGGTCTCGTAACGCCAGCCCTTGGGGAACAGCGGCCGGATCGGCCGGTCGATGAGGCGCGCGGTCAGCGTCGCCTTCTCCCCTGCGCGCCCTTCGCGCTTAAAGAAAGAGCCGGGAATCTTCCCGGCTGCGTACATCCGCTCTTCCACATCCACGGTGAGCGGGAGGAAGTCCACGTCGCGGAGATTGCCCGCGGTCGCGGTACACAGAACCATGGTGTCGCCCGCCCGGACGACAACGGCGCCGGAGGCCTGCTTGGCCAGCTTGCCGGTCTCGAACGAGATCTCCTTGCCCTCGATCTCGACGGAGACGCGCGTAACGGCGTCAGACATATTCAATTCCCTTCTGCTCCGCCCTTCGGTCGGCGGAGTTCGTTTCTTCGATTCGTTCCGAACCCTGTTGATGCTAGCGGGTTGCCCTGGGCCTCCGCGGTGCTGGGAGGCGGCGATGAGTTCGGCTTCGAGCGCCGGTCTCAGGGGTCAGGGACCACCGGTAACCGGACCATGCGGTCCGGTTGTGGTACCGTAACCGGACCGACAGGTCCAGTTTAGTCCGCGTCCGCGCCGATCGCCCAGGAGCGCACATGAGCGAAACCCTCACCCCCACCGCCACCGTCGTCGAACGCCCGCCGAGCGGAGCCACCAGCAAGTGGCTCGTGCTGGTGATCGCCTGCCTGGCCCAGTTCATGGTCGTCCTCGACGCGACCGTCGTGAACATCGCACTGCCCTCCGTGCAGCGCGGCCTGCACTTCTCTCCGGCCAACCTCCAGTGGGTGGTCAACGGCTACACACTCTTCTTCGGCGGCTTTCTGCTGCTGGGCGGCCGCGCCGCCGACCTCCTCGGCCGCAAGCGGTTGTTCGTCGCCGGAGTGCTGCTGTTCTCGATCGCCTCGCTGCTCAACGGCTTCGCCCAGTCTTCCGGAATGCTGATCGGCGGCCGCGCCCTCCAGGGCCTCGGCGGCGCGCTCGTCTCCCCCGCCGCCCTGGCCATCATCACCACCACCTTCACTGACGCCAGCGAGCGCACCAAGGCGTTGGGCGTCTGGAGCGCGATCGCGGCCTCGGGCGCGGCCGTCGGCCTGCTCATGGGCGGCGTCCTCACCGACCTCGCATCGTGGCGCTGGGTGTTCTTCGTCAACGTGCCCGTCGGCATCATCACCATCGCCCTGGCGTTGCGCTACGTCGCCGAGTCGCGGATCGAGGTCGAGCACCGCTCGTTCGATCTCGCCGGTGCGGTGACCGTCACCAGCGGTCTCGTGCTCCTCGTCTACGCCATCGTCAAGGCGCAGTCGTACGGCTGGGGCTCGGGCAAGACCATCGGGCTCCTGGCCGCAGCCGTGGCCCTGCTGGGCGCGTTCCTCGTGATCGAGTCCCGCAGCAAGGCGCCCCTGGTGCGCCTCAGCATCTTCCGCGTCCGCGCCCTTGCCGTGGGCGACTCGGTGTTGTTGTTGGTCGCCTCGGGCATGTTCGGCATGTTCTTCTTCGCCTCGCTGTACGTCCAGGAGATCCTCGGCTACAGCCCGCTGCGCGCCGGTCTGGCCTTCCTGCCGGTGACAGCCGGGATCGTGATCGGCGCCGGCGTGGCCCAGCCGCTCATCAAGCGCGTGGGCGTGCGGAACGTCTCGATCGGCGGCATCGCGCTGGCGGCCGCCGGGATGGTGGTGCTGACCCAGCTCCCGGTGCACGGCCAGTACGTGTCAGACCTGCTGGTCGGACTGCTCCCGATGAGCCTGGGCATGGGCCTGACCTTCGTGCCGATCACCTTGATGGCGACCAGTGGCGTGAGCGACGATGACGCCGGCCTGGCCAGCGGCTTGTTCAACACCGCCCAGCAGGTCGGCGGCTCGCTGGGCCTGGCCATCCTGTCCACGCTGGCGGCCAGCCAGACCGCTCGCGTGCTGGACGGCACGAGCCAAGCGGCGGTCCTCGCCGCCCGGGTGTCCGGCTACCACG
Organism: uncultured Solirubrobacteraceae bacterium; assembly: GCA_963737335.1. Classification (GTDB taxonomy): domain Bacteria; phylum Actinomycetota; class Thermoleophilia; order Solirubrobacterales; family Solirubrobacteraceae; genus Palsa-465. The sequence goes on from CAVTSK010000023.1 coordinate 254,379, forward strand.
TCGCCTTCCTGGCGGCGGCGATCATGCTGGGCGCCGGCGTGGTGATCTTGGTGGTGGCCCTGCGACCGTCACACATGCGCGAGGTGGACCGGGCCATCGAGGCGGGCGTCCAGCCCATCCCCGCCTGATCCTCGCCGGCGGTCCGTACTAGCGTTCGTCATGCCAATGGAGCAGAATCCCCATCCGATGGAGGAGCGCCGGACCATGCGGGCGGACGCCGAGCGTAACCGGGTGCGGTTGCTCGACGCCGCCACGCAGATGTTTTGTGAGCGGGGCCTGGACGTCGGCGTCGGGGAGATCGCGCAGCAGGCCGGCGTGGGCCGCGGAACGCTGTTTCGCAACTTCCCCTCCAAGGAGCACCTGATTGCGGCGATCGTTGTCGAGCGGATGCGGGAATCGATCAGCCGCGGTCAGGCCGCGCTGGAGGCCGCCGATGCCGGCCAGGCTCTGTTCGATCTCATTGAGCAGTCCGTGGGCCGCTCGCAGACCGACCGCGCCCTGTTCGACGCCATCGCCGAGACGTGGCTGGCCAACGACGAGATCCGACAGATCCACGGCGAGCTCATCGACGTGCTCGACGCGCTCGTCCGCAAGGCCCAGGACGCCGGCGCGGTCCGGACCGACATCAGCGCCGTCGACGTGCTGATGATGGTCAAGGGCGTCTGCGAGGTGGTGGGCTCCTTCCAGCACGTCAAGCCCGAGGTGATCTGGCGCCAACTTGACCTCGTCCGCTCGGCGATCAGCGCTCCGGGCGCGGAACGCCCCCTCCGGGGCGCGCCACCGTCGCTCGAGGACCTCGAGCAGGCCAAGACTCCCAAGCCCGCAGCGATGCGCCGCCAGGCCGCTACGGGCTGACCGCCCCGAAGCGGCGCTCCAGGTCGGCGCGGGCGACCGGCTCGGCGCGCCCGTCGGCCCAGGCGAACACCGCCGGCGTGGTCACCACCCCGGCACGCACGCCCGAGCGGAAGTCGCGCTTGACCTGCTCACGCACCTCGTCAGAGCGCCGGTCGGCGTCGAAGCGCTCGAGGTCGAGCGCCAGCACCCGCGCCCGGTCCCACAGGTGGGGATCCTCGAGCCGGGCCTGGTCGCCGAAGAGGAGGTCGTGCATCTCCCAGAAGCGACCCTGCCGTCCGGCGGCCTCGGCGGCGCACGCCGCCGGCCACGCCCGCGGATGGCTCGAGCGCACCGGGAAGTGGCGGAAGACGATCTCGAGCGCCAGATCACGCAGGTGCAGCTCCAGCGCCGCGCAGTACGGGCACTCGAAATCGGCGTAGACGATGGTCACCGGCCCCGCGCCGCGCCGGTGGTCGGCGTCGGAGGGCTCGGGGACGGGAGCGGAGCCGAGCTCGCTCACAGGGAGGCCTGACGGCGCTCAGGCGTCCAGCGCGTCGAAGATGAGGTTGGCGCCCGGGAGGTCCCCCGGCGACGCCGCCTGGTAGGACCACTCCACCACGCAGTCGGGGCCGATGATGGCCAGCGCTCGCTGCGGGAAGCCGCCCGGGTGATACGCGTCGAAGGCCCGGCAGACCGCGCCCTTGGGCTCGAAGTCAGACAGCTGCTCGATGGTCACGCCCAGCTTCTCCCTGAAGGCGGTCTGGGAGTACGTGGCGTCGCACGAGACCCCGTAGAGGGTCGCACCCTTGGCCTCGAAGTCCTCCAGCACCTCCTCATAGAGGTTGAGCTGGTCGGTGCACACGGGGCTGAAGGCGAACGGGTAGAAGACGAGCACCGTCCTCTTGCCCTCCAGGTCAGCGCGCGTGAAGTCGCTGCCGTCACCCCGCTTGAGGGTGAACTCAGGGACCGGAGTCCCGCCCGCGATCACCGGCGCAGGCCGAGCTCGCGGATGAGCGTGCGGTAGCGCTCGAGATCCGTCTTTCGCAGGTAGTTCAGGAACCGTCGGCGCTGGCCGTTGAGCATCAGCAGCCCGCGGCGCGAGTGGTGGTCCTTGGCGTGGGTGCGCAGGTGCACGGTGAGCTCGTTGATGCGCTCGGTGAGCAGCGCCACCTGGACCTCCGTCTTGCCGGTGTCCGTAGGGCTGTCGCCGAACTTGTCGACCAGCTCCTGCTTACGTTCCTGGGTCAGAGTCATGCGGCCGGTGAGGCTAGCAGACATCACCCGCAGAGCCGGCGGGTTTCGGCTACGTCGAGCCGCATCTGATCGACCAGCGCCTCGACGGCCTCGAAGCGCCGCTCGCCGCGCAGGCGCGCCAGGAAGTCGACCCGGAGCTCCTGGCCGTACAGATCGCCGTCGAAGTCCAGCAGATAGGCCTCCACCAGCACGGCTCGCCCGGTCCCGAAGGTGGGACGCACCCCCACCGAGACCGCGGCGCACCGGCCGCCCGCTCGGGCGGCGTAGACGCCGTGACCGGGACACACCAGCTCCTCGTCGGGCACGATGTTGGCCGTCGGAAAGCCCAGCTCTCGGCCACGCCGATCCCCGGTCACCACCTCCCCGCGCAGCTGAAAGGGGGAGCCCAGGAACCGCGCGGCGCCGTCGACGTCGCCCGCCGAGACCAGCGCCCGGATGTGGCTGGAGGAGACGATCTCGCCGTCGACCTCGACCAGGCGGACCACCCGCGTCTCAAACCGCGGATCGGCGCCGAGCATGTCGGTGTCCCCGGCGGCGCCGTGGCCGAAGCGAAAGTTCTCCCCCACCGACACGCGGGTGGCCTGCAGCCGTTCAACGAGCACGTGATCGATGAACTCCTGGGGCGTCTGCGCGGCGAACTGCTCGTTGAAGCCGATCACCACCAACTCTTGGACCCCCAGCGTGGCGATGAGCTCGACCTTGGCGTCCAGGCTGGTCAGCAGGCGCGGCGCCGCCTCGGGCCGGATCACCGCCAGCGGATGGGGCTCGAAGGTCAGCACCGTGTCGCTGCCGGCGATGACCTCTCGGTGGCCGAGATGGACGCCGTCGAACTCACCCACCGCCACGCGGCGCGGGCGAGCCTCGACGTCCGCGAGCATCGTCACCTGCATCGGCTGCAAGCCTAATCGGCGCCGCGCCGGGACCCCTTCCCGGCCTCTGGTGGAGGGTATGGGCGTTGCTTTTCGAGGGGTGACGGGTAGTGGCGGCGGGGCGCTGGGGAGAGCACACCTGGAAATCGCGCCAAAGCTCGTCTCGGGCTTGAGGTTTCCCGCGTTTTCCAGGTGGGGGATGGTTTCCGCGCCAAACCGCCGAGGGGAATCGACGTTTCCCGCGTATTCCAGGTCACGGATCGCCGGAACGCCGGCGCAGGACCGGCGGGCTGCGTGGTCGCGTCTAGCCGCGGAAGCCGACGATTGGCTTCAAGGCCACGCCGCCGTCGACGGGCTCGGCCAGTGCGATCAGGCCCTCGGCGTCGGTGAGGCGCACCACGCCCGAGCCAACCGCCTCCGCTCTGCCCTCGTCGGCCCTGCTCCCCTCGACGCGGACCCCGTGGGCGGCCCGCCGGGCCTCCTCACCCTCCAGGCGCTGCTCGGGCAGGAACCCCAGCGCCTCCGCCAGCGCCACCGGCCGCGCCGGATCCGCGTCGGCGACGTCGAAGGCCCCGATGCGAGTGCGGCGCAACTCCAGGCAGTAGGCGTCGCCGAGATCGGCGATGAGGCTGCGGACGTAGGTGCCCGACGAGCACTCGATGGCGAAGGCCCGCCGGTCGCCGTCATGCCACAGCTGCTCGAAACGGTGCACCGTGACCTCACGCTCGGTCGTCTGCACCTCTTCCCCCGCCCGGGCCAGCGCGTAGGCCCGGCGCCCGCCCACCTTCACCGCCGAGTACGCGGGCGGCCGCTGCCGGATCGCCCCGGTTGGCAGCGCCAGCTCCCCGGCGGGCACGTTGCCGGTCTCGGTGATCTCCCCCTCGGGGTCGCCGGTGCTCGAGACCGCGCCGAAGCGGGCCACCACCTCGTAGCGCTTGGGCAGCGCCATGAAGAACCGCTGAGCGCGAGTCGCGCGCCCCACCAGGACGAGCAGGAGCCCGGTGGCAAATGGGTCCAGCGTCCCAGCGTGGCCCACCTTGGTCTTACGCGGCAGGGTGCGGCGCACGGTGGCCACGACGTCGTGGGAGGTGACGCCGGCGGGCTTGTCGTAGAGGAGGATGTGGTCCTCGCCTGCGCGCGGCCCGGTCATGGCACCCTCCGCGGGCTAGCTCTGAGCAGCAAGCTGCTCGCGCAGGAACGACACCAGCTCGTCATAGGACAGCTGGGTGCTGAAGCCCGCCGCCTGGCGATGGCCGCCGCCCCCCTGGGCGCGGGCGATAGCCGACACGTCGATGGCGTCGTCGCCGGCGCGCAGCGACACCTTGCGGCTGCCGTTGGCGCCGCCCAGGCGGTCGCGCACCAGCGCGGCCAGGCGCGTGCCCTCGACGGCACGCAGATGGTCGATGAGCCCCTCGGAGTAGCTCTCCTCGGCGTCGGACTCCGAGAAGTCGCCCACGGAGAGATCGGTGATCGTCAGCCGCCCGTCGTCGAAGCGCTGGACGTTGGACAGGCCGCGTGCCAGCAGGGCGAGCTTGCCGTAGGGGACGCCCTCGTAGACATGGCGATAGATGTCGTGAACGTTCACGCCGGCCTCGATCAGGTCGGCGGCCATGAGGTGGGCCTGCGTGCCGGTGTTCTCGTACATGAAGCGGCCCGTGTCGGTGATGAGGCCCACGTAGAGCGCTTCGGCGATGGTGCGCGTGGGCGTGACGCCCAGGTCGTTCATGAGGTCCCAGACGATCTCCGCGGTGCACGACGCCTCGGGCACCACGAGGTTCACGGTCCCGAAGTGCGTGTTGTCGTGATGGTGGTCGATGTTGAGGATGTGAAACCGCACGCCGCCCGCCCCGCGGAAGGCCTCGGCCGGGTTGCGGTCGATGTTGCCGCAGTCCAGGAACACGATCGTGCGGTCACCCACGTCGGCGGGGGGCTCGGACACCAGCCCGTCCAGCGGCAGGAAGCCGTACTCCTGGGGCAGGGGCAGGTCGTGGGAGTCGATGAACATCACGCAGTCCTTGCCGATCTCGGTGAGGATCGCGCGCATCGCCACCAGCGAGCCGATGGCGTCGCCGTCGGGGTTCTCGTGGGCGACCACGACCAACTTGCCGGCCTCGCGCAGCTCGGAGAGAACCCGATCGCGCGCCGAGCGGTCGCCGTTACCGGTCACTGGTCTCCTCCTCCACGTGCTCGTCGAGCAGTTGCGAGACGCGCATCCCCCGGTCCACCGTGTCGTCGTACTCGAAGCTCAGCGACGGCGTGTGCCTGAGCCGAAGCTCGTCGGCGACGCGACGCTGGAGGAAGCCGTGGGCGGAACGCAGGCCATCCATGCTGCCGGCGCGCTCGGGCTCGCGGCCGAGAACGCTCACGTAGACGCGAGCGTGGCGGAGATCGGGGCTGGTCTTGACGCCGGTCACAGTCACGAACCCTATTCGTGGGTCCTTCAGATCCTTGGCGATCGCGTCGGAGAGGACGGCTCTCATCGCCTCATCGACGCGCCGCATGCGGCCACCGCGCATCCTACCCTCCGCACATTCGTTCGCGCTGCGACCTCATGCCTCATCCTCGCAAATCCTCAACCGAGGCCACGAGCCGCTCCACGCTCGCTCCATCGGGGCAGCGAGCCAGGACCCAGCGCTCGACCTCGTCGGCAGCGGCGGCCAACCGGCGCAGCGACCCTCCGGTGAGAGCCGCGGTCAGTCTTGCCCGTTGCCACAGGTCCTGATACCCGGTCTCGGCCACCGCGACGCCCAGACGTCCCTGCAGCTGGGCCTTGATCGACGACAGCTCCTTGCGTTTGCCCTTGAGGCTGCCGGCGTCGGGGAAGTGCAGGTCGATGACGAGCACCACCACGAACCCTCCCGTGGGCGATCCGGACACGCGCTGGATCGGGCCCGCGTCAGGCGAGCTCGCGCTCGACCTGGCGCGTCGTATAGGTCTCGAGGACGTCGCCTTCCTTGACGTCGGCGTAGTCGCGCAGCACGATGCCGCACTCGTAGCCGGACGACACCTCGCGCGCATCCTCGTTGAAGCGCCGCAGGCTGGCGATCTCGCCGTCCCAGATGACGGTGCCGTCGCGCACGAGGCGGACCTTGGAGCCACGGGTGATCTTGCCTTCGGTGACGTAGGAGCCGGCGATCGTTCCCACCCGCGAGGCGCGGAAGATCTGGCGCACCTCGGCGCTGCCCAGGGACTCCTCGACCTCCTCGGGAGCCAGCATGCCCTGCATGGCGCTGCGCAGCTCGTCGATGGCGCGGTAGATGACCGAGTAGCCGCGGATCTCCACGCCCTCGCGCTCGGCCACGGCCCGCGCATCGCCGACCGGACGCACGTTGAAGGCCATGATGACGGCGTCGGACGCGGCGGCCAGCATCACGTCGGATTCCGTCACGGCGCCGACGGCGCGGCGGATCACGTTCACCGAGACCTCGTCCTGAGGCAGCTTGGCGATCTCGTCCTCGATCGCCTCCAGCGAACCGGCGACGTCGGCCTTGAGCAGCAGGTTGAGCTCCTGCAGCCCTGACCCGAAGATGTTCTCCAGCGAGACGCGCTTGCCGCTCTGGCGGGCCAGCGACTCGGCCTTGAGCCGGGTCGCCCGCTCGCCGGCCAGTTGGCGGGCGCGGCGGTCGTGCTCGACGACGCGGATATGTTCGCCGGCCTCGGGGACGCCGTCGAAGCCCAGCACCTCCACCGGCTCGCCCGGCAGCGCCTGGCCGATCCGGTTTCCGCGGAAGTCGTGCATCGCGCGGACCCGGCCCCACTGGGCTCCGGCGACGACGGCGTCGCCGACCTCCAGGGTGCCGCGGCTGACGAGGATCGTGACCACCGGACCACGGCCCGGATCGAGCTTTGACTCGATGACCGTGCCGGACGCGGCGGCGTCGGGGTTGGCCTTGAGCTCCTCGATCTCGGCCATGACGATGATGGTCTCGAGCAGGTCGTCGAGGCCCTCCCTGGTCTTGGCCGACACGTTGACGAACTCGATGTCGCCGCCCCACTCGACCGGCTGGAGCCCGAGCGCGGTCATCTCGGTGCGCACGCGGTCGGGCTGCGCGCCCTCCTTGTCGACCTTGTTGACGGCCACCATCATCGGGACGCCGGCCTCCTTGGCGTGGTCGACGGCCTCCTGAGTCTGGGGCTTGACGCCGTCGTCGGCGGCCACCACGATCACGGCGATGTCCGTGACCTTGGCGCCGCGGGCGCGCATGGCGGTGAACGCCTCGTGGCCCGGCGTGTCGAGGAAGGTGATGGCGTGCCCGTCGTGGCGGACCTGGTAGGCGCCGATGTGCTGGGTGATCCCGCCGGCCTCGCCGGCAGCCACCTGGGTCTCGCGGATCGCGTCGAGCAGGGAGGTCTTGCCGTGGTCGACGTGGCCCATGATCGTGACCACGGGCGCGCGCTCGACGAGATCCTCCTCGGCGTCGTCGAACACCGGCTCGGCGATCTCCTCGTCCTCGGAGTGGACGATCTCGACGTCCTTACCCAGTTCGGTGGCGAGCACCTCGATGGTCTCGTCCGAGAGCGTCTGGGTGAGCGTGCGCATCTCCCCCAGGCCCATCAGCTTCTTGATGATCTCCGACGTCGAGACGTCCAGGTACTCGGCGACGTCCTTGACCGTCGAGCCAGAGTTGACCTGGATCGCGGTCGGGTCAGACGACAGGGTGCGCGAGGGCCGCGACTCGGCTTCCTCGTCATACACGCCACGCCGGCGCCGGCCGCGACGCTGGCGGCGCGGCGGCTGGTTGACCGGGCCGCCTCCACCCGGGCCGCCGCCGGGACCGCCCGGTCCGCGACGGGAGGCCTGCGAATCGATGACCACGCGGCGCCGGCCACCGGCGTTGCCGGGGGCGCGCTCGCCCTGCAAGGAGTCACGGGTCGGACGCTTGTGCTGATCGCCGCCGCCGCTCTGTCCCCGGGCGCCGTCAGCGGCGGGTCCAGCTGAGCCGGCGTCGTCGCCGGCGGGCGCGGACGCGCCGCTCTCGGCCGCCTGGGCGGGCGCGGCGGCGCGGGCGGCGGGCGGCGCCTTGGCAGGCCTCGCGGCCGCCTGGCCCTGGGAGCGCTCGGCGGACTTCGCCGGCGCCTTGGCGCCGTCGGCGGCCTTGGCCTTGGCCTTGGGGGCGGCGGGCTTGGCCTTGGCGGCCCCGTCCGGGGCCGGGGCCGGGGCCGGGGCGGCGGCCTGACCGCCGTTGGCGAGCACGCGCGACGCCACCTCCTCGTCAACGGACGAGGAGGACGCCTTCACGTCGACGCCGGCCTCCTTGAGGCGGGCGAGGACGTCCTTGGCCGGGAGACCACGCTCCTTGGCAATTTCATGGACGCGCTTGTTGCTCATCTTGGGCTGAGTCTACGTCGCTTCCTGGCCTGCGCCGCCGGGAGCCGCGGCAGCCGGTGCACCATCTGACGGTGCATCGGCTCCCACCTGGTCAGTGCCGGTGCCGGCGAGGGCCTGGTGGGCCTCGATGCCGCAGTAGCGCGAGCTCGGCAGTGCGGCGTTGGGGCAGCGGCGGCCGTTGGTGAGGATCGCGGCACAGCGGCCCTGGAGCTCTTCCTCCTCGTAGCCGTGCTCGGCCTCTTCGGCGGCGAACTCGGTCTCGGAGCGGATGTCGATCCGCCAGCCGGTGAGCCGCGCGGCCAAGCGGGCGTTCTGGCCCTCGCGGCCGATGGCCAGCGACAGCTGGTCGTCGGGGACGATGACCGTCGCCTGCTTGCCGGCGTCGTCAACCAGCACCTCGCGCACGCGGGCGGGCGAGAGCGCCTTGGCCACGAACCGGGCGGGCTCGTCGTTGTAAGGGATGATGTCGATCTTCTCGCCGCGCAACTCGGAGACGACCATGCGCACCCGGGACCCGCGGGGCCCGACGCAGGCGCCGACCGGGTCCACGCCGTCGACGTGGGACACGACGGCGATCTTGGAGCGGTAACCGGGCTCGCGGGCGACGCCGGTGATCTCCACCAGGCCGTCGGCGATCTCGGGCACCTCGAGCTCGAACAGCGACTTGATCAGCTCGGGGTCGCGCCGGGAGACGATGATGCTCGGCCCCTTGGTGGAGTTCGAGACGTCCTTGATGACCGCCTTGATCCGCTGCGAGTGGTCATAGCGCTCACCGTCGACCTGCTCGGACTTGGGCAGCAGCGCCTCGACCCGTTCGCGCAGCTGCACGAGCGTGTAGCGGCTGTCGGACTGCTGCACGATCCCGGTGATCAGCTCGCCCACGCGATCGCGGTACTCCTCGAACATCATGTCGCGCTCGGCCTCGCGGATCCGCTGCAGGATGACCTGCTTGGCGGTCTGGGCGGCGATGCGCCCGAAGTCGTGCGGCGTGACGTCTTCGATCTCGATCTGGTCCTCGTACTCCTTGAGCTTCTCCATGTCGATCTCGGGCTCCGGCGCGTCACGCATCTCCCCCGTCTCGGGGTCCACGGTGGGCTGGGCGTCGGTGCTGGCCTCGATCAGCAGCTGCTCTTCGAGCTCCGGCGGGATCTTCAGCTCCCACACGATGAAGTCACCGCTGTCGCGGTCCATCTCCACCTTGGCGTAGGGCGCCGAGCCGGGAGTCTTCTTGTAGGCCGACAGCAGCGCATCCTCCAGCGCCTCCATCAGCTTCTCGTGCGAGATGTTCTTTTCCGCTGCGAGGCCCCGTACGGCCTCAACGATCTCCTTGGACATGAATCAGTCTCCGGGTACGAGGTTGGAGCGGACGATCTGCTCGTACGGGATCGTGAGGATCCCGTCGCCGGCGGCGATCGTAACGTCGCTATCTGAAGCGCCGACCAGCTCGCCTGTCAGCTGCTTGTGGCCTTCGGCGGCCTCGCGCAGACGTACGCGCGCACGGCGGCCAAGGAAACGGGAGTAGTGCTGGGGCTTGGTCAGCGGACGGTCCTGACCGGGGGACGAGACCTCCAACGCGTAGCTCTGGTGGTACTCGGTCAGGTGCCCCGAGACGCGCTCGCAGAGTTCGAGCGTCACGCCATCGGGGTGGTCGATGAACAGACGGAGCGTGGGGCCTGCGACCTCCGCAAGCAGTACCTCGACCTCAGGCTCGACGCCGGCAAGTCTGGCTTCGATCTCGGTCTGTAGGGCACTCACTGTCTCCTCCATAAATCTCATAAAAAAAGCGGGCGGGCGCCCACTTTCTAAAACGGCACCGGGAACGCCCGGCCGGAAAGCTGTGACCGTCAGGTTAGCACCGCAGCGGTGCAGTGGTGAACGCTCGCCAGCCTCGACATCAGCCGCCCGACTGCTCGTCGGCACGGGCCCTGGCGCGGTCCCGATACATGCGGTAATCGCGCCGCCCGGGCTGCAGGCAGGCGGCTAATGCGAGCGGCTTGCGGGCCTCGTCGTGGCGGCCCAGAAGCTGCAGGCAGCGACCCAGGCAGAACTGCGCGTAGTCGTTGGTGGGCGCACGCTCCACCACCGCATGGAACTCCTCGGCCGCCTGCTCGTAGCGCTGGATGTGAAACAGGGCGCGCCCCAGCGCCTCGCGCACGGAGGTCTTGTCGGGCGCGAGGTCCCGGGCACGCGCCAGCGGGATGGCGGCCTGGTGATGGTGGCCGGCCTCCAGCAGGGCGGTCCCGCGCTGATACAGGTCGTAGAGCTCTTCCACGCCCACGATTCTAAGACGCGCCGGGGCGCTCCCCGAGGGGTGCTTCCCCGCCGGCGGACCGGCCGGCCGGCGGACCTACAACCGCGGCGGCAGCGCCCACAGCGCGCGGATGCGCCCGATGAACCCCAGGCCCCGGCCCAGCTCGCGGCGCAGCGCCCGCCGCTGGGCCGCGTTGGGCGTGCCGGCTCCGCCGCCGTAGCGCGAGACCCGCAGGGTGCGGACGTAGGCCTCGGCGTCCGGGGAGCCGTGCAGCCGGCTCTCCAGCCCGACGAGCGTGATCCCCTCCTGCAGCGGTCGGCCGGTGCGCGTGAGCGCGCGCTCGAGCTCGGCCAGCAGGTCACCCCGCGCGACGTGGCTGCCCCTGACACGGCGCACGACCCAGGCCAGCAGCACGAGAAGCGCGAGGCCGACCGGGATCAGCCACCACAGGCTCGTGCCTCCGGCCGCATGATGGTGGTGCGTCGTGACGGTGGACGCGCCGTCGCCGGCCTCGCGCCGACCCTTGGCCGCGTCGGCCGCGGCCCCGCCGGTGGGCAGCTTCTTGAGGATCGGCTCCAGCGCGGCGCCGCCGCGCGCCGGGGCGGACGCGGGCGTCGGGTCAAAGCGCACCCATCCATAGCTGGGGAACCAGGCCTCGACCCAGGCGTGGGCGTCGATGTCGGTGACGATCCAGCGGCCGCTCTGCTTGTCGTAGGTCCCCGAGGTGAAGCCGGCGGCCACACGGGCCGGGATCCCGCCCATGCGCAGCAGCATGGCCATCGCGCCGGAGAACTGCTGGCAGTAGCCCTGCTTGTCGGCGCCGAGGAAGCTGGCCAGCGGGAACTGGCTCCGGGGCGGCGTCTGGGTGTAGGAGAAGCCGTGGGCCGCGGTCAGGTAGCTGCGCACGCTCATCACGAACGCGTACGGCGTTCGGGCCTTGGCGGCGAGCCTGTGGGCCAGCCCGTAGGCCCGCGCGTAGGGCGAGACGTTGATCGCGGTGGTGGCCACCGAGTCGCTGGGCGGCACGAGGATGCCGTGCGGCACCGATGGGCGCCGGTGGGCGTGGAACACCGGGAAGGCGACCGGCACGGCGCCGCCGCCGGGCACGGTCGAGGTGATCGGGAGATCGAGCGTGAGGTAGTTGGCCAGCAGGCTCGCCGGATAGTCGCGTCCGGCCGTGGCCAGCTGACGGGGCGAGGGGTGCGGGGAGTAGACCGAGACCGCGTAGTTGGTCCCCGGGCCCATCGCAGCCCCCGACTGCCACGTCCCCTCGTCGGCGCCCTGCGCAATGCCCCCCGGCAGGCTCGTCGTCGGCTGGCTGGCGTCGCCGGCGGCGATGACGTCGGGGGTCGTCATGCCGACGATCGAGACATGCACGGTCTTGGTCCAGCGCGCCAGCGCGTCCCCGCTGGGCTGCGGCAGGGCCGGCTGCGGCGGGAGCCCGGCGACCCAGCTGTAGCCGTTGAAGGTGTCGAGGTCCTCGGCCTTCCAGTAGTCGCCATCAGCCTGGCTCGCGGCGACCGTGAACACCTCATGGCCGGTCTGGGGCCAGCGCAGCGGGCCATAGGTCTGGTTCCAGTTGAACGTGTCCACGTGGACCGGCACGGCCGCGCCCGCCCAGGCGCGGTAGTCCACCCAGGGCGAGCGCTGGTCGATACGGGGCGCGGCGATCGCTCCCGCCACCCCGGCGAGCGCGATGACGCCGATCGCCGCCGCCGCCGCGCCGGCGCGGACCCGCTCGCCCCACATGAACGCCGCGAGCAAGCCGAATAGCAGCAGCCCCTGCATGTAGGGCAGCTCGGGCCGGATGAGCGTGGAGGGCACGACGGCCAGCGCGATGAGCGGCAGCGCAGCCGCCGCGCGGCGTCCGTCACCCAGACCCCCTCCTCCGCCGGCGAAGGCCAGCACGGCGGCGGCGTCCAGGACGAGGACCGCGGCCCCCATGACGACGACCAGGCGCACGTCGGCGTTGGTGCCCAGGTAGGGGACGAGCGTGTTGGGCAGGGCGTTGAGACCGTTCGCGATCCGGTCCGACGTGCGCGCGATGCTCATGTGCTTGAGCCAGTGCCAGCGCAGTCCGGAGACCGGGAAGGCCAGGAGGATGATCACCAGCGACGCCCCGGCGGCGGCCAGCCGCGTGCGCCGGGCGATCACCGGCACGGCCCCGGCGAGCACGACGGCCAGCGCCAGCAGCCCGGCCAGTCGCCAGCCGGGCTCGGGGCGCAGCAGCGTGGCCCACCGCACCAGGCCGTAGCCGGCCAGCGCGGTGAAGGTCGCCAGGCGCAGCCATGGCCGCTCGGCCGGCACCGCGCGCGCTTCGGCCCCCGCTCGGCGACGGCTCAGGCGCCCGGCGACGGAGTCGAGGGTGGGAGCCCCGGCACTCATGGCTGGCGGTCTCCCCTCACGCCACCATGTCCTCCGGCCGCGCGCGCTCATACCGCCGGCCGGCGCCGAGCACGAAGCCCTGGCAGCCCGACACCGTGAGCGTTGGCCGGGCGGCGGTGCGGATCCCGCGCGGGTGCCCGCCGACAAGGTCCTGCTGGGGAACGACCAGCACCGTCGGGGCACCGCCGGGCGCGCCGAGGATCGTCCCCAGACGCTCCACCGGCGACGCGGCCACGTAGATCATCGCCCCGCCCCGGGTGGCCATCGAGCCCAGCACCGGGGGGCGGCTGCGGCTGCCCCCCTCGACTACAGCGAGGCGGGCGTAGGCGGCCGGCCAGGCGATGAGCTCACGATCGATGATCGTCGGCCGCTGCTCGCCGGGCAGGAGCAGCCCGCAGCCGCCGGCCCGGCTGAACTCGAGCACCAGCGACGCCGCCGCGCGCACGGCGGCGTCGATCAGCTCCACCGCGGCGCGCCCGGCCGAGGCCGGCGTCCGCGCGTCGAGCACGACGAGCGGGCGGGCGTCGCCGTCGGACTGCAGCCGGCGCTCGATCAGTCCGTGGCCGCGCGCCACCGCCGGCCAGTGGATTCGGCTGGCCGGCGTGCCCGTGCGGTAGGGGCGCAGCCCGTCGAGGTCGACGGCCGCGAGCGCCTCGGATCCGGCATGGCCGTCGGGCAGGCGCAGGCGGCGGCTATGTCCGGTGCCCAGCCACCGGACCGGCTCGGTGCGCGGCAGCACGAGGACCTCCTGGCTGCCGCCCCGGCTGACCGCCTCGGCGCGGGCCAGCTCCAGCGGGTCGCGGACCGTGAGCGCCGGCGCGGGCAGGCGGTGCAGGCCGCGACGGCCAAAGCGCGAGCTCACACGAACGCTGGTGATGCGATCGCCCCGGAGCGGGGACAGCTCGCCGGTCAGCTCGAACCGCGAGCCGGTGAACGGGTCGATGACCTCGGCGCCGGGCAGGCCGAGCCGGCCGCGCCGGACCTCGATCGTCGCCTGCACCGGCTCGTCCTCGATCACGCGCTCGGCGGGCAGCTGGCGCTCGGTGGCCGCGCCCCTGGCGGCCAGCCACACCCACGCCGGCGTGCCGAGTCCCAGCACGATCAGCCCCACGGCGGGGACGAACAGCGGCGCAGCGTCGAAGATGAACGACACCAGGCACAGCACCACCCCGCAGGCGGCCACCACGGCGGCTCGTTTGGCGAGCAGCCGCGGTGTGTCCATCCCCTGCATGTTGCGTCCCTACAGGGCTCTGGTCGAACCGACGGCGTCCAGAATCACGTCGCGCGCCGCGGCCCGCGGGGTCTCGGGCGCGAGGACCAGCCGGTGGGCGAGGACCGAGACCGCGAGGGCCTGCACGTCATCGGGCAGGGCATGGTCGCGCCCGCTCATCATCGCGTTGGCCTTGGCCGCGCGCAACAGCAGCAGGCCGGCCCGGGGACTGGCGCCGAGATCAACGCGGGGGTCCTCGCGGGTGCGCCACAGCAGCCGCACGATGTAGTCGCGCAGCGGGGCGGTGGCCCGGACCCGCGCGGCGGCGTCCTGGGCGGCGAGGACCTCGGCGGCGGTGACCACCGGACGCAGCGCCATGACCTGGTCGCCGCCCTCGTGCTGGGCCAGCATCCCGGCTTCGGCCTGGCGGTCCGGGTAGCCCATCGAGAGGCGGACCATGAAACGGTCGACCTGGGCCTCGGGCAGCGGGTAGGTGCCCTCGTACTCGATCGGGTTCTGGGTGGCCAGGACCAGGAACGGCCGCGCCAGCTCGTGGGTGTGGACGTCCACCGTCACGCGACGCTCCTGCATGCACTCCAGCAGGCCCGACTGGGTCTTGGGCGAGGCCCGGTTGATCTCGTCGACCAGGACCACGTTGGCAAACACGGGCCCGGGACGGAACTCGAAGCGCTGCTCGCGCTGGTCATAGACGTTGGTGCCGACGACGTCGGCCGGGAGGAGGTCTGAGGTGCACTGCACGCGCGCGAACTGACAGTCGATCGAGCGCGCCAGGGCGCGGGCCAGTGCCGTCTTGCCGACGCCGGGGTAGTCCTCGACCAGCGCGTGCCCCTCGGCCAGCAACGCCACCAGCAGGTGACGCAGGGTCTCGGGGCGGACCTGCACCGCCTTGTTGATGTTCGCTGTCAGCGCCCGCCCCACGGCGGCGAACGCTTCAGACTCCTGCGGTGCGAGCGGGGTCTGTTCTGATGGCTCGATCGTCTGACTCCTTGGCTCGAAGCTTCTCCACCTCATCGAGGACGCCGTCGGCGATGTGCTCCTTCCGTGATCTACGTAGCCGATGCTCCGAGCCGTCCCTGGCCAGGACCGTCACCTCGTTGTCGGCGGCATCGAAGCCGATGCCCGGCTGCGAGATGTCGTTGACCACGATCGCGTCAAGCCGCTTGCGCCGCAGCTTGTCGCGCGCGTAGTCGATGGCGCCGTCCCCGTGCTCCGCGGCGAATCCCACCAGGACCTGGCCGGGGCGACGTCGCCCGGACAGGGCACTGAGCACGTCTTCGGTGGGTTCGAGCTCGAGAGACGGCGCGCCGTCGTCCTTCTTGAGTTTGTGGGCCGCGGGATCGCGCGGGCGGAAGTCCGCGACCGCCGCGACCATGAGCAGCACGTCGGTGGCGTCGAAGCGCTCGTCGCAGGCGGCCTTGAGCTCGGCCGCCGTCCCGACTGGCACCACGCTGACGCCGGGGGGTGTGGGCAGCGCGGTGTTGGCCGCCACGACCGTGACCTCGGCGCCGCGCCGGGCGGCGCGCTCGGCCAGGGCGAAGCCCATCCGGCCGCTGGAGCGGTTGCCGATGTAGCGAACGCTGTCGATCGGCTCTCGGGTCCCCCCGGCCGTCACCAGGACGCGCACGCCAAGCCAGGCGCGCTCGAGGGGGCGGTCCGCCTCGGCCAGCCGCGCCTCGACGGCGCCGAGCAGTTCGGCGGGCTCAGACATCCGGCCCACGCCATGCTCGCCGTGGGAGGCGAGGTCGCCGGTACCGGGCCCGATCACGGTGACGCCGCGATCGGTCAGGAGCCTGAGGTTGGCCTGCACGGCGGGGTGCAGGTACATGCGGTCGTTCATCGCCGGAGCAATCAGAACCGGAACGCCACCGACCCCGGTCGCGGCGAGCGCCGCGGTGGCCACGAGGTTGTCGGCGTGGCCGTGGGCCAGCTTGGCGATGGTGTTCGCGCTGGCCGGGGCGATGAGGTAGAGGTCGGCGTTCTCGACGACCGCCAGGTGGCTGATCGGCGCACGGTCGGGCGCGGGCTCGCCCGGGTAGGCGCCGCGCAGCGGGTCATCCTCGAACTCGCTGGTCAGCACCGGCGCGCCGGTGATGCCGGCGAACGAGGCCCCACCGACGAAGCGCCGGCTGTTCTCGGTCTGGATGACGCGCACGGTGTGCCCGGCCTTGATGGCCAGCCGCACCGTCTCCAGCGTCTTATAGGCGGCGATCCCGCCGGTCACTCCGAACAGCAGCCGCGCCACCCTGTCTACGCCTCCCGAGTCCGAGTCGAGTGCTTCCTACACCCGCGCCACCGGTTAACGGTAGTGGTACTTGAGCTTGCCCTGCGCCACTTCCTCCAGGGCGATCGTCAGGTAGTTCTTGGACCGGGTATCGACCATCGGCGGCGGGAACTCGTCGAACGTCCCCTCGCCGAGGTTGTGGTAGTACGAGTTGATCTGGCGGGCGCGCTTGGCGGCCACGAGCACACTGGCGTAGTCGGAGTCGACGTGGTCCAGGAGCTTGTCGATACGGGGTGAGATCAAAGTTGGCCCTTCGCTGGTTGGTTACTGACCAAGGTTAGCGGCAGATGTGCAGGATCCTGCAACTTGCAGCGGGAGCTCTTTCTGTGCTGCTCAGGCCTTTGCGCGTTCCCGGGGGCGCCGGGGCGAACGTCGACTGCCGCTATCGAGGGGAAGCCGGGGTGGCCGGGACGCTCCGGGTGACCCCCGGCGGGGGTTGAGGTCGATAGTGAGGCCATTTCCTTCAAGATCGACCACGACCCAGCCGCCCAGCGACCAACCGGCTCCGCCTCGATGCCGCCGTTTGACGTTCGCCTCGTTCCGCCGGGGGCGCTACTCGGGGGCGGACGGACTGGCAGCCCCCACCTCGCCGCTCACGATGTCGACGATCTCGTCCAGGGCGTCCTCGAGGCGGTCGTTGACGACCACGTGGCTGAACTCGGACTGGGCCTCCAGTTCGCCTTCGGCCGTCCGCAGCCGCGCGTCGACCTGCTCGGGCGTGTCGGTGCCGCGGCCGACGAGACGGGCCCGCAGTGCCTCCCGGCTCGGCGGGGCGATGAACACCTGCAGCGCCTCGGGCATCGCCTCGCGGACCTGGCGGGCGCCCTGGACCTCGATCTCGAGCACGACGGGCTCGCCGCGCCGCAGCCGGCCCTCGAGCTCGGCGCGCAGGGTCCCGTAGCGCCGGCCGGAGTAGGTCGCGTGCTCGACGAACTCGCCGTCGGAGACGCGCTGCTCGAACTCCTCTGGGCTGAGGAAGTGATAGTCGACGCCCTGGGTCTCGCCGGGCCGGGGCGCCCGCGTAGTCGCGGACACCGAGAGGCCGAGCTGCGGGACGCGCTCGAGCAGACCGCGGATGAGCGTCCCCTTGCCAACGCCGGACGGACCGGTGATCACGAAGACTCTGGCCACCGGCGCAGAGGGATGTGCTCAGCGGCGGCGCAGCAGCGCAACGAGCTCGCCGCGCTGGCGCTCGGACAGGCCGCCGAGGGTCTTGCTCGGCGAGATGCGGCACTGGCCCAGGATCTTGTTGACCTTCACGCGGCCGTACTTGGGGACCGCCAGCAGCAGGTCGAACACCTTGGCGGTCTGCACGTACTCCGGCGGATCGAGCAACAGCTCGTGGATCGGGGTGCGACCCGCTTTGAGATCGCGCTTAAGCTGCGCGCGCCGGCTGCGGATATCGTTGGCGCGCTGGAGCGCCTCCATGCGCTGGACCAATGAACGCTCCGGCGCGGCGACCTGCTTGGGGAACGATTCACTCACCGGCGGCATGGGCGGCGACTATACATCTTGGGGCGGGCCGATCAAGCCCAAAGCGCCCAATTCGACTCAAGCTCAGCTTGAGGTTCAGCATTGTCGAGCCTAGTTGGGGATTTCAGTTTGGTTTGCAGGGGCTTTCTGAGCTCGATGTGAGATCGTCGCGATCAGTGCGAGGCCTCGGCAAGGCCCCGCCCGGAAGGGCGGGATGCCGCGCCCGTGAGCGCTAACTCGGCGGCGATCCGTCCGCCCGCCGAGGGGTCCCGGAAGCTCTCCGTGCCGACCGCCACCAGCGTCGCCCCGGCCGCGATGAGCTCGTGGGCGTGCCGGCCGTGGCTGACCCCACCCATCCCGATGACCGGGATGTCCACCGCGGCGGCCACGGACTGCACCTGAGCCAGCGCGATCGCGCGCACGGCCGGCCCCGAGACCCCGCCCGTCGTCCCCCCCAGCCACGGCTGCCCGGTCCGCGGGTGCAGGGCCATGCCGCGGATCGTGTTGATGAGCGAGACGGCGCTGGCCCCCTCCCGCTCGGCCGCGAGCGCCACCGACGGCACATCGGAGGCGTTGGGGGTGAGCTTGACGATCATCGGCTTGTCGGTCAGCGGCCTGACCGCGCTCATCAGCCGCGCCACCTCGTCGGGGTCGGCGCCCATGACCAGCCCCGTCTCGACGTTGGGACACGAGACGTTGAGCTCGAGCGCGGCCACCTCGTCGCGCCGCGCGAACGCGGTCACCAGCCGAGCCACCTCATCCCGGCTGAAGCCCATGACGTTGACGATGAGCGGCACCGGCAGCCGGGCCAGCTCGGGCAGATCGTGGGCCAGGTAGCCGTCGAGGCCCTTGTTGGGCAGCCCGATCGAGTTCATGAGCCCGGCCGACAGCTCCCACAGGCGCGGTGGCGGGTTGCCCTGGCGCGGGGCCACCGTCACCGTCTTGGACACGAACGCCGCGAAGGGGAAGTGCTCGAGCAGTTCGTCGCCGAACGCGCGGCGCGCAGCGATGGCGTCAAACGTCCCCGAGGCGTTGATGACGGGATGGGCCAGTTCGATGCCGCAGAAGTCCACGGGGGTCGCGGTGGCGTCGGCAGGGCTCAATGGCCGGCCCCCGCAGTGAGCGCGTTCTGAAGGCGAGCCGCCTCGATGACGGGGCCGTCGACACACAGCCGGACGTAGCCCTCGGTGGTCTGCACGACGCAGCCGAAGCACGCGCCGTAGCCGCACGCCATGCCCGATTCGAGCGCGAGCTGGGCGGGGACGTCGCGCTCGGCGCACAGCGCCCGGACGGCCTCGAGCATCGCCGGCGGGCCGCAGGCGTAGACCTCCGCGTGCGGGTCTGCGTCGAGCTCGGCGGCGAGAAGCTCGGTGACGAGGCCCTGGCGGCCGACGCTCCCGTCGTCGGTGGCGATCCGCGGGCCGCTCAGCAGCGCGGCGCCGGCGGCATGCTCCGCATCCCGGAACCCGAGGAGCACCCGTACGTGTACCGGGGGAAGCGCCCCCTGGGCGCTTGCCCGAATGGAATCGGCCCGAGCCGACCCCACCTGGTCCTGCCAGATGGCCAATGGCGCGATCCCGACCCCGCCGCCGACCAGCAGCGCGCGCCGGCCCTCGCGCGGCGGCGCGAAGCCGATGCCCAGCGGGCCCAGCACCGACAGCCGGTCACCGCGGCGAAGCTCGCACAGGCGGGCGGTGCCGGGGCCGACGTCCTCCAGGAGGAACTGCAGCTCGTCGGTGCCGGCCGGAGCGCGCAGCACGCTGAACGCCCGCGGCAGGTAGGGGCGCTCATCCGCCCCTCCGCCCCATCGCTCCACCGCTCTGAGCATGTAGAACTGCCCCGCCCCGGGCCGCGGCCCATCCGGGTCGGCGCAGCGCAGGACGGTGTAGGCGCCGTGGCGCTCGGCGGCCACGATCGGTGTCGCTCGCACACCGAAGGGTGCTTGAACGCGATCGGTCACTGCGAGGCGGACGCCGGCGCCGCCGGGCGGGTGCCGTGCAGCTCCTGGAGCGAGACGACGTCGGGCTCGCCGCGCTGGGCGGCGATGATCGCCCGGGCCGCTGCCAGACCGCCCGCCATCGTGGTGATGCAGGGGATCCCGCGCTTGACCGCGGCCGAGCGGATCTCGTAGCCGTCCGTGCGGGCGCGGGTGCCCGTCGGGGTGTTGATGACGAGATCCACGGCGCCGCGCTCGATCCAGTCCACGACGTTGTTGGGCCCTTCGTTGAGCTTGTTGATCTGCGTCGCGGGGATCCCCATCCGCCGCAGCGACTGCGCGGTGCCGCGCGTGGCGATGATGTCGAAGCCCAGGTCGTGCAGGATGCTGGCGATCCCGATAGCGGCCGGCTTGTCGCCGTCGGCGACCGTGAGGAACACCGTCCCCTGATTGGGTAGCGTGGCGCCCGCCGCCGCCTGGGCCTTGGCGAACGCGGTCGGGAAGTCGGCGGCGATGCCCATCACCTCACCGGTGGAGCGCATCTCGGGGCCGAGCAGCGAGTCGGCGCCGGCGAAGCGGTTGAACGGCAGCACCGCCTCCTTGACGCAGACGTGCCCGCACCGCGCCTTGGCCGGCAGGCCCAGATCGGCGATCTTCTCACCCAGCAGGATCCGGCAGGCGAGCTTGGCCAGCGGCAGCCCGATGGCCTTGGAGACGAACGGCACCGTGCGCGAGGCGCGCGGATTGGCCTCGATGACGAACAGGCGGTCATCGCCGCGGATGGCGAACTGGACGTTGAGCAGCCCGACGACGCCCAGCGCCTTGGCGATCCCGGTCGTCTGCTCGCGGATGCGGTCCAGCATGTCCCCGCCCAACGTGTGCGGCGGCAGCACGCAGGCGGAGTCCCCGGAGTGGATCCCCGCCTCCTCGACGTGCTGCATGATGCCGGCGATCCAGACCGTCTCGCCATCGCACAGGGCGTCGACGTCGACCTCGATCGAGTCCTCGAGGAAGCGGTCGAGGTAGATGGCCGTGCCGGCCTCGGCTCTGACGCGGTCCAGGTAGTCACGCAGGCCGTCGACGTCGTAGACGATCTCCATGGCGCGGCCGCCGAGCACGTAGCTCGGGCGCACGAGCAGCGGGAAGCCGACGCCGGGGGCGGCCGCGAGCGCCTCCTCGGCGCTCGTCGCGGTGGCGTAGGGCGGCGCGCTGTAGCCCAGGCGGTCCAGCAGCGCCCCGAACCGGGAGCGATCCTCGGCCAGGTCGATGGCGTCGATGCTGGTGCCCAGGATGGTGACCCCGGCGGCCTCCAGGCCGGCCGCGAGCTTGAGCGGGGTCTGGCCGCCGAACTGGACCACCACGCCCTCGGGCTGCTCCAGCCGGCAGACGGCCAGCACGTCCTCCAGGGTCAGCGGCTCGAAGTACAGGCGATCGGAGGTGTCGTAGTCGGTGGAGACCGTCTCGGGGTTGCAGTTGACCATGACCGCGTCGCGGCCGGTCTCGCGAACGGTCTGGGCGGCGTGCACGCAGCAGTAGTCGAACTCGATCCCCTGGCCGATCCGGTTGGGCCCCGAGCCGAGGATGACCACGCTGGGCTTCTCGCCGCGGATGACCTCGTGGGTGGGCCCATCAGGTCCGGGCCGCTCCCAGGCCGAGTAGTAGTAGGGCGTGCGTGCGGCGAACTCCGCCGCGCACGTGTCAACCGCCTTGTACGTGCGCTCGCCGGCAAACGGCGCCTGGGGGTCGGCCACCAACTCGGCGAGCTCACGCAGGAACCACGGATCGATCGAGGTTCGGCGATGCAACTCCTCGACCGGGGTACCACGGCGCAGCGCCTCGAGCACGTAGTCAAACCGCTCGGCGCCGGGCATCTCCAGCAGCGTGAGCAGGGCCTCGTCGTCGTCGGGGTGCGAGGCGTGCGCGTCCAGTTCGCGTGACCGCAACGCCTTGGCGAAGGCCTGCTGGAAGGTGCGGCCCAGCGCCATCGCCTCGCCCACGGACTTCATGTGGGTGGTGAGGTCGGCGTCGGCACCGGGGAACTTCTCGAAGGCGAAGCGCGGCCACTTGACGACGCAGTAGTCGATGGCGGGCTCGAAGCTCGCCGGCGTGGCGCGGGTGATGTCGTTGGGGATCTCCTGCAGCGTGTAGCCGACGGCCAGCCGAGCGGCGATCTTGGCGATGGGAAAGCCGGTGGCCTTGGAGGCCAGGGCGCTGGAGCGCGACACGCGCGGGTTCATCTCGATGACGACGATCTCGTCGGTGGCGGGGTTGACCGCGAACTGCACGTTGGAGCCGCCCGTCTCCACCCCGACGGCACGGATGACCGCGATGGCCTGGTCGCGCAGCGCCTGGTATTGCTTGTCGGTGAGCGTCTGCTGGGGAGCGACGCAGACGCTGTCGCCGGTGTGGACCCCCATCGGGTCGAGGTTCTCGATCGAGCACACGATCACGACGTTGTCGGTGTGGTCGCGCATCACCTCGAGCTCGAACTCGCCCCAGCCCAGCACGGACTCCTCGAGCAGCACCTGGCCGATGGGCGAGGCCGCCAGGCCGCCGCCGACGATCCGCTCGATGTCGGCCTCGGTGCGGACCACCCCGCCGCCGGTCCCGCCCAGCGTGAACGCAGGACGGACGATGAAGGGCAGGCCCAGCTCGGGCAGCGCAGCATGGGCGTCATCGGTGGTGTGGGCGATGACCGAGCGCGGCACGCGCAGGCCGGCGGCGGTCATCGTGTCGCGGAAGCGCTCGCGGTCCTCGGCGCGGTCGATCGCCTCGTAGTCGGCACCGATCAGCTCCACGCCGAAACGCTGCAGCGTGCCGTCCTCGTGCAGCGCCTTGGCCAGGTTCAGCGCGGTCTGGCCGCCGAGGGTCGGCAGCAGCGCGTCGGGGCGCTCGCGCTCGATCACCTGGGCCACCGGGCCGGGCAGGAGCGGCTCGATGTAGGTGGTGGTGGCCACCTCGGGGTCGGTCATGATCGTCGCCGGGTTGGAGTTGACCAGCACGACCTCGTAGCCCTCCTGCTCGAGCACCCGGCAGGCCTGGGTGCCCGAGTAGTCGAACTCGGCCGCCTGGCCGATGACGATCGGGCCGGAACCCAGCAGGAGGATCTTGTGGATGTCGTCGCGCCGGGGCATCAGGCCGCCGCCGCAATCGCGCTGATGAAACGGTCGAACAGGTACAGCGAGTCGTGCGGCCCGGGGCCGGCCTCGGGGTGGTACTGGACAGTGGCGCCGGGGACGTCGCGCAAGGTCAGGCCCTCCACGGTGCGGTCATAGAGATTGATGTGGGTGAGCTCGGCGGCGCCGAAGTCGGTCTCCCAGCGCACCGGCTCGTCATCGTCGATGGTGCGGGCGCCTCCGGGCCCGAGGACCGCGAAGCCGTGGTTCTGGCTGGTGATCTCGGTGCGCCCAGTGGAGAGGTCCTTGACCGGGTGGTTGGCGCCGTGATGGCCGAAGGGGAGCTTGTAGGTCTCGAGGCCCACCGCCCGGCACAGCAGCTGGTGGCCGAGGCAGATGCCGTAGACGGGCAGCTTGCCGATGAGGTCCCGCACGGTGCTCACGACATAGTCCAGCGCTCCGGGGTCGCCCGGCCCGTTGGCCAGGAACACGGCATCGGGCTCGGTGGCCAGCAGTGCGTCGGCGCCGGCGTGGCAGGGATGCAGGGTGACCGTGGCGCCGCGGGCGCGCAGGTTGCTGACGATGGAGAGCTTGACCCCGGTGTCGATCATGGCGATTCGCAGTCGCGATTCGCTGCGCAGTTCGCCTGGCGGCGAGCTTCCCAGTGGGTCCAGGACGACCGCTTCATGAGGAGTGACCTCGCGCGCGAGGTCGCGGCCGGTCATGCTGGGCTCGGCGTCGATCAGGGCCCGTGCCTCGCCCGCGCCCACGCGCGCGGGGAACAGACCGCCGCGCATCGCGCCCCGGTCGCGCAGGTGGCGCACCAGCGCGCGGGTATCGAGATCGGTGATCGCGGGGATGCCGCAGTCCGTCAGCCAGCTCAGCCAGCCGCGCTCGGCTCCGGGCGCGTCCTCGCGGTCCACGGCCGCGCGCATGATCGCCGCCCGCGCGTGGACGCGATCGGATTCCATCGCCTCGGCGCTGACCCCGTAGTTGCCGATCTGGGGGTAGGTGAAGGCCAGGAGCTGCCCGGCGTAGCTGGGGTCGGTCATGGCCTCCTGGTAGCCCGACATCGAGGTGGTGAAGACGATCTCCCCCACCGCGGCATCGTCGGCACCGCAGGCGATGCCGTCAAACCGTGCGCCGTCCTCGAGCAGGACGTACGCGGTGGCGGCCCGGGCCGGCATCTACCTGGCCTCCTCTCGCCCGGCGCCCGCACCGGAGCGGGCATGGTCCTCGCGCATCGGCATCGGCCGGCGGTACACGACCGCCCCCGCCGCCAGCGTGAGCATGACCCGGCCCTGCAGGGTGCGCCCGTGGAAGCAGGAGTTGGATGAGCGGCTGACGTAGCCGTCGGCGCCGACCTCCCAGCCGGCCTCAAGGTCGATCAGGCACAGGTTGGCCTCCTCGCCGACGGCGATCCGCGGCGTGGGCAGCTCATACAGACCCGCGCCCGCCGTCATCCGCTCGACCACGGTGGCCAGTTCGAGCTCGCCGGGGAGCACCAGTTCGGTGTAGAGCGCGGCGAACGCGGTCTCCAGCCCGGTCGTGCCCATCGGGGCCTGCTCGAACGGGACCTCCTTCTCGTGCACCGCGTGCGGCGCGTGATCAGTGGCCACGCACTCGATGACGCCGCTGCGGAGACCGTCGATGAGAGCGCGCCGATCGTCATCGCTCCGCAGCGGGGGGTTCATCTTGAAGCGGCTGTCCAGGGTGCGCACCATGTCGTGGGTCAGCGTGAGGTGGTGCGGGCTGGCCTCGCCGCTGACCCGCGCGCCGGCCTCCTTGGCCGCTGCGAGTGCCTGGACGGACTCAACCGCCGAGAGGTGCTGGAAGTGCACGCGCGCGTCCTCGTAGAGAGCCAGGGCGCTGTCGCGGGCGATCATGGTGGACTCGGAGACCGAGGGGATCCCGGCCAGTCCGAGCCGCGCCGAGACCGACCCCTCGTGCATGACGCCGTCCGCCGACAGCTCTGGGTCCTCCTCGTGCAGCGCGACGATGCCGCCGCACAGGCGCTGGTACTGCAGCGCCTTGCGCAGCATGCCGGCCGACACGACCGGCTTACCGTCATCGGTGAAGCCGATGGCGCCGAGATCACGCAGCTCGGCCATCTCGGTCAGCTCCTCGCCGGCCAGGCGCCGGGTGATCGAGGCCAGGAAGCCGACGGGTACCCGCGCCTCACGCTGCGCCCGCTCGATGAGCGACCCCAGGACCGCTGCGGTGTCGACGGTGGGGTTGGTGTTGGGCATCGCCACGACGGCGCAGTAGCCGCCGGCGGCCGCCGCCCCGGTGCCGGTGTCGAGGTCCTCCTTGTACTCCTGGCCGGGCGTGCGCAGGTGTACGTGCGGATCGACGAAGCCGGGGAACACGTGCTTGCCGGCGGCATCGATGACGTCGATCTGGTCAGAAGCCGGCAGCCCCCCGGGCTCGCCCAGCTCCGCGATGTGGCCGTTGCGGATGAGGATGTCGTGAGGCTCGTCCAGATCGGCGCGCGGATCGAGCACCTGGGCGCCGCGGATGAGCAACTCCTCGCCGGGCCGGGAGGGGTGAAAGAGTCGCCGGGGGCTCATCACGCCACCGCCGCCAGGACCGGCGAGCCGACGAGCAGTTCGTAGAGGACCGCCATCCGCACCGCCACCCCAGCTTTGACCTGCTCGCCGATGAGGGCCTGCTCGGAGTCGATCATCGCGGCCGACAGCTCCACGCCGCGGTTGACCGGGCCGGGGTGCATGACGACCTGGTCGGGGCGCAGGCGCTTGTCGTTGATCTGGTAGCGGGCCGCGTACTCGCGCAGCGAGGGGACGAAGGACTGTTGCATGCGCTCGTGCTGCATCCGCAGCACGTAGACGACGTCGGCCTCATCGATGTGCTCAAGGGTGGGCGTGGCGCGGCAGCCGAGCGCCTCGATCTCGCGCGGCAGCAGTGTGGGCGGCCCGCACGCCGTGACGTCGGCGCCCATCCGGGTGAAGGCGAGGATGTCCGAGCGGGCCACTCGCGAGTGGCTGACGTCGCCGACGATCCAGATGTTGAGGCGATCGAGCGAGCCGAAGCGGCGGCGCAGGGTGAACACGTCGAGCAGGGCCTGCGTGGGGTGCTCGTGCTTGCCGTCGCCCGCGTTGACGACTGCCGCGTCGGTCCAGCCGGCCACCAGCTGAGCGGCGCCGGCGTGCGGCGAGCGGATGACGATCGCCGCCGGGTCATAGGCCGAGAGGGTCTGGACGGTGTCCTTGAGCGACTCGCCCTTGTCGACGCTGGACCCGGCCGAGCGGACGTTGACGACGTCGGCCGAGAGCCGCTTGGCGGCCAGCTCGAACGAGCTCGAGGTGCGGGTACTGGCCTCGTAGAACAGGTTGACGATCGTCCGGCCGCGCAGGGCGGGGACCTTCTTGATCTCGCGGCCCGAGACCTCCGCGAACGACTCGGCACGGTCGAGGACCTGTTCGATCCCGCTGCGGTCCAGGTCGTCGATCGAGATCAGGTGGCGGGGCATACGAGAGACGCTCATGCGGCTTTGATCCTTGACTGGTTGGCGGGTCCGATGGTGACCTCGTCAACGCCGTCGACCTCGTCGACGCGGACGTTGACGCGCTGATCCTGAGAGGTCGGCAGGTTCTTGCCGACGTAGTCGGGGCGGATGGGCAGCTCGCGGTGTCCGCGGTCCACCATCGCGGCGAGCTGGACGCGAGCCGGCCGGCCGTAGTCGAAGATCGCGTCGATCGCGGCCCGTACGGTGCGCCCGGTGTAGAGCACGTCGTCGACGATGACGATGGTGCGACCGTCCAGGGAGAAGTCCAGCTCGGTGGCGTGGACCACCGGCGAGCTCGAGCGCAGGGACAGGTCGTCGCGGTAGAAGGCGATGTCGACCGTGCCGAGAGGAACCGCCGAGTCCAGCAGCTCCGAGGTCAGCGGCTGCAGGCGCTTGGCCAGGTGCGCGCCGCGCCGGTGGATGCCGACGAGAGCAACGGCGCCGGCGGGGTTCTTCTCGACGATCTCGTGGGCGATCCGCACGAGCGTGCGGCGCATGTCATCGCGGTCGAGAGCGACCGTCACGGCTTCCAACTGGCTCCTTCCTGGCCTCGCGGGACCGGGTTAAGGGGCGACCTTGTTGGCGGGGAGCGTAGCAGCGGGCCCGGCGGTCACGGGCCCCGGCGGTAGAGGACGTACTCGAGCCCGACGTGCTCGATCGGGCGGTCATAGGCAAAGCCGGTCTTCTCCATCACGCGTCGGGAGGCGAGGTTGTCGGGCAGCGTGATGGCGATCAGCTCGTGGAGATCCAGAACGTCGAAGGCCACGGCCACGGAGGCGACGGCCAGCTCGGTGGCCAACCCCTCGCCCCATCGCTCGGGCGCGATCGTCCACGCCGCCTCGACCGCGTAGCCGCCGGTGGCGTCGGTGTACTGCAGTCCGCCCCGCCCCACCGCGACCCCGGTGCCGCGGTCGCGCAGCAGCCACAGCCCGAAGCCGTGGCGCTCCCAGTGATCGCGCTTGTCGGCCAGGCTGGCACGGACGTCGGCGCGGCTCGGCGCGCTGGCCCACGGCCACAGCGAGCGGTAGATGCGCGGGTCCAGCATGAGCCCGGCGATCTCGGCCTCGTGCCCGGGTCCGATCGGCTCGCCGCGCATCCGCGGCGTGTCCAGGTTGGAGGGAGCGAGCGCCTTCTTCACGCCGCCGGCGTCGCCGATTGCTCGGCCATCCGTTCGTCCCAGCGGACGAGGACCGGTTCGCCCCGCTCGGGGAACGGGATCTCGATCGTGTCGAAGTCGCGCGGTACGACGGTGCGCGGGAAGATCGCGCGCGCCTCGTCGCGGAGCTGGCCCAGTGGGTGGCGCGTGGAGACGTGGTTGAGCGCCAGCAGCGTCACCTCCGCCTCGCGAGCGATGGTGGCCGCCTGCTGGGCGGTGGAGTGCCCGTTCTCCGCGGCGCGCTCGCGCTCCTCCTCGGCGAAGGTGGCCTCGTGGACGAGGACGTCGGCGCCATGGGAGGCGATCCGCAGTACCTCGCAGGGCCGCGTGTCCCCGGAGAGGACGAGCTTGCGTCCGGCCCGGGTCGGTCCCAGCACCTGATCGGGCGTGACCCCGCGGATCGTCTCGCCGCGCTGGACGCGGCCGAACTCGGGACCCTCGGTGAGGCCCAACCGCAGCGCGGCGTCCTTGTCGAACTCCCCCGGGCGCTCGTCCTCGTAGAGCACGTAGCCGAGCGCGGGGCCGCGGTGGGAGACCGGCACCGCCGCGATCCGGTACCCGTCACGCTCGAGCTCGTCGCCGGGCTCGAGCTCCACGAGGTCGAGGTCGAAGCCCACCGCGCCGGCCATCCGCAGGGCCAGGCCCATCAGGGCTCGCAGGCCGCGTGGCCCGCTGATCGTCAGCGGCACCTCCCGGCCGCGGAGATCGAAGGTCTTGAGCATGCCGGGGAGCCCCAGCCAGTGGTCGGCGTGGAAGTGGGTGAGGAAGATCTCGGTGAGGTCGGCCAGCCCCACGGAGCTCACCAGCTGGCGCTGGGTCCCCTCACCGCAGTCGACGAGGATCCGGTCACCGCCGCGGCGGACGAGGATCGAGGGCAGCCCGCGGCGCGCGGTGGGAATCGAGCCGCCGGTGCCGGCAAAGAAGATCGAGAGCTCCATGGCTGGGGTCTGAGTGTGTCAGCGCAGTGTCGCGGCTGCACGTCGGCAGTCACGACACCAATCAGTCGAGGTCGATGAGCTCGAACGCGAGGCGGCCATCTGTCAGCCGGCACGTGCCCATGGTGTGGCGAGGTTGCCGGCGGCGGTCAGTCGGGCTGCCCGGGTTGAAGATCTGAAACCCGTCGCGCGCTCGCTCGTGCAGCGGGATGTGGGAGTGACCGAAGATCACCGCGTCCGCTTGCGGGAAACGCGCCCTGAGTCGTCTGAGGCGGCCTTGCGCAGGGCCTGCGTCATGAACAACCGCGATCTGGCAACCCTCGCCGACCGGGATCGACGCGCTCTCGGGCAGCGCCGCGCGCAGCAGCGCGTCGTCGGTGTTGCCGTGCACGCCGATCACCGGACCCAACCCCTTGAGCTCCTCCAGGATCTCGCTCCCGCTGAAGTCTCCCGCGTGGATGATGAGGTCGGCCGCTCGCAGGCGCTCCACGCAGCCGTCGGGCAGCGCCCGCGGGCCGCGGGGCAGGTGGGTGTCTGAGATGACGGCGATCTCCACGGCAATCTCTCCACGGTAAGCTGGCCTGCGATCTTCCCCGATCACAGAGCGCCCGTAGCTCAGGGGATAGAGCGTCCGCCTCCGGAGCGGAAGGTCGCAGGTTCAAATCCTGCCGGGCGCGCTTCGTCGTACGCGTGGTCTTGACGAAGTCTGTACGTCTCGACCGCCTTCTTTCACAGAGTCCTCACGCGGGCGTTCCTACGTTCTGTATGTGCCTTTCCACTGCCCCGGCCCCGCCGCCACGGCGGCGAGCCCCGGCACTCACAGACCCGGTTTTACAGATCACAGGAGCACCTCATGCCGACCATTTCCCTCCCCCCGCGCGGCGGGGTCACGACCGCCCCTCGTCATCCCCGGACCCAGGAGCCCCCGCGCTCGCTCTCGCTGCGCACCTCCGTCGCGACCCATCGCCGGTCGCTGACCCGCGAGCTGGCTCAGGGCGCGAACCCGGCATCATCGCCGGCCCTGACGCTGCGCGCCGAGCAGTTGACCAGTGAGCGCCGGCGGCGCTCACTGGCCCGCGTGCTGCGCCGGACCGTCCACGAGGCCCTGCACCCCGTGCCCCGGCGCGCGAGCTTCGGGCTGGCCCGCCGCAGCGCGGTGATCGACGCGCA
The DNA here is from genome assembly GCA_963737335.1 of uncultured Solirubrobacteraceae bacterium. Lineage (GTDB taxonomy): Bacteria > Actinomycetota > Thermoleophilia > Solirubrobacterales > Solirubrobacteraceae > Palsa-465. The sequence continues at coordinate 284,125 of CAVTSK010000023.1, forward strand.
GGACGCCATCGACATTCTGGTCAAGCGGCTGTGCAGCCCCGAGCCCGTCGCGGCCGAAGGCGTCGCGCTCATCGAGCGGATGCTCAGCGACGGCGCCTGGAGCCCGCTGTACAACCCGACCCCCGCGGGCGCGCTGCGGCAGCTCGTCGTGGTCGCCACCGCCGCGCTCGAGCCGGCCGCCGTCAGCTGAACGATCCCTCCCAGCACCCGAGCCGGTCGGCACCAGCCGGCCGGCTCGTCACCGCGCTACCGTCGGACCAGCATGTCCTCGCCGTCCGACTTACCACCGCCTCCCCCGCCTCGCCGGCGGTTCCTGCGTGAGCTCGTGGAGACCCTGCGCGACATGGGCTCGATCGGCAAGCCGTGCACGTGCGGGGACCCGCGCCGCATCGGGCCCTGCCCACGCCACGGCAAGCTCAACTGAGCCACGGGAGACGATGACCGCGTCGCAGGCGGGGGCGCGGCTGTCGGACGGGTCAGGCAGCATCCCCCGGGCCGATGACCACCGTTCACTATGTGATCGCGCTCGTGCGCACAGCGTTGCTCGCGGGCCCACTGCTCGTGGCGGCGCACCTCGTCCGCACGCGGTACTCCGCGCTGCGCGGAGCCCCGGCCATCCTCTTGGAATCAGTGCTCGCGCTGGGTTGGCTGCTGGTGGTGGCCGAGTTGCTCGGTCTGGTCGGCGGGCTGCGCCTGGGTTGGCTGGCTGCCGCGCTGTGGGCCTCGGCAGGCGTCTCGCTGCTCGCCCTGCGGCCCGTTCACGCGCGCGCGGCAACGGCACCTGAACCGGCGGCGAGGTCTGGCCCGACACGGCGGCCAGGGATGGTGGCCGCCGTCGTGATCATCTGGCTGGCCGTCGCGCAGTGGGCGCTGGCCACCGCTGACGCGCTGGGTGGCGGGATGCTGAGCTTTGACGTCCTCTGGTACCACATGCCGTTCGCGGCGGCGTTCGCACAGACGGGCTCGGTCACTGCGATCCAGTTCACGCAAGCTGACCCGTTCGTCGCCTATTACCCCGCGACGTCGGAGCTCTTCCATGCCATCGGCATCGTCGCGCTGCGCAACGACTTTCTGTCACCGCTGCTCAACCTCGGCTGGATGGCGCTCGCGCTGGTGGCCGCGTGGTGCACGGGACGCCGCTGGCGGGTGGAGCCGCTGACCCTCGCCGGCGGCGCACTGCTGCTCGCCATGCCGGTCCTCAGCACGACCCAACCCGGTGAGGCGTTCAACGATGTCGTCGGCCTCGCTTCGCTGATGGCCGGCGTCGCGCTCATCCTCACCCCCGAGGGCGGGTGGCTGGAGTCGCTCGCAGCCGGCGTCGCGCTCGGGCTCGCCGCCGGCACCAAGTACACCTTCCTCGTTCCCGCCGTCATCCTGCTGGTGGGGGTGATCGTCGCCGCCGAGCGCCGAGATCGGATGCGCACCGGGGCTCTGCTGGTGGCAGGGCTCGCCGTCACGGGCGGCTGGTGGTACCTGCGTGCAACGCTGCACACCGGCAATCCCCTGGGCCTCCGTCAGAGCCTCGGGCCTCTGCACCTCCCGGGCGCGAGCTCGCCTCTGGCGGTCGCCACCCAGCAGACGGTGTTCTCCGAGCTCCGGCACCTCTCGTTGTGGGGGACGCGTTTTGCCCCGGGGCTCGCCCACGCATTCGGGCCGTTGTGGCCGCTCATCGTGGTGGCCGCTGTCGCCGTCGTGCTCGCCGCAGCCAACCTCCGGGGCGAGCCGCTGCTGCGCACGGTCGCGATCGCCGCCGGTGTCTCCGCGATCACCTATCTCTTTCTCCCCACCGGCGCGACGGCCATCCAGCAGAACACGATCCTGTTCGCGGTCAACCTCCGCTACATCGCGCCGGCGCTCGCGCTGTGCCTACTCTTGCTCCCGATCGTGCTGGCCATCCGCGCGCCCCGTTTCCTGACCGCGGTGGGCCCGGCGATGGTGGTGACAGCGGTCCTCGCCCAGTTCGAGAGCAACCTCTGGCCGACCGCCCCAAGCCGGCACGCGGCCTTCCTGGTGGCCACGGCCGTTCTGATCGCGCTCGCCGTCACGGTTCACCGACGGCTGCCGACGGCGTCCCGCGTCGCGCGGACCACCGGCGTGATCCTGGCCACCTTCGTCGTCGTCGCCGCCGGCGACCTGGTCCAGCGCCACTACTTCCAGCGGCGATACCTCGTCGGCCACCAGGCCACGCCCGGGCTCGACGCCATCTACCGCTGGGCCCAGCCCGTCGCGCACGCCCGCATCGCGCTCTACGGGACCGTCGAGCAGTATCCGCTCTACGGCGCCACCGACACCAACGTGGTCGATTACCTGGGCCAGCCCACCCCCCACGGCGGCTATGAGCCCATCACCTCGTGCCGCCGCTGGCAGGCCACGCTGCGCGCGGGGCGCTACCAGTACCTCGTCCTCACCCCGGGCCCCACGGCGGCGATCCCGCTCGCCTGGAGCCGACTGGACCCGGGGTTGACCCCGGTCCTTCACCCCAACGCCGACGACTGGGTGTTCCGGATCGCCCCGGGATCCGGGGGCCCGCACTGCCTAGCCGCGCCCTGACGAAGCCCGCGGTGGAACCGCCCGAACCGGGGCGTCAGTCCCCGGCGGCGGCGAGCAGGACGCGCCGGTAGTCCTCCCAGGTGTCGACGTCGAGCGGGACGGGACCGTCCATGGCCACGTCGACGACGTCAGCGGTGTAGCGGTCCATCAGCTTCCACACGCCCTTGTCGCCGTGCAGGCCGGCCAGCTCTCCGAACATCGAGCGCGCGAAGGCCAGCGGGTGACCGCGCCCGTCGCGGTAGGCGCAGGCGGCCAGCGGCGCGTCGCCGCGCCCGTCCAGCAGCGCCTCGACGTTGGCCGCGCCGACGCCGGGCTGGTCGCCGAGCATGAGCACCAGCACGTCGCAGCGCTCGTCGACGTGCTCGAGCGCGGCGGCGATCGAGGATGAGCAGCCCGCCCCGTATTGCTCGTTGTCCACGACCTCGACCGCCCTCAGGTCCACAACGCGGCGGACCTCGGCCGAGGCGCCACCGACGACGCACAGCAATTGGTCAAAGGGGCAGCTGCGGGCGGTCTGGAGCACGTGGCCCAGCAGCGGCGCCCCGCCGTAGGGCAGGAGCTGCTTGGCCTGTCCCAGGCGCTTGGACCCGCCGGCGGCGAGCACCAGCCCGGTGACCCACTGATCCGCGCTGCCTGGCTCTCTCACTGCCGATGGGCCGCCAGGTCGTCGGCGTGCTCGGCGGCGTAGCGATCGCGGCAGCCGTCGCAGCAGAAGTACACCAGGTCACCGGCCACCTCCAGGCGGGGGGCGGCGTCAGTCACCGCCACCTGCATCCCGCACACGGGGTCGGTGGCCACCGACACCACCACCGGCGCAGGCGCTGAGGCCTCCGGACGTCCCGGGACCGGATCGGCGTGATGGCACTCGACCATCTGGGCCAGGATCGAGATCGCGATCTCCGCCGGGGTGCGGGCGCCGATGTTCAGCCCCGCGGGCGTGTGCAGCTGGGCGGCGAGCTCGGGCGGGACGTCGAGCTCGGCGCGCACCGCCGCCCCGCGCTTGGGGCTGGCCACCAGGGCCACGTAGCTCACGCCGGCGCGCAGGGCCTCGGAGATCACCGCCTCCTCGCCGTTGCCGTGCGAGGCGACGATGACCGCGGAGGAGCCCGCCAGCTCGACGCCGTCCGCGGCGGCGCCGGCCGGCGCGCGGAGGAGGTCATAACCGGAGGCCTTGGCCACCGCCACGATGGCCTCGGCGATCGGCGAGCCGCCGACCACCACGACGCGGGCGGCCGGGAGGTGAGGCTCCAGGAAGATCTCCAGCGCGCCGCCGCTCAGGCACGGATTGCGCTCGACCACGGCGCCGTCGATGGCGTCGATGCCGTCCATGTCGCCATCCTCAGGGACGAGCCGCAGCAGCAGCGGATCCCCCGTCTCCATGGCCCGCAGGGCGTGCAGGCGGACCGAGGACTCGGCGCAGACACCCCCGACGAACCCCTCCATGCTCCCGTCGGGCAGCACCACGGCGGCGTTGCCCGGGCGGACGCTCGTGGGCCGGCGGGCGCGCACCACGGTGGCGAGCACGAACGCCCGGCGCTCGGACAAGAGGCCCTGCACGTGGATGGCAAGCTCACCCTGAATCATTGGCTCAATCCTTCCCTTGCATAGCGTCCCACACGCGGCCGGGCGTGCAGGGCATGTCGATGTGCGCCACGCCGAATGGCTCCAGGGCGTCGCACACGGCATTGACGATCGCCGGCGGCGAGCCGACGGTGGCCGACTCGCCGATTCCCTTGGCCCCGAAGGGATGGTGGGGTGACGGCGTGACCGTGTAGCCGGTCTCCCACTCGGGGACCTCCAGCGCGGTCGGGATGAGGTAGTCCATGAGCGAGCCGCCCAGGCAGTTCCCGTGCTCGTCGAAGGCGATCATCTCCATCAGGGCCAGGCCGACGCCATCGGTCAACCCGCCGTGGACCTGACCCTCGATGATCATCGGGTTGATCCGGGTGCCGCAGTCATCGACGGCGACGAAGCGCTCCACGCGGACCTTGCCGGTGCCGGGGTCGATGGCGACCACGCAGATGTAGGCGCCGAAGGGGAACGTGAGGTTGGGCGGGTCATAGACGGTCTCGGCATCCAGCCCCGTCTCCACGCCGGGCGGCAGCTCGACCGAGCCCCGGGCGGCCATGGCGATCTCCGGGATGGTCACCCCCTTCTCGGGGTCGCCCTTGACGAACCATCGGGCCGGCCGGGCTCGATCTCCGTAGTTGACCCACTCCAGGTCCTCGGGCGAGACCTCGAGCATCGCGGCGGCCACGATCCGAGCGCGGTCGCGTACCTTGCGCGCCACGAGTGCCGCTGCGGCGCCTGAGACCGGCGTCGAGCGCGAGCCGTAGGTCCCCAGGCCGTAGGGCGTGGCGTCGGTGTCACCGTGGATGACGTCGACGTCCTCGGGCGGGATGCCCAGTTCATGGGCCACGATCTGCGCGAACGTCGTCTCGTGCCCCTGGCCCTGGGTCTGCACGCTGATGGCCAACTGCGCCGTGCCCGTCGGCGAGATCCGCAGCGCGGCGCCGTCGTTCATGCCCAGCCCGGCGATGTCCATGTGTTTGCGCGGGCCGGCGCCCACCGCCTCGGTGAAGAACGAGATTCCGATGCCCATCAGCTCGCCGCGCTCGCGTCGCGCCGCCTGCTCGGCGCGCAGCGCGTCATAGCCGGCGAGGTCGAGCGCCGTGCGCAGCGCCCGCGGGTAGTCGCCCGAGTCATACACCCAGCCCGTCTGGCAGGTGTAGGGGAACTGCTCGGGCGCCAGCAGGTTCTGGAGCCGCAACGCCGCCGGGTCCACGCCCAGCTCCCGGGCGAGCATGTGAACGAGGCGCTCCACCAGGTACACCGCCTCGGCAACACGGAACGAGCACGCGTAGGCCACCCCGCCGGGCGCCTTGTTGGTGTAGACGCCGCGGACGTGGCAGTGCGCCGCCTCGAGGTCGTAGGAGCCGGTGAACACGTGAAAGAACCCGGCCGGGAAGCGCGTGGGTTGGGCGGTGGCGTTGAAGGCGCCGTGGTCGGCCAGGACGTCGACGCGGACCGCCCGGATGCGCCCGTCGGCATCGGCGGCGATGGCGCCGCGCATGGCGTAGTCGCGCGAGAACCCGGTGGACATGAGGTTCTCGGAGCGGTCCTCCATCCACTTGACCGGCCGCCCGATCTGCATCGCGGCGACGGCGGCGCACACGTAGCCCGGATACACCGGCACCTTGTTGCCAAAGCCACCCCCCACGTCGGGCGAGACGACCCGGATGCGGTGCTCGTCGAGGCCGAGGATCCCGGCATAGAGCGTGCGATGGGCGTGCGGCGCCTGAGTGGTCGCCCACAGGGTCAGCTTGCCGCTGATGCGATCGAACTCGGCCACCGCGCCGCACGTCTCCATCGGCGCCGGGTGCGAGCGCGGGAAGACCATGTCCTGCTCGACCACGACCTCGGCGTCGGCGAAGACCGCGGCGGTGCGTGCCGCGTCGCCGGCCTCCCAGTCAAAGAGGTGGTTGTCGGTCCGCCCCGGGTGGTCGTCGCGGATGAGCGGGGCGCCGGGGTCCAGCGCGCGGCGCGGGTCCACCACCACATCCAGGGGCTCGTACTCGACCTCCACCAGCTCCAGCGCATCGCGCGCCGAGTAGCGGTCCTCGGCGATGACGAAGGCGACCTCCTGGCCCTGGAAGCGCACCTTGTCGGTGGCCAGCACCGCCTGCGTGTCGCCCGACAGCGTGGGCATCCAGGCCGTCTGGCGCGCCTCGAGGTCGCGGCCGGTGATGACGGCGAGCACCTTGGGATGCGCAAGGGCGGCGGCGGTGTCGATCGACACGATCCGGGCGTGGGCGTAGGGGCTGCGCAGGACCGCGCCATGCACCATCCCCGGCCGCTGCACGTCGTCCACGAACACGCCGCGACCGCGGATGAGCCGCTCGTCCTCCTTGCGCGTCATGCGCCCGAAGCCGAAGGGCCGCTCGTCGGGGATGGTCACGGTGTCGGGCAGGGCGGCCATCGGCTCAGGCGCGCGGCTTCGGGCGCCGGGCCGCCTCGACGGAGACCTCGGCGGCGATGTTGATGGTGCGGCAGCGGCCGCACCTGACCCGGACCCGGCGGGTCATGTACTGCGGGTCCATCCCGGCGGCCAGGACGTTGCCGCACGAGACGCACACGTAGTCGTACTCGCCGTTGCCGCGGAACACCGGACGGTCGGGGTGATCCTGCACGGCGGTGCCGCCGTCGACCGGGACCTCGCCCGCCTGGACCGCTCGCATGGTGCGCACCGGCATGACGGCCATCCCGCGGCTACGCGGCCGCCGCGAAGTTGTTGGTGAAGTCCGTGATCAGCGCGTCGAGCACGGTGGAAACGGTGCCCTCCCCCATCGACGCCGCCTTCCCGGTGATCTGCGCCGCGGTGTGGATGTTGCCGCCGCCGTCCTCGAAGGTGAAGGTCACGTCAGCGTTGGCGTGCCCTGACCCGCTGGCCTCGCGGGCTTTGACGCGCAGCAGCGCGCGGTGGGCATCGGCGTCCTGCTCGACGACGCTCACCGTCCCGGTGAACTTCATCGACATCGCGCCCATCTTGACCTTGATCTCGGCCTTGACCGACTCGTCCGAGGTCTTCTCGAGCACGCTGCCGCCCTGGACGCAGGGCACGAGCCGCTCGAGGTCCAGCACGAGCTTCCAGTTGTCGTCGATGGACTTGCCGGAGGGAATCGGATGGTCGAGCTCAACCATGTTGTGGGGTCCTTTCGCAGGTATGTTCTGGGTGGCAACTGACTGGCAAGAGAGAAAGAGATCCAAGCATGGGGATACAGCCGGGCACGTATGAGCTGGGACCACAGGACGGCAAGCTGGTCGTCCGCACGGGCAAGGGTGGGGCCGCGTCCAAGGCAGGCCACAACCTCCGCATCGAGGTCGAGCGCTGGGGCGCGACGGCGCAGTTCGCCGACGACCTGGCCCAAAGTGTGCTCGAGCTCAGCGCCGACTCCACCTCGTTCACGGTCCTGGAGGGCACGGGCGGCGTGAAGTCGCTCGACGCCGATGACAAGGAGGGCATCGCCCAGACCATCAACCAGGAGGTCCTCAAGGGCACGCCCATCAGCTTCAAGTCGACCGCGGTGCGTCCCGACGGCGACGGCCACCTGCACGTGACCGGCGACCTCGAGCTCGTCAACGGCGTGAATCTCATCGCCTTCGACGTCACCGTCTCCGACGACGGCAGGCTCGCCGGCAGCGCCACCGTGAAGCAGACCGAATGGGGCATGAAGCCGTACTCGGCGCTGTTCGGGACGCTCAAGGTCACCAACGAGGTCAGTGTCGAGATCGAGGCCGCGCTGCGACCCGCGAGCTGATCGGGGACGGCGGCCGGGCACATCAGTCGCGATACACCGCCTGCGCGTCGAGGCCGCCCTCGACGCCGGGCGGCAGCGCGCCGGTGCCGTGGGCATACATGGCGATGTCGGCGATGGTGCGCGACCGATCCGCGCCCTCGCCGGCGCTGAACATGCCGTCGCCCCAGCTCAGCGCATCGGGCGGGGCGTCGAGTGCCGTCCCCGCCAGCAGCCGGGCCTTGGCCAGGATCTTCTCCGTGGCCGAAGCGATCGCCGCCGAGGTGCCGTCTGACGGCGCCGTGTTGAAGCCGTGTCCTTCCCCGAAGCGGTCCACGTCGGCCGGGACCACTTTGACGTCCAGGGAGGGGATCCCCAGCTCGCCGGCGACCTGGCCGGCGTAGTCGCCCTCGCGGCCGTCGGCCTCGGTGGTGAGGCTGAGGACCATCTTGCCGGTGGGGTGCACGCGCAGGAACACCGCGCGGTATGCCTCATTCGTCATCGCCTACTCCCTCCTTTGGATGTTGCTGGCCCGCCAGTCGTTGGCGCTCCTGGTGGGCGGTGAGCGCGTTGTGCTCCTCCAGGTCGCAGAAGCTCGGCTGCGGCCCGCCCAGCAGGTGCGGGGGCACCGCCGGGCGCTCACAACCCGGGTAGATGCAGATCTTCGGCGGGCGCCCATCCGAGCCGCCGGGCGGCCGCGGTGGCAGCGACGGGTCGTCGTGCAGTGGGCCGAGGGGGCCGACCGGGGTCATCGCCCGAGGCTCCATCCCGGCGTGGTACGCCCGCGGCTCGGCCCGTAGCCCGACGGCATCGCCACCGAGCTGCCGGGGACGGGCGTCGCGCTCGGCCACGCGTCCTCCTCGGGCTCGGCAGATACGGTCTCTGCCCGGTCCGCGGGGCGCTCACGCCCGTCGGCGCGTCGCGCGCCGATGGCGTCGACCACCTCGTCCAGCGCCTGGAGGCTGTGGCCGCTGACCAGCTGGTCGCAGTGGGGCAGGGCCGCCGCCATCCCGCCCGCCCGCGGCGCGAAGCCCGCCGCGGCGGCGCGCGGGTTGACCCAGACGATCCGGTAGGCCAAGCGCGAGAGCCGCTCCATCTCACGACCCACCAGCGCCGGATCGCCTCGCTCCCAGCCGTCGGAGAGGATGACCACCACCGCGCCGCGGGCCATCCCCCGGCGCCCGTGACGGTCGTTGAAGGTCTTGAGCGCATCGCCGATGCGCGTCCCGCTGGACCAGTCCGGGGCCGCAGCGGCCGCCCGCTGGATGGCGCGCTCGGGGTGGCGCGAGTGCAGCGCCCGGGTCAGGCGGGTCAGGCGAGTGGCGAACACGAACGCCTCAGACCGCGTGCGCCGGTCCGCGCCCCCGGCCGCGCAGGTGAGGAACTGCAGGTACGCGCGCGCGTAGGGCTCCATCGAGCCCGAGATGTCGCACAGCAGCACGAGGCGGCGGCGTGCCACGCGCCGGCGGCGGTGGTACAGGCGGATGGGATCGCCGCCGGTGCGCAGGCTGCCGCGCAGGGTGCGGCGCATGTCGACGGTCTCGCCACGGCGCCGGCGCTCGGCGCGGCGCGTACGGCGCAGCGGAGTGGCCAGGACCAGGCGTGACATGAGGCGATACAGCGCGGCCAGCTCGTCGGCGTCCAGCGCCTCAAAGCGCTTGGTGCGGATGAGCTCCTCGTCGGAGGCGAGCACCCCCACGGGGAGCTCCTGCTCGGAGGGCTCGCTCTGGCTGCGTGAAGGGGCGAGCGCCGCCCCGGCGCCCCAGACGTCATCCTCGCGTCCGTGCGCGCCGGCCGGTGGCTGCGTGACCGGGCGCTCGTCGGGCTCGCCGGAGGGCTCGCGGTGGGCGCTCTCGATGACCTGCGCGTCGCCGGCCACCGCGCCGTCGGTCCCGAACACCTCGCCGAACACCCGGTCAAAGATCCTCACCTGCGAAGGATCGGAGACGAACACGGCACGCGCCGTCCAGTAGAGCCTTCGCCGGGAAACGATCCCCACCCGCCCCAGGATCAGTCGCAGGGCGGCGGCGAAGCGCGCCGCGCGCTCGGGCTCGACTGCCACCCCCGCGTCGTGCAGCCGCCGGCCGAACGCGCCGACGAGCGGCACGAGGTCCAGCTCCACCGTCTCAACACCGAACGCGCGCGTCATCTGAACGCTCACCGGGCCCCGCTGACCAGGTTGGCCAACCCCGCGGCGCGGACGAGCTCCTGGTCCTCGCGGTACTTGAGCACCGAGCCGAGCGTCCGCTCAGCGGCCCCCTCGTCGAGCTCGGTCAGCCCCAGCACGCTGAGCGCGGCCAGCCAGTCGATGGCCTCGGCGATGCCCGGGGGCTTCTGCACGTCGGAGTCGCGCATACGGCTGACCGCGTCGGCCACCTGCACCGCCAGGGTCTGCGCGGCGCTGGGCACGCGCCGGCGGATGATCTCCACCTCGCGCTCGGGCGAGGGGTACTCGATCCACTGATACAGGCAGCGGCGCTTGACCGCGTCATGCAGGTCCCGGGTGCGGTTGGAGGTGAGCACGATGGCCGGCGGGTGCGTCGCCGTCACCGTGCCGATCTCGGGGATCGTCACCGTGGCCTCGGCCAGCAGTTCGAGCAGGAAGGCCTCGAAGTCGTCGTCGGCGCGGTCGATCTCGTCGATGAGCAGGACCGCCGGCCGCGGGCCGGGATGCTGCAGGGCGCGGAGCAGCGGCCGCGCGATCAGGTAGTCGGGGCCGAACAGGTCCGCCTCGGCCAGTTCGGGGCGGGCGGGATCCGATTCGGCCAGTCGGATCGAGAGCAGCTGGCGGGGGTAGTTCCACTCATACAGCGCCTCGGCGGCGTCGATGCCCTCATAGCACTGCAGGCGCACCAGCGGCGTGTCGAGCACCGCGGCCAGCGACTTGGCCGCTTCGGTCTTGCCCACCCCGGCCTCGCCCTCGAGCAGCAGCGGCTGGGGCAGAGCGAGGCTCAGGAACATGGCCGTGGCCAGCCCCTCGTCGACCAGATAGTCGACGGAGGCCAGCCGCTGGGCCAGCGTCTCCACGTCCGGAGCGAGGTGGCGGACCTCGGCGCCCACCTCGTCGGTGTCCGTGTGCGGTCGGGCCGGTGCCATCACTGCGGAGGCTCGGGGCGCCCCTGCATCGCCGCCCACACCCGCGCCGGGGTGCAGGGCATGTCGACATGGTCGACCCCGTGGGTCTGGTGCAGCGCGTCGATGATCGCGTTGACGATCGCCGGCGGCGAGCCGACGTTGGGGGACTCACCGACGCCCTTGGCCCCCAGGGGGTGGTGCGGACACGGCGTGACCGTCTCGCCGAGCTCGAAGTCGGGGCACTCCAGCGCCGTCGGGATGAGGTAGTCCATGAACGAGGAGTTCAGGCAGTTGCCCTCCTCGTCGAAGGTGATGACCTCCATGAGCGCGATCCCGATCCCCTCGGCCAGGCCCCCGTGGATCTGCCCGTCGACGATCATCGGGTTGATCCGGACGCCGCAGTCGTCGACGGCGATGAACCGCCGCACCGTCACCTGGGCGGTGTCGGGATCGATGTCGACGACGGCGATGTAGGCGCCGTAGGGGTAGGTGAGGTTCGGCGGGTCGTAGATGACCTGGGCGTCCAGGCCGCCCTCCATGCCCTCGGGCAGCGACTCGCCGCTGTAGGCGCGGGCGGCGATGTCCTCGATCAGCGCCCCCTTCTCCGGGTCGCCCTTGACATACCAGCGGCCCTTCTCCCAGGCCAGGTCCTCGGGGCGCGTCTCGAGCATGTGGGCGGCGATGAGCCGGGCCTTGTCGCGCACCTTACGCGACACCACCGCGACGGCCGCGCCCGAGACGGGCGTGGAGCGCGAGCCGTAGGTGCCCAGCCCGTAGGGCGTCTTGTCGGTGTCGCCGTGGCGCACCTGGATGTCCTCGGGCGGGATGCCGAGCTCCTCGGCCACGATCTGGGCGAAGGTGGTCTCGTGGCCCTGACCCTGGGTCTGAGCGCTCAGCGACACCATCGCCTTCCCCGACGGGTGCACGCGCAGGTCGGCGCCGTCGTTCATCGACATTCCGAGGATGTCCATGTGCTTGCGCGGGCCGGCGCCGACGCCCTCGGTGAAGAAGGACACGCCGATGCCCATCAGCTCGCCGCGCTCGCGCTTCTCCGCCTGCTCGCGCAGCAGGTCCTCGTAGCCGGCGATGTCCATCGCCACCTTCATCGTCTCGGCGTAGTTGCCCGAGTCATACGTCCACCCCGTCGTGGTCTCATACGGGAACTGGTCGGGACCGATGAAGCTGCGCATGCGCAGGTCGATCTGGTCGGTGCTCATCTCCAGCGCCAGCGCGTTGACCATCCGCTCCACGAGGTAGACCGCCTCGGTGATGCGGAACGAGCAGCGGTAGGCCACGCCGCCCGGCGCCTTGTTGGTGTAGACCGCCTTGACCTTGACGTGGCTGGCCTCCAGGTCATAGGAGCCGCAGCAGATGTGGAAGAACCCGGCGGGGAACTTCGTCGGCTGGGCCGTGGAGTCAAAGGCGCCGTGGTCGGCGATGACGTCGACGCGCAGGCCGGTGATCTTGCCGTCCTTGGCGCACATCTGCGCGCGCATGATGTAGTCGCGGGCAAAGCCGGTGGACATGAGGTTCTCGGAACGATCCTCGATCCACTTCACCGGCACCCCGGCGACGATCGAGCCGGCGATGGCGCAGACGTAGCCCGGGTAGACCGGGACCTTGTTGCCAAAGCCGCCGCCGATGTCGTTGCAGCGGATGCGGATCATGTGCTCGGCCAGTCCGGCGACGTGCGCGTAGACGGTCCGGTGCACGTTGGGGGCCTGGTTGCCGTTGTAGATATCCAGCTGCCCGGTCTTGGGGTTGAAGTCGGCGATCATGCCGCAGGTCTCCAGCGGGGCCGGGTGACAGCGCGGGTAGATGATGTCCCGGGTGGTGATCACGTCGGCCTCGGCGAACACCCGGTCGGTGGCCTCCTCGTCACCGGCCTCCCAGGTCGCTGACGCCAGATTGTCGGTTTGGCCCTCCTTGTCGTCGCGGATGAGCGGCGCATCGGGGTCCATTGCCTTTCGCGCATCGACCACGGGCGGCAGCGGCTCGTAGTCGACATCGATCAACGGCAGCGCGTCGCGCGCGATGTACTCGTCGGTGGCGATGACGAAGGCCACCTCCTGGCCCTGGAAGCGGACCTTGTCACCGGCCAGCACCGCCTGGGTGTCATACGAGATCGTCGGCATCCAGGCCAGGCCGAGCGTCTCCAGGTCCTTGGCCGTGATCACCGCCGCCACGCCCGGCAGTGCCAGTGCCTCCGAGGTGTCGATCGAGTTGATCCTGGCGTGCGCGTAGGGGCTGCGCAGCACCGCGCCATGGACCATCCCTGGCAGGCGGATGTCATCCAGGTAGAGGCCCTTGCCGCGGATGAACCGCGCGTCCTCCTTACGCTTGAGACGGCCGAATCCGATCGGCCGCTCATGGCCGGGGCTCGGGAGGTTGGGTGACTCGGTGACAGCCATGTTCAGACCTCCTGGCCCTGGCGGTTTGCGGCCTCGTGCTCGGCCGCCCAGCGAACTGCGCCCACAATGTTCTTGTAGCCCGTGCAGCGACAGATCGCGCCGGAGATGGCGGTGCGGATCTCGTGCTCTGACGGGTCGGGATTCTCATTGAGCAGCGCCCGGGCCGTCATCAGCATCCCGGGCGTGCAGAAGCCGCAATGCAGCGCGTGCATCTCGTGGAAGCCCACCTGAACCGGGTCGAGCCGGCCGTCGACCTCCAGCGACTCGACGGTGGCGATCTCGTGCCCTACGCACATCACCGCCAGCGTCGTGCAGGACTTGACCGGCTTGCCGTCCATGTGCACCACGCAGGCGCCACAGTTGGAGGTGTCACAGCCCCAGTGGGTCCCGGTGAGTCCCGGCGTGTCCCGGATGAAGTGCACGAGCAGCGTGCGCGGCTCGATGTCCCGGGAGACGTCCTGTCCGTTGATGTTCAGCGTCACTTGCATCCGTGTGTCATGCCTCCTGTTGCAACGCGCGGGCGGTGGCTCTGCGCAGCGCCCGCGTGGTGAGCACGCCGGCGAGGTGGCGCTTGTAGTCGACCGGTCCGCGGCCGTCGGCGGACGGCGAGCAGTCCTCGGCGGCGATGCGGCCCGCCTCGGCGAACAGCTCGTCGCCCGGCGTCTGTCCGCGCAGCGCCTCGGCCGCCCGCGCCACATGGACCGTGGTGGGCCCGACGGCGCTGAGTGCGATGCGGGCCTCCGCGATCGTCCCGCCGTCGATCCACACCGCCGCGGAGGCGGCGGCGATGGCCCAGTCGCCGGCGCGGCGCTCGACCTTCTCATGGGCCGAGCCACCCCCGCGCCGCAGCGGGACCCGGACCTCGGTGAGCATCTCCCCGTCGGCCACCGCGGTGACGAAGGGGCCGATGTGGAACGCGTCCATGCCGACGACGCGCTCACCGTCGGCGCTGCGGATCACCGCTGAAGCGTCGATGGCCGAGCACACCGCGCTGAGGTCCTCCGCGGCGTCGGCCTGGCACAGCGACCCGCCGATGGTGCCGCGGTTGCGGACCACCGGGTCGGCGATGACCTCCTCGGCGTCGGCGAAGATCGGCAGGTGCCGGGCCAGGACATCGGAGTGCTGGAGGTCGACGTGCCGGGTGAGGGCTCCGATGCGGATCTCATCGCCGAACTCCCGGATGTACTCCAGGTCGCCGAGGTCGTTGATGTCGATGAGGTGCGCCGGCTGGGCCAGGCGGAGCTTCATCATCGGCAGCAGCGAGTGGCCGCCGGCGATGATCCGCGCCTCGCCGTCGTACTGCGCCAGCGACGCGATCGCGCCCTCCACGCTGGTGGCCCGCTCGTAGGTGAACGGTGCAGGGGTCTGCATGGCCGTCAGCTCCTTTCCGACGATGTCGCGGGCATCCGCCGGCGGGGGCCGCCGACCTCTTCTGAGGGGTCGTATTGGACCGGCGAATCGGCCCCGATAACCGGCGACCGGGGCAGCGCCTTGGCATGCTGCTCGCGCCCATCGGGATACAGGGTCCGGGCGGCGCTCGAGCCGTAGGCCGGGTTGCGCAGTGCCGGGCCGTTGGGGGACGCCGCGGCGATCGGCGCCTCGCGACCCAACCGTGCCAGTGTGAGCGTCCCGCGCGTGTAGACCTCGGCGATCCGGGGCGGCTTGATGGTCTTGGACTCCGGGAAGTTGCGCAGGCCCGCCGCGGCGGCGCCGGGATACAGGCCGTCCACCAGCCCGACCGCCTCCGATAGGCCCGCCTTCTTGACCAGCAGCCCCTCCAGCAGGTCCACGCCCGCGTCGAGGTTGGCGTTGATGTCCGCCACTACCGCGGCGACGGGCTCGCTCTTTTGAATGATCTCCCCGACCCCGCCGATCGCGTCGTCGAGGCCTGCGGTGATCTTCCGCAGCGCCACGATGGTGGCGAGCAGATAGACGACGATCGTCGCCACGATGAGGACGACGGCGATGATCATCACCACTCCAGCAGCCGGCATCGCCTCACGCTCCTTCCGCGTCGTCGAGGATGACGTCCAGGGAGCCGCCGTAGTTGGCGGCGGACTGGATCGTCTTGACCACCTGGTCCTGGGTGGTGAGCAGCAGCGGCACGGCGTCGAGGTCGGCCGATCCGGCCCGCGCGGCGCGGGCGATCCGGTCCACGCTGGGCACGATCGAGGTCGCGGCCCCGAGCACCCCTCGCAGCAGGTAGATGACCACCGGGAGCAGGACGACCAGCAGGATGATGTCCCCGATCCACTCGAGGGTCATGACGGCCTCCTCTCGGCGACGACCGCGGCCTTGGCGGCGATGCCCGGCAGGGCGCCGGTGATGATCGCGAACTGGGCGTTGATGGCCTCCACGGCCGGCTTGAGCGGAGCGAGGTGCCCGGACTCCACGCCCTCCAGGGCGTCGGCGAGCGTGCCCAGCGTCGCGGAGGTTGAGCTGAGGCTGGCGCGGATGAGCAGGAGCGCGCCGGCCAACACGACGACGATGACCAGGGCCAGGATGACGCTGAGCACGGTGAGGGTGGTGGAGCTCACGCCGGCACCCCCCCGTAGCCGTCGGTCAGGGCGTTCATGTACCCGTCCTGGATGATGGCCTCGTCCACGATCAGGCCGAGCACCGGAGCGGTGGCCTGCAGCTGCGGGATGTTGGCGGTGTTACCGGCGACCGCGCCGGCCACCTCGAGGAGCGCCGTGGCTGACTTGTCGATGTCCTGAACGGTGCGGATGAGCACCGCCAGCAGAGCGGCGACGGCGAGCGCGGCGACGAGCCCGATGATGAGCCCGATGCCCCACGCTCCGTGATTGGTGAGGGCGAACAGGGTCATTTCCCGACCGCCACCTTGCGCAGCGCCCGGGCCGAGTGCAGGATCCGCACGCCCGAGTCGTTGATCTGGCCGATGCCACTGAGGGCGTCGGTCTGGGCGCGAACGACCTCGACGCCCTTGACGGCACCCGAGGCCTGCTTGGCGATCCGCATGGCCAGCGCCACGATGGTGATGACGATGGCCGCAGCGACGATCACCACCACGACGCCCAAGATCAGCCCGATGGTCCAACCGCTTGAAGCCCCTATAGCGATGGGCACTTCACACCTCCTCCTCCGTGGTAAGCACTCTCTCTCGCGCCGCCGCCCAGCGGATCGACCTGACGATGGTCGTATAGCCCGTGCAGCGGCAGATCTGGCCGGAGATCGCCTCGCGGATCTCCATATCGGTCAACTCGTCCAGGGTGCCGGCGCGGGCGTGCCGGTCCAGCAGCGCCCGCGCGGTGAGCATCATGCCCGGGGTGCAGAAGCCGCACTGGAGCCCGTGCTCGTGGCGGAAGCCCTCCTGCACCGGATCCAGCCGCCCGTCGACCTCGAGCCCCTCGACGGTCCGGATCTGGTGGCCCGCGGCGGTGGCCGCCAGCACCGTGCATGACTTCACCGGATCACCGTCCATGAGAACGACACATGTTCCGCAGTTGGACGTGTCGCACCCCCAATGGGTCCCGGTCAACTGCAGCTCGTCACGCAGGAAGTGGACCAGCAGCAGGCGGGGCTCCACCTGGCGCGTGTGCTCGTGTCCGTTGACGGCGACGGTCACCTGCATCACCCCTCCGGTCCCGCCTGCGCCCGGGCCGCCGCGCGCTCCAGTGCGCGGAAGGTCAGGACCCCGGCGACGTGGCGCTTGTACTCCGCCGAGCCGCGTTGGTCCGAGACAGGCGAGCAGGCCGCAGCCGCGGCCGCACCGGCGCGCTCCAAGACCTCGCGGGTGGGCGCTTGGCCGATGAGCTCGTCGCGGGCCGGGGCGCAGGCGATATCCGCCCCGACGGCGGCCAGCGCCACACCGGCCTCGGCGATGACGCCGTCCTCATCGAGGCTGAGCGCCGCGCCGGCGGCGGCCACCGCCCAATCGCCGACGCGCCGGTCCACCTTCTCATAGGCGCTGCCGGATCGCGGGTGGACGGGCACCCGGATCTCCAGCAGCATCTCGTCGTCGTCCACCGCCGTCCGATAGGGCCCGCGATGGAAGTCGTCGATGTCGAGGATACGGTCGCCGTCGCTGCCCCGGACGACGGTCTGGGCGCCGATCGCCGAGCACACCGCTCCGAGATCCTCGGACGGATCGGCCTGGCACAGCGCGCCGCCGATGGTGCCGCGGTTGCGCACGACCGGATCGGCGATCACGCGCTCGGCGTCGGTGAAGATCGCGGCCTGCCGCGCGAGCAGCGGAGACTCGAGGAGCTCGCGGTGGCGGGTCATGGCGCCGATGCGGATCTCGGGGGTCGGCGGCGTGGTCATCCGGATATAGCCGAGCTCGCCGGCGAGGCCGTCAATGTCGATGAGATATCCGGGGGTGGCCAGCCGCAGCTTCATCATCGGGAGCAGCGAGTGGCCACCCGCCAGGATCCGGGCGTCGGGTCCGAACTGGCGCAGCAACTCCAGCGCGTGGTCGACGCTGGTGGCGCGCTCGTATTCAAACGGTGCTGGGACCTGCACGGAATCCTTTCCCTGCGGTGACTCCAAGCCACGCGGCTGCGGCGTGGAGCACTAAACCCTGATCTCCATGGATAGCATTCTCCGGGCGCGCGGGGCTCCGCGCAACTGTGAGTTAAGCGATCGCTTAGGCCAACCCGTCAGATGACCCTCGCCCAGCTGCAGTCGTTCGTGCTGGTGGCGCGCCTGGGCTCGGTCAAGGCCGCGGCGGCCGAGCTGGGCGTGACCGAGCCCGCCGTCTCGGTGGCGGCGGCGGCGCTGCGCAAGGAATTGGGCGACGAGCTGTTCGTCCGCGACGGCCGTGGCATCGCGCTGACTCCGGGCGGCCGCCGTCTGGCGGCGCTGGCCTCGGAGATCCTGGGTCTGGCCGAGCAGGCGCGCCGCTCGGTCCAGGACTCGCCCGGACAGTCCCGGCTCATGCAGGTGGCGGTGACCAACATCGTGGCCGAGCACGTGGGCCCCCTCATCGACGCCTTCACCGCCCGCGACCCGGGACTGGAGATCGCGATCGAGACGGTGGCCGGCGCCTCGATGGCCGAGCTGTTGGAGCACCGTCGCGCCGATATCGCTCTGGGCCCGCCACCGTCTCCCGAGCGGGCCGCCACCGTGGCCACCGTGCCTTTTCTGCGCTGTCGCCTCATCGTGGTCGCCGCCTCCGGGCATCCCCTGGCCGGACGCGCCGACATCCCGCCCGCCGAACTGGCCGGCGAGCGGTGGCTGCTGGGCCCGCCCGAGCTGGACCCGACGACGGGCGCGGGACTGCTGTTCGCGCGCGCCGGGCTGGAGCCTGCCGACGTTGTGGGCTACACCTCGCACGCGGCGGCGGTAGCCGCAGCGGCAGCGGGCGACGGCGTGGTGCTCACGCTGGCCCACACCGTCATCGAGGAACTGCGCCGCCGGGCCCTGACCCGAATCGACATGCGCGGCACCCCGATGCTCGAGATGTGGCACGCCTCGACGCTCGGGTTCGGGCGGGCCCTGCCGGCGGCGCTGGCGCTGCAGCGCTTTGCCACCAGCCCCGAGGCGACGCAGGCGGTCTCGACCGGGCGCGCCGGGACGGCCTCGTCGCGGGCGCGGCCGCGGCCGCACGTGACGCTGTGGAGCTCGGTGGCCGCGGGGTTGCGCTCCGGCGGGGACAGCGGCTGATCCACGTCGCCCGGATTTTGCGACAGTTAGGGCAGCAGGACACCTGTTGCCGCGTCAAGGAGGAGACCATGACCGAGAGCACCCGCGCGATTGCCGCCACCGTCGCCGCCCTGCCCAGCTCCGCGGCGCGACGGTTCGGCGATCACCTGGCGGCGCGCCATCGCGTCGGCGACGAGTGGCGCGAGCTGACCTACGCCGAGGTCGTGGCGGCCATCGACGAGATCGCGCTCGGGCTCGCCGATCTCGGGATCGAGCCCGGCGAGCGCGTCGGGGTCCTGGCCGACACGCGGGTGGAATGGACGCTGGCCAGCTACGGCATCTCGGCGGCGGGAGGCGTGGTGGTGCCCGTCTACCCCACCAACTCGGCGCGCGAGTGCGAGTGGGTGCTCGGCAACTCCGGCGCCAAGGTCGTGGTGTGTGAGAACGAGGCCCAGGTGGCCAAGGTCGAGCAGGTCCGCGGGGAGCTCCCCGACCTCGGCACGGTGATCGTGATCGACGGCGAGGCGGGCGACATGTCCCTGGAGGCGCTGCGCGAGCGCGGCCGGGGGCGCGATCGGGCCGAGCTCGAGGAGCGCCAGTCCCGGGTCGCGCCCGAGGATCACTACACCATCATCTACACCTCGGGCACCACCGGCCCGCCCAAGGGCGTCGTCCTCACCCACGGCAACGCGATGGCGGTGTGCGAGATGGTGGAGGAACTGGAGTTCATCGAGCCCGACGAGACGACCTACCTGTTCCTCCCCCTCGCCCACGCGTTCGCGCTCACGGCCCAGCTGGCCTCCTTCGATCAGGGGACCGCGATCGTCTACTACGGCGGGGACACCAGCCAGATCCTGCCCGAGGTCATCGAGGCCAAGCCGAGTTACCTGCCGTCGGTGCCGCGCATCTTCGAGAAGCTCTACACCGCCGCGCAGAAGATGGCCCAGGGGGGCTCGGACGAGGACCAGGCTCGTTTCGCCCAGGCGGTCAAGCTCGGCGTGGAGGTGCGCCGCCGCCGCGACCGCGGCGCGGAGGTCCCCGCCGAGATGGAGCAGGCCTTCGCACAGGCCGAGGAGCGCCTCTACTCCCGCGTCCGCGGCCTGTTCGGCGGCAACATCCGCCGTGCCGTCACCGGGGCCGCCCCGATCGCGCCGGAGATCCTCGAGTTCTTCTACGCCTGCGGAGTCCCGGTGCTGGAGGGCTGGGGGATGACCGAGACGACCGGCGTCGGCACCGTCTGCACCCTGGATCACGTCAAGTTCGGGACCGTCGGGCGCCCGCTGCCGGGCGTCGAGATCCGGATCGCCGACGAGGACGGCGAGATCCTGGTTCGCGGCCCCCACGTCTTCCGCGAGTACTGGCGCAACCCCGAGGCGACCGCCGAGACCCTGGTCGACGGGTGGCTGCACACCGGTGACCTCGGCTCGCTCGACGATGAGGGATACCTGTCGATCACCGGGCGCAAGAAGGACATCATCATCACCGCCGGCGGAAAGAACCTGACCCCATCGAACATCGAGAACGACCTCAAACAGAGCCGCTTCATCTCACAGGCGGTCATGCACGGCGACCGCCGGCCGTTCCCGGTGGCGCTGATCACGCTCGATCCCGAGGAGATCGTCCCATGGGCCAAGGAGAACGGCCTCCCCGAGGAGCTCGCCGCGCTGTCGGAGGCGGATGAGGTCCGGGCGCTCGTGCAGGAGGAGCTCGACCGCGCCAACGGGAACTACGCCCAGGTGGAGCAGATCAAGAAGTTCGCCATCCTCGACCGGGACCTGACCGTGGAGGACGGGGAGCTCACGCCGACGCTGAAGGTCAAGCGCACCGTGGTCAACGAGCGCTTCGCCGAGCTCTTCGAGTCGCTGTACGCGCGCTAGGCGCTGGAGTGCGCGGCTAGATCGGGTCCGGGACCGGATCCGGCGGGTCCGGCGGGCCTGGCGTGGGTCCGGGCCTGGGCGGGACGGGGTCGGGGCCGGGTCCTGGGGGCACCGTCGGGGGCGGTTGCGGAGTGGGCGCCGGGGGCACCGGAGTGGGTGGCGGGACCTCGGCCGTTGGTCCTGGCGTGAGCTGGGTCATGACGTCCGCATACCCGGCCTGCACGGGCCCACCCTTCCTGTTTTCCCGTCTGGCCGCCGGGTACGCGGGAGACATGAGACTTCTCGTACTCACTTCCGAGGCCGTGTCCGCCGACCAACTGCGCGACGCGCTGCCCGGCGACGCTGATCCCACCGATGCCGAGGTGCTGGTGGTCGCGCCGGCGTTGCACGACAGCGCCCTGCGGTTCTGGCTGTCCGATGCCGACGCGGCCATCGCCCGGGCCGACGAGGTCCGTCGCCAGAGCGCGGAGCAACTCGGGGCCGAGGGCGTATCGGCCGCCGGCGACACCGGCGAGAGCGACCCCGAGGACGCCGTCGAGGACGTCCTGAAGACCTTCGCCGCGGACCGCATCCTGGTCTTCACCCACGCCCGCGACGAGCAGCGCTACCGGGAGGACGTCGACCCGGGAGCCCTGGAGAGCCGCTTCGGCGTCCCGGTCACCCAGGCGCGCATCTAAGCGCCGGCGGGGCCGACGCCCAGCCGGCGGGCCAGCAGCGCCGCGTTGGCCGGTGCCAGCGCGCGCCAGTCGTTGTTGAAGTAGGCCCACACGGCCTGTCGGCGGCGCCACTGGGCGATCCGGCGTGTCCACTGCTCGAGCTCGGCCGCCGAGTAATTGCCGCCGCGGCCGCGCGATCCGTAGTGGAAACGGACGAAGCGCCAGTCGGCGGTGGCGGCGTGGGTCTGGAAGGGGCGCTGGGGATGGTCGCCGATCGTGAGGGCGACGCCCCGCTGGCGCAGAGCGCGCATGACCGGCGCCGCAAACCAGCTCGGATGGCGAAACTCGATCGTGTGCCGTCCGTCGGGCAGGGCCTCCAGCCAGCCGTGCAGTCGCGCGTCGTCGCGCACGAAGTTGCCGGGCAGCTGCCACAGCACCGGACCGAGGCGGCCCGCCTCGATCAGGGGCTCGATGCGCTCATAGAACCGGGCCACCCCCTGACCGAGCTCGGTGAGGCGCTTGATGTGGGTGAGGTAGCGGCTGGCCTTGACGGCGAAGGTGAAGCCATCCGGCGTCTGCTGCACCCAGGCGGCGACGGCGTCACGGCGGGGCAGCCGGTAGAAGGTGGTGTTGACCTCGACGGTGTCGAACTGCTGTGCGTAGAGCTCCAGCCAGCGGCGCTGGGGTTGGCCTTCGGGATAGAAGGCGCCGCGCCAGTCCGCGTAGTTCCAGCCCGAGCAGCCGATGCGTGCGGGCTTCATGGGCGGGGTACGCATTCGTTGCCGAGATGGAGCGCGTGGCCCGCTGGCTGGCGGAGAACGGGACGTCGTGACACGTCCAGCGCGAGCTACCCGGCCGCGGCGCACTCAACCGGCCTTCATCGGGCGGGTGCCAGAGCGGCAGGTAGACTGGCCCAACCCGTCCTTCCTTTACACAAAGCAAACGTCTGCCCATGCTCGAAGAGTCTGACCCCGAGACCGCCGCGACCGCCGGTGGTGCCGAATCCACTGCCTCGCGCCCGTTGGAGATCTCCAACGCCATCAGCCGCCTCCACAAGGAGTTCGTGGGGCGAGGACCCACCAACACCCGCACGACGATCGACGGCAACCTGGTGGTCTGCCTACTGGAAGGCGGCTACACCCGCGCGGAGGAAACGCTCACCGCCAACGACAAGAGCGACGTGGTCCACGCCGGCCGGCTGGGGCTGCAGGACGCGATGCGCCAGGCCATGATCGCCGCGGTCGAACAGACGACGGGGCGCCGGGTCCATTCCTTCATGAGCGCCAACGATCTGGAGCAGAACCTGCAGGTTGAGGTGTTCGTCCTCACGCCCGAGCAGGACGAGGGCGTGGCCGGGCTGGGGGGCTGAGGCGCCGGCCGCCGCCGATATGATGGCCCGCTCCCGGGCCGCGTCGGCTCGGCGATGTCCGGGACCCAACAAAATTCGATGGGAGGCAGCCGACGGTGTCCCGCCGGCGCAGACCGTCGCACAGGCTTCGTATACGGAGGACGCGTGTGCCAGAAGTGGTGCGAATGGTCGGTGGCGCGTGAGCGACGTGACGCGTGACGGCTGACCGCGAGCCGCCTGGGGGGCTCTCCACCGACGACCTGATGCGTCGCTATCGGGCTTGCGAGGATCCCGCGCTGCTGGAGGAGATCGTCAAGCGCTTCGAGCCGTTGGCGCGCAGCGTCGCCCGGCGCTACCACGCTCGCGGCGAGCCGCTCGAGGACCTCACGCAGGTGGCCATGGTGGGGCTGCTCAAGGCCATCGCCCGTTTCGAGCCCGAGCGCGGCTTTGCCTTCACCAGCTACGCGACGCCGACCATGCTGGGTGAGCTCAAGCGCTACTTCCGCGACAGCGGATGGGCGGTGCACGTGCCCCGCGGGGTCAAGGAGCGCGCCCTGGAGCTGGCCAGCGTCACCGACCAGCTGTCCTCCAAGCTCGGTCGCTCGCCCTCACTGACCGAGCTGGCCGCGGCCATGCACACCACCGAGGAGCAGACCCTCGAGGCGATCGAGGCCTACCACGCCCGCCACGCCGCTCCGCTGGAGGCGGGATCTGACGACGAGGAGACCGGTGTCCCCTCGCTGGCGGCCGTGCTCGGCGCCGAGGACGTGCGCCTGGAGCAAGCCGAGTATCTGACGATCATCGCCAAGGGGGTCGAGACCCTGTCGGAATCGGACCGCCTCATCCTCTACCTGCGCTTCGGGCGCGACATGACCCAGTCAGAGATCGCCACGCGGGTCGGCACCTCGCAGATGCAGGTGTCGCGGCTGCTGCGCGCGGCGATCGAGAAGATCCGCAAGGTGAGCGGGGACACGCCGCCCGGTTAGGGGTCGCGAGCGCCTAGCGCTTCTTGGCGTCGACGGCGCGCTGGAGCTGGGCCTTGTTCATCGAGGAGCGCCCCTCGATCCCCAGCTGCCGGGCCTCGTTGTAGAGCTGATCGCGGGTGCGGCCCTTGGCACGGTTGGTGCCTGACCGCTGTCCGCCGCGACGCGACGATGAGATGTCGTTGGTGGACGTGCGCGAGCGCTGGCGCGACTCGCCGCTGCGCGCCCGCTCCTTGTTGACCGTCCGGGCGGCGATCTCCTCGGCGCGGCTCTCGCTTCGGCCCTGGTCGAGTTGCGACTCCTTGATCTTCTCGTACTGCCGGGCGCGCTTGGTGCCGGGCTTGGTTCCCCGAGGTGGCATGCCACGCCGCTACCCGGCCATTGGCCGCGGAAACGTCGTCAGGTGGTGATGACGGTCGGAGTGCCGAGCGGGATGTGGTTGATGAGCCACTGACCCTCGGCGAGGGTCAGGCGAACACACCCATGGCTGACCGCCTCCCCGATCGTCTCGGTCTCCGGCGTGGAGTGGATGGCGATCCGGTTGCCGCCGCTCCAGTCCTGGATCGCGTGCGGCGCCTGGGCCGACAGCGCCAGGATGCAGCAGCCGTAAGGGCCTGCGGAGTCACCCGTGAGCAGCCGGTCGGTGACGGCGAATCGCCCCGTGGGCGTGGGTGCGTCGGGCGCTCCGATGGCCACCGTGTAGCGCTGCTTGACCCGCCCGTTGTCAAGCACCGTCAGCCTCCGGGCCGACAGGGACACCCTCAGCTCCCAGTTCACGCGGCTCAGCGAGACCACGGAACTCGAGATCCAGCCGACGTGGTTGTTGCCGGCCTTGGAGCTGACGACCCCCAGCCAGCGCCCCGAGTGACGCACGACCCACATCGCCGTGGGCGAGCCGAACTCGGTCTTCACGGCCAGCTTGGCCACCACGTGACCAGCGGGCTTGGCGCGCAGGACGGTCGGGTGGCGCAGGACGGCGACGAGGGCGCCGCGGCCAGGGGGTAGCCGGAGGCCCACCTCCGTGCGGGCCGGCGAGGACGGCGCGGCGGACGTGGCCGGGGCAGAGGTGGTCGGGGCGGGCGCGAAGGTGGGTGCCGGTACCGTGACCGCAGTGGTGAGCACGGCGGCCGACCCGCCGCTGCCGCTGATGAACAGCGCGATGAAGATGGGGACGAGCGGCACCAGCACCGCCAACCCCGCCAGGAGCGGGCGCAGTGACCGTTTGGGTGGGGTGGGCTCGGGCTCGCTCATCTCGACCAATTGTTGCCCAATCATTATCGGCGCGACGCCGGTCGAGGCTTAGCCCTCCCGGCGCAGCAGGACCTGGCAGTACTGGCTGCCCCTCCCCCACACCCGCTCGACCTCGACGCCGTGCGCGCGGGCGGTGACGCCGATCGCCCCGAGTCATCGCCCCGGAATCCAAAGCGATTAAGCTCAGGGACATGTTCGGATTGCACGTCAAGTCCAAGATGATCGCCCCCGAGCGCGCGCTCAAGGGGCGCGAGCAGGAGATGTCGGTCGCCGGGCGCCACACCGTCCTCGGCACCCCGTTGAAGGGGCCGTGGCGGGCGGGATCCGATTTCGAGCAGATCGTGGTCGGCATGGGATGCTTCTGGGGCGCCGAGCGTGTCTTCTGGCAGGCGCCGGGCGTCTACACCACCGCCGTGGGGTACGCGGGTGGCTACACCCCCAACCCCACCTACGAGGAAGTGTGCAGCGGGAGCACCGGCCACACAGAGGTGGTGCTGGTCGTGTTCGATCCCGCAAAGACCTCCTACAACGAGATGCTCAGGCTCTTCTGGGAGAGCCACAACCCGACCCAGGGCATGCGCCAGGGCAACGACAGGGGCACCCAGTACCGCTCGGCCATCTACTGGGACACCGACGAGCACCGCCGGCTGGCCGAGGCCTCGCGCGACGTGTTCAACGAGCGCCTGCGTGAGCGGGGCTACCCGGAGATCACCACCGAGATCGAATCGGCCCCCACCCACCCCTTCTACTACGCCGAGGACTACCACCAGCAGTACCTGGACAAGAACCCGTTCGGCTACTGCGGCCTGGGCGGCACCGGGGTCAGTTGCCCGATCGGGCTCGACGTGCCGGCTCAGACCGGGGTGCTCGCGCCCGGTTCCGAGGTACCGACCCGCGCCTAGACTGTGCGCGTGGTCGAGCCCACCGACGCGCAGATCGACAGCTACCGCCGCGACGGCTTCCTCATCGTCGAGCGCTTCCTGGACCCCGGGGCGCTCGACGAGATCCGCCGTCACTTCATGGCGGTGTTCGATCACCAGTGGGAGACGGGGCTGGCCCCCGACGAGGTCAACTACACGCCGGGGGTGACCGCGGCCGACCTGACGCGGCAGATGTGCAACGTCTGGAAGGCCGACCGGGCGCTGGCCGCGGTGACGCTGTCGCGCCAGGTCGGGGAGTTCACCGCGCGCCTGGCCGGTCTGCCCGGGGCGCGGCTGGCCCAGGACAACGCGATCTGGAAGCCGCCGTCGGGCAAGGCCCTGCTCTGCCACCAGGACGCGGCCTACCTCGATCATCTCGACCCGCCCAACATGACCACCTGCTGGATGGCGCTCGACGACACCGCGGCCGACACCGGCACGATCTATTACGTGCGGGGGTCTCACCAGTGGCCCCATGCGCGAGTGGGCGGCAGCTTCCACGCCCCCGACGACTGGCTCGGGCACGTGCGCGACAGCGCGCCGCCCGGCGTCGAACTGGAGCTCGTGCCGATCGAGGTGCCCGCCGGGGGAGCCGCCCTCCACCACGGCTGGACGTTTCACGGCAGCCCGCCCAACGAGCGCGCCGACGCCCAGCGCCGTTCGATCATCAGCCACCTCATCACCACCGACACGCGGTGGAACCCGGTCCACAACCACCCGATCTACTCGCGCTACCGGCGTCCGGGAGAGACCGAGATCGACGAAGCGTTCTTCCCCATCCTGTGGCAGGACGGATACCGCACGCCATGGCTCGACGAGTACGAGCTGGAGCCGGCGGCCGCGACCTAGACGATCAGCCGATCCCCCCGTGAATTCGCTTTAGCGAATTTCACGCAAGCGGATCCGCTTTAGCGGATCCGCCCGCGACCGCGGGCAGGATGGTGACCTCGTCACCGTCCTTGACCACGGTGTCCAAGCCGTCGAGAAAGCGGATGTCCTCGCCGTCGACGTAGACGTTGACGAACCGGCGCAGCCCGCCATCCTCGGCGATGCGGCTGCGCAACTCGCCATAGCGCTCGTAGAGCGCGTCCAGGACCTCGCCGACGGTGGCGCCATTGACGCTGGCGCTGGCTTCGCCCTCGGTGGCGGCGCGAAGCTGAGTGGGGATCTTCACCTTGATGGCCATGGCGGCTACATCTTATGCAAGCGCGCCGACGCGCTCGTTGGCCGCCTCGAACGCCTCGACGCTGGGGTCGATCTCCCACGTCTCGAACGTGCCGCGCACCGCATCGAGGGTCTTGAGGCCCTCACCGGTGATGTAGGCCACCACCCGCTCGTCGGGGTCGATGTCGCCGCGCTGGGCCAGCTTGGCCAGTACCGCGGTGGTGACCCCGCCGGCGGTCTCGGTGAAGATGCCGGTGGTCTGGGCCAGCAGGAGGATGCCCTCGCGGATCTCGTCGTCGGTGACCGACTCGATCGTCCCGCCGCTGCGGCGGGCGAGGTCGAGCGCGTAGGGCCCGTCAGCCGGGTTGCCGATGGCCAGCGACTTGGCGATGGTGTCGGGCTTGACCGGCCGGCAGAAGTCCTTGCCGTCCGCGAAGGCGCTGGCCACCGGGGAGCAGCCGGCCGCCTGGGCGCCGTTGAACGTCGGGAGCGTGCCCTCCAGCAGACCCAGGTCGATCCACTCCTGAAAGCCACGGGCGATCTTGGTGAACAGCGATCCCGAGGCGATCGGAGCCACCACCCGGTCGGGCAGCTGCCAGTCGAGCTGCTCAGCCGTCTCGTAGGCCAGCGTCTTGGAGCCCTCGGCGTAGTAGGGGCGCATGTTGATGTTCACGAAGGCCCATTCGTGGTCTCCAGAGAGCTCGGTGCACAGCCGGTTGACGTCGTCGTAGTTGCCGCGCACGCCGACGACGTTGGTCCCATACACGCCGGTGGCCAGGATCTTCTGCTCCTCGAGGTTGGAGGGGATGAAGACGTAGGAGTCCAGACCCGCGGCCGCGGAATGAGCGGCGACGGCGTTGGCGAGGTTGCCCGTGGACGCGCATGCGATCGTCTCAAAGCCCAGCTCGCGGGCGCGGGCCAGCGCCAGCGACACCACCCGGTCCTTGAACGAGTGTGTCGGGTTGGCGGCGTCGTTCTTGATCCACACCTCCCTGAGGCCCAGACGCTCGGCCAGCCGATCGGCGCGCAGCAGCGGCGTCCAGCCGGCGGGCAGGTGACCCTCCGGGAGCGACTGCACGGGCAGGAAGTCCCCGTAGCGCCACAACGAGTGCGGGCCCGCCTGGATGCGGCGGCGCAGCTCATCGGGATCGAAGGAATTTGATCCCGCCCACCCCGCATAGGCGACCTCCAGGGGCCCGAAGCACCGCTCACACACATAGCGGGCGTCGAGCGGATAAACCGTCTGGCATTCCTTGCAGCGAAGCGACTCTGGCGGCATATGAAAAAACCTCCGCCGGGGTCAGTGGTCGGAGGTCGATGAAACCGCCCTGCCACATCTCCCAGGCCTTGTAGTTGGAGCCTGATGGATTTGGCACCGTTCCCTTGCGGGAGGTTGCCGGGGTTTCGTAGGGCCAGTCCCTCCACCCCTCTGGATGCGTACTGCTATGTCTGGCAAGCAGTATATCGGCGCGCCCCGGCGGTCGCGGGTGAGGGTGCGCGGGGATCGAGTACCGTCTCCCGCGACCGATGACCGCCGCCTCGTCTGACCCCCTGGCGCGCCTGGAGGCGATGCTGGACCTCGAGCAGGCCGACGTGCCCAGCCGGAGGATGCTGGTGATCGTCAACCCCTATGCGACGACGGTGTCCGACCGCCTCAAGAACCTCGTCGTCTACGCGCTGCGCGGCCGCTACGACGTCCATGCCGTGGACACCGAGGCGCGTGACCACGCCACCGAGTTGTGCCGCGAGGCGGCGTCCGAGGGTTATGACGTGGTCGTGGCCTTCGGCGGTGACGGCACCGTCAACGAGGCCGCCAACGGACTGGTCGGCTCCGACACGCCCCTGTGCTGCCTGCCCGGCGGCCGGGCCAACGTCTACTGCCGCATGCTGGGGATCCCCGCCGACGTCGTGGATGCCACCGAGCATCTGCTGGGGATGGCCTATGACTGGAAGCCCCGCCGCGTCGACGTCGGGCGTGTCAACGACCGCTACTTCACCTTTTCGGCCGGGGTCGGCCTCGACGCCAGCGTCGTCGAGATCGTCGATGCCCACCCGCGGCTCAAGGCGCGCCTGGGCGAGTGGTACTACACCTGGGCCGCGGTCAAGACCTTCAACCGCCGCTACCTCGTCCGCCCGTTGCGGCTGCGCGCGCAGATCGGCTCCGAGCGCATCGACGGCGTCACCGCGATCGTGCAGAACGCGCACCCCTACACCTACTTCGGCGACCGGGCGGTGCGGATGGCGGAGGGCGCGGCGCTCGACAGCGGGGACCTGGCCGGGATCGTCCTGCGGCGGGCCAACCCGCTCGACGTCCCATCGATCGGCTGGCGCGCGCTGTCGGGCCGCTCGCACGTCGTCCGCCACCGCCACGTCCACGGCTACCGCGGCGTGAGCGAGGTGCGGGTGACGAGCCTGGATGACCGCCCGCTCCCCCTCCAGGTCGACGGCGACTACATCGGCGACGTCGGCGAGGCGGTTTTCACCTGCGTCCCCAAGGGCATCCTCGTCGTGTCGTGATCCCGATCCTCCGCCGGTCCGCCGCACTGCTGCCCCTGGGGGCCCTGGCCGCGATCGTGGCCCTGGCCCATGCCCCGGTCGCGCCCACGGCCGCTCGGGCCGCCGCCCACCCCACGCCCGTGCAGACCCTGCCGGGCACCAACTGCCCCGTGTTTCCGGCCGACAACCCGTGGAACCAGCGCGTGGACCGGCTACCCGTGGCCACGGACTCCGCCGCGCTCATCGCCCAGATCGGGGTCGGCGATCCGCTCCATCCTGACTTCGGCACGGTCTACAACGGCGCACCGAACGGCATCCCCTACGCGGTCGTCTCCAACGCGACCAAGCGCGTGCCGGTGAGCTTTCAGTACGCGTCGGAGTCCGACGGCCACCGGTATCCGCTGCCGCGCACGGTGCCGATCGAGGGCGGTCCGCACTCGAGCGGGGACCGCCACGTGATCGTCGTCAACCGGGACACCTGCACCGACTACGAGCTGTTCGCCGCCTACCCGCTCAGCGCCGGCACGCGGTGGAAGGCCGGCTCGGGCGCGATCTTCAATCTGCGCTCGGACAAGCTGCGCCCGGCGGGCTGGACCTCGGC
The DNA here is from genome assembly GCA_963737335.1 of uncultured Solirubrobacteraceae bacterium. Classification (GTDB taxonomy): domain Bacteria; phylum Actinomycetota; class Thermoleophilia; order Solirubrobacterales; family Solirubrobacteraceae; genus Palsa-465. Next base: position 314,355 of record CAVTSK010000023.1, read on the forward strand.
CGACGCGGCCGGGCTGCCCATCCTTGCTGGGCTGGCCGTCTACGGGGAGGCGGCCTCAGGGGCGATCCGCCACGCCCTGCGCTTCACCGCGCCCTGCACCAGCCGGCGCTACGTGTACCCGGCGCGCCACGAGGCGGGCAGCTGCGGCAACGACGCTCCGCCGATGGGGCTGCGCGTCCGGCTCAAGGCGAGCGTCAACATCTCCCACCTCCCCCGCCAGGCCCGGATCGTGGCCCAGACGCTCAAGACCTACGGGATGATCCTGGCCGACAACGGCAGCCCGTGGTTCATCTCGGGGGCGCCGAGCCCGCACTGGAACGACGACGCGCTGCACGAGCTCGACCAGCTCAGCGGCGGCGATTTCCAGGTGGTCGACACGAGCTCGCTGCCGCATCCCGGACGCTGATCGTCACCCAGGGGGGTGAAAACCCGCCCGCTGCAGGCTCTCTATCTATGTGGAGCCCGTTTCGCCACCGCCGCGTCGCGCCCGGTCACGGACCGCGCCGGCGGTCCAGATCACCGACGCCGATCGTGCCCTGCTCGCCTTCGCCGCCGAGCACCGCTTCGTCCTGTCCGCCCAGGTGGCGGCCCTCCTGCACGTCACCGCATCCGCCGCGGAGGCGCGCCTACGCCGCCTGGGCGACGCGGGCCACCTGCGCCGCCACAAGGAGATCCATCGCGGGCCCACCTGGCACCAGATCACCCGCGCCGGCCTGAGGACGATCGCCAGCGATCTGCCCGCCCCCCGCGGGTTTGACCTGGCCACCCATCGCCACGACGCCGGGCTGGCGTGGCTGATGCTGGGGGCTCGGGCGGGGCGCTTCGGCCCGCTGCGCGACGTGATCTCCGAGCGGCGGATGCGCTCGCACGACGGCCGCGCCGAGGACCGGGCGCAGCGGTACGGGGTCCGGCTCGGCGGGATCGGGGCGGGCGGGCGTGATCGCCTGCACTACCCGGACCTCGTGGTGGTGACCGACAGCGGCCACCGGGTCGCCTTCGAGCTGGAGCTCTCGACCAAGGGGCGGGCGCGGCGCGAGGGGATTCTCACCGGATACGCCGCGGACCGGCGGATCGACGCGGTGGTCTACCTCGTGGAGCGCGCGTCGGTGGGTCGGGCGATCGAGCGCTCCGCGGCACGGGTGGGCATCGCCGATCTCGTGCGCGTGCAGCGCGTGGCCATGGCCCCGACCGTGGCGGCGCCCTCGCCCGCGAGGGCCGCCCAACGGGCGGGGTCCCGTCGCTCGGCAGCCGAGGAGCAGGCTCGGTGAACGGCGGTCCACCCCAGTACAGCTCGGCCGCGCGCCGCTACGGCGGCCTGGCCCTGTGGCTGGCGGTGATCGTCTCCCCGTCGGTGTGGGTCGCCGCCGCGCTGCTGGTGGCCGGCGGGGCGCTGCTGGCCGCGCCGGGCCTCCTGCGCGCCGCGGGGCGGCGTGCCGGCGCGCGGGCCGCCGCCCAGGACGCAGCGGCGTCGGTGACGGTGGGCCGTGACCCGGCGGGGCGGCCGGTGGCGCTCTCGGATCGCCAGCTCGCCGCGCACGCGCTGATCGTCGGTGCGAGCGGCGCGGGCAAGTCCACGACGATGCTGGGCATCCTCGACGCCCAGATCCGCCGCGGGCGTCCGGTGATCGCCATCGACATGAAGGGGTCCCCCGCCTTCGCCGCCCACCTGGAAGTGGCCGCGGCGACGGTGGGCCGGGGCCTGCGGGTCTTCACCCCCGACGGCCCGGGCCACTGGAACCCGCTGGCTCACGGCAACGCCACCGCCCTCAAGGACAAGCTCATCTCCACCGAGCGCTTCTCAGAGCCCCACTACCAGCGCGCCGCCGAGCGCTACGTCCAGACCGTGCTCACGGTGCTGCACGCCAGCGCACCCGGGACCCCGGCCCGTCTTGACCAGGTGGTGGCGCTGATGGAGCCCCGGCGCCTGGCGGCCTCGCTGCGCGCCGTGCCCGAGCCGCTGGCCGAGCGGGTGCTCGATTACCTGGGCGGCCTCACCGGCGACCAGGTGAGCGCTGCGCGCGGGCTGGGCACGCGGCTGGCGCTGCTGTCAGAGTCGTGCGCCGGCCCGTACCTCATGCCGGACGGGCCGCCGGGCCGACGGATCGACGTTCGGGCCGGCCTGGAGGGCGGCGACGTTCTCCTCTTCAGCCTCAACGCCAGCGTGTACGGCAAGCTGGCCGCCCAGCTGGGGGCGCTGGCCATCCAGGACCTGGTCAGCGCCTCCGGGCACCGTCTGGGCACCGGCGGTCCCGCCACGCTCGCTCCGCCCGCCACCATCGCCATCGACGAGTTCTCCGCCCTCGGCGACGACCATGTGCTGGCACTGCTGGCCCGGGCCCGCGAGGCGGGCATCAGCGTGCTCACCGCCACCCAGGAGATGGCCGATCTCCAGCGGGCGGCGCCGGGCTTCCGCGACCAGGTCCTGGGCATCGTCGGCGTCAAGATCGCCCACCGTCAGGACGTGCCCGAGTCCGCCGAGATGATCGCCAAGATGGCGGGAACGCACTGGGTGTGGGAGGAGACCCGTCACGTGCGGGGGCTGCTGAGCCCGGGCAACGGGCCGCGGGCCAGCCGGCGCCAGGTGGAGCGCTTCCTGATCCACCCCAACGAGATCAAGACGCTGCCGGTCGGGCACGCGGTGGCGCTGACCAAGCTGCCCAGCTCGCAGGTGCGGCGGGTGCGGGTGACGCCCGCGCCGGCGGGGCCGGCGGGGCCGGCGCGGCCCGCGCGGCCGGTGCGGGATCGTGGCCCTTCGGGTCCGGAGCGCTGAGGTGGTTGTCCGCGCGAGGTTTGGCAGGGTATCGGCGCACGTCAAAGGCGGGCTTGGGAGAGGTGGGGCTCACGGGTGAAAGTGGCCCGTTTCCAGGGGGTTTTGGTAGATAAGTATCGCCACAGAGTAGTTATCTACCACGACCCCGTCGAAGGACCGCCGAGGCCGCCGGTGCTGCCTTCGATAGCCGCCGTTGACGTTCGCCGATACCCCGCCGAAACGCCGAGCGACCCCCGGCAACGCCGGGCGGACGCGCGTCGAGCTAGCCCGCGCCCGGAGTGACCCGGTACGCGTCGAACACCGCGTCGATGTTGCGCAGCCGGTTGATCGCCTGGTCGAGCGTGCGGGTGTCGCCCACCTCGACCACGAACCGGTTCTTGACCATCGGGTGGTTGACGGTGCAGTGGGCGTCGAGGATGTTGATGCCGGCCTCCGCGAAGGTCCTCGACATGTCCTCGAGGAGGCGGTGGCGATCCCAGCCGTCAACCTCGATCTCGACGCGGAAGGAGGTCTCGGCATCGCCGTCCCACGAGACGCTGGTGAAGCGCTCGGGGTCCTTCTTGAGCACGGCCACGTTGGGACAGTCGTCGCGGTGGATGGTGATCCCGCGCCCGAGTGAGATGTAGCCGACGATCGGGTCGCCGGGCACCGGGCGGCAGCACTTGGCCAGGCGCAGCATCACCTCGTCGATGCCCTCCACCGCGATGCCGTAGCGCGAGGAGGACGTGGTGGGACGGCTGCGGCGGCGGCTGGTCTGGATCAGGTCGTCGGCGGCGGTGGGCTCTGACTCGGCGGCCTCGCCCTGCTTGAGGCGCTGGAGCATCTTGTTGACGACGGTGTTGGCCGAGACCTTGGCCCCACCCAGCGCGATGTAGAAGTCGTCGCCCTTCTTGAAGCCCATCTCGCGGATGACGTCGGCCAGCAGCGGCGAGCCGACGAGCTTCTGGGCCGGGAGGCCCGCCTTGCGCAGCGCCTCCTGGAGCAGCTCGCGGCCGCTGTGCTCGGTGTCACGGCGACTCTCGGCCTTGAACCATGCCTTGATCTTGTTGCGGGCGCGGGTCGTCTTGACCAGGGCCAGCCAGTCCCGGGAGGGACCGCGCTCGCGCTTGGAGGTGAGCACCTCCACGATGTCGCCGGAGCGCAGCTGGTAGGACAGCGGGACGATCTTGCCGTTGACCTTGGCGCCGACGCAGCGGTGGCCGACGTCAGTGTGGATCTCGTAGGCGAAGTCCAGCGGTGTGGACCCGGCGGCCAGCGACTTGACCTCGCCCTTGGGCGTGAACAGGAAGACCTCGTCCTCGAACAGATCGACCTTGAGGTTCTCCATGAACTCGCGCGGGTCGGCCATGTCCTGCTGCCAGTCCATGAGCGAGCGCAGCCACTTGAGCTTGCTGTCTGCGTCGCTGCGGGGACCGTGCGTGCTGTCGTGGCCGTGCGCGCTCTCCTTGTACATCCAGTGCGCGGCGATCCCGAACTCGGCGAGATCGTGCATCTCGCGCGTGCGGATCTGGATCTCCAGCGGCCGGCCCTCGGGCCCGATCACCGTGGTGTGCAGGGAGGAGTACATGTTGAACTTCGGCATGGCGATGAAGTCCTTGAAGCGCCCCGGCAGCGGCTTCCACAACGAGTGGATGACGCCCACCGCGCCGTAGCAGTCCTTGACGGAGTCCACGATCACCCGCATCGCGGTGAGGTCATAGATCTCGTTGAACTCTCGCCCCTTCTTGGTCATCTTCGCGTAGATGGAGTAGAAGTGCTTGGCGCGCCCGGAGATGTCGGCGTGGATGCCGAGCTCGCCCAGCTCCTGGGCCACGATCTCGCCGGCCTCGGAGACGTAGCGCTCGCGCTCCCCGCGCTGCTGGGCCACCAGGCCCTTGATCTCGTTGTACTTGCGTGGGTGCAGGGTCTGGAAGGCGAGGTCCTCCAGCTCCCACTTGATGGCGTGGATACCGAGCCGGTGCGCGATCGGGGCGTAGATATCGAGCGTCTCGCGCGCCTTCTCCAGCTGCTTCTGCTTGGACATGGCCGAGATCGTGCGCATGTTGTGCAGGCGGTCGGCGAGCTTGATGAGGATGACCCGGATGTCGGTGGCCATCGCCACCACCATCTTGCGGTAGTTCTCGGCCTGGGCCTCGTCGCGCGACTGGAAGGTCAGGTTGTCGAGCTTGGTGACCCCGTCCACCAGGCTCGCGATCTCCTCGCCGAAGGTCTCGCCCACCTCCTCCAGCGACGCGCTCGTGTCCTCCACGGTGTCGTGCAGCAGGGCCGCGCACAGCGTCTCGGTGTCCAGGCGCATGCCGGCGCAGATCTTGGCCACGCCGACCGGGTGGATGATGAACTCCTCCCCGGAGAGCCGGCGCTGGTCGGCGTGGTGCACGCAGGCGTAGGCGAACGCCGCCGCCACGCGGTCGCGGTCCACGGGCAGTGCCTGGCTGGCGTGCTCCTCCACGATCGCGAACAGATCACCCAGCAGCCGCTGCTCAAACGGCGAGAGCTCAGCGTTCTGGGCCCCCGCCTCGTCGTGGGGACCGGCGACCCGGTCGACGCGCGGGCGATCCGAGGCCAGGACCGTCGAGGCGCCGTCGCCCCCGGTCTTGTCGCCGCCGGACTTGCCGTTGGCGCCCGCGTCACCGCGACCGATGGCTCGGCTCAGGCGCCTGCTCGAAGATTTGCGCGGTTCAGGTATCTCTGTCGCTCCTCGTACACCTCAGAATAGAACCTGAACGCGGGCGAGCGGTCGAGTTCCGTCGGCGCATGATCGAGGACGGCGAGGGCCGGCGGGTCGCGCAGCAGCTCCACCAGTTCGAGCTCGGAGAGCACGCGGACCAGGCGCCCGGCCATTCGCGCCGACCGCGCGTGGGCGCCATCGCCGCGCAGCAGCGCCTCCAGTTCGGCGCCGGCAGCGCGGCCGCAGGCCCGCAGCCCGCGGTACAGGGACGTCAGCGAGGTGCGCAGCCCGTACTCGTGCTCGAGCATCTGCGCGGCGAAGCGCAGCTCGGGCTCGCCCCAGGCCAGCGAGACGATCCCCGCTCCCGCGCGCAGAGCGCGGTCAGCGGCGGCGCTGGTGGGTGGATCGAGCGCCACGAGGTGAGCGAAGCGCAGCCCCACGGACGGATCGGCTTCGAGATCGCCGTAGCCGGCCAGCGTGAAGCCGCCGATCCGCTCGCACAGGCCGGGCAACCGCCGGGAGACGTCGGCGCACAGCGCCAGTACTCGGCCCTGCTCACCCCCTCCGGCGACGGCGTCGACCAGCACCGCCAGGGGGCTGTGCCCGCGGCAGTCGACGACGGTCCGGGTCGCGTCAGCCGCACCGGCCGACGCCGGCCCCAGCACCGCGTCGACCTCGGCCAGCGCGGCCTGCAGATAGGCGCCACCGCCGGCACCGAGCAGCGCGATCGCGTCCGGCGCGCACGGCTGGGCGTGGCGCAGCACGAGCCGGGGCTCGACCGCCCCGTTCCACGCGTTGCGCTCCAGGCGGAAGGTGGCGTCCAGCGGCTGGGCCGGATCGTCGGTGACGTGGCCGTCGCAGCCGAAGGCGACGGCGCGAGCTCGGACCCCTCCGGAGATGACCGAGAACCGGGCGTGGCGGCCCTCCCCCATCGGCCGCACGTCGTCAAAGCGGCCTCCGGGGACGAGCAGCCGGGGCGACGGGTTGCCCATGCCGCAGGGCTCGAGCGCCTCGAGCTCCTCGGCCAGGCCCAGGCCGAGCTCGTGCCCGGACACGACGGCGTCGACGCGCTCCACCGGCTCCAGGAGGTCGGGCGTGAGCACCGCCTCGGCGTGCGCCTCGAAGGCCGCCCGAAAGGCGTCGAGCTGCGCGGCGTCGATGGTCAGGCCCGCCGCCGCCCGGTGGCCGCCGTAGCGGCGCAGGTGCACCGCCCCCGCGTCCAGCGCGCCGAGCAGGTCAAAGCCGGGGATGCTCCGGCCCGAGCCACCGCCGGTCTCCCCCTCCAGCGCCACCAGCACCGCGGGGCGATGGTGGCGCTCGACGATCCGCGAGGCGACGATCCCCACCACCCCCGGATGCCACTCCTCTGACCACAGCACGTAGCCGGGGCGCGATCCGAGCTCGGCCACCTGGGACTCGGCCTCCCACAGGATGCGCTGCTCCACCGCCCGGCGCTCAGCGTTGACGGCGTCCAGTTCGGCGGCGATCGCCTTGGCCCGCGCGGGGTCCTCGGTGAGCACGAGCTCGAGCCCCGCGTCGGCGCGCCGCAGGCGGCCGGCGGCGTTGATGCGCGGGGCCAGGCGAAACCCGAGCGTCCCCGTGTCCAGCGCGCTGGGATCAGCCCGCGATACCGCCATCAGCGCCCGCAGTCCGGGCTTGGCCGTGGCCGACAGGGCGGCCAGGCCCTCGCGGACGAGCCGCCGGTTCTCACCGGTGAGGGGGACGAGGTCGGCGACGGTGGCCAGCGCCACGAGGTCGAGGTCGTCGTGAGCGGTGTCGGCCCCGAGCGCCACGGCGAGCTTGTAGGCGACCGCGGTCCCGCAGAGCGTCGGGCACGGATACCGGCACAGGGCGGGATGGACGATCGGGCAGTCGGGCAGGACGCCGTCGGCGCGCGGCGCGTGGTGGTCTGAGACGACCACGTCCATGCCGGCGGACCGGGCGGCGGCGACCTCCTCGATCGCGGTGATGCCGCAGTCGACGGTCACGATCAGCGCGGTGCCGCGCTGGGCCAGGCGCTGCACGGTGGCCGCGGCCAGGCCGTAGCCGTCGTCGACGCGGCTGGGCAAGAACCAGCTCGCCTCGGCGCCGAGGCTGCGCAGCGCCCGGATCATGATCGCGGTGGCGCATACGCCGTCGACGTCATAGTCGCCATGGACGACGATCGGCCGGCGGGCCGCGATGTGGCCCTGGATGACCTCCAGCGCCCGCTCGATGCCCTCGAAGGCGGCCGGGTCGTGCGCCTCCCCGGCGTCGAGGAAGTCCCGGGCCGCCGCCGCGTCGGCCAGTCCGCGGCGCACGAGGATCTGCGCCAGCACGTGTCCCACCCCCAGTTCGCGCTGGAGCGTCAGCGCGTCGGCGGCGGCGTAGGGCGCAAGCTGGAGGCGCGGAACCGGCGGGCTGGCGGGCGGCGCGTCAGTGGCCAGGCGTAGCGGTGGTGGCGGCCCGCCCTCGGGACGCGAGGCGGAAGGCGGCTGGGCGAGTGCGGTGGCCTGGGCCATCGCGCGCCAATGTAGGCGCCGCCGCAGACAGACCGACGCTCCGCGCCGGCGACTCCGTCAGAGGTTGACGCCGGTTGCCGCGCCCATACGCTCGCGGCGAACGCCCTCGGCGTAGACGAGCGCGATCCCGATCACCGCGCCGGGGATCGCCTCCAGCGAGGTGTACAGGTGGGTGTCGTGACGGCCGGGGATCGAGAAGCCATTGACGATGAAACCGAAGAGCGCCGAGCCGATCAGGGCGCCGACGAACGCGCCGACGATGCCGCCCCAGGAGCGGTCGGGCAACCAGATGGTGAAGTGCCACAGGGCCAGGCCCATCATCACCCACGCGAGCATGGCCATCAGCGGCGTCTCCCGTGGCGGCGATTGCCCCGGCGCGGCTTGGACGAGCGGTCGGGCTTGGGAGCGCGCGCGATGCCACCCTCCTCGGCCTCGTCGGGAGCGTGCTCGAAGTCCTCGCCGGCGAGCGGCTCGTCGAGCTTCTCGGGATCGATGGGAGGCGTGGAGGATGGCGGTGGGGTCGGCGGAACCGGGCCACCGCCGCCGGTGCCGCCCCCGCCCTGAGGCTGGCCCGGGGCACGACCGCCGCCGGAACGGCCGGCGCGACCGCCGGCGCCGCTACGGCCACCGGCACCGCCGGAACGGCCCCCCGCGGCGTCACCGGATCCGTTGCCCTCGCCGTCGCTGGTGTGGGCCAGACGCTTGGTCAGCGTCGAGGTGCGGCGCCGGGGCTCGGCCTCCTCCTCGGCGATCTCGCGCTTCATCTGCTCAAACTCGGCCGCCGACACGCCGTCGGGGTCAGGCTCGGTGATGCGGCTGGCGCGGCGGCGCACGCGGTCACGCGCGGGGTCGACGTCAGCACCGGCCGCCGCATAAGGCGCGACGAAGCCATAGTCGGCCACGATGCGCTCGCGGCGGTGGCGGTACACGGACTCGCGCTCCTTCCAGTGGGTGAGCACCGGCGAGGCGATGAAGATCGACGAGTAGGCGCCCGAGGCCACGCCGATGAGCAGCGCGAAGGCGAAGTCCTTGAGCGTGGAGCCGCCGAACAGGAGCAGGGCCACGATCGGAATCAGCGTGCAGGACGTGGTCGCCAGGGATCGGGTCAGCACCTCCGACATGGAGCGGTTGACGATCTGCGAGAAGGCCGCCCGCGGCATCCGCGGGATGTTCTCGCGCACTCGGTCGAACACGATGATCGTGTCGTAGAGGGAGTAACCCAAGATGGTGAGGAGGGCCGCGACCGTGTCGACCGTCACCTCCCTCCCGGTCAGCGCGTACACGCCGCTGGTGATGAGCAGGTCGTGCATCAGGGCGATCAGGACCGGGACGGCGAACTTCCAGCTGAAGCGCAGCGTCACGTAGAGCGAGATGACCAGCAGTGAGGCGATGATCGCGATCACCGCGCTGTGGGCCACGGTGCGCCCGAACGTCGGTCCGACCGTGTTGGCCTGGAAGGAGGGCACGCTGCCGTACTTGTTCGCCAGGGCCTGCTTGACCTGGTTGCTGCCGACCGTCAGCGGCTTGGAGGAGATCTGGAACTGGGTGCCCTTGGCGCCGACAGCTTGGACCACCGCGTCCTTCACCCCCGCGCTGGTGACGATCTTCGCCACCTCCGGCGCCGTCGCGCGCTTGGCCAGGGTGGCGTCGATGCGCGCGCCGGAGGTGAAGTCGATCCCGAGGTTCAGCCCCCGCCCGCCGATGGCCAGCGCGCCGATGAGCAGGATCACGCCCGACAGCGAGAAGAAGTACTTGGAGGCGCCCATGAAATCGAACGTCCAGGTGTGCTTCTTGCCGCCGGCGCCCAGCGCGGACGGCCGCGCGATGGTGCGCGAGTCGCCCATCGTCATGAGGATCGCCTGGGTGGCCAGAACCGCCGTGAACAGCGACACGATCGTGCCGATGCCCAGCGTGAAGGCGAAGCCCTGGACGTCTGAGGTGGCCAGGACGAACAGGATGAACGCGGTCATGATCGTGACCACGTTGGCGTCGATGATCGCCGTCAGGCCCTTCTTGTACCCCGTGGCGATCCCGGCGCGGATCGATCTCCCGGCGCGGATCTCCTCCTTGACGCGCTCGAAGATGACGATGTTGGCGTCGGCGGCCACGCCGATGGTCAGGATCAGACCGGCGATGCCGGCGAGGGTCATCGTGATCGGGATGAGCTTGATCAGCGCGTAGAAGTACAGGCCGTACACGGCCAGGCCGGCCACGGCGATCAGGCCCAGCACCCGGTAGAAGGCCAGCAGGAACAGGGCGACGATGAGCAGCCCCACCGCGCCGGCGATCAGGCCCTGATGCAGCGCCTGCTGGCCCAGGGTCGCCGAGACCTCCTCCTCGGAGATCCGCTTGAGGTTGATCGGTAGCGCGCCGAGGCGCAGCTGGGTCGCCAGGTCCGAGGCCGACTGACTGGTGAAGCCGCCCGTGATGTCGGCCCCGCCCCCACCGACGATCCCATCGGGATACTGGCGGTAGTCGATCTGCGGGACGGTGACGAGCTGATTGTCGAGCGCCACCGCGAAGTGCTGGTTCAGCGTCTGGCCGCCGAGACTGACGTTGGCGCCGCGGTGCGCGATGTCGCCGGTCACCCGCGAGAAGTTGTTCTGGCCGGTCCCGTTGAAGCCGAAGCTGACGTCGGGCTGGCCGGTCTGGTCGGTGCTCGGCGAGGGGTTGGTGATGTCGTTGCCGGTCAGCGCCACGTTGTCCTTGAGGACGAAGAACTCCGCGTTGGGGCTGCTGGGCTTGATCACGTTGGACGCCGACGGATTGGCCGCCTGGAGCACCACCGTGCCCTGCGGCACGGTCACCAGCTCGCCGTCGGCCTTGGTCACCCCGGCCGGGAGGCCGGAGTAGAGGTCGTCGAGACTGGTGTCGGGGCCGTTGAGCAGGCAGTGCTGACCCTGCACCACCGTCGTCCCGTTGGCCTTGGCCGCCGCCTCGCACGCCGGACTACCGGGCGCCCCGAAGAAGTAGTAGGCCGGGCCCTTGCGCGACTGGGTCTTGGACAGGGGCTCCGGAGGTTGCTTGGCGGCGAGCGTCGCCGCCTGATAGAGCGGAACGCCACCCGCCCCCGGCACGCCGGGACCGCTCGCACCGCCCTGACTGATGGCCAGAGCGGTCGGATCCTGGGTGATCAGCTGACTGGCCGCCGTCTTGCCGTTGGGCGTCAGGACGTTTTTCTCCCAGTCATAGAAGAACAGCTGGGCGGTCTGGCCCACCTCGTTCTCGGCCCGGGCGACGTCGTGCACGTCGGGCAGCCCGACCGTGATCAGGCTGTTGCCGGTGGTCTGGATCGACGGTTCGCTGACGCCCAACTGGTCGACGCGCGAGCGCATGATGTCGACCGCGCGGTTGAGCGCGTCCTGGGTGACCACCGGGGTCTGCGGACTGGGCTCGCCCTGGTAGACGAGCTCGATGCCGCCCTTGAGATCGAGGCCCAGGACCGTCTTCTGGGTGGTCAGCACGAAGATCGAGGCGGCGATCAGGCCCACCACGAGGAGCAGGACGAAGCCGTGACGCTGGCGATCTGACATCAGCTAGAAGAGGATGCTAGTGGTCTGAGGCTGAGGCGGTGCTGCTGCAGGAATCCGGCCACGCTACTGATGATTGGTCGGCGTCAGCACCACCAGCACGCCGCCCTCATCATCGTCGTAGGCAGGGAAGATGTCGGCCACGGCACGGGCCGGGAGATCGTGCTCGGCGTGAACCTCCACCGGCTTGCCCTGCACGCGCACCTCCCACTCCAGCGCCGTGCCGACGTGATCGGCACCGTCGTCGAAGCGCAGCCCCAGCACCTCACGCACGGGGCGGCCGATGGCCTGCTCGATCTTGAGCCCGGTCAGCTCGAACGAGCCGCGGCCGCAGTCGACGATGCGTCCGTCCGAGTCGCAGGCGAAGAACGCCGCGTTGGGCGCCGGGTAGTAGTCGTCGAGCAGTTCGAACAGGTAGGCGAAGCCGCACTTCTCACAGCCCCGTGCCTCGCGCCGGAACCCCGCGTTGCGGTCCGTTCCCATCGACCGGTTGCCGCAGTGGGGGCAGATGAAGTAGTGCTCGCGCGCCATCGGCGGTGAGGATAGAGACCCGTGCTTAGGAATAGCCGAAGAACCGCGCCACCGCCGGGCCGCGCCGCCCGCTCACATCAGCCGGGTCTGGGCCAGCTCGGGCGGGGGCGGCTCCAGGCCCAGGTGGGTGTATGCGCGCCGCGTCGCCGCCCGGCCACGCGGGGTGCGCTCGATCAGGCCGCGCTGCAGCAGGTAGGGCTCATAGACGTCCTCGATGGTGTCCTGCTCTTCGCCCACGGCCACCGCCAGCGTCGACAGACCCACGGGGCCGCCGCCGAATTTCTCGCAGATGACGCGCAGGATCTCGCGGTCCAGCCGGTCAAGGCCCTCCTCGTCGACCTCGAGCAGATCGAGCGCGGCCGCGGCCACCTCATCGGTGACCACGCCGCCGTGGCGCACCTCGGCGTAGTCGCGCACGCGGCGCAGCAGGCGGTTGGCCACGCGCGGGGTGCCGCGGCTGCGCCGGGCGATGGCGACCGCCCCGGCGGGCTCGATCTCCATCCTCAGCAGCCGGGCCGAGCGGGTCACGATGCGTGCCAGGTCCTCGGCCCCATAGTGCTCGAGGCGGTGGCGGATCCCGAAGCGGTCACGCAATGGCGTCGTCAGCAGGCCGGCGCGGGTGGTGGCCCCGATCAGCGTGAACGGGGGCAGCGGCAGGGTGACGATGCTCGCTCCCGCGCCCTGGCCGACGGTGATGGGCAGAACCCCATCCTCCATGGCCGGATAGAACGTCTCCTCCAGCGCGCGCGGGAGGCGATGGATCTCGTCGACGAAGAACACCGCCCGCGGCTCCAGCGCGGTCAGGAACGACGCCACATCGCCCTTGCGCTCGAGCGCCGGGCCGGCGGTCTGCACAAAGGGGACGTCGAGCTCGGCGGCGATGATCTGGGCCAGCGAGGTCTTGCCCAGGCCTGGAGGCCCCGCCAGCAGCACGTGGTCCAGGGCCTCGCCGCGGCTGCCTGCCGCCTCGATCGAGACCGAGAGCTGATCCCGGATCGCCTCCTGGCCGACGAAGTCCTCGAGGCGGCGCGGCCGCAGCGAGCGTTCGAGGTCCAGTTCGTCGTCGGGCAACTCCTCGGGGCCTGGATCCGGGCCTCGCCCACCCCGCTCATCGCCGGGCGCTCCGCAGGGCGTGCGCGATCAGTTCCTCGGTGCTATCCGCGGAGGCGCCGTCCAGGAGCGCATCGATCTCGCCGGCGCTGTAGCCGAGGCCGAGCAGGGCCTCGCGCGCGAGCGTCCCCGGATCGTCGGAGCGCGTCACGGTGATCGAGTCCTCGGGCAGCGAGGCGCCCACCTTCTCGCGCAGCTCGACGATGATCCGCTCGGCGGTGCGCTTGCCCACTCCGGGGGCGGCCTGGAGCCGGGCGGCATCGCCGGCGGCCACGACCCTGAGCAGTTCGCGCGGCGGCGCCCCCGAGAGGACGGCGAGCGCCACCTTGGGCCCCACCGCCTGCACGCCGAGGAGCATGAGGAACAGGTCGCGCTCCTCCTCGGTGGCGAAGCCGTAGAGGGCCAGCGCGTCGTCGCGGACGATCAGGTGGGTGTGCAGCAGCACGTCGCGACCAACCGCGGGAACGTGCTTGAGCGTCTCCGCCGAGACCGCCAGCCGGTATCCGACGCCGCCGCAGTCCACGACGACGTGGTCCCCGCGGCGCACCGCCACCTTGCCGGAAAGGAGCGCGATCATGCCGTCGCCCCCGCCACTGCGCGCGCCAGCGGCGAGTGGTTGAGATGGCAGACGGCCACCGCCAGGGCATCGGAGACATGGTCTGGCGTCGGTGGCGCCGTCAGGCCCAGCAGCCGCGTGACCATGCGCGCCACCTGGGCCTTGTCGGCCCGGCCGTTGGCGCACACAGCGCCCTTGACCTGCTGCGGCGTGTAGGAGCGAGTTGGCACGCCGCGCTGGCCGGCGGCAAGCAGGATCACGCCGCGGGCCTGGCCGACCGCGAACGCGGTGCGGACGTTGGCGCCGAAGTAGAGCTCCTCGATGGCCATCGCCTCGGGCTGGTGCTCGTCGAGTAGTTCCCCTACGCGCCGGTGGATGTCGGCGAGCCGCCGCTCGAGGGGCACTCCCGGGCGAGTCGCGATCATGCCCTCATCCACCGCGCGCAGACGCGAGCCGACACCGCGGACGACGCCGTACCCGGTGCTGGCGGTGCCGGGATCGATCCCCAGGACGAGCATGGAGACACATTCTCCGTGCGCGCTCGGACGCCTCCCGGCCGTGGCATGCTGCGGGGTGTTAGATCTCTGCCAAACGGCGGGTGGGGCGGCGCAACCCGCCGCCTCGTCTGATGTTGTAGCGGTTGTCATTCGTTTCGTTCGCTTCCCACTCCGCCCCGGGGTACGGCGCAGGGCGTTGGGCGCGCTGTGCCTGTGTGCCTGCGCCCTCGCTGCCACCGCCGCGCTGGCCGGGCCCGCGGGCGCGGCCCGCTCGCGCGCGCCGGCGCTCGCCCCCAACGACACCGTCGTGGACGGGCCGAGCTCCGACATCCGTTCGCTCACCGGGCTGGCCATCGCCCGGGACGGCAGCGGCGCGCTGGTCTACACCAGAACCGTCGGGGCCGTCGCCCACGTGTTCGTGTCGCGTCTGGCCGGGGGTGCCTTCCAGGCGCCGGTGCAGGTCGATCCTGGCCTCGCCGGGCCGTCATCGCAGCCGGTCGTGGCCGCCGGTCAGGGTGGGCTGGTGCTGGTGGCGTTCATCAACGCCGGGACGCTCTACGTGGCCCAGGCGCTCTCGGCCGACAGCCCGCTGAGCGCGCCCGCAGCGCTCTTCACCGGGGCGGCCAATCCCACGATCTCGATCTCCAACTTCGGCAAGGCCTATCTGGCATTCACGGACACCGCCGGCCCTGGTGGCGGGGACGTCCGCGCCGCCTACTACTCCCAGGGCCAGTGGGCGGTGGAGGCCACCGCGCTGGACGCGGCCGCCGGTGACGCAGCGGGCGTGGGCACCGGACGCCCGGACGTGGTCGCCTCCGGCGACGGCGTGGGGATCGTCGCCTGGGGCGAGGCCGGCCATATCTACACACGCCGGGTCATTGCCACCACGCCCAGCACCGTGGTCGAGCAGGCCGATCCCGCGACCTTGGCCGGATGGTCTGAGACGTCGGCCGGCCGGCCGTCGATCGCCTCCGGAGGCGACTCGACCTACGCGTCGGTGACCTTCCAGGAGTCGCTGGAGAACGGGTCGGCGACCCAGTCGCGGGTACTGGTGAACCGCCTGCACGGTTCGGCGTTTGACGGCGCCGCGTCCGCGGACGGGGCCGGCGCGGGCGGGCCGGAGGGCGCCGACCAGCCTCAGGTGGCGGTCACGGAATACGGGACCGGCTTTGTCACCTCAGAGACCAACGCGAGTCACGAGCTCTACGCCACGGCGCTCGCAGGCAACGAGAGCCGTGGGCAGACCGGGCGCGTCGATTCGCTGCCCAACAGCGACCCGCCGGACGCCGTCCCCGCCAACGCGGGTCTCATCTCCAACCTCATCGCGTGGCAGCAGACGCCGGGGATCGCGGGGCCGTCCGAGATCCGCCTGCGCTACGCCTCCGACGGCGCCGACCTCAGCCCTGAGCAGGTCGTCTCCGACCCGTCGCTGGGGGCCACTGACGCCGACCAGGGTCTCGCGGCCGCGGGCGACGTGGCCGGCGACGCCGCCGCGGCCTGGGTCCAGGGCAGTGGCGCGAGCACGTCGATCGTCGCCGCCCAACTCTTCCAGCCCCCCGGCGGCTTCGTGCCCTCAAACAGCTTCCGCTACGTCGTCACCGCCCTCCCGGTGCTGTTCTGGTCGCCCTCATCAGAGCTGTGGGGAGCGCCGACCTACGTCCTGCGCATCGACGGCGTCCAGGTGGGGCAGACCACGGCGCTCGAGCTCATGTCCCCAGCGCCCCTGACCAACGGCCGCCACACCTATCAGCTCAGCGCCGTGAACCTGGCGGGCGTGACGACCAACGCGCCCGCGGCGACGCTCTTCGTGGACACGGTGGCGCCCCACGCCAGCTGGAAGCTGACCGGCTCGTCGATCGTCGGGACGCGCGAGCAGTTGCGCATCAACTACACCGACCCACCCCCCGCCGGTCTGCCGAAGTCGACCGCCTCCGGGGTGTCCACGGTGTACGTGAACTGGGGCGACGGCTCGCCGCGCGCGCGGATCCGCCGCACCACCGCCGGCCACGTCTACCGGCGCATCCGTCCCGCCACGATCACCATCACCCTCACCGACCGGGCCGGCAACAAGACGGTGATCGTCCACAAGCTGAAGATCAAGGCCAAGCCCAAGCCTAAGAAGCACAAGAAGGGCGCGAAGGGCAAGAAGCCCCACCCGCCCAAGAGGGCCGCGACGGCGCGTCAGCGCCCGACGCAGGCGGTGCTGTGATGAAGGCTGGGATCGGTCAGCCGCACGACGCGCCACGGCCCGGCCGTGGCGACCGTCTCGGCGTGCGTGAGGCGCGGGTCGATCTTGGCCGCCCCGCCGATCTGCGCGGCCTTGGGCCCGACGAAATCGACGCCGGGGGCGCGCATCGAGGTGCCCACGCGCTGGAGGGTGACGCCCAGTTTCCAGGCCAGTGCCGTCTGGGCGGAGTGGTTGACCGCGGTGAAGCTCGAGGGGCACGGCAGCACGCGCGCCTTGCCGCCGGCGGCAGCGACCGCCTGGGTGAGCGTGTCGAGCAGGTGCACGCCCTGCGAGGCGTTGGTCTCATCGCCACGGGCGATGGTGATCTGGGCGGTGCTGAAGGGGATGCAGAGGGCGGCCAGGATCACGGCCACGCCCGCCATCGCGGGACGGCGCAGCGACCCGGCCAGGCCGCCGGCCAGGCGGGCCAACTCGGCCAGCCCCACGCCGCCCAGCACCGTGGTCAGCGCCGCCGCCGGCAGGAAGAACCGCTCCAGGCCGGGGTAGCCGTCCAAGGTCTCGCCCACCACCACCACCCACCAGCCGGCGATGCCGGCGGCGATGGCCAGGATCGTCTTGTTACGGTCGCGCACCCACGTGATCACGACCGCGACGACCGCCAGGATGAGCGCCGGCAGGAGCTGGTCGCGGACGCCGCGGGCCAGGATCGACCGCAGGACGTTGGACCCCAGATGACCGTTGTAGTCGGCCGCGTGCGTCGCGGCCAGGAACGGCTGGCCGGTGGTGACCCACGGCGGGACGAACCAGCCGATGGGCTGCACGGCCAGCCCCGCGAGCAGGACCAGGCGCAGGGCCGGGCTGCGGAAGGCGGGCTCGCGAAACCACAGCCAGATCGCGTAGAGGCCGAGGAAGGGCCACCACTCGGGCCGGATCAGCCCGCCGGCCACCATGATCAGATAGGCCTGGAGATGGCGGCGGTCGAGCAGACGGTCCACGACCCAGACCGCGACGGCAACCAGGATCGCCTCCGAGGTGCCGTGCAGGAAGTAGTAGTACCAAGCCTGATCCTCGCGGCCGGTGAGCACGATCCCGATCGCCGCCACCAGCCCCGCGAAGGCGCCGAGCCAGCCGCCGCCGGCCAGCCGGCTGGTGAGCTTCCACGTGCCCCACAGCGCCAGCAGACCGCCGACCCGGGCCGTGATCACCCACAGCGTCGGCGCAGCGGCGCCGAAGAGGCCGTAGATCGTGGTGAAGATCATCGGCAACGGCTTCCAGGACGGCCCGCCGTTGACGATGAAGCTCGTGTGCGGGTCGAAGACCTCGTGTCCCCACACGATCCACGACCACGGGTCATAGCTGGGCACCGTCGGCAGGATGGCCGCCGACAGCGCCGCCAGCGCCACGCAGGCGAGCACGCCCAGGGCCAGCGGCGAGCGTGCGGCGCCGCGCAGGGAGTCGGCCAATGAGGCTCCGTGAGACTCACCGGAGCCGACGGAGCCGGTCGCGGGTGGCCGCTGCTGCGGCGAGTCGACGGCTGACATCGGCGGGCGATTGTAGCGGCGGGCCCTGGCGTATCCGTAAGGCGACCGGCACAGCGGTGACGATGTTCCTGTCCGCGCTCGCGGTGGCCGTGGCGGGGCTGGCCGCCGGCGCGACGCCGGCCCTCGCTCAGACCGGGCCGGCGTATGCCGCCACGCCGCCGACGTTCGGGGCGCTGTACCGCGACGGGCCCAGCGACCGATGGCTGCTGGGCGGGACATGGCTGTACCGCGCGGACCCGACCGACGCCGGGGTGGCCGCCGGATGGTGGCGCAACGCCTCCTCCACCGCCGGCTGGAGCACGGTCACGGTGCCCAACTCGTTCAACGCGGGCGATCTCTCGACGGCGTCGATGAACGGTTCGGTGGGGTGGTACCGGCGCGACTTCACGATTCCGGCCAAGGCCTTTGCCTCCTATGTCCCGGACCGCTTCCGCAGCTGGATCGTGCGCTTGGAATCGGTCAACTACCGGGCGACGGTGTGGCTCAACGGCCGCAAGATCGGCTTCCACGCGGGCGAGTACCTGCCCTTCGAGTTCCCGCTCAAGGGCGTGCGGCCCGGGGTCAACCGCCTCATCGTCCGCGTCGACAACCGTCGCAACAACGGCGACCTGCCGCCTGGCAACGGGGGCTGGTGGAATTTCGGCGGGATCAACCAGGAGGTCTACCTGCGCTCGGTCCAGATCGCCGACATGTCGCCGGTGGTCATCCGCCCCGTCCTTCCCTGCCCGACCTGCGCGGCGCAGATCCAGGAGCAGGTCACCGTGCGCAACCTCACCGACGCGGTCCAGACGCTCACCCTCCACGGCACCTACGGCAGCGCGACGCTCAACTTCGGTGGGCACACGATCTCGCCGGGGGGCACCTGGTCCGCCCGAGCGACGGTGACGATCCCGGCTCCGCATCTGTGGTCGCCGACGGACCCCTTCCTCTATCGCGCGGGCCTGACGCTGTCAGACGCGCATGGCCGCACGCTGGAGGGCTACACCGACTACAGCGGGATCCGAAGCATCACCGTGGGCGCCGGCGGCCAACTCCTGCTCAACGGCCGCATCCTGAACCTCCGCGGCTTCGACCTGCACGAGATCAACATCCAGTCGGGCGCGGCGCTCTCGCCGGCCCAGCTGCTGGCGCTCGTCGGCTGGGACCGGGAGCTGGGTGGCGAGATCATCCGGGCGCACTATCCGCTCAACCCGCAGATCGAGGAGGCGGCTGACCGCGACGGGATCCTGCTGTGGTCAGAGATTCCCGTCTACCAGGTGAACTCGAGCTATCTGACCCGCGCGGGGTGGCTCAACTTCGCCCACAACATGCTGCGGACCAACATCCTCACCAACGAGAACCACCCCTCGGTCCTGGTGTGGAGCATCGCCAACGAGCTCCAGACGCCGCCCCCCGACGTCGAGGCGCGCTACATCGCCGGTGCCGCGCAGATCGCGCATCAGCTCGATCCCACGCGCCCGGTGGGCATGGCCATCTCCAGCTGGCCTGGAGTCGCCTGCCAGGCCGCCTACGCGCCGCTGGACGTGCTCGGCTTCAACGACTACTTCGGCTGGTTCGACGCCGGCGGCGGCGGCACCGACGACCCTGACGAGCTGAGCCCGTTCCTGGACTTCCTGCATGGCTGCTACCCGTCCAAGCCGCTCATGATCACCGAGTTCGGCTTCGAGGGCAGCCAGAACGGGCCTCCCGAGCAGCGCGGCACCTACCAGTACCAGACCAGCCAGGCCGCCTTCCACCTCAGCGTGTTCGCCTCCAAGCCCTACATCTCCGCCGCCATGTGGTTCGCCCTGCAGGATTTCCCGGCCAAGCCCGGCTGGAGCGGCGGCGACCCCTTCCCCCACCCCCCGTTCGTCGAGAAGGGCGAGATCGACCTGGAGGGCAACCCGGTCCAGCCGCTGTTCTCCACCATCCAGTCGATCTACACCTCGACGCAGCAGATCGCCGCTGCACCCGCCCCCGCCCGGCGGAGGCTCAGGCAGAGCTCGAGGTCCCGCCGGCGAGGCGGCAGCGCACCAGGGTTCCGATCACCCGGAACCCGTCGCGGGCTGTGAGCTTCTTGCCCTCGTTGGTGGCGCGCGCCCGATAGTGGACGGGCACCTCGAAGATCCGCTCGCCCTTCTGGACCAGGCGGGCGGTGATCTCGGGCTCGATCGCGAACCCGGCGGCCTGGAGCGGCAAGCTCTGGAACACGTCGGTCCGGATCATCTTGTGGCAGGTCATGATGTCGTGCAGGTACACGTTGAACAGCAGGTTGCAGGCGAGCGTGACGCCCTTGTTGCCCAGCACGAACAGGAATGAGTGGCTGGTGTAGCCGTCGAAGGCGCGGACGCCGAAGGAGGCGTTGGCGCGGCCGTCCATGAGCGGGGGCATGAGCAGCGCCAGGTCCTCGGGGTCATATTCGAGGTCGGCGTCGAAGATGCACGAGAAGTCGCCTCGGGCCTCACGCAGCGCGGTCTGGATGGCGGCGCCCTTGCCCTTGTTGTGCTCGTGCTCGAACAGGCGCACGCGCTCGCCCCAGTCGCCGTTGCGCAGGAGCTCGCGCGTTCCGTCGGTCGAGCCGTCGTCGACGATGATCAGCTCGAAGTCGGCCGGCAGCTCGGTGGAGAGCACCTCCGCCACGGCCTGCTCGACGCGCTCACGCTCGTTGTAGACGGGCATCAGGATTGACAGAAGCATCTGTACGTACCAGGTGGGGTTTCAGCTAGGGGGCACGCGGACGGCCCCGAGGAGGCGACGATGCTAGCGAACGTCGCCGTCATCAGAGAGGATGCGGCGATGGACTTCGACGCGGAGGGACTGCTCGAGGGGCTGGAGGGCGAGGAGCGCGACAAGCGCCGCCGGCTGCTCGAACGGCTCGCCGCCGACGGGTTCTCGGACGAGGAGCTGGTCAAGGCGGTGCAGGAGAACCGGTTGGCGCTCCTGCCGGTCGAGCGCGTCCTGGGTGGGACCTACACCGCCGGCGACGTTGAGGAGCGCACCGGTCTGCCCGATGGGACGATCGCGCGCATTCGCCGCCAGCAGGGCCTGTCCGCGCCCGGCCCAGACGACCGGGTGTTCTCAGACGAGGACGTCGAGGCGGCCAAGTCGATGAAGCTGTTCCTCGACGCCGGCTTTGCCGACGAGCGGGTGGATGAGATCACCCGGGTGCTCGGCGAGGGCATGGGCCGTCTGTCGGCGACGATCGCCGCCTCGTTCGTGGAGACCTTCCTGGAGGCCGGCGAGAGCGAAGACGAGGTGGCGCTGCGCTTCGCCGAGCTGGCCGAGCAGCTGGCGCCGGCCTTCGCGCCCATCCTGGTTGCCGCCTTCACCGCCCACCTGCGCGACAGCGTGCAGCGCGGCGTCCTGGGCCTGGCCGAGCTCGAGGCGGGCGACATCGCCGGGGCGCAGGATCTGGCGGTCTGCTTCGCTGACCTCGTCGGCTTCACCCGGCTGGGCGGCCAGGTCGAGGTCGGCGAACTGGGCACCGTCGCGGGACGGCTGGCCGAGCTGTCGGCCTCGCTGACCCAGGCTCCGGTGCGCCTGGTCAAGACCATCGGCGACGCCGCGATGTTCGTCAGTCCCAAGCCCGCGCCGCTCGTCGAGGTGGCACTGAAGCTGGTCGACGCCTTCGCGGAGGAGGAACTCCCCAGCCTGCGCGCCGGTATCGCCTTCGGGCCGGCGCTGCAGCGCGCGGGCGACTACTACGGCAACTCGGTCAACCTGGCCAGCCGCGTCACCGGGGTGGCGCGTCCCGGCAGCGTGTTGTGCACGCGCGAGATTCGCGACGCCACCGCCGATCAGTTCAGCTGGTCAGCCGCAGGGCGCCACAAGCTCAAGGGCGTCTCGGGACCCACGCCGCTGTTCCGGGCGCGGCATACCGGTGAGGCGGACGCCAAGCGCTAGTGGCCTGATTCGGAAATTCGTGAGCAGCGTCGCGAGTGGCTGGGTAGTCCCGGCGTCCGGCGCGCTCCGCGGGCTGTGATCGGGTCTGCCTCCCACAGCTGTGGAAAGCGGCCGTCATACCCGGTCGGTGCGGAGGTCGTGGGAGATCTTTACGCTCCAGCGATGAAGATCTCCCAAGACCCCTCTCGGCCGCTGCGAAGCTGAGAGGCAGTTCCTCTCACAGCCTCAGGCGCCGACGAGAAGAGTTAGGACAGGCCGTGGAGGTCGATGACGAAGACGAGCGTGGAGTTGGCCGGGATCTTGGACTGGGCGGTGGCCCCGTAGCCCAGGCTCGGCGGAATGATCAGCTCGCGCCGACCGCCGATCTTCATACCGGGGATGCCCTGCTGCCAGCCCTTGATCACGCCCGACAGGGGCAGTGACACGGGCTGGCCCGAGCCGTCGTTCCACGAGGCGTCGAACTGCTTGCCGCCCTTGTAGAGCTCGCCGACGTACTGGACGTTGACCGTCGAGCTCGGGGTGGCGGCGGCGCCGGTGCCCTTGACCAGATCCTTGACCACGAGCTTCTTGGGCGGCGGCCCAGAGGGGATGCTCACCGTGGGCTTGGTCTTCAGCGCCGCCGGCAGCGGCGTGCTGCTCGTGGTGGTGCTGGTGGCGCTGGCCGAGGCGCTGGTGGTGGCCGAACTGCTCGCGGCGGTGCTGGTGGCGCTGGTAGCGCCGTCCGAGGGCGCGAGCTGGACGCCCGGGGCCGCGGAGCTGCTGCTGCTACTGCCACAGCCGGCGACGGCGGCAGCCAGCGCGAGCGCGGCGCAGGTGATGGTTGTCGTCTTTCGCATGAGGGGGCCGAGCGTAGCGAGCGCGGCGAAGAAGCGACGAAGGACCGCTCTTTAGCCCAACGGGGGCCTTACGGTCCGGCTACGACGCGATGCGCTCCAGGACGTCGGCGTCCACATCGAAGTTGGCGTGCACCGCGCCCACGTCGTCAGACTCCTCGAGCATGTCGATGAGCTTCATCAGCCGCAACGCGTCGGACTCCTGGAGCGGGACCCGCGACTTGGGGCGCTGGGTGACGTCGGCGGATTCGATGTCGATGTCCGCGTCGGCCAGGGCGGTGCGGACCGCCACCAGGTCACCGGGCTCCGTGATGATCTCGTACACGTCATCGTCGCGCGCGATGTCCTCGGCGCCGGCGTCGATCGCCACCAGCAGGTCCTCCTCGTCGTAGCGGGAGGCGTCGACGACGAGCACCCCGCGCTTGTCGAAGAGGTAGGACACCGAACCGGGCTCGCCGAGGTTCCCGCCGTGCTTGGACAGGGCGTGGCGGACGTCGGCGCCGGTGCGGTTGCGGTTGTCGGTGAGCGCCTCGATGAGCAGAGCGACGCCCCCGGGGCCGTAGCCCTCGTAGAGGACGGTCTCGATCTGGTCGGCGTCGACGCCCTCGCCGGTGCCCTTGGCGATCGCGCGCTCGATGTTGTCCTTGGGCATCGAGGCGTCGCGCGCCTTCTGGACGGCCAGCGACAGCGATGGATTGCCGTCGATGTCGCCGCCGCCCTCACGAGCGGCAACGGTGATCGCACGGGTCAGCTTGGTGAAGTGCTGGCCGCGGCGCTGGTCGACGACCGCCTTCTTGTGCTTGATGGAAGCCCATTTGGAGTGACCGGACATGCCTTGTAACTATACGAGCCGCCCGAGGCCCTGGATCGGTCGGCCCAGCGCCCGCGGATGCTCTCGATACCAGGCGATGGTGCGCCGCAGGCCCTCCTCGAGGTCCACCGCCGGGACCCAGCCGGTCAGCTCGCGCAGCTTGCCGGCGTCGACCCACTGGCGGTCGATCTCGCCGTGCGGCGTCCCGGCGCCGCGGATCTCGGGGATGACGGACCCGCCCACCCCGCCGCCCAGCCGGCAGATGAGGTCCACGACGTCGGCGACTCGGTAGGGGCGCCCGCCCCCGGCGTTGAACGCCTCTCCCCCGCCCCGCCCCGCCAGCAGCGCGCGCCAGATGGCCAGGTACGCGGCAGCAGCATCCTCGACATAGAGGAAGTCGCGCTCGGGTGAGCCGTCGGAGCGGATCACCGGCGCCCGGCCCGCCAGCGCCGCCCCCACCGCCTCGGGGACCAGGCGGCTGCGGTTGGTGTCGCCGCCGCCGTAGAGGTTGGCGCAGCGCGTGACCGCGACCGGCAGACCGAACGTGTGCCAGTAGGAGCGGGCGATGAGGTCCGCGGCGGCCTTGGAGACGTCGTAGGGGGACGTCGGGGTGAGCGGCTGGGTCTCGCGGTAGGGCAGGTCGGGCCGGCGGCCGTAGGCACCCACCGAGGAGGCCACGACAACGCTCCGCGCCCGGTGGGCACGGCAGGCCTCCAACACCATCCAGGTCCCGCGGATGTTGGTCTCGAAGGTGGAGCGCGGCGCCTCGGCGGCGGTCGGAACCAGAGCCTGGGCGGCCAGATGGAAGACGCTCGAGACCTCGTATTCGCCGAGCGTTCGGGCGACGAGCCCCTCGTCGCAGATGTCGCCATGGACGACGTCCACCTCCCCCGCGCGGCCCAGCAGTTCGAGCGCGGACGCCGCCGGTTCGTCCCGGCGGATGGCCACCACACGGTGGCCGGCGTCCAGCAGCGCGGCGGTGAGCCAGGCTCCCAGCAGTCCGTGCGCCCCGGTGACCAGGACGGACTGAGGCGCCGGCGGGTCGGCGCTCAGGTCCACCGCTCCCACAGCGCGGCGCCCGAGGCCCGGAGGATCGCCACAGGGGGTCGCGCGTCACCGGCGGGT
Source organism: uncultured Solirubrobacteraceae bacterium (assembly GCA_963737335.1). GTDB lineage: Bacteria > Actinomycetota > Thermoleophilia > Solirubrobacterales > Solirubrobacteraceae > Palsa-465. The sequence goes on from CAVTSK010000023.1 coordinate 338,898, forward strand.
CTCACGGCGGCGGATTATCAGGCATCATCCCAGGGCGTGTCCGAACTGCCCCACCCCGAGGTGTTCAAGGCCTACGACGTCCGCGGCCTCTACGGCGAGGAACTGAACCCGGTGACGGCCCACGCCATCGGCCGCTCCTTCGCCCGGGTCATCGGCGACATGGAGGACAAGCCGACCTCGGAGCTACGTCTGGGTCTGGGGCGCGACATGCGCCTGACCGCCCCCGAGATGGCCGGCGCCTACCGCGACGGCATGGTGGCGGAGGGCGCCACGGTGATCGATGCCGGGATGGTCGGTACCGAGATGCTCTACTACCTCGTGGGCGCGCGGGACCTCGAGGGTGGGCTCATGTGCACCGCGTCGCACAACCCCAAGCCCTACACCGGCGCCAAGCTCGTCAGCCGCGGCGCCCTGGCCCTGTCGGGCGACGCCGGGCTCGGCGAGGTGCGCGACCGGATCCTCAACGGCCTCGGCGATGCTCCGGGCGGCGGGTCGGTCGAAGAGGTCGACGTCTACGAGCTCTTCCAGCAGGCGGCGCTCAAGCTCGTCGACCAGTCGGCGATCAAGCCACTGAAGGTGGTCGTGGACGGCGGCAACGGCATGGCCGGCCCCATGGTCGGTCCGCTGCTCGAGCGCCTCGGCCTCGATCTCAGCGAGGCCTACTGGACGCCCGACGGCAACTTCCCCGATCACGAGCCCAACCCGATGCTGCCCGAGAACCGCGAGTTCATCATGCGCGAGGTGGTGGAGCGGGGAGCCGATCTCGGCATCGCCTGGGACGGCGACGCGGACCGCTGCTTCTTCATCGACGAGCAGGGCCGCTTCGTCGACGGCGACTTCCTCACCACGCTGCTCACCCAGTCGCTGCTCCAGAAGGAGCCTGGCGGGACAGTGCTCTACGACGTGCGGGCCAGCCGAGCCGTTGCCGACGTGGCCGAGCGCGAGGGCGGCCGAGCCTTGGTCAACCGGGTCGGCCACGCGTTCTTCAAGACGCGGATGCGCGAAGAGCACGCGATCTTCGGCGGCGAGGTCTCCGGCCACTACTACTTCCGTGAGTTCTACAACGCCGACTCCGGCACCCTCCCGGCGTTGCTCATCCTGGAGCTGCTGTCGACGCGCGACGCGCGCATGTCCGAGCTGCTCGAGCCCTATCGCAGTACCTACTTCATCTCCGGCGAGATCAACAGCACCGTCGATGATCAGGACGCCAAGATCGAGGCCATCGCCGAGCGCTACTCCGACGCCAAGCAGAGCCGGCTGGACGGGATCTCCATCGACTACGAGGACTGGCACTTCAACGTGCGCGCCTCCAACACCGAGCCGCTGCTGCGCCTGTGCCTGGAGTCGCTGGTCTCCGTGCAGGACATGGAGACCAAGCGCGACGAGGTGCTGGCCCTGATCCGCTCGTGAGCCCGGCCGAGGCCGACGAGGCCCTCGCCGAGGCCCGCGCCGCGGGCATCCATCTCATGGCGGTGCCGACCCCGTTCCTGGTGGGGCGCGTCAACTGCTACCTGATCGACGATGACCCGCTCACGCTGGTGGACACGGGCCCCAACAGCGGCAAGTCGCTGGACGAGCTCGAACGCGCCCTGGGGGAGCTCGGTCACCGCATCGAGGATCTCGGGCTGATCATCATCACCCACCAGCACATGGACCACCTGGGCCTGCTGGAGATCATCGCCCGGCGCTCGGGCGCGGAGGTGGCGGCGCTCGACGTCCTCGGGCCCTATCTGGAGGATTTCAGCGCGAGCGCGGCCGCCGACGACGAGTTCTCGATGGCGGTGATGCGCCGTCACGGCGTCCCCGGCGACCTGGCCACGGCGCTGCAGATGGTGGGAGGCGCGTTCCGCGCCTTCGGTTCCAGTGGTCAGGTGACGGTGCCGCTGCGCCAGGGCACCGAGGTCACCCTGCGTGACCGCACCCTCACCGCCCTGCACCGCCCCGGGCACAGCCCCTCAGACACCGTGTTCTGGGACGAGCAGCGCCAGATCCTCATCGCCGGCGATCACCTGCTGTCGCGCATCTCGTCCAACCCGCTCATCTCCCGGCCGCTTGACGAGCGGGAGGCTGGGATCAGCTCCGCCGCCGAGGCCGACCGCCCCCACGCCCTGGTGCGCTACATGGAGTCGCTGCGCGAGACCCGCGAGATGCCCGCGCACCTCGTCCTCGGCGGCCACGGGCCGCCGGTGACTGAGCACGCCGCGCTCATCGACGAGCGCTTCCGTATGACCACGCGCCGGGCGGCCAAGATCCACCGCCTGCTGGCGAGCGGTCCCCAGACCGCCTATGACCTGGCCAGCCAGATGTGGGGCAACGTCGCGGTCACGCAGGCCTTCCTGACCATCTCAGAGGTGCTGGGCCACCTCGACCTGCTCATCGCCGACGGGCGGGCCACCGAGGACGACTCAGGCCCGGTGACGCTGTTCAGTGGGGTTCATCCATAGTCACCTGGGGGTTCAAGAACCTCACCAGAGCTGCCGATCACAACCCATAGACATGTCTGACCGCCGAGCGCACGGCGGCCACGGGCGGGCCGGGGCGCTGTATGGGACCAGGTCCGCCGAGCCGCCGCGAACCGACAACTCAGCTCTCCTGCTCCAGAGGGTCCCGGCGATCCTCTACACCGCCGATGCCGGCGGCGACGGCGGCTGGCACTACGTCAGCCCCCAGATCGAGGAGATCCTCGGCTTCACCCCGGCGCAGTGGTGCGCGGATCCGGGGATGTGGGCCAGCCGGCTGCACCCCGACGACGCGCGGCGCGTCCTGGATCAGGAGGAGGACTTCGCCGATGGGTCCGCCGCGCTGACCAGCCCGATCGAGTATCGGCTGCTGCATCGCGACGGGCACCCCGTGTGGGTTCGCGATGACGCGCTGCTGCGCGAGAGCCCCGACGGCGTCAAGCGCTGGCACGGCGTCATGTCCGACATCACCGAGCAGAAGAACGCCGAGGCCGAGCTGGCGCTGCGCGCGGCCCAGCAGGCGGCGGTGGCCCGGCTGGGCGAGCATGCCCTGCAGGGCGCGAGTCTGGCCGACCTCATGCACGAGGCGGTGAGCGCCGGCGTCGATCTGCTCGGCCTCGAAGTGGGTGCGGTGGTGGAGCTCGTGCCCTCCGAGGACGCCGTCGCCTTCCGCGCGCTGCACGGCCTCCCCGACGTGCGCGTCAACGACAGATCCCCGGCCGGACTGGGATCGCAATCGGGCTATGCCCTGCTCAGCGGCAGGCCCGCGGTGGTGACCGACTGGGCGACCGAGCGACGCTTCGAGCGCTCGCAGGTGCTCAACCACGTCGGCACCACGAGCGGCCTGACCGTCGTCATCGAGGGGCGCCGCGGGCCGTTTGGAGCCCTGGGCTTCCATTCGTACGCGCAGCGGACATTCAAGCCGGGGGACATCGACTTCGTCCAGTCGCTGGCCAACGTCCTGGGAGACGTGGTGGAGCGCCAGCTCACCGACGACGACATCCGCCACCGGGCGTTGCACGATCCCCTCACCGGGCTGCCCAACCGGCTGCTGTTCCTGGACCGCCTCGGGCAGGCCGCCGAGCGCCAGCGCCGCCGCGACACCCTCACCGCCGTCCTGGCCCTCGACTTCGACCGCTTCAAGCTGGTCAACGAGAGCCTCGGGCACCGCGCCGGGGACGAGCTGCTCGCCGCCGCTGCGCCGCGCCTGCGCCAAGCGGTGCGCTCGTCAGACACGGTGGCGCGCTTCAGCGGCGACGAGTTCGGGATCCTGCTCGAGGACATCGCCGGCGAGCAGGACGCCATCGACATGGCCGAGCGGATCGCCGGCGTGTTCGCGCGCCCGTTCGTGCTCGACGGCAACGAGCACTTCGTCACCACCAGCATCGGCATCGCCCTGGCCGAGGGCGGTGAGCGCGCCGAGGATCTCCTGCGCGACGCCGACGCCGCCATGCATCGCGCCAAGGAGCGCGGCCGGGCGCGCTATGAGCTGTTCGACGAGGCGCTGCGCGGACGGGCGCTGTCGCGGCTGCGGGTCGAGAACGACCTGCGCCGCGCCCTCGAGCGCGACGAGCTCGTCCTGCACTATCAGCCGCTGGTGTCGCTGCGGGATCGCGCCATGGTCTCCGTGGAGGCGCTGGTGCGTTGGGAGCACCCCGAGCGCGGCCGTATCTCCCCCGTCGACTTCATCCCGGTGGCCGAGGAGAACGGGCTGATCGAGCCCATCGGCCGCTGGGTGCTCGAGCACGCCTGCCGCCAGGCCGCCGAGTGGTGCCGTGCCCGGCCCGACGCGGCCCCGCTGACCATGAGCGTCAACCTGTCCGCGGCGCAGGTCGCCAACCGGGCGCTGGCCGAGACCGTGGCCACCGCACTGCGCATCTCGGGCCTGGACGCGTCGTGCCTGGCCCTGGAGCTAACCGAGAGCATGCTGGTCTCAGACAACGAGGAACTCTCAGAGACCCTGGTGGCGCTCAAGGCGCTCGGGGTGCGGCTGGTCCTCGACGACTTCGGCACCGGGTACTCGTCGCTGTCCTACCTGACGCGGCTGCCCCTCGACGCGCTCAAGGTCGATCGCTCCTTCGTCGACGGCCTGGGCACCGAATCGCGCGACACCGCCGTCACCGAGGCGATCGTCGCCATGTCCCGGGCGCTGCAGCTACGGGTGGTCGGCGAAGGCGCCGAGACCGAGCAGCAGGTCGCCGAGCTGGCCCGGCTGGGCTGCGACCTCGTCCAGGGCTTTCACTTCTCCCGGCCGGTCCCGGCCGCGGAGATCACGCGGATGCTCGCCGAGGGCCCGGCGTGGCTGGCTCCGCGCGTAACGCGCTAGTCGCGCGCGCTCACGGATACGCCGCGGTGCCCGGCTGCAGCGGCGAGACCGTGGTCGTCCCGCATTCCGAGGCGCCGTTGGGGATCTGCACCTTGAGCGTGGCCGTGTCGTTGGGCGCGATCACCTGCAGCTCTGCGGCGGTGCTGCAGGGCGCGCTGGAGCCGCCTCCGTGCGAGACGCCGAGGCGGAACGAGGCGGTCTGCCCGGGCTGGAGGGTGAGCCGCTGCAGCGGGAGATGGCCGAAGAAGTCGTCGGTGGTGTGCTGGGGGGTGGTCGGCAGGGCCGAGCCGTCCTGGGCCAGGAACTGGATCCCGGGATAGCCGCCGGTGCCACAGGCCGACGATCCGGTGTTCTTGAGCGCGAAGCCCAGCTCACCGTGGCCGGTCGCCCCCTGGCCGCCCAGGAAGGAGAGCGCGAGCCCGGCCGCCGTGCACTGGTCCGAGCTGACGCCGCCGGTGACCGAGGCCCCGCCGCTGTCGGCGGTGGCGGTCCCGGTCGGGGCGGCGGTGGTGGTTGCGGCCGTGCTCGTCGACGCGGTCGGGGTCTGCGTGGCGCTTGTGGTCGCGGCGCTGGTGGTCTGGGTGCCGGTGTGGGTGGCGGTGGCGGCGGCGGGCTGCGAACCGTGTGTGGTCTGGGCGCCCCCGCCGCTTGCGCCGCACGCCGAAAGCGCGACGGCGACCAGGACGGCCGCGCCGGCAAGTGAGGTGCGCATCACCGACATGTTCGGCCACCGCGCGGTCGGATCCTCCCGCTGGGCGCCTGCGTGCGTGCCAGTATCGGTTGGTGCCCGGCGATAGGAAGCGGCAACTCGACGACGACGTTCGCACCGTGGACAAGGACGTGCACGCAGCCGATGCGGACGTCCTGGCCACGGTCACGCGGTATGACCCCTACTGGGGTGGGCAGGTCGTCATCGGCGCGGCGATCGCTCTGGAACTGCTGCTGGCCGACAAGGTGACCCTCGGCCCCAATTGGCTGCTGCCGGGGCTGGAGGCGCTGGCGCTGGTGGCCCTCACGATGGCCTCTCCGCACCCGCGCATGCGCGACTCGCTGCTGCGTCGGCGCCTGGCGCTGACGCTCATCGCCGTCGTCACCGCCACCAACTGCTACGCCCTGATCGTCCTCTGCCACTTCCTGCTCAAGGGTGGCAAAGCCGACGGCCATACACTGATCGGCTCGGGAGTCGTGCTGTGGGTGACAAACGTGCTCCTCTTCGGGGTCTGGTACTGGCAGCTGGACGGCGGCGGCCCCACCGCCCGGCGCCACAAGCGCCAGCCTCATCCCGATTTCCTGTTCGTCCAGATGACCGAGCGCGAGTTCGCGCCGCGCGGATGGCACCCCACGCTCATCGACTATCTCTATACGTCGTTCACCAATGCGACGGCCTTCAGCCCCACCGACACCATGCCGCTCACCCCGATGGCCAAGGCCCTGATGACCGGCCAGTCGTTGACGGCGCTGGTGACGATCGGACTGGTCGTGGCGCGAGCCGTCAACATCCTGAGCTGATGGCTGAGGCTGTGCACCCACCCGGCACCCAGCACCCCCGCCGGCGCCGTCACCTCGACTGGGAGCTGATCACCTGCGGGGTCTCCGGCCACGTGCTCGTCGGGCGCGATGCCGGCCCGGCCCGCCCGCAGGATGCCGTCCTGGTCCTGGACCACGGCGACGTCCGCTGGCATCGCTGCCTGCGCTGTGACACCTGGATCCCGCTGCCCCTGCCTCAGGACCCGGTCCGGCCCCACCCGCCCGACCGGGACGAGATCGCCGTCCCGCCGCGAGGCAAGGCCCTGCACGACCGGATCGTGCTGCGGCTGATCGCCGTGGACCGAGTGGTGCACTTCATCGTGCTGGTGCTGATCGGGCTTGGCGTGCTGCTGTTCGCCTCTCACCGGGCCACGCTGCACGACGCCTATTACCGCATCCTCACCGCGTTGCAGGGCGGAGTGGCCGGCGGCCCGGTGCAGACCTCGGGCCACGTCGGGATCCTGCGCGATCTGGACCGCCTGTTCTCGCTGCGCTCGGGCACCCTGCACGAGGTCGGCGCGGCGCTGCTCGGCTACGGGGTTCTCGAGGGAGTCGAGGCGATCGGGCTGTGGTACGGCAAGCGGTGGGCCGAGTACCTCACCTTCATCGCCACCACCATCCTGCTCCCGCTGGAGGTCTACGAGATCATCCATGAGGGCACGGTGCTCAAGGTGATCGGCTTCATCATCAACCTGGCGGTGGTGGTCTGGCTGCTGTGGCGAAAGCGGCTGTTCGGCCTCAATGGCGGCGGCGCGGCCGAGGCCGCCGAACGCGCCCGCGACGTCAGCTGGGAGCAGATCGAGCGCAGGACGCTGGCCACGCCGGTCCCCGAACCCGTGGCCGCCGGTCAGGTGACGACGTGAGTACACCAGTGAAGGAGGGGGATCCGGCCGTCGAGAGCGCGCTGCGCGAGATCGGCCAGACGCTGGCGGCGTCGTTCCCCGCCCCCTCACGCCAGCCGCTCAAGGCGCTGGACGCCCGCGCCATGGAGATGGCCTCCAGCGACCGGGAACTGCGCGCCGCGCTGTTTCGCTTCGTCGACGTGGTGCCCGCGTGCCGCTCGCTCGACGACCTGGCCCGCCACCTCATCGGCTTCTTGGAGGAGGTGCCCGACACGCCCCCGCCCCTGTCGGTGGCGATGAAGATGTCCGGCACGCGAGCCGGGCGGGCCGCGCTGGGCGCCGCAGCGGCCGGCGGAGTCAGGCACCTCGCTCATCGCTTCATCGTCGGCGAGACCCCGACCGCGGCCCTGGGGACGCTGCGCAAGCTGTGGGACGGGGGCGTGGCCAGCTCCGTCGACCTGCTCGGCGAGGCCACCGTCACCGAGCCAGAGGCCGACCGCTACGCCGCCCGCTGTCTGGAGGCCATCGAGCAGCTGTCGGCGGCCACCCGCGGCTGGCCGGCGCGCGCGACGCTGGAGACCGACGGCATCGGGCCGCTACCGCGGGCCAACGTCTGCGTGAAGGTCTCCGCGCTCACCCCCCTGCTGCGCCCCGACGCCCCCGAGCGCGGCCAGCGTGACGCCGCCCGCCGGCTGCGGCCCCTGCTGCGCGCCGCCCAGTCCAACGGCGCTCATCTCCACATCGACATGGAGTCCCTGGACTCACGCGAGGCGGTCCTGGACCTCGTGCTCGACCTCCTGGACGAGGACGAGTTCCGCGAGGGGCCCTCGGCCGGCCTGGTGCTCCAGGCCTACCTGCGTGACTCACCCGACCAGGCCCGGCGCGTCATCGCCTGGGCCCGCGAGACGCCTCGCGAGCCGCCGCTGACGGTGCGGCTGGTCAAGGGCGCCTACTGGGACCACGAGCTGGTCCAGGCCAGCCAACATGGCTGGGAGGTCCCGGTGTTCCAGGACAAACGCGACTGCGATCGCAACTTCGAGGCGCTGACCCGCGAGCTGCTGGGGGCCCGCCCCGCGCTGCGGGTGGCCGTGGCCTCGCACAACCTGCGCTCGGTGGCCCATGCCATCGCCTCTAACCGCGTGGGCGGCGGCGATGACCGAGACCTCGAGCTGCAGGTGCTGCGCGGCCTCGGCGACGAGCTCCAGCACGCGCTGGCCGCCGGCGGCTACCGGGTGCGCACCTACTGCCCCGTCGGCGACCTCGTCGCCGGGATGGCCTACCTGGTCCGCCGGCTGCTGGAGAACACGTCCAATGAGAGCTTCCTCTCGGAGCAGGCGCGGGGCGTGCCGGTCGAGCAACTGCTCGCTGCTCCCTGAAACCGGTATGTTGGCCCCCGTGAAGCGCTGTGGTGCCTCAGTGCTGGGCCTGCTGACCGCCCTGGCGGTCGCCTCGACCGCGAGTGCAGCCGCCCTGCCCGGCGTCGTCGCCGACGGCGGCACGGTCCAGCGGGGCAAGAACGTGCTGGTGCGTCCCAAGCAGATCGTCTACACCGGCGACGCCAGCGGCTTTCTGGCCGGCCCCGGCACGGCCGGGCGCCATCCCAAGCCCAGCAAGCTGAAGTGGAGCTCGTGGACGGCCGGCGCGGCCTTGGGCAGCGGCGACGATTGGCTGAACAACTGCGAACCGTTCTGCGCCGCGGGCAAGTTCTCGCAGCACGCGGTGAACATCAAGCTCTACCGGCCCCGCACGATGCTGCGGCTGCTCGTGTTCACGCGGATGACGCTGCATTACACGCACGGGCCCAACCCGTTCACGCACAAGAGCGCTGAGACGCTCAAGCTCGTGCGCGCGGGCAGCCAGCTGTTCTGGAACATCACCTAGCCGCCGCGGTCCGGCGGGGCGGCACGTCTGTCCAGTGCTCTACGGTGCCTGGCCATGAGACGTTGCCTGTTGACTGTCTGCGTCGTCGTGGTGCTGGTCGCCCCCGCCGCCGCCCTGGCCCGGGTCGGGGTGAGCGGCGCGGCCAAGGACCCGCTCGTGCACGCCGCGCTGGGCGCCACGGCCCCGCGCCAATGCGCGGCGGTCTACATCTCGAACGTGAACAAGCTCTGGGCCGCCGTCTTCTATAAGCCCGCCAAGGGATGGGGCTCGCGGTGCCAGCCGTTGCGCAAGGCCGCGTGGACGGCGCTGCACCACACCAACGGCCGCTGGCGGCTCAACCAGAGCGGAAACAGCGATGCGTGCGTGGCCGTGCATGTGCCGGTCACGATCAGGCGCGACCTGCGAATCCCCTGCTACCCGCTCCTGCCGTAACCTCGCCGGGCCGGGGCGGCCTCGGCGGTTCCCCGGCGGGGTCCTGGGAGATACGTGTTGTCTGGTGATGGTTATCTACCAGAACCCCCTGCACAGACGGTTATTATCGCTCCGAGCCCGCCGCCGCAGGCAGCGCTCGAGGTTGGCCCGCTCGTCGCGCACGCGGATTGATCACGCTGACGCCGGGCACCGGGGCGACGACGCTACGAGCCCGATGGGCGTTCTAACCTCGCTGTCCCCATGCCCGCCCCCTTTGCCAACGAGCCGATCCTCGAGTTGCGCCGCGCCGCGGTGCGCAACCAGCTCGCCGAGGAGCTGGCCGCGATCGATCGCGAACTGCCGCTGAGCGTGCCGGTCCTCGTCGGCGCCGACGCACGCACCGGCGCCGAACTGGTCTCGACGGACCCGGGCAGCCCGGAGCGGATCGTCGCCAACGCCGCGCGGGCCACGGCCGCGGATGTCGATGCCGCCGTCGCGCAGGCCCGCCGGGGGCGCGCTACCTGGGGCACCACCTCGGCCGCCGACCGGGCCGACGCGCTCATCGCGGCCGCTGCGTGGCTGCGCGAACGCCGCCTGCGGATCGCGGCGCTGGAGGTCCGTGAGTGCGCCAAGCCGTGGCCCGAGGCCGACGCCGACGTGTGTGAGGCCATCGACTTTCTGGAGTACTACGCGCGCCTGGCCGTCGAGCTGGACCGCGGCCGCCCACTGCTGCAGGTGCCGGGCGAGCGCAACGAGCTCACCTACGTGCCGCGGGGCATCGTCGCCGTCATCTCGCCGTGGAACTTCCCGCTGGCGATCCCCTGCGGAATGACCTCCGCGGCCCTGGCTGCCGGCAACGCGGTGGTGCTCAAGCCGGCCGAGCAGTCACCGGCGCTGGCCCACCAGCTCGTGCAGGCCCTGCGCGCCGGAGGCGTCCCGCCGGAGGCGATCGGCTTCCTGCCGGGCGAGGGCGACGCCGGGGCGGCGCTGGTCGCCCACCCCGAGGTCCACGCCATCGCGTTCACGGGCTCGCTCGCGGTCGGGCGCGAGATCGTCGCCAGCGCGGCCCAGCTGCGCGACGGGCAGAACCACTTCAAGCAGGTGGTGGCCGAGCTGGGCGGCAAGAACTGCGTGATCGTGGCTTCCGACGCCGACCTGGACGAGGCGGTGCCGGCGATCGTCGGTTCGGCCTTCAACTACGCCGGCCAGAAGTGCTCGGCGGCCTCCCGGGTGCTCGTCCACCAGGCGATCGCCGACCAGCTGCTGGAGCGAGTCGCCGGGTCGGTGCGAACCCTGATCGTCGGCCAGGCCGAGACGCTGGGCACTGACGTGCCGCCGGTGATCGAGCGCGAGGCCCAGGAACGCGTGGCCCGCTATGTCCGAGCCGCCCGGGACGGCGGCCAGATCGTCGCCCAGGCGCAGGCGCCCGACGGCGGAGGCTGGTTCTGCCCGGCGACGCTCGCCGCTGACCTGCCCGACGGCTCGCCGGTCCTCGAGGAGGAGATCTTCGGTCCGCTGCTGGCCGTCCAGCGCGTGCGCGACGTCGAGCATGCCTGCGACATCGTGGACGGGCTCTCCTATGCGCTGACCGGAGGCCTGTTCACCCGCGATCCGGCGGTGGTGCGCCAGGTACGCCGCCGCTCCCCCGTCGGCAACCTCTACATCAACCGCGGGATCACCGGGGCGATGGTGGCCCGCCAGCCCTTCGGTGGCAACCGGCTCTCGGGAACGGGGCTGAAGGCCGGCGGGCCCGACTACCTGCTCCAGTTCGTCGAGCAGCGTGCGGTGAGCGAGAACACCATGCGCCACGGCCTCGAGGTCTGAGCGTTACCGGCCCCGCCGGCCTTGACCTACTCGTGAGTCGGTTCCATGATGGGTGGCATGCCGCCGACGGCCGCCTGGAAGCTGGCGTTCGCAATCGTGCTCGTGGCCACGATCGCCACCAGCGCCTTCGCCCGCGCGCCGCGGCGCTGCGCTGACCCGGGGGAACTGCGCCGCCTGGTGGCCTGCGCCCTCTCGCTCTACGCGGTCGGCGGCCTGGCCACCCTCACCCGTCATTCGGTGCTCGCCGGCCTGGTCTACGCCGCCGGGATCGGGGTGGCCGCGCTGGCGGCATGGCTGTCGCGCGGGCGCGACCAGGAGGATCCGCCCGACGGCGGCTCCGAGCCGGGCGACGAGGAGCCTCCGCCCCAGCCCGACGGCATGCCGTGGTGGGACTGGGACCGGTTCGAGCGCGAGTTCCGCGACTACGCGGGACGGGATGGCTCAGTGAATCGACATCCGCTCAACCGATAGGTACGTCCGCGCCGCCCACGACACCGGGTCGCGGGCGAAGTCGCGCTGGAGCGCGCCATCGTTGAGGGCATCGTCGAGCCCGGCCATGATCATCGACTGATCCAGCACCAGCCTGCGGTGGCCGACCGACCCCGTCTTGGGGTTCACCGCGTCAAAGAAGCCACCATCGGCGCTGTAGAGCCCCGGATAGTCGGCGCGCAGGCGCTGCAGGTTCGCGTAGGCCGCCTGCGGGGTGACCGGCAGGGCGATCGCGGAAGCGTGGGGCGTGACGGCGTCCTCGGTGGTGCACGGCGCGCCCGGCGCCGGCGCACAGACGTCCTGAGCGAGACCTTCACCCGGGCCGAGGGCCAGCCCCTGGACGCCGAAGGCGCTGTAGTTGCCGGTGTCGTCAGGCGTACTGGACGGCGACATCCCCCACACCGGGTCGTGCAGCACCTGGGTGTCGTAGCGCTCCTGGACCTGGGCCCAGCGCAGATCGGCCAGGCCGAAGCCATGGGTTCCCCACTCGGTCTCGGGCACGACCAGGTTGGCCATCAGTCCCTCGAACATCCCGCCCGAGAACGTGGGGATGAAGGTGATCGGAGGGCCGGGCGGGGCGGAGTACACGTAGTGGCCCTCCCACACCTGGAACTGCTTGTGGCTGACCGGATCGGTGATCGTCTGCCAGTGGCCCGGCACCGGCCACTGGCCCTCCCAGGAGAAGTCGGGGTCGGTGGGGCAACGTTGGGGCGGCAGCGTGCGCCAGGTACGCCACCACACGTCGCCGGGCATCTGGTGCAGCCCCATGCCGATGTACATGGAGATGCGCGGGTCCGAGTACAGCGCGCCGTTGTGATACCCGGCCGGGCCCTGGTCGACGTAGAAGCCGCCGTACTGCTGGCCGGTCGGTTGGTTGCCCGGCAGCGACGCGTTGGTGTTGCAGGCCGTCTGAGGCCGGTTGTCATAGAAGATGGAGAAGTCCATGTCGCCCAACAGGCGGCCGGCCAGGGCACGCACCCCCGGCAGGGCCTCGCGCGCCACGATCAGCCCTGACGCGTACCAGCCGTTGTCAACGGCCGAGACGAACCAGCAGTTGTCCTGCGCCGGAGTCGTCTCGGTGCAATCGCCCTGCCCCGGGTTGAGCAGCACGTTTCCGTTGTCGGTGTCATACCACTGGTAAAGGAAGCCCTTGTAGCGCTTGAGCGTCGCCACCTCGTCAAGCGTCGCGGTGGCCAGTCGCTGCGCGGTGGCGGTGTCGATGAGGTGCATGTCGCGGGCGGCGACGACCGCCCACAGGTAGACCCCGATGTTCGCCGCCGAGGTGTAGGCCCCGCGTACTGACCCAGGACCGAGGTTGTCCAGAGGCAACTGCGTGACCGGGTCGACGTCGGCGGCGTAGAACCGCCATGTGTCGGCGGCGATGCCGTGCAGCACCGCGCGCTGCTGAGCCGTCAGGCCGGCGCCGGCACCGGACCCGGGGCCGGCGGCGAACGCCTGACCGCACAGGCCGGTGGCCAGCGCGGTGGCGCAGAGGACGGTCAGCAGCGCGAGGCGCGGGCGCATCAGCCCACCGTGAACGTGGTCTCGTTGCCGCCGACCGAGCTGTCGCCGACCCAGAGGTGGAACTGTCCGGGCTCGATCACGAACTGGCCCTCATCGTTGTAGAACCCGAAGTTCTGGCGATTGAGGGTGAACGTGACCGTCGTGCTCTTGCCTGCCGCCAGCGACACCCGCTGGAAGCCCTCCAGCTTGCGTACCGGCTGCAGGATGCTGGTGAAGTCCTGATGCAGGTAGAGCTGGACGACATCGGTGCCGTCCGGGCCGCCGGCGTTGCTGATCGGCACCGTCACCCTCAGCTGCCCGTTGGGTGAGACGCTCGAGGACGACAGGTGCGGGGTGCCGACGTTGAACGTCGAGTACGACAGGCCGTAGCCGAACGCATACTGCGGCGTGTTGGGCACATCGAGGTACTTCGACGTGTACTTGTTGTTGGGGTCGGCGGGCCGCCCCGTGGGCAGCTCGTTGTACGAGATCGGGATCTGCCCGACGTTGCGCGGGAACGACATCGGCAGTTTGCCGCTCGGGTTCACTTTTCCGAACAGGATGTCGGCGACCGCGTCGCCACCCTCGGTCCCCGGGTACCAGGCCTCCAGCAGCGCCGGTGCGTTGTCAGCCAGCCAGGGGATGGTGAGCGGCCGGCCGTTCATCAGGACCACGACATACGGCTTGCCGGTGGCAGCGATGTCCTGGATGAGCTGGAGCTGGTCGCCGGGCAGATCGAGCATCGATCGAGATGACGCCTCGCCGCTGTCCGATGACGGCTCGCCGGCGACGATGACCGTCACCGCCGAGGACTTCGCGGCAGTCACGGCGGCGTCGAACCCGGACGTGTCGGTGCAGGACGTGTCGCATCCCTGGGCGTAGGTGACCTGTGCGTTGGGCACCGCCGCCTTGATCCCGTCCAGCGTGGTGACGATCTTGTCGGTCGTCTTCAGGTCGGCGGGCGTCGTGTCATAGCCGATCGGAACGTCCGGGCCGAGCTGGTCCAGCGCATCGTCGGCCAGCGGGCCGACAACTGCGATCGACGGTGTTGAGGGGCTGAGCGGCAGCGCCTTGTTGTTGTTGAGCAGGACCATCGACTCGTCGGCGGCGGTCCGCGCCTGGCTCACGTTGGCCGGGGTGAGCTCGGCGGTCTTGACGCGGCTCGCGTCGGTGAGCGGATGAGCGAACATGCCCGCCAGGTACTTGAGCGTCAGCACGTGGCGCACGGCGGTGTTCACCTGGGCCATCGTGATCTTGTGCTGGGCCAGCAATGTCGGGCCGGCGTTCTCATACGTGGAGTTCGGGCTGTGCAGCTGGACCGCCATCTCGATGTCGACACCTGCACTCAGCGCCTCCTGAGCCGCCTGGGCGTCGTTGGCGGCGTAGCCGAACTCCTCGAGCTCCTGCACCGCCTGGTAGTCGCTGACGACCGTGCCGCCGAAGCCCCAGTCGTTGCGGAGGATCGTCTGCAGCGTCTCGGGATCGGCGGTCGCGGGGACGCCGTTGAGCGAGTTGAACGCGCTCATCACCGTCGCCACGCCCGCGTCGACGCCGGCCTTGTACGTCGGCAGGTAGTCGTTGAACAGCTGCTGGGTCGACATGTCGACCGTGTTGTATTCACGGCCGGCGACCGGGGCGCCGTAGGCTGCGAAGTGCTTGATGGTGGCCGCCATCTTGTCGGCGTCGCTGTAGTTCGACCCCTGATAGCCGTGGATGCGGGCGGCCGCCAGTGCGGCGCCGAGGACCGGGTCCTCGCCGCTGGTGCCCTGTACGCGGCCCCAGCGCGGGTCACGCGTGACGTCGACCATCGGGCTGAAGGTCCACTTGATGCCGTCGGCGGTGGCCTCCGAGGCCGCCATCGACGCGTCGGCGCGCGCGAGCGCCGGGTCCCAGCTGCTCGACTCGCCGAGGGAGATCGGGTACATCGTCTTGTAGCCGTGAATGACGTCCAGCGAGAAGATGAGCGGGATGTGCAGCCGCGACTGGAGCGCGGCCTGCTGGAGCTGGTTGATGTTGTCGACGCCGACCATGTCGAGGATCGAGCCGACCAGTCCGTTCTTGGCGTCATCGATCAGGCTCTGTCCGGCGGTGCCGTTGGGCCCCTGGGGACCTGACATCTCGAGCTGGCCGAACTTCTCGGCCACCGTCATCTTGCGCAGCAGCCCGTTGACGAAGTTGCTGGCCCCCTGCTGTTGTGGCGTGAGCCCAGTCGGGCTCGGCGGCTGTGGCTGGTGGTCGGTCTTGGCTGACGGCGCCGCCGTGAACACACCTGCGATGAGCAGCACCAGGGCGACGATCGTCGCCACCCCGGCCGTGCCGAGACCAATACGTCGTCGCGGCCCACCGCCGACGACCCTCCCTACCCGTTCAGCCATTGCTCCTCCACTCTCAGCCGTTGTGGGAAACGCGGTACCCGTGGCGAAATTCCCTGAAACCCCCGATCTCATGGGGAATCGGCGCAACGCGGCGCACCGGTAGACGGCGCGTTGGGTGGAGCGGGTCAGACCGAAACGGCCGCGAGGAGCAGCTCGTGCAGGCGCATCTCACCGGTCAGCTCCGGGTGAAACGAGACGGCGAGCACGTTGCCCTGGCGCACAGCGACCGGATGGCCGTCGACGGCGGCCAGCACCTCCACCTCGGGCCCCGTGTCGGCCACCCAGGGCGCGCGGATGAACACCGCGTGGACAGGACCGCCGCTCACCCCGGTGACGTCGAGGTCGGCCTCGAAGGAGTGCAGCTGGCGGCCGAAGGCGTTACGGCGCGCCTCGATGTCGAGCACGCCGAGATGGGTGCGGTCGAGCATGATCATGCCCGCGCAGGTGCCGAGCACTGGAGTGCCCGAGCGGGCGAGCTCGCGCAGCGGGTCTCCGAGGCCCTCACGCTCGATCCCGAGGGTCATCACGGTGGACTCGCCGCCGGGGATGATGAGCGCGTCGAGCTCCTCGAGGTGAGCGGGGGTCCGCACCTCGCGCGCGACGGCGCCGAGCCGGTGCAGGATCTTGGCGTGCGCCTCGAAGTCACCCTGCAGGGCGAGCACTCCGACCGTGACGGTGTCCCGGGACGTTTTGCCGCCAGGCAAAACTCCCAAGGGAATCCGCTCTGCGGATTTCCCCCGCTCTGCGGATTCCCCCCGCTCTGCGGATTCCCCCACTACCAGCCGCGGGAGGCCAGCAGCTGCTCGGGCGCCATCTTCGACGTCTCCTGGCTCACCATGGCCGGGCCGAGCCCGGTCGACGCCGCGGCGACGCGAGCCGGGTCGCGGAAGTGCGTGGTGGCCTCGACGATCGCCCGGGCGCGCGGCTCGGGGTCGTCGGACTTGAAGATGCCCGACCCGACGAACACGCCCTCGGCGCCGAGCTGCATGACGAGCGAGGCGTCGGCCGGAGTGGCGATGCCGCCGGCGCAGAACAGCACCACCGGCAGGCGGCCCTCGGCCGCGACCTGGCGCACCAGTGGCAGCGGCGCGCCGAGCTCCTTGGCGGCGGTCGGCAGTTCCTCGAGGTCCATGACCGTCAGACGGCGGAGCTCGCTGCGAATCTTGCGCAGATGGCGGACGGCCTCGACGATGTCGCCGGTGCCGGCCTCGCCCTTGGAGCGGATCATCGCCGCGCCCTCAGCGATCCGGCGCAGGGCCTCGCCGAGGTTGGTCGCGCCGCACACGAACGGGATCTTGAAGTTCCACTTGTCGATGTGGTTGGCCTCGTCGGCCGGGGTGAGGACCTCGGACTCGTCGATGTAGTCCACCTCGAGGGCCTCGAGCACCTGCGCCTCGGCGAAGTGCCCGATGCGGGCCTTGGCCATCACCGGGATCGTGACCGCGTCCTGGATGCCCTTGATCATCTCGGGGTCCGACATTCGGGCCACGCCGCCATCGCGGCGGATGTCCGCGGGCACGCGCTCGAGCGCCATCACGGCGGCGGCGCCGGCGTCCTCGGCGATCTTGGCCTGCTCGGGGGTGACCACGTCCATGATCACGCCGCCTTTGAGCATCTCGGCCAGACCGGCCTTGACGGTGAAGGTTGCCTCGTCGCGAGGGCTGTCGCCGTTGGGATCCATGTGGGCCAGTGTAGCCGGGCGCTAGGTTCTCCACCGATGAGCGTGGACGCCGTGTTTGTCCAGGTTGGCGATGTTTATGAGGCCACCGAACTCGGGCTGGGTCCGTGGTATCCCGGAGCGCTGCACGGCGGGGCCCCGGCGGCGCTGATCGTCCACGCCGTCAACGGCCACGCCGTGGCCGACGGCCTGCGCCTGGCCCGGATCACCTACGAGTTCGTGCGCCCCGTCCCCCAGGCGGCACTGGCGGTGGCCATCGAGGTGGTGCGCCCCGGGCGGCGGGTGACGCTGATCGATGCCGCGCTGCGCGACGGCGAGGGCACCGAGGTGACGCGCGCCCGGGCGCTGCTGGTGCGCCCGTCGGAGGTGGACCCGCCCGCCGGGCCGCTGGGCGGTCCGCCGTCGTTCCCGGGCCCCGAGCAGGGCGTCCCCAACGACTGGGAGGGCCGCCAGCGCCGCGGCTTTGCCACTGACGCCATGGAGATCCGCTTCGTCAAGGGGCGGTTCCTGGAGCGCGGGGAGGCGATCGCCTGGTTTCGGTTACGCCACCCGCTGGTCGCCGGGCGGGCGGTTCACCCGCTGGAGACCGTGGCGGCGGCGAGCGACTTCGGCAATGGGATCGCCGCCGTGCTCGACTGGGACCGCCACGTTTTCATCAACCCGGACCTCACCCTCTACGTGGAGCGCCCGCCGGTGGACGAGTGGGTCGCCCTCGAGTCCCAGACCCGCATCGCGGCGGGGAGCGTCGGCGTGGCCGAGAGCGTGATGTGGGATCGGCGCGGCCGCATCGGCCGCGCCATCCAGTCGCTGGTGATCGGTCCCCGCCCGCCGGCTACTTGAGCCGGAAGGCCTTGATGCGCACGTCGTACTGCTGGGCGTCGCGCGCGTAGACCCCGTAGGCCAGCGCCTGGATGATCGACAGCAGCGCCGTGTGCGAGCGCACGAAGGCCGGCGTGTTCGAGGAGTAGTACAGGCGGATGCGGGCCAGCCTGGCGACCTCGGACAGCGTGGCGTCGGTGATAGCCAGCGTCGGCGCCTTGCGGTGGCGCGCGAGCTTCATCGTCCGGGTGATGAGCGGATGCGGCCGCCCGGCCGAGAGGCCGATGACCAGCGTGGTGGCGTCGATCCGGCTCAGCCGGCCCAGCGCCTCCTGGGAGGGGCTGGCCACGATCTCCGCCCGGAGGTCGAGCAGCATGAGCAGGTGACGCAGGTAGCTGGCGAAGAACGCCATCTGGTCAGTCCCGGCGATGAGGACCTTCTCGGCGGAGACGATCGCGTCGACGGCCGCCTCCACGTCAGAGCGGCTGAGCTTGTGGGCGGTGTCCTCGACGTTGACGTGGTCGGCGGCCAGCGCCGCCTCGAACTCGGTGTGGTCCAGGGAGAACAGCGGCGTGGCGGCCGCCAGCGTCTCGGTGGCGATCCCGCCCTGCCCGACCCGGCGGCGATACTCGTCGCGCGCGGCCTGCTGGAGCTCGGGGAAACCCTCGAAGCCGAGCGCCTGCGAGAAGCGCACCACCGTGCTCGACGAGGTGTTGGCCCGGCGGGCCAGTTCCTCGGCGGTCTGGAAGGCGGCCTCGTCGAGGTGATCGACGATGTACTGGGCGACGTCCTTCTGTGAGCGGCTGAACTCGTCAAAGCGGGCCGTGATGTACCCCGAGAGCGCCTGGTGACCGTGGTTGGTCTCGGGGCCGGCGGTGGGAGTGGATGACTGCTTCATGGGCAGGCGTCTGTTTCGACACCCCCCGCGTTCGTTCCTTCAGAGGAGTGTGAAAAGCGGCCGCGCCGGGGCACCGACGAACGTCAACGACAGCTTGGGAGGGTCCGGCTGCGGGGTCGCCGCGACCCGCGGGACGCTCCGACCGGGGGTCGTGGTCGATCTTGAAGCTATCTCCTTGACTATCGACCACAACCATCTCGCGGCGGCCGGCAACCCGTCGACCCCATCTCTCGAAAGCCGCCGTTGATGTTCCTCCGGCACCACCGTGGACGCCCACGAACAACGGGCGCGGCTAGGAGCGGACGCGCGACTGCCGGAAGCGCTCGGCGCGCTCCTGGTTCTGGCGGCGCTCGGCCAAGACCAGCCCCACCGCGTAGGCGATGAGGAGGTTGGCCACGACGCCGATCCCGATGAAGGTGATGAGGAGGGCCAGGTCCTCCCCGGAGGAGGAGATCGAGTGGCCCAGGCCGAGGATGTCCGCTGCCACCAGCACGGGTCAAAGCATACCCGCCGGGGCGGAGCATGGCCCGGGTGGGGCTCGAACCCACGACCGACGGATTATGAGTCCGCTGCTCTGACCGACTGAGCTACCGGGCCGGCTGGCACGGTACCGGCTCGCCGGTGGACACGGCCACTACGATCAGCATTGGAACCGGGCGAAGGGACGGTGGGACATGGAGCGGCGAAGGTGGCTGCTGGGCGCGCTGGTCGTGATCGCGGTCGTGGCGGGATTCGCGATCGGAAGCGCGGTGAAGTCGTCGTCGACTCCCGCGCAGGCCGGATCGTTGGCCTCCCGGGACGCCAGTTCGGCGACCCAGGCAACGGTGACGCGGCCGGGAGCGGCTGTCCCCGTCCCGCCGCTGAAGGCCAGGGCCGGCGCGAAGCACACCACGACGTCGACCACCAGCACGTCGGGCGCCGGCTCGAGCAGCACAGCCACGGCGACGGCCACGGCGACAGCGACGGCGACGCAGACCTTCACCACG
Organism: uncultured Solirubrobacteraceae bacterium; assembly: GCA_963737335.1. Lineage (GTDB taxonomy): Bacteria > Actinomycetota > Thermoleophilia > Solirubrobacterales > Solirubrobacteraceae > Palsa-465. Next base: position 358,916 of record CAVTSK010000023.1, read on the forward strand.
CCGGTGAGCAGCGCGACCAGCGTGACCCACACCACCTCGGGGGGTGGCGGCGGGGGCGGCGGTGGCGGCGGTGGCTGACGCCGGCGACCCGCACGACCTCGAGCGCTTCGTGTCCGCGCAGCGCGGTGCCTACCCCTCGGCCGTGGCGCAGCTGCGCGCGGGACGCAAGACCGGGCACTGGATGTGGTTCGTGTTCCCCCAGATCGCGGGGCTGGGTCAGAGCGCGATGTCGCAGCGCTATGCCGTCGCGTCGCTGGACGAGGCGCGCGCCTACCTCGCCCACCCCGTCCTCGGACCGCGGATCGCCGAGTGCGCCCGGATCCTCACCGAGTTGCCCGGCCGCGACGCCGAGACGATCCTCGGCGGGATCGACGCCGTCAAGCTGCGCTCGTCGATGACGCTGTTCGCTCGCGCATCGGAGGATGATTCCGTGTACCACGCGGTTCTTGACCAGTACTTCGGGGGCACACCGGACCCGCATACCGACGCGCGCCTGCGCTAGCCGGTCGGTGCGGACGGCCGCGCTCGGGCTGGCCGTCATGGCGATCGTCAGCGGCGCGGTGGCCCGGCCGGCCCGGGCCGCGGTGGATCCCATCGGGGCGCACTCGATGCTCCAACTCGACGACCCGCCCTCGTTCATGGAGGCGATGTTCGCTCAAGCCGCCGCGATGCACGCCGCGGCGATCCGGCTCGACGTCGCCCCGGCGCTCATCTTCACCTCGCCGTCGCAGCCGCCGGATTTCTCGGGCCTGGACGAGGTCGTCGCGCTGGCGCAGACCTACCACCTCCGCGTGGCGGCCGACCTGCTCACCATCCCCACCTGGATGGCGAACTGCCCCACCCCGACGAACGACCCGAGCCGCTGCGCCACCGATGACCTCGCCGGCTACGAGTCGGTCATCGGCCAGATCGTGAGCCGGGCCGATCCGGTCATCCGCGATTGGGAGGTGTGGAACGAGCCCGACACCGGGGAATTCTTCGACGGTACCCCCCAGCAGTACGCGTTCATGCTGCGCGCCGCGCACGACGCGATCACCTCCGTGGACCCCACCGACAACGTCCTGCTCGGCGGGATCTCAGGCGTCGCGGGGACGAGCTGGCTGGCGCAGGTGCTCGCCACCCCCGGCGCCGACGCCGTCCACGCCTTTGACACCGCCAACCTCCACGAGCGCGGGGACCTGTGGCAGCTCGCCCCCGATGTGACGAGCTTCCGGCAGTTCCTCGCCACCCAGGGCTTCACCGGCCCGCTGTGGATCACCGAGCACGGCTATCCCGCAGATCCTCAGTACCAGTACGACCCCGGCTACACCGGCGGGACGGCGGCGCAGGCGTCCTACCTGGAGGCGTCGGTCCCCACGCTCATCGACGCGGGCGCGGCCGAGGTGTTCGTCACCGAGCGCGACAACCTCGCTGGACCGTTCGCCTCCGAGGGGGTGCTGGGCGGCGATGTCGCCGATCCCCCGCCGGACGACCCTCAGATCGTGACCCGGCCGGCCTTCGCGACGGTGCAGACGATCGCCGACTGCTTTGCGCAGTTGGGACGCGACTGCCCGGGCGCGGGCGCGACGGCCGACCCCGCGACCGCGGTCCTGCCGCCGGCGCCGCCCGGTGAGAGCACCACGCGGTCAGTCACGGTGACCAACCCCGGCAGCGTGCCCATCGTGCTGGGCTCCGCCTCGGTCTCCGGACCCTTCGCCACCGGGCTCTCGGTGGCGAGCAACCCCTGCGCCGGCATGGTGCTCGAGCCCCGCGAGACCTGCGCGGTGTCGGCACGGTTCGCGCCCGCGGTCAGCGGCAACCCCGCCGGGACGCTCGAGCTGACATCAAACGACGGGACCCTCGACGTGCCGCTGGTGGCCACGGCGCCGTCGGTCTCGGGCCTGCTCTCACGCGACGTCCGCCATCCCCAGTTCGTCCCCGCCGGCGCGGGCAACGGCGTCGGCTACCCGCAGCGATGGCGGCTCACGCTGGTCAACCCGTTCCTCGCCGCGGTGTCGATCGGACGACCGGCGCTCAGCGGGGCCGACGCACGGCGCTTTCGCATAAGCGCCGACGGGTGCGCCACCCTGCGCCCGTCCGGGAGCTGCCGCGTCACCGTCATGGTCACGCCCATCCGCCCGGGCAGGGCGCGGGCGCAGCTGCGCCTCGCCGGCACCGGCCTCCCGCTGACGGCGCAGCTGCGGCCTGTCGCCTTCGCACTGGCGGCGGTGAGGACCCTGGCCGTGGCGCGCCACGGCTGTGTCGCGCGACCGGGTGCACCCGTGTCAGCCACGGTGAGCCAGCCCGCCACCGTGCGCTGGACGCTGGCCCGCGCGCCCGGCACCCGCCCCGGCGCGTGCCCGCGGCGGGGCGCGACGGCCGGCGCCCTGATCGCCTCGGGGACGGTCCGGACCGGCCGCCTCCGGACCGGTGACACGGCACGCTGGTCACTGCCGTCCCAGGGCGCGCGCGTGACCCCCGGCGCCTACGTGCTCACCGCGACGGCCTCGAACAACCACGGCGCCGGGCCGCCCCGGGCGATGGCGCTGCGGCTGGGGCCCCAGGGGCGAAACCCGCGATAATCCTGAAAGGCCCGTCCGTCCACCCTGGGGACCCGTTCTGACCGCCCTGCCCTCGTCCGTCGCCATCCCGCGGGAGCTACCCGGCTGGGAGTGGCTGCGCGCCCACGACCCCGGGTTCGCCGCGCTGCGCCGAGCCACACGGGCGGCGCTGCTCATGCCCGCGGCGTTCGCGCTGTGCGGACCCGTGCTCGGCAGGCCGGTCCTGGCCACCTTCGCTGCGTTCGGGTCCTTCGCGATGCTGCTGCTCGTCGACTTCGGCGGGTCGATCCGCAACCGGCTGCAGTGCCAGACCGCCCTCGCGGTGGCGTGCGCCGGACTCATCTGCCTCGGCACCCTGGCCTCGCGGACGACGTGGCTGGCCGCGGTGGTCACCGCGGTGCTGGCCTTCACGGTGCTGTTCGCGGGGGTGGTGAGCTCGGTCCTGGCCGGCGCCACGACCACACTGCTGCTCTCGCTGATCCTCCCCGTGTCGCTCCCCGGGCCGGCGTCGTCGATTCCCGAGCGGATCGGTGGCTGGGGGCTGGCGTCGGCGTTCTCGCTGGTGGCGATCTCGCTGCTGTGGCCGTCGCCCGCCCGCGATCCCGTGCGCAGTTCGGCCACCGCGGCCTGCCGGGCGCTGGCCGAGCGATTGCGCACCGAGATCGAGTTCGTGCTGGCCCGGGTGGGTGGGGACGGAGTCGAGGAGGCCGCCTACCGGGAGGCGCTGGCCGCGTCCGATGCCGCCGTCCAGGCGGTCCAGACCGGCTTCTTCGCGACGCCCTACCGCCCCACCGGCCTGAGCACGTCGGCCCGCGCCGTCGTGCGGCTCGTGGACGAGCTGCGCTGGCTCAACACGATCGTGCTGCGCTCGGCGCTCACCTTCCCGCACACGACGCGGCCGGTCAATGAGGTGTGCCAGGTCAAACGCGCCGCGGCCGACGTGCTCACCCGCGTGGCCGACCTGCTCGAGGCGCCGGGGGACACCGGGCCGCTCGAGGACGCCACCGCCCGGCTGCGCTCTGCCCTGGAGGCGCTCGAGCGCGTGAGCACCGAGCGGCTCCCGGAATCCACGGCGCCCGGCGACGCGCAGGAGCACGCCATGCGGGTGGTCACCGCCCTGGATCCCAGCTTCCGCTCCCAGGAGCTGAGCTTCGTCGTGCTGCAGATCGCGGCCAACGTCGACTACGCCGCGCGCGCCGAGCGCCGCAGCTGGCTGGACAAGGTCCTGGGGCGCCAGCCCGCCGGCTTCGTCGGATTTCTCACGGCCGCGCAGGAGCGCGCCGAATCGCACACCGCCCGCGACTCGGTCTGGCTTCACAACAGCATCCGTGGCGCCGTCGGTCTCGGCCTCGCCATCCTCGTCGCCGATCTGCTCACGGTGCAGCACGCCTTCTGGGTGGCCTTCGCCACGCTCGCCGTGCTGCGTTCCAGCGCGCTGAACACCGGCCAGAACATCGTCCGCGCCGTGGTGGGCACGACGATCGGGTTCATCATCGGCGGCGCCATTGTCTCGCTGGTCGGCACCAACACCACGGTGCTGTGGGTGCTGCTGCCCTTCGTCGTGCTGCTGGCGGGCCTGGCCCCCGCCACCGTCTCGTTCGCCGCCGGGCAGGCCGCGTTCACGCTGACGCTGGTCATCCTCTACAACCTGCTGGCCCCCGCCGGCTGGCAGATCGGGCTGGTGCGCGTCGAGGACATTGCGCTGGGCGGTGCGGTGAGCCTCCTCGTCGGGCTGATGCTGTGGCCTCGGGGCGCCGGGGTCGCCCTGGGCCGGGCGCTGTCGGCCGCCTACGCCGACAGCGTCCGCTATCTCGCCGCCGCGGTGGCCTACGGCGTGGCGCGCTGTGACCCCGGAGTCGGGGCACCGGGCGCGCCGGTCCAGCAGGCCGCCGAGGCGGCGTCGGCCGCGCGGCGCCTGGACGACACGTACCGCGGCTACCTGGCCGAGCGCGGCGCCAAGCCGGTGCCGCTGGCCGAGGTGACCGCGCTCGTCACCGGGGTCGTGGCGGTGCGGCTCGCCGGTGATGCGGTGCTGCAGCTGTGGGACGGCGACGTGCCCGACGGCGGTGACCGCGCCGCCGCCCGGCGCGAGCTGCTCTCCAGCTCAGACTCGGTCCGCGGGTGGTATGCCCGCTTCGCCGAGAGCCTCGTCGGGCAGGGCGCGGTGCCCGAGCCACTGTCCGGTGACGCGGTCGCCGACGGGCGTCTGGTCGACGCCGTCGGCCACGACCTCCGCGACCGGGACGGCAACGCCAGCGCCACGGCGGTCCGGGTCATCTGGACCGGCGACCACCTCGACGCCATCCGGCGGCTGCAGGGGACGCTGGTCGAGCCCGCCCAGGAGGCCGTGGCCCAGCAGGCCCTGGGTTGAGTCAGGGGCGCTGCTCGCGCAGCGCAGCGCCCCAGCGCTCCTCGATGCGGCCCCAGCGCCAGACCGTCAGGGCCAGTGCCCACGTCGCCACGAACAACCCGACGATCACGAAGCCCAGGGTGTTGAGGTCGATCCCCTCCAGCCACGTCCACAGCCCGCCCGACAGGTCCAGCCGGGAGGCGAGCAGGCCGCCGAGCTCGATGGTCCCGATGACAGCGGCCACCCCGACCGACAGGCCGGTGATCGTGAGGTTGTAGAAGACCTTGCGCACGGGCTGGGACAGCGCCCAGCCGTAGGCGAAGTTCATGAACGAGCCGTCGATGGAGTCCATCAGCGACATTCCCGCGGCGAACAGGACGGGCAGGCATAGCACCGCGTACCACGGCAGCCCCGCGCTCGCGGCCCCGCCGGCGAGGACGAGGAGGGCGACCTCGGTGGCGGTATCGAAGCCAAGGCCGAAGAGCATCCCGATCGGATACATCTGGCCCGGCCGGGTGACGGTCCGCGTCAACCGTCCGAGGACCCGGTTGAGCAGCCCGCGCTTGGCCAATTGCACCTCGAGCTCGGCCTCGTCGTAGCGGCCTCGCCGCATCTGGCGCAGGACGCGGATGATGCCCAGCAGGATCATCACGTTGATGGCGGCGATGAGGTAGAGGAAGGAGCCGGAGACCAGCGTGCCGACCACGGTCGTGACCTGATGGAGGTGCGACCGGCCGTTGGCCACCGGGCCGTCGAGCGCCCGCATCCCCGTGGAGATGAGGACGGCCAGCGCGAACACGATCGTCGAATGGCCCAGCGAGAACCAGAAGCCGACGCTGAGCGGCCGCCGGCCCTCGGCCATCAGCTTGCGGGTGGTGTTGTCGATCGCGGTGATGTGATCCGCGTCGAAGGCGTGGCGCAGACCGAGGGTGTAGGCGGTGACGCCGACGCCCACGGTCAGTGCGCCGCCGGTGCCGAGGTGCGCGGGGGCCACGAGCGCGATGAGCAGACCGAAGCCGATCACATGCAGCGCCGCGACAGCTCCCGCCATCATCACCAGCGTCCGCTGCTGGCCCCGAGTCAGGGACGACCAGAACGTTCGCGGGCCCGGCCGGCGCATCGGCCGCACCGTAGTCCGGCCGCCCGCGGCGCGCAATTCCCGGTGCTCTGGATTACCGCCTCCGGACGCCCTCGGCGCGTGCGACGGCACGGTGGCGCAGCCGGCGCAGGACCGGCCCGTAGGTGAACTGCGCGGCATGGGCGGAGAGCAGGCCGAGCGGGTTGGGCGACATGAAGGGCATGAACTTGTCGGGGAAGCCGGGCATCGTGCAGCCGATGCAGATGCCGCCCACGTTGGGGCAGCCGCCCACGCCTCCGGTCCATCCGCGGATCGGCACATTGCACATGGCCACGGGCCCCTTGCAGCCGAGCTTGACCAGGCACCCGCGGCTGTCGGCCGGCGTGCGGGCGAACTCGCCCTGCTCGGCGAAGCCCGCGCGGCCGCAGCCCTGCTGGACCGTGCGCCCGAACAGCCACTCCGGGCGCCCCTGGTCATCGAGCTCGAGCATCGGCCCGGCGCCGGCCAGGTGCAGCGCCAGGTGGACCAGCGTCTCGGTGATGTTGTCGGGCTGCACGGGGCAGCCGGGGACGTTGATGACGGGAACATCGCGGCCCGAGGTCCACCCGGCGCCCAGATGGTCGCGCACGCCCATCGCCCCGGTGGGGTTGTTGCGCATCGCCGGGATGCCCCCGTAGGCGGCACAGGTCCCCATCGCCACCACCGCGCCGGCGTGCGGCGCGAGGCGGTCGATCCACCGCGAGGTGGTGATCGGCTGACCGCCGGCAGGGTCGACGCCGAACGCCGCCCAGTACCCGTCGCCGCTGAGCTCCTCGTTGGGCACCGCCCCCTCGACGACGAGGATGAACGCCCCCAGCCGACCGGCGGCGGCGGCAAACCACGGCGCCATGAACTCCGCTCCCGTCTCGTAGGCGAACACGGGGTTGTGGATGATCAGCGGCGGCATCCCGGGAAAGGCCCCGCGCTCGAGGTCCTCGAAGGTGGGATTGCGCGCGGAGGTCAGCGCGATGGACTCGCCGTCGCAGCCCAGGCCGCCGGTCAGCCACAGCACATGGATGGGGTGGGCGGCGTTCTCAGCCGGCACGCTGGCCGCTCGGTGTCGCTGACTGGGCCAGCGCGCCGTGGCGCTCGAGCAGCGACTCCAGCTGGAATTCGAGGGTCCCGTGCAGGCGCAGGTCGTCGGCCGAGCCACTGACCAGCCCAGCGTGGGCCAGGCGCTTGAGCGCGTGGGACACCGAGGGGCGCTCGGCGGCGACGAGGTGGCCGAGCAGGCGGTGGGTGAGCGGCAGGCACAGCCGCACCGCGGAGGGCTCCACCCTCCCCCAGCGCGCCGCGAGATGCCACAGCAGCAGGACGAGCCGCACCTCCAGTCGCGGCTGAGAGGTGATCGCCCGCAGCACGTCGAGCTCGGCGGTGCGCCGGCACGCCCGGCTCAGCAGGGCGCGCACCACCTGGGGGAACGGGCGCACGCGATCCACGAAGTCCTCGTCGAGCAGCGCGAACCGCGTGGGGCGCAGGGCCCGCCAGTGACAGCTGCGCTCGAGCAGGTCGTCGGTGGGAAGCGTCGGGGACTGGAGCAGGTCGCCCGCGCCGAGCAGTTCGGTGGCCACCCGGTCACCGGTGCGGGTCTCGAAGGTCATGAGCCCGTCGAGGATGAGCAGCCCCGGCCCCTGGCGGGCGATCTCAAACCACGAGGACAGGTCACAATCGCCGACGCCCACCTGGAGCACTCGTGCGGTGGCCAGTTGCCGCACGGCCACCCGGCGGCGGATGTCGAACTCCTCGGCCAGCTCGTCGTCGGCGTCGAGCAGGTAGGTGTAGAGCGCGCTGGGCTCAGGACGACGCGGGACGAGATCAGGCCTGGCGGGCCATCTCAACGGCCCACGCTGGACGCTCTGACCGTCTCTCAGACTCACGCTACGCCGTCTCCTCGGTCGATCCGACCGTCGGCACCTGGAGAGGCACTCTATGCCCCGGAGGTGGCTCATGTGAAGGGGGTGACCGGGGTTACCGGGGCCGGAGGTAACTCTCGTTACCACCGTTCGTGCCCGTCCAGAGGCCAGTGGTAGAACGGATTTGTGTGCTTGGCAATACCTGGTCAAGTCGTCGAGATCGTCGATGAGACCAACCGGCTGGCCAAGGTGGACGTGGCGGGCGTGCGGCGCAACGTCAACGTCGGCCTGCTCGACGATGACGGCGGTGGTGTGGTCCCCGGCGACTGGGTGCTCATCCACGTCGGGTTCGCCATCTCCAAGGTCGACGAGGAGGAGGCTCGCGCCACCCGCGACCTGCTCGTGCGCATGGGCGCCGACTACGAGCAGGAGCTCGAGGAGCTGAAGGCCAGCGTGATCGAGTGACCGACGCGGACTCATGCCGGGTCAGCAACCCCGAGTTCGACGCCAGTCGAACTCGAAGCGACGACGAAGTCGTCGCCGAGCACTGCATCACCTGCGGCGACATCGCCGTCGAGATGACCGTGCTGCGGGTCGACGACGCCCGGGAGCTCGCCCTGTGCACCGCGGACGATGGGCGGCACGAGACCGTCGAGATTGCCTTGGTGTTGCCGGTGCGTCCCGCCGAACGCCTCCTGGTCCACGCCGGCACCGCGATAGCCCACCAGGGAGGCGTTCTGTGAGGTATGTCGACGAGTTCCGCGACGCCGAGCTGGGCCGCGCCGTCGCCGGCCAGATCCTCTCGCTGGTGGAGCCCGGGCGCCACTACAAGCTGATGGAGGTGTGCGGCGGGCACACCCATTCGATCTACAAGTACGGCGTCGACGACCTGCTCCCCGCCAACGTCGAGCTCGTCCACGGCCCCGGCTGCCCGGTGTGCGTGATCCCGATGGGGCGCGTCGACGACGGGATCGCCGTGGCCCAGGCCGACGGCGTCATCTTCACCTGCTTTGGCGACATGATGCGCGTGCCCGGGTCGGACGGGAGCCTGCTCGACGCCAAGGCGGCGGGCGCCGACATCCGGATGGTCTACTCGCCGCTGGACGCGCTGCGCATCGCCAAGGAGAACCCGGGCCGCGAGGTGGTGTTCTTCGCCATCGGCTTTGAGACCACCGCGCCCTCCACGGCGCTGACCCTCAAGCGCGCGCGGGCCGAGGGCGTGCCCAACTTCAGCGTCATGTGCAGCCACGTGACGATCGTGCCGCCGCTGCGGGCGCTGCTGGAGTCACCCGACCTGCGCCTGGACGGCTTCATCGGACCCGGCCACGTCTCCACCGTGGTGGGCGCGCGGCCGTTTGAGTTCATCCCCGCCGACTACGAGAAGCCGGTGGTCATCGCCGGGTTCGAGCCGCTGGACATCCTGCAGGCCATCGAGATGATCCTGCGCCAGCTGCAGGGCGGGCGCTGCCAGGTGGAGAACCAGTACAAGCGCGTCGTCCCCTACGAGGGCAACCTGCGTGCGCTGGAGGTGATGGCCGAGGTGTTCGAGCTGCGCCCGCACTTCGAGTGGCGCGGCCTGGGCTTCATCTCCCACAGCGGCCTGCGGCTCACCGAGGCCTACGCCGCGCTCGATGCCGAGGTGCGCTTCAGCGTGCCCGGGATCCGCGTGGCCGACCCCAAGGCCTGCCAGTGCGGCGAGGTGCTCAAGGGCGTGATCAAGCCATGGGAGTGCAAGGTGTTCGGCACGGCGTGCACGCCGGAGCGGCCCATCGGCACGTGCATGGTGTCGTCTGAGGGGGCGTGCGCGGCCTATTACAACTTCGGGCGTTTCGCACGGGAGCGGGAGGTGGTCTGATGGGAGACGGCGCGGCTGTCGGTCAGGCGATCTCGGATCGAGAGCAGACGATCCTCCACATCATCGAGACGGCCCGCGGCAAGCGCGCCAAATTCCGCGACGCCCGCATCACGATGAGTCACGGAGCCGGCGGCAAGGCCACCCAGAGCCTCATCGAGGGCCTGCTCACGCCGGCGTTTGCCTCAGACACGCTCAACGAGTTGGCCGACGCCGCGACGGTACGCGTCGACGGCGCCCAACTGGCGCTGACCACGGACTCCTACGTCGTCAAGCCGCTGCGCTTCCCCGGGGGCTCCATCGGGGAGTTGGCCGTCAACGGCACCGTCAACGACCTCGCCGTGTCCGGAGCCCGGCCGGTGGCGCTGAGCCTGTCGCTGATCCTCGAGGAGGGGCTGGCCGCCGACGTCCTGCGCGAGGAAGTGCAGGCCATCGCGCGCGCTGCCGACGCCGCCGGCGTGGCCATCGTCACCGGCGACACCAAGGTGGTGGAGCGCGGGCACGCCGACGGGATGTACATCTGCACCAGCGGGGTCGGCCGCCACGACCCACGGGCGCAACTGTCGCCGGCCGCGCTGCGGCCCGGTGACCACATCCTGCTCTCGGGGAGCATCGGTGAGCACGGCACCGCGATCATGCTGGCGCGCAACCAGTTCGAGCTCGACGCCGAGATCGAGTCCGACACCCGTTCGCTGTGGCCGGTGGTCGACGCCCTGCTGGAAGCGGCCGGGCCCGGGCTGCGCTGCCTGCGCGACGCCACTCGCGGCGGGGTGGCCTCGGTGCTCAACGAACTGGCGCGCGCCTCCTCGGTGGCGATGATCGTGCGCGAGGGCGCGGTCCCGGTCTCACCTGCGGTGGCGGGCGCGGCCGAGATCCTGGGCATCGACCCCATGTACGTCGCCAACGAGGGCAAGCTGGTCGCGTTCGTGGCGCCCGAGCTGGCCGAGGTGGCGCTGGCGGCGATGCGCGCCGTGCCGGGATGTGAGGCGGCGGCGGAGATCGGCGAGGTGCGCACCGAGCCGCCGGGGATGGTGCTGGTGGAGACGAGCTTTGGCGGTCGGCGGGTGATGGACCAGCTGGTCGGCGACCCGCTGCCACGGATCTGTTGAGCGAGAGGAGACGGTATGGCGACACAGGCGAGTCCGTATGCGAAGCAGAAGGAGACCGAGGCGGTCACCGCACATGTGCTGTGGATGACCACCGGTCTGAGCTGCGAGGGGGACTCGGTGGCCATGACCTCGGCCACCAACCCGAGCCTGGAGGACATCATCCTGCAGGCGATCCCGGGCATGCCCAAGGTCGTGGTGCACAACCAGGTCGTGGACTACGCCGTCGGCCAGGAGTACGCGCAGGCCTGGTTTGACGCCGAGAACGGGGAGCTGGACCCGTTCGTGCTGGTCATCGAGGGCTCGCTGGGCAACGAGGAGATCAACGGCGAGGGTCACTGGACCGGGTTCGCCGTCAACCCGTCCACCGGCCAGCCGATCACGATGAACGAGTGGATGGACCGCCTGGCGCCCAAGGCCGCCGCGGTGGTGGCCGTCGGCACGTGCGCCACCTACGGCGGCATCCCCGCCATGAAGAACAACCCCACCGGCGCGATGGGCGTGCCCGACTACCTGGGCTGGAACTGGCGCTCGAAGGCGGGCCTGCCGGTGGTGTGCATCCCAGGCTGCCCCGCCCAGCCCGACAACATGACCGAGACGCTGCTGTACCTGGCGCTGCATCTCGCCGGCCTCGCTCCCGCCCCGGAACTCGACGAGGCCCTGCGGCCCAAGTGGCTGTTCGGGCGCACCGTGCGCGAGGGCTGCAATCGCGCAGGGTTCGCCGAGCAGGGCGACTTCGCCACCGAGTACGGCTCCGATCACCGCTGCCTGGTCAAGCTCGGCTGCAAGGGACCGGTGGTCAAGTGCAACGTCCCCGTGCGCGGCTGGGTCAACGGCATCGGCGGCTGCCCCAATGTCGGGGGGATCTGCATGGCCTGCACCATGCCCGGGTTCCCTGACAAGTACATGCCGTTCATGGACGAGGACAGGTGGGGCGGCGTGGCGGCGGACATCATGAAGTTCTCCTACGGGCCGGTGGTCCGCTTCTTCCGCAAGCGCCACATCAAGAGCAACTTCGACGTCGAGCCCGAGTGGCGGCGGCGCGGGAGCACGCTCACCACCGGCTATGAGAAGCGGTGGTGACAGTCACCGCAGTGACACCGTTCGCCACACGAGACTGGAGACGAGATGGCAGTTGATACAGGCTCCTCACAGAAGGTCGTCGTCAAGGAGATGTCCTGGGACCCGATCACGCGCATCGTGGGCAGCCTGGGCATCCACACCGAGATCGACTTCACCAACCAGCAGGTCCTCAAGTGCTACAGCACGTCGATGATCTTCCGCGGGTTCGACATCTTCATGAAGGGGATCGACCCGCGCGACGCGCACTTCATCACCAGCCGCATCTGCGGCATCTGCGGTGACAACCATTGCACCTGCTCGTGCCTGAACCAGAACATGGCCTACGGCGTCAAGCCGCCCAAGCTCGGCGACCTGGCCTTCAACCTGGCTGAGACCGCGGACTACATCTTTGACCACGCGATCTTCAACGACTGCATGGCCAACGTGGACTTCTGCGAGCAGATGGTCAAGGAGACCAACCCGAGCCTGCTGGCCACGGCCGAGAACACGGCCGCGCCGAGCTCGGACATCCACGGCTACAAGACCATCGCCGACATCATGCGGGCGCTCAACCCGTTCACCGGCGAGTTCTATCTCGAGACGCTGCACGTGGCCCGGTACACGCGGGAGATGTACTGCCTGTTCGGGGGCCGGCACACCCACCCCTCGACGATCATGCCCGGCGGGTGCAGCGCCGACATCACCCATCAGACGTGCACCGACTACTACGTGCGGCTGATGCGCTACTTCGACTACGTCAAGCGCAGCGTGCCGCTGCACGACGACCTCTACGACTTCTTCCTGCAGGAGCTGCCCGGCTACGACATGGTCGGCTTCCGGGAGACGAACCTCGTCAACTGGGGCTCGTTCGACGATCCGGACTACGTCGACTACGACTACCGCAACATGACCGAGTGGGGCCGAAAGCGCTACATCACCCCGGGGGTGGCCATCGGCGGCGAGCTGATCTCGACGGACCTGGTGGAGATCAACCTCATGATCCGCATCCTCCTGGGGTCCTCGTACTTCGACGGCTGGGAGGACGAGCCCACGTTCGTCACCCACGACCCGCTGGGCAATCCGGTGGACAAGAACCACCCGTGGAACAAGGTGACCCTGCCCCGGCCCCAGAAGCGCGACTTCACCGACAAGTACACCTGGGTGGTGTCGCCGCGCATCTATGACAAGCGCACCGACACCCACGTGTGCTGCGACACCGGCGGCGGCCCGTTCGCGCGCCAGTGGTGCACGGCCAAGGCGGGGCTCGTCGACTTCGGCTACGCCAAGGCCACCGGCGATTCCATCCAGATGGTGCTGCCCCGCTCCCCCAACATGCCCGAGATGGAGCTCGAGTGGAAGGTCCCCGAGAAGTCCAATGCGATCGAGCGCGACCGCGCCCGGACCTACCACCAGGCCTACAGCGCGCTCATCGCGCTGCACTGCCTGGAGCGGGCGATCAAGGAGGTCCAGGCGGGCCGGACCAAGAGCTGGAACAGCTTCAAGGTCCCCGAGAGCGCCGTGAGCTGCGGCTTCCACGAGGCCGCCCGTGGGGTGCTGTCGCACCACATGGTCATCCGCGAAGGGAAGATCGCCAACTACCAGCCCTATCCACCGACGCCATGGAACGCCAGCCCGCGTGATGTCTACGGCACGCCGGGCCCCTACGAGGACGCCGTCCAGAACACGCCGATCTTCGAGGAGAACGGTCCCGACAAGTTCAAGGGGGTCGACATCATGCGAGCCGTGCGCTCCTTTGACCCGTGCCTCCCGTGCGGCGTGCACATGTACACGGGCGGCGGCAAGGTGCGCAAGGTCACGCACACGCCGACGGCGATGGCCTAGAGCGATGACCAGTGCGGGCGTCATTCCAGGCCCGGACGAGCTGGTCCAGCGCATCCAGGATCTCCAGGAGCGCCTGGACACCACGGGCGACGAGGCCACCCGCGAGGTGGCCGACGCGCTCGTCTCGGCGGTGGTGCAGATGTACGGCGCCGGGCTGGAGCGGATCCTGGACGTGCTGGCCGGTGCCGGTGAGGCCGGGCGGGAGATCGCGTCGTCGCTGTCTGTCGATGAGCTCGTGGCCACTCTGCTGCTGATCCATGATCTGCACCCCGTGCCACTGGAGGACCGGGTACAGGCCGCGCTTAAGTCGGTGCGGCCGTACATGGAGTCCCACGGCGGCAACGTCGAGCTGCTGTCGGTGCAGGACAGCGTGGCCACCATCCATCTGCGCGGCAGCTGCTCTGACTGCTCGGCGTCGGCGGTGACGCTGGAGCTGGCCATCAAGCAGGCGCTGGAGGAGGCCGCCCCGGACCTCGAGGGGTTGGAGGTGCTGGGTGTCGCCCCCCAGACGGCAGGCGGCCCCGGGCTCCCCATGGTGAGCGGCGGCGGAGGAGCCGGTGCGTGGGCAGCGCCCAGCGGGATGGAGCTGCCCGTGGTGATGGCGGGTCCCGCGCCGGCGCCAGGGTCCGCTCCGCAGCCCTCCTGGGTGGACCTCGAATCGGTGGCCGGGCTGGCCGCCGGGACACTGACGGCGGTCAGCGTGGCCGGTTCGGACCTTGTCGTGGCCAACGTCGACGGCACGCTGCTGGCCTACCGCGACCGCTGCGCCAACTGCGGAGCGCCGCTGCATGAGGGGCGGCTGTCCGCCGGCGCACTGGCGTGCCCCGAGTGCGAGCGGTCATTCTTCCTGCCCCGAGCCGGCCGCTCACTCGACGACGAGCAGATGCAGCTCGAGCCGGTGCCGCTGTTGCGCGACGAGGGGCGCATCAGGGTCGCCCTCGCGCAATGACCGGCCGCCGCCCGGTGGCCGACGCGGTGGCCTCCCGCCGCCGGGCGGATCTCGTCTCCGGGCTGCGCGGGCGGGCGCGGCCGCGCACGGCGCCGGCGCCCGGTCCGCCACCCGCGCCCGGGGCGCCGCCGGTGCTCGCCGATACCGAGGCGTGCGATCTGTGCGGCCTGGGCCTCGCCGAGGATCACCGCCATCTCCTGCACCTGGCCGAGCGGCGGATCGTGTGTGCCTGCGAGGCGTGCTGGGCGATGCGCTCAGGCGAGGGCGACTACCGCCCCACCGGCAACCGCACGGTGTGGCTGACCGGGCTCGAGGTCCCCGATGACCTGTGGGCGAGCTTTCAGATCCCCATCGGGCTGGCCTTCTTCATGGAGTCGACGGTCACCGGCTGCATCGTGGCCATGTACCCGAGCCCCGGTGGGGCGACCGAGAGCGAGCTGCACTTCGAATCCTGGAACCGGATGTGCGAGCTCAACCCGGTGCTCCAGTCCCTCGAGCCCGACATCGAGGGCCTCATCACCAACCGCCTGAGTGACCCGCCGATCCATGTCATCGCGCCCATCGACCGCTGCTACGAGCTCACCGGCACCATCAAGGCCGCGTGGGAGGGGATCTCTGGCGGTCCCGAGGTCCCGGCGGCGGTGGACCGGTTCTTCGAGCGCCTGCGCGCCGAGGCCGGGGCATGATGGACGTCGGCCCGCCCGCGCCGGCTGCCCCCGCGCCGGCCGCCCCCGCGCCGGCCGCACTCGGCGCCGGATCGGCCGCGCCCGTCGCCGCCGCGGAGCCGCCTGACGTCGCGTTCGCCGTGCTCGGCGCCCGGCCCGTGAAGTACGCCGCGGCGCCGATGCTGGCGCTCGATCTCGAGGTCACCGAGGCGCGCGGCCGGCCGGTGTACATGCTGGCGCTCAGCGTCCAGCTGATGATCGAGCCCGCCCGCCGCGCCTACGACGAGGCCGCCCATGAGCGGTTGGAGGAGCTGTTCGGCGCCCCCGAGCGGTGGGCGGTGACGACGCGAAGCCTCGTCTGGTCCACCGTCGACGTCGTCGTCCCCGCCTTCACCGGGCGAACCACGGTGACGGTGCCGATCGCCTGCCATTACGACCTCGAGCTGGCGGCCGCGAAGTACCTGCACTCGCTCCCCGACGGCGAGGCGCCGCTGGCCCTGCACTTCAACGGCATGGTCTACTACCCCGGCGAGAACGGCGGCCTGCAGATCGTGCTCCTGCCCTGGAGCAACTCCATCGGCTTCCGCATGCCGCTGCGGGTGTGGCACGAGACGATCGAGCACTACTACCCCGGCACCGCGTGGGTGGGGCTGCGCTCCCAGACGCTCGAGGCGCTGCAGCAGGCCAAGCTGGCCCGCGGGCTGGCCACGCTCGACGACACGATCACCGCGCTGCTGCAGGAGAGACCCGATGGCTGACCACCTGCACGAGCTCATCGAGTCGCTGCTGTGGGAGGGCTACGCCCTGTACCCCTACACGCCGGGGGCGACCAAGAACGCCACCCCCACCCCGTTCGGCATCGTCTATCCCCCGGTGTACGCAGCCGCGCTGCCGAGCACCTTCGACCACCTCGAGCTGCGCTGCCGGGTGTGCGCCGCCGCGGACGCCGTCCTGAGCGCCGAGCTGCATTTCCTGGCGGCGACGGGCGAGCGCCACCAGGCCGACGCGCATCGGATCGAGCTGCCCGGGGCGATGGTGGGCGCGCTGGCGGGGCGGGCCGCGCACAAGGACGTGTCGGTGGGCGGGCTCACCGTCGGCATGTCGCTGGAGACCCTGCCTCAGCTGGGCGAGAACGAGTATGAGGCGGTGCTGCGGGTGGACAACCTGACGCTCGTCTCCTCGGGCCTTGACCGCGCCGGCGCCCTCGGGCGCTCGCTGATCTCGACTCACCCGGTGCTCCGCGTGGCCGGCGGGCGGTTCGTGTCGCCGCTGGAGCAGCCGTGCCGCTCGGTCAACACCTTCCCGGTGCTGGCCACTCCCGGCGACGACGTGGTCCTCGGTGCCGCCATCGTCCTCCCCGATCACCCCCGGATCGCCCCCGAGAGCCGTGGCGGCCTGTTTGACTCCACCGAGATCGAGGAGGCGTTGCTGCTGCATGTGCGCACGCTCTCCGAGGGCGAGCGAAAGGCGATCGAGCGCCAGGATCCTGCGGTGCGAGAGATGATCGCGCGAGCGGCGAGCGCGACGCCGGAGGACATCATGGCCCTGCACGGGCGGGTGGCGCTGCGCGATCCCGAGACGCGGGAGCCGCCGTCAGAGCCGCCGGGGCTGAGCGATCCCCGGGCGGGCGACTCGAGCCTGGACGTGGGGGGCCGCACCTTTCGCCAGGGCGCCAAGGTGCTGATCCGCCCCGGACCCGACGCTGACATCCATGCGCGCATGCTGGACGGGCGCACGGCCACAATCGAGCGGATCTTCACCGACTACGACGGCAAGGCCCATCTCGGCCTGACAATCGACGACGACCCGGGCCAGGAGCTGATGCGGGAGACGGGCCGCTACCTGTACTTCTTCGCCCCGGAACTGGAGGTGGTGGAGCCATGAGCGAGGACGCGCTGCGCAGCATCCTCATCGCCGGCGTGGGCAATGCCTGGCTGCGAGACGATGGGTTCGGGGGCGAGGTGGCCCGCCGTCTGGAGGAGATCGAGCTGCCCGCCGGGGTGTCAGTCATGGACGCGGGGACGGGCGGCCTGGACCTGGCCTACGAGGTGATGCGCGGCTACGACGCCCTCGTCATCCTCGACGTCTCCCCCCAGGGCGGCGAGCCGGGGACCCTGTACGTGATGGAGCCCGACGAGGCAGCGGTGCCGGGCGGGATCGAGGACGGCGACGTCATCAACCCACACGCCATGGACCCCCAGACGGTGCTGCGCTTCGTCAAGTCCGTCGGGGCGTGGCCGGGCAAGGTCGTGGTCATCGCCTGCGAGCCGGAAGAGGTGTCTGAGATGGGCTGGGGGCTGTCCGAGCGCGTCGAGGGCGCGGTGGCGCGGGCGGTGGCGCTGGTGCTGGAGACCGTGGAGGAACTGCGCGCCGGCACGGTCGCCGCGCCGACGCAGTGAGGGCGGCGTGCACGAGCTGTCGCTGTCGAGCGCGATCGTCAACACCGTGGCCAAGCACGCCGACGGGCGCCGGGTGACGGTGGTCAACCTGCGGGTGGGTCGGTTGCGCCAGGTGATCCCCGACACGCTCGAGTTCTACTTCGAGTTCGTGGCGCGCGACAGCGTGTGCGACGGGGCCCGGCTGATCCAGGAGGTCATCCCGGCGCGGTTGCGCTGCCGCGGGTGCCGGCACGAGTGGGCGATCGAGATCCCCGCGTTTCGCTGCCCCGCCTGCGCCGGCAGCGACGTGGCGGTCGCCTCAGGCGACGAGTTCGAGGTCGAGTCAATCCACGTGGAGGAGGCCGAATGCATCGCACGAAGGTGAAGATCGTCGAGGAGGCGCTGGACGCCAACAACACGATCGCGGCCGCCAATCGGGCCGACTTCGACCGCGCCGGAGTCACGGTCATCAACTTCATGAGCGCGCCCGGAGCGGGCAAGACGACACTGCTCGAGCGGGTCGCCGCTGATCTCCCCGGGGTACGGGTGGGGGTGCTGGAGGGTGATGTTCAGGGGTCGATGGACGCCGATCGCCTGGCCAGCCTGCACGTGCCGGTGACCCAGATCAACACCGACGGCGGCTTCGGGGGGGAGTGTCACCTGGACGCCAACATGGTCCGCTCGGCCATCCCCTCCCTGCCGCTGCACGACATCGACCTCCTCATCGTCGAGAACGTGGGCAACCTGGTGTGCCCGGCGGAGTTCCGGATCGGCGAGGACGCCCGCGTGATGGTCAGCGCGGTCACCGAGGGCATCGACAAGCCGCTCAAGTACCCGCTGATGTTCCGGG
The DNA here is from genome assembly GCA_963737335.1 of uncultured Solirubrobacteraceae bacterium. Classification (GTDB taxonomy): domain Bacteria; phylum Actinomycetota; class Thermoleophilia; order Solirubrobacterales; family Solirubrobacteraceae; genus Palsa-465. The sequence continues at coordinate 377,480 of CAVTSK010000023.1, forward strand.
CCTGCGAGCTGGTGCTGGTCAACAAGATCGACCTGCTGCCCCACCTCGACGTCGACCTCAGCCACCTGCTCTACAACATCGACCAGGTGCACCCCGACGTGGAGCGGATCGTGCTCAGCGCCAAGACCGGCGAGGGCATCGACGCGTGGCGCGACTGGCTGACGCAGATCGCCACCCGGGAGGGGGCGGTCCTGGCCGGATGAGCCACGCTCCCCAGCTCGCCCCTGGCCCCGCCGAGCGCCTGACGGCCCTGCTGGCGGCACGGAACGAGGCCAACGCCCTGTTCTTCGACGCCGAGGCCGAGCGGCTGGCCCGGCTCTGCCACCTCATGGCCGAGCGCTTTGCCCGCGGCGGACGGCTGGTCGCCTTCGGCCGCTCGCCGGCGGCGCGCTCGGACGCCCGCCACGTCGCGGTGGAGTTCGTGCACCCGGTGATCGTGGGCAAGCGGGCGCTGCCCGCCATCGGGCTCGCCGGCGAGGGCGGCCCGCTGGCGGCCCAGGTGGCGCTCCTGGCCCGCCCCGATGACATCGCCATGGCGTTCGGCGCCGGGGACGACGACGGCGAGGCCGCTGGAGCGATCGCCGCCGCGCGGGAACGCGGCTGCCTGACGATCGCCTTCACGGCCTCAGGTGGGGCGGGCGGGGCCGAGTATGCGTTCTCGCCGCCCACCTCCGACGGCGACGTCGCCCAGGAGCTGGTGGAGACGCTCTACCACGTGCTGTGGGAGCTCGTCCACGTGTTCTTCGAGCATCGCGGGCTGCTCAGCGGCCGCTCCGAGCGCCGCTCGCATGACGCCGGCGCGTCGAGCTTCCTGTACCCGTTCCTGGACGAGCGTGAGGACCAGCTCGAGCCGGTGGTGGACGATGTGCGGCGCTCCGTGCTGGCCAAGGCGGCCGAGATCGGCGAGCTGCGCGCCCAGACGCTGACCGAGAACGGCGACGTGATCGCCGATGCTGCCGCGGGGCTGCGGGCGCGCTTTGAGCGGGGCGGCAAGCTGCTGGCGCTCGGCAACGGCGGCTCGGCCACCGACGCGATGGACGTCGTGGCCGACTTCCGCTCGTCGGGCCGGGCCGCTCTCGACCTCACCGAGGACCCGGCGATCCTCACCGCCATCGCCAACGACATCGGCACCGACGCCATCTTCAGCCGCCAGGTGATCGCCTACGGCGCCGCCGGCGATGCCCTGCTCGCCCTGTCGACGTCAGGGAACTCGACCAACGTGATCGCCGCGTTGGGCGAGGCGCGGCGCCGGGACCTGGCCACGGTGGCGATGGTCGGCTATGACGGTGGCCGGATCGCGGCCGAGGACCTGGCCGATCACGTGGTCATCACGCGCTCCGAGCACATCCCGCGCATCCAAGAGGCGCAGGCCACCGCCTACCACGCGCTGCGGGACCTGGTGGGATGAGCGTCCGCGCGCCGACCCGGGGCGGGCCCAGGACCCGGGTGCACGTGCGCGTCCGGGGCACCGTCCAGGGCGTGGGCTTCCGTCCCTACGTCTACCGGCTGGCCGGTGAGCTGAGGCTGGCCGGGTTCGTGCTCAACGACGCCCACGGCGTGGTGGCGGAGGTGGAGGGCGCCGGCCCCGCGATCGAGGCCTTCCTGGCTCGGCTGGAGGCCGAGGCGCCGCCGCTGGCGGTGGTGGAGGGCGTCGAGTGCTCGTGGCTCGCGATGCGCGGCACGACCGGATTCACGATTCGCGATAGCCCCCGGGGCGAGGCGCCCGACGCCCCGGTCACGCCCGACAGCGCGGTGTGCGCCGACTGCCTGCGCGAGCTGGGCGACCCCGGCGACCGGCGCTTCCGCTACCCGTTCATCAACTGCACCAACTGCGGCCCGCGGTTCACGATCGTCCGCGGCATCCCCTATGACCGGCCGCTGACCACGATGGCGGGCTTTGCCATGTGCGCCGAGTGCCGGGCCGAGTACGAGGACCCGGCGGACCGGCGCTTCCACGCTCAGCCCAACGCGTGCCCGACCTGCGGGCCCCATGTGTCGCTGATCTCGCGCGACGGCGAGGTGCCGGCGCCCGGTGGCAGCGGCGATGACGCGGTGGCCGCGGCCGCGGCCGCGCTCCGGGGCGGCGCGATCGTCGCCGTCAAGGGGGTCGGCGGCTACCACCTCGCCTGCCGCGCCGACGCCGAGACCGCGGTCGCGTCGCTGCGTGCGCGCAAGCACCGGGAGGACAAGCCGTTCGCGTTGATGGTCGCCGGCATCGCGGACGCGGAGCAGTTGGTGACGCTGGGCGCCGCCGAGCGAGGTCTGCTCCGAGCGCCCGAGCGCCCGATCGTGCTCGCGCCCCGGCGCGCGGACGCCGGCCGTCTCCGCGTCGCCGCCGCGGTGGCACCTGGCGCGCCGGAGCTCGGCGTGATGCTCCCCTACTCTCCCCTGCACCACCTGCTGCTCGCCGATGCCGGTGCACCGCTGGTCATGACCAGCGCCAACGTCTCCGACGAGCCCATCGCCTACCGCGACGCGGACGCCCGCCGGCGGCTGGCCGCGATCGCCGACCTCTTCCTCGTCCACGATCGCCCGATCGAGACCCGCACCGACGACAGCGTGGTGCGGGTGGTGCGGGTGGGCGCGACATCCCGGCCGGCCCTCCTGCGCCGGTCGCGAGGCTACGTCCCCGCGAGCCTGGCCTTGCCCGGCGGCGGGACGCCACGCCCGCTGCTGGCCTGCGGCGCCGAACTCAAGAGCACCTTCTGCGTGGCCCGGGGTCAGCGCGCATGGCTGAGCCATCACATCGGCGATCTGGAGAACTACGAGACGCTGCGCTCGTTCACTGACGGCATCGCGCATTTCCAGCGCCTGTTCGCGGTCACCCCCGAGGTCGTCGCCCATGACCTGCACCCCGGCTACCTTTCGACCACGTACGCGCAGGAGCGCGACGGCGTCGAGCTGATTGCAGTCCAGCACCACCACGCCCATTTCTCGGCGTGCCTCGCCGAGCAGGGGGAGAGCCGACCGGCGGTGGGCGCGATCTTCGACGGGTCGGGCTACGGGACCGACGGCACCGTCTGGGGCGGCGAGTTCCTGCTGGGCGACGTGCGCACGTTCACGCGGGTTGGGGCCCTCGCCGCCGTCGCGCTGCCCGGCGGGGCGGCCGCGATCCGCCAGCCGTGGCGGATGGCATGCGCGTGGCTGTGGGCGGCGCTGGGCGAGTTCCCGGAGCTACCGGCGGCGCTGGCGGGCGCGGTGACGCCACGCGCCTGGGACCAGATCGGTCGCCTGGTGCAGACCGGGACGGCATCGCCGCTGACCTCGAGCATGGGGCGCCTGTGTGACGCCGTCGCGGCGCTGTGCGGGATCCGGGCCGAGGTCACCTACGAGGGCCAGGCGGCGATCGAGCTCGAGGCGGCGTGCGACCCGTCTGAGCGCGGCGCCTACGAGCTGGCGGTCAGCGAGGCCGGCGGCACGGTGATCATCGACCCGCGCCCGGCGGTTGCCGCCGTGGCGGCGGACGTCGCGGCGGGAGTGGACGTGGGCCGGATCGCGACCCGGTTCCACACCGGGGTGGCGCGCGCGACCGCGGACGTCTGCGTGACCCTGGCCGCGGCCCACCGCACGCCGCGCGTGGTGCTCTCCGGCGGGGTGTTTCAGAACCGCCGGCTGCTGGAGTCCGTGTCGGCCGAGCTCGCCGGCGCGGGCCTGCAGGTACTCGTCCCCGAACGGCTGCCCGTCAATGATGGCGCGATCGCCTACGGCCAGGCCGCGGTGGCCGCCGCGACGCTGCGAGCGCGATGAGCGACGAGACCACCGCGATACGGGACATCCTGGACCAGCAGGTGTTCATCGGCGGCGCCAACCGGCCCTTCGGGTCGCTGACCGCCGACGACGCGCGCGGCCACGCCGACGAGCTCCGGGCCGCCATCGGCTGGGGACCGACGGCCCGCGTCGTCCCGGTGGCGCAGGCGTGGCGGGAGCTCAGCCTGGCGCTGGACCGCGCCCGGGCCGCCACCGTCGCGGACCTGGAGCCGGCGGTGCTCATCGAGCTGGCCCCGCGGCTGTGGGTGACGCTGCCCGGGTAGGCTGGCGCCGATGATGGCCACCACCCACCGGCGTGGCTGAGCCCGTCCCCCACCGCCGGCTCGGCGTGTCGCCGCTGGCGGTGTCGCGGATTGCGCTGGGGTCCTGGCGGACCTTCGAGCGCATGGAGCGCGACGACGCGGAGCGCGTGCTCGACCACGCCCTGCGCTCCGGGATCGACTTCCTCGACGACGCCCGCTACGACGACGAGACAGGCGAGGCGCCCCTGGCCACGGGCTACTCCGAGGTCCTCTTCGGCGAGCTGTTCCGGGCCGTCGGCGCCGACCGCGACGCGGTCACCGTCGCCAACAAGCTGTGGTGGGAGTTCTGGCCCGAGCAGGACGCCGTGGAGGAGCTGGAGGGATCGCTGCAGCGCATGGGCTTCGATCGGCTGGATCTCCTGTACTCCTCCACGCTGCCTGACGCGGTCCCGGTCGCAGTGGCGGTGGAGCAAATGGCCACGGTGCTCGCCACCGGGCTCGTGACGGCGTGGAGCGTGGTCAACTGGAGCGCCGCGGCGATCGCCCAGGCCGCCGCCGAGGCCGGTCGCCAGGGGATTCCGGCCCCCTGCGCGGCCCAGCTGCCCTACAGCCTGGCGCGCCTGGACTGGGTCGAGGACCCCGCCATGGACGCGGCGCTCGAGGCGGCCGGAGCGTCGCTGGTGCCCTCGGCGGCCTTGGCCGGCGGCGCCCTGACCGGGAAGTACGCCGAGGGCGCCTCGGGACGCCTCACCCTCGAGCTGGCCGACGGGCGACGGGTCCGCGAGCTGGGCCTCGGCGCCGCGCTGCGCGAGCCCGCGCAGCGGCTGGACACGACCCCGGCGACCCTGGCCATCGCCTTCACTCTGCGCCATCCGCGCACGGCGAGCACGCTGATCGGCGCCACCGCGCCCGCGCAGATCGACGCCGCGCTGGCCGCGGTGGCGCTCGCCGACCGGCTCGGGCCCGAGGAGGAGGCGGAGCTGCGCGGGCTGGCCGAGCGCGACGGGGCGCCCTGACAGACCCCCGCGCAGCGGAGGTCACTGTCGTCCTCGAGCAGCCCGGCCGTTCATGAGAACTCTCTTGGGACGGCGCGGTGAGCCGGAACCGCGCTCGTATCATGGGCGCGTGGCGAACATCGTCCTGATCGAGGACGAGCCCGGAATCGTCGATTTCATCGACCGTGGCCTCAGCGCCCATGGGTTCGAGGTGCGGTCGGCGCTCGACGGCGAGAGCGGGTTGACGCTCGCGCTCGGCGACCACGTCGATCTCGTGGTGCTCGACCTCATGCTCCCCGGCCGCAACGGGATGGAGGTGCTGCGCGACCTCGCCTCCGAGCGTCCCGAGCTGCCGGTGATCGTGCTCACCGCCCGCGGCGAGCTCGAGGACCGCGTCGGGGGTCTGAACGCCGGGGCCGCCGACTACCTGGTCAAGCCGTTCGCGCTCGCCGAGCTCGAGGCCCGCATCCGCGCCCAGCTCCGCGCCGCGCGCCAGGCGCCGGCGACGGTCATCCGCAATGGCGAGCTGGAGATCGACCTGCTCACCCGCGAGGTCCACATGCGTGGAGCGCGGGTGCGGCTGACCAACACCGAGTTGGACCTGCTGGCCTACTTCATGAACCATCCCGGCCAGGTGCTCAACCGCCGTCAGATCCTCCGGGCGGTGTGGGGCTACGGCCACGATCCCGCCACCAACATCGTCGACGTCTACATCGGCTACCTGCGCCGCAAGCTGGCCGTCGGTGGACGCTCGGTGCCCATCGTCACCGTACGTTCCCGCGGCTACCGCCTCGAGGAGGACACGGGATGATCGCCCGCACCAGCGTCCGATGGCGTCTGGTGGGATGGGTGACGGGAGTGCTGGTGGCAGTCGTGGCGGTCATCTTCGTGGTGGTCTACGAGCAGACCGGCACCGAGCTGCGCGCCGAGGTCGACCAGGACGTCGCCGGAGACCTGTCCCAGCTCTCCCAAGCGGTGAAGGGCACCCGGGCGGACTCGCCGCAGACGCTGCTGGCGCAGGTCGCCGTCTACCTGCGCGGCCAGCCGTTCAGCGCCGCCTCCTCGATCCTGTTCGCCGCGATTCCCGGCCACGGGTCGACCAGCACCCCGCCGGCGCTCCTCGGCAGTCCCGTGCCCGACAACGGCGAGACAGCGGCCGAGCAGGACGCCGAGAACGCGCTGGGCCGGGCCCTGCTGCACGCGCCGCCCCGGATCACCACCCAGGTCGCCCCGGACATCGGCGAGGTCAGGCTCGACGAGCGGATCGTCCGCGCCGGGCGGTTCCGGGTGCGGGTCGGCGCGGGCGAGCCGCTGGCCATCGTCACGCGCGCACAGCGCAGCATCGTGCGGTCGTTCGTCATCGCCGGAGCGCTGGGCCTGGTCCTGGCCCTGATCGCCTCCTATCTCGCCGCCGCCTCGGTCTCGCTGCCGTTGCGCCGGATGGCGCGGGTGGCGGCGCAGGTCGACGACGGTGACCTGCACCCGCGGATGGACACGACGCGGCTGGCCGGAGGCGAGCTGCGCGTGCTGGCCGAATCGTTCAACCGCATGCTGGACCGCCTCGCCGAGGCGTTCGCCGCCCAGCGCGACTTCATCGCCGATGCCTCCCACGAGCTGCGCACCCCGCTCACCGTGATCGGCGGGCAGCTCGAGGTCCTGGCGGCACAGGAGCACCCGGCGCCGGAGGAGGTCCGCCGGGTCGAGCGCCTGGTCTCCGCCGAGATCGCCCGGACGTCGCGGCTGGTCGACGACATGCTGCTGCTGGCGCGCTCCGAGCGCCGCGACTTCCTTCAGTACCGGGAGCTCGAGCTCGAGCCGTTCGTGGCCGAGCTGTGGCTGGGCGCCCGCATCGGCCAGGAGCGCCGCTTCGAGCTGAGCCCGATTCCCGACGCGATCCTCACCGCCGATCCCGACCGCCTGGCCCAGGCGCTGCGCAACCTCATCCGCAACGCCGTCGAGCACACGCGCGCGCCCGACGGCCTGGTGCGGCTCGAGGTGACGGCGCGCCCCGGTCAGATCGTCCGCTTCGTCGTCCTCGACGACGGCCCCGGCATCGACGACGACGAGCTCGAGCAGGTGTTCGAGCGCTTCCACCGCACCGATGACGACCGCAGCCGCAAGACCGGCGGGGCCGGCCTGGGCCTGGCCATCGTGCGAGCCATCGCCCGCGCCCACGGTGGCAACGCGCGTGCCGTGGGCGGTTCGGGCGCACACCCCGGCGGCGCCCGCCTGGAGCTCGAGCTGCCGCGGCTGCGCGAGGAGCATGCCGCGCCCGCAGGGCCCGCAGCGCCGACCGCGCCCGCGACGCCTGGCCGCGAGGCGGAAGAGACGCCGGACGGGGTCGGCGAGCGGCCGGCCGCGGCGGTCCAGGCGGCGGTGGCTAGAGGTCCGCGTTCGCCGGCAGCTGATCCGCCGGACGCGAGCTGAGGAACTCCGTCAGCGCGGCGGCGTCGAGCGGCCGCGCGTACAGGAAGCCCTGCCCCGAGTCACAGTGGGCGCGCTGCAGGTGCTCGAGCTGGGCGAGGTCCTCGATGCCCTCGCCGAGGGTCTCGAGGCCGAGCGACTTGCCCAGGTCGATGAGAGTCTGGATGAGCGCCGCGGACTCCTTGGAGGAGGCGATGCCCTGGACGAAGGCCCGGTCGATCTTGAGCGTGTCGACGGGGAACTGGCGCAGGTAGGCGAGCGAGCTATAGCCGGTGCCGAAGTCATCGACCGCGACGCGGACCCCGAGCGCCTTGATGGCGTTCAGGCGCCGGGCGGTGGCCTCGGGATCCTTCATCAGCGCGGTCTCGGTGATCTCCACGGTGAGGGCCGACGGCTCGAGGCCCGACTGCAGCAGGGCGCTGCGCACGTCGTCGACGAGCTCGTCGTGATCGAGCTGGCGCCCCGACACGTTGACGCTGATGGCGAGCTCGTGGCCGTGGGCCCGCCACGCCGCGGCCTGCAGCGTGGCGGTGTGCAGCACCCAGCGCCCGATGGGGAGGATGAGACCGCTGCGCTCGGCGATGGGGATGAAGACGTCGGGCCCGATGACCCCGCGCGTGGCATGTCGCCAGCGCAGCAGCGCCTCGACGCCGGTCGTGCGCTCGGACTTGAGGTCGAAGGTGGGCTGGTAGACCAGGAACAGCTCCTCGGCGGCGATCGCGTCGGCGAGGTCCATCTCCAGGGTGATCCGGTCCTGGGCGGCGGTCTGCATGCCGGACTCGTAGACGATGTGCTGGTTGCGGCCGGCCTCCTTGGCTGCGTAGAGCGCGACGTCGGCGTCGGCGAGGAGCTCCTCGGCGCTCTGGTGGCGGCCGTAGGCCACGCCGATGCTCGCGGTCACCGACAGCTCGCGGCCGATCTCGTCGGTCAGGTCGTAGGGCTCGCGCAGCACGTCGAGCACGCGCTGGGCGACGAGCTCGGGGCCGGCGTCCAGGGTGCTGGCCTCGAGCAGCACGATGAACTCGTCACCGGCGAGGCGGGCGGCCGTGTCCCCGGCGCGCACCACGGTCTCCAGCCGGGCCGCGACCGCCTTGAGGAAGGTGTCGCCGACCGCGTGGCCGAAGGTGTCGTTGATGTGCTTGAAGCCGTCGACGTCGATGTAGAGCACCGCGATGGGCTGATCGGCGCGACGGGCGCGGGCCAGCATCTGCTCGGCGCGATCGATGGCGAGAACGCGGTTGGGCAGGCCGGTGAGAGCGTCATGCATCGCCTGATGGCGCAGCTGGCCGGTCTTCTCGGCCACCATCGCCAGAGCCCGCTCACGGGAGCGCGACAGGGTGAGGATGAGCAGCGACAGCAGCAGGCTGACGATCAGCCCGGCACCGGCGATGAGCGCTCCCTGGAGGCCCGGCGACAGGCCGGACACGATTGGCGCCCCGGTGACCGTGACCGTCCACCGCCCGTCGAGGTCCATGACCGTCCGGCGGGTGAGCGACCCGCCAGCGCGCCCCACGTGGGCGACATCGACGGACCGGCCGTCGGGATTGACGTACTGCAGGCGGACGCTGAGCCCGTGATCGTGGCCCAGGGCCTGCTGGAGCAGGGTGTTGACGTCGAAGGAGCTGACCACCCAGCCCAGCGCGTTGGCGGTGCGCTCGGCGGGTGTGCGCAGCGCCACGCCGCGGCGATAGAAGGGGCTCTCGAACAGGGTCGTGTGCAGCCAGTCCTCGTCGATCGGCTGGAGCAGCACGTGGTCGCTCGCCGCCGCCGCCCACAGCGCGGTCGCCTCGGTCGAGCCGACGAAGGTCCGCGGGTTGCACCAGTCCTGCTGCACGAGCCGGGCGCCGATGGAGCCGAGCGGCGCCAGCGCGCCGCTCGCGCCGAGCAGGCAGTACTGGGGCTGCCCCGTCGGCGCGATGAAGGCGATGGAGGAGCCGAGCAGGCGGATCAGCGCGGGGTCGGCGTCGCGGCGCGCCTGGAAGCGGACGAGGTCCTTGGCCCCGACGATGTTGACGACGGCGCTGCCGATTCCGCCCACCTGCCGCTGGGTGCCCTGGAGGCGGCGGTACCACTGCTCGAACTGCGTCGGCGTCATCCCAGGGTTCATGGTCATGACGGTGCGCAGGGTGGCCACGAAGTTGGTGTCGCGCTGCAGCAGGATGCCCGCCGTCGAGGTGACGTCCTCGGCCGCGGCGCGGAAGTCCTTGCGATCGTTGGCGCGATCGGTGCGGGCCCACATCACCGCACTCACCGCCGAGAAGGCCAGGCCGACGGTGAGCACGGCCACGGCTGCGCGCAGCGCACGCCGCGATCGGCGGCGGGTCGAGGGCTCCTGGTCTTCGGCGATGGGCTGGGCAGGCATGCCCGAATGGGTCATCGCCCTTACCATCGACCCGATCGGCGCAGCCTTTAGCTCCGCCGGCCGGTTTCGGCACCCACCTACCTCTTCGGGTGGGTGAGCGCGGGGTCAGTCGCGGCGCATCTCCGCGGGCGCGTCGCCGCGGCGGACCGCGGTGGGCTCATCGACGCGATCGTGGGCCACGGTCGGCTGCTCGTCGAGCTCGCGGTCGCCGTCGCTGTGGGCCACCGTCGTGGGCTGCTCGTCCAGCTCGCGGTCGCGGTGGGCCACGGCCGGTTCGTCGACGTCACGGTGTACGGCGGTCGCGTTCTCGTCGGTCGCGGCCACCGGGCGCCGGTCATAGGCGACGGGCGTGTCGCGCGCGACGGCCTCGTCGGCGACGACGACCGTGCGCCGACGGCGCGGCACCAGCGTGTTGAAGAGCAGGATCGCGGCGCAGACGGCCCAGCCGAGCTTCGTCCAGCCGTTGGCGGCGGCCATGCCGAGCACGTTGCCGCTCACGAGCGCGATCACCGCGGCCGCGCCGAGGGCGACCCCGACGATCAGGCTCATCGTCTTGGCCAGGAGGTGCTGGGCCGCCCCGAACAGCAGCAGGCTGCCGGCGACCGCGGTGAGCATCGCCGTCCAGCCGTTGGCGCCGAAGAGACCGAACAGGAAGTCGCCGTCCTTGGTCACGCTTCCGTTGGGGAAGTTGGAGAACGGCGGGAAGGTCCGCGCCTTGTAGAGGAGGTAGAGGCCGACGGCGCTCAGGATGGTGCCGAGGATGAGAGCCGGGCCCCTGGCCAGGCTGATCCCCTTCTCGGTGCGCGTCGTGGTGGGACGCTCGGTGGGATAGGTGCGTGTGCCGGTGGGATTAGCGGTAGCCATGTCCTAGACGTACCTCTCCACGTGACACGCGAAACAATGCCTGCGCGGTCACCTGTCTCTCTCCACTTACACCTGATAACGGTCCAATGCCTCCCGTCGTGCCCGGGCGTGATCGACGATGGGCGCGGGGTAGTCGCGCCCGATGCGGCAGCCCGCTCGCTCCTGGACCTCGGGCGGCATCGTCCACGGCTCAGCGAGGTATGCGTCTGGCACGCCGGCGAGCTCGGGAACGTAGCGGCGCACGTACCCACCCCCCGGGTCAAAGCGCTCCTGCTGGCGGGCCGGGTTGAAGATCCGGCGAAACGCGGGCTGCGGGTCCACGCCCACCGAGGCGATCCACTGCCAGTTGCCGTTGTTGGACGCCTCGTCGCCGTCGAGGAGGAGCCGCATGAACCAGCGCTCGCCCCACCGCCAGTCGATGCCGAGGTCCTTGGTCAGAAACGAGCCCACCACCATCCGTGCGCGGTTGTGCATCCACCCCTCCCGCCGCAGCTGCCGCATCCCCGCGTCAACCGTGGGGTACCCGGTCTGCCCGTCACACCATGCCGCAAAGCGCTTCTGCGCCCGGCTCCACCGGATCGTCCCGCGGTAGCGCTTCTGGAACTCGGAGCGCGCGTTGGCCGGATGATGGCCGATCACGTGGGCGTAGAAGTCGCGCCAGCACAGCTGCCGGCGATAGCCGGCGCCGCCGTCCCCGTCCGGCAGCCGATGCTCCACCTCCCGCGGCGAGACGCAGCCGAAGTGCAGATAGGGCGAGAGGCGGCTCACCCCGTCGCCGGCCAGCTGGTCGCGTCCCTCGTGGTACCCGCGCACCGCGCCGGCGAGGAAGCAGCGCAGCCGCTCGCGCCCTGCCCTCTCGCCTCCGGGCGCCGGAGCCTCGCATTCCTGCTCCAGGCCGAGGTCACCCAGGGTCGGCAGGGCGCCGGCATCGACCTCGGGCGGCGGTGCCGGCAGCCGCCGGGGCACCCCGAGGACGTCGCGGCGCGGCTGCGAGACCCAGTTGCGCTCAAACGGCGTGAACACGGTGTACGGGCCGCCGCTCTGGGTGCGGATGGCATCGAGGCGATCGACGGCGAAGAGGCCGGGATGGACGTGGACGGCCACGCCGGAGCCGAGAGCGCGCATGACCTCGCGCTGGCGGCGCCGTGCGAACGGCCCGACGTCGGCGCTGAGGTGCACCGCGCCGGCGCCGGTCTGCGTCGCGAGCGCGGGCAGCTCGCGCTGGGGCGGCCCGTGGCGCACCAGCAGGCGGCTGCCCCGATCACGCAAATCCACGTCGAGCTCGGCCAGGCACTCGAGCAGGAACTGCGTTCGCGGTCCCGAGGCGTGGCGACCGCGGAGCAGCCCGTCGTCGAGGCAGAACACGGGCAGCACCGTGTCCGCCGCGTCCAGAGCCGCCCTCAGGGCCGGGTGGTCATGCAGCCGCAGGTCGCGCCGGAACCAGACGAGGGCGATCATCGGCCGGGTGGGTTAGACGCCGAGCACGTCCTGAAGCGCCGGCCCGATCTCCGGATGGCGGAAGGTGTAGCCGGTGTCGCGCAGCCTGACCGGGATCGCCCGCTGGCCGGTGGTGACGATCTCGGCCATCTCGCCGTAGAGCAACTTGATCGCGACCGCGGGGACGGGTAGCACCGCGGGGCGGCCCAGGGCGTGACCGAGCGCCCGGGAGAGCTCGGCGTTGGTGACGGGATTGGGCGCGGTCAGGTTGACCGGACCGGAAGCCGCCTCGTGGTCGAGGCAATGCACGAGCCCTCCGACGACGTCGTCGAGGTGGATCCACGGCACGTACTGCCGGCCGCCGGCCACCGGACCGCCGATCCCGAGCTTGAAGAACGGCAGCATCTTGGCCAAGGCCCCGCCGCTCGGGGAGAGCACCACCCCGGTGCGGGTGCAGACCACGCGCATCGCGTCGCCGGCGGCCGCGGCCTCCGCCTCCCAGGCTGCCGTCACCTCGGCCAGGAAGTCATGGCCCGGCGAGGCCTGCTCGTCGAGCGCGGCGTCGGCCCGTGCGCCGTAGTAGCCCGTGGCCGACTGGGAGATCAGCGTCCGCGGGCGACCATCGGGCGGCAGCGCCACCAGCCCGCCCACCAGCATCCGGGTGCTGACCACGCGCGAGTCGCGAATGCGCCGCTTGGCGTCCTGAGACCAGCGCTGGGCCACCGGCTCGCCCAGGAGATTGACGACCGCGTCGGCGCCGGCCAGGGCCTCGGCCGGAGGCGAGGCGCCCTCGGGGTCGGGCCAGGCGTGGACCTCTACCCCCTCCCCCAGCACCCGCTGTCCCCGCTCGGGGTCCCGGGACAGGGCCACGACCTGGTCGTCGCGCGCGGTCAGGGCATCCGCCAGGGCCAGTCCGAGTGTCCCGGTGGCCCCCGTGATCAGCACTCGCATCGTGTCTCGCTCCTTCTCCGGTCGGCCTACTCACTCGATGTTTGAAAAACCTCTACAAGTTGTATCGTTTTCCCATCTCACGCGCCGCAAACTCAGAGCTGACGACCGCCCAGCTGGCCACGCGCACCGGGCTGAGCGCCGGGACCCTGCGCATGTGGGAGAGCCGGCACGGCTTCCCGGCCCCGTCGCGGCTGCCCGGCGGCCACCGGCGCTATGCGGAGACCGATGTCGAGCAGATCCGCGAGGTGCTCCGGTGGCGCGGCGAGGGCCTGTCACTGCCCGCGGCGATCGAGCGCGTCCGCAGCCGCCGCCCGCCGGATGCGGCCTCGGTGTTCGCCGGTCTGCGCCGCCGGCGTCCCGACGTGGCACCCACCGTCCTGACCAAACGAGCAGTGCTGGCGCTCAGCCGCGCCATCGAGGACGAGTACTGCGCGCAGGCCGCCGGCGGGGTGCTGATCGGCTCGTTTCAGCGCGAGCGCTTCTACCGCCAGTCCCAGCGCCGGTGGCGCGAGCTGGCCCGCACCGCGGAGGTGGCGGTGGTGCTGGCCGACTTCGCGAAGCCCTGCGACCCCGCTGACGGCCCCCTCGAGGTGCCGGTCGACCGCCGCGATGCCCTGGCGCGGGAGTGGGCGGTGCTGATCAGCGCCGGTGGCGTTCAAGCGTGCCTGGCGGCATGGGAGCGGCCATGCCCCGACGAGGTCCCCGACGCCCGGCGGGACTTCGAGGTGCTGTGGTCCTTCGAGCCCGATGTGGTCGCCGACGCGGCCGACGTGGCCGTACAGCTGATCTCCCCCCTTGACGCCGGCGCGGCGGCGCGTCTGCAAGCGGCCCGTGAGCGCAACGGGGCGGAGGGCGGCGCCGAGCCGGCGCTGCGCCACGGCGGGGCAGTGGCGCACCGCATGGTCGGGTACCTCGGTCAGCAGGTCCGTGGCTCTGGCGGGCTGGGCCGCGACGTGCGAGGCTGATCCCCGCACATCTCACGTCCGCGGAGGCGACATGAAGCTCGACGGGCTCCACCACATCACCATGATCACCGGAGACGCGCAGCGCAACATCGACTTCTACGCCGACCTGCTGGGACTGCGGCTGGTCAAGACGACCGTCAACTTCGACGCGCCCGAGGCCTATCACCTGTACTTCGGCGACGAGACGGGAAGCCCGGGATCGATCCTCACCTGGTTTGAGTTCGCCGGCGCTGCCCGCGGCCGCGCGGGCGCCGGCATGATCCACAGGCTGCAGCTGGGAGTGGCCGCCCCGCCGGCGCTCGACTTCTGGGCGCGGCGCCTCGAGGCCGCCGGCGTGCCGTGCGAGCGCGACGACGCCGTGCTGCGCTTCGCCGACCATGACGGGCTGGCCTTCGAGCTGGTCGTGGCGGCCTCGGGAAACCCGCCGCTGGTCGCGACCCATCCCGAGGTGCCCGCCGAGCAGGCGCTGATCGGCCCCCAGGGAGCCCGCGCCTACGGACGTTCCCCGGCGTCGCCGGCGCCCCTGCTCACCGACACGCTGGGCTTCGACGCGCTGGGCGAGGGCGGGTATCGGCTCGCTGGGGAGCACCGTCGCTTCGAATGGGCCTACGACGACCCTCCGGCCGAGCCCGGACGCCAGGGCGCCGGCAGCGTCCACCACATCGCCTGGGCCTGCCCCGACGCCGACCAGCTCGATTGGCAGCAGCGCGTGCGCGACGCCGGGGCCATGGTCACCGAGGTGCGCGACCGTGACTACTTCACGTCCATCTACTTCCGCGAGCCACGCGGGATCCTGTTCGAGATCGCGACGCTCGGCCCCGGCTTCGCCGTCGACGAGGACCCCGACCACCTCGGTGAGGCGCTCGAGCTGCCGCGCATGCACGAGCACCTGCGCGCCCAGCTGGAGCGGACGCTGACGCCGCTGGTCAACCCGCGCGTCAAGCGCCGGGCGATGCAGGCCTGACCGCGGCGGGCGTGCCCTCGGTGCCCTCGCGCGCCTGGGCCAGGATCGCCTCGCCCGCGCACAGGGCCGCCATGAGCGCGGCGATGCCCGCGCCGATGACCCACGCCGGCAGTCCGCCGCCGGCCGCGAAGAGGACCAGCAGGGCGAGCGCCACCACCAGCCGGCCACGGGAGTGCTCACCGAGCATCCGGAGCCGGAAGGCGGCCAGCCCGACGAGATATGTCGCCACCCCGCCGCACATCGCCAGGCGGCCCGCGTCGGCCATCGGGGCTGACACCGGGTGGGGAACGACCAGCTTGACCCCGGCGGCGAAGATGATGATCCCGGCGACGATGATCAGGTGCAGGTAGCTGTAGCCGTCGGCCGCGGCGAGCACCGGGTCCTCGTGGACCCGCAGGCGCTCCTGGGCGTGGTCGGCCGTCCGATCGAAGTAGGTCCACCACATCCCGACCGCGGTCAGGAGGGGCAGCGTGGCGCCGATCACGAGCCCGGCGGTGAGGGGGCGCTCGGCGACGCCGACGCCCACGTCGAGGATCGACTCGCCGATGCAGATGATGACAAACGCTCCGTAGCGCTCGGCGAAGTGGGCTACGGCGACCTGTTGGAGCCCGCGCAGCCGCTCGCGGGTCAGCCACGCGGGCCCGGCGTAGTCGATCGCGATCGCCGCCAGCCACAGCGCCACGCGCAACCAGCCGTCAGCGAGCGCCCCGAGCAGGAGCAGGACCATCCCGATGACGACAGTGACGGCGAAGCCGAGGATGGCGGCTCGGCCGGCGTGGCCGCGCCGCGAGGCGTCGGCGTAGATGCCGAGGTGCAGGAACCGCACCAGCGCGTAGGCAATGGCGAACAGCAGCGAGTTGCGCCCGAAGGCGTTGGGGACCGCGAGCCCGACGACGAAGACGAGGACCATGCCCACCAGCAGGCAGGCCCGCAGCGTCCGCGACTGCTCCTCCTGTGCGTTGGCCGCCCACACGAACGCCGACCACGCCCACCACACCAGGGCCAGCACGACCATCGCCTCTCCCAACCGCGCCCAGTTCGTGCGGTGGGCGAGCAGCGCCGTCACCTGGGTGACCGCGAACACGAACACGAGATCCCACAGCAGCTCCACCGGGGTCGTGCGCCGCTCGACCTCGGCGGGCGCAGCCGCGCTGGTCGGCCGCAGGTCGGCCGGGTCCTGTGCCACCGTGGCGTCGCTCACTCAGACCAAGTATCGCGGCACCGATGACGCGCGCCTGATTGGATACCCCGCCTGATCAGGCAAGTCGAGCGGAGGAGGAGTCGATGGCGCAGCGGGCGGCGATCGTGACCGGAGGTTCGAGCGGGATCGGGTTGGCGATCGCGCGCATGCTGGTACAGGAGGGGTATGGGGTGACCGTTGCCGCCCGGCGCCCGGAGAAGCTGGCCGAGGCGGCCGAGCAGCTGGCGGCCGACGGCGGCGAGGTGGTCCAGGTCGCCGGCAACATGGCCTCCGAGGAGGTCGTGGCCCAGGTGGTGGCCGAGCACCGCGAGCGCTTCGGGCGCCTCGACGTGCTGGTCAACAACGCCGGCATGGGCGTGGGTGCGCCGGTCGCCGACATCGAGACCAAGCGGCTGGACATGCAGCTCGCGGTCAATCTGCGCTCGGTCATCCTCTTCTACCGCGAGGCCGCCGGCCTGCTGCGCGCTGCCGGGGCCGAGCACCGCAACGCGCTCGTGGTCAACACCGCCTCGATCTCGGGCAAGTCCGGCGAGCCATGGCTGTCGGTCTACTCGGCGACCAAGGCGGCCGTGGTGGGCTTCACCGAGTCGATGAACAAGGAGCTGGGCCAGGACGGCATCAAGTCCACCGCGCTGTGCCCGGCCTTCGTCGACACGCCGATGACCGACTTCATCAAGCAGAGCCTGTCCGCCGAGAACATGATCCGGGTCACGGATGTCTCGGAGGCGGTGCGCATGCTGCTGCGCCTCTCCCCCGGCTGCGTCATCCCGGAGATCATCTTCCAGGGGCCCGGCAGGGTACCGTCGGACCTGCCGGTCTAGCGGGCCAGCGCCGGGTCGGATCGCCCAGCGGCCTCGCGCTCGGAGGCCTCACGCTCGGCGTCCAGCCGGCGTATGAGGCGAGCGACGACTGCCTCGGTCTCGCGTGCGGGCACAGGCGCCCGGTCCTCGTCTCGCGTGAGGAGCGCCTGGTGCTCGCGCCGGACGACGGCCAGCTCCTGCGCGGAGACGTCGTCCTCGAGCAGGCTGGCCTCGAGGTGGGTGCGCAGGATGAGCAGCTCGCGCTCGGTGGCCCGGCGGGCCCGGGCATGTCGCTGGCCGCGGAAGGCGACGCGGTCCCACGCTTCGGCGAAGGCGATGAGGCTCGTCCGGCCGCCGTGGCGATGGGCGGCCAGCATCGGGCAGATGCCGTCGCTGGTGGAGTAGGCCCCGACGATGATGTCGTTGGCCGCCATCCCCTCCAACATGGCGATCCGGGTGTGGCGGGGCAGGCGGTCGATCGCCTCTCGCAGGTCCTCGATGGTCGCTGGGCGCCGGGTTCGCATAGCCTGTGCCGCCCGATGGGTGCGCGGCTGCGCCACTGTAACCGGCGCCGTCGAGGCCCTCAAGCGATCCCCTGGCGACGAAAGGAACCTTGCACATGAAGCTCGGAGTGAACGTTGGCTACTGGGGCTTCGGTATGGGCCCGCAGGAGCAGCTCGACGTGGTCCAGGAGGCCGAGCGGCTGGGCTATGACTCCGTGTGGGCGGCCGAGGCCTACGGTTCTGACGCCGCCACGGTGCTGGCCTGGCTGGCCGCGGGGACGAGCACGATCAAGCTGGGCTCGGCCATCTTCCAGATGCCGGGGCGGTCCCCGGCGATGACGGCGATGACCGCGGCGACCATCGACGAGCTGTCCGGCGGGCGCATGGTGCTGGGGATCGGCTCCTCGGGCCCCCAGGTGGCCGAGGGCTGGCACGGTCAGCGCTTTGGCCGCCAGCTGCAGCGCACGCGGGAGTACGTGGCCGTCGTGCGCAAGGCCCTGGCCCGCGAGCGCCTGGAGTTCAAGGGCGAGACCCTCGAGCTGCCGCTGCCCGACGGCCCCGGCAAGGCGCTGAAGCTGATGATCACCCCCGTGCAGGAGCGGATCCCGATCTACCTGGCGGCGATCGGTCCCAAGAACACCGCGCTGGCCGGCGAGGTCGCCGACGGGTGGATCCCCACCTTCTTCTCCCCTGAGTTCGTCGACGACTTCCGTGAGCTGCTCCAGGAGGGTGCCGACCGCGCCGGTCGCTCGCTGCACGGCTTTCAGATCGCCCCGACGGTGTCGGCCTTCGTCACCGACGACCGGGAGCTGGGGCGCAACATGATGCGGCCGGGCCTGGCCCTCTACGTCGGCGGCATGGGCTCGCGCAAGCAGAACTTCTACAACAACCTCGTGCAGCGCTACGGCTTCGAGGACGCCGCCAGGACCGTGCAGGACCTGTACCTGGACGGCAAGAAGGAGGAGGCCGCCGCCGCGCTGCCCGACGAGCTCATCGACATGGTCTCGCTGTGCGGCCCGCGCGACGTGGTCCGCGACCGTATCGCCGCCTTCCGCGACGCCGGCGTGGGCACGCTGATGGTGATGCCGATGGCCTTCACGCGCGACGACCGCATCGCCCAGTTGCGCGCCGTGGCCGAGCTCGCCGGCTGAGCGGGGGCGCTGCGCTGCGGGTCTTTCTCGGCGCCTTCGGCCAGCCCGGCCACGCCTTTCCCATGTTGGCCCTCGGCGCCGAGCTGGCGTCCCGGGGCCACGAGGTCACCTACGAGACGTGGAGCCGGTGGCGCGAGCCCGTCGAGGCGCACGGGATGAAGTTTCGCGCCGCGCCCGAGTACCCGACGTTCCCGACGGCGCAGCAGCCGCTGGGGCCGTATGAGGCCGTCGTCAGGGCCACCGCCGACACGCGCCCGGCGGTGGCCGCGGCCCGTCCCGATGTCGTGGTGCACGACATCCTCACGCTGGCCCCGGCGCTGGCCGCGGAGCTCGAGTCAGTGCCGGTGGCCACGCTCATCCCGCACGTCTATCCGGTGATGGAGCCCGGGTTCCCGCCCTACGCGTTCGGGGCGCGCCTGCCCCGGACAGCGCCCGGCCGGAGGCTGTGGCGCGCCTTTGACCGGCCTGTGCGCTCCGGCCTGGAACGCGGGCGCACCGAGCTCAACGACACGCGCCGACAGCTCGGGCTGCCGCCGGTGGACCGGCTGCACGGCGGCCTGAGCACGCAGCTGACGATGGTGGGCACGCTGCCCCAGCTCGAGTATCCGCGGCTCTGGCCCGAGCATGTGCACGTGGTGGGACCGCTGATGTGGGAGCCCCCGTCTGCCGACGTGCAGCCCCCGCCGGGCGACATGCCGCTGGTGCTGGTCGCACCCTCGACCGCCCAGGATCCCGAGCACCGGCTGCTGCGCGCCGCGCTGGCCGGGCTGGCCGGGGAGCCGGTGCGGGTGCTGGCCACCTGGAACCGGCGCCCGTTGCCCGGTCCGGCGACGGTCCCAGCCAACACGCGGCTCGTCGAGTGGCTCTCCTACGCCCAGACGATGCCGCGGTGTGCGCTGGTCATCTGTCACGCCGGCCACGGCACAATGGTCCGGGCCCTGGCGTCATCGTGCCGCGTGCTGGCCGTGCCGCACGTTGGCGACATGGCGGAGAACGCCGCCCGGGTGGACTGGGCCGGCGCGGGCGTGCGGCTCCCGTGGCCACTGCTGGCGCCCGCCACCCTGCGCCTGGCCACGCGCCAGGCGCTGCACCGCCCGGAGCTCGGCGAGCGTGCAGCCGAGCTCGGCGTATGGGCTGCGCGCCATCCGGGGGCGGCGCGCGCCGCCGATCTCGTCGAGGAGCTCGCCGCCCGCTGACCTGGCTGCGGGGCTCTCAGAGCGCCGCGAGCTAACCGAAATCTCATGGTCGCTCATGAGCTTTTGTGGCTTTGCGCAGCGTTGCGCAGCCATGGTTATCGCACGAACGTTGAGTCGCGGATTGAGACACCGAAATACAGAGCAACACGCCTCTAAGCGAACTCAAGGGGCAACCCAGGAAGGACGTCATGCCGCGTCTCACTACACGACTCTCTCTCGCCTTCGCCCTCGCGGCGGTGGCCCTCTGGTCGGTCTCATCGGCGGCCGCCGCCACCAAGACGGTCACCCTGAAGTCCACCAAGGGCGACCAGGCGACGATCACGCTCAACAAGCAGACCAAAAACGCGTTGAAGAAGAACCACATCGCGTTGAAGGCCAACAAGCCCGCCAAGCGCAAGGGCAACAACGCGACCCTGCCCGAGAAGTCGGGTAAGTGGAACTTCTCCAACACCAGCGGCAACGTCACCTACAACGGCGTGACCCGTTTCGTCCGGGGCAAGCGCTCGGTCAAGCTGACCAAGTTCGGCTTCACGCGCACGGTCAAGGGCAAGAAGTCCACCGCCAAGCTCAACGCCTTCTTCGGCAAGAAGAAGGTCACGCTGCTCACTCTCACCGGCAAGGTCAAGGTGAAGATGAAGGGCGCGAAGGAGACCGTCTCGGGCTTCACCGCCAAGCTGTCCAAGAAGGCCGCCTCGCTGCTGAACTCCGGCCTCAAGCACAAGGCCTTCAAGGCCAACCAGAAGCTCGGCTCCTTCTCCCTGACCCTGACCAGCCGCGCCACGCTGGTCACCAAGCCCCTGCCCCCGGGCGCGCCCGGCGCTCCCGGCGCGAACACGCCCGGCGTCGGCCTGGCCTTCACGCCGGCGTTCGAGAGCGCCCTGAGCTCCAGCGGGCTGAGCGTCACGCCCCTGGGCCCGGCCGCCAACTCCATCCTCGGCGGCCTCAGCGGCGTCACCCTGCCCCTGGGCAACGGCACCGACGTCACGGTCCCGGGCCTCGGCGGCGCACCGGCAGCCAGCGCCGGCTTTGACAACGGAACGCTGACCGCGTCGCTCCCGCTGGCCGGCGGCGTCCAACTCAGCAACGGCACCGCCAGCGCCAGCCTGACCGATCCGGTGCTCACCATCGGGACCGGCACCGACGGCTCGTCGGGTCTGTTCTTCTCGATCAACGGCGGGCCGGAGATCAAGCTGTTCGACATCGACACCGCCAAGCTCGAGACGGCCGCGCTGCCAGGCGGCGTGCTCGACCTCAACGGGCTGCTGGCGGAGCTCACCAGCGAGCTGTCCGGGACGATCAACCAGCTGGCCGGTCAGCAGATCGTCACACCCGGCCAGGCCGCGGGCATCCTGAGCACCATCGTTCCCTCGTCGGCGGCGGTCCCCGGCTCGTAGCGGCACGAGTCGGTCCCCGTCACAGGCAGGATCGCCGGGGCGGCCCACGGGTCGCCTCGGCGTCTGTCCGTGCGGCGCGCGCGGGCCGGCCGCCGTGTTTCAGGCGTCCGCGCCGTAGGGCTGGGTGATCAGCTCGAAGTGATGGCCGGACGGGTCATCGAAGTAGACGCCCCGTCCGCCGTGGTTGGTGTTGATCTGGTCGGGCAGTCGCATCGCCGGGTCAGCCCAGAAGGCAACGCCGCCCGCCGTGATCACCTTCAGCGCGCGGTCGAACACCTCGTCGGAGACGAGCAGGGCGTAGTGCTGGCCCGGGAACTCGATGCCCGGTTCGGCGTAGTCCAGGCGCACGCCGTCGTCGAGGGTGACGCTCACAAACGGGCCCCACGACGTGGGCTCGGCCAGGCCCAGGAGATCGACCAGGAACGCGGCTGACCGGTGCCGATCATGTGCGGCAATGGCCACGTGGTTGAAGCGGACCGACACCGCCACGCAGCTTACGCGGCGACGGACGCCGGGTTCCAATAGCTCCGGGGGTGGGACTCGAACCCACAACATTTCGGTTAACAGCCGAACGCTCTGCCATTGAGCTACCCCGGATCAGGGTGTACGAACTGCCTTTGCAGGCTGCTCGCGAACTGTACTCGGAAGCGCGGCGAGGATCTTTAGCGGGCGCCCGCTCGCCCGCCTCCGGGGCGGGCAAGGGTTGTGGTCGATTGTGCAGGAAATAGCGTCAAAATCGACCACGACCACCGCCTCAGAGGGTCGTCTCGAGGCGGGCCACGGCCTCGCGGATCGCGTCGCGGACCAGCTCGCGCTGGCGGGCCAGGTCGCCCGTCCCCGCGCCCTCAGCCCGAGCGCGGATGATGGCCCGGTCCAGGCGGTCGCGGTCGAGGATGAGGCGCGCATGCTCCAGCCGATCGGCGCTGGGATCCGGGACGCGGCCGGCGAGCTCGACGAGGCCGCCGATGGTCCGGGCGAACTCCTCGTCGTCGCCGGGCAGATCGGCCAGCGGCGCCCGTAGGTTGGTGGCCAGGTGGCGGGCGGCGCGGCGCAGCGCGGTGCTGGTGAGGACCTCGTCGACGTCGAGCTCTGCCAGGACGGTGGCGCCGATGTCGGGCACCGCCAGGCACATCGCCAGGAACAGGCGCTCGCCGCGCACCGCCTGCCCCGGCCCGCCGGCCACGTCGCCTCCGGGCGGCCCGGCCGGTGCCGAGCCGTTGCCGGGACGGCCTGAGCGCACCATTCCTCCTGCCGAGCCGCCGCTGCTCAGCAGCGTGGCCAGGCGACCCTCGGTCAGCTCCAGGCGCCCGGCGACGCGGCGCACCAGGTCATCGCGCACGACGCTCGCGCCTATCTCATTGAGCACCGGGCGCAGCTCGGCCAGCGCCCGGTCGCGGCCCTCGGCGCTGCGCGTGTCCGCGCGCTCGAGAATGCGCTCGACGTTGAAGACCACAAACGGCGTCGAGCTCTGCACCAGGGAGCGCAGCGCCTCGGCCCCGTCGCGCTCGATGAGGTCGGCGGGGTCAGTCCCTTCGGGCAGCGGGACCACGCGCAGCTCCAGATCGCGAGCGGCGGCCGGGCGCGAGGCGCGCAGCATCGCGTCCTGACCGGCGCTGTCGGCGTCCAGGCACAGCTCCAGGATCTTCACCACGCGCTCGAGCTCGCGGACCTGCTCCTCGGTGAGCGAGGTGCCCATGATCCCCACCGCGTTGCGGATCCCCGCCTGGTGCAGGGCCAGCACGTCGGTGTAGCCCTCGACAAGGATCATGCGCCCGGCCTTGGCGGCGGGGGCGCGGGCCAGGTCGATCCCAAAGAGAACCTCGCGCTTGTGGTAGAGCTCGCCTTCAGAGGTGTTGAGGTACTTCGCCCCACCTTGGTTCTCGCGCATGCGGCGAGCACCGAAGCCATGGACCCGCCCGCGGGCGTCGACCGCCGGGAACATGATCCGCTCGCGGAAACGGTCATACACGCTGCCGGGCCGGTTGCGCGAGCGCTGGGCCATGCCCGTGGCCAGGAGCTCGTCGTCGGAGTACCCGGCCCGCCGGGAGGCCAGCAGCACCCGGTCCCACGCGCTGGGCGCGTAGCCGACGCGGAACTCCTTGAGCGTCTCCTCGGTCAGCCCGCGCCCCAGCAGGTAGGCGCGCGCGCCCTGGGCCTCGGCGGCCTCCCACAGGTAGCGGGCGTAGTAGGTGGTCACGCGGTCAAGCAGCGCGTGCAGGCGCTCGCGCCGCTGGCGTCGCGCCGCCGCGCCGGGGTCCTCATCCTCGGTCTCGAGCTGCACGCCGAAGCGATCGGCCAGCGCCTCCATCGCGCTCTTGAAGTCCAGGCCCTCGGTCTGCATGACGAAGTCGAACGGGTCGCCGGACTCCTGGCAGCCGAAGCAGTGGTAGTGCTTCTCGTCGGGCCGGACGTGGAAGGACCCGGTGCGCTCGTTGTGGAACGGGCAGATCCCGAAGTAGCTGTTGACCGCCTTACGGCTCAGCTCGCTCCGCGAGGAGACGAGGGCCAGCATGTCGACCGCGGCGAAGACACGGTCACGCGAGTCGGCGGTGTAGCGGCTCACTGGGCGAAGGAGTCCGGAACGGTGAGCCGCTCGAAGGCCGCGATGCAGAAGCGGTCGGTCATCCCGGCCAGGTAGTCGGTGACGCGTGCCGACAGCTCGCCGTCGTGCGGCGCGGCCGGGATCTCCTCCGGGTGCTCGCAGTAGTGGGCGAACAGGACGTCGATCACCCGATTGATCTTCACGTGCTCGCGGGTGGCCACCGGCCCCAGGTAGACGCGCTCGAACATGAAGGCGCGCAGCTCGGACATCGCCCCGCCGACGACCTCGCCCTGGACGATGTCACGAGCCGCCTCGGAGTGCTCGACGAGGTCGTGCACCAGCCGGTCGATCCGCCGCTCACCGGTCTCGCCCAGGATCGCGATGGGCCCGGTGGGCAGATCGCCGGTGGACAGGACCCCGGCGCGCACCGCGTCGTCGATGTCGTGGTTGATGTAGGCGACGCGGTCCATGAGGCGCACGATCTTGCCTTCCAGTGTCGCCGGCTGGGCCGAGCGCCCCGAGTGGCTGACGATGCCGTCGCGGACCGGTTCGGTGAGATTGAGCCCGCGGCCGTCACGTTCCAGGATGTCGACCACGCGCAGCGAGTGCTCGTAGTGGCGAAAGCCGGTGCCGAACCGCTCGCGCAGGCAGCGGTCCAGGGCGTCCTCGCCGACATGGCCAAACGGTGAGTGGCCGAGGTCGTGCCCGAGCCCGATGGCCTCGCACAGGTCCTCGTTGAGGGCCAGCGCGCGGGCCACGGTCCGCGAGATCTGGGTGACCTCGAGCGTGTGGGTCAGCCGGGTGCGGTAGTGGTCGCCGGTGGGCGCCACGAACACCTGGGTCTTGTCCTTGAGGCGGCGAAACGCCTTGCAATGGACGATCCGGTCGCGGTCTCTCTGAAACGGCGTGCGCAGGCCGCAGTCGGGCTCGGGGTGGCGGCGCTGCGCCGGATACGAGCGCGTGGCCAGCGGGGAGAGATCAGCCTCCTCGCGGGCGCGGATGCGCTCGGCGTATCGGTCGGCAACCGGCCCGGTCGGGTGCTGATGGCCCGAGGTCATGGTCTGCTCGCTCACATACCGATTCTGACACCGCGGCGGGCGGCGCCGGGCGGCCTCGTAGGGATTCGGTCGGCGGCGAGACCGGTCAGGCGGCCAACAGCGGGCGCAGGCGCACGTGGGCATGGTGCTCGGCGGTGTCCCCGATCGCCCGCTCGACCTGACGCAGGGTGCGCTCGGAGCCGTCGGGCGCCCGGGCCAGCGGCGACCCGAGCGCGCTGACCAGGAAGCCGTAGGCGTCCTCGGAGAGCGAGAAGGCCGCGGCCTCGCACGCGTTGCAGACGACACCGCCGGCGGCGCCGGAGAACCCGCTGAGGTGCTCGGTCTCCCCGCACACCGCGCACGCGGCGAGCTGGGGCACGATCCCGGCCGCCAGCAGGAGCTTGAGGCGAAAGGCCAGGCCATTGCCGGGCCGCGCGTGCGCCGGGTCGGAGTCGAGCAGGCCCAGCTCGTTGGCCAAGAGCTGAAAGACCTCGGGATGGGGATCGGCGGTCTCGAACAAGCGCGTCACCGCGTCGCACGCCCGCGCCGCCGCGTCGAGCGTGGCGGCGTGGTCGCGCAGCCGGCGGTGAGCGGCGACCGTGTCCACGCCGGTGACGGTGAGCAGCTCGCTGCGTCCCTCGTGCAGAACGGCGCGGATGTGGAAGAACGGCTCGAGGCGAGCGCCGAACCGGCTCCGGGCACGGCGGGCGCCCTTGGCGATCGCGCTCAGGCGACCACGATCCGGGGTATAGACATGCAGGATGCGGTCGGCCTCGCCGTAACGGATCGACCGCAGCACGATCGCCTCGGTCCTCAGCGGACCGGGCATCGCGCACCCCCAGCTATACTTAATGAAGCTATGAAGCCGGTCACCGTTTACACCACTGATTTCTGTCCGTACTGCTCGAGCGCCAAGACCCTGCTGGCCAAGCGCAAGATCGCGTACGAGGAGATCAATCTGGCACGCGACCCGGACGGTCGCGCCAAGCTCTCAGAGCTCACCGGAATGATCACCTTCCCCCAGATCGTCATCGACGGGGAGACGCTCGGCGGGTTCCAGGAGCTGCTGGCCGCCGACCGCGCAGGCACGCTCTCAGAGCTGCTCGCCGCCTGACGGAGCATTCGCCCGGACACGCCCCGCGCGGTCTGACCGGGCACGGGGGCGTGGCTGGCAGCGCTCGCACACGTAGGTGCCGCGCCCGCCGACCACGAGCTTGCGGATCTCCGTGCCGCACGCCGGGCAGGGCCGGCCCTCGCGCTGGTGTACGCAGAACAGGTCCTGGAAGGAGCCCTGGGCACCGTCGACGTGGCGGAAGTCGTCGATCGTCGCGCCCTTGGCGTCGATCCCGGCCGTGAGAGCGTGCTCGATCGCCTCGCGCAGGGCCTCGAACTGGGCGACCCGCAGCGAGCCGGCCGGCCGCAACGGGTGGATCCCCGCGCGGAACAGCGCCTCGTCGGCGTAGATGTTGCCCACGCCGGCGATCCGCCGCTGGTCCAGCACGAACGACTTGATCGGCGCCGTCCGCCCCCGCGCCTGCTCGCGCAGGTGCGCGGCGGTGAATGCGGGGGTCATCGGCTCGATCCCCAGGCGCAGGCTCAGGTAGGCGTCGCGCGCCTCGGCGCCGGTGACGAGATGGCCGGTGCCAAAGCGCCGCGGGTCGTTGTAGACGAGGCGGTGCCCGTCGTCCAGCGCGAAGCGCACGCGGGTGTGCGGCGGGTCAACCGGCGGGTCAAACAGCAGCGCGCCGGTCATGCGCAGGTGCATGATGAGGTGGCGGTCTCCGGCCAGCCGCCACACCAGGTACTTGCCTGAGCGGCCGACCTCCTGCACCGTGCGCCCGCGCAGCGCGGCCTGGACCGGGCCCGGCGCGTCGGGACGGGTCCAGCGGGGGTCGAGGATCTCCACCTCCTCCAGGGTGCGGCCCTCCAGGTGGGGCGCCAGCTGACGGCGGATGGTCTCGACTTCGGGGAGCTCGGGCACGATCTCTATTAAAGGAACGAGCGGCCGGGGAGCTCGGGCGCGTCCGCGCCGCCGGCCATCCACGCCAGCACGCTGGCCCCCACGTCGGCGAGCAGCCCGTCGTGGCGGCGACCACCGTGGCCGTCGAAGCCCGCCAGCAGCGGCGCCTGCTCGCGCGTGTGGTCAGTGCGTGGCGAGGTGAGATCACAGCCGTGATCGGCGGTGAGCACGAGCAGGTCATCGTCGCGCAGCATCGTGAGCCACCGGGCCACGCGCTCGTCGATGCGGCGCAGCTCCGCGGCGAAGCCATCGAAGTCGTGACGGTGGCCGTACACCTGGTCGGTCTCGATCAGATTGGTGAAGACGAACCCGTGGTCCAGCTCTGCGATGAGCTCGGTGGTCTCGTCCAGGGCGCGCGCGTTGGTCGCGCCGGGGTGCTCGACGTCGATGCCGACGCCGGCGAAGAGCTGGCCGACCTTGCCCACCGAGTGGACCGGGACGCCCCGGCCCTGGACCTCCTCCAGGTAGCTGCGCACGGGTGGGGTCAGCGCGTAGTCGCGCCGGCCGTCGGTGCGCTCAAACGCGCCGTCGGGGCCGGCGAACGGCCGCGCGATCACCCGGCCGACGGCGTGCTCGCCGGTCATCCCGTCGCGGACCCGGCGGCAGACGTCATAGAGCTCCTGTGGCGAGAGGACGTCGACGTGGGCCGCGATCTGCAGCACGGAGTCCTGGCTGGTGTAGACGATGAGGTCGCCCTCGGCGACATGCTCGGCGCCGAAGTCCTCAATGGCGTTCAGGCCATTGTCGGGACGGTTGCAGATCACCCCCCGGCCGCTGGCGCCGCGGACGATCTCGATCACCTCCGCGGGGAAGCCGTCCGGGTAGGTCGGAGGGCGCCGGCCGGCGGCAACGCCCATCAGGCCCCAGTGCCCGGCGGTGGAGTCCTTGCCCGGGCCAACCGGGCCGAGGCGTCCGTGCAGCACCGGCGCCACCGCGGGCGGCAGCCCGGCCAGCGGGAGGATCGAGCCCAGGCCCAGCCCCTGGAGCGCAGGCAGCTCGAGGCCCCCGAGATGCTCGGCCAGGTGAGCCAGGGTGTTGGTGCCGGCGTCGCCGTACTCGGCGGCATCCGGCGCCGCGCCGACGCCACAGGCGTCGAGCACGATGACAAACGCCCGCCTCATCGGTCCCCCACGGGCCTGGATCCGGTGCGCACACGGGAATTCTGGCAGGCCATCTCCGCGCCGACCTGGCCGGCGGCGGCGTCGGCCACGCGCACCGGGCTAGTCCTCACCCTCCCAGTAGTCGACCGGCTCCAGACGGGCCACCACGCCCAGTCCCCGCACGGCCACCTTGCCCGAACGCGGGAAGTAGCAGAGGTCGCCGGGCTCGCGGCTGCCGTAGGCGAGAAAGGTGAGCTCCTGCCCGGGCGATGCGCGGAAGGTGTGGGCCACGCCCGTCCCCGACGGGCGCCCGATCACGTGCCCCGGGCCGACCGGGATCTCCTCATCGCCCAGGAGCATCGCGCCCGCTCCCGACAGGATCACGAACAGCTTCTCCTCCAGGGTGTGGCACTGCTCCGGGTGCGCCAGCTTGCCCGGTGCGACCCGCACCCAGCTGAGGGCGGAGATGTGCGCTCCGGCGGCTTGACCGAGCCGGCGGCGCTCGCGAGCGACGCGCGAACGGCTGACCACATCGGCCTCGACGTCATCCAGTCCGACGATCGTGCGGGGCCGCGGGTGGGTCGGGTCCGGGTCCGGCGGGAGTTCGGGCGGGCCGAGTTCGGCCTCGCGCACGAATTGGATGGGCGTCCCGTCCGGCGGACCGGGCACCGACTCCACCGCGCGTCCGCCGAGCGTGGAGATCCCCAGGCGCGGCAGGCGCAGCGCCTCGTCGTAGGCGCGGCTGCCGAAGGCCAGCAGGTCGAGCGGCTCGTCGACGGCATGCACGGTGTGCTCACCGCGCCGAGCCAGGTAGACGATGCAGTCCCCGGCGCGGATCGCCGCGGTGCGGCCCCGCTGCCACGAGAGGCCGGAGCCGCCGAGCACGTAGAAGATCTCCTCCGAGCGCCCGTGCTCGTGAGCCGGGGTCGACCAGCCGCCGGGCTCGATCTGGATCCGACGCACCCCGATCGTCTCAGAGCCCGCGGCCTCGCCCAACATGGTCCAGCGGTTGCGCAGGTGCCCGAGCGCGTACTCGCGCGAGGGCGCCTCGTCGAAGTGCGTGAGCCCCACCGCCGCGCCTCAGCGCTGATCGGGCTCGGCCGGCGACCCGGCCGGCGCCGAGCGCGCGATCTGAGCTCGCGGGTGGGCGTCGAAGTAGACGTCGCGCAGGCGATCGGCGGACAGGTGGGTGTAGATCTGGGTGGTGCCGATGTCGGCGTGGCCGAGCATCTCCTGCAGCGAGCGCAGGTCGCATCCGCCGGCCAGCAGATGGGTGGCGAAGGTGTGGCGCAGGGTGTGCGGGCTCATCCGCTGCGCCAGGCCGGCGCTGCGCGCGTGGGTCTGGACGATCCGGTACAGCCCCTGGCGCGAGAGGCCGCCACCGCGCAGGTTGACGAACACGTGGAGCTCGTCGCAGATGCCCACCAGCCGCGGTCGCCCCTGAGCGAGGTAGGCCTTGAGCGTGTCCACCGCCTTGGAGCCGATCGGGACCAGCCGCTCCTTGGAGCCCTTGCCGCGCGCGCGCAGCATCCCCGCCTCCAGGTCGATCTCCGACAGCTCCAGCGTGATCGCCTCCGACGCCCGCAGGCCGCAGGCGTACATCGTCTCCAGCAGCGCCCGGTCGCGCAGCGCCGCCGGCGTCGTCCCGCGGGGCTGGGCCAGCAGCCGGTTGACCTCGTCGCGGCTGAGCACCTTGGGCAGGCGCCCGCGGGAGCGCGGCGGGCGCAGCTCCGCGGTGGGGTCGTGATCGATGATCTGCTCGCGGCGCAGGTGGCGGTAGAAGGAGCGCAGGCAGGCGATCTTGCGCTGCAGCGTGGCCGGTGCGACCGGTGGCTTGCCGTCATGGCCGTCGGCCAGCTCGGAGACGAAGGCCGCGAGGTCGGCGGGTGAGACCTCGAGGGGGTCGCGGTCACGCCGGGCCAGGAACAGCCCGAGCTGCTGGAGGTCGGAGCGGTAGGCCTCCAGGGTGTTGCGCGACAGCCCGCGCTCGAGCTCCAGCGCGGCGAGGAACTCCAGCGTCAGGTCGGTGAGCCGGCGCTGGACCGGGGATGCCTCCGCGATGGCCATATGCGGGCGTATTCCACGAGCTGCGGGGCGTCTCCTGCGGCTGGGCGCGCTCTGTCAGCCGGTGATGAAGCGACCGCGCAGGCGCTCGCCGGCGAGCCAGAGTAAGGCGATCAGCGTCTTGGAGTCCTCTGACTCCCCCAGGGCCTGCCCGAGGTCCTCCAGCGGCCACGGAACGATCTCGATCCGCTCATCCTCGTCGGCCGCCGCCGGCTCCGTGGCGTCGCGCAAGCCGGTGGCCAGGAACAGCCACACCCGCTCGTCGCTGAAGCCCGGACTGGTGTAGAAGGCGTCGATCTCGTCCCAGCTCCCGGCCTCCTTGCCGATCTCCTCCACGAGTTCGCGCTGGGCGCAGGCCAGCGGCGCCTCGCCGGGGACGTCGAGCTTGCCGGCGGGGATCTCCAGCGACGCGGTCATGCCCGCCGCCTCCCGCGGCTGGCGGGTGAGCCACACATGCGTCTCGTCGACGGCGAGGATTCCCACCGCCCCGGGGTGCCAGACCTTGTCGCGGGCGACCACGGCGCCGTCGGCATGACGGAAGTGCTCGACGCCGGCGGTGATGATGGCCCCGCGCCACTTGACGTCGGAGCCGATGGCCTCAAACCCGCTCACGCGCCCGCTCCGTCGAGCTCGACCGCGGCCTCGTCGACCAGCGTGATGGCGATGTCGAGCATCATCTCCAGATCCTGGGCGCTGACGCGCTCTCCGGGCTCGTGGTTGTGCTCCACGCCGTCAGCCAGGCACGTGCAGGCGAACCCGTCGGCCTCGAACGAGTTGGCGTCCGAGGCGCCGCCGGAGTCGATGTGGCGCGGCTCGTAGCCGCAGGCGCGCAACGCACGCTCGGCCGCTGCCAGCTGAGCCGCGCGGGGCTTGGTGCGGTACCCGGCGAACATCCGCTCGACGTTGACGTCGAGGTCGCACTCGCCGGCGTTGGCGGCATCCTGGAGGTGGTCGACGAGCTCGGTGGCGACGGTGGACGCCCGGTCGGCATCGAGGCTGCGGACCTCGGCCTCGATCCGGCAGCGCTCGGGGATGACGTTGATGGCGCTGCCCCCCGCGATGAGCCCGACGTTGGCGGTGGTCTCGGCGTCCAGGCGGCCCAGCCGCATGGCGGCGATCGCAGTGGCCGCGGCGACGACGGCGCTGCGCCCCGCCTCGGGCCGTACTCCGGCGTGCGCCGCGCGCCCGCGCAGCTCGGCGACGATCCGGTAATGGGTGGGCGAGGCGACGACGATCTCGCCGATCGGGGTGGCATGGTCGAACACGTAGCCGAAGGCGCTCTGCAGCCGTGAGGTGTCGAACTCCCGCGATCCCCGCAGCGACACCTCCTCACACACGGTGAAGAGGATCTCGATGCCCACGGGCGGAGGCTGGCCGGCGGCGACGGCGCGGCGGGCCAGCTCCACGATGACCGCGATCGCCGACTTGTTGTCGGCGCCGACGATCCCCTCATTGGCGTTCTCCCAGCGCCCGTCCACCAGCACCGGCTCCACCGCGGCCGCCAGCGGCACCGTGTCCATGTGGGCGCACAGGAGCACGCTGCCCGCGCCGCGCCCCGGAATCCGGGCCAGCAGGTTGCCGGCGTCAGAGCCGGCCGCCGGGCCGCTGTCGTCCTCGTCGACGTCGAGGCCCAGCGCACGCAACTGCCCGGTGAGCCAGTCAGCCACGGCGCGCTCACGCCCGGAGGGGCTCTCGATACGGCACAACGTCGCGAACGTCTCGTGCAGGCGTTCGCGCTCGGCCTCGGTGGCCCGCCTCACGCTGCGTGATTGGCGGCGGCGTCCGCCTCCGATAACGCGGAGGCGCCCTCGTCCTCGCCGGACTCCGTGTAGGCCAGGGCCGCACCGACGAACTCGCGGAACAGCGGCGCGGGGCGCTCGGGACGCGACTTGAACTCCGGGTGGTACTGGGAGGCGACGAAGAAGGGGTGGTCGTCGGTCGGCAGCTCGACCGCCTCCACCAGCCGCCCATCGGGCGAGGTACCCGAGCAGACGAGGCCGGCGCTCTCCAGGTGCTTGCGCAGGTGGTTGTTGACCTCGTAGCGGTGGCGATGGCGCTCGTAGACGACCGCCTCGTCGTAGAGCCCTCGGATCCGGGTGTTGTCGTGCAGGCGGACCGGATCGGCCCCGAGGCGCATCGTCCCGCCCATGTCGGCGATCTCCTTCTGCTCGGGGAGCAGGTCGATCACGGGATAGGGCGTCTCCAGATCCATCTCCGTGGAGTTGGCGCCCTCCATGCCGGCCACGTGGCGCGCGAACTCGCTGACCGCGACGTGCATGCCCAGGCAGATCCCCAGGTAGGGAATGTGCTTGGTGCGGGCGATCCGGGCGGCGGTGATCTTGCCTTCCCAGCCGCGCCCGCCGAAGCCTCCGGGGATGAGGATGCCGTCGGCGCGGTGCAGCCGTTCGGTCACCTCGGGATCGCCGACGGTCTCGGAGTCCACCCAGTCGATCTCCACCACGGCGTCGTGGTGGATGCCCGCGTGGCGCAGCGCCTCGGCCACCGACAGGTAGGCGTCCTCGAGCTGAACGTACTTGCCCACCAGGGCGATGCGGGCCTTGCGCCGCGCCGCAGCCGCGCGGCGGGTGATGGCCTCCCACCCGCTCAGGTCGGGCCGGCCAACCTCGAGCCCGAAGTGCTCGGACAGGATGAAGTCATCGACGCCCTGGTCGTTGAAGACCAGCGGCACCCGGTAGACATCGTCGACGTCGTAGGCCGAGACGATGGCCTCCACCGGGAGGCTGGCGAACAAGGCGATCTTGGAGCGGATGTCAGTGCCCAGCTGCGACTCCGAGCGGCACACCACCATGTCAGGCGCGATACCGATGCGCCGCAGCTCGTTGACGGAGTGCTGCGTCGGCTTGGTCTTGAGCTCTCCGGCATGGCCGATGTACGGGACAAGCGTGAGATGCAGGAACATGCACCGCCGCCGGCCGACGTCGACCGGGAACTGGCGGATGGCCTCCAGGAACGGCAGCGATTCGATGTCGCCGACCGTGCCGCCGATCTCGGTGATGACGAAGTCGACGTCCGACGAGTCGGCCATCAGCTTGATGCGCTGCTTGATCTCGTTGGTGATGTGGGGCACGACCTGGACGGTCGCCCCCAGGTAGTCGCCGCGGCGCTCGCGGCGGATGACGGTGTTGTAGATCCCGCCCGCGGTGACGTTGGACGCGCGGCTCGTGTTGGCGTCGGTGAAACGCTCGTAATGGCCGAGGTCCAGGTCGGTCTCGGCGCCGTCCTCAGTCACGAACACCTCGCCGTGCTGATAGGGCGACATCGTGCCGGGATCGACGTTGATGTAGGGATCGAACTTCTGCAGCTGGACCGACAGGCCTCGCGCTACCAGGAGCCGCCCGATCGAGGCAGCGGCGATGCCCTTGCCAAGCGAGGAAACGACCCCGCCGGTTATGAAGATGAAGCGCGTCTCGCCGTGTGCCATCGACTGAGAACGAGTCTATCGAGGGGTTCGGCGGCTTCGGGGCTCGCGGCCAAGTTGTCCGCTCATTGCGGCCAAAGGCTGCCTCATGCTGCCCGCAAAAGCTCTCGGGCGTGGTCGTTGGCGGCCCGGTCCTCGGAGCCTCCGCCCAGCATCCGGACGAGTTCGGAGACGACCGCGTCGCCGTCCAGCGCGCTCACCGTGGTCGTCGCCGGGGTCACTGAGCCGTCCTTGACGATCGTGAAATGGCGGTCGGCCAGCGCCGCCACCTGGGGCAGGTGGGTGATGCAGAGGATCTGCCGCCCCGCCGACAGGGCCCGCAGGTGCTCCCCCACCGCTCTCGCGGTGTGCCCGCCGATGCCGGCGTCGATCTCGTCGAAGACGAGCATCGCGCCCGGGCCCGCCGCCGGGGTCTTGGCCCGCGAGCGGGCGGTGGCGTGGGCGGGGTCCGACATCCCGTGGGCCACACTGAGCAGGGCCAGCATCACCCGCGAGAGCTCGCCGCCGGAGGCGACCTCGCGCAGCGGCCCGAGCGGACCGCCGGCGTTGGCGCCGATCCGCATCTCGATGGCGTCCGCGCCGCGGGGCCCGCAGCCGTCCGGGCGCGGCGAGAGCTCGATCTCGAAGCGGGCGTCGCCCATGGCCAGTTCGGACAGGCGGGTGCGCACGGCGGCGGCGAGCTTAGGCGCCCGGTCACGCCGCGCCTTGCCCAAGCGGCCGGCGAGACCGTCACGCTCGGAGAGGGCCTGCACGAGCTCGGCCTCCAGCGCCTCGAGCGCCGAGTCGGCGTTCTCCAGCTCGTCGCGACGCTCCCGGCAGCGGTCGGCGTGGGCGAGCACATCGGCGATGGTGCCGCCGTGCTTGCGCTCCAGGCGAGCCAGCAGGGCCAGGCGCTCCTCGATCTCGTCCAGCCGGCCGGCGCCGGCATCACCGCCGCCCTCGAACTCGGCGAGATAGCCGCGCAGCTCCGCGGTGACGTCCTCGCTCTCGTAGCGCAGCGTCTCCAGGCGGTCGGCCAGGGGCTTGAGCCCCGGGTCCACAGCGGCGACCTGCTCGAGCCGGCCGGCCGCCTCGGCCAGCAGCTCGGTGGCCCCCACGCCGGCCTCGGGCGTGAGGCTGTGCGCGGCCACGGTGGCGGCGCGCACCAGCGCCTCCTGGTGGCGCAGCCGCTCGCACTCGGCGCTCAGGGCAGCCTGCTCGGCCTCCGTGGGCGCCGCGGCCTCGATCTCTGAGAGCTCGAAGGTGAGGAGGTCGAGCTCGCGATCGCGGGCACCGGCCAGCTCACCGAGCTCGGCGGCGCGGCCCTCGAGCTCGCGCACCCGCTCGTAGGCGACGCGCAGCCCCTCCCGCAGCGCTTGCTGGTCAGAGCCGATGTAGGCGTCGAGCAGCTCGAGCTGCGCGGTGGAGAGCATCAGCTTGCGGTGCTCGTGCTGGCCGTAGAAGGACAGAAGCCGGCTCCCGAGCTCCTGAAGGTCCGCCTGGGTGGCCGCGCGACCGCACACGTAGGCGCGGGTCCGGCCGTCGGGCCACACCCGGCGGGCGAGCACGATCTCCTCGGCGTCGGCGGGCAGGCGCTCGGAGCCCGCCAGCTCCGGCGGGAGGTCGAACACCCCCTCGACGTAAGCCTCGGCGGCGCCGGGACGCACGATGTCCCGCCGCGCCTTGCCGCCCAGCAGTAGGTCAAGCGCGTGCGCGAGCAGCGTCTTGCCGGCGCCCGTCTCGCCGGTGAGCATGTTGAGGCCCGGCGCCAGGCGCAGCTCGGCGCGCTCCATCAACAGCAGGTTCTCGACGCGCAACTCGTGAAGCACGCTCCCGGTCTACCAGGCGTGCAGGACGGAAATCCGCGGTGTGTCCTGCGTCAGAGATTCAGGACACTTACAGCGGGATCGCCATGCGCCCGAACTTCTGGCGCAGCCGGTGGTAGAACGTGGTGCCGGGCACCTGGGCCAGCGCGCCCTGGTCGATGACGAACCGGGCCTCCACCCGGTCGCCGGCCTCCAGCACGCCGATGGGTCGCCCGTCCACAGTCACCTCCACCGGCTCCTCCTGGGAGCGGTTGTTCACCCGCAGGCGGTCGCCCGGCGCCACCACCAGCGTGCGCGCGGTAAGCGAGTGCGGCGAGATGAACGAGACGACGTAGCCGTGCACGCCCCACGCCATGACCGGCCCGCCGTTGGCGAGGTTGTACCCGGTCGAGCCCGCGGGTGTGGACACCACCAGCCCATCGCAGCGCACGCGGCCGACGTCGTCGGGGCCGACGGAGTACTCGAGGTCGGCGACCCGCTTGCCCGGCTGGCGGTGGATGGAGACGTCGTTGATGGCCAGCGCCTTGGTTCCGGCGCCGGAAATCTCGATGCCGGGCAGCGAGAGGACCTCGAAATCGCCCGCGAGGGCGCGCAGCGAGCCGGCCCACGCCTCCTCGCGGTCGACCGTGGCCAGGAACCCCATCTCCCCGAAGTTGATCCCGAACACGGGGACCGCCGTGCCCGCGTAGCGCCGCAGAGCATTGAGGATCGTCCCGTCTCCGCCGAGCGCGAAGCAGATGTCCACCTGCGGGTCCAGAGGCGCGTTGCGCTCCACGAACGGTCCGTCCGGGAGCTCGTGCTTCTCGGTCTCCTCGGGGTCGAAGCGGAGCGTGACCCCGGCCTCCTGGGCGAGCTCGATGAGGGTCATCAGCGCCGGCTCGGTCTCGGCCGGGCGACGATGCGTGAACACCGTGGCGGTGCGGATCCGCCTCACAGCCGCACCTCGCCCGTCATGGCTCCACCTCGCGGGCGGCCGTCTCGAGGTCGCCGACCGCCCCGACGCGACCGGCCTCGGCCAGCCACGCAAAGGTCTCGAGGTTGCCCTTGGGCCCGGGCAGACCGGAGCTCGCGTAGCCCAGCACCTCGGCGCCGAGCTCCTGGGCGGCGCGCCCCACGGCCACCAGCGCGCCCCGCCGCAGGGCGCCGTCGCGCACCACTCCGCCCTTGCCCACGCTCGAGCGTCCGACCTCGAACTGCGGCTTGATCATGGCCAGGCAGTCAAAGCGCTCGGCCGCGCAGGCCAGGACCGCGGGCAGGACCTTGGCCACAGAGATGAACGAGACGTCGATGACGATGAGATCGGGCGAGTACGGGAGATGGTCGCGCTCCATGGCGCGCGCGTTGGCGCGCTCGATCACGGTGACTCGCTCGTCGGAGCGCAACGCCCAGTCCAGCTGGCCGTAGGCGACGTCGAACGCCACCACGTGGGCGGCACCGCGCTGGAGCAGGCAATCGGTGAACCCTCCTGTGGAGGCGCCGACGTCCAGCGAGTGGCGATCGCCGGCGTCGACCCCGAACGCGTCCAGCGCGTTGGCCAGCTTGATCCCTCCCCGCGAGACGAACGCGGGGGCATCGGCGAGCTCCAGCTGCACGTCCTCGGGGACCATCTGGCCGGGCTTCTCGGCCCGCCGGCGCTCGGGCAGCAGCAGCACCTCGCCGGCCAGCACCGAAGCGGCCGCGCGGGTGCGCGAGGGGAACATCCCCCGCTCGGAGAGCAGGTTGTCGAGCCGGACGCGCTTCATGGGATCTGGCGGAAAGGTACGGGATTACGTCGCGCTTGTTGAGACGGCTGGGGTAAGCAACGACTCGGGTGTGCGGCGGTCCGGTCGACGAACGGCGGCTTCGAGGCTGGGCGCGGGGGTTGTGGTCGATCTTGCAGCTATGTCATGCACTATCGACCGCGACGCCCGGCCGGGGCGGCTCAGGTCACGTGCGAGCGCTCGGCCACCGCGACCTCGATGCGCTCGGCGATCCGCTTCCCGGTGAAGCCCACCTCTTCGTGTAGGAGCTTCGGGGCCCCGTGCGTGACGTAACGGTCGGGCAGCCCCACCCGGAGGATCCGCGGGGCCAGTCCGGCGTCTGACAGGGTCTCCCACACCGCGGAGCCGAACCCGCCGGCCAGGACACCCTCCTCGACGGTGACCAGGAGATCGTGCTCGGCGGCCAACTGCGCGGCCAGGCCGGCGTCGATCGGCTTGGCGAAGCGCGCGTCGGCGACGGTGACCGAGATGCCGTGCTCGGCAAGGATGTCGGCGGCCTCCAGGGCCTTGGCCACGCCGCTGCCGTAGCCCAGCAGGGCGACGCGGGTGCTCCCGCCATCGGCGTCGCGCAGGATCTCCCCGGTGCCGATCTCCAGCTCCTCGGGACGGCGCGGCAGGGGCACGCCGACCCCGGACCCGCGCGGGTAGCGCAGGGCCACCGGCCCGTCGTCGTAGCGCAGCGCCGTGTGGAGCATGTGGACGAGCATGGCCTCGTCGCGCGGGGCCATCAGCACGATGTTGGGCAGGCAGCGCAGGTAGGCGATGTCGAACGCGCCGTGGTGGGTGGGCCCGTCATCGCCGACCAGGCCGGCGCGGTCCATGGCGAAGACCACGTTGAGCTTCTGCAGGCAGACGTCGTGGACGATCTGGTCATAGGCGCGCTGCAGGAACGTCGAGTAGATGGCCGCTACGGGCTTGCAGCCCTCCAGGGCCAGGCCCGCAGCGAACAGGATGGCCTGCTGCTCGGCGATGCCGACGTCGTAGTAACGGTCGGGCAGCTCGCGCTGGAGGATGTTGAGCCCGGTGCCAGAGTTCATGGCCGCGGTGATCCCGATCACCCGGTCGTCGCGCTGCGCCTCGGCCACCAGCGCGTCCCCGAACACCTGCGTGTAGGCGGGCGGCGCCGGCTTGGCCGCGCCCGGGCCACCGGCCACGCGCGCGGACTCGGCCCCGCCCACCGGAGCGCCGTTGGCGATCGACTTGGGCTTGGCGGCGTGCCATTTCTCCATGCCCTCCAGGCCGCCTTCCTCGGCGGGGGCAAAGCCCTTGCCCTTGACGGTGGCGCAGTGGACCACCACTGGGCGCTCGGCGGCCAGCGCCTCGCGCAGGGCGCGACGCAGCGCGCGGATGTCGTGGCCGTCGATGACGCCCATGTAGGCGAAGTCGAGCTCCTCCCACCACAGCCCCGGGGCCCAGAAGGCCTTGATCGACTCCTTGAAGTGCGGTCCGAGCCGCTCGAACGTGTTGCCGATGCCGACCGGGAGCTTGGTCAGGCCGCCCTCGACGCCCTCGCGGGCGTGCCAGAGCTTGGGGTTGAGGCGAACGCGGTTGAAATACCGCGACATGGACCCGACGTTGGGGGCGATCGACATCCCGTTGTCGTTGAGCACGACGACGATCGGCGTCCCCTCTCCCCCGGCCTGATGCACGGCCTCGAAGGCCACCCCGCCGGTCAGCGCACCGTCACCGGCGACGGCGACGACGTGCGCGTCTGGGGCGTGCCCGCGGCGCATCGCCTCCTTGATCCCGACGGCGTATCCGATCGACGTGGAGGCGTGCCCGGCGCCCATGATGTCGTGCTCTGACTCGGCGCGCGAACAGAACGGGGCCAGGCCGCCGTAGTGGCGGATGGTGGCCAGCTCGTCGCGGCGTCCGGTGAGGACCTTGTGCGGATAGGCCTGATGCCCGACGTCCCAGAGGATCTTGTCCGTGGGCGAGTCCAGCAGGGAGTGCAGGGCGACGGCGATCTCACACGTGCCCAGGTTGGCCCCGAAGTGGCCGCCGATCTCTCCCACCGTGTCGATGATGTGCTCGCGGACTTCCTGGGCCACCTGCTGGAGTTCCTCGTCGGTGAGGCTGTGCAGGTCCTGTGGCCGGTTGATCCGCGGCAAGAGGTGCTCGGTCACTAATAGCTCCGGGTCTTAATGAAATCGGTGATCTGCTCGAGCTCTCCGGGCGACTCGGTCCCGGGCCGGCCGGCGGCGGCAAGCGCCGCACGCGCTCTCTCATGTGATTCGTCGGCGAGGCGGCGCGCCCCGTCGAGTCCGAACTCGGTGACGTAGGTGCGCTTTCCCAGCCGCTGATCAGAGCCCTGCTGTTTGCCCAGTGTCTCCTCCGATCCGGTGACGTCGAGGATGTCGTCGACGATCTGGAAGAGCACCCCGAGCTCGCCGGCAAAGGCGCGGAATGAGTCAATTGTTTCAGGTTTGTGACTACCCACTAGTAGCAGCACACACTCGATGCTGGCCGCGATCAGGCGGCCGGTCTTGAGCTCGTGCAGCCTGCGCA
The DNA here is from genome assembly GCA_963737335.1 of uncultured Solirubrobacteraceae bacterium. Lineage (GTDB taxonomy): Bacteria > Actinomycetota > Thermoleophilia > Solirubrobacterales > Solirubrobacteraceae > Palsa-465. The sequence continues at coordinate 416,972 of CAVTSK010000023.1, forward strand.
GGCCCTCCGCCCCGCCGGGAGCGGTCTCCGCGACGTCGATGTACTGGCCCCCGACCATGCCACCCACGCCGGTGGCGGCGGCGAGCTCGCGGGCCGCGGCCAAGAGGTTGGCCGGCTCACTGCGCTGCTCGGTGAGCAGGAGATGGAACGCCTCGGCGTAGAGCCCGTCCCCGGCCAGGATGGCCACGTCCTCGCCATACGCCTTGTGGCAGGTCAGCCGCCCACGGCGCAGGTCGTCGTCGTCCATGGCGGGCAGGTCGTCGTGGATGAGCGAATAGGTGTGGATGAGCTCGATCGCGGCCGCCAGGGGCAGCATGTCGCCGCGCGGGTGACCCAGAGCCTCGGCCGTGGCCAGCGTGAGCACGGGCCGGATGCGCTTGCCGCCGGCCAGCAGCGAGTAGCGCATCGCCTCGTCCAGCCCGGAGGTGGCGAACTCGTGTGAGAAGCGGATGCCCTCCAGGTAGCGCTCCACGTCGGCGCGGAGATGCTCCGGATAGGCCGGCCGCAAGGTCGATATGGCAGGCAAGGCGCGGAGCCTATGCCGCGGGGAGCGGAAGCTGACCGGGGAGGTCGGGCAGCGGCTCCAGCGCCGCACGCACGCGCTGGTCCACCTCGGCGCTGGCGTCCGATGCCAGCTGGGCGCACTCCTCGATCAACGCAAGCGTCGCCTCGGGCTCCAGCTCGCCGGCGCGCAGCCGGTCGGCCATCTCGCGCAGCCGAGAGCTCAGCTCAAGCAGGGAATCAGTCACGCCCACAAGACTATCGGGCGCGCGGTGGGCCCGGCTCAGACAGCGCGGCGGCGTCGGAACCGCGTCCATGGGCCTGACAGGAAAATGCCCTTTGTCAGGCAGCGGCCTCCAGGGTGACGTGATGTCCGAGCGCTTCGAGTTGGGCGACGAGTCGTTTGGCGATTCGTTCGGGGTCGCGGCGTTGGAAGTAGTCGCCCCCCAGGTCGCTGTAGAGCTCGCCGGTGCTGAGCATGTGCCAGCAGGCACAGATGATCGAGTGTTTGACGGCGCCGAGCGCTTTCTTGTGCCCGCGGCGGGGTCTGAGTCGTTGGTATTGCGCTTGGAGGTAGACGTCCTTGGTGCGAGTCGCGGCAAGCGCGGCCTCTTCGAGCGCCCAGTCCAGCCATTTGGATCCGTCGCGGGTGCGCCCGGAGCGACGTTTGCCGGCGGATTGGTCGTTGCCGGGGCATTGTCCAGCCCAGCTGGCGAGGTGCTTAGCGGTCGGGAACACGCTCATGTCGATCCCGATCTCGGAGATGATGACCTCAGCGGTGCGCCGTTGAACACCGGGGATCGTGCACAACAGCTCAACGGCTGTCTCGAAAGGGGCGATGTGTTCCCCGATCGCCTCGGTCAGGTCTGAGATCTGCGCGTCGAGAAAATCGAGGTGGTTGAGGATCGCTCCGATCCAGACCGCATGCAGATGATCAAAGCGACCCTCCAGGGCCTCCCTGAGCGCGGGGATCTTGGAGCGCAGCTTGCCCCTGGCCAGGTCGGCGAGGACTTCGGGGTCGGTGGTCCCGGCCACCAGCGCGTCGAGCATCGCCCGACCGGACTTGCCCAGGATGTTGGTCGCCACGCAGTCGAGCTTGATCCCGGTGTCCTCTAGCGCCTTGTGCAGCCGGTTGGCCTCCCGAGACCGTTCCTGGATCTGCGTCTTGCGATACCGGGTCAGGTTCCGCAAGGCGCGGATCGGCTTGGGCGGCACGAAGCTCGACCGCAACAGGCCGGCCTCGGCGAGCTGACACAGCCACGCCGCATCAGACACGTCGGTCTTGCGACCGGGGACCTGCTTGACGTGCCGGGCGTTGACCAGCAGCAGCTCGAACTCGTCCTCCAGCACCGCCCACACCGGCTTCCAATAGACGCCGGTCGCTTCCATCGTGACCTGCGTGACCCCATAGGCGGCTAGCCAGTCGCGCAACGTCAACAGCCCAGCGACCGTCGTTGTGAACTCCGCGACCTGCTGTTCGCGATCCCCGTCGCGCCCGGGAACGCGCACGCAGGCAGTGACGTGCTCCTTGTGGACGTCCAACGCCGCTGGGCGCTGCACGATCGTCTCCATCACACCTCCTCAGTCGCAACCGACCAGAACGTCGCCCAGGGGCCTCTGAGTACTAACGAATCTGACAAGCGTGCTCGTGGCAACAATCCGGAGCTCCGGGGAGACCCGCACGCCAGACTAGGCTCGGGCTCCAAGGCACCAAGGACAAGGTCGGCGTCGCGGGCGACGCCCGAATCATCGCGATTTTCACCAGCCCGCGACCGACCGATAGGTCAAAAGGACTAGGACCAATTGCCCCTGGTAAATGGGCCCACCGCGGCGCAACCATGACAAGCCTGCGAACCCACTCATGCAGGGAGCCGACATGACCACCCCCACCGAGATCCCCACCGCCAGCGCCCAGATCACCCGCGAGGTCACCACGTGGCCCGGCGTCGAGGCCGGCTACGGCCGCCGCGGCGAGTGGGCGTTCACCTTCGGCCGCCGCGAGATCGGCCATCTCCACGGCGACCACGCCGCCCACTTCTTCTTCCCCAAGGATGTGTGGCACGAGCTGCACGACGCCGGGCGGGTCGTGGAGCACCCGGTGTTTCCGGGGCGCATCGGTCCCGCGGCGCGCCGGATCGCGTCTCAGGGCGACGTCGACGATGTCATCGCTCTCATGCGGCTGAACTATGACCGCCGTACGGACGAGCGCGCCGCGCGCGGGAGCGCCTGATCGCGGCGCGCTCAGCGCAGGCCGTCGAGCGCGTCGTTGACCAGGGCATCCGCCCGGGCGTTCTGAGCCCGGGGCACGCTGCGGATGGTCCAGCGCTCGAAGGCGCCCAGAGCGACGATGGCCTCGTCGTAGAGCGGCTTCATCGCCGGGTGCTTGACCTTGTAGGCGCCGTTGATCTGCTTGGCCACCAGCTCGGAGTCGTTGACGAACTCCGCCTCGGTGGCCCCGAGCGCCCTGGCCCGGTCCACGCCGCGCAGCAGCGCCCGGTACTCGGCGACGTTGTTGGTGGCCACGCCGATCCGCTCGGCGTACTCGTCGAGCACCTCACCATCGGGACCTGAGACCACCACCCCGACGGCCGCGGGGCCGGGATTGCCCCGGGCGCCACCGTCCACGTGGACGACCACCTGGGTGACTGTCTGCGTGCTCGGGGAGCTCAATCGCTCGCGAGCTCGGGGAGCTCGGGGAGCTCGCCGGTGACGCGCGGGCGTCGGCGATCTCTCACTTCGCGCAGACCGCCGCCCGAGCTGCCGGTCTCGCGGCGACTGGACTTGCGCCGGTCGACGATCACCGTCACATGCGGGTCGTCGGCGTAGTAGCTCTCCAGCTTGGGATAGAGCTCGTCGGCGAGGGCCTCGGGTACCACGCAGTAGATCACGCTCAGGATCCTACCCAGCACTACCGGTTGTTCGCTATCGAACGTCCGTCTAGAAAAATGATCAGGCCTCGAGGTGCAGGCGGCCGCGCTCATCGGCCCCCGCATTGTTCTGACGCTCGAGCTCTGACAGCTCGGACAACTCGTAGCCTCGATCGCCGCCGCGGACAGTGGGGACCTCGTCGCGCAGGTCGACCTCGTAGCGATACCAGCACAGCTCCCACGAGACGACGACGTGAACGACGCTGCCGTTGGCGTCAGACGGGTGCACCGAGACGTCGGGTAGCCCCAGCGACCGCGCGATTCCCGCCACGGTGCGGGGATGCTCGGAATCGTTGAACAGCGACACCGCCGAGGAGATCTTGTGCTCGATGCTGGTGGGGACGGCGCGGACGTGGCGTGGTTCGCGTCCTGAACCGGCCAGCCTCGACGCCGCACGGCTCACCGGGGCGGGCCAGGACGGCGAGGCGGGCTCGGCGCGCCGCGGCGGGCGGGCCGGTGCGGGGGCCGGCGGCTCGTCCTCGAACACGGGCTCGTCGGACGGCGCCTCGTCGGACGGCGGCGTCTCGCGCGTCTCGCGCGTGTCACGCCGGGTGCGCCGGCGGCCGAACAGCGACCGGCGCCGGTCTGGCCGGGCGCTTGACTCGTCGTACTCGGGGACCTCGCCCTCGCGGACCCACCCCCCGTGCAGCGCCCGCGAGGTGCACAGCTCGCACACGGAGCGGCGCACACCACCGCTCAGGTAGATCTCCGCCCGTTCACCGCGCAGCAGTGTCCTGCCGCAGACGTCGCAGGCGGCTTGCGTCGTCGAGGTGCGAATTGCCCTGGTACTCACGAACGTCTGAGCCTACTACGGGTCCCGACTAGCACGACGGCCGGACAGCCTGCGCCTCAGGCCTTCACGGCCTCCTGCTCGGCCCTGGCCGCCTCGACGACCTTGCCGGCGAGGTGCCCTGGCACCTCCTCGTAGCGCTCGAACTCCATCGTGAACTCGCCCTGACCGCCGGTGATGCCGCGCAGGTCGGGCGCGTAGGAGAGCATCTCGGCCATCGGGACCTCGGCTTTGATCTCGCTCATGCCGGCGCCGACGGGCTCCATGCCCAACGGCCGTCCCCGACGGGAGTTGAGGTCGCCGATGACGTCGCCAACCGTATCCTCCGGAGCGCTGACCGTCACGGTCATGATCGGTTCCAGAAGCACCGCTCCGGCCTGCTCGAGCGCCTGCTTCATGGCCTGCGAGCCGGCCACCTTGAACGCCATCTCCGAGGAGTCGACGGTGTGGTAGGAGCCGTCGTAGAGGCGGACGCGCACGCCCTTGACCGGGTAGCCGGCGACCGTCCCCTCCTGCATGGCCTCTTGCACGCCCTTCTCCACCGCGGGGATGAACCCGGACGGGATGACTCCGCCCTTGATGGCGTCGACGAACTCGAACTCGCTGCCGGGGAGAGGCTCAATCTCGATGTGGCAGTCGCCGAACTGGCCGCGGCCGCCGGTCTGCTTCTTGTGGCGCCCGTGCGCCTTGGCCGGCTGGCGGATCGTCTCCTGATAGGGCACCCGCGGCGGCTTGAGGCTCACCTCGGCGCCGAAGCGCGACTTCAGGCGCTGCACGATGACCTCGACGTGGACCTGCGAGAGACCGGCGAGGATCTGCTCCCCGGTCTGGGGGTCGCGGTGGAAGTCGATCGTCGGGTCCTCTTCCTGAAGGCGGCGCAGGGACGAGTACACCTTCTCCTCGTCGCCGCCCGCGGCCGCTCCGGCGATGGCGAAGGCCATCACCGGGGCCGGGAGCTTGATCGACGGCATCGAGATCGGCTCATCGCGCGCGGCCAGCCAGTCCCCGGCCCGCGTCTCCTTGAGCTTGGCCACCGCGCCGATGTCGCCGGGGCCGAATTCGTCGGGGTGCGTCGGAGCGTTGTCGCGGCCCTCGAAGGTCAGCAGCTGGCCGATGCGCTCCTTGTTGTGCGTCGTCGTGTTGAGCACCTGGGTGTCGTGGCCCATCGTGCCCTGGTAGACGCGGAACATGTTGATGCGCCCGGCGAACGGGTCCGCGCGGGTCTTGAAGACGTAGGCGAACAGCTCCTTGTCCTCGACCGGCTCCAGCGTGACCTCGCCGACCTCCAGCCCGCCGTGCTTGACCGGCGAGGGCAGGTCCTCGACGATCGCGTCGAGCAGGCGGTTGGTGGCCAGGTTGCGCGTGGCCACGCCGCAGGTGACCGGGAACAGCGAGCCGTGGTTGGTGCCGTCCTTGAGCGCGGTGACGATCTCGTCGTGGGAGATCTCCTCACCCTCCAGGTAGCGCTCCATCAGGGCATCGGACGTCTCTGAGACCTCGTCCATGAGCCGCTCGCGGTACTCCTGGGCCTGCTCGGCCATGTCTGCGGGGATCGGGATCTCCTGGCAGTTGTCCTTGCCCACGCCGCTGTACGCGTAGGCCTTCATGTCGACGAGGTCGATCACGCCCGAGACCTCGTGCTCGGAGCCGATCGGGATCTCGGTGGCGACGACGTGCTGGCCGAACGCGGACTTCAGCGAGTCCAGCGTGCGGAAGAAGTCGGCCCGCTCGCGGTCGAGCATGTTGACGAAGACCAGTCGCGCCAGGTCGAGCTCGGCGGCCCGCTGCCACAGCCGGTTGGCGTGGACCTCCACGCCCATCACGGCGTTGATGACGAACACGGCGGACTCGCACACGCGCAGCGCGCCCAAGGCGTCGGCGATGAAGCTGGAGTCACCCGGGGTGTCGAGAAGATTGACCTTGCGCTCCTGCCACTCGAATGAGCTCAGAGCGAGTGAGATCGACATCTGCCGGGCTTTCTCGTCCGGATCGGAATCCGAGACGGTGGTGCCCTCGACGACGCTGCCCAGCCGATTGACGACGCCCGCTTGGAACAGCAGCGCCTCGTGCAGCGACGTCTTACCACTGCCGCGGTGGCCGACGAGGGCCACGTTGCGGATGCGATCCGCAGCCTTGTGCATGGCTGGTCTCCTCTCACTCGTGACGCGAAAGGTCGACCTTATCGCTTGTGAAGATTCGGGTTCGCCGAGCGCGCTAGTCCAGCTCGCCGGCGAGCTTGGAGCGCAAACGCAGCACTGCCTTGGTGTGCAGTTGTGACACGCGTGACTCGGTGACCCCGAGGACCTCTCCGATCTCTCGGAGGGTCAGGTTCTCGTAGTAGTAGAGGGCCACCACGAGCTTCTCGCGCTCGGGCAGGGCGGCGATGGCGTCGGCGATCCGGTCGCGCAGTTCGGACTCGTCGACCACCATCTGCGGGTCCGGGGCGCCCCGATCGGGCAGGGTGTCGAGCAGCGAAACCTGATCGCCCGACGCGTCCGACACGCTCCACAGCTCGTCCAGGGCGACGATCGTCGAGTTGGAGATCTGGACCAACTGCTCCTGGAATTCCTCGACGGTGAGCTCCAGTTCGGTGGCCATCTCCTCATCGCTCGGCGCCCGCTGGAGCTTGGCCTCGAGCTTCATGTTGGCGCGCTCGAAGGAGCGGGCGCGGGCGCGCACCGAGCGCGGCACCCAGTCCAGGGTGCGCAGCTCGTCGATGATGGCGCCGCGGATGCGGGTGATGGCGTAGGTCTCAAACTTGATCTCACGGGTGAGATCGAAGCGCTCGATGGCGGAGATGAGGCCGCCCAGACCGTAGGAGATGAGGTCAGACTCCTCGACGTGCGCGGGCAGCCCTGAGCCCATGCGCCCGGCCACGTATTTGACCAGCGGTGAGTACGCGACCACGAGGCGCTCACGGGCGCGCTCGTCGCCCGTGGCCTTGTACCGCCTCCAGAGATCCTGGAGCTCGATCGCTTTGACGTTGGTTTCCAGTTGCCTTGCTCCAGTCGTCACTGCTAAGCGCGCGGATGCGAGCTTACGTATGCCTGCCGGAGTCGCGCCGACTCTACCCGAGTGTAAACCTGAGTCGTGGAGATGCTGGCGTGGCCCAGCAGCTCCTGGATCGCCCGCAGGTCGGCGCCCCCCTCCAGCAGATGGGTGGCGAAGGAGTGACGCAGGGCGTGCGGATGGGCGTCTCCGAGCGCCGGGGCGCTCCGGGCGGCCAGGCGTGCCCACGTGCGCAGCCGCCGCCGGATGTCCGACGTCCCCAGCCGCCGGCCCGATTTGGAGAGAAACAGGGCCTGCCCGTCGTCGACGCTGAGCGCCGACCGGGCTCGCGCCAGGTATCGCTCCAGCGCCGCGAGCGCGTGCTCGCCCGCCGGGACCAGGCGCGTCTTGTCGCCCTTGCCCTCCACGCGCACCGTTTCGGCGTCGAAGTCGACGCTGGAGACGTCGAGGGTCACGAGCTCCTCCGCCCGCAGGCCGCAGGCATAGGCGAGCTCGAACAAGGCCCGGTCGCGCAGCTCCAGCGGTCCGGTGGCGGGGATGCGGTCAAGCAGCGTCGCCACCTCGGCGGGCTTGAGCACCCGCGGCAGCCGCTGGGAGCGCTTGGGGGAGCTGAGCAGCTCGGCGGGGTTCTCGCTGCGCGCCCCGACGCTGACCTGGTGGCGAAACAGCCCGCGCAGCGCGGCCAGCTTGCGCGCCACCGTCGTCGGCGCCTGGCCGGCCTCGGTCAGCGAGGCCACGTAGCGGCGCAGAGCGCGGACGTCGATGGCGTCCGGGGACAGCTCGCGCCCTCCGGCCCAGCGCGCGAACTGGTGGGTGTCGATGGCGTAGGCGCGGCGGGTCTTGGCGGCGACGGCACGGCGGCGCAGATCGGCGTCGAAGGCGTCGAGCGCGCGCTGCCACTGCGGGGTGAGCTCCGAGGGCGCGGTGATCATGGTCAGAGCCGCGGTCATGTGCGTCCTGGCTATTCGCCGTCCGCGGCGGCAGCCCTTCCGGCGCGGCCGGGCGCGGCCGTCCGTCAGTGGACGTCGACCAGCGTGCCGACCGGGGTGTACGGAAACACCTGTGCGGCCATGCTGTAGGGCATCTCGACGCAGCCCAGGCTCTGCGGTGACCCATAGGAGGCGCGGGTGAAGCCATGCAACGCGTCGCCGCCGTTGAAGTAGCTGACGTCCGGGATGTTGGGGTCTGAGTAGTGGCTGCCGTCCGGGTTGGTCCCGCTCATCGTCGTCGACGTGAGATGCTCATAGACGGGGTAGGTGCCGGTGGCGGTCGGGGCCTGTGGAATCCCCGTGTTGACGGGGGTCCCGCCGATGACGGTCTTGCCGCTGTGCCACAGGTTCAGGGCCTGCGAGGCGACACTGACGTCGACGAAGGTGTACCCGAAGGTGTTGTGCTTGCCGGCGACCACGTCGGCGATGAGCGTCTTCCAGATCTCCGCGGTGGGACCGTCGTAGGGCAGCGAGTAGATGTCGTTGTCGTTCTCGAAGGCCATGATCGCGCCCTCCATCATCGTCCCCGACGACCCGACCTGCCACATGTTCTTCAGCAGCGACGGCGTGTTCGGGTACTTCCAGGAGAAGGTGCCCTTCGGCGGATCGACGGCCGCGGTCTCCTGCGCGGCCGGAGTCAAGCCGGGGCCATGGCCGCTGGCGTAGTGGAACGTGAGGGGCAGGTAGCCCGCGATGGCCAGCAGCTGCTGCAGACGCACGATCGAACCGCCGGGCACCGTCCACGTCCCGGTGTTGGAGGCCGAGCTGCTCTGGCCGCCGAGGAGGCGGACGTCGTTGGGCAGCGCCAGCTGGACCTTGGCGTCAAGCCCGTAGCCGTAGCCGGTGGGCTCGAAGCGGATCGTGTGGCTGTTGATCCGGTGCCAGCTGCCTGGGGTGCTGGGCGAGATCGGAGGCATGTGCGTACCCAGCGCCTTGCTCACCGGCTTTGAGAAGGTGAGGGTGATGGGCGTCGAGGGCGTGATGGTGGCGCCGGGACTCGGGTTGGCCACCGCAGTCGCCGACTTGCCACCGGGGAAGTAGCTGACCTGGGCGGTCTTGGCCTTCTCCCACTGGCGCGGCGACGCCGACAGGTACGCGGTCCCGGCCAGCCCCGAGTGCGGCAGCGTGATCACGTCGCTGGGACGCGGCAGCACGGTGCGCGACATGTGACCAGGCGAGGTGCCGAAGGTGTAGGCGCTGATCGGCGCCTTGAAGCGCGCGTGCAGCTGGCCGCCCTTGCGGACCGTGATGTAGTGCGAGCGCAGGCTGGCCACCGGGGTGATCAGGTTGAGCTTCAGCTTCTGCGTGGAGCCGGCCAGCCAGGAGATCCAGCCGGGGCGTTTGACCGTGACCTGGATCTGCAGCGGGGCGTTGGCGGGGATGAGCTGGTCGGGGTAGAGCTTGCCGCCGGTGATCTTCACCGGCACCGGCTGGCTGTGGGGCCCGGTGACGACGCTGACGCTCTGGATGCTGCCACCGCCCAGCGGCATGCCGATCTTGGCCAGCGCGACCGGATCGGCGCTGAGGCTGGCCTTGGCCGAGGTCAGCACGACGCCGGCGACGACGACGCCCGCCACCGCGACCAGCATGAGACCGGCCAGGACATAGCGCATCGGCCGACGGCCGCGCGGAGCCGCGCTGGCTCCCCCCCGGCCCTTCCTGGATGCCCTCTGTGTCCCCGGGGCCCGCAAATAGGAGACGTTCGCCACTGTCCCCCATGGTAACGACCGGCGCCCCGCGATCAAGCAGCAACCAGCGCCCGGGCCGTTTCTGCAAGCCCGGTTTCAGTTTTGCCGCCTGGTTCGTCGCTTGTGCGCAGCCTCCTGCGCCAAACCTGCAGTTAGAACGTCACTGCGCCCTGGGCGGCGCTGGACACCAGCTTGGCGTATTTGCTCAGCGCGACTCCCGGGAAGGGGCGTTCGGGCGGTGTATAGGCCTTGGCACGGCGCGCCAGCTCCTCGTCGGAGAGCGCGACATCGAGGCGGCGCGCGTCGACGTCGAGCGTGATCTCGTCGCCCTCCTGGACGAGAGCGATGGGACCGCCCTTGACGGACTCCGGGGCCACGTGACCGGCCATGAGGCCGCGGGTGGCGCCGGAGAAGCGCCCGTCGGTGAGCAGCGCAACCTCCTCCCCCAGGCCCTCGCCGACCAGCGCAGCGGTGACGGCCAGCATCTCGCGCATGCCGGGACCGCCGGCCGGGCCCTCGTTGCGGATGACGATGACGTCACCGGGATTGATGGTGCGTTCGGTGACAGCGGCCATCGCGTCCTCCTCGGACTCGAACACGCGCGCCGGGCCCGTCTGCTTGCGTCGCTCGTAGCCGGCGAGCTTGACCACGCATCCGTCGGGCGCCAGGTTGCCGTGCAGGATGGCCAGCCCGCCCGTGGCCTTGATCGGGTCGCTCAGGGGGCGGACCACCTTCTGGCCGGGCGCCTCGACAGCGGCGTCGGCGACTTCGCCGATCGTCTGGCCCGTGACGGTCATAGTGTCAGCATGCAGGAGGCCGGCCTCCTTGAGGCGCTGGGTGAGCAGCGGCACACCGCCGGCCTCGTATAGGTCGGGAGCCACGTACTTGCCGCCGGGCTTGAGGTCGCAGATGAGCGGGGTGCGCTCGGAGATGCGATCGAAGTCATCGATGTGCAGCTCGATACCCATCTCCCGGGCGATGGCCAGCAGGTGCAGGACGCCGTTGGTGGAGCCGCCACTGGCAGCGATGGCCGCGATGGCGTTCTCCAGGCTGTCCCGGGTGATGATGTCCTTGGGGCGCAGGTCGCGTTTGAGGATGTCCATGACCAGGGCGCCCGCGCGCTCGGCGACGGTGGACTTGTCGGGGCTGACCGCGGGGACCATGCTGAAACCGGCCGGCGAGATGCCGAGGACCTCGAAGGCCATGGCCATCGTGTTGGCGGTGAACTGGCCGCCGCAGGCGCCGGCGCCGGGCGAGGCGACGTCCTCGAGCTCGGTGAGCTCCTCATCAGTGATCCGGCCGGCGGCGTGGGCGCCGACAGCCTCGAAGACCTCCTGGATGGTGACCCGCTCACCGTTCAGGTGACCCGGGAGAATCGACCCGCCGTAGAGCATCAGGCTGGGGATGTCCAGGCGGCACAACGCCATGACCGTGCCGGGGATGGTCTTGTCACAGCCGCTGATGGCGATGACGGCGTCGAACAGGTGGGCGTCGACGACGAGCTCGATGCTGTCGGCGATGAGCTCGCGGCTGGCCAGGGAGGCGCGCATCCCCTGAGTCCCCATGGTGATCCCGTCGGAGATGGCAATCGTGTTGAGCTCCATCGGGGTGCCGCCGGCGGCTGTGATCCCCTGCTTGACCTTCGCCGCCAGGGCGCGCAGGTGGAAGTTGCACGGCATCGTCTCGATCCAGGTGTTGGCGACGGCGACGAGCGGCTTGGCGAGGGCGTCGTCGTCATAGCCGATGCCCTTGAGGTAGGCGCGTGCGGCGGCGCGCGTGGGGCCGTCGGTGAGGGCCCGACTGCGGTGCTTGAGGTCGTGTCCTGTGGCGGTGCTCATGGGGGCGGCACGATATCGGCTCGGCGCCCTCGGGCTCCGGTCCGCGGCCGGCGGATCCGCGACAGCGTCAGTTTGAGCTGTCGAGCGGCGTGGAGGTGGGGCTGTGCTGCGCCGCGTCGCGCATCCGAGCCCGTTCCCACTGCGACAGGCGCCACAGGTCGCGCTTGACCTTGGCCGGATCCATCTGACGTCCCGGCAGGTGCATGTTGGCGGTGGTGATGAGCCGCTGCTCATCACCGGTGAGCGCCATCCACTTGGCCAGCACGTCGTCGGAATCGGGCAGTCTCGCGCTCCCGTAGGGCCGCGTCTCGTCCGGGAAGGCGACGCAGTACTCGTTGAGCAGGCGATGGGTCTGGGCCAGGTAGGCGACGATCGCGCGGTGGGGATAGATCAGGTAGGCATAGGCCGCGCCGCCGGTGCCGTCGGCGTCGACCGGGCCGTCTGACTGCGTGCCCCAGACCCGGATGAAGCCCAGGTCCCGGTACATCGCCCACTCCTCCTCGTTGACGCACGAGCGCAGCAGAGTGCGGGCCCGTGCCTCGGCCCGCCGTTCACGACCGGGGTCATAGGGCATCACCGGAGCCAGTTGGCGGCGAGCCCGGTGGCGCGACCACATCTCCTCGATGCGCGGCAGCAGCTCCTCGGACAGGAGGGCAACGGCAACGAGCGCGGTGGCGACCAGCGCGAGAAGCATCTCCGTCGGTCCCGCCCCCGCGGGCGCCTACCGGCCGCCGGCCGCGCGTGGGAAGAAGATCACGCGGTCCGCATCGCGGGGGACGTCGTCAAACGTCTTGACCATGTGCGCCTGGCGCCGTCCGGCCGCGTCCAGCATGGGAACGGCGGCCCACAGTCCCTCGTCCAGCTGCCGGCGAAACTCCTCGACGAGACGCTGCTCGTCCTCGGCCAGCTCGACGTCGCCTTCCGCGATCAACACCTCGCCGTGACCCGGCTTCATCCTCAGAAAGCGCACGCCAGCGATTATGTCACGCCCAGTGTCCTGGGGCGCTGAGTCGGTGCCAGGATTGGGCGATGGCTGGGCGTGGAATCGGACCCCGCCCACCCGGCGATGACCCAAGTCGTACTGGTGGTCCGGCGGGATCATCGCCGGCCGTCAGACGCGTCCAGACACGTCCAGACTGGTGCCGAATCAGTGCCTCAGGACACCGAGGACGTTCACCGGGCCGGGACCGGCGCCCACGCCCGCCAGCCCGTCGCGCACCGCATGCGAGGCGACGCGCTTGGCCACCCGCGCTGCCTCCAGGGGCGTATCCCCCCACGCGAGGCGCGCCGCCAGCACCGATGAGTGCGTGCATCCGGACCCGTGCGCCGCGCCGCCGGGGAAGCGCTCGCCGGGCAGCTCGACCACCTCAGACCCGTCGAAGAACACGTCCACGGCCTGCTCGCGGTGGCCGCCGGTCACCACCACGATCTCGGGCCCCAGGCTGTGCACGGCACGCGCCAGCGTGGAGGCATCGTCGCCTCCGGGAGTCGCAGCGTCCGCGGCGCCGCCACCCGTGGCCGGCGGGGCGGCAGCAACGCGGCCGGCCGCCCGCGCAGCCTCGACGGACCCAGCCAGCGCCCGGGCCTCGGGCAGGTTGGGCGTGATCACCCGCACGCGTGGCAGCAGCAGCTCCAGGAGGGCCCCGCGTGCCGACGGCTCGAGCAGCTCCGCGCCTGACTCGGACACCATGACCGGGTCGAGCACCACCGGCGTCCCCGGTGCCAGCAGGTCCAGCGAGGCGGCCACCGCCCGGATCGTCGCCACCGTGCCGAGCATGCCGATCTTGACCGCGTCCACACCGATGTCCTCGGTCACGGCCTTCACCTGGGCCACAATGACCTCGGGCGAGATCGCCTGCACCGCACTGACCCCGACCGTGTTCTGGGCGGTGATCGCCGTGATCGCGGTCATGCCGTGCACGCCGCAGGCGGCAAACGCCTTCAGATCCGCCTGGATGCCAGCGCCGCCGCCGGAGTCAGAGCCCGCGATCGAGAGCACGCAGGGCGGGCGGCCCCGGCCGGCGCCACCGCTTCGGGCATTCTCCGCGTAGGCCATTTCGCCGAGCTTAGGCGCCGTGGGGAGATGAGGTGGTCTATGTCGTCACGGCACGATCGTGTAGCGACCTCCCGCCCCGCGGCGCACGCAGCCGCTCATCTCCAGCGCCGCGAGCGCCGCCAGCCCGCGCTCGGCACCCAGCCCCGCCTCCGTGAACGCCTCGCCCGGCTCATATCCGTCGGCGAGCGCGTCGAACAGGACGAGCAGCTGAGGATCATCGAGGCGCTCCCGCGCAGACAGGGGCGCCGGCGCCGCGTGATCGAGGGCCATCAGCACATCGTCCGGGCCTCTCACCAGCTCGCCGCCCCGCTTGACCACCGCGTGCGGACCCCACGACAGCGGCGCGGTGATCTGGCCGGGCACCCCGCCGGTCAGCCGCCCCAGCCTCTCGGCCTCGGCGATGGTCAGCATCGCGCCGGACCCCATGCGAGCCGCCACGACGACCGTCATGTCGGCGAGCGCCGCGATGATCCGGTTGCGCGCCGGGAACATCCAGCGGCGCGCGGGCACTCCGGGCCCGAGCTCTGAGACCACCGCACCCGCGGCGATGATCTCCCGGTGCAGACGACGTCCCGACGGCGGGTAGGGACGCTCCGGCGAGCTCGCCAGCACCGCGATGGTGCCGCCGCGTGCGTACAGGGCCCCCTCGTGCGCGGCGGTGTCGACCCCGCTGGCCATCCCGCTGATCACCGTCAGGTTCCCGGCCACGCCCCGCCCCAGCGACCGTGCGTTCTCCATCGCATACGGCGAGGCGCGACGGGCGCCGACGATGGCCACCGAGTCCTGGCCGAGGAGCTCCAGGAACCGCCCCATGCCCCCGGCGACGTGCAGGACGGCGGGCTCGCCGTCCAGGTCCCGGAGCTTGCCGGGATAGGCCGGGTCACAGCGGCACAGCGTCTCGACCTCGGCCTCATCGCAGTGGCCGCGGTAGCCGTCGGCGTCAAACCCGTCCCACTCAGCGCGAACCGCCGCGGTGTGGCTGCCGCCCACGGCCTCGATGAGGTCCTCATCGGCGCGGTCCAGCAGGCCCGCGACCTGCTCTCGCTGGACGTCGAGGTGGCCGGCCAGGCGCACCAGCAGCCACGCTCGCCGCAGGCAGTCCGGACAAGCGCTCACGCCGCCTCCATCAGCTCGGCGCCGGTTCGCTGGCGCAGGCTGAGCGCCAGCAGGACATCGGCGCGGCCCACGCGCTCATTCCCGCCGAGATCGGCGATGGTCCGGGCCACGCGCAGCACGCGATGACGTCCGCGCGCGCTCAGGCGGCCGTACTGGTAGGCGCGAGCCAGCTCACGTTCGGCCGGCGCCTCGAGGCGGACCAGCGACCCGACCGTGCGAGTGTCCATCTCCCCGTTACAGGACGCGCTCTCCCCCAGCCTGCGGCGCTGACGCTCCCGCGCCTCTGTCACGCGTGCCAGTACGGCCGCGGAGCTGCTGCGTGCAGCCGTGCCGAGCTCGTCGTTGGTGGGGCGGCGCACGTCGACGAGCAGATCCATGCGGTCAAGCAACGGCCCGCTGAGCCGGCGGCGGTGGCGGCGCAGGTCGGCCTCGCCGCAGGTGCATCGGTCGTCGACACCGGCAAAGCCGCACGGGCACGGATTGGTCGCGGCCACGAGCATGAACGACGTCGGGAAGGTGAGCGACTGCTGTCCGCGCACGATCGTCACGTTCCCGTCCTCCAGGGGCTGGCGAAGCGCGTCGAGGCTCGAGCGTTGAAATTCCGAGAGCTCGTCGAGGAACAGCACGCCCTTGTTGGCCAGCGTCGCCTCGCCGGGCCGCGGCGGCGACCCGCCCCCGGCCAGGCCCGCGGGCGAGATGGTGTGGTGCGGCGCCCGGAACGGGCGCGCGCTGATCAGGCCGCCGGAATGGACACCGGCGACGCTGTGGATGCGGGTGACCTCGATCGCCTCGGCGCGCGTCAACGGCGGCAGGATCGTGGGCAGGCGCCGGGCCAGCATCGTCTTGCCGGTTCCGGGCGCACCCTCCAGCAGCAGGTTGTGACCTCCGGCGGCGGCGATCTCGAGCGCGAGCAGCGGCACCTCGTGACCACGGACGTCGGACAGGTCCGGCTCGCTGGCGTTGACGCCGTGGGCGGGCGGCGCGCCGGGTAGGGATGGCGTGGCGCCGCCCGCCAGCACGTCTGCGGCCGCCCGGAGGCTGGCCACCGCCACGATGTGCAGGCCCTCGACGAGCGCAGCCTCGTGCGCCCGGCTGCGCGGCACGATCAGGCGCGTGCAGCCGCACCGGTGCGCGCCCTCGGCCACGGCCAGCGCGCCGGGCGAGTCGCGCAGCTCTCCACCGAGCGAGAGCTCGCCGAAGACCGCGTAGCCGGCCAGCGCGTCCCCGGGCACCTGACCGCTGGCGGCCAGCACCGCGAGTGCGAGCGCGGTGTCGAAACCGGGGCCGGCCTTGCGCATGAAGGCCGGCGCGAGATTGGCGGTGATCCGGCCCTCCGGGAACTTGAAGCCGGAGTTGAGGATGGCCGAGCGGATCCGGTCGCGCGACTCCCGCACCGCGGTGTCGCCGAGGCCGACGACCGTGAACGCGGGCAGGCCGCTGCGGATGTCGACCTCCACCGACACCTGGAACGGCTGAACCCCGTCGATGGCGAACGTCGCGACTCTGGCGAGCATGCCTCGGAACACTAGGGAAAAAGGTGTGACACATGGGTGTCGGAATGTGCCAAAGAAGTTCGGCTTTTGCAGGCGGTTCTGTCACGGGAAAGGCACAGATCGACACACACGTGTCATGTATTTCGGCGTAGCGTTCCCGGCATGGGAAATGACCTGGAGAACGAGTTCGGACGCGCCGGCGAGCAGCTCGCGGCGGAGCACCTGGCGCGGCTCGGCTACGAGATCGTGGAGCGCAACTACCGGACGCGCTGGGGTGAGCTCGACATCGTGGCGCGCGCCGGGAGCACGCTCGCGTTCTGTGAGGTCAAGACCCGGCGGGCTGGTGGCCGGGCCGGCGGCCCGTTCGACGCGGTGGGACGCACCAAGCAGGCCCGGGTGCGCAAGATGGCCGGGAGTTGGCTCGTGGAGCGTCGAGACCGCCCCTACGCCGACGTCATCCGCTTCGATGCCATCGGGGTCATTCTGGACGCCGGCGGACGGCTGGTGTCACTGGAGCACCTGGAGGGAGCGTTCTGATGCGGCGGCTGACCGCGGCATGGGACGCGCGGGTGGCCGCGGCGCGAGGGCGCGGGTGGCGCCCGGCGGGGCCATGGAGGGTGGGCGTCGTGCCCGGGCTCCATGACCCCTGGGGCGTCGCTCAATACGCCGTCGTCACTTGGCGATCGCGACGGTCTTGGCCACCGACTGCTTGGCGAAGGCGCTGGAGCCTGCCCATGCGACGGTGAGCCGGACCTTCTTGGCCGTGCGGCAGCCGCCAGGCAGGCGCAGGCTCGATGCGAACCGCCGGTGGCGGGCCGTGGTCGTGCGCGTGGCCGACGCGGAGCCGCAGGCAGCGGAGATGACGAGCCTGCCGGTGAATCCGGAGACCGTGCTGCCGGCCACCGAAACCCCGTGGCGGTGCGATGCCGTGGCCCTGGTGACCTTGAGGCCCGGCTTGGGCAGGGCCGGGGGCGGCGGCGTGCCGACGGTCACCGGCGTGGTGGCCGCCTGGTCAACCTCGCCGGCGGTGGGGCCCTGCACCCACGTGCACAGCACGTAGGAGCCGGTCTTCTGCCGGGTGGTGGCCGTCGTGGTCACCGGGCCGCCGAAGACCTGCTGGCCACCGAAGCCCAGCAGGTTGGTCTCGGCCTGGTTCTGCTGCTGGTCGAGACCGAAGCTGGGCGGGCACGGCGCCTCGGAGGCCGGCCGCAGGACGGAGAACAGCGACAACGACTGGTCGGTCTGGGTGGTGTAGGTCACCTGGAAGCTGACCCCTGGCTGCAGGTCCTTGGCGAGGACGACGGTGAGCTGGCTCACCTGGGGCCCGCGCGCGGAGACCGTGAGACTGGCCGGCGGCGCGACCGGCTGGTCGATGCTTTCCTGGTTCTCGGCCAACCACGCGCAGACCTGGTAGGAGCCCGGGGCCGGCGGGCGGAAGTTGCCGCTCAGCTGGTATGCGCCGGGGTCAACCGTCTGGGCGCCGGGGGCGAAGATCGTCGTGTCCTCGCCCAGGAACGTCGAGGTGTCCTCCTGGTAGCTGGTCTCACACGCCGGTCCGCCGGCGGGGCGGACAACGGCCTCGATCTCGGCGGCACCGGTGAGGCTGTTGGTGCCGCTGAAGCTGAGATCGACCGGGAACGCCTGCTCGGCGGTGACGGTGGTGGCGGCCACCGAGATCGAGGAGCTGTCGGCCAAGGCCGGGGCGGCAAGACCGCCCGCGAGGGCCGCGGTGACGATGACGGCAGGGATGATTGTCCGCGCGCAGCGCGGCACGTGATGCACCGGCATATCCGGGTTTCCCCTTCCCTTGAGATGGAGCGGCGCGGATGCGCCCACGCACCCGACCGCGAGTTCGGAGGACGCCCATCGGGGCCCTCCGCTTATCGATGGCCCGGACGCTCGTGTGCGTCCGGGCACCCCTTAAAACGGGTTAGCCGAGGGCGAGTTGCTGATATGCGGTGGACTGAAACGAGAGGCGGTGCAGCGGCGAGACGCCGAGACGCTCGATCGCCTCACGGTGCTCGGGGGTGGAGTAGCCCACATGGGTGGCGAACTCCCAGCCCGGATGCGTCGCGTCGGCCCGGCGCATGTAGCGATCACGGGTCTCCTTGGCCAGCACCGAAGCGGCGGCGATGGCGGCGCTCTTGGCGTCCCCGCCGATCACCGCGCGCCGCTCGTATGGCACGCCGGAGACGGGGAAGCCGTCGCTGAGGCAGATGCAGCCCTCGCATGCCACGCCGTTGAGCGCATCGCGCAGGGCGGCAAGGTTGGTCTTGTGCAGCCCACGAGCGTCGATGCCGGGGGCGCAACGGGTGACGATGGAGACGCGCGCGGCGATGCTGAGGATCACCGGATACAGCGCCGCCCGCCCCTCCGGGGTCTGCTGCTTGGAGTCGTTGAGCGTGCCCAGCGCGCGTGCCTGCGCCGGCCCGATGCGGTTGAGGTCGAGCAGGACTGCGGCGGCCACCAGCGGTCCGGCCAAGGAGCCACGGCCCGCCTCGTCAGCGCCGGCCACGAAGCGCGCGCCCAAGCCACGGTCGAACCCGAGGAGGCGTCGGCCAGGGCGGTTCGGCTTGTGCCGGTTGCCGTTAGAGCGTGCCGATGCGGTCCGGGGGCCAGTAGGTGAAGAACGCGACCCCGATGATCCATTTATCGGGGACGGGACCCCAGAAACGGCTGTCGTCCGAGAGGCCACGGTTGTCCCCCATCATGAAGTAATGACCGGGCGGAACCTTGATCGGTGTCTGGAAAGTGCAGGAACTATCGTCCCCGCACGGGTTGATATAGCCGTCCTTCTCCTTGACGCCGTTGCGGTAGACGTGGCCGTCCTTGATGAAGAGCGTGTCCCCCGGTCCGGCCACAACGCGCTTGATGAACGTCTGCGTGGACTCCTGGGCGGTTGGCTGATCGCAGGCCTGGGAATGACCCGTGCCCTGCGAGCTGTTCCCGCACACGGGGCTGTTGAAGTCGGCGCCGTGCGGCGGATGGAAGACCACGACATCGCCGACACTGGGGTGCGTCGACAGGCGGTTGGTGAGCACGCGCTGGCCGGGGTCGAGCGTGGGCACCATCGAGGAGCTGGGGATCCGATAGGGCTTGACGATCAAGGCCTGGATGAGGATCGCCAGACCCACCGCCACCGCCACGGTCAGCACGAGCTCGATCAGCGAGGCGAGGGGAGACTTCTTCTTCTTGCGAGACGCGGACATCCGCCGGGGGCTAGAGGAAGCCAATGCGATCAGGGGGCCAATAGGTGAAGAACGCCTTGCCGATCAGCCACGCCTTGGGGACCGGGCCCCAGTAGCGGCTGTCGAGGGAGTCAGGACGATTGTCGCCCATCATGTAGTAGTCACCGCTCGGTACGGTGATGCTGGCACGGAAGTTGCACTCGCCGGCGCCTTGACAGGGGATGGTGAAGGAGCTGGCCTCGAGCCGTCCGTTGCGATAGACGTGACCATCGCGGATCGCCAGGTGGTCGCCGGGAAGCCCCACCACCCGTTTGACGTAGGTCTGCGAGGACTCGTGGGTCTGCGCTACGTCGCATGGCGCGGCACCGTCCTGGCCGAGGCTGTTCTCGCCCTCGTTGGGGTTCGCGCACGTCTCGGAGACCGGGGGATGGAAGACGTAGATATCGTCGACGTGCGGCGACGAGAAGTGCATCCCCACACGGTCGACCAGGATGCGCTGCCCGATGCGCAGGGTCGGCACCATCGACGGGCTCGGAATCTCGTAGGGCTTGACGATGAAGCCCTGGATGGCGATGGCCAGACCCAGGGCGATCGCCACGATCACGACCAGCTCCGCCACTGAACGCGCCAGTGGCTTCTTGGTCGTGGTCACACCTACTCGTCGTCCGTCGCTGGCTCTTCCTCGCCCGGCTCGGTCGCGTCAGCGCTGGCTGCGGGCTCGGATGCGTCGGTGCCTTCAGCGCTGGCTTCGGGCGCGGCTGCGTCGTCGGCGGCCGCTTCAGGTTCGGGAGCGCTCTCCTCGGCCGGCGGCGCTGTCTCGTCGGCCGGCGGGGCTGTGGCCTCCGCGGTCTCCGCCGCCTCGGCGTCCTGAGCCTCGACCGCCTCGGCGATGGTCTCCTCGGCAGTGGCGCCCTCCGCGTCGACCGGCGTGGGTTCGCCGTCGGCATCGGGCCCGTAGAGCAGCTCGCGCTCGACGGCGACCTCCGGTCCGGCGGAGCGGCGCTCGCGCACGCGGGCGCGCTTGCCGATCCGGCCGCGCAGGTAGTAGAGCTTGGCGCGACGCACGTCTCCGCGGGCCGCGACCTCGATGCGCTCGATCTTCGGCGAGTGCAGCGGGAACGTCCGTTCCACGCCGACGCCGAAGGATTGCTTACGCACGGTGAAGGTCTCCCGGGCGCCATGGCCCTGGCGCTTGATCACGACGCCTTCGAAGACCTGCGTGCGGCGCCGCGTGCCCTCGATGACCTGAAAGTGGACGCGCAGCCGGTCACCGGCGTCGAACGCCGGGACCCGGCGGAGCTGCGAACGCTCCAGGCTGTCGATGACTGTGCTCACGGGGACTGAAAGGTTTGGGACAGGCGAATTGCGCGTGGCGGCGGCCGTGTAGACCGGTCGGGCCGCGTGCGCAAACGCGCCTCCGCCCATGCGGCGGTTCATGGTAGCGGGTCCCTGACCAAGGAGATGTTGGCGCTGCGCTAAAGCCCCGACGCTCCCGGTGCTCCGCCCGCGCCACCTGCCTGGGCCGCTCGCGCCCGGCTCTGGGCCAGCCGCCACTCGGCGATACGGGCGTGATGCCCGGAGAGCAGCACGTCGGGCACGGGCCAGCCGCGATGTTCGGCCGGCCGGGTGTAGTGGGGGTACTCGGGCCCGCCCTCCAGCGCGGCGCTGAAGGACTCCTCCACCGCCGAGCGCTCGTCTCCCAGCGCGCCGGGTTGCTTGCGCAGCACCGCGTCGCAGAGCACCATCGCCGCCAGCTCCCCGCCGGCGAGGACGTAGCGGCCGATCGAGACCCGGTCTGAGGCGAAGTGCTCGACGATCCGCTCGTCAAAGCCTTCGTAGCGGCCCGACAGCAGCGTCAGCGCGGGCTGCGCCGCGAGCTCGTCCACGAGCGCGTCATCGAGCAGTCGCCCGCCGGGATCGAGCACGATCACGCGCCGCCGGCCCGGCAGCTCGACGGGGTCGATTTCGTACTGGGCTCGCAGCGCGGCCTCCACGACGTCGACGCGCAGCACCATCCCCGCCCCGCCCCCGAACGGCGTGTCGTCAACCTGCCGCCCGCTCAAAGGCGTGTGATCTCGGTAGTTGACGCGGTGCAGCTCGTGTCCCAGGGCCAGCGCGTTGACCACGTGCCGTTGGGACACGAACCAGTCAAACGCCTCCGGGAACAGCGTGAAGACGTCGATCTCCATCAGGCCTCGCCCAGGAACGTGAGGTCAACGTCGATGACGCGGCCATCGAGGTCGACGTCGCGCACGGCATCGCGGACCAGGGGGACCAGCAGGTCCGGCGCGTCGCCCCCGCGCGTGACTTCGAGGACCTCGCAGGAGGGCAGCGCCAGCAGGCGGGCCACCACCCCCACCTCGCGATCGCCGTCGCGCACCGCGCAGCCCTCGAGGTCAGTCGCCCACCATTCCTCCTCGTCGAGTTCGGGCGCGGCGGTCCGGGCGACGAGCAGCTCCTGCCCGCGCAGCGCCTCGGCGGCCTCGCGGTCCTCGCACCCCTCCAGGCGGACGATCGGGTGCGCGTCGTACCCGGCCAGCCGCACGATCGCGCGCCGGGCGTCGCCGAGGCGCACCTCGGTACCGGTCTCCAGGAGCGCCGCCACCGGGTCAACCACGTGAAAGCTGCCGTCGAGGCCGTGGGGGCGTCCAACCACACCGGCGTGCAGCCAGTGTTCCGTCTCGGTCACGCCGGGGTCCTGCTAGTCGTCGACGATGTCAACGAACACGCGGCGCTGCTCCTTGACGGCGGCGACCTTGATCACCGCGCGCAACGCCATCGCGGTCCGGCCGCCGCGGCCGATCACGCTGCCGTAATCGTCCTCGTCGACGGACAGTTCGAGGATGATCGTGCCGTCGTCCTCCTCGACCTCGTTGACCTGCACAGCGTCGGGATGCTCGACGAGCCCCCGGGCCAGGTACTCGAGGAGGTCTTTCACGAGCGCAGGGCTACGAGATGCCCTGAGTGCGCAGCAGCTTGCGAACGGTCTCGGACGGCTGGGCGCCGCGGTCGAGCCAATCGCGGATGCGCTCCTCGTTGAGCACGATCGTGGAGGGATCGGTCTGGGCGTTGTAGTGCCCGACGGTCTCGATCACACGACCGTCACGCTTGGAGCGCTGGTCGGCGACGACGACGCGCCAGATGGGATTCTTGCGCCCGCCGATACGGGTGAGTCGAAGTCTGACTGCCATTAGCGAGCGATGAGGTTAGCGTGCTTTGGACGGCGGCGGTGCGTCGCGGCCGCTAGCGACCCTGCCGCATCATCGCGCCGAGGTCGGGCATCCGGCCCTGCGAGACCTGCCGCATGACCTTGCGCATCTGCTCGAACTGCTTGATCAGCTGCTTGACCGCTTGGACGTTGGTGCCCGACCCCTTGGCGATACGGAGGCGACGCGAGCCCTTGATCAGCTCGGGGTGACGGCGCTCCTGGGGCGTCATGGACAGGATGATCGCCTGGAGGCGATCGAACTCCTTCTCGTCGACCTTGACGCCGCGCAACTCCTTGCCGAGGCCCGGGATCATGCCCAGCAGCGACTGCAGCGGCCCGAGCTTGCGAATCTGGCGCATCTGATCGAGGAAGTCGTCGAGACCGAACTCCTGCTTGCGCAGCTTGCGCTCGAGTTCGGCCGCCTGCTGCTCGTCGAAGCTCGACTCGGCCTTCTCGATGAGCGTCATCACGTCGCCCATGCCGAGGATCCGCTGCGCCATGCGGTCCGGGTGGAAGCGCTCGAACTGGTCGAGCTTCTCTCCGGTGGACGCAAACAGGATCGGCTTGCCGGTCACCGCCTTGACGCTGAGCGCCGCGCCGCCGCGGGCGTCGCCGTCGAGCTTGGACATCACCACTCCGTCGAAGTCGACGACCTCGGCGAACTGCTCGGCGACGTTGACCGCGTCCTGGCCGGTCATGGCGTCAACCACCAGCAGGATGTCGTGAGGGTTGATCGCCTTCTTGATGTTGGCCAGCTCGGCCATCAGCTCCGTATCGACATGCAGGCGTCCACTGGTGTCGACGATGAGCACGTCCTTGCCCTCGGCGCGGGCGCGGTCGGCGGCCCACTTGGCGATGTCCACCGGGTTGCGGTCGGTCCCCTGCTCGTACACGTCGACCCCGGCCTGCTGGCCGACCTTGATCAGCTGGTCGACGGCAGCGGGCCGGTAGACGTCACAGGCTGCCACCGCCACCGAGGAGTTGTGCTCGGTGCGCAGGTAACGGGCGAGCTTGCCGGTGGCGGTGGTCTTCCCCGAGCCCTGCAGGCCGGCCATCAGCACGATCGTCGGCGGCCGGGGTGAGAACGACAGCTCGCCGGCGGACCCGCCCATCAGCGCGGTGAGCTCGTCGGAGACGATCTTGACCACCTGCTGGCCGGGGTTGAGCTTGCCGACGATGTCGGCGCCCAGCGCGCGGTCCTTGACCGCGGTGGTGAAGCTCTTGACCACCTTGAAGTTGACGTCGGCCTCGAGCAGCGCCAAGCGGATCTCGCGCATGGCGGCGTTGATGTCGGCCTCGGTCAGGGTGCCGCGGCCGCGGACCTCGGACAGGGTCGCTTGGAGCTTCTCGGCAAGGGAATCGAACATGCTGCTTTCTCTGTGTTGAGGCTACTAGGCAGACGGCGCGCCGAGGCCGGGACGACCGGCGCGCCGGGGGTCAGGACACCAGCGCCCGCGCGAACTCCCCGGCGTCAAACGGCCGCAGGTCCTCGAGCTGCTCCCCGACCCCGATCAGCTTGACCGGAATCCCGAGCTCCTGGGCGATGGCCAGCGCGATCCCGCCCTTGGCGGTGCCGTCGAGCTTGGTCAACACCAGCCCGGAGACGTCGATCGCCTCCGAGAACGCCTTGGCCTGGCGCAATCCGTTCTGGCCGGTGGTGGCATCGACGGTGAGCAGTGTCTCGTGCGGGGCGTCGGGGATCTGCTTGGCGATGACGCGGCGCACCTTGACCAGCTCGGCCATGAGGTTGTCCTGGGTGTGCAGGCGCCCGGCGGTGTCGATCAGCACCACATCGGCGCCCTGACGGCGCGCCTCCGCGATCGCTTCGAACGCCACCGAGGCCGAATCGGCGCCGACGCCGCCCTTGACGAAGTCCACTCCGGCCCGCTGCGCCCACAGCTCCAGCTGCTCCACCGCTGCCGCGCGGAAGGTGTCGCCGGCGGCCAGCACGACCGATCGATTGAGCTCCTTGCTGAGATGCCAGGCGAGCTTGCCCAGCGTCGTGGTCTTGCCGGTGCCATTGACGCCCGCCACCAGGATGACCGTCGGCTCGGGGCGCAGGTCGATGGTGTCGTTGCCGGTCTGGGCGATCTCCGTGAGCAGCTCGACCAGCCGGTCTGAGAGCTCCTGGCCGCCGGTCAGCTTGCTCTCAGCGGCCTCCTGCTCGAGTTGGGCCACCACCTTGGCCGTGGTCTGCGCACCGACGTCGGCGTAGATGAGGGCCTCCTCCAGGCGCTCCCACGTCTCGTCGCTGAGATCCTCGAACAGCGTCGCCTGGATCTCTGACTGGAGCGCCTGGCGGGTCTTACGCAGGCTCTCGCGCAGTCGCCGGAAGCGGCCCACACGGCGCTCGGGCTCTTCGGCGACAGCCGCGGGTGCAGCGCCGTCCGCTCCGTCGATGATGAACAGCTCCCGCCAATCGCGCGCCATGATCGGCGGCGACGTTATCAGCGGCGGCTCAGGCGGCTGCGGCCTGAGCCTCGGCGTCCGTCGGCCCCTCGCCGGCAGAGAGCTTGCGCGAGATGACCTTGGAGATGCCGTCGGAGCCCATCGAGACGCCGTAGAGCGAGTCGGCGGCCTCCATGGTGCGCTTCTGATGGGTGACGACGATGAACTGGGCGCGCGAGGAGTACTGGCGCAGCAGCGCGAGGAAGCGGTCGATGTTGAGGTCGTCCAGGGCTGCCTCGACCTCGTCGAGGATGTAGAACGGGCACGGGCGGGCGAGGAACACCGCGAACAGGAAGGCGAGGGCGGTCATGGACTTCTCGCCGCCGGAGAGCAGCGACAGGCGCTTGCACTCCTTGCCCGCAGGGGTGATCTCGATCTCCACGCCCAGGAGGTCCTCCTCGGGCTCGAGGTCGTCGTCGGGGCCGTCGTCACCGTCGCTGCCGTCCGCGTCGTCGTCGGCCTCGGGGGCGTCCTGGCCGCCGATCACGCGAGCCGGGCCGTCGCGCTCGGAGACCAGCCTCAACCGCCCCTCGCCGCCGGGGAAGAGCTGACCGGCCAGCTCCTCGAAGGCGGCGGCGGTCGCCGCGAAGGTCTGCTCGAAGGTGGTGCGGATCTGCTTGTCGGTGTCGGCGATGAGCTTCTCGAGTTCGCGCAGGGCGGTCTCCAGGTCTGCGCGTTGGGTCTCGAGCTCCTCGACATGGGCCACGGCCTCGGCGTACTCCTCCTGGGCGAGCGGGTTGACCGGCCCCAGCTGCTCGCGCCGCCGGGCGATGCGCTCCAGGCGGCCATCGAGGGTCTGGCGCTCCTCATCGGTCAGGGCCGCTTCGGCCGGCTCGGCGGGGAGCTCGAGCCGCTGGGCGATCCGGCCCAGCTCGGTCTCGGCGTCGCCGGCCTGATCGCGCGCGCGCTGAAGCCGGACCTCGGCCTGGGTGAGCGCCTCGTTCTCCTGGCCGAGCTTGGCGTGCAGCGCGGCCTCCTGCTGGGCGCAGGTGCGCAGCTCGACCGCGACGTGCTCCCCGGCCTGGCGGTCCGCCGCCAGCGCCTCCTCAAAGCTCGCCAGGCGCTCGCCGATCGCGCCCGTGACCCCCTCCAGAGCGGTGATGAGGCCGGCCACCGCGGGCACCAGCTCGGTATCGCGCGCGATGCCCGCCCGCACCCGCTCCAGGCGCTGGGTGCGCTCGGCGCGCTCGCGTTCGGCGCGCTCGAGCATGCGGCGCTCGGCAGCCAGCTCAGCGGTCAGCTGGGCGCGCCGCCCCGCCTGCGGCCCGTCGTCGGGAGCAGCGCGGCGGCGCTCGATGAGCGCCCCGAGCCGGCGTTCCTCCTCGCGCAGCTCGTCCAGCGTCCGCACGGCGGCGCGATGCGCGTTGGTCAACCGGTCGCGCGACGAGTCGGCCTCCGACATCCCGGCGGTCGCGCGCTGCGCCCCGGCGCGGGCCTCGACCTCGGCCTGAGCGGCGCGCTCTGACTCGGCGATGAGTTTCTCGCGGCGGTTGCGCTCGGCCAGCACACGATCCTCTCCGACGGCGGGGGCCTGGCGCAGCTCCCGCGTGCGCGCCGACCACACCCGGCCCTGCCGCGTCACCGCGACGCCGCCAAAGCCCGCCGCCAGAGCGTCGAGGTCCTCGACGAGCCACGTGTCGTAGAGCAAGGCCCGGGCCAGCGTCAGCGCGCGCCCCTGGCCCCGCACGTGGGCCAGGAGGCGCTCGGCGCCCGGCGTGGGCGCCGCGCCGTCCTCACCGGCCACGGCGTCCGCGCCGGCGACGAGCGTGCGTCCACCGTCGGCACCGGCGCGATCCAGCAGCGAGGCGCCCGCGGCACGGTCCTCGACCACGGCCGCCCGCAGGCGGCCGTCAAACGCGGCGGCCACCGCCAGCTCGTAGCCGGCGTCGACGTCGAGCTCGTCGGCGAGCGCGGCGGCACCGTGGGGGGCGCCCGCGTGGTGGCGCAGGAACTGGTTGACGCCCGCGAGCTCGCCGCCGATCCGCGCGGCCTCGCGGCGGGCCGCCTCCACGGCGCGCTCGGCGGCGCGGACCTCGCCGCGGACCCCCTCAGCCGCGGCCTCGGCCTGCTCGCGCTCGGCCTGCGCTGCGCCGACGGCCTCGGCCTGGTCGGCCGCACGCCGGCCGGCCTCGGTCAGCTCGGCCTCGAGCTCAGCGAGTTGGCGTGCGAGCTCGGCCTCGCGGTCGCGGTCCAGCGCGGCCAGCGACTCCTCGAGCCCCGCGATCCGCTGCGCCGCCTCGGGGTCGTCCTGGTCGGCGGCGGCCTCGGCGGCGAGGGCGGCGTCGATCTCCCGGTAGCGGGCCAGCCGGGCCTCGACGGCCACGCCGCCGGCGCGCGCGGACTCGGCGCGGTAGCCGATCCGCTCGGCGGCGCCGCGGGCCGCGTAGGCACGGCGCGAGAGCTCCTCGCGCTGGGCGCTGCGCGCCGCCAATGCCTCCTCGGCGGCCTCGCGCCGCTTGGCCACGGCCTCGAGCTCGACCTGGAGCTCGCGGCGACGCTCGCGGACCTCGGCCGCCAGCGCCTCGGCGGAGACCATGGCGGCGCGGTGGCCCCGTACGTCGTCGCGGGCGAGGTCCCAGCGGATCTCCAGCGCCTGGCGCTCGAGCCGCTCGTGCAGCTCGGCGGCCTCGGCCTGCCGTTTGAGCGGCCGCAGCCGTGAGCGGGCCTCCCGTTCGACGTCCAGGGCGCGATCGAGGTTGTCCTGGGTCCGGGCCAGCTTGAGCTGGGCGCGGCGGCGGCGCTTGCGGTGCTTGCCCAGCCCCGCGGCCTCCTCGATGAGCAGGCGGCGATCGCCCGGCTTGGAGGTGACCAGCGACTCGACGCGTCCCTGCGAGATGACCGAGTGCATCTCCTTGCCCAGCCCGGTGTCAGACAGGAGCTCGACGACGTCGACGAGGCGGCAGCGGGCTCCCGCCAGGCGGTACTCGCCCTCGCCGGCGCGATCCAGCCTGCGCTGGATGGCAATCTCAGGGATGCCGAGGCCGAGGCTCCCCTCGCTGTCGTCGAGGATGAGCTCAACCTCGGCGTGACCGGCGGCCTGGCGGCCGGGCGCGCCGCCGAAGATGACGTCCTGCATCGACTGGCCGCGGACCGCGCCCGGGGACTGCTCGCCGAGCGCCCACAGGACGGCGTCGGTCACGTTGGACTTGCCCGAGCCGTTGGGTCCGACGATCACGCTGACGCCGGGTCCGAACTCCAGCTTGGTCCGGTCCGGAAAGGACTTGAAGCCCTTGACGGTGATCGACTTCAGATACATGCCGACGCCCCCTTGGACTCCCCGGCGCCGCCGCGCTCACGAGGCGTCACTTGCTCATGGCCTCCAGCGCGGCTTGCGCGGCCTCCTGCTCGGCGTCCTTCTTGGACCGGCCCACGCCGGAGCCGATCTCCTTGCCGCGGATCGTGGCCTGCACGGTGAAGGTCCGGTCGTGCGGCGGTCCCTGCTCGTCCACCACCTCGTAGCTGACCAGCTCGCCGCGCCGGGCCAACCGCTCCTGAAGCGCCGACTTGTAGTCCACCGAATGCTCGAGCGCGTCCTCGATCTCCGGCGCGAAGGCCTCCACCACGGCCTCGGCGGTGGCGTCGTAGCCGAACGTCACGTAGCAGCCGCCGATCACCGCCTCGATGACCGAGGCCAGGACGCGCTCGGTGGAGATGAGCGCCTCGAGCCCCGCCACCGCCGTCTCCGGCGCCGCCGCGCGCAGCCGCGCGGGCACGCCCAGGCGCTCGGCCACCGCCCGGCAGGACCGGCCCGACACCGCCTGCGCGCGGATCTTGGTCAGCCGTCCCGGCCCGAACCGCTCCGCATCCAGGCGCGGGAACAGGTGGGTGGTGACCGCCAGTCCCAGGACGCTGTCGCCGAGGAAGGCGAGGCGCTCGTAGGACTCCGAGCGACGCGTGGTCCACGACGAGTGGGTGAACACGGACCGCTGCAGCTCGGGCTCCAGCCGTTCGAGCATGCCGGCCAGGGTCGCACCGGACTCGGACAGCCCGCGCGGGTCTCGGACCCGCGGCGGGGTGTCCGGGCCCTTGCGCTGCTCGTGTGGTGTCACTCAGTGTCAGTGGATTGGCCCGCGGTCGCCGGCAGAGCCCCGCTGGCGAGCACGAAGTCGACCGCTTGGCCGACGGTCAGGATCCGGCTGGCTTCCTCGTCGGAAATCCGCACGCCGTAGGAGTCCTCCAACTCCTGCACCAACGTGTAGAGATCCAGCGAGTCGGCCTCCAGATCCTCACGGAAACGCGTCGACTCCGAGATCGAACCGGGGTTGACCTCCAATTCGTCGACCAGGTGCGCGCGGATCAGCGAGAAGACTTGCTCTCGATTCATCGGCGCCACACCGTAGACGTCGGCCCGGACGCGCAGGGCCTGGGCTCATCGACCATCGCCGTCCTCCTCTCCCCCATGCCCGGGGGTCCGCAGTGCGCCGGCGGCCTTCAGAGCGGCTCGCGTGGCGCTGATGACATCTTCCTCCACTCCGCGCGCGGCGACCTCGATGGCGCGGGCGAACCCCCTGCGGCTGAAGCGCCCGTGGGCCACGACACCGAGCTGGCGCAGACCCAGCATGTAGGCGCCGCCGGGACCTTCGGGGTCGATCTCATCACGCAGGCCCTGGATCGCAGGAGTGAGCAGCCACCCGCCGAGCTTGGCCCGGGTCGAGCCCATGGCCACCTCGCGGATGGCGCGCAGCGTCCGCCCCGAGACGCCCTCGATCAGCTTGAGCGTGATGTTGCCGGTGAAGCCGTCCATGACCACGACATCGGCGGCGTCCTCGAAGACCTGGGTGCCCTCGATGTTGCCGACGAAGTTCAGCCCGGTGCCGCCCTCGCCGGCGAGCTGCGCGTAGACCTCCACAAGCTCCGGCGTGCCCTTGATCGCCTCCTCGCCGTTGGAGAGCAGCGCCACCCGGGGCGAGGCGATGCCGAGCACCGCCTGCGTGAACGCGGATCCCATGTGCGCGAACTGCACGAGGTGCTCGGGGCGGCACGTGACGTTGGCGCCCACGTCGAGGAGCATCACGGGCCGGCCGCCGGGAACGGGGACCGGCAAGGCCAGGGCCGGCCGATAGATCCCGCGGTCGCGGCGCATGTTGAACAGCCCAGCGGCCAGTGCCGACCCCGTCGAGCCGCCGGAGACCAGCGCCTGGGCGCGGCCGGCGGCCACCGCCTTGGCGGCCTGGACGATCGACGCCTCCGGCGTGGAGCGCACGGCGAAGGCGGGATCGGCCGCCTTGGCGATCGAGACGGGGGCGTCGACAACCTCCACCCCGTCAGGCACCGAACCGATCTCAGCGGCGGGGCCGAAGAGCAGGACCCTGGTCCCTGCGGCGGCGGCGATGGCGGCTCCGGCGGCGACCTCGGCGGGGCCCAGATCCGCACCGCCCGCGTCAACGGCGACGGTGACCATGGGGTGGGCGGGCTAGGCCGACTGCTGGCCGGTCTCGGCGATGACCTCGCGGCCCCGGTAGCTACCGCAGACCGGGCACACACGGTGCGGAATCCGGGGACTGTGGCAGGTGGGGCAGGCGTTGTAGGTAGCCGCCTTGACCTTGTGCTGCGAGCGTCGCTGCGTCGTGCGCGCGTGAGATTGCTTCTGCTTGGGGACCGCCATGCGACGCAGGAGGCTAGCAGGCGGGATCGCCCGTAGGCGGGCCGGATGCGGGCGTCAGACCCCGCCGGTACCGGGGCGCGGGCCGCGCCGCGGAGGCGTCGGTGCGACGAGGTGATGCTGCAGCAGCGCCGTGATGTCCGCGGCGCCCACCGGTGCCCCCAGCAGGAGGCCCTGCGCCAGGGAGATGCCGTGGGCGAGCAGGAAGTCGTGCTGGGCCTCGGTCTCGACCCCCTCGGCCACCACGCCGGTGACGCAGGCCGAGGCCAGGTCGAACACCGCCTCCACCAGCTTGACCGCCCTGTCGTCGCCGGGAACCCCGGCGAGCATCCCCCCGTCGATCTTGAGCACGTCGAAGCCGAGATCGACCAGGCGCGACAGCGACGAGTAGCCGGCACCGAAGTCGTCAAGGACCATGGTGAACCCGGTCGCGCGCAGGTCGTCGATGACCTCCAGGGTCTCGGCCGAGTCCACCGTCCACGCTGACTCGGTCAGCTCCAGGGCGACTTTGCCCGGAGACAGGTCGGCCTCGGCCACGCGTCGGGCCAGGCTCGCCGCGAAGCCGGGGGCGAGCAACTGCGGGGGCGAGACGTTGACGCCGACCATCGGCGTCAGGCCGGCCTCACGCCATTCCCGCGCCTGGCCGCAGCATGCGTCAAGCATCCAGCTCATGAGATCCTCGCCGACGGTGCTCTGGTCGGCGACGTTCAGGAACAGCTCCGGAGTGAGCAGGCCCCGCTCGGGATGGCGCCAGCGCAGCAGCGCCTCCACGCCGACGATCACCCGTCTGGGAGCCAGCGACCACACCGGCTGATAGTGGATCTCCATCTCGCCTGCCTCGATGCCACGCCGCAGCTGCGCCGTCATGCTCGAGCGGCGCGAGCCGGGTGAATCGGAGCGCTCGTGGAAGACGAGGCGACCGCCGCCGGCCGCCTTGGCGCGGTACATGGCGACGTCGGCGTGGCGCAGCAGCGCCTCGGTGTCGGCGGCGTCGTCGGGGTACAGGCTGATCCCGATGCTGGCCCCGGTGCGGACCTCGGTACCGGCCACCACAAACGGCTCGAGCAGGGCGCTGAGTAGCTTGCCGCCGACGCTCTCCGCGGCCGCGGTGGGCTCGTCGGAGAGATCGCCGAGCAGGACGAGGAACTCGTCGCCGCCCTGCCGGGCCAGCACGTCGGAGTCGCGCAGCACCCCGCGCAGGCGGGACGACACGCTGGCCAGGAGGCGATCGCCCGCGGCGTGGCCGAGGCGGTCGTTGACCTCCTTGAAATCGTCGAGGTCGACGAACATGAGCGCCGCCGCGCCACCGGCGCGCCGAGCGCGGGCCAGCGCCAGGTCGATCTCCTGCTCGACGAGGATCCGGTTGGGCAGCCCGGTCAACGCGTCGTGGTAGGCCAGGTAGGCGAGCTGTTCCTCCCCCCGCCGGCGCTCGTCGATGTCACGCACGATCCCGTAGAACGACGGCCCGAGGCCACCGGCCCCCTCGACGCGTGCGACGGTCAGCTCCACGGGGAACTGGCTGCCATCGCTGCGCATGGCCATCGCCTCGATGCGGCGGTCCAGCAGGCTCGAGCCCGGGTTGTCGCGGATCCGCTGGGCGAGGCTGCGGTAGAACGGGCGATGCTCGGGCGGCACGAGCAGATCAGAGACGTCGCGGCCGAGGACATCCTTGGCCATGTAGTCGAACGTGCGCTCGGCCGCCGGGTTGAACTCGATGAGGCGGTCCTGCTCGTCGACGGCGACGACGCAGTCCAGGGTCGAGGCGATCACCGCGCGATAGCGGGCCAGCGAGGACTCCAACGCGGTCATCTGGCGCGAGCTCTCGATGGCGAGGGCGGCGTGCGCCGCCAGCGCGCTGAGCATGACCAGCTGCTGATCGTCGGGTCGCAGTCCGGAGAACGGCTCGTCGACCGAGATGATCCCGTAGGGGCGCCCGCCCGAGCCCTCGAGGGTCACGAACAGGGCGTCGTCGGTGCGCCAGTTCTCGCCCGTGCGCTCCGCGGTGCGGGCGTTGGGTTCTGGCCGGTACCAGGTGACGGTGGGATCGTCGAGGTTCAACGAGCCCTCGGGGACGAAGTAGACGCCATGTCGGCGGAAGCGGTCGTCGAGCAGCGGCGTCCAGGTCTCCGGCTTGGTGATCGAGCCGAGCAGGATCTCCGAGGCCCGCTCGCTGCCGTGAACGGTGACGACCTCATAGGCGTCGCGATCCGCTTGGTAGGCGTTGATCACGACCGTGGCGAAGCCGACGGCGTCAGAGACGGCGGAGGCGACGGCGCGCAGCGTCTCGAGCAGCGTCGGCTGGCGGCGCGCAATGCGTGCGAATTCGAGCAGCCCACGAAGGGGTGCGATCGCCTCCCCAGTTCGACTGGGTCCCGACGATTCGCCGGCACGTTGCATTCTCATCAGTAATCGACCGAAACCGCTCGGGGCTTGAGGAAGTATGGACGCAATCCCCGCAAATGACGGGAATTTCCGACCAGGGAGCTCAACGGGTCCTCATCGGTCAGTCGAAGTGAAGCTCAGACAGCTTGGCCCATCGGGGGTCGGGCTCGGGCTCATGACCGTGGTCGGGCCCCGCCTCGTTGAGGTCAGCCCCGCAGACCGGGCACAGCCCGGCGCAATCGGGACGGCAGAGCAACTGGGTGGGGATGGTCAGCGCCAGCGCGTCGCGCGCCCATGCCCGAACATCGACGACGCCGTCGCGCACGTAGGGCGACTCGAGCTCCTCCCCCTCGCCAGGCTGAGACACCTCGCGTGCCATCACCTCGAAGGTCGGCGTGGCGTCAGCCAGGCAGCGCATGCACGGCCCCACGAGCGTCGCCTGGAACCCCAGGCGCAGCGAGTAGCCGGCGCCCGTCGTGCGCGAGACGTCGAGCACCGCCGGAACGACGCTCGGATCGACGACGTAACGCTCGCCGGCCAGTTCGAAGGGATCGATGCCGACGTGGAGGTCCAGCCGGCGCCCTTCACCGGACGTGAGCCGAAGACCCCCCAGATCAAAGGTGTCACTGCGCAGGGGCATACCACGAGATTAACCCTGCCGGCGGCGGGGCGGCACCGCGGCTCAGCGCAGCTCGCGCTTGAGGATCTTGCCGGTGGCGTTGCGGGGGAGCTCTTCGACGAAGAGCACTTCGCGCGGCACCTTGTAGCGAGCGAGATGACCCCGCACGTGGTCCTGCAGCTCGCCCTCTGAGAGCTCGGCGCCCGGGTGCAGGCTCACGACGGCGCGCAGGCGCTGCCCGAACTCCTCGTCGGGCACGCCGACGACCGCCACCTCCCGGATCCCGGCCATCCCGGACAGGAGGTCCTCGACCTCGCCCGGGAACACGTTCTCGCCGCCGGACACGATCATGTCGTCGTCGCGGCCGTCGACGAACATGCGCCCGTCGGCGTCGAAGTGGCCGACGTCGCCCGTGGCCATGAGCCCGCCCCGGCGGTCCTTGTCGCCGCCGCCGGTATAGCCCTCGAACAGCATCTCCGAGCCCACGAAGATCCGCCCGCTGGCGCCCGCGGGCACCTCGGAGCCGTACTCGTCCAGGATCTTGACCACCGTGCCGCGTGGGGGACGCCCCGCGGTGCCGGGCGCTGCCCGCAGATCGGCGGGGCCGGCCACGGTCGCCCAGGCGACCTCGGTCGAGCCGTAGAGGTTGTAGAGCGCGTCGCCGAAGGCGTCCATGACTCGATTGGCCAGCGGCCCCGGCAGCGCCGATCCGCTCACGGCGATGACCCGCAGCGACGACGTGTCCAGCTCTCGGCGCTGGTCGGCGTCGGCCTCCAGCATCCGCTGCAGCATGACCGGGACGACGACGAGCGCGTCGGCGTGGTGCGCGGACACCGCCTGGACCATCTCGAGGGGCTCGAAGCGCCGACGTAGCACGATCGTCGACGACAGCGCCGTGGCCAGCAGCACGTGGGCAAAGCCCCAGGCGTGAAACAGCGGGGCGGCGATGACGGTGGTCCCGCGCGCCCGCAGCGGGATGGCGGATAGGAGCGCCGCCATGGGGCCCATCGAGCTGGGGGCCGGCCGGTTGGCCCCCTTGGGGGTGCCGGTGGTCCCGGAGGTGAGGATGACGGCGCGTCCCGCCACCGCGGGCGGGGGCAGCGGCGTGTCGACCCTGGTCGCGATGAGCTGCTCGAGCGACGTGTCGTCCGCCTCACCGGTGCCGGCGTCCGCGACGAAGGAGATACGGCCGTTGCGGGCCGCTCGCACGGTGGCGGCGAACTCGCGGTCGTAGACCAGGCCGTCGGCCCCCTCGCGCGCCACCACCTCGGCCACCTGCGGGCCGGCGAAGCCGGTGTTGAGGAGCACGACGTGCACCCCGAGCTTGGAGCACGCGGCCGCCACCTCGATGAAGCCGCGGTGGTTGCGGCACATGACGGCCAGCGTCCGCCCTTCGGTCAGCCCGTGTCCGGCCAGCCCCCGCGCCAGAGCATTGGTGCGACGCTCGAGCTCGCCGAAGGTGACGCTCCCGTCATCGTCGATGATCGCCGGGGCCGCGGGAAAGCGGGCCGCGCCGCCCACGATTCCGGCGGCCATCGTCGGCCCGAAGCGGTGCAGGCCCACGATCGCCCGAAGCGCACGATCCGGGCGAGACGGTCGCAGCAGCCCGGCGCGCGCGAGCGTGCCGGCGACGTGGATGCCATCGGAGAGAGCCGTTGCCATGGCCGACATCCAATCACGAGCGCGCCTTTAACCAGATTCCGGGGCGGCACGGCGCACGTGGCCGATGGGAGGGTGATTTTGGGACACGACGGCGCGAATGTCCGCCAACGGCGATGATTAGGGCGATGTCAGACTGGTTTCGCACCTACGGTTTCGCTCAGGTCCACGACGGGTTGCTGGTCGGCGCCTATCCCCTCGACGCCGACGACGTCCGCATGCTGGCCGCGATGTCGGTCCGGCAGGTGCTCAACCTCGTCGAGGACGCCGAGTACGGGCCCGGCCGCCGATCGGCCGTGGAGGAGGCGCTGCGCGAGGCCCGCATCGAGGAGCACCGCATGGAGCTCACTGACTTCGGGCGGCTCCCGGCCGACGAGCTGGAGCGGGCTGTGCGCATGGTCGTCGGCTGGCTGAAGACCGACGTCCCCGCCTACGTCCACTGCCGAGCGGGCTGGCAGCGCTCCGCCGCCGTGGCCGCCGGGGCTGTCGCCGTCTACGACGGCATCGGCATCGACGAGGCCGTCGCCTACGTCCAGGAGCGAAAGCCCTCCGCCGACCCCCTGCCGCATCAGCGCGACGACCTCCGCACCTGGTGGAACGCTCGCAGCCATCTGCATCCCTCGCGGTGACGGGCTCTGGGCTTTGTCCGCTTGGGCCTCGGCGTGAGCGGACGTGTGGCAGGGTCCGCCGCGCCGCGCGCCTTTGGTTGGCTTAGGTCGAAGACGGGTGGTGCTTCTCCGAGCGCGGCGTATCGCGCCCCTGCCACCCTGGCGCGGCGGGACGGGCGGTGCCGACCACCGAGCCCGCCACCCACCTCGCGCGTGACTGCCGATCGATGCCGCAGCGGCGCTACTCAGCGGCGCGCAGGCGACGCGGGGGACGCTGGCGTTGCTCGGTGAGGTCGGGGCCGAGGTCGAGCTGGAGGGTGGCGTCCTGGACGGTACGGGCGGTGACGGTCACGGGCTCGAGCTCGGGGAGTTCCGATCCCTCCGAGACCGCCCCGTGGTCAGCGAAGCGCCGCGCGCTGGGGAGCACGCGGGACTCGTAGGAGCCGATCGTCTCGTTGAACGCGCTCACGGTGCGGTTCAGGCGCGTCCCGAGGTTCGCCAGCAGGGTCGAGAGCTTGACCAGCCGGCCGTGGAGCTCACGCCCGAGCTCAGAGATCTCCTGGGCGGACTCGGCGACTCGCTCCTGCTGCCACCCGTAGGCGACCGAGTACAGGAGCGCCAGCAGCGTCGTGGGCGTGGCGATGAGCACCCGCTGGGTCATGGCGTCCTGCATCAGCGACGGGTCGGCGTCCAACGCCGGCCCCAACAGCGACTCGCCCGGCAGGAACATGACGACCATGTCGGGCGTGGTGTCCAACCGCGACCAGTACGCCTTGTCCGCGAGGGCCTTGACGTGCTTGCGCAACAGGCGGGCGTGGTCGCGCAGGAACTGGTCGCGCTCGACCCCGTCGCGGGCCTCGTGGGCGTCGAGCACGCCCTGCAGGGGCGACTTCGCGTCGACGACCACCTGCTTGCCCCCCGGCAGGTTGACGACCATGTCGGGGCGCAGCGTGGACTCGTCCCCGGTGTAGGAGTGCTGCTCGGTGAAGTCGCAGTGCTTGAGCATGCCGGCGGCCTCGACGACGTTGCGCAGCTGCATCTGTCCCCACTGACCGCGAGCGTTCGGCTTGCGCAGGGCGGTCACCAGGGCGCTCGTCTCGGTCCGTAGCCGCTCGCTGGTCTCCGCGAGCGTGCGCAGCTGAGCACTCATCTGGCCTCGGGACTCCCGCCGCTCCTGGTCGAGGCGCAGCAGTTGGCCGTCGACGCGGCCGAGCTGCTCCTTGAGCGGAGCCACGAGCTGCTCCACGGCCTGGTGGCGTTTCTCCATGTCGCCCTTGACCTCGGTCTGTGCCGCCTGGAGCTGGACCCGGGCCAGCTCGGTGAGGTGGGACATGCTCGACTGCAGGGCGTCGGCACTCATCGCCTTGAACGAGGCCGACAGCCGCTCCTGCGCGTCGTTGATAGTCGCCAGTTGCTCGGCGGCCCGCGACCGCTCCTGGTCGAGCTCGGTGCTGGTCTTGACGAGGCGGTTCTCCAGGTCCCGCGCCTCGGCGGCCTCGACGGTGAGGGTGCGCAGGCGTGGCCGCAGCACGGCCACCATGAGGGCGGCGCCAATGATCACGCCGAGAGCGAGGAAGAGAGCATCCATGAGCGGCCATTGAGCATGGCGGGGGTCGCGGACAGAACCGGGGCGCTGCAAGAATCTGTGCAATGACCTCCGAGACAATCCGCCGCCGACTCGTCGTTCATGGGAAGGTGCAGGGGGTTTTCTACCGGGACTCGACCCGGGACGCGGCCCGCAGCGCGGGCGTCTCGGGGTGGGCGGCCAACCGCACCGACGGCACCGTCGAGGTCGTGCTGGAGGGCCCGGCCGACGCGGTCGAGTCGGTCGTCGCCTACTGCCGCCAGGGCCCCTCGTCGGCCGACGTGCACGCCGTGGACGAGCGCGAAGAGACGCCCGAGGGCCTCACCGGCTTTCAGATCCGATAGGACTCCCTGAACGATGCTCCCCACCGACCACCTCGCGGCCTTCCTGCTCACGGTCTATGTGCTCATCCTGGTGCCAGGCCCGAGCGTGCTGTTCGTGGTCAGCCGCGGCGTCGCGCTGGGACGTAGGGCCGCGCTGGCCACGGTGCTCGGCAACACCGCCGGCCTGGCGTTCCAAGGCGCATTGGTGTGCGCCGGCCTGGGCTCGATCCTGGCCCGCTCCGACGCGGTGTTCACGACCCTGAAGCTGATCGGCGCGGCCTACCTGATCATCCTCGGCATCCGGACGATCCGCGACCGCGGCCACCTGGCCGGCGCGCTGAGCGGGCTGGAGATGGAGCCGCGCGGCCCGGCCCGGATCCTGCGCGAGGGGTTCGTGGTGGGCGCCACCAACCCCAAGGGCCTGCTCATCTTCACCGCCGTGCTGCCGCAGTTCATCGAGCCGGCGCGCGGCCACGCGACCCTTCAGCTGGCCACGCTGGCGGCGATCTGCTGCGTGGTGGCGATCCTGTCCGACGGGACCTGGGCGCTCGCGTCAGGGACCGCGCGGGACTGGTTTGGCCGCTCGCCGCGCCGCCTGCGCGCGATGAGCGCCGGCGGGGGGATCACGATGATGGCCCTCGGCGTCGCGCTGGCCCTCACCGGCCGCAAACGCTGACGAACCCCCGAGAGCCCCCGAGTTTTGCCCCAGGCAAAACTCGCTAGCTGATCGCGAAGCGATCAGCCGACTTCAGCGGGCTCGTCCTTGCCGGCGAGCCGGTCACGACCGCGCTGGACCGCGGCGATGAACTTCGAGAGGTTGACCTCGAGCGTGTTGAGGATCTCGTCGGCGTAGTCCTCGGCGCCGAGGCGGATCTCGCGCTCGCGACCGCGAGCGTCCTCGATGATGTCCTCGGCGGCGCGCTCGGCCTGCTTGGTGATCTCCTCGTCGGAGATCAGCCGCTCCTGGCGCTCGCGGGCCTCCTTGACGATGCGCTCCGCCTCGCGCTTGGCCTCGGCCAACATCTCCTGGCGCTCCTTGACGATCCACCGGGCCTGCTTGATCTCCTCGGGGATCGTGGCGCGCATCTGATCGAGGATGTCGTAGATCTCCTCCTTGTCCACACGCACCTGGTCGGTCAGCGGGACCGGCTTGGCGTTGTGGACGAGATCATCCAGCTTGTCGATGAGTACTAGGACATCCATTTAGCGACCTCTGTTTCGTCAACGGCCGACCCGTTCCTTCAAGGCCTCGGCCACCTCGACGGGCACCAGATCGTCGATATCTCCGCCGAAGGTGGCGAGCTCCTTGACGCCGCTCGACCTCAGGAAACTGTACTTGGGGGACGCCATGAGGTAAACGGACTCGATATCGGGGGCCTGGCGACGGTTGAGCTGATTCATCTCCAGCTCGTACTCGAAGTCGGAGATGGCGCGCAGTCCCTTCACGATCGCCATCGCCTTCTTCTCGCGTGCAAACTCGACCAAAAGATTAGAAAACGTCTCGATCGTCACGTTGGGCAGGTCGCTCGTGGCGTTGGCGAGAAAACGGATCCGCTCCTCGGCGGAGAAGAGGGTCTGGCCCTTGCGCCACGGCAGGTTGACGATGCCCACGATGACCTCGTCGTACATGGCCGAGGCACGGCTGATGACGTCGAGATGCCCGTAGGTCACCGGGTCAAAGGTGCCGGGGCAGATGGCAGTGCGGTTATCAAGCGGCATGGATCTGGATCAGGGTGTCGCCGTAGCGGCGCTCGTCGAGCAGCGCCAGTTCGAGCCCGAGCGGGTCGCGCCGGTCACTTTCCGCCACTACCCGCGCATCGGGTGCAAGTATCGGCGTCAGTGCCGACGTCAGCTCCCGTCCGAGGGTGCTCGCGTGGCGGTATGGGGGGTCGAGGAAGACCAGATCGTATTGACGACCGTCGCGCGATGCGGCCTGGAGGAACCGCTGCACCGGCTGGCGCGCCACCTCGGCGTCCAACCCCAGCGCCTCCAGATTGCGGCGGATCGCGGTCACCGCGGGGGCCGCGGAATCCACCAGGGTGGCCTCCCCCGCCCCCCGCGACAGCGCTTCGATGGCCAGCGCGCCCGAGCCGGCGAAGAGATCCAGGACGCGGAGGTCACCGACATCTCCGAGGATGCTGAACAGCGCCTCGCGGACGCGGTCAGAGGTGGGCCGGGTGGCCCGGCCCCTGGGGGCGGTCAGCTCTCGACCGCCGTGGGTGCCGGCGATTACACGCATCGGTTGCGATTGTCCGGTCGCGGTGTGCTGTGGAGCGGTTTGGCGGGGTACCAGCGCACGTCAACGGCGGGCTTGGGAAGGGCGGGTCGGGCCTAAAAAGCGGGCTTTCCAGGGGGTTTTGGTAGATAGTGACTCCGTGGCGATACTTTTCTACCACGACCCAGCCGAGAGCTCGCCGCGCGAGGGTCAGGCCCGAATCGGCGCCCGGGCCTCTTCCCCGAACAACCCCGCCAGCGCATCTCCCAACAGCGCGTGCTCGGGCAGCTCGAGGTCCGGGTCTGCCCCATCGATGGCCTCGGCGCGCATCCGCGCCCGCTCCTGGAGCTCGCGGTCCCGCGGCAGCTCGGCGACCCGGAACTGAGCCAGCCCGCTCTGGCGCGTGCCCACCAGCTCCCCCTCACCCCGCAGCTCCAGGTCGATCTCGGCCAGGCGGAAGCCGTCGGTGTGCTCCGACAGCGCCCGCAGGCGCGCCGAGGCTTTGGGCCCGAACAGCAGGCACAGGGACGCGTGCTCCCCGCGGCCGATCCGACCGCGAAGCTGGTGCAGCTGCGAGATCCCGTAGCGCTCGGCGTCCTCCACCAGCATCACGGTGGCGTTGGGGACATCGATGCCGACCTCGATGACCGTGGTGGCCACCAGCACGTCGGCTTCCCCCGCGGCGAAACGGCGCATCACCTCGGCCTTGTCGGCCGGACGCAGCTGGCCGTGCATGAGCAGCACCCGGAAGTCGCGCAGCTCGCCGGCCTTCAATCGCTCGTACTCCACGGTGGCGGCCCGGGCGGCCAGCGCCTCTGACTCGGACACCAGCGGGCACACCACGAACGCCTGGCGCCCCGCGCGCAGCTCCTCGCGCATGCGGTCGTAGGCCCGGGCGCGCTCGCGCTCGGTCGAGCAGACGTGCGTCTGGATGGGCTGACGGCCCCGGGGGAGCTCGCGCAGGACGGTGAAGTCGAGGTCGCCGTACTGCGACAGGGCGAGCGTGCGGGGGATCGGGGTGGCCGTCATGTGCAGCACGTGCGGGCTCCTCCCCTCCCCGGCCTTGGCGTCCAGCGCGGCGCGCTGGCGTACGCCGAAGCGGTGCTGCTCGTCGACCACCGCCACCCCGAGCGACGAGAAGCGGACCGGATCCTCGATGAGCGCATGTGTGCCCACCACCAGCGACAGCTCTCCGGACCCGAGCTTTCCCAGCAGATCCGTGCGGCGGCGCCCCGGCGTGGACCCCGTGAGCAGGCCGATGGGCACGGCCTCTCCCGGCATGAGCGTCTGGATGGTGGCGAAGTGCTGCTCGGCCAGCGGCTCGGTGGGCGCCATCAGCGCCCCCTGGTAGCCCTGCTCGACCGCGCGCAGCAGCGTGTAGAGCGCCACCACGGTCTTGCCCGAGCCGACCTCACCCATGAGCAGCCGCTGCATGGGCCGGTCCCCGGCCAGGTCGGCGTCGATCTCATCCATGGCGTTGCTCTGGTCGGCGGTGGGCGCGAACGGCAGCATCTCGGCCAGCCAGCGCGCGCTGAGCTCCGGCGGCCCGTCGAGCACCGGCGCCTCACTGCCCGCACGCCGGAGGCGGCGGCGGCGTAACAGCGCGAGCTGCACGAGCAGGAGCTCGTCGAAGGCCAGCCGGCGGCGGCCCAGCGCCTGTTCCTCGTCGCCCTCGAGGTGCACCGCGGTCAGCGCACAGCGGCGCCCGGGGAGCCGCTCGGCCACGCGCAGCTCGGCGGGCAGCGGCTCGGGCACGTTGGCCAGGGCCCCGGCGTGCTCGCGCACGAGGGCGAGGATCTGGGTCGACGAGAGCCCTTCGGTCGCCGGGTAGTGCGCGACGCCCTCGGCGCCGGCGCCCGCCTCGGTGGTCCGCGCATGGCCCTGGACGCGGAAGCGGTTGCGGGCCTCGAACTTGCCGTGCAGGACCAGCCGCGTCCCCGCCGGATACTTGGAGGCCAGCCAGGGCTGGTTGAAGAAGGTGGCCTTCATCGCGCCCGTGCCGTCGGCCACCGTGGCCTCCACGAGCGGCCGCATCCCCCGCCGCCGGACCGGCCGCGAGGCGATCGACCGCACCTCCACCACGACCGTCGCCGTCTCACCGGCCACCAACTGCGCCACCGAGCGAGCCTCGCGCCGATCGCGCGGGAGGTGCTCGAACAGGTCCCCGACGGTCACCAGCCCCAGCCCGGCCGCCGCCTTCTCGGCCTTGGCGTGATCGAAGCGCAGCCGCACCGCCAGCGCCGACGGACGGGGGTAGCGGACGGGCGCCACGGTCAGCTCGTCAGCTGAGAGCTCCCGGGACTCGGAGAAGGCGGTGATGGACATCGGGCGGCCGTCAGGATGATGACCGGGGCGCCGGTCAGCAGCGACCCCAGCGACGACCCAAGCGGCGGCGGCGGCCTACTCGGCCGAGAGCAGCCACCAGTAGCTCGGCTGGCCGCCGTCGGACAGCTCAAGCTCTGCCCCGCTGCCGGACAGTGCCGCCACGGCGGCGTCGTCGAGCGGGGCGTCGGCGCCGCGCAGGAGAGTGATGAGCTCGGCGTCCTCACCCAGCCGCGACAGCACGTCGCGCAGGGTCTCCCGAGGCGAGCCCCAGGCCACGATCTCGTCCTCGACGAACCCGACGGCCTCGCCGGCCTGGAAGCGCCCCTGGACGTCGTCGCGGCCCGCGGGAGCGACGGCCCCGGTGCGCACGCGGTCCAGCGTCTCGACCATGGCCTCGGCATTGTCGACGGCGCGGCGCGCCGGGTCGAGGCTGACCGCCGCCGCCAGGCCCGCCTGCGGGGAGCGGGAGGGGATCACCGAGACGGTCTTCTCCGACAGCTCGGCGGCGCGCTCGGCGGCCATGATGACGTTGGAGCTGTTGGGCAGCACCACCACCTCCTCGGCCGGTACGGCGTGGATCGCGGCCAGCAGGTCATAGGTCGAGGGGTTCAGGGTGGGCCCGCCGTTGAGCACGCGCAGGCCGAAGCCCGCGAACAGCTCGGCCATCCCCTCGCCGTTGACCACCGCCAGGCCGCCGCACACGGCAGGGGTGGCCGGGACCTCGAGGCGCGCGTCGCGGCGCTGGACCTGCTCGCGCATGTCGGCGACGTCCAGGTGGGAGACCACGCCGGCGTCCGCGAACAACGCGGTGGCCGCATCGGGGTCGTCGGTGTGGACGTGGATCTTCAGTGTGGTCGGGTCGCCGACGACGAGCACGGAGTCGCCGATCTGCTCCAGCTCGGTCGCGTAGCGGCGCTGCTCCAGGCCGGTCCCCGTCACCGCGAAGTTGGTGCAGTAGCGGAACGTGCTGGAGGCGTGCTGAGGGTGGGTGACTCGCGCGGCGCGATGATGCTCGAGCGACGGTGCCTCGGTGCCGCGCAACGCGCCCACGATGCCCGCCAGCAGCACGGTGAGGCCGTAGCCGCCGGCGTCGACCACACCGGCGTCGCGCAGCACAGGGAGCAGGTCAGGGCCGCGCTTGACCGACTCCTGGCCGGCCTCCAGCGCGCTCTCGATCACGCTCGCGATCGCGATGTCCTGCTCGCCGGTGGTGGCGTCGGCCTGCAGCCGCGCGTCCGGGATGTGCGCGATCTCGGAGGCCACCCGATGGGCCATCTCGCGGACCACGGTGAGGATCGTGCCCTCGGCCGGGTCACGCACCGAGCCGTAGGCCTGGTCCGCCGCCCGTGCCAGTGCGGCGCCGATGAGCACCGGGTCCACCAGCTCGCCGGGCCGGCTGATGAGCTCCTCCGCGGCGCCGCGAATCAGCTGGGAGAGGATGACGCCGCTGTTGCCGCGGGCACCGAGCAGGGCGGCGCGGGCCACGGAGGCGACGATCTCGTCGCGCCCGATCTCGTCGATGGTGCGGCCCTCGGAGGCGTCGGCGAGCCGGTCGAGCTCGGTCAGAACGGCGCGCAGGGTCAGGACCATGTTGTCGCCGGTGTCCCCGTCGGCGACGGGGAAGACGTTGAGGTCGTTGACCTCCTCACGCCGGGCCTCGAGCGCCGCCAGCCCAGCCTCGACCAGGGCGCGGAAGCGCACGATGCTGGGATCGGAGATCCCCGTCTGATCGGTCGCTCGCCACGGTGCGCTCACCGTCAGTGCACCCCGGCGATCGTGCTGACGGCGGCGAGCACGCCGAGTCTCAGCGGGCTTTG
This sequence comes from uncultured Solirubrobacteraceae bacterium, assembly GCA_963737335.1. Taxonomy (GTDB): domain Bacteria; phylum Actinomycetota; class Thermoleophilia; order Solirubrobacterales; family Solirubrobacteraceae; genus Palsa-465. The sequence goes on from CAVTSK010000023.1 coordinate 461,358, forward strand.
GTGATCTTGCCGGCCTTGAGGCAGCGCGTGCATACGTACACGCGTCGCGGAGTCCCGCCATCGTCGATGCGAACCCGCTGGAGGTTCGGATCGAAGCGGCGCTTGGTCGCGACCATCGAGTGGCTGCGGTTATGGCCGAAGGACGGACCCTTGGCGCACACGTGACAAACTTTGGGCATCGCGGGCAGTATAGGGAGACAGGGGCGCGTACGGACCTCGGGACCCGTACCATCCGTATCTGATCGTGGATTTGAAACGAGCCAGCCGGGTACAAAACCGCCCCAATGGGTTCTAGAGGGCAGTCCCGGGCGGAGCCCACCGACCTGCGTCTCCCGGATCGCTACCGGGTCCGTCGACGCCTCGCCACCGGTGGCATGGCGGCCGTGTGGTGCGCCGAGGATCTGGTGCTCGGGCGCGCGGTGGCGATCAAGGTCCTGGCCGAACGCTTCGCCCACGACGACATGGCCATGCGGCGCTTCAAGCGCGAGGCGCGTGCCGCCGCGCGTGTCTCGACCCACGCCCACGTGGTCACCATCTATGACGTCGGCGATCTCGAGGTCGATCCGCGTGACCTCGAGTCCAGCCGCCGCCCGTTCATCGTCATGGAGTACCTGGCCGGCGGCACGGTCGCCGATGCCATCCGCGTCGGCGCGGTGCGCCGCCAGGAGGCGGTGCGCTGGATCCGCGAGGCCGCCTCGGCACTGGATCACGCCCACGCCCGCGGCATCGTGCACCGCGACATCAAGCCCGCGAACTTCCTGCTCAACCGCAGCCGCGTGCTGCACGTCGCCGATTTCGGCATCGCCCGGCTGGTCTCCGAAGACACGATCACCAGCACCGGCGAGCTGTTCGGCACCGCCGCCTACCTGTCGCCCGAGCAGGCGCTCGGCCGAGAGGCCACCGGGGCCTCGGACCGCTACGCCCTGACCGTCGCCGCCTTCGAGTTGCTCGCCGGCGAGCGGCCGTTCGACGCGCCGCACTTCGCCGCTCAGGCGCGCCAGCACATCGAGGACGAGCGCCCCCACGCCTCCGATCGCGACCGGACCCTGCCGCCAGCCCTCGACGCCGTCCTCATGCGCGGGATGGCCAAGGAGCCGGATGAGCGCTTCGAGACCGCCGGCGACTTCGTCGACGCGCTGGAGACGGCGCTGTCAGGCGGGATCCCGGTGACTGCCCAGCGCGTGACCGCGCAGCGCCGCCGCATCCGCACCCCCGGACACTTCGTCGGCGCCGGCGGCGTGGGCGCCAACGGCAACGGGAACGGCAACGGCCGCTCGGGTGGGCGGGCGGGGACGGTCTCGCGCGGCACCGGGTCGTGGAATCGGCCCACGCAGACCCAGGCCCATCGTGCCACGGGCGGCACGGGCTCCTGGACCGCGGCGAGCACGATCCAGCGCGCGTCCGGTTCGCGGCGGCGAACGGGACGCCTCCTGGCCCTCGTGGCCCTGTTGGTGGTGGTCGGCGCCGCCGGCGCGCTCGCGCTGGCGGGGCTCGGCGGGTCCAAGCACCCGGTGACGCACGCCGCCCAGAAGGCCTCGCCCGCGATCGCGAAGCGGACCCGCCCCGCCGCCGCCAAGCCCAAGCCGGCGGCTCAGGCAGCGGCGCCGACGCCGACGCCGACGCAGTCCTCGACGTCCACCGCGCCGGCCCCGCCCGGGCCGCCCAGCGCGCAGCAGCTCCAGCTCACCGGCCACAACGAGATGATCGCCGGCAACTACCCCGAGGCGATCGCCACGCTGCGCAAGGCGGTGTCCGCCGCCGATCCCTCGAGCCTCACCTACGCCTACGGCCTGTATGACCTCGGCGTGGCGCTGCTGAAGTCAGGCAACCCGGCCAGCGCCGTACCGATCCTCGAGCAGCGGCTCAAGATCCCCAACCAGACCGCCGTGGTACAGCAGACGCTCAACGAGGCGCTGCAGGCGACCGGTCAGGCCCCGACTCCGCCCCCGTCCTCGGGCCAGGGCAAAGGGCACGGCAAAGGCCACGGCCATGACGGCGGCGGCGGCCCCGGCCCCTCCGGCGGCGCCGGCCTCGCGCCTCCCGGTCAGGGCGGCGACGAGCACTCCAACTTCGTCGACTGATCGCGGCGCCGCCGGCCCGCCCCGCGCGGCGATCTGTCAGGTCGAGAAGCCCGCTCTCCCACGACGGCCGCTCAGTTCGTCCTTGACCTCGAGCGACGCCAGCACGGCCTCGACGGCGTGACGGCCGGTGTCACGCTTACCGCCCCCGGCCACGCGGGCCCGGGCCTGCTCCATGGTGTCGACGGTGAGGACGCCGAACCCGCAGGGCACGCCGGTGTCGAGGGCCACCCGGGTGATCCCGTTGGCAGCCGACGAGCACACGTACTCGTAGTGGTCGGTCTCGCCGCGGATCACCGCGCCCAGGCACACCACGCCGTCATAGCGGCCCGACTCGGCGGCGTACTTGGCCACGAGCGGGAGCTCGAAGGCGCCGGGCACGGTGAAACTCTCGGCAACCTCGACGCCCGCCTCGTCGAGCGCGGCGCGCGCGCCCTGCTCGAGCGCCTCGGCCAGGTCGGCGTAGAAGCGCGCCACGCACAGCGCGACGCGCCGCTCAGTGGCCATCGCGGCGGTGGCGGTCCTGCTCGTGCTCGTGCTCGAGCATCTCCTCGTCCAGCGCCAGGCCCTGGTGGTGCAGCGTGTGACCGAGCTTCTCGCGCTTGGCGCGCAGATAGGCCTCGTTGTGTGGGTTGGGCTCGTGCTGGATGGGGATCTGGTCGGCGACCGAGAGGCCATAGCCGGCCAGACCGGAGATCTTCTTGGGGTTGTTGGTGAGGATCCGGATGCTCGAGAGCCCCAGGTCGACGAGGATCTGGGCGCCGATGCCGTAGTCGCGCAGATCCGCGGGCAGGCCCAGTCGCAGGTTGGCGTCGACGGTGTCGAGCCCCTCCTCCTGGAGCTTGTAGGCCTTGAGCTTGTTCAGCAGTCCGATGCCACGCCCCTCCTGGGAGAGGTAGAGCAGCACCCCGCTGCCCTCCTGCTCGATCATGGCCAACGCTGACTCCAGCTGCTCGCCGCAGTCGCAGCGCAGCGAGTGGAACACATCGCCGGTCAGGCACTCGGAGTGGACGCGGACGAGGACGTCCTCCTTGCCTTCGACCTCGCCCTTGACCAGGGCGACGTGGTGCTTGTTGTCCAGAAGCGAGCGGTACCCGACGGCCACGAAGTCGCCGAAGGTCGTGGGCAGCTTGGTGGACACGACGCGCTCGACGAGCTTCTCATGGCGCCGGCGGTAGGCGACCAGATCGGCGACCGTGACCATCTTGAGGCCGTGGCGCTCGCAGTAGCCGACGAGGTCCGCCACCCGGGCCATCGTCCCGTCCTCGTTCATGATCTCGCAGATCACGCTCGACGGGTTCAGGCCCGCGAGCCTGGCCAGGTCGACGCCGGCCTCGGTCTGGCCGACGCGCTCGAGCACGCCCCCGTCCCTGGCCTTGAGTGGGAACACGTGCCCGGGCTGTACGAGATCCTGCGGGCTGGACTTGGGGTCGATCGCCACTTGGATGGTGCGGGCGCGGTCGGCGGCCGAGATGCCGGTGGACACGCCGGAGCGCGCCTCGACCGACACCGTGAACGCCGTCTTGAACGCCGATTCGTTCTTGGCCGCCATCAGGGGCAGGCCCAGCTCGTCGCAGCGCTCGGGCGTGAGGGCGAGGCAGATGAGCCCCCCGCCTTCCTTGCGCATGAAGTTGATCGCCTCAGGAGTCACGAACTGGGCGGCCATCGTGAGATCGCCCTCGTTCTCGCGCTCCTCGTCGTCGCAGACGACGACCATCTTGCCCTGGCGGATGTCCTCGATCGCCTCTTCGATCGTGGAGAAGGCCGACTTGGTCGAGCTCATCGCGCGCTGGTCACCAACCTCTCGACGTATTTGGCCAACACATCCACCTCCAGATTCACGGTCGTCCCGACCCCGACGTGGCCGAGGTTCGTCCTTTCCAGCGTCTCGGGGATGAGAGAAACGGTAAACGATGCGTCACCGAGCCCCGCCACGGTGAGCGAGACCCCGTCGACGGTGATCGATCCCTTGTGGACGACGTAACGCAGGATCTCATCCCCCGCCTCGATCTCGACCCGGCGAGAGAAGCCGTCCGCGGCAACCCCACGCACCGTGCCGACGCCGTCGACGTGTCCCTGCACCATGTGGCCGCCGAGCCGGTCGGACAGTCGCATGGCCAGCTCGAGGTTGACCGGGGTGCCGGTCCGGGCCTCGGCCAGGGAGCTGAACCGCAGCGTCTCGTTCATGACGTCAAGGGAGAACGCGGTCGTCTGAACGTCGGTGGCCGTCAGACAGACGCCGTTGACGGCGATCGAGTCGCCCTCGGTCACCTCGCCTGCCAGCGACGAGGAGACGATGAGGCGCACGCCCTCAGCGGAGCGCTCGACATCCTCGATCCGGCCGAGGTCGGCGATCAGCCCCGTGAACATGAGCGTCCGGCCCCTACCACTTCCTGATCCGCGCCGAGACGAGCAGGTCATCACCGATCCGCTCGCACTCCAGGTTATGTGCGTGCACGGCGTCGGCGATGTGCTCGGCGCCCTCGCCTTCCAGCGGATCGCGCGCGGTGCGCCCGCCGAGGATGAGCGGAGCGAGGAACAACCGGATCTGGTCGATCTCGCCGGCATCGAGGAACGCCCCGGCGAGGCGGGGGCCGCCCTCGAGCAGGATCGAGGCGATGCCGGCGGCACCGAGCTGGTCCAGCGCGGAGACCACCCGGGCGGGCTCGTTCTCGCCGGTGGCCACGATCACGTCGGCCCCATGGGCCTCCAGCGCGTCGGTGGCGGCGCGCGGCGCGGCGCGGGAGACGATGACCGTCAGTGGGATCTGCCGGGCGTCGCGGACGAGCTGGGCGTCGAGCGGGAGGCGCCCCAGCGAGTCGAACACGACCCGCCGAGGCTGCCGGGTCACGCCCGGGATCCGCGCCGTGAGCAGCGGATCGTCGGCCAGCGCGGTGCCGATGCCGACGGCGACGGCGTCGCACTCGGCGCGCCAGTGGTGAGCGCGCTCGCGGCTTGACTCTCCCGAGATCCACTTGGAGTCTCCGCGGTGGGTGGCGACCTTGCCGTCGAGCGTCATCGCCGACTTGAAGAGGACCCAGGGCCGGCCGGTGCGGGCCCGCTTGCGAAAGGGCTGGTTCAGTAGACGCGCGCGGTCGGCCAGGTCGCCGTCGTCGAGCACCACCTCGACGCCGTCGTCGCGCAGGATGCCCAGGCCGCGGCCCGAGGCGTGCTCGGACGGGTCGTCGGACGCGACCACGACGCGCAGGATCCCCGCCTGGCGGATGGCGTCGGTGCACGGCGGGGTGCGCCCGTGGTGACAGCAGGGCTCCAGCGACACGTAGAGGGTGGCGTCGGCGAGGTCGTGGCTCCCGGCGGCGCGAATCGCCTCGACCTCCGCGTGGGGCGCGCCCAGCTCGCGGTGATAGCCCTCACCGATCGGCCCGTCGAGGTTGGCGATCACCGCGCCCACCAACGGATTGGGGCTGACCCTGCCACGGCCCTGTTCCGCGATCTCGATGGCGCGGGCCAGGTGGCGACGATCCGTATCGGCGATGGTTGTCATGGGCGCTTCGGAGCATAGTTCGAGGCACATTTACCGCTCATAAGTCGGTAGACGCTCATCTCGGGGCCAGGCCGCGCGTACTGACTCGGGTAGTAGTCGATCGACCAGTCGAAGCTGAACGGGACGGCCCGGTTGCCCTTGGCGAAGGGGCTGATGTGGAACATGAGCCGCGCCTGGTTGGCCAGCGCGGCGTAGTAGGCGATCGCCGCCGGGGCGATCTTGGGCTGCGCGAACGAGCGTCCGGCCTGCAGCGATCCGATCACCACCCAGCAGTAGCCGTCGTTGGCGTACTCCTGCAGCAGTTCGGGGCGCAGGGTCCGCTCGTACTGGTCGATGGCCACGTAGCGGTGCTCGCCCAGAGGCAGACGGTTGCCCCGGGCATCGACGTCGGTGACGTACGGGTTCCACAGTTGCCAGCGCGCGCCGCTGGGCGTCCACTGCAGCGAGCGCCCGACGTCCTGGCCCCAGTCGGTGGAGACGACGGGCTCCACCACCACCTTGGCGCCCGCGGGCACGTGGCGGACCATCCAGGCTCGGGTCACGTTGCGGGTGTCGGCGTTGGAGAGCACCAGGTCGTTGTGGATGGCAGCAGCGAGGCTCTGGCCAAGCATGACCACGGCGACCGCGCCGGCGGCGAGGACCACCGGCATCCCCCGCGTGCGGATGAGCCACCGCGCCGCCTCGACCGCGCCGTAACCGGCGAGCAGGGCGATGATGGGGAACACCGGCATCAGCCACCGGCCGAAGTAGCGCTGCTGGTCGCCCATGAACACGATGAAGGCGATCGGGGCGGGGACCAGGACGAACGCCAACGCCAGGCGGCGACGCACGAAGAGCATGACGCTCCCGGCCAGCGCGGCGATCGACGGCGCCCAGCCCAGGCCCCAGGTAAAGGTCCAGAAGTAGAAGGCGGTCCCGCTGGCGGCGGTCGTGCCGAGCTTCTCCGGATCAGAGCCGCCGGCCAGCGCCTGCTGGGTCGTCACCCCGGCGTGGAACGCCGGGAAGTCCAGTACCGCATACGGATTGGCGGCGACGAAGGCCAGGACCCCGCACCCCAGGGCGAACGCGAGCCGGCGCAGGGCGGTGAGCGGCGCTCCGCCGGCGCCGTCGCAGATGGCCGCGGCGACCAGGCACACCGCGGTGATGGCGCCGGTGTACTTGGTGGCGGCGGCGAGCCCGATGCCGACCCCGGCGAGGACGTAGTCGCGCCGGGCGCCGTTGCGCAGCACACCGGCGACCCCGTAGAGCGCGAGCGCCACCGGAGCCAGCGCGGGCACGTCGTTGAGCGCCAGGTGGCTGTAGAAGATCGGCAGGAAGGCCAGGCCGAACACCGCCGCCCCCAGCAGGGCCGCGGTCCTGTTGAACAGGCGCACTCCGGCGAGGTAGGTCAGCCAGACCGCGATGGTGCCGAGCACCGCGGCGACCACCCGCGCCACCACGAACACCTCCGTCGGATTCGTGGTGTAGGCGCGCCGCACCGCGTCCGGGCCCCCGAACCACAGCTCGAAGACGAAGTGCAGCAGGTAGGAGTACGCCGGCGGATTGAGAAAGTACTGGGGGTTGTAGTCATGCGAGAAGAACGCGATCGCCCGGGGGACGAAATGGGTCGCCTCGTCGGAGTTGTAGCTGTAGGGCAGTCCCTGCTTGACGCCCCACAGGCGCAGGCCCAGCGTGACTGCCAGCAGCAGCCAGAGCAGCGGCCGGTGCAGGTCACGACGACGAGCGCCCGTGGCGGGCGCGGCCGGGAACCGGAACCATGCACCGCGACGGCGGCCTGGCGATGGCGACGACACCGCAAGCCGACGGGGCGGCTCGGGCGTGCTTGCCGTTGCCGTGTCCATCTTCATGTACGAGTATCCCGCTACCGTGTGATGAATAGCGCGCCCCCCACGGAGCATCGACACGTCCGCACGCCCCGGGCGCGGCGCCATTGAGAGGGTAGGGCTGCGCCTGAGGACATGAAGCTGATCATTCAGATCCCCTGTTTCAACGAGGAAGCGCAGCTCCCCGAGACGCTCTCGTACCTGCCCCGCGCGGTCGAGGGGTTTGAGTCGGTGGAGTGGCTCATTATCGACGACGGCTCCACCGACGCCACCATCGAGACCGCGCGGTCCCATGGTGTGGATCACATCGTCAAGCTCACCAACCACAAGGGGCTGGCCGCGGGCTTCCAGGCGGGGCTCGACGCCGGGCTCAAGCTCGGCGCCGACGTCATCGTCAACACCGACGCGGACAACCAGTACGACGGGCGCGACATCCCCAAGCTGGTGGCGCCGATCCTGCGCGGCGAGGCCGACATGGTGATCGGCGACCGCCGCGTGGACTCCAACGAGCACTTCTCGCACTCCAAGCGCCGCCTGCAGCGGCTGGGCTCCTGGGTCGTGCGCCAGGCGTCCTCCACCGAGGTCCCCGACACCACCTCGGGCTTTCGCGCCTACAACCGCGAGGCCGCCCTGCAGATGCAGGTGGTCTCCAAGTTCACCTACACCCTGGAGACGATCATCCAGGCGGGCAAGCTGCTGGTGGCCGTCGACCACGTGCCGATCCGGACGAACCCGAAGACGCGCGAATCCCGTCTGTTCCCGTCGATCCCGGCATACATCCGCCGCAACGGCCTCTCGATCTTCCGCATCTACTCCCAGTACGAGCCCCTGCGGGTGTTCTGGGCCGCCGCGCTGGTGGCGGGGCTGGCCGCGATGGTGTTCTTCGTGCGCTTCCTCATCGACTTCATCTCCGGCGGCGGCGTGGCCGGCCACGTCCAGTCGCTCATCTTCGGCGGCGTTCTGTTCAACGCGGCGATGCTGCTGGGCGCGCTCGGCGTGATCGGCGACCTGCTGTCAGCCCAGCGGATCCTGTTGCAGCGAACGTTCGAGCGTGTGCGCCGGATCGAGCTCCAGCTGGGCGTCGCGCCTTCGCACTATGAACCCGGCGCACCGCCTCCCCCGGGGAGTGAGAAGGGCCCGCCGTCGGAGGATCGCCAGGCGGTGGAGGTGTGAGCTCGGGCACCGCGGTGCCGACGGGCAACACCTACGACAAGTACGGCTCGACCAACCCCGTCGTGCGCCGGCTGATGGCCGGCTTCGAACGGACCCTGGATGAGCTGTTCAGTCAGGCGGCGCCGGCGTCGCTACTGGATGTCGGCTGCGGGGAGGGCGTGCTCACCGAGCAGTGGGCCGACCGCATCGCCCCCGGCCGGGTCGTCGGGATCGACCTCGAGGACCCCAAGCTCGACGCCGAATGGGCCGGGCGCCGCCGTCCCAACCTCACCTTCGCGCCCATGGAGGTCGAGCGTCTGGCGTTCGCCGACAACGAGTTCGACCTGGTGGCGGCCACCGAGGTCCTCGAGCACGTCACCGAGCCCGAGCGCGCCCTGGCCGAGATGGCACGCGTCGCGGGCCGCCACCTGCTCGTCTCGGTCCCCCACGAGCCGCTGTGGCGGGGGCTCAACATGGCGCGCGGCGCCTACCTGCGCCAGTTGGGCAACACGCCCGGCCACCTCAACCACTGGACCCGCCGCTCGTTCGTGAGCCTGCTCGGCCGCTACGGCGAGGTGGCGGAGGTCCGCGCGCCGTTCCCGTGGACGATGCTGCTCGTACGAGTGAGCGCGTGAGCTCAGCGACGACGTCACGCGCAGGCGGGACGGGCGGAACGGACGGGACGGGATCAGCGGGCGACGACGGCGGAGGCTCCGAGGCCGCCCCGCCGCAGCAGTCGTTCGCGTCGGGCGCGCGAATCCTGACCGTCGGGATCGCGTCCACCGGAATCTTCACCTTCGCCTACCTGGCCACGTCCAGCCACGTCCTGGATGCGGCCTCCTACAGCCGGATCTCGCTGTGCTGGGCGGTCATGTTCGTGATCCTGTCGGTGATCTACCGGCCGATCGAGCAGTTGCTGTCGCGCACGATCGCCGATCGCCGAGCCCGGGGCCTTCACGACCACTCGCTGCGGATCCCGGCCTCGATCCAGTTCGGCTTCGCGCTGGCTTTCCTGATCGTCGCCGTCGCTCTGCGCCCGCAGATCCAGCAGGGCATGTTCGACGGCTCGGCGGCGCTGTACTGGATCCTCGTCATCGGAGTGCTGGCCTACGCCGGCAGCTACTTCGCCCGGGGGTGGCTGGCCGGCCACCAGCGCTTCGCGCTGTACGGGGGTCTGGTGTTCCTGGAGTCGACGTCGCGCTTCCTGTTCCCGCTGGCGGTGGCCCTCGGGATCGGCTCGGGCCAGGCGTTGGTGGGCCTGGGGATGGCGGTGGCCCCGTTCGCGTCGCTGTCGGTGATGCCGCTGGCGTTTCGCCGGATCCGCGGCCACACTGCGCCGGTCGCCGCCGACGCCGAGGCCGTGGTCGCGGCCGACGCCGCCGCCACCAGCGAGGGTCCTGCCCAGGCTCAGCTCGAGGAGGACAACACGGAGCTCTCGCTGCGTCACGGCGCCGGGTTTGCCGTGTCGGTGGTGGGGATCATGTTCTCCGAGCAGATGCTGATGAACGCCGGGGTGCTCATCGTGGCCGCCAAGTCCGGCGGCGGGGATCTCACCACCGGGATCGTCGGCTTCGTCTTCAACGTCATGCTCATCGTCCGCGCCCCGCTGCAGCTCTTCCAGGCGATCCAGACCTCGATCCTGCCGCACCTGGCGGGCCTGGAGGCTCGGGAGGGCGCCGCCGAGTTCGACAAGGCGATCCGGACCACGGTGCTGGTGATCGCCGCGTTTGGACTCGCCGTCGCGCTCGGCTTGCTGCTGATCGGTCCGGCCGTGATGACCGCCCTGCTTGGCGACAAAGGCGGGTTCTCGTACGGGCGGGTGGGGCTGGCGGTGGTCGGGCTCGGGATGGGCCTGCACCTCATCTCCGGAACGCTCAACCAGGCTGCGCTCGCCCGCGGGCGGGCGTCATCGGCGGCGCTTGCCTGGCTGGTGGCCGCCGCGGTATTCGTTGTCTTCGTCGCCACCGGGAGCGGCACCGGCGGGGCCGAGGTCACCCGTGTCGAGGTCGGCTACTTCGGCTCCACCGCGATCCTGTGTGCGCTGCTGTGGCTTCTGTACCGGCGGGGCCCGGCCGCGGCGTCGTCGGCGTCGTCGTCGCGGCTGGCGCCCGAGGTGGGCTGAGGACGAAATCCTGAAACCTCAGGGCACACGGGACCCTCTGTCGGACTGTGTGTCGCGGATCAGGAGTGACATTGAAACGTCAGGACACACCACTCCGGAGTGGGCACCGTGCGCTCTGCGGTGTCAATGGGCGCCGGACCCAACCCCCCCAGCCGGCTACAGCGCCCCCGCGGCGACCCGAATCTCCTCGTAGGCCGCGGCCGGGTCGCTCGAGCCGAACACCGCCGAGCCGGTGACCAGCAGGTTGGCCCCGGCTTGGACGACGGAGCCGGCGGTCTGGTCGTGGATCCCGCCGTCGACCTCGAGCGCCACCTCATCCGGGAGCTGCTGGCGCATGCGCTGGAGCTTGCTCAGCGAGTTGGGGATGAACGTTTGGGCGCCCCAGCCGGGGTTGACGCTCATGCACAACGCCAGGTCCAGCGTCTCGCGGGCGACCTCCAGGAGCGCGTCGATCGGAGTGGCGGGCGCCAGCGCGGCGCCGGCGGTGCACCCGGCCTTGCGGATCAGGTCCAGCGTGTAGTGGATGTGGGGCGTGGCCTCGACGTGGATGGTGATGCTGTCCGCGCCCGCCTTGGCGATGTCGAGAACGTGCCGCTCGGGCCGTTCGACCATGAGGTGCACGTCCATGATCGCGCCGGCATCGTGGACGAGGTCGGCGATGGCCGACACCACGACCGCACCGAAGGTGATCGGCGGCACGAAATGGCCGTCCATGACATCGACGTGGATGACGCGTGCGCCGACCGCCAGCACCTCGGAGACCTGGGAGCCCAGCTGGGCGAAGTCGGCCGAGAGGATCGACGGGGCCACCCGCCGCTCGCGCAGCAGGGCGGCACGCCCCGGCACGGCCACTCAGACCTCCTGCAGCATGCTGCCCTGGCAGTGGTTGCACTCGACGATCGCCGTGCTGGACATGCGCACGATCGTGGAGTGCTCCCCGCAGTTGGGGCACACCGAGACCAGTTCATAGCGCCGCATGCAATAGACGCAGCGGTAGTTGCCCGGCACCGCGGTCGGGCGCAACCAGGGCTCCCCGCAGCCGGGGCACTCGGGGCCGAGCTTGGGGGCTCTCTCGCTCATTACTGCAAGACTAACCGGCGCGTGGTCGTTCCGGCCTTCGGGCCGCCCAGCCGGTCAGCGGCGGCGCAGGCGCGCGATGAAGAACCCGTCGGTGCCGTCGGTGTCGGGGGCCAGGCGCACGGGGAGGTCAGCCACCCAGTCGGGATGACCGGCCACAAACCCGGCCACCACGTCATCTGACTCGGCCCGTGAGATCGTGCACACCGAGTACACCAGAGTGCCCCCGGGACGCGTCGCCGCGGCACCGGCGGCGAGGATGCGGCCCTGCTGGGGGGCGAGGTCGGCGATCCGCTCGGGGTTGGTGCGCCACCGGAGGTCGGGCCTGGACTGCAAGGTCCCCAGCCCGCTGCAGGGCGGGTCCACCAGCACACGATCGAACCCCTCCCCGGTGCGGATCGCGACCGCGTCCCCCGTCTCCACGGTTCCCGAGCGGACCTGCATGCGCTCCAGGGTGCGCCGCAGCGCGTCGGCGCGGCCGGCGTGGCGCTCGACGGCCACCAGTGTGCCCTCGTCGCCCGCCAGCGCGGCGAGGTGCGTGGTCTTGGCTCCCGGCGCCGCGCACAGGTCCAGGACGCGCTCGCCGGGCTCGGGCGCCAGGGCCCGCGCCACCACCATCGAGGCCCGCGACTGGGGCATGAGCGCACCGCGCTCCCATTCCGGCGAGGCGAAGGCGTCAAACGGCCCCTCGAGCATCAGGCCCTCAGGCAAGCCGGGCGCGGGGCGCGTGGCCACGCCGATCCCCGCGGCCACGTCGGCCACCGACGCCACCAGCGTGTTGACGCGGATCGAGGACTCCGGGGGCGCGTTGACCGCGGCCAGCAGCGCTCGGGCCCGCGCAGCCCCCAGCTCCGCGAACCACAGCTCGGCCAGCCACACCGGCACCGAGTGAAGAACGGCGGCATCCCGGGGCGTCTCGTCGCCCAGTCCGGCCAGCAGCTCACGACCCTCGCGCAGCGCCCGCCGCAGCACGGCGTTGACCAGCCCGCTGCCGCCGCGAGCGTGGCGCTTGGCCAGCTCGACGGACTCGTGCACGGCGGCGTGGGCGGCGACGCCATCCATCAACAGCACCTGCATGAGCCCGACTCGCAGCGCGGCGAGGACCGGCGGGTCGAGGCGCTCCAGCGGCCGCTCGGTGAACGCCGCGGCGACGTGATCGAGCGTGGCCCGCCGCTGCACCGTGCCGTAGGCGAGCGCCATCGCGAAGGACCGGTCGCGGCCGTCCAGGCCCCGGGCCCGGGCCTCGGCGTGAAAGGCGCGATCGGCGTAGGCGTCCTGCTCGAAGACGCGCCGCACCACGGCGTAGGCGCATTCGCGTGCCGCGGACACCCCGGAGGCCATCGCGCTCAACCGCGCAGGCCGCGCAGGTAGGCGTCGCCGGGCATCCGCTTGCGCCCGGCAGGCTGAACGGTGGTGAGCACGAGGGTGCCGGGCGCGCAGCCGAGCACCGGGACGCGACCCTCCAGGCCGAGCTCGCCCGGGGCGGGGTCACCGGCCTGCGCCGGGCGGGCGGCGGCCTCCCAGACGCCGAGGCGCTCACCGTCTGTCCCGGTCACCGCGGCCCCGATATGGGGCGCGAGCGCCCGCACGACGCGCTCGAGCTCGACGGCGGGCCGGCCGGGGTCCAGCGCGCGGTCCTCGGCGGTGATCTTCTCCGCATAGGTGGCACCCGCCTCATCCTGCGCCACGAAGGGCGGCGAGATGTCAAGCGCCCGGACGAGCAGCTCGCCGCCCATCGGCGCCAGGCGCGCCGCCAGCGTTCCGAACGTGTCGTCGGCGGCGATCGCAGTATCGACGGTCAGGCATACCGGCCCGTCGTCCAGGCCGGCGGTGAGGCGCATGATGCAGACGCCGGTGCGCTGGTCACCGGCCATGATGGCCCGCTCGATCGGAGCCGCCCCCCGCCACCGTGGCAGGAGGGATGGATGGACGTTGAGCATCGGGTGCGCCGACAGCAACGGTTCCTTGATGAGCGCGCCGAACGCGCACACCACCACGACATCGGGCGCCGCGGCGGCGATGCGCTCGCGCGCCGGCTCGTCATTGACCACCTCGGGCTGGTCGGTGTCGATGCCCAGCTGCCGCGCCGTCTCGAGCACGGGCGGCGAGGCGAGCTTGCGGCCACGGCCGCGCGGCCGATCGGGCCGCGTGACCACCAGCTGGGGCCGATGCGGCGACGCCGCCAGGACACGTAGGACGTCGGCGGCGAACTCCGAGGTGCCGAGATAAACGGTGCGCAACGGCGGGCGGCGCTGGCCGGTCAGGCCGAGGGGAGCGCTTCGCGCAGGGCCTTCATGGCTTCCTTGCGCTGCGAGCGCGAGATCCGGTCGAGCACCAGCACCCCGTCGAGGTGGTCGAGCTCGTGCTGGATGACGCGGGCCTCCAATCCGGAGGCCTCGATGCGCAGCTCGTCGCCGTACTCGTCGAGGGCGCGGACCACGATGTTCACCGGCCGCTCGACGTCGACATGGACGTTCGGGAGACTGAGGCACCCCTCCTCGAGGGTCTCCAGCTCGTCGCCCGTCCATTCGATCTCGGGGTTGACGAGGGCGGCCACGGGGGACTGGGGGTGGACGCGGTAGACGAGCAGGCGGTGCAGCACTCCCACCTGGTTGGCGGCCAGTCCAACTCCGATCGAGTCGATCATGAGCTGACTCATCCGCATGACCTCGTCGCGCAGGGCGTCGTCGAAGCGCTCGACCGGGCGCGACCGAGTGCGCAGCACCGGCTCGCCGAACTTCTTGACGTGGGCCAGTGCAGCGGTCCGGCGCGCCGCCGCCTCGGGATCGAGCTCGGGCTCTTCCTCCGCGCCCTCGGGCTCGGTGACCTCGGTATCGAGCTCTGCCTGGTCTGTCGCGCTTTCTGCCATGTTGTCTTTGAGTTTAGTCGTGGGAGTCCCGTGATCACCCCTGCCTATTGGGGGTCGACGTCGACGCTCACCGACGCGCCGCGGCGCGCGGCCCCCGGAGCGATGCGGTCAATGGCCCGCCCGACGGTGTCGATCGCCGCCTGGCGCGCCTGCGCCTTGATCACGAGCTGGTTGCGGGCCCGGCCGCGGAGGCGAAACAGGGGCGCCGGTCCCAGCACCGCCGCGTCGATCCCGGCCAGCTCGGTGTGGATGGCGGCCGCGGTCTCACGCGCCAGCGCCTCGTCGTCGGCCGAGCACACGATCCGGATCAGCGACGCATACGGCGGATAGCTGAGCACGCGACGGCGCTCGAGCTCGTCGGCGATGAAGCCGTCGGCGTCGTGGCGGGTGGCGAAGCCGATCGGGCGCGCGTCGGGGGCGAGCGTCTGGACCAGCACGCGGCTGGCGAGGGCGCCCCGCCCCGTGCGTCCGGCCAGCTGGGTGATGAGTGCGAACGTCCGCTCCTCGGCACGGAAGTCGGGGAAGCGCAGCGTCTGGTCGGCGTCGAGGACCACCCCCAGGGACACGTCGGGGAAGTCGTGGCCCTTGGCCACCATCTGAGTGCCCACGAGCACGCCGGCGGAGGCGGCCTGGAAGGCCTGCAGCGTCTGCGCGCGCTCGGTCAGACCGGAGGAGTCGGCGTCGAGGCGGAAGATGGGAAAACGATCCCCTCCCAGCGCGTCGCGCAGCTCGTGCTCGATGCGCTCGGTCCCCGCGCCGTGGCGCGCCACCGACACCGAGCCGCAGGCCCCGCACCGGTCGGGCATCCGCTCGCGGTGGCCGCAGTGATGGCAGGCGATGAAGTGCCCGTGACGGTGCAGCACGAGGGCCACGTCGCAGTTGGGGCACAGCCACACCCGCCCGCAGGCGCGGCAGGAGAGGAAGTTGGACCAGCCGCGGCGGTTGAGCAGGAGGATCGCCTTGCCGCCGGCGCGACGCAGATCGGCCAGCGCCATGCGCGTCTCGGGGTGAAGTGGCTGGTGGCGGTCACGCATGTCGAGCACCTCGACGGCGGGCATCGGGCGGTGGTCCACGCGTTGGGTCAGGCGCAGGCGCTCCATGGTCAGCACGCTCTCGGGCCGCGGCGTGGCGCTGCCGGCGACGAGCACGGCACCGTGGCGGGCCGCGCGCTCGCGGGCGACGGTGCGGGCGTCGTAGCGCGGGTCGCCCTCGTGCTTGTAAGAGCTCTCGTGCTCCTCGTCGACGACGATCAGCCCGATGTCGTCAAGCGGCGCGAACACCGCCGAGCGCGGACCCACGCACACCCGCGCCTCGCCGGCGCGCAGGCGCATCCACTCGTCGTGGCGCTCGCCGACGCTGAGCGCCGAGTGCAGCACCGCCACCACGTCCCCGAAACGGGCCTGAAAGCGCCACAGCACCTGCGGGGTGAGCGCGATCTCGGGTACCAGCACGATCGCCGTGCGCCCCGCCCCGAGCGCCGCCTCCACCGCGCCGAGGTAGACCTCGGTCTTGCCCGAGCCGGTGACCCCCTGGAGCAGGAACCCCGGATGATCCGCCGGTCGGGCCCTGAGGGCGTCCGTCAGGCGCTCCAGCGCCGCCGACTGCTCCAGGGTGAGGGGCGGCGCGGTGGCCGAGGCGCTGCCGACCTCGTAGCGGACGGGGCGTCGCGGCCGGGGCCGGCGGTCGATCGTGACCAGCCCGCGGGACTCCAGCCGCCGCAGCCCCGGGGTGTCGAGCTCGGCGGCGGGCGTGGGGCCGCGCTCGGCGAGGGCCTGGAGCAGACCGTGCTGACGATCGTTCAGGCGCGCGGCCTCGTCGGTGAGCGCCGCTGAGCCGGCGGGCGTCAGCTCGGCGACGAGGGCGAGCTTGGCGCCCCGGCCGACCGACGCGCCGGGGGCGAGCATGAGCTGGAGCGCGCGCGAGGGCGTCGAGCAGTACTCGCGCGCCATCCAGTCCGCCAGGGCCACGAGGTCGGCCCGGATGCCGGCCCCGATGACCGCCTCGGGCTCGACCAGGCGGTCGGGGTCAAGCTCCGAGCGCTCGGCCAACTCCACCACCACCCCGAGCGAGCTGCGCGCGCCGAACGGCACCCGCAGCAGCGACCCGACCTCGACGTCCTGGCCGGGGGCGAGGCGATAGTCGAAGGGGCCGCGCACCGCGCGCGTCCGGGTGAGGGGCTGCACGCGGGCGATCATGGGCGCCCGACTGTAGTGCGAGGGGCCGTCGGCCCCGGCCCGCGCCGCCACGCAGCCGGTGAGCGGCCGACGTCCTCGTTAATCTCTCAGTCGTGGATCCCGAACCGGGCGAGGAGATCTTCTTTCACGGCCACCCCTCGTGGCGGTCCCTGGCGCTGTTCTACGCCAAGGGCCTCCTGGCGGCGCTGCTCGGCGGCGTCATCGCCGGCGTGGTGACTCGCATCGCCGCGCACCACGTGCAGGCCGGCTGGGTGACCGTCGCGGTGGTGGTGGTGTTCCTCGTGCTGGTCGTGATCGGGCAGCTCCGGCGCATCGCGACGACCTATTCGATCACCAACCAGCGGCTGACGATCCAAACCGGGATCCTCTCGCGCGACGTCCATCAGACCCGCCTGGAGCGCATCCAGAACGTCAACTCCAGCCAGTCGCTGTTCGAGCGCCTGCTGAGGATCGGCGACGTCCAGTTCGACACCGCAGGCGAGACGCAGTTCGATTTCTCCTTCCGCGGTGTGGGCGACCCGAGCGGGATCGTGCGCACGGTGGACCGCGCGCTGCATGCCCTGCGCGGCGACCATGCGTCGCCCGCCTCCGACGTCTGATACGTCCCAGGGCGCGCCCGCCGGCTATGGCTTGATCGCCACCGTCACCTGCGTGGTCGAGTCCGCGGCGCCGCGCGTCGAGGTCAGGCCGACGCCGGTGATCCGCCGCAGGTCGGGCCCCAGGCGGGCGCCGAGCGACCCCGTGGCGAGCCCGGGCTGCTGGGTGGCGCCGATCAGCGTCGCCACGTCGGCGAACACCAGCGAGGTCACCCGGTGGGTCGCGCCGCCGAGGACAGCGGCGAAGGCGGGAGCGCGCGACAAGGGGCGCGTCTGCTGGGCCACGCCCTGGATGCCCTGAAGGCTGGTGGAGATGACGACCAGCCCGCGGAACACGGCGTAGTCGAGCTGGAAGCCGGTGGCCAGCTGGAGTTGGTGCGCGGTGACCCCGCCGATCTGGCGGTCGTTGAAGACCGGCTCCGAGCTCTGGCCCTTGCCCGGAGCCGAGAACAGCTGGGCCAGCGGCGCCTCGAGTTGTGCGAGCTCGTGCTGCGTGCGCGGCTGGTCGGCGGTGCGCGCCACCACGACCAGGTTTGGCGAGCGCCCGCCGCCGACGATGGCCAGCGCGGCCTCGTGATGAAAGATCGAGACGAGGTCTGAGACGTTGACCCCCTCGGAGTGCAGCGCCGCGCCCAGGCGGGTCAGCAGGGTGCCGATGCCGCCGGCCAGACCGGCCGCCGAGCCGGCATTGAGGACCTGGGGCGCGACCTTGCCCAGGTCGGCGACGTCGAGCAGCAGCGATGAGGCGGCCGGCATGAGCGCGGGCAGCGTGGGCGTGAACGCCGCCGGCGACGAAGCGCCCGGGCCCACCTTCGCCAGCGCCGGGTCAAGCGCGCTGTGGATGCGGACCGACGCGCCCTTCTGGGATGGCGTGAGCGAGATCGCGACCCCCTGGAGCGCCGGCTGGTAGAGCAGATCGCCGGCGGCGCCGAGGATCCCGCTCTGGTCAGCCAGGACCCGACGGACCCCGGCAGCCGAGGCGTAGGCGTCCAGCACCGAGCCTCCGCCCTGGCCCGCCATCGCGCGGCGGTACACCGCACTGCCGGCCAGCGACGGCGACGCCCCGGCAAAGACGTCGATCGCCGCGCGGACACTGGCGTCCTGCCCGATGACGAGCTCGTCGCCCAGGAAGGTCAGCTCGCTGCCGTTGGCCACCGCGAGCAGCGCCCGCCCGCGGTAGCTGCCGTGCGCGGCGGCGCCGACCGAGTGAAGGAAGGACTGCGCGCGGCGGCGATCGGAGACGTTGACGACGATCAGCGAGCCGGCCGTCGAGGTGGCGGTGTTGAGCAAGGCCAGCGCGACGTTCCTGCCCAGCCAGGGCGAGACGTCGGAGAAACCGGCCGCGTGCCCGCCGCCCAGGACCGCACCGAGCCGGGTCGTCGCCGCCGCGGCGAGAACCGCGAAGTCCGGCAGCCGGCGTGCCACCTCGAATGCCTGCGTGACCGCCGGGTCCTTGCCGTCGACGGTCACCTCGACATAGGCCAGCGCATCTGAGGGGATGACCGCCGCGGGGCTGCCGCCCCCACCCCCGCCACCGGTGCTTCCGCCGCCCCCGCTCAGGAGGACGGCGACGAGCGCCACGAGCGCCGCCACACCCAGCAGTCCGACGACCGCCGCGGTGCGCCGGCGCCGGTAGATGGTCGCCGTGGGCGCCGGATCAGCCACCCGGGAAATGTATTCAGGCCGCGGCGTCTTCTGCGCTGTGCGCGCGCTGCTGCTTGCGGTCGCGAGCGGACCGGCGCTCCTCACGGTCTGAGGGCGGCCGGCGCTCGTTGCGCTCCACGAAGTCGATGATGGTGGGCACGCCTTCCAGGCGGTAGCGCTCGCGCAGACGGTTCTCGATGAAGTAGGCGTAGTCGCGGGTCACTCGCGTGCGGGAGTTGACCTGGATGGAGAACCGGGGCGGGCCCTCGGCGGTCTGGGTCATGAAGATGAGCCGGAGCCGATGATTGGCCGCGGCGCCCCGGGCGTTGGCCGGGCGTTTGCCCACCGGGGGCTGCCGGGCGGCGACCACCTCGGAGAGGAAGCGGTTGAGCTGCGGGGTGGGGATCCGCGTGCGGCTGCGATCGGCCAGCGCCACCGCCTCCACGAGCAGCCGATCGACGTGGCGGCCGGTCTTGGCCGAGGCGGTGAGCACCCGGGGCCGCAGGCGCAGCTTCTGATGCACGCGGGCACGCTCATGGTCCAGGTCGACGCCCTCGGCGATGTCCCACTTGTTGAGCACGAGCGCGGTGGCGCAGCCGCTGCGCATGGCCAGCTCGGCGATCCGCAGATCCTGGGTGGTGACGCCGGCGGTGGCGTCGCACACCACGAGGGCGACATCCGCGCGCTCGGCGGCGCGGCGCGAGCGCAACGACGTGTAGTACTCCAGCGACTCCCCCACCTTGGCCTGGCGGCGGATGCCGGCGGTGTCGACGAGGATCAGCTCGCGGCCGTTGAAGGTGATCGGCAGGTCGATGGCATCGCGCGTGGTGCCCGCCACCGGGGAGACGATCACCCGTTCTGACCCGGCGAAGCGATTGAGCAGCGAGGACTTGCCGACGTTGGGACGGCCGATCAGCGCCAGGCGGACGGCGTCGTCGTTGCCATCCTCGTCGGGGACGCCGGGTGCGAGGGCGGCGATGCGATCCAGCAGGTCTCCGGTGCCCAGCCCCTGGGCGGCCGAGACGGCGATCGGGTCACCCAGCCCCAGCCCGTGGAACTCGGCGGACAGCGGCACGTCCTTGGCGGTGTCGATCTTGTTGGCCGCCACCAGCACCGGCAGCGGCGAGCGGCGCAGCAGCTCGGCCATCTCCTGGTCGCCGGGGCGCATGCCCGCCTTGGCGTCGACGACGAGCACGGCGGCGTCGGCGTCGGCCAGCGCGGCGCGGGCCTGATCCTGGATCTGGCGGGCCAGGGCGTCGTGGTCCTCCAGGTCGACGCCGCCGGTGTCGATGAGCGTGAACGTGCGTCCGTTCCAGTCCGTGCGCAGCTCCTTGCGGTCACGGGTGACGCCCGGCTGCTCATGTACGACAGCCTCCCGTGACTGGGTGAGGCGGTTGACCAACGAGGACTTGCCCACGTTGGGATAGCCGACGATCGCGACTTTCATGGTGCGCTGAGGCTAGCGGCCGCGGGCGTGACCACGGAGAAAGGCCGGCGTCCGTGCCGGCCCGCGCGCCGTATTCGTCGGTCAGTGACTGCGGAGGAAGTCTGACCGCTGAAACGCAGCCGGACAACAGAACTTGCGCAATCAGGATGCGCGGGCGCGCTCGACCAGGGCGACGATCGCCGCCACTACCTGCGTGAGGGTCAGGTCGGTGGTGTCGAGCGTGTCGGCGTCGGGCGCCGCCTGCAGGGGTGAGTGCGCACGGCCCGTGTCGCGCTCGTCGCGGATCGCCTGCTCGGCCAGGACGGTGGCGGCGTCGACCCCGAGCTCGGCGGCCCGCCGCTGGGCCCGGGCCTCGGGGCTGGCGGTGAGGAACACCTTGACTTCCGCCTGCGGCGCCACGACGGTGCCGATATCGCGCCCCTCGGCCACCCAGTCGCCATCGCCCAGGAGCCGGCGCTGCTCGGCCACCATCGCGGCGCGCACGGCGGGGTGCGCCGCGGCCACCGACGCGGCCTCGGTGACCTCGGGGGTACGGATCGCCTCGGTGACGTCGCGTCCGTCCAGGAGCACTCGGTCGCCCAGTTCGATGCGCACCGTCGGCGCCACTTCGTCCGGCGGCAGGTCGCGCTCCAGCGCGGCGAGCGCCACCGACCGGTACATGGCCCCCGAATCCAGGTAGGTGAAGCCCAGCTCGCGCGCCACGGCGCGCGCCACGCTGGATTTTCCGGCCCCGGCGGGCCCGTCGATGGCGACCACCATCAGCCGGCCGCCAGCGCCGCGATGTCCCGGACGAACCCGGGGTAGGAGACCTCGGCGGCCTCCATCCCCACCACCTCGACGCCCTCCTGCGAGGCCAGCCCGGCGACCGCCCCGAGCAGGGCCAGGCGATGGTCCCCGTGAGCGTCGATACGTCCGCCCCGCAGGGTGCCGCGCCCCCGGACGGCGAAACCGTCCTCGAGCGCCTCGATGTCGGCCCCGAGGCCGTGCAAGCCGTCGACGACGGTGGCGATCCGGTCTGACTCCTTGACGCGCAGCTCGCCGGCCCCGCGGACCACGGTCTCGCCGTCGGCGAAGCAGCCCATCAGGGCCACCAGGGGCAGCTCGTCGATGGCCAGCGGCACCTCGTCGGCGGCCACCGTGGTCGCCTCGATGGGCCCGTGGCTGACGTCGAGATCACACACCGGCTCGGTCGCCGAGAAGGCGCCGGGCGCCTCAAGGTCCCCGACCACGATCGCCCCCATCCGCTCCAGGATGCGCAGGAAGCCCGCCCGCGTCCAGTTGACCCCCACGCCCTCCAGGACCAGCCGCGCCCCGGGCACGAGCACGCCGGCGGCGATGAGGAAGGCGGCGCTGGAGAGATCGCCGGGCACGCGGACGGTCTCGAGCTCGAGCTCGTCGGCGTTGCCCACGATCGACGCGTAGCCGCCGTCACCAGTGGCCCGGCGCTCGACCTTGGCACCGGCGCCGGCCAGCATCCGCTCGGTGTGGTCACGGCTGGGGATCGCCTCCACCACGGTAGTGCGCGCGGTGGCCAGGCCGGCCAGCAGCACGCACGACTTCACCTGTGCCGAGGCGACCGGCAGCTCGTAGGTGATGCCGTGCAGCCCCGCGCCGCGGATCGTGAAGGGCGGGAAGCGGCCATCGGTCGCTTCCAGCTGGGCCCCCATCTCGGCCAGCGGCCCGGCGATGCGGTCGACGGGGCGGCGTCGGATCGAGGCGTCGCCGTCGAGGGTGAACGCCGCTCCCTGCTGAAAGGCCAGCCAGCCGGGCAGCAGGCGCAGCAGCGTGCCGGCATTGCCGACGTCGATCGGCTCGCCGGGCGGCTGAGCGTTGCGCATCCCGCAGCCGCGGATGAGAACCTCGCCGTCGTGGCGCTCCACCAGAGCGCCGAGCCGGTGCACGGCGTCCAGCGTCGACCGCGTGTCAGCGGCGTCGAGGTAGTTGACGATCCGTACCGGCTCGGAGGCCATCGCACCGATGATCGCGGCGCGGTGGGAGATCGACTTGTCGGCGGGCGGGGCCACGCGCCCGCGCAGGCGAAGGCCCGGCTCGAAGCGAACGTTCATGGCCGCGCCACCGGGAAGCCGAGCCCGGCGACGAGCGCCTGCGCGCGCTCGGTGGCCGACTCGCCGGCGATCCACATGGCGACGACGCCCTCGCTCATGTCGCTGGCCGGATAGAGGGCCATATCGTTGATGTTCACCCCGGCGCGCCCGAGCTCGAGCGCGATCTGGGCCACCACTCCCGGCCGGTTGGGGACCGAGGCGCGCAGCTCGTGCAGATCGCCGCCGGCCAACTGGGCCTCCAGCAGCCGCCGCCGATCGGTGGCCGCCCGCTCATTCCACTCGGTCAGCGCCGGCCCGTCGCCGGCGCGCAGGGCCGCGCGGACCCGGGTCAGGCGCTCGATGGCGCCGTCGACCTCCGCCGTCAGCGCATCGCGGTTGGAGAGATAGATGTCGGTCCAGATGGCGCTGGGGGCGCCGGCGACCCGGGTGGCGTCGCGGAAGCTGGGGCCGGTCGCCGGCAGGCGGGCGTCGCCGCCGGCCAAGGTGGCGGCGGCCTGGGAGACGAGGACGTTGGCGAGCACGTGGGGCAGGTGCGAGACGGCGGCGAGGATGCGGTCGTGGGTGTCGGCGTCGATCGCGGTGGGGCGCGCTCCGATCCCGTGCAGGAGCCGGTGCAGCCGCTCATAGAGCATCCCCGAGGTGCCGGCTCCCGGGGTCAGGTACCAGGTGGCGGCCTCGAACAGGTCGGCTCGGGCGTGCTCGACGCCGGCGTTCTCCGCCCCGGCCAGCGGGTGGCCGCCGACGAACCGGGGATCATCGTGGGCGGCGACGACCTCGCGCTTGGTAGAGCCGACGTCAGTGACCACGCAGTCGGCCGGCGCAGCGTCCAGTGCCTCGCCCACCAGCGCCGACAGGCCGCCGACCGGCACGGCGACGAATACCGCCTCGGCGTCGGCGACGGCGGCGTGGACCGTGCTGCGCGCGCAGTCCAGGGCGCCGAGCTGGAGTGCGCGCTCCAGCGCCTCTGGCGCGTCGTCGTATCCGGTGACCGCGGCGCCGAGTCGCTCGCGCGCCGCCAGAGCCACCGAGCCGCCGATCAACCCGACGCCGAGAACCGCGAGCCGCATCGGCCGACGCGTCGCCTAGGCCGCGTGGCGGCGCGCCCGCACCGCGTCGGCCAGACCGTCGAGGACCTCGACGGTGGTGTCCCAGCCGATGCAGCCGTCGGTGATCGACTGGCCGTAGACCAGCTCTGACTGCTCGTTCAGGTCCTGGCGCCCGGCGACGAGGAAGGACTCGAGCATCACGCCCACGATCGCGCTGCCTCCGGCCGCGATCTGTTCGGCGACGGCGGCAGCCACCGCGGGCTGGCGCTCGGGCTGCTTGGCGCTGTTGTCGTGGCTGAGGTCGATCATCACCCGCTCGGGCAGCGAGCTGGCCCGCAGCAGCTCAACCGCGCGGGCGACGTCCTCGGCGCCGTAGTTGGGGGCCCCCTTGCCCCCGCGCAGGATCACGTGGCAGTCGCGGTTGCCGCGCGTGTGCAGGATCGCTGAGCTCCCGTTGACGTCGATGCCGGCGAAGGCATGCGACACGCCGGCGGCGCGGACCGCGTCGACCGCGACCTGGACGTTGCCGTCGGTGCGGTTCTTGAAGCCGACGGGCATCGACAGGCCCGAGCCGAGCTGGCGGTGGATCTGGCTTTCGACGGTGCGGGCGCCGATCGCGCCCCAGCAGACGGCGTCGGAGATGTACTGCGGGGTGATCGGGTCCAGGAACTCACAGCCGACCGGCAGGCCCAGCCCCAGGACCTCGAGCAGCAGCCGCCGCGCCTGCCGCAGGCCGGTGTTGACGTCCCCGGTGCCGTCGAGGTGGGGGTCGTTGATGAGCCCCTTCCAGCCAATGGTGGTCCGCGGCTTCTCGAAGTAGACGCGCATGGCCAGGCACAGGTCCTCCGACAGCCGCTCCACCTGGCCGCTCAGCCGCTCGGCGTAGTCCCGGGAGGCAGCGACGTCGTGGACGCTGCAGGGGCCGACGACGACCAGCAGGCGGTCGTCGCGCCCGTCCAGGATGGCCTGCACCTCCGAGCGGCCGCGCAGCAGCACGTCCACGTGGTCGTCGGTGAGGGGAAGCTCCTCGATGAGCTCGCGCGGCGCCGCCAGCGGGACGAGCCGGGCGATCCGCTGGTCGCGGACCGAGTCCGAGCGTTCAGTTCCGGTGAACGTCACGCGCCGCTGACCACCGGTTCCTGCCACAGCGCCTTGCCCGCCAGGGCGGCCGCCGCGCGCACCCGGTCCAGGTAGGCGGGGAACTCGTCGGCCACCAGTTGCTGGGCCGCGTCGCAGATCGCCTCGTCGGGATGAGGGTGGACCTCGACGATGAGCCCGTCCGCGCCCGCGGCCGCGGCCGCCAGCGACATCGGGGCGACGAGATCGCGCCGCCCGGCGGCGTGGCTGGGGTCGACGATCACCGGCAGGTGGGTCAGCTCCTTGAGCACCGGGATCGCCATCAGGTCCAGGGTGAAGCGGTAGGCGGTCTCGAAGGTGCGGATCCCGCGCTCGCACAGCATGACCGCTTCGTTGCCCTCCTTGAGGATGTACTCGGCGGCCATCAGCAACTCCTCCAGCGTGCTCGACAGCCCGCGCTTGACGAGTGCCGGACACCCGCACCGGCCGATCTCCGACAGCAGCGCGTAGTTCTGCATGTTGCGCGCGCCGATCTGGATCACGTCGGCCACCTCGAGCACGGCATCGAGATCGCGGGCGTCCATCACCTCGGTGACGATGGGCAGGCCGGTCTGAGCCTTGGCCTCGGCCAGCAGGCGCAGGCCCTCCTGGCCCAGGCCCTGGAAGGCATAGGGCGAGGTCCGCGGCTTGTAGGCGCCACCGCGGAACATCGTGGCCCCGGCGGTCGCCACGATCTCTGCGGTGTCGAGCGTCTGCTGGCGCGACTCGATCGTGCACGGGCCCGCGATCATCGCGAAGTGGTCGCCCCCGACCTTGCGCCCGCCGATGTCCAGCACGCTGCGCGCGCCGTGGGTGATCTGGCTGGAGGCCAGCTTGTAGGGCTTGGAGATCGGGACCATGTGGTCCACACCGGGCGTCCCCTCCAAGGCAAGCCGGGCGACGTGTTCGGCGTCGCCGATCGCACCGATCACGGTCAGCTCGTCGCCGTAGATGACGTGGGCGCGCGCGCCGACGCCGTCCACTCGATCGACGACGGCGTCGACCTCCTCCTGCGTGGCCCCCGGTTTCATCACGATCATCATCTGGCTTCTGGTCCTTTCACGGCGATTGCGAACTGTAAAGAAAATGACCCACCCACCCTCGCGCCTCGTCGCGGACACGGGTCCGCGGGTGATGACGGCGCCCGGCCTCCGGGATCTCTGCGCGCGGGGCGGGAAACGCCCCGCCCGCCCGTGGCCGAGCGCCTAGCTAAATCGCCAGGCGTAGAAGCGCGCGTAATAGGACCAGCCGAGACCGGCGAGGCTGCTGCAGGTCGTGTGGGCATGGTCGCTCATGCGCTGGGCGGGGTTCTACCACGAGTGTGCGGTCGTTGGCAAGCGGCTCTTGGGCCGCCGTCTGCGTCTTCGCGGGCGTTGGCGGCGGGTCCAGGCAGGGTTGTGGTCGATAGTGAAGCTATTTCCTTCACTATCGACCACAACCGGTCCGCCGCGGCACTCCATCCCCACCCTTCCCGGCCGATCCGCGCTACCCGAAGTCGGTGTCGGTCTTGAGCTGATTGCATTGGGCCTTCGCCGACGCCGGGACGTTGTACAGGCGCACCTGCCACCCGTTGTCATGCGGCTTGAACAGGACGATCTGGTCGCCGCGGCCGATCGACTTGCCCGGGCGGAATCCGACGTTGCCGACGTTGAGGCCGACGTAGTAGGCCACGGTGCTCTGGAAGCCGATGAGCGACACCGGCTGGCCGCAGGCCTTGATGACGTCGGCGCCACCCTCCTTGTCGATCACCCGGTGCAGGCGGTCGATCTGGGTGGCCGAGTGGCGCGAGTCATCGATGAGGAATCGCACGGTGCGCACGCGGCTGCGGGCGGCGGGTGCGAGCGCGACGATGAGGCCGAGGGCCACGACGGGCCCCAGCCAGCGCAGCACCTTGGAGGTGCGGGTGTCGGCGAGCAGCCAGCCGACGCCCCCGCCGGCGACGGCGACCATCACCGCGGCGGGCTCGATCATGTAGCGGCTCACCGCCGACCAGCCGTGATAGGCGAAGGCGACCTCGATGAGCAGCCAGATCCCGGCGGCGGCGACGACGAGCAGGGTGGTGCGATCACGGCGCAGCGCCGCGACCACGACGGCGATGAGCCACGCCAGCTGCATGGGGAGCTCGTAGAGGCTGCGGAAGCGGTTGACGACGCCGACGATCTTGTTGCCGTGGATCACCGTCTGCTGGTTGAGCGCGAGATCACCGGAGATGAACCAGCTCTTGGAGGTCAGCGCCGGGACGCTGAACCAGAACGCGGGGATGAAGAGCAGGCCGGCGATGACCATCAGGCGCGTCGCCGCCGTTGGCACCTTCCACATCAGCCACAACCCGTACAGCCCCGCGAACACCCACGCCTCCGGGCGGCCCAGAGAGGCGAGGATCAGCATCCCGAAGGCGAGCCGGTGGCGCCCGACCAGGTGGCAGTCGATGGCGGCCAGCAGCGCGGCCACGATCAGCGCGTCGGAGTTGGCGATGAGCACCAGGTGCATGAGGGTGTTGATCCCCAGCAAGCCGATCCCGGCGAAGGCCCCGGCCACATAAGGGGCGTAGCGGCGGTCGGGCGCCGGACCGGTCAAGCGGAAGGCGACCCGCGCGGCGAATACCGATCCGAGCACAGCGCCGGCCACCGCGGTACCCATCCACAGCCAAATCTGGCCACGGCCGGCCAGCGCGTAGGGCAGCGTGAACAGGAAGGGCAGCGGCTTCCACGACGGCGCGCCGTCGGTGTTGAGGTTCCAGTGCAGCACCTGGCGGCCCCACACCAAGAAGCCGAAGCCGTCGTAGGAGGGCCGCATGTCCGAGACCACCACGAACAGCGCGGAGACGATGACCACCCCGAGCACCACCCACGGCCACCAGCGGCGCAGGAGCGGCCGGCGTGTGCCAGGCCGGCTCTGGCGTGACGCCGCGTCTTCGCCCCCCAATCGCGGCTCTGTCAGCGGGACGGAGGTGCTCACGTACCGGTCACGTCGGGCTGCGGTCCGGAGAGCTCGCCGCCTCCATCACAGGAGGTCTCCCAGTGCGCCCAGAAAACGGCCGTTCTCGGCCTCGGTGCCGACCGTCACCCGCAGCGATCCTTCGCGTCCCAGTGCGGCGCCGGCCCGGACAAGGACCCCGCGCGCCTGCAGCCCGGAGATCACGTCGGCTTCGAGGACGGCGTCGGGAAGATGGGTCCAGATGAAGTTGGCGTCGGACTCGGCCACCCACAGGCCGAGCGCGCGCAGCCCCTGCATCAGCTCGACACGCGCGGCCACGGTGTGGGTCACGCGACGCTCCACCTCGTCCTGGTGGCGCAGTGCCTCCACGGCGGCGGCCTGGGCGGCCATGTTGAGGTAGAAGGGCTGGCGCACCTGGTCGACGGCGGTGCGCAGGTCCTCGGACCCGCACAGTCCGTAGCCGACGCGCAGGCCGGCGAGCCCGTAGGCCTTGGAGAAGGTCCGCAGCAACATGAGGTTGGGCCAGCGGCGCAGGAGATCCAGGGAGGCGTAGGTGTCGCCCAGGGCCAGCGCGAACTCGCAGTAGGCCTCGTCGAGGATGACGCACACGTGGCGGGGCACCTTCTCCATGAAGCGGGCGACGTCGGCCAGTGGCAGTGACGTCGACGTCGGGTTGTTGGGGTTGCAGACGAGCACCAGCCGGGTGGCCACCGTGATCTCAGCGGCCATCGCGTCGAGATCGTGGCGATCGGAGTCGTCGAGCACGACCTCGACGGCGCGGGCGCCCGAGGCGGCGGCCAGGTGCGGATAGACGCTGAACGCCGGCCACGCGTAGACCACCTCGGCGCCGGGCTCGAGCAGCGCCTCGCCGGCGGCGAGCAGGATGTCGCAGGAGCCGTTGCCCAGCGCGATCCGCTCGCGGGGTACGCCGTAGCGATCAGACAGCGCCTGGCGCAGCGCGGCATAGGCCGGGTCGGGGTAGCGGTGGACGCCGGAGAGCGCCCTGTGGGCCGCCTCCAGCACCTCCGGCGCAGGCGCGAAGCAGGACTCGTTGGAGGCCAGCATCGCGACGTCGGCACCGAGGTCATACCCCGCGGCGAGCGGATAGGACGGGATCCGGCGGATGCGCTCTGCGAATTCGATGGCCATCGCCCCCGCCAGCCTATTGCGCGGCGTCGAGGTCGGAGCGCAGCGCCCGCGCGGTGCCCAGATAGACGTGCTGTGGCGTGTGCTGATCATCGGCGTAGTAGTGCAGCATCAACCGGACGATCCGGGGCATCGCGCCGGGCACGGGGATCTCCCGCGCGCACAGCAGCGGGACCTTGTCCAGTCCGAGCCGGCGGGCGGCGAGGGCCGGGAACTCGGCGTTGAGGTCGTCGGTGAGCGTGAAGA
This sequence comes from uncultured Solirubrobacteraceae bacterium, assembly GCA_963737335.1. Lineage (GTDB taxonomy): Bacteria > Actinomycetota > Thermoleophilia > Solirubrobacterales > Solirubrobacteraceae > Palsa-465. The sequence goes on from CAVTSK010000023.1 coordinate 490,423, forward strand.
TGCAGCTCACCATCGCGTCGGTGGTGAGCGCGTTTCGGTCCATCAGCTCGCGGATCAGAAGGCTCGTGCCCGCCAGGATCGCGCTCGCCTCGTTGACCTCGACGCTATTGGCGCCTCGGAGCGCGAACAACCGCATGGGTTGGTAATTCTGCCAAAGGACCCTCGGGCTCCGCGGCCGGTGCCAATTCGTACACGGTGGCGCAGCCGAAACGCGAGGCGGAGACGACCAGCTCGCCCAGCGTGCGCTGCAGGTCGGCACGCGACGCGCAGCTGGCCAACAGGAAGCGTGCACCGCTCTGGGAGACCAGCGCCCGCGCCTGCGCTTGCGTGTCCTGGCCACGGAAGAGGGCATCGGCGGCGGCGGCGCGCGGCATGCAGTTGGGCTCTGACCACAGGCAGTTGCCCACGAACGTACGCCGGCCGGTCGCCCCGGGGACCGCCTCGCCGAGGTAGAACTGGGTGAGCACCCCACCGGGGTCGCGGTTCTTGGCCAGGTAGTGCAGCGCGGCGTGCTCGTCGTGGGTGATGAAGTTGGCGTTGCCCCCGGCCGGATCGACGAAGTTGTGCGCGGTGGCCAGCGCGTAGGCGTTGGCCGGAATGACCCCGAGGGCGATCACGCCCGCCGCCACCAGCCGCGCGCGCGGCAGCGTGCGCAGCGACGTCCCGCTCACGCCCTTGACCGCGAGCACGGCCAACGGGATGGTGATCCCGTCAAAGGCGTGCAGCGGCGTCGCGCTCAGGCCGGTGGCCGAGAAGACGTAGATGAGGATCGCCACCGGCCCCCACAGACGCAGCAGGAGCTCCAGCATGCTCTCCGGGCGGCCGCGGTAGCCGAGCAGCGCTGGGATGGCCAGCGGGGCGATGCCGATCGCGATCGCCGACCACGGGAACGCGTGCTTGCTCTGCACCCGGGCCAGCTTCCAGGAGAGGTCCAGGTGTCCGAGCAGCAGGTAATAGAGCAGCGGCGCCGCGGTCAGCGCCAAGGTCAGTGCGGGCAACGCGAGGCGGCGCCACTGCGCGGTGCGCCACCACAGCACCAGGTCGCGCCAGCGGATGAGCTCGGCGAAGAGGATGAGCAGGATGAGCGTCTCGCCCTGCCACGGGTGAAGGGCCGAGGCCAGCCCGCCGAGCAGGCCGCAGATCCAGTCGGGCCGCCCCGCGACGCGCACCCGGTCATAGCGGACCACCGCGAAGGTGATGAGCGCGACCGAGAGGATGCCGAAGGGATAGCCCCAGGACAGCCACGTGGGCATCATGTCGCCGACGATCCCGAGGCTGCCGGCGATGACCGAGAACGAGGCGAACCCAACGCCGAGCGTGAGGGCCGCGCGCCGGCGCGGCACGTCGGGGAAGGCGCGGTTGGCTGCCGCTCGCGTGGCCAGGAACAGCGCCACCACGGCCACCGGCTTCCACAACAGCAGCGCCAGCCACGACGGGACCCCGGTCGCGGCCACCGCGCCCGAGATGATGATCGCCGGCTGGAAGTAGTCCGCCGGCGTCGAGCGCAGGACGAACAGGTTGGAGATCAGCCCATGGTGTGCGGCGGACTGGATCCATGACAGGTACTGCATCTGGTCGACGATGTAGTAACCGTCGGTCCCGGTCCAGGTCAGGCCCTCGTGCGCGGCGTGAAAGACGTCGAGCGCCACCACCCACACCGACATCGCCCCGAACGCCGCCAGCAGCGCGACCTCGAAGCGATCGAGACGGCGCGACGGCCGGCGCGACGGCGCAGACGCCTGCGGGGGCGGCCCCCCGGCGGGGACGGCCAGCGGGGGTTGGACGCGCACGGGCGGTTAGCTAAGCAGAGCCGGAACGGGGCAGCGACACCGCTAGTGCCCGAGCTTATATTGAAGTGACGAGCTCGCCCGTCCGGCGTGCGTGTTGAGCAGGTTGATGTTGTGGTTGTTGTTGTAGGTGGCAACGGCCGGCAGGAACACGAACATCAGGTAGACGGTGAGCGCGGCCGCCACCCGGCGCAGGCGCAGGCTCGTCGCCAGTGCGGCCAGCGGCAGCAACCACACGACGTACCACGGCATCAGCCAGCTCAGGCTGGCGATCAGCGCCACCGTCGACCAGCCGGCCCCCCCGATCCAGTCGCGGTTGCGGTAGAACTGATACGCCACCACCAACACCACGCACACGGCGGAGATCTTGAGCAGGGCCGGCGTCCCACCCACGCCGAGCAGCAGCCCGAACACGTTGGTGATGGAGAAGCCGGTGAGCAGCGTGCTCTGCTGCGAGAGGTTGGGCAGCGTGAAGCCGAACAGCGCGAGGTCGAGCGCGATCAGCGGCACCGCGCTGGCTGCCGCCCCGACGAGCACCTGAGTCCGTCGCCGCCGCGTGTGCGCGGCCACCAGCAGGAACGGCAGCAGGATGATCGCGGTGAACTTGACCGCCACCGCGAGCATCAGCACCGCCCCGGAGGCGCGCTCGCGGCGCGCGAGGACCAGCGACATCGCGCCAAGCATCGGCGCCAGCATGAAGAAGTCGTTGTGGAAGCCCTCGACGGCGTAGATGAGGAAGACCGGGTTGAGCGCCACGAACGCCACCGGGAACCGCGGATCGCGACCGAGCTGGTGTGCGATCCGCCCCACCAGGGCCACGACGACGAGGGCCAGCGCCACCGTGCTCAGCTTCACCGCCCAGTAGGCGATCGGCAGCGACACCAGCGCGAGCGGGTAGGTGAGCGCGATGAACAGCGGGCCGTAGGGGCTGCGCAGGTTGTGCCAGCTCGAGAACCCGTAGACCGGATCGAACAGCTCCTGGCGAATCGTGTGCGTGTACGGGTTGAGGTGATGCAGCGCGCCCAGCCGCGCGTAGCCGAGGTAGTTGAAGAGGTCGGTGAGCTGCATCGGCGGGCTGAGCAGCAGGATCAGGTGCACCGCCACCACGGCGATGACGATCGCCCGCAGCGTCAGGCTGCGCACCGCCGCCAGCGCCGCCGCATAGGCCACCAGCATCGCCACCATGACGAGGCTGAACACCAGGCCCAGCGTCTGGGGGTTGGTGATGAGCCGCGGGATGACCGCGTGCAGCGGCCCCGCCTCCCAATTGGGGAATAGCTCGTTGGACCGCGGGACGAGGATCGACGGTCCCGAGCTGGCCGCGGCGACGATCGCGAAGGTGGAGGCGATCACCGCGCCCAGGGCGATCCGCCCGGCCACCGGGCCGAGCGTCACGCTTCGCCGCGCCGCGCGTTCCTCGGGCAGAGCCACCCGTGGCAGGGACACCGTCGCCTCGCCACCGGCGAGCGTCCCCGTGCTCGGGGCAAGGACAACCGGAGGATCGGGGCTTCCGGAGTCCTCGCGCATGCGTTGAAGATAGTGGCGCGCGCGACTAGGCGGCGCGGTCCGCGCTGCAGTTGCGATCGTGTTAGCCCCAGCGCGCAGGCCGGGATGAGCCATTTTGCGCCCGGCGCGGTCGCGTTACGCTCGCGGCGTGAGCGTCGGCTCGCTTGCGCATCACGGCCTTCGCGGCCCTCTCAGCGGCGGGCGCCGAGCGGTGGGAGAGGATGCCTTCGCGGCACCGACCCTGGCCGCCGTGGCCGGACTGGTGGGCATCGCGGCAGCGCTGCGCTTTTATGGGATCGGGCACCAGGGATTCTGGTTTGACGAGGCCAACACGGCGCAGCTTGTGCGCTACTCCCCGGGCAAGATGCTCGGGCTCATCCCCCTGGCCATCTTGCAGAACGGCACCGGCCACGACAGCTGGATCGCCACGGCACCGCTGGGCGAGCGCCTGGGCCAGATCGTGCCCCGGTTCCTCATCGGGACCGGCGCCCCGATCCGGGAGGTGCTCCGAGACGTCGCCATCGCCCTGGTGGCGGTGGCGGTGGCGGTGGCGCTCGTCGCCGCCGACGGGCGTTACGTGGCGCGGACCCTGGGCCCGGTGCACCCTGGACACGCGTCCGGGCAGGGCGTGGCCGGCCGCGCCATCCTCATCCAGCACTACCGCACGCTGCTGCCGCTGTCGCTCTACCTCCCCCACCTGCGCCTCCTGCCCCGCGCCGGGGAAGCCGTCGACCAGCTCGACATCATTCTCCATGAGCTCGCCCCGGCACCCACTGTGCTGGTGGGGCGCCGCCTGCAACCTCATCCCCTCGCGGATGCAGGGTCGTTACGCCCTGGCGGGCTTTCACCCCACGTGGACTCGGCGCGTGCTCCAGTTCGAGATCAAGCGGCTGGTCTCGCGCCGCCCGGTCACGCTGACCCCGGCGGACGTCTCGCGCGCGCTGCACTCGACACGCCTGCGTCGCGACGTGCTCGAGTACCAGCTCGGCTGAGCGCCTGTACCTCGGCCTCGGACAGGCGTCGGTGCTGGCCGGGCGCGAGGCGGCCGAGGGTCAGGGGCCCGAACGCGATCCGCTCCAGTGAGCGCACCCGCTGCCCCACCGCCTCGCACATGCGCTTGACCTGGCGCTTTCGTCCCTCGTGGATCGTGAGCTCCAGGATCTCGCCCCGGTCGCCCAGGCGGCGTACCCGTGCCGGCGCGGTGCGGCCGTCCTCGAGCTCGACGCCGTTGCGCAGGGCCCGGATGTCGCGGTCGCGGATCGGAGGCCGGGAGACCACGACGCGGTAGGTCCGCGGGACCTCGAAGCTCGGATGAGTGAGACGATGGGCGAGGTCGCCGTCGTTGGTGAGCAGGATCAGGCCGGTGGTGTCGATGTCCAGCCGGCCGACCGGATACAGGCGGACGGCGGAGGGCACGAGCGATACGACGGTCCGGCGGCGCTGGGGATCGCTCGCCGTGGACACCACGCCGGCGGGCTTGTTGACGGCGTAGACCGCGCGCTTGGCCTCGATGGCGACGGGCGCACCGTCGACGGTGACGGCATCGGCGTCGGTGACATTCCAGGCGGGATCGGTCACGGTGTCGCCGTTGACCGTGACCCGCTGCGCGCGCACGATCTCCTCGGCGGCCCGGCGGGAGGCCACACCGGCGGTGGCTAGGAATTTGGCAAGGCGCATCGAGGGCCATGCCACCATAGACACCGTGGATCTCGAATTGCTGACCTCGACGCTGGCCGATCTCGGCGAGCCCGCCTACCGCGAACGGCAGGTGTGGCGCTGGGCCGCCCAGGGCGCCGCCGGCTTCGGGGAGATGACCGACCTGCCGCTGGCGCTGCGCTCCGCCCTGGACGCGGCGGTCCCGTACTCGAGCCTCACCCTGGTGCGCGAGGCCCGCGCCTCCGACGGCACCGTCAAGGCGCTGTTTCACACCGCCGACGACCGCCCGGTGGAGGCGGTGCTGATGCGCTATCGCGGCGGACGGCGGTCGCTGTGCCTGTCCTCGCAGTCGGGCTGCCCGCTGACGTGCACGTTCTGTGCGACCGGGCAGATGCGCTTCGGGCGAAACCTCACGGCGTCGGAGATCCTCGATCAGGCGCTGCACTTCCGGCGCACCGGAGACGTCGATCACGCCGTGTTCATGGGGATGGGTGAGCCGATGATGAACCTCGACGCGGTGCTGGCGGCGTGCGAGCGTCTGCCGGCGGTGGGCATCGGCCACCGCCACACCGCGGTGTCGACGGTCGGCTGGATCCCGGGGATCGAGCGGCTGGCGGCTCAGCCGATGCCGATCCGGCTGGCCCTCTCACTGCACGCCGCCGACGAGGCGCTGCGCTCCGAGCTGATGCCAGTCAACGACCGCTACCCGTTGCGCGACGTGCTGGCCGCCTGCCGCGACCACTACGAGCGCAAGCGCCGGATGGTGTTTGTCGAGTACGTGATGCTGGCCGGCGTCAACGACTCCTATGCCCAGGCCAGCCAGCTGGCCGAGGCGCTGGACCCCCGCATGTTCAAGGTCAACCTCATCCCCTACAACCCCACCGACTCGCCCTATGAGGGGTCGAGCCCCAAGGCCATCGAGGCCTTCCGCGCCGAGCTCGAGCGCCACGGGGTGGGCGCCACCGTGCGCCTGACCCGGGGGCGCGACATCGCCGCTGCCTGCGGCCAGCTCGCCGCGCAGGACGCGACCGCGGCGTAGTCGTCGTCCGTCGGCGTTGCCGCGGGGTATCGGTGTTGCCGCGGGGTATCGGCGCACGTCAACGGCGGGCTTTTGAGGGCGGACGGCGTGCCGCGGCGATCCGCGGGACGGGGTTGGGGCGGCTTTTACAGGTATTTCCTGCACTTTCCGCCTCAACCACGTCTCGCGGGCCGTCGCCACCGCCCGACCCTGCCTCGATCGCTGTCGTTCGCCCCCCAGCGCCGCTGATACCCCAGTCGATGCCTACCCCAGCAGGGCCGCGAGGTTGACCGCCCGGGCCATCGCCCGGTACCCGGCGGCGTCGGGGTGGAGATGGTCGCCGCTGTCGAAGGCGGGGGCCAGCTGCTGGGGGTCCCCGGGCTCGGCCACCGCGGCGGCGAAGTCGATCACGCCGTCGAAGGCCCCGCTGGTGCGGATCCAGCTGTTGACCGCCTCGCGCTCGGCCTCGCCTGCGGCGGTCCAGTAGCGGGCACCGTGAAACGGGGTCAGGGTGGCGCCGAACACCCGCACGCCGGCGGCGTGGGCCATGGCGATGATCCGCTCATAGCCCTCCACGATCGCCAGCGCCGAGACGGGGGTGTGGGGCGCGGTCAGCGCCCCGCGGCTCTGGCTCTCGCCGATGTCGTTGATCCCCTCCAGCAGGATGACGTCGCGCACGCCGGGCTGGCCCAGCACGTCGCGCCGGAAACGAGCGACGGCCGCCACGCCACAGCACTCGGTCGCGTTGATGACGCGGTTGCCGCCGATGCCCTCGTCCACGACGCCGAGCGTGGCGCCCGTACGGGCGGCCAACCGCCGCGCCAGGTCGTTGGGATAGCGGCCGTCGGCATCCAGCGGCGAGCCGACGCCGTCGGTGATCGAGTCCCCCAGGGCGACGACCGCCCCACGGTCGCGCCGGGCAGCGAGCACGTCGACGCCGCTGAGCAGATACCAGGACTGGGTGGGCATGAAGAACGCCCGGGCCGACTGGTCCAGCGTGCGGCCGCCGGCGGCCACCCAGTTGCGCTGCCGGGCCTGGGTGTGCTGGGTCACGGGGCCGCTCGGGGCGCGCAGGTACAGGCTGACCGCCAGGTGCGTTCCCGGATGGACGCGTAGGACGACGGGATCGGAGGCGACGCCGCCGCGCGCCGGGATGGCTACCGAGCCACGGCCGGCAAACGACAGCGTCCGCAGCGTGCCCGGAGTCAGCTCGGCGCCCGCGCGCTGCACGGCGACCGACGCCCCGGCGATCTGCACCGGCCTGGCGCCGAAGGCGTTGGAGAGCCGGATGCGCACCATGACGCCGCCGGCGCTCGCGTCGACGATCTGGCGCACCGTCTCGTCGGCGAAGCCGCGCGCGGACAGATTGGACGTGATCGGCGCCTGCGGGCTCGCACCCCAACTGGCCACCCAGTGCTCGCCCGGCTGGTGGATGGCCGCCGGGCCGTGGCGCACCGAGGCGGTGGCCCGACCGGCCCCGCCCAGACGAACGGCCGCGAGCACCCCGACGACCGCTGACAGCACGGCGGCCGCCCAGAGATATCGACGAAAACGTTGCAGCGAAGGACTGAACACCTGGCCCCTTGATTCGGAGCGGCGACCCTGGACCTTGAGCCCCCGCCCCGGAACAGCGCGATCGTACCGGCGTTCAGGTTGGAGCGGGGTTAGATGGAGGCGGCCGTCTCAGTGCTGCGCAAGCTGCTTGCGCGTCTCGCCGAGCACGCTGGGCTCGAGCAGCTTGGCGCAGAAGACGCTGAAGTGGATCCCGTCAAACCGGCACAGCTGACCCTTGACCTTGGCGTCGTAGCGGTTGTCGGGGGACACGGTCTTGTCGACGTTCAGCATCTGCACGGAGTCGGGGTGGCGCTTGGCTTCGGCATCGAGCATGGCGTTGATCGCCGAGTGGCGGGCCGGCGCGGCGGCGGGCGACGGGGTGCCGTCGGCCCGGTCAGGCGGGTGGGTGTAGGGCACCGACAGGAACAGCACCTTGACCCCGCCCCGGGCCAGCACGCTCACGAAGTGGTCGATCTGGCGCTGGAGATAGCTGTCAAACGCCGGCATGCCGAGGTGGACGGTCTGGTTGCCCCAGCGCCAGTCGAACTCGTCGCGGTAGCCGAGCTCCACCACCACCTCCTGGGCGTGGACGCGCGAGACGTCGTTCTCCCATTGCGTCAGCGCCGTCGTGCATCCGGCGGGCGGGTCCTCCCAGGTCCCGTTGACATTGAGCTGGCCTTTGGTTGAGAAGGCGCAGCCCAGCAGCGCCGCGTTGGAGATCTGAACGCCGTAGCGCTGCTCGTCGTCCATCATCGGGACCCCCAACGTGAAGGCCAGCGAGTCTCCGACCACCAGCACCCGCTTGGGCGGGCAGGTCTCAAAGCTCTTGGTGGTCGAGCCGCTCCACACCAGGCTGGACTTGCCCAGCGCCGCGTACTCGAACTTGGCCACTTTGGTGGTGCCGAGCGGCGCCATCCCCAGCTGGGGCGAGTCCGCGAGGCTGACCTGGCAGGGCCCGTCGGAGCCCGCCAGGTGAGCGGGCGCCTTGGGCAGCTTCGCCGCGGCGGGCACGCCGACGGGCAGCGAGGCCGCCGCCGAGGCCATCAGCAGCGACACCACGGCGGCCCCGGCGCCCACCGGAGCCAGGCCACGCACGACCCAGGCCGGCCGCCGGCGCTGGCGGATGGGCTGCTCGATGACCACGTAGGAGAGCATGCTGACGACCAGCGTCACGCCCAGACGCAGCGCGAGCAACGCCGTCCCCCGCTGGCCGGTGGACGCCTCGTCCAGCCACAGGAACAGCGGGAAATGCCAGAGGTAGAGCCCGTAGGAGATCGTTCCCACCGCCCGAAGAGGTGCGAGGGCCAGCACGCGGGCACCGGCGGCTCGTGGCCGCAGGACGACCGCGGCGATGAGGACGACCATGACCACGTCGGTGGCGAGCATCCCGAACGGATAAACCCAGGCATCGTCGCCATCGGCCAGGACGATCCCCGCGGCGAGCACAGGCAGCAGGAGCACGCTGGCCGCGCCGAGCGCCTGCCGGGCCCAGGGCGGAGACATGCGGGGCGTCGGCGTGGCCGGGCGGCGCCGGCGGATGGTCAGCGCGATCGCCAGTGCGGCCCCGCAGAGCAGGCCGGTGGCGCGCGTGTCTGTGCCGTAGTACACGCGATCGAGGCCGCGGCCCGAGTCAAACAGCAGGGCCATGTCGACCGAGGCGAGCACCGCCCCGCCCAGGGTCAGGCCCAGCAGGACCTGCAGCGAGCGCCGCTCCGATGCGCCGCGGCGGCGGGCCAGGCCCAGAACAGCCAGCACGAGCAGGGGCCACAGGAGATAGAACTGCTCCTCGATGGCCAGCGACCAGGTGTGCTGCAGCGGCGAGACGGGGCCACTGGCAGCGAAGTAGTTGGTGCCGGCGGCGACCTGGTGCCAGTTGGAGATGTAGAGCAACGTGGCGATCCCGTCGCCCTGCAGGCCGGGGATCGCCTTGGTGGGGCCGGCCAGCGCGTAGTAGAAGCCGATCGCCGCCACCAGCGCGAACAGGGCGGGCAGCAGACGACGGGCGCGCCGAGCCCAGAAGGCTCGCAGCGCGATCGCGCCTGAGCGGCCCCACTCGGCCACCAGCAGCGAGGTGATGAGAAAGCCCGAGAGGACGAAGAACATCTCCACACCCAGAAACCCTCCGCCCGACCACGACACCCCGCCGTGGTAGAGCAGGACGGCCACGACGGCCAGCGCCCGCAGGCCGTCGAGACCGGGATATCTGGGCAGGGCAACGTGTGGGCGTCGCCTGGATCCACGCCTGTGCATTCCCCTGTTTGTTAGCTGAAAGCGCGTAGGGCAAACGTAAGCGTGTTGATCAAATGCTTATGTACAGCAGGTGCCGCCCCCGCCCAACGTGCTCGCCCGACGCCTCACCGCCCAAATGCTGGCGGGGTCTCCGGCGCGCTCGCCGCTGGCCGTGGCCGAGCGCTTGCTGGCCATCCAGGGGCAGGATCCGCGAGGCGCCCGGCTGGCCATCCGGGCCCGCACTACGGGGGTTCAGGCGGCCGATATCGACCGGGAACTGACCGAGGAGCGCTCGCTGGTCATCACGACGCTCAATCGCGGCACTCTGCACCTGATCCGCAGCGAGGACTACCCGCTGCTGCAGTCGCTGACGACACCGCCGCTGATGACGCCGAGCGCCACCCGGCTGGCCCAGGACGGCCTCGATGCCGCCACCACGGAGCGCGCGGTGGACTTGATAGATCGCTCTATTGCCGAGGAGGGCCCGCTGACCCGGGTACAGCTGCGCGAGCGCCTGGGGCGTGCCGGGATCCCCCACCTGGAGCACTCACTGGTGCACCTGGTGTTCCGCGCCTCGATCGAGGGGCGGATTGTCCGCGGGCCAATGATCGGCCGCCAGCACGCCTTCGCCCGGGTATCCGACTGGCTCTCCCCCGCTCCGCCCCCGCCGCGCGAGACAGCCCTCGCCGAGCTGGCCCGCCGCTACCTCGCCGGCCACGGCCCCGCCGGCGACCGCGACCTGGCGCGATGGGCCGGGCTGCCGCTGCGCGACGCGCGCGCCGGCCTCGGCGCTATCGCCGGCGAGCTGCGCGAGTTGCCCGGCGGCTTGGTCGACCTCGCCCGCCGGCGACGCGCGGCGCCGCTCCCCCGGCCGCGGCTCCTGGGGGCATTCGAGCCGCTGCTGCTGGGCTGGGCCTCCCGCGAGGACATCCTGGGCTCTGACGAGGCCCACGTCGTCACCGGGGGGGTGTTTCGCAACTTCGCGCTCGTCGGGGGCCGAGGCGTCGCCGTGTGGCGCCTGCGCGGCCCCGCGGTCGAGATCGAGCCCTTCGCCGCGCTGGGCGCCGAGGACGCCGCCGCCCTGGCCCGCGATGGCGAGGCGGTCAAACGATTTCTCTGCTGACCCACGCAACCATCGGCACCGTGTAGCGTTGTGTCAACAATGGTCGAGATGGCGAGCATTGGGCGACCGCGCCAGTACGTATCGGCGGCCCGCCTGTACGCGATGTTCCCGCTCCTGCGCTTCAGCTACGAGCGCGGGGCCTATGTCCTGCGCTTCGTCGGCGAGAGCCACGGACCGGTGCTACGCAAGGACCGCCGGCGAAGCCGGCAGGAGTTCACGGGGCCCGACCGCCGCGAGGGGGCGGTGGACCTGTTCGAGTCCTCACGCCCGCTGGGCAGCGTCCGGCGCGTCGAGGCGGCCGGCGCCGCGCCGCGCCGTGACGCCAAGAGGCCTGCGACCACCACGGGTGCCGCGAAGCGCCGGCCCGAGGGCGCCGAGGCTAATCGTCGCCGTCGCCAGCACGGCCGACAGCGACCGCCGCGCCCGCATCGCTGACGCCGGTACGCGCTTCCCCGGCGCGTAACAGGCGCTCGCGCAGGTCCTGTTCGAACTCGGGCGAGGGATCGAAGCCCTCGATGTCGGGGAGCTCGCCAATCTCCGAGAGCCCAAACAGCTTGAGGAACAGCTCGGTGGTGCGGTAGAGCACGGCGCCGAACTGCGAGCGACCGGCCTCCTCGATGATCCCCCGCTCCAGCAGCGTGGCCGCCGCCGACTCGGCGCTGACGCCGCGGATGCGCGCGATCTCGGGCCGTGACACCGGCTGCAGGTAGGCGACGATGGCGAGCGTCTCGGCCTGCGCGGCAGTGAGCGGTGGGGTCCGCGGCTTGGCCAGGAGCCGCCGAGCGGCCGGCTCTGCGTCAGGGTGGCTGGTGAGGGTGTAGCCGCCGGCCAACTCGCGGACGACGAACCCGCGCCGCTCGTACTCGTAGTGCTCGCGCAGCTGCTCGAGCGCGGTCACCACCTCGTGCAGCTCGGCCCCGGTGGCGTCCGCCAGTGCCGCCGCAGGGACGGGATCGGAGCTGAGGAACAGCAGCGACTCGAGCGTGCGCTCAAGCTCGGCGCTCATGCGGATCGCCTCCGCTCAGCGTCCGGCCTCGCCTGTAGGTCGGCGGCATGAGTCATCCGGCTGCGGTCAGCCTCTCGGGGGGCACGGCCCCCTCGGCCGCCGCCCGGCGCTCGGCCAGGCTGGGGAGGTTGGGCAGACGATAGGGCGCCGCCAGCGCCTCGACGGTGATCTCGGCGAACGGCTCGTCCTGGGTCCAGGTCGCCTCCCCCTGCTTGTAGAGCTCCAGCAGCGCGTACAACGTCACCGCGACGGTGACCCGATCCGCGCGGCCCACCGCCTCCGAGAAGGTGAAGCGGCCCCGCGAGAGCAGCGCGCGCAGGTGGGCCAGACGCTCGGCCACCGTCACCTTGGCGATCGTCATGTGACTGATGTTCACGGGCGGCGGGACCTGGAGCAGGTCGCCGATCGCGCCGGCCAGGATGGCCGGGTCATAGACCGAGCCGGCGTCCTTGAGCGATGCCTTGCGCAGATGGGGCGGCAGGGGCGCCGAGCGGAAGCGGTGGCCCTCCTCGTCAGCGAGGCGCTCCGTCAGATAGGCCGCCGCGGCGCGATAACGCTGGGCGGCCAGGAGCCGCGCAAGCAGCTCCTCGGCGGCCTCGCCCGGATCGAGGTCGATCTCCTCGATCTCCTCACCGGGCAGCAGTAGCCGGGACTTGAGCTCCAGCAGCGCCGCGATGAGCACCAGGAACTCGGTGGCCGCCTCCAGATCGAGCTCGCCCCTGCGCTCGAGATGGTCGATGTAGGTGATGACCACATCGGCCAGATCGACCTCCAGCAGGTCGATCTCCTCACGCAGGATGAGGGTCAGGAGCAGGTCAAACGGCCCCGCGAACACGTCGAGGTCGAGGTCGAGGTACGTCAACGTCACCGCAGGGGCCTCCGCATGGGAGACAGACGTTATCGTCGGGGTCGGACCGGTCCGACCCCCATGGCCCGGCGCACGTCGATCAGGGTGTCGGAGGCGATCGCGCGGGCCTTCTCGGCGCCCGCGTCGAGGATGCGCTCCAACTCTGCCTCATCGCCGCGTAGCGCGTTGTAGCGCTCACGCACGGGGGCGAGATACTCGATCACCGCGTCGGCGACGGCCTGCTTGAAGGCGCCGTAGCCGGCCCCGTCGAATTCGCGCTCCACCGCGTCAGGATCGACGCCGCGCACCGCGGCCAGAATGTCGATGAGATTCGAGATGCCCGCCTTGTCGGGGCCGCGGCGCACCTCTGAGCCCGAGTCGGTGACGCTCGAGCGGACCTTCTTGGCGATGACATCGGGCTCGTCGAGCACGAGCACGGTGCCCTGCGCGGTGCCACCCGTGGTGGACATCTTGCGATCGGGCGCCTGGAGATCCATGATCCGCGCCCCCACTTCGGGGATGCGCGCCTCGGGGACGACCAGCGTCTGCCCAAAGCGCCCGTTGAAGCGCTCCGCGGCATCGCGCATGAGCTCGATGTGCTGGCGCTGGTCTTCGCCCACCGGGACCTCGTGGGCACGGTAGGCGAGAACGTCGGCGGCCTGGAGCACGGGGTAGAAGAACAGCCCGGCCGAGACCAGATCGCGCTGGGCGCCGGCCTTGTCCTTGAACTGGGTCATGCGGTTGAGCTCGCCGAAGGAGGTCACCGCCGACAGCAGCCAGCACAGCTCGGAGTGCTCCTGAACATCTGACTGGCGAAAGAAGATGCACCGGTCCGCCTCCAGCCCAGCGGCCAGCAGCGTGGCGGCGGTGTCATAGACCGCCTCGCGCAGGACCGCCGGCTCATAGGCGACGGTGATGGCGTGCAGGTCCACGACGCAGTAGATGGCCTCGCCGCGGTCCTGGCCCGCGACGTACTGGGTGATCGCCCCGATGTAGTTGCCCAGGTGCTTGCGCCCGGTCGGCTGGATGCCGGAGAAGATCCGCATCGCGCGGAGGCTACTGAGCCAGCGCGCGATCGATCGCGTCGTGCACCGGGCGCTGAGTGGATCCCCGCCCACCCGGGTGCTCTTCGCCGTCGTCGCGACGGGGCGGCCGGGCGTCGTTCTGCCGCGCGGCCAGCAGCCAGGCGGCGATGACCCCGCCGATGGCGCCGCACACGTGCGCCTGCCAGGAGATGCCGGCGTGCGGGACGACGCTTGACAGCAGCGCCCCGCCCCACACCACGCCGACGATCACGCCGGTGAGGATCTGGACAACGCTGCGCTCGAACAGGCCCCGGGTGAAGAGGTAGGTGGCGTAGCCGAAGACGACGCCGCTGGCACCCACCGTCTCGGTTCCCGCCGGGGCGATCAGCCACGTGCCCAACCCGCCCACCACGATGACGACGAGGGTGACCAGGGCCAGCTTGGCGGCCCCGCGCAGCGCGATGATCACCCCCATGAACACGAAGGGGATCGTGTTGTCGATCAGGTGCTGCCAGCTCGCGTGCAGGAAGGGTGAGGTGAAGATCGCCCACACCCGGTCGACGTCGCGCGCGACGAGCCCGCCGTCGGTGTCGAGCGCATAGCCGTCAAGCGAATTGACGACCTCGATGATCCACATGATGGCCACGATCCCGACCAGGAGCGCCAGCCCCTCGGCCGATTGACGCGCCGCCATGGCCCGCCGCCGCACCGCCGGATTACGCGTCATCGTGGTCATCGCTGGTGATAAGGATGGCACGCGCGCATCCCCTGAGCTGCACCGCTGGACAGATCTTCAATGACTCTTCGTCAGCAGCGCAGTCTCAGCCTGGATCCACGCTTAGCCGAGCACTGAGTGGGCGAGCGCGAGCGCGACCTCGGCGCGCTCACGGATCGCCGGCTCCAGCACGAACTCACCGGGCGTATGGGCCCCTCCCCCGCGCGGTCCCAGCCCGTCCACGGTCAGCGGGATGGTGTCGGCGAAGTGACTGGCGTCGCTGGCCCCGCCGCGCGGCACGCCCGAGATGGGGCGCCCGAGCCGCTGCGAGGCGCGCGCGATCAGGTCTTGGGTAACCGCGATGGAGTCCATCCCCGGCCACTTGCGCTCCATCCGCGCCTCCAGTGTGACGCCGTCGAGATCACGGCTCACCGCCCCCATGACCGCGTCGAAGGCGGGCAGGCCGTGCGCGCGCAGATCGAAGATGAGCTCGCCGGCAGCGGGCACCACGTTGAAGGCATCGCCCGAGCGCATCACCGTGGGAACGACGCTCAGCTGCTGGGGGCCGTGCGGATCGTGCAGCGCCGCGATGGCCGTGGCCGTCCGGGCCAGCGCCAGCAGGGCGTTGAGGCCGTGGTCTGGCGCTGAGCCGGAATGCGACGCGCGGCCGGTGGCCAGAACCCGAAGTGTCCCCGCGGCCTTGCGCCGCACCACCACGCCCTCGTTGCCCCCGTTGTCCAGCTGGCCCCCCTCAAAGCACAGGCAGGCGTCATAACCGGCAAACCGCGGGGCATGGACGAACGGGCGCGTCCGCCACTCCTCGTCGGTGACCAGCAGCACCGCCAGCTCCGCGAACGTCTCGGGGCGGCGGGCCAGGACGCGGGCGACGCCCAGCGCCAGGACGTCGCCTCCCTTCATGTCCACGGTCCCGGTGCCGTACAGGCGGTCGCCGTCGCGCCGCAGCGGCTGGTGGGCGTCGTGGCCGACGACGGTGTCGACGTGGCCCAGCACCATCAGCTTGCGCGTGCCCGTGCCGGTCACGGTCCCGATCAGATCGGGCGCGTGGTCGGGCGAGGAGCATGCCGGGCGCTCGATCGACGCGCCCTCCGGGAGCAGCCCGACGCACACCGCCAGGGCGCGCTCGGCCCCATCGATGTCGCCCGAGGGCGAGGAGATATCGACGAGCTCGCGGAGCTCAGCGGTGGCCGAGGCGGCCAGCTCCCGCGCCTCGGCGGCGATCTGTGGATCGGCGGGGCCGTTCACGCCGGCACCGCCAGCGCGTCCTCGGCCGACAGCGACCCGGGGGCGCGGCGCTCACGCGCCGCCGCGGCGGCGAGCGCACACAGGCGCACGTTGAGCGGCGTGGGCACGCCGTGCAGCCGGCCCTGGAGGACGATCTCGCCGTTGAGGTAGTCGGTCTCGAGGACCCCCGTCCCGCGGGCGAGGCTCTGCCAGGTGGAGGAGCCCGCCCGGCGGCGCCCATCGATGTCGCGCACCCCCCACCGCTGCCAGCGGGCCTCGATGTCGGTGATCTCGGGCGCGAGGTAGCTCACCCCGGCGGCGTCCAGCACGGCCCGACCCTCCTCGGTGACCAGGCCGGCCAGCTCACGGCGCCGCTCGGAGGCCGCGAACAGGGCGCCAACGACGTTGGTCAGGTTGAGCAGCAGCTTGGCGTACTTGAGGCGCATCACGTCGGTGACCGGATGGGAGTCCAGGCCCGAGTCGGCCAGCGCGGCGCAGATCTCCCGGCAGCGCTCATCCACCCCCTCGGGGTACCGGCCGACGTCGAGTTGGCCGGTGCTCTCAGTGCCATAGGCCTCGATCGTGCCCGCCTCCAGGTGGGCCGCGGGGAGCATGACCACCGCCCCGTAGACCACGTCGGAGAACCGCAGCGCCACGCGCTCGTTCTCGACCCCGTTCTGGAGGCAGACGACGGGCACCGCGCCGGCGGCGTCGCGCAGGGTGGTCAGGGCAGCCAGCGTGTCCTGGCTCTTGGTGGCGAGCAGGACCACCTCGTCGCCGTTCCACGCCAGGTCGCCGGGCTCGCCGACCGCGGGCAGCGGGAGCACCACCCGCTCCACAGGCGTCAGGAAGGTCAGGCCATCGCGGCGGATCGCCTGCAGATGCGCACCGCGCGCGATCAGGGTGACGGCGTGCCCGCCCTGGTGCAGACGGGCGCCGACGGCGCCGCCGATGGCGCCGGCCCCGTAGATGACGAACCGCATGCCCCCAGCGTACGACGGCGGACGCTCACGACACCAACTCGTCGACACTGGCGGGCACGTAGAGCTGCACCTGGTCGCGCCCGTGCTCCTTGCTGGCGTACAACGCCCGGTCGGCAAGACGCACCAGCTCGGCGGGGTCCGTGGTGTGGCGCGTGTCGCAGATGCCCGCCGAGAGAGTCGCGCGCGGCAGCTCAGCGCCGGTCGCGGCCATCGCCGCGCGGGCTCGTTGGACCGCCAGCAGCGCCTCCTCGGCTCCGGTCTCGGGCAGGATCCAGGCGAACTCGTCGCCGCCGACCCGAGCCAGCAGGTCCTCGGTGCGAGTGGCGGAGCTCAGGCACCGGGCGACCCGGACGAGCATCTCGTCCCCGGCCTCGTGACCGCCGACGTCGTTGACGAGCTTGAAGCGGTCCACGTCGATCATGGCCACCGACAACGCGGCGCCGTGACGTCGCACCCGCGCCAGGTCGGCGGTCAGGCGCTCGTAGAAGGCGCGGTGATTGGCCACTCCGGTGAGCGCATCGGTCGACGCCTGCGCGGCCAGCGTGGCCCGGTCCTCGATGTTGGTGATGGCGGTGGAGATGAGCCGGGCGAACTCCGTGAGCCGGCGTTCGTGCTCAGGCGCGAACATCTGGGCGCCGACCGCCGCCACAGCGAGGAAGCCCCAGATCCGGCCGTCGACCTGGATGGGCGCCACGAGGCTCGATCCATAGCCCAGCCGGCCGAGACTGGACTCGGTCGGGACGCGCTCGACGCGCACCGGACGGGCGGCACCCAGGGCGCGGGCCAGGTCGGAATCGGGCGCGACTTCAAAGACGTCGCCGACGCGGTACAGGCGGTTGGTGGCGTGCGCCCAGGAGCCCAGGATCGTCGCCCGATCGCCCGCATCGACGCGGAGGATGGCGGCCGCACCGGCGGCCAGGAGCTGCCCCGCCTCGACCGCGACGATCTGGTAGAAGCGATCGGCGGGCTCGCCCGAGACGACCGCGGTCGCGACCCGGCGCAGGGCGCCCTGCTCGGCGGCCAGGCGCTCGGCCTGGCTGCGCACCCGGAACAGGAACCGCTTCCCGACGACGATTGCGACGCCGAGTACGACGAACGCGGGTGCCGCGATGACCAGGATGGCGGTCTCCTCGGCACCGCTGCCGGGCATACCGCCGGCCAGCGCGATGGCGTCGGCGACGACGCAGGCCAGAAAGTACGCGGCCGCCGCCCGCGGCTGGAAGAAGTAGGCGGCGTAGACGACGACGTAGAAGAAGCAGGGCCACGCGGGCGAGCGACCGCCGCCGGTCAGCGAGATGGCGACCGCAATGGAGACCACGCCGGCCACGGCCGAAAGGTGAATGAGCCAGTCCGGCACGCGGCGGTAGTCCAGGAACAGGCCCGAGAGCGCACCCCCGGCACACCCTGCGATGCCCATTGCGATGACGAACTCGCGATGCGCCTGCGCCCCGGGCAGGGCCACCGCCATCGCGATCACGCTGAGCGAGGCGATCACCCAGACCACCGCGCCGGCATGGCCGGCGACCGTGCGCTCCTCGCGCCGGATCTCACCGGCGCAGCGCACAGCAGCGATCGCTCGTTTCATGGCCCTGGACATGGAGAGGGTTGGCCTACGCGCCCCAACTACGTCTTCATCGGCGCGCGAGCGAGCGTGCGTTAGGCCCGCCGGGATAGTCGGCGTATGGTCGAGGCGGGGTTACAGCGGCTGGCGCACGACCGGCCGCCGCGCCGCCGCCGCCTCGTCCAACCGGCGCACCGGGGTGGTGTGCGGAGCCGTCCGGGCGATCTCGGGATCCTCGGCGGCCTCACGCAGGATCTCGGCCAGGATCTGGGCGAAGCGGTCGAGCGTCTCCTTGGTCTCGGTCTCCGTCGGCTCGATGAGCAGCGCCTCGTCGACGAGCAGCGGGAAGTACACCGTGGGCGGGTGCACGCCGTGGTCGAGCAGGCGCTTGGCCAGGTCCAGGGTCCTGATCTTCAGATCGCGTTTCATCGGCGCCCCGGAGAGGACGAACTCGTGCATGCAGATCCGTTCATAGGCCACCGGCAGGTGCTCGAGGACGCCCTCGGCGCGCAGGCGGGCCAGCAGGTAGTTCGCGTTGAGGACGGCGACCTCGGAGACGTCGCGCAGCCCGGCGGCGCCGAGCGAGCGGATGTAGGCGTAGGAGCGGACGAACACGCCGTAGTTGCCCTGGAACCCGCGCAGCCGGCCGATCGACTTGGGCCGGTCGTAGTCGAGATCAAAGACGGGCTCGGCGCCGTCGTCGGTGTAGCGGCGGACCACCTGCGGGCGAGGCAGGAACGGCTCGATGCGGTCGGCCACCGCGATCGGGCCGGCTCCGGGACCACCGCCGCCGTGGGGCTGGGTGAAGGACTTGTGCAGGTTGAAATGCACGATGTCGAAGCCCATGTCCCCGGGCCGGCAGATGCCCATGATCGCGTTGAGGTTGGCGCCGTCGTAGTACAGCGTCGCGCCCACGTCGTGGACGATCTGCGCGATCTCCTCGATCCCATGCTCGAACAGCCCGAGCGTCGACGGGTTGGTGAGCATGAGGCAGGCGACGTCGTCGGTGGCCTTGGCCCGCAGGTCGTCGAGGTCGACGTTGCCGCGAGCGTCGGTCCCGACCTTGACCACCTCGTAGCCCGCCATGGTCACCGTGGCCGGGTTGGTCCCGTGGGCGGTGTCGGGCGTGAGCACCTTGGTGCGGGTCTCGCCGTGGTCCTCGTGAAAGGCCCGGGTGAGCAGCACGCCGGCCAGTTCGCCGTGGGAGCCCGCGGACGGCTGGAGCGAGACGTGAGGCAGTCCGGCGATCGTGGCCAGCGAATCCTGCAGGCGCCACATCAGCTCCAGGGCGCCCTGGGCCCGTCGGGGGTCCTGCAGGGGATGCAGGCGCGCGTGTCCGTCGAGCGCGGCGACGCGCTCGTGGAGCTTGGGGTTGTGCTTCATCGTGCACGAGCCCAGTGGATAGAAGCCCGTGTCGAGGTCGAAGTTGCGCTTGGACAGCCGGTTGTAGTGGCGCACGATCTCGGGCTCGGAGACCTCGGGGAGACGAGCCTGCCCGCCCTCGGCGCGGCGCAGGCGGGCCGGGATGAGCTCGTCGAGCGGATGCTCGGGGACGTCAAGCGCCGGCGCCACGAAGGCGCGACGGCCCGGCCGGGAGCGCTCGTAGATGGTCAGCTGATCGTCGGCGGCGGCAGTGAAGGCCATCAGCGCGCTCCCACGTGGTGCGCGTCGCGGCTGCGTTCCGCCGCCACCGCGCCGCCCAGCACCTCGGCGAGACGGTCGATGTCCGCGCGGGTGCGCTTCTCGGTGATGGCCACGAGCAGCCCGTTCTCATGCTCGGGGTAGTCGCGGCCGAGCGCATAGCCGGGGTTGACGCCGGCCGCGACGCAGCGGTCGATCACCGCCTGGACGGGGGCGTCGAGCACCACGGCGAACTCCCGGACGACCGGCTGGTCGTGGAGGAGGTGGACCCCGTCGATCGCCCCCAGCCGCTCGCGCGCATACGCGGTGCGCTGGAGCATGAGCTCGGTGAGCTCGACGATCCCGTGACGGCCGAGCCAGCTGAGGTAGATGACGCCCGCCAGTGCGTTGAGCGCCTGGGCGGTGCAGATGTTGGAGGTGGCCTTCTCGCGGCGGATGTGCTGCTCGCGGGTCTGGAGAGTGAGCACGTAACCGCGTTTGCCCTCCACGTCGACGGTCTCCCCCGCGATCCGGCCCGGAACGCGGCGCAGCAGCGCCTCGGTGGCGGCGAAGAAGCCGAACGACGGGCCGCCGAAGTCCAGGCGGTTGCCGAGCGTCTGCCCCTCGCCCACCGCCAGGTCCACCCCGCAGTCGCCCGGCGCGCGCAGCACCGACAGTGGCAGTGGGTCGCACGCTGCCACGCACAGCGCCCCGGCGGCATGGGCAGCGCCGGCCAGTGCCTCGAGATCCTCGACGGCGCCGAGGAAGTTGGGCTGCTGGACGATGACCGCGCTCACCTGGTCGTCGAGGGCGGGCAGGTCGGTGAGGCCGTCGTGCAGCGGCGCGTCCACCACCTCCATCCCCCAGCCGTGGGCCAGCGTCGCCAGCGCCTCGCGGGAGTGGGGGTGCACGCCGCGCGAGACGATGAACCGCGACCGCGCAGGGTTGGCGAGCTTGGCGACATAGCCGGCGGCGGCCACCGCGCTCGGCCCTTCATAGACCGACGCGTTGGAGATGGGCAGGCCGGTGAGCTCGCAGATCGCCGTCTGGTACTCGAACATGGCCTGCAGCCCGCCCTGGGAGACCTCGGGCTGGTAGGGCGTGTAGGGGGTGAGAAACTCCGAGCGGGAGATGATCGAGTCCACCAGCGCCGGGACGTAGTGGTCATACATCCCGGCACCGAGGAAGCACAGCTCGTCCTCGGCGCTCGTGTTACGCGCCGCCAGGGCCCGCAGCTCCTGGAAGACCTCGAGCTCGGATTGGCCGGCGTCGAGCTCGAGCGGGCCGGACAGACGCAGGTGAGCCGGGATGTCGGCGAACAGCTCCTCGATCGACTCGACGCCGATCTCGCGCAGCATCTCGCTGCGGTCTGACTCCGTCGCCGAGGTGTATCTACTCACGACAACGTCGCCGCGTACGCGGCTGCGTCCAGCAGCGCCTCCTGCTCGCTGGGATCAGACAGCTTGACCTTGACCAGCCACCCCGCGCCGTAGGGATCCTCGTTGATCGTCTCGGGCGCGTCCCCCAGCGCATCGTTGACCTCCACGATCTCGCCCGACAGGGGCGAGATGACGTCCGAGACGGCCTTGACCGACTCGATCTCCGTGTAGGCCGAGTCCTTGGTCACCGTCGTGCCGACCTTGGGCGGGTCGAAGAAGACGACCTCGCCCAGGGAGTCCTGGGCGAACCACGTGATCCCGAACGTGGCCTGGTCGCCCTCGACCTGCGCCCAGTCGTGCTCGGGGTGATAGAGGAGTTCCTCCGGATAGCTGGGATCGGACACTAAGACTCCTTGGGGGGCGAATAGAGAGGTTTGGCGCGGACGACCGCCGCCCGAGGCGTCCCGCGGACGTCGATCTCCAGTTCGGTCCCGGGCTCGGCCCGCGCGGCCGGGACATAGGCCATGCCGATGCCCTGCTCCAGCGTCGGCGAGTAGGTGCCGCTGGTCACGACGCCCCCGCCGGCGATCGGGTTGCCCTGGCGGGCGATGCCGGGACCGGTCATCTCGAAGGACACGAGCTTCTCCGCTGGGCCCTCGGCGCGCACGCGGGCGACCGCGTCGGAGCCCACGAAGTCGGTGGCCTCTCGGCAGCACCAGCCCAACCCGGCCTCGATCGGCCCGTGGTCGCGGTCCAGGTCGTTGCCGTAGAGGTGGTAGCCGACCTCCAGGCGCAGGGTGTCGCGAGCCCCCAGGCCGACCGGGGTCATCCCCGCGGCCAGCAGGGCGTCCCACACCTCGCCGGCGCCGTCGGGATCGAGGAGCAGTTCGACGCCGGGCTCGCCGGTGTACCCCGTTCCGCACACAAGCATGGGCACGCCGGCGAGGGTGCGCCCGACGCAGTGCATCCGCGTCGGGAGCGGGCCGTCGGCCAGCCCGCGGAGCAGGCCGCGCGCCCGCGGGCCCTGCACCGCGATCATCGCGAACTCGTCGCGGCGATCGATGATGTCGGCGTCGAAGTCGGGCGCGTGACGCTGGAACCACTCCAGGTCGCGCTCGTGGTTGGCGGCATTGGTCACCGTCACGAAGCACCTCTCGGCGAGCCGGTAGGTGAAGACATCGTCGAGCACCCCGCCCTCAGGAGTGCAGATGACGCTGTACTGGGCACCGCCCTCGGGCAACCGCCGGATGTCGTTGGAGAGCAGGTGCTGGAGCAGCGCCTGGGCGCCGGGTCCGGTGGTCTCGATCTGGCCCATATGCGAGACGTCGAACACCCCGGCGTCGCGGCGCACCGCGAGGTGCTCGGACTTGATCCCGGCGTACTGCACGGGCATCTCCCAGCCCGCGAATTCGATCAGCTTGGCGCCGGCGGCGCGATGGCGATCGTCGAGGGGGCTACGGCGCAGGGCGTCGGTGGTGGAGGACACGCACAGCAGGCTAATACATGCCCCCGGCGGGTCGCGCGGGAGCCGCGGCTCAGGACGAGACGCGGGCCGACAACAGCTTGAGGTCGGCGTCCACCATCAGCCGGATGAGCTGCTCGAAGCTGGTCTGCGGCTCCCAGCCCAACTGGCGCTTGGCCTTGGACGCGTCGCCCACGAGCTGGTCGACCTCCGCCGGGCGCTTGAGTGAGTCGTCGATCTGAACGTGGTCGTCAATCGCCACGCCTGCCTGGTCAAAGGCGATCTCGACGCACTCGCGCACCGTGTGGGCCACGCCGGTGGCGATCACGAAGTCCTCGGGGGTGTCCTGCTGGAGCATCAGCCACATCGCCTCGACGTAGTCCTTGGCGTACCCCCAGTCGCGCTCGGCGCCGAGGTTGCCCAGGGTGAGGGTGTCGGCCAGCCCCAGCCGGATCGCCGCGGCGTGCCAGGTGATCTTGCGGGTCACGAACTCCAGGCCCCTGCGAGGCGACTCGTGGTTGAACAGTATCCCGCTGGTCGCGTGGAGGTCGTAGGACTCGCGGTAGTTGACGGTGATGAAGTGCCCGTAGGCCTTGGCCACGCCGTAGGGCGAGCGGGGATAGAAGGGCGTCTCCTCGGTCTGCGGGACCTCGCGGACCTTGCCGAACATCTCGCTGGAAGAGGCCTGGTAGAAGCGTGCCTGCGGGCACGTCTCGCGCACGGCCTCGAGGATCCGGGTCACGCCCACCCCGGTGAACTCGGCGGTGAGCGTGGGTTGGATCCAGGAGACGGCGACGAAGGACATCGCCGCCAGGTTGTAGATCTCATCCGGCCGGGCCGCGCGCAGCGCGTCGACCAACGAGCGCTGGTCGAGCAGGTCGGCCTGGTGGAGCGTGACCCGGTCGCGCAGGTGCTCGATCCGCTCGAACCGCTCAGTGGAGGAGCGCCGCACCATCCCGTGGACGGTGTAGCCCTTCTCCAACAGCAGCTCGGCGAGGTACGAGCCGTCCTGGCCCGTGATGCCGGTGATGAGTGCCGAGGGAATAGCGCGAGGCTAATGCAAGGCGCGGCGGCGAGCGACCCGCTCAGGTCTCGAGCTAGCGGTCCTTCAGGAACGACGGGATGTCGATGTCGTCGTCCGAGATCTCCAGCGACGAGCGCTGGCGCTCATCCATGGTCACGTCGCGATCGCGCCGCTCTCGGCGGGTGGTCTCCCGAGCCGTGCTCGGACCTCTCCCATGGTCGAACCCAGTGGCGATCACCGTCACCCGGACCTCGTCGCCCAGCGCGTCGTCGATTACCGCACCGAAGATGATGTTCGAGTTCTGGTCAGCCGCGCTCTGGACGATCTCGGCCGCCTCGTTGACCTCGAAGAGGCCGAGGTCATGGCCGCCGGTGATGTTGAGCAGGATGCCCATGGCGCCCTCAACGGACTCCTCGAGCAGCGGCGAGGAGATCGCGATCTTGGCCGCCTCGGCCGCGCGGTTCTCGCCGGCGGCGGTCCCGATGCCCATCAGCGCACTGCCGGCCTCGTGCATGATCGTCCGCACGTCGGCGAAGTCCAGGTTGATGAGCCCGGGGATCGTGATCAGGTCGGTGATGCCCTGGACGCCCTGGCGCAGCACGTTGTCGGCCTCGCGGAAGGCATCGAGGATCGTGGTCCGCCGTTCGACGATCGAGAGCAGCTTCTCGTTGGGGATGACGATCAGCGTGTCGACGTTCTCGCGCAGTCGCTGAATCCCCTCGGCCGCCTGGCGCGCCCGCTGGGTGCCCTCGAAGGAGAACGGACGCGTGACGACGCCCACGGTCAGCGCGCCGATCTCGTTCTTGGCGATCTCGGCGATCACGGGCGCGGCGCCGGTGCCGGTGCCGCCGCCCTCGCCGGCGGTGACGAACACCATGTCGGCGCCCTTGAGCGCCTCCTTGATGTCATCGCGCGACTCGGCAGCCGCACCGTGACCGACGTCGGGGTTGGCGCCCGCGCCCAGGCCCTTGGTGAGCTGGTGGCCGATGTTGAGCTTGATGTCGGCGTCGCACATCGCCAGCGCCTGCGCATCGGTGTTGCAGGCGACGAATTCAACGCCCCGCAGCCCGGCGTCGA
This sequence comes from uncultured Solirubrobacteraceae bacterium, assembly GCA_963737335.1. GTDB lineage: Bacteria > Actinomycetota > Thermoleophilia > Solirubrobacterales > Solirubrobacteraceae > Palsa-465. Next base: position 515,237 of record CAVTSK010000023.1, read on the forward strand.
CCATGCGGTTGACGGCATTGGTGCCGCCGCCGCCGACGCCGACGACCTTGATGACTGCGAGATAGCTTCCGCTTTCCATGAGTTTCTGTCCGACCCTCTAGTTAGGGTTGAAGGTTTGCCCACGCGTGGGCTGCGTGACCAGTTTGTCACGTTAGAACCTAGCGATACGCGAAGTCAACGGTGCGCACGCTTTCGCAACGTTCGTTGCAGAACGCCCAACTCTCGACGATAGCGGAGAGTTGCCAATCTGGCGATGTAAGGCTCTAGTTGAGGTTTAGCCTCCGCCGGAGAACCCCGTAGATCCAGTAGATCCGCCCGCGCTGAGCGTCCCGGCGGCGCCGTCCTGACTGCTGGCGGAGGTCGAGTTCGCGGCCGTGTCAGACCCCGCTCCGGCGACCGGCCGTCCGGCGACGGTCACGTCGATGTAGTCGGCGCCGGCCGAGCCCGAGTCGGCGAGCACCGCCGCCGCGGCCGCCCACTTCGCGCCCAGGTCGTCGTCCTCGCCGAAGTACAGCTTGGGGCCGTTGCGCAGTTGCGCCTCGAGTCCGTGCGTGCCCCCGTCAGTGGCCTGGCTCACCTTGGCCAGCAGCTGATAGGGCGCGGCGGCCAGCAGGCGGATGACCTGGAGGGTCGCGCCGCTCACGTGGGTGCCCGCGGGCGAGACCGACAGCGAGATCGTGGGCAGAGAGCTGGGGACCGAGGCGCCGCGCAGGAGCGTCCCGTCCGAGGACACCGCCACCTGGACTCCGGGGGCGGCGATCATCGCCACCGGAACCTGCTCGGAGACGTCGATGCGCATCTGATGCGGGAAGTCGGTGGAGACGTGCAGCCGCTTGACCACCGGGTAGGGGGCGACGGCGGTGCGCAGCGCCGGCAGCTTGACGTCGAGCGTCGTCATGTTGTGCGCGGCTGCGGTGAGCGCCGCTCGGATCCGCCGGGCGTCGCGGCCGCTGACTCCGACGATGGTCACGCGCTTGACGGCGACCAGCGAGGAGGTCCGCAGCCACAGCCACCCTCCGGCGGCCAGGGCGAGGAGCGCCAGCACCACCCCGAGCGTGCGCAGCCCCGGTCGCGGGAGGCGGCGCAGCAGCCGGCGCCGCGTCAGCCGCATCGGCGCGCCGCGCGTACGGGCGCTGCTCATGGCCGGGCCCAGTCGGCGGGGAACGACACCGGACCGAGCGTCTGGACCTCGGGCTCGAGCTCGACCCCGAAGCGCTCTCGCACGCTCCGCCGGCCCTCGGCCATCAGCGCCACCACATCGGCCGTCGTGGCATCGCCGAGGTTCTCCACGAAGTTGGCGTGTTTGGCCGAGAAGGCCGCGCCGCCCACCCGCAGCCCGCGCGCACCGGCTGCCTCCAGCAGCTGGCCCGCGGTGCGTCCCTGCGCCCCGGCGTCCGACGGGTTCTTGAAGGTGGACCCAAAGGTCTTGATCCCCGACGGCTGGGCGGCACGGCGCTTGGCGCGCATTTCCCCCAGGGTGCGTTTGACGTCGTCGGGGGGCAGCGGCGTCAGCGCGAACGCGGCGCGCGCCACCACCTCGCCGGCCCCCAGCCCCGAGTGGCGGTAGGCGAAGCCGAGCTCGTCGGGGTCCCGCCGGGTGGTCCCGGAGGCGCTGGTCACGTCGACCCACTCCAGCGCGCGCGCCAGTTCCCCGCCGTACGCGTTGGCGTTCATCCGCACCGCGCCGCCGACGGTGCCCGGGATGTTGACCCCGAACTCGATCCCGCTGAGCCCAGCGCGAGCGGCCTGGGCCGACACGGCGGGCAGGCGCGCACCCCCACCGCAGTCGATGCGGGTTCCCTCCACCGTGATCTGAGTGAGCTCCTGGTCAAGTTTCAAGACGAGTCCGCGGACGCCCTCGTCCGCTATGAGGAGGTTCGACCCCGAGCCCACGACCCCTACCTGGACCCCCTCCGCCGCCGCCCACGTCAGCACCGTCTCGAGCTCGGCGACGGTGCCGGGGCGCGCGAACAACTCGGCCGGCCCCCCGGTGCGGATCGTCGTGAGGCGTGACAGGGGGTAGTCGCACTGGATCCCCTGCGGCACGTCGCGGGTCATCGTGCCAGGCTAGATGGGCCGTCAGACGACGAGCGACCGTCCCAGGGCGTCGATGTTCCCCGCGCCCATCATCAGGCACAGGTCGCCTCCGCGCAGCAGCGCGCCCAGGTAGGCCCGCGCCTCGTCGAAGCCCGGCATCCACGCCACCGAGCGCCCGCCGGCGGCGTCGGCCGCACGCGCGGCCACGAGCTGCCCGCTGACCCCCGGGAAGTCCTCGGCGCGCTCCCGGGCCGGATAGATGCCCAACACCACGATCGCGTCGGCGGCGGCCAGAGCCACGCCGAACCCACGCGCGAGCGCGCGCGTACGCGAGTACAGGTGGGGCTGGAACACGGCCACCAGCCGACGAGGGCCGAGGGTGCGCGCCGCAGCGATCGCGGTGGCCACCTCCGTGGGGTGATGGGCGTAGTCGTCGTAGACCTGGGCGCCGGCCGCGGTCTCCCCCACGTATTCCATCCGCCGCCGGGTGCCTCGGAACTCCGCCAGCGCTGCGGCGGCCGCCGCGGGATCCGCGCCGGCCAGCGCGCAGGCGGTCAGCGCTCCCGCGGCGTTGATGGCGTTGTGGGCGCCCGGGACCGACAGCCGCACCTCAATGCCGCGCCAGGCAAAGCGCGAGCCCTCCGGATCGAGCTGCGCGCCAGGCGCGTCGTAGGGCACGCCGCCACCGGGGCACAACGCGCGCAGGTTCGGCCGGTCCCACACCACCGCGCGATCGCCCGCGCGGGCCATGAAGGTGGCGAAGGTCCGCTCCAGGTCCAGCCGCGAGGTGTAGGTGGAGTGGTGGTCGAGCTCGGCGTTGGTGAGGACGGCGATCTCCGGCTGGAGCTTGAGCAGCGACCGATCTGACTCGTCGGCCTCGACCACGATCCACTCGCCCGACCCCCAGCCCGCGTTGCTGTGAGTGGAGCGCAGCTCCCCGCCCACGACGTAGGCGGGATCCAGCCCGGCTCCCTGGAGCGCCTGGACGGCCATCGCGGAGGTCGTCGTCTTGCCGTGCGTGCCGGTCACGGCCAGGCAGCGGCGCAGGGCCGCGATCTGAGCCAGCAGATCGGCGCGGTGCAGCTCCGCCCCGGCCGCCCGACGCTCGGGGTTGTCGGCCGGGATGGCCGTCGAGTAGACGACGTCGGCGTCGGCGGGCACGTTGACGGCGGCGTGGCCGAAGACCGGCTCGATGCCGTGCTTGACCAGTCGGTCGGTGTAGCTGGAGGGCGCGCGGTCAGATCCGGTCACCTGCGCGCCGAGAGCAGCGGCGATCAGGGCCAGGCCGCTCATGCCGGCGCCGCCGATGCCGACGAAGTGCAGACGACGGCCCGCCCAGGTGTTGTGGCTGTCTGCGCTCGTTCCCATGTTCCGCCGGCGAGGCTATCTGAGGTCCGGGACGCGCCCGTGCGGCGTCGGGCCCGCGCCGTCGGTCCGCGGACCTCCGACGAACGTCCGATCGGGTGAAACCGGCCCTGGAGGTATCGGGCCGAACTCACACCGCAAAACTGCGCAAAAGTGCGCGTCAACCGACCACACCGTTTTCCGGTGCCGGTTAGGGTCATCTCCCACCTATGGACTCCCTCAACGCCCAGGCCTGGCGACACGTGCGCGCCCGCCTCATCGCCGCCGCCCTGGTGGCGGCCGCCGGTCTCACCACGTTCGCTGCCATCTCACTGAGTTCGGCGGCGCCGGCGCGCTCTGCCGTCCCGCACGACGCCCAGCAATGTTCACAGCCGTCCGGCAACACTCGCGATCCCAGTAATCCGCTGGGGCTGTCCAGGCCTCCCGGAGCCGACCCGCTCAACGGGGCCAGCTTCTTCGTCCCGGGGCCGGCCAAGGGTCCAGCGGCCGGGGCGATCGCCCAACTGGTGGGCCTGAACCCGGCCAACATGCCCGTCGACGAATCCTGGGCCGATTTCGAGCAGAGCCTGGGACGCGGTGCCATCGGGGCCAAGCTGGCCCGCGACAAGCCGCTGGCCCACCAGGTGGCCGAATTGTCCAAGATCGCCGGCGAGCCCGACGTCCAGCGCGTCAGCATCTACTCCGAGGGCGGGGGCCCGGGCGCGATCTTCGGGCAGACCGAGAAGGTCATCTGCAACAACATCCAGTCTGACCCGGGCTCGATCATGGCGTTCAACACCTACTTCCTGCACCCGACGCTGGGTGGCTGCGCCAACGCAGCTCAGGTCAGCCACTACATGCCGACGTTCAAGCGCCAGATCAACGAGATGGCCGCCGCCATCGATCGCCGGCCCGCCCTCATCATGGCCGAGATCGACGCCCTGGGCTCCTCGTCGTGCATCGCCCGCCACGGCGGCTTGCCGGCGTGGGAGGCCGCGCTCAAATACGAGGTCGACACCTTCGAGGCGCTCCCGCACACCGCCGTCTACGTGGAGGGCGGCTACTCGGACTCCAACTCCGTGGCCTACACGGCCAAGGCCCTGAACGCGATCGGCGTCAACAAGATCCAGGGGTTCTTCACCAACGACACCCACAACCAGTGGACGATCAATGAGATCCGCTGGGCGACCAAGGTGTCCAAGCGCACCCACGGCGCCCACTTCATCGTCAACACCGCCTCCAACGGCCAGGGGCCGAAGCTCAATCCCCACCCCACCACCCAGGGCGTCGAGGATCTGTGCAACCCGCCCGGCCGCGGACTCGGTCCCAAGTTCAACACCGACACCGGCTATCCGTTCGCGGACGCGTTCATGTTCACGCACCCGCCCGGAAACTCGAGTGGCTGCGGCGGTGGTCCTCCCGCCGGCGTGTTCTTCCCCGCGTACGCCATCGGGCTGGGCGATCGCGCCAACCAGAAGCTCGGCCCGGGCTTCCCCAGCCGGCCCTACTGAGTCCCGGCGCCGACACCCGCTGCCGTCAGCACCTCCCGGGCGATGACGGCGGCGGCGTCGGGCCGTGCCAGCGCGCTCGACGCGTTCCCCATCGCCGCCAGCCGGCCCGGATCGGCCAGCAGCGCACCCACCTCTTGGGCCAGCCGGGGGCCGCTGAGCTCGGCGTCGGGAATAACGATCGCCGCGCCGGCGTCCTCCATGTAGCCCGCATTGGCCGACTGGTGATCCGCAGCAGCGTACGGGTACGGGATGAGGACCATGGGCCGGCCGTGGGCGGCGATCTCGAAGATCGAGCCGCCCGAGCGCGCCACCACCAGGTCTGAGGCCAGCAGCGCCTCACCGAAATCACTGATGTAGCCGCGCAGGTCGTAGTGGGGCCCCGGCGCGCTGAGATCAGGCAGGTCCCGGGTGCCGGCGGCGTGCAGCACGCGAAAGCCCGCGCCGGCAAACGCCTCGATCGCCGCGGCGTTGATCGAGCGCGCCCCCTGGGAGCCGCCGAAGACGAGCACCACCTGTTCACGGGGGCCGATCCCGAAGCGCTCACGCGCCGCGGCGCGGTCCGTCGCCGGCGCCGGACCCGGGCGGCCGGTGACCAGATACCGGGGGCCGTCGCGGCCGGGGAGCGCGAAGGCCAGGCACACGCGGCGGGCCAGGGGCGCCAGCAGGCGGTTGGTCAGCCCGAGATGGCTGTCGGCCTCCATGAGCACCAGCGGCACGCGCCGCGTGGCCGCGGCCAGCCCCACCGGCCCCGCCACATAGCCGCCGGCCCCGAGCACAGCGGCCGGGTGCAGCCGGCCGACCAGCCGCCGCGAAGCCAGCGCGGCACCGGCGGCCACCGCCACCGCGCGGGCCGCCTGAACCGGGTCGCGCCGCGCCAGTTGGGCGACCGTGATGGTGTGCAGCTCGTAACCCGCCGCGGGCACGAGCTCGCGCTCGGCGCGCTCCCCCCGACGAACACGACCCGCGCACGCTCGGCCTGCAGGGCGTCGGCCACCGCGAGCGCGGGCACGACATGGCCTGCGGTACCGCCGGCGCCGATGAGGATCAGGGGTGCGCTCACCGTGGGTGGCTCCTCACGCCGGCGCGGGCGACCACTACCCGGCCGACCGCCGCCGGCCGGCGTCGGCGCGCCGCTGCCGCCGATCCTGGCGTCGGTGCTCGCGCTCGGCCGTGGAGGTGGTGGGTTGCCCCTCCACCACCTTCAGGCGCCTGGCCCCCGGCCGCGAGATGTTCAGCAGCACCCCGACCGAGGCCAGCATCACGCACAGGTTGGTCGGCGCGTAGGAGATGAACGGCAGCGGGACGCCGGTCAGTGGCGCCAGCCCCAGCACGACGAAGATGTTGAGCGTCCCCTGGCAGAGGATGAGCGAGGTCAGCCCGCTGGCCAGCAGTTTGGGGTAGCGCCCGACCGCGCGGCGCGCGGTGCGCAGTCCGGCGTAGGCGATCATCCCGTACAGGAACACGACGCCGCAGATTCCCAGGACGCCGAGCTCCTCACCGACGACGGCGAGGATGAAGTCGGTCTGGGCCTCGGGCAGGTAGAAGATCTTCTGCACCGACTTGCCCAGCCCGACCCCCAGCAGGCCGCCCGAACCGAGCGCGATCTGGCCCTGAACGGCCTGGTAGCCGGCGCCCGCGGCAGTGGCCGAGGACCACGGATGCAGGAACGAGGTGAGCCGCGCCTGCTGGTAGGGCTGCGCAAGCACCATCAGCAGGACCCCGACGGCGGCGATGGCGCCCAGCCGGCCGAGGTACCGCATCGGCATTCCGGCGGCGATCATCAGCGCGGCGACGGTGAAGGCGACGACCAGCGCGGTCCCCAGGTCGGGCTCGACGACGATGAGCAGGATCGCTGGGCCGACCGCAATCACGATCGGCGCCACCGCCTGGCGGAAGCTCCGCATCCGCTTGGGGTGATCGGCGAGGTAGCGCGCCACGTAGAGCACCAGCGCCAGCTTCATGATCTCCGACGGCTGGAATTGGATCGGACCGACCGCGAACCACCGGCGGGCTCCGTTGACGACCACACCGAACCCGGGCACGAGGACGAGCACGAGCAGCGCGAACGAACCCAGGAGCATGAGCCGGCACACCTGCGGCGTGAGCAGGGCCAGCCCCCGCCGCTCGAGCACCTGCATAGCGGCGAGGCCGATGCCCCCGAACACGATGTAACGGATGAACTCGCCGGTGCCGCTGCCGCCGTGCGCGCTCAAGGCGCCCAGCGGCGAGGAGGCGCTGTAGACCATCACCGCGCCGAAGGCCAGCAGGCACAGCGCCGCGGTCATGAGGATCCGGTGCTCGAGCGGGGGCGCCACGCGACGGCTGCTGGTGCGGCGCCGCGTCCCGGCGGCGCCCGTCGCCTCACCCGAGCCCGGACGCCGGCGCGACGCGGCGGCGCTGCCCATTAGTGGCCCTCCACGAGGCGGCGGAAATGAGCGCCCCGAGCCTCGAAGTCCGGATACTGGTCATAGCTGGCGCAGGCGGGCGAGAGCAGGACGGTGTCGCCGGCGGTGGCCGCGGCCGCCGCGGCCGTCACGGCGGCGGCGAGCTCGCCCTCCCGGTGAAGGGGGACGTCGGCTGGAGCCAGCGCGTCTGCGAGCACTCCGGCCGCCTCGCCGATCAGGTACACGGCGCGACAGCGTTCCGCGACGACGGGAGCCAACGGCGAGAAGTCCTGGCCCTTGCCCCGGCCACCGGCGATGAGATGGACGCCGCCCGCGTAGCTGCGCAGGGCGACGAGGGTGCTGGCGACGTTCGTCGCCTTGGAGTCGTTGATGAAGGCCACGCCGTTGCGGGTGGCGATGAGCTCGAGACGGTGCGCGACGCCGGGGAAGCTGCGCAGGCCGGCGGCCACGGCCTCACGCTCGATACCGCGGGCCAGGCACGCGGCGGCGGCCGCCATGGCGTTGGCCCGGTTGTGGGCACCTGGCAGCGAGATCTCCGTCACGTCGACGAGAGGCTCGTCATCCCACCACAGGTATCCGGCGCGGTCAGACAGCTCGGCGCCACGGGCGCCGAAGGGGACGCGCCGGGCGCAGCCGCCGAGGTCTTCCACATCGAGATCGAGGGGAGCGACGGCGATGTCGTCGTTGCCCTGGTTGGCGAAGATCTTCAGCTTGGCTGCGACGTACTCGGCGAACGTGCCGTGGCGGTCGAGGTGATCGGGCTCGAGGTTGAGCAGGACCGCCACCTCGGGAGCAAACGCGCTCGTGTCCTCAAGCTGAAACGAGGAGGCCTCGCAGACGATCGTGGTCTGCCCGGACACCGTGCCCACGAGTGAGCTCAGGGCCGTCCCGACGTTGCCGGCCACCGCGACGGGTAGGGCCGCCTCGCGGTGCACGTGCCCGATCCACTCGGTGGTCGTCGTCTTGCCATTGGTCCCGGTCACCGCGATGAACTCGTTCTGGAGCAGGCGCCAGGCAAACTCCAGCTCGCCGAGGACGGGAATGCCACGGGCTCGCGCCGCCCCCACGAGGGGTGCGTTATGAGGGACGCCGGGGCTCTTGATGAGCGTCCCGGCGCGGGCGGCAAGGGCGTCGCCTGACGCATCCAGATGGACTTCGACGCCGGCGTCGGAAAGCCTTTCTGCCGCACGATCGAGTGCGGGGGTGTCGCGCGCGCCCGCGTCGTAACCGATCACCTCCTCGCCGCGGGCACGCAGGGCCAGGGCCGCCGCGACGCCCGAGCGGGCCAGGCCGACGACCAGATAGGGCCCTCCGGGGAGCGGCGGCCGCGGCTTGGGGGCGCCGGCGGTCACAGCTGTGGTTAGCGGAAGCTGAGCTGGTAGACGACGAAGCCGATCGCCGCGAACGCCGCCGCCACGATCCAGAAGCGCAGGATGATCTTGGTCTCAGACCAGGCCAGGAGCTCGAAATGGTGGTGGATGGGCGCCATGAGGAACACCCGTTTGCGGAACACCTGAAACGAGAAGACCTGAATGACCACCGACAGGACCTCGATGACGAAGATGCCGCCGATGAGGATCAGCAGCGTCTCGGTGTTGGTCATGACGGCTAGACCGGCGATGGCGCCGCCTAAGCCCAGCGAGCCGGTGTCGCCCATGAAGATGCTGGCGGGGAAGCTGTTGAACCACAAGAACCCGATGCACGCGCCGACCAGGCATCCGGACAGCAGCGCCAGGTCCCGGCCGCCGGTGATGAACGTGATCCCGATGTAGGCCAGCAGCACGATGGCGGCGCACCCGGCGGCCAACCCGTCGAGGCCGTCGGTGAAGTTGACCGCCGTCGTGGTCCCGGCGACGACGAGATATATGAACAGCGGGAACAGCGGCCCGAGGTCGAGCGAGGCGTCGACCGGCCGCAGGCGGATCGTTGGGTTGATGTTGGCCTTCTGCGTGGCGATCCACCACAGCCCCAGGGAGATGGCGATGGTGACCGCGAGCTTGGTGCGGGCGCGCAGCCCAAGTGACCGGCGCCTCACGATCTTGGTGTAGTCGTCGGCGAAGCCCAGCAGCGCGCAGGAGATCGCGGCGAAGAACACCCCGAGCGACTGCCAATCGCGCTTGGACAGCAGCACGTAGGGGATCGCGATGGCCAGGAAGATGATGATCCCGCCCATGGTGGGCGTGCCCGCCTTGGTCTGGTGGCCCTTGGGACCCTCTTCGCGGATGTTCTGCCCGAACTCCCGGTGGCGCAGGAACTCGATGAACTTGGGGCTCAGGAACAGGCACATCAGCAATGACGCGGTGCTGGCGATCAGCACCCTCCCGGACGGGGAGCCGGTCACGCGTCGTCTTCCCTGGCGCCCAGTGCTCGGCAGACAAGTTCCAGGCCGACTCCCCGAGAGGCCTTGACGAGCACCACGTCACCGGGAGCCAGCAACTCCGGGACGACCGCCGCGGCCTCCCCGGCGTCGGACACCGAGTGGGTCTCGCCGCCGAAGCGGTCGGCGATCGACGCTGCCAGCGGCCCCACCGTCACCAGCACGTCGACGCCGGCGGCAGCGGCCTGCTCGCCGAGCTGGGCGTGGAACTCGCGCTCCTGCGGCCCCAGCTCGAGCATGTCCCCGAGCACGGCGACGCGACGAGCGCTGTCGCTGGCGTCGGCGGTGGCCTTGAGGTCGTCGAGGGCGGCGCGCATCGAGATCGGATTGGCGTTGTAGCAGTCGTCGATGACTGTTACGCGGCTGGCCGTGATGTAGCGCTGACCCCGGCCCGCCGTCAGCGCGAGCTCCACCCGGCCCTCCGGAGTCACCCCCACGGCGCGCGCGGCCGCGACCGCCGCAAGCAGGTTGGAACGCAGATGTGCCTGCGTGAAGGCCACTTCGAGGACGATGCGCTCGCCCCGGGCGTCGATGGTCAGGCGGTCGCCGTCGGGCCCATCGTCGGCCCGGGTGAGCCGGACGTCGCCGGCGGGGCCGAATGTGACGGTTGTCACGTCAGTTCTCAGATGCGGTCCGAGCAGCGCCTCGCCGGCGGGGATCACCGCCGTCCCGCCCGCCGGAAGGCCCGCGATGAGCTCGGCCTTGGCCGCGGCAATGGCCTCGATGCTGCCCATCAGCTCCAGGTGCACCGGCCCGATGCTCACGATCACGGCCACGTCGGGCTCGGCGATCTGCGCCAGCTCGGCGATCTGCCCCACGCCCCGCATGCCCATCTCCAGCACCAGGACCTCGGTCCCCGCGGGTGCGTTGAGGATCTCCAGGGGCATCCCGATCTCGGTGTTGAAGTTCGCCCTCGAGGCGACGGTGCGCAGGTGCGGCGCCAGCACGGCGAGCAGCAGGTCCTTGGTCGACGTCTTGCCGGTCGAGCCGGTCACGCCGATGACGCGGGCCCCACCCGCCCCCAGCTCGCGGCGCCAGGCCGTGGCCAGCGTCTGCAGGGCTCTCAGCGGGTCATCGGCGGTGAGGACGACCCCATCGCCCGCGGCGCCAGCCAGTGGCGCGGCGTGCCGCGGGGTGATGAGCACCCCCCACGCCCCGGCCTCGAGCGCGGTGGCGGCAAACCGGCCGCCGTCGACGTTCTCGCCGGGCAGGCCCACGAACAGCGCGCCGGGACCGGCGGCCCTCGAGTCGATCGTCACGACCTCGGGTCCGGTGCCGTCCGCACCCTCGGTGACCGAGCGAGCTTCGGCCGCGCGTGCGACCTGCTGGGGGGTCCATTGCTGCATGGGGCGGGTGCGCGGCCTTCGCCGACCCCCGCAGGATGGCAGGTGCCACGGTCAGGTCGCCGAGGGCGACGATGCCGGCGGGCCCGAGTCCGTCAGCGCGAGGCGGACAGCGCCCGCTGCAGGCTCTCGCGCACGACGGTGACGTCGTCGAACGGGAGCTTGCGGCCGGCCTCAAACTCCTGTCCCTGCTCGTGACCCTTGCCGGCGATGACCACCACGTCCCCGGGCTCGGCGGTGGCGATCGCGCGGTCGATGGCCACGCGCCGGTCCACCTCGTGCTCCACGTCGTAACCGCTTCCGACGAGGATCTCCTCGATGATCGCCGCCGGGTCCTCGGAGCGGGGATTGTCAGAGGTGACGATGACGCGGTCGGCGAGGCGGGTGGCGATCTCCCCCATGAGCGGGCGTTTGCCCCGGTCGCGGTCCCCGCCGCAGCCGAACACCACGTGCAGCCGGCCGCTGGTGAGCGGCCGCGCCGCCTCCAGGACGTTCTCCAGTGAGTCGGGAGTGTGGGCGTAGTCGACGAGCACGGCGTAGTCCTGGCCCTCGGCCACGGATTCGAAGCGCCCTGGGACCTGGCCGGCAGCGGCGATGGCCTCGATCGCGGTCTGCGCCTCCACGCCCAGCGCCCGGGCGGTCGCGAACGCCCCCAGGACGTTGGAGACGTTGAAGCGGCCGGTGAGCGGCGAGCTGAGCTCGAACACCCCGTCGGGGCCCGTGACCGCGAAGTGCGAGCCGTCCAGGCCCGTCTGCACGGCGCCGGCGCGGTAGGAGGCGTCGTGCTCCAGCGCGAAGGTGATCGCGCGGCGGGCAGGGGCCAGTTCCGCGGCGAGCCGCGCGCCATAGGGATCGTCGACGTTGACCACCGCGTGCGCGGGCTCCAGATCCGTGAAGAGCAGCCGCTTGGCCTCGTAGTACTGCTCCATCGTCTGGTGGAAGTCGAGGTGGTCCTGCGTGAGGTTGGTGAAGATCGCCGCGGAAAAGTGGATCGCGTCGGCGCGATGGAGCTCGAGCGCATGGGAGGAGACCTCCATCACGCACGCATCATCGCCCGCATCGAGCATCTCCGAGAAGGTGCGCTGGAGGTCGATCGCCTCCGGGGTGGTCCGCAGAACCTCGTGCTCGACGCCGCCGATCACGCTCTTGACGGTGCCCAGCAGCCCGGTCCGGCGGCCCGCGGCCTCGAACAACGCGCGGAGCAGGAAGGCCGTCGTGGTCTTGCCGTTGGTCCCGGTGACGCCGACGGTGCGCAGGTGGGCGGTCGGGTCGCCGTGAAAGCGCGCCGCGACCGGCGCCATGGCGGCCCGCGCCGACGGCACCTGAATCTCGGGGACGCCCAGGTTCAGCGGGCGCTCGACAACGAGCGCCGAGGCGCCCCGGGCGATCGCATCAGGCGCGAAATCGTGCCCGTCGCGCGTGTAGCCCTGCACGCAGAAGAACAACGTCCCCTCGCGGACCAGGCGGTTGTCATAGGCCAGCGACGAGATCTCCACGCCCGTCGCGGCGGGCGGCGCGTCGTCAAACAGGAGATCCAGGCGCATCGCCCGACAATAGCCGCCGCCACCTCTACCAGAAGCTCCGCGTCAACTCCCGCGACAAGGTCAGCGACGGACTCGGGATCGACGGCTGAGCCCGCCGCTGCTCATCAGCATCGCGCAAACACCGGGCTTTTTCGGGCTAAAGGTCTGGCGCCCGTACGCCGACACGAATAAAAGGAGTTGATCAGGCGAGGCGTTTGAGTGGAGGTTGTGTGGACATGCTTTTGACCATCGTCGCCATCTGGGCGATCGTCATCCCCCTCGCCGTTCTTGCCATCAGCTGGCAGGTCGCCAACCTTCGCGATGAGCGCGCCTTGCGCGCCGCGAAGCGGTCGGTCCTCGAGCTTCGTTCCAGCGCCGACGGCGTCGTCGGCATGCCTGCCTGTGCGGTCCCCGCCGCGCGGCCGCGCCGGACGCTCACGCGTCGCGTCTGCCCGGAGCGTCCGCGCGGCGCTGGACGCCGCCCCGCATCGGCCTAGTTGTTCGAGAAGCCGTGACCCCGGCTGGCCATCTCCCGCCGCTCCAGAACCCGATCCACCAACCCGTAGGCCAGGGCCTCCTCACCCGTGAAGTAGCGGTCGCGCTCCATGTCGGCGTGGACCCGCTCCACGGACTGGCTGGTGTGCTTGGCATAGATCTCGTCCACTCGCGCGCGCAGGGCGAGGATCTCCCGCGCGTGGATCTCAACGTCGGTTGACTGGCCCTCGAAGCCGCCCGAGGGCTGGTGGATGAGGATGCGGCTGTTGGGCAGCGCCATCCGCTTGCCGGGCGCCCCGCCCGCCAGCAGCAGCGACCCCATGGACATCGCGATCCCGTAGCAGATGGTCTGCACGTCGGGGCGGATGAACTGCATCGTGTCGTAGATGGCCAGGCCGGCGTAGATCGAGCCACCCGGCGAGTTGATGTAGAGGTGGATGTCCTTGTCAGGGTCGTCGGACTCCAGGTGAACGAGTTGGGCGACGATCAGGTTGGCGATCTCCTCGTTGACCTGACCTCCAAGGAAGACGACGCGGTCATTGAGCAGGCGCGAGTAGATGTCGAATGACCGCTCCCCGCGGGCGGTCTGCTCGACGACCATTGGAACCAGGGTCATCAGGGCCTCCTTTTGCAGCGCTGATATTGTGCAACTAATAGGTTGCACAAGACCGTAGCAGACACGCAACCCGTAGGTTGCACACAGATTCGGTGGCGTGGCTATCGCACGCCGGCGGCGATCGCCTGCTCGACGGCCGCCGCCTCAGGCGCGTCCACGGCCTCGACCACATGGATGGTCCGAGTCAGCTCCGCAATGAGGTCGTAGCCGTCCCAGAACCTGCCGAAGCTCAACGCGTCACCGAACCCCACGATCCGGTCGACGCCGCGGCCGTGCAGCGACCGCGCGAACGCGGTCAGCTCGGTGTTCGAGAAGCCGTGTGCCACCACCGTCTGATCCTTGCGCTTGACGAAGCCGACGAGGTCCGACAGCGAGTCGACACGAGCCTCGAACAACAGCCCGAACCCCGGGTGGGTGCGATCGAATGTCGAGAGGTCGGTCAAACTCAGCACAACGAGGTTGTCGCCGAACCGATCCACGCGCTCCACGGGGCGGTCGATCAGCGCCTGATGAGTGAACGTCAGCCTCGCGATCGCGGGGCCGGGCTCGAGCCGGTAGCCGCGTGTCGCGATCACCACCGCCAGCTCCTCGAAGAGGACCCGACGCGCCTCCTTGACCTTCGCCTCCGCGCCGACCCAGATGAGCAGACGGGGCGAGGCGCATCCGAGCTGGTCAAACCAGTAGATGTCTCGGAACAGCCGCTCCGCCAGCGTCGAGCGCGACTCCGCATCGGCTTCGAGCACCGCATCCGGGCGGAGCACCGCGAACCCGAAGCGGTCGCCGAAGGTCAACTCGTGAGCGTCAGGGCGGATCGGGACAGCGCGCAGCCGAGCGACGGTCTGATCGCCGCCCCACAACAGGCGTACGTCCGCCTCGCGCGAGAGTTCGGCGGTCGGCTCGGCTTCATGGTCGTAGGAGATCACCGCCAGCTCCTGACCGAAACGAGCGAAGCGCTCTTGCGCCAGTACCCCTTCGAGCACGTCGCACAGCAGCTTGACCTGCGGACTGAACCGGGTGCGGGAGACGCGCACAACGTTGAGGTTGCCCACCAGGAACGAGGCGATCAGCGGGTACATGAACATCGTGTCCACGTTCGTGGGTGGCAGGTGGAACGCGAGCCCACGAGGAGCGCGCAACGACCCGGTCGCCTCGAGCTCCGAGAACTGCTGCGCCAGCCGCGCAACCTCAGCGCGGCGCAGCCAGAAGGCCGCCGCAAGCAGCTCCGGATAAGCCCGGGCCGGCGGATGGTCGAAGATCGCCCGTGAGACGGCTGCGCTGAATTCGATCCGTGCGGGGTGAAATGGGTCGGCGCAATCGCGGGGGGCCTCGCGCAGGACGCGGAGGAGCTCCTCGACCTCGACGGGCGCGGGCTCGGGAACCAGTCGCTCGACGATCACGCGGCCAGCTCCGCGGGCGCTGAGCTCGTGTCGCTACAGCCGCGAACGTCTGCCTCGGGAGCCCGGCCGAGAATCGAGATCGCCTTGCCAAGGCGACCGCAGGCACAGTTGTCGACGGCTTCGACGCGCGCGAGATCCTCGGTGATGATCGAGTGCCCGGGATAGCTCTCGGGGAGCGCGCTCAGCGTCTGTACGAGCCCGACGTCGCCGTCGGCGGCCACCTCCCATGAGGCTGGGTCGCGGACGATCACCTCCGCCGCGTTCGGCGCGTGAAGGTAGCCGTGCTCGCATTCGACCAGCACCGTGCCGATCTGCTCAGCCATCCCGTAGAAGTTGTGGACGCGGCGCAGGCCGGTGACGCGCTCGAACTCGCTCTTGAAGGCGTGGTTCGTGACGGCCCGGTCGGCCAGCTTCTTCCATCCCCCGGAGTGGATCAGGATCGCGTCCTGGAGATTCACCTCACCCGGGCGCAGAGCCCCGAGCAGATGCTCCCAGACCATGAACGTGAAGCCGAATATGAGGATCGGGGAGCCCGCGTGCTCCTCCAGCCACCGCGCGAGCCGGTCGCGGTCGAGGTGCATGCGGTCGTCGAGCGCGTAGAGATGGTCGCGTCCGAATGTCGCCATGCCCACGATCCCGGCGGCGCGCGCCGAGCGGGTGTTTCGATCGCGGATCGTCGAACGTGAGTCGACGATCACCATCGGCAGTCGCGAGCGACCCAGCCAGTGGGTCATGATCCCGGCCAAACAGCGCGTCTGAAGCTGCGCGGCCGCCGTGTCAAGGTACACGCGGCTCACGGCCGCCCCGGTCGTTCCCGAGGAGGTGACCACCTTGGACACCTGTTCAGACGGGATGCTGCGAAGCTCGTGGCTCTTGAACAGCCCGACCGGAAGCATCGGCGCGCGCGCAGGTGATGTGATTCGCTCGGAGTCGTGCTCCAGCGCAGACAGGATCCGCCGGTACGGCTCACAGCGCTCGCGGTGCAGGAGAGTCAGCTCTTGCAGCCGCCCGGTCAGGATCGCGTCCTTGTCCTCCTGCCGCAGCGAGTACTGGTCGAGCCCGACGAGGTCGTCAACGTGCATCGCGCTCAGCCAGCCGCTCGTAGTCCAGCTTGCCCGAGGCCGTCCGCGGCAGCTCCTCGATCTCCTTCACCTCGAACGCACGCGGATTCAGCCCGAACCGGCGAGCTACCGCTCGCCGAAGATCGTCGGGCTCGATACCGGCGTCAGCCTCGCGCCAGAGCACGATTCGATCGCCACCGTCCGCGGCGGCGACCGGGCCGTAGGCGCTGGCCGCAGACTCGATCTCGTCCAGGTTCTGACGCATGCCGAAGACCTTGGCGATCCGCTTGATCCGGCCCGTGACCCGGAAGAAGCCGTCCGCGTCGAAGCAGCCGAGATCTCCCGTACGCAACTCTCCGCCCTGAGTGTCCTCGCACGCCAGCTCCTCGGGCTCCGTGGCATAGCCCAGCATCACATTTGGCCCGTGGTAGACCAGCTCGCCCTCCACATCCGGCTCGGTGACGAGATCGCTGCCGGACCGGACGCTCAGGCGTCCGCCCGGGATCGGGATCCCGATCGTGTGAGCCTTGTCGGGCAGCGCCTCAGGAGGCACGTAGGAGATCCGGGCGGTCGCTTCGGTCTGCCCATACATCACCCACAGTCGGCCATCGCGCTCGCGCATGAGCTCGTGCAGCTCGGTCACCGACTCCGGCGCCAAGCGGCCGCCGGCTTGCGTGAGCGTCCGCATCGTCTCGGGCATGGACGTGCGCAACAGGGCGGTGCGCTCGAGGATCGCGTATGAGTACGGCACGCCGGCGAACGAGGTCACGCCCCAGCGCGCCGCGTCGGCCCAGAACTCCGGTTGCATGATCGAGTGGTCAGTGAGCATGACACTGGCGCCCGCGACGAGATGGCTGTGGAGGACCGAAAGGCCATACGAGTAGTGGATGGGCAAGCTCGCGATCGCGCGCTCGCCACCGTCGATCTCGAGGTATTGCGCGATCGAGCTGGCGTTGGCCGCGATGTTGCGGTGAGACAGCCGCACGAGCTTGGGGCTCCCGGTGGTGCCGGACGTCGACAGCAGCACCGCCAGTTCGCCACCGATCCGGGGCGCCGTCGCGTCGGCCTGCCGGTGCACCCCGGGGCGCTCACGATCTTCCGGGCGCACCACGAACGCCGGCCGGTAGCGGGCGATCAGTGACTCGATCAGCTCGATGGGCGCGTCGGCATCGAGCAGAGCGACGGCGTTGCCGGCGTGGAGAGCACCGAGGTATCCGATGATCGAGGCAGCCGTCCGGTCACACAGGCAGAACACCAGCTCGCGCTCGTCGGTCGCCATTCGCTCGGCGACGCGGTTGACGGCGTCGGCCAACTCGTCCTGCGTCCACACGCGCCCGGCAGCCGCGTCCACGAGTACCGGCACCGCCGCGGGTTCATCCAGGAACGCCAGCGGCGACCGCAGCTCGCCCAGCCGCGCGCCGGCGATCTGCACTTGCCGCTCAACATGCTCGGCGACGGTCCTGACGGGGTCGATCACACCTCGACGCCGTGGGTTCGGAGGGTCTCGAGCGTCTTCGCATAGCTGCTTATGCCCACGATCTCGTCGATCTCCAGACTGATCCCGAACCGGTCCTCGAGCTCTGCGACAAGCGCCATGTGACCGACGGAGTCCCACTCCGGGTTCT
Organism: uncultured Solirubrobacteraceae bacterium; assembly: GCA_963737335.1. Lineage (GTDB taxonomy): Bacteria > Actinomycetota > Thermoleophilia > Solirubrobacterales > Solirubrobacteraceae > Palsa-465. The sequence goes on from CAVTSK010000023.1 coordinate 532,971, forward strand.
TGCCGATCTCGAGCGCCTCGACGTCGGAGCCGGAAGGCAGATCGAGAGCGTTGATGAAGGCGTCCTTGACCGTCTGATCGGCCGTGCCCACGCTACTCCGCCCCCGGCGGCTTGCTGAGGCGGAATGGGCTGTCCGGCGCCGGCAGCGCCGGGACGTACCCGGACCCTCCGTTCGCAAGTGCTTCCCGCTGCTCTCGCTTGCGCTCCGGTGTGATGCCCGAGTCGATCGTCCAGCCCCGGTGCGGCCAGTTCGGCGCCCGCGCTGCGCTCGCGCGCTGCCAGGCGGCCGCCGATCTGATCGGAGAGATCTTGGCCGGGTTTCCGATCGCGAGCGAGCCGGGGGGAACCTGGCCGTGGACGACCGCGCCGGCGCCGACCACAGAGTCCTCCCCGATAGTGGTCCCGGGCAGCAGGATCGCCCCGACGCCGACGTACACGCGCTTCCCGAGCACCACCCGGCCGAGGCGGGTCTGGCCGGTGTGCTGCATAAGGCTCGTGTCGTGGGTGATGATCGCCACGTACGGCCCGAGCGTGACGTAATCGTCGATGGCGATGAGCCACGGGTGCAACTGGTCGATATAGCTCGGCCGCGAGATGTGCGTGCCCACCCCCAGCTCGAGACCCTGGGCGACCAAGCGCTCCAGATTTGGTTCGCCTCGCAGCCGATCCATGGCGCGCCGCCTGATCCCTGCCAAGGCCTCAGCTAGCACTGCGAGCGAGTGTAGCCCGCCGCCACGAGGCTGTTAGTAACCCGATCGTGAGGGCGCCCGTCTTACTCGCGGTCACTCTCCAGGTCACTCGGCGGTGGCCCGGGAGGTCTCGACAGAGCTGGCCCTCAGCTGCAGGCCGCCGATCGTCGAGCCAGAGCGGACGGATGTTCGAGGTACATGGACCGGGGATCGGATCAACATGTCGAAAGTCGAAACGTTCGTTGACTGATGCTTGTCCTACTCGGCATCTTGTGGGTCGTCGTCATCCCGTCCGCCGTGGTGGGGACGTCGCTGGCGCTCGAGCGCCGGAGGGGACGCGCGCCGGTCACCGGGCCCCTGGGGTGCAACTTCGGCCGGCGCCACAGCAGGGAGCAGGCGCACATGGGCGACAGTTGCGGCTCAGGACCGCGCCGAGCTCACGCTCCGCGCGCGACGGCGGCGCATGTGCGGCTGCGGGCCGCGCGAACCGCCGGCGCCGGGCGCCGGGCGCAGGTGGACCCACAGATGCCACCCACCCAAGTGTTCGAGTCCCAGCCGGGCCACGGGCAGGGGCGGCGCGTGCATGAACTCCTTGTGCGCGCGGATGACCTGGAAGGACGGAAAGTCCCGGCGAACGTCTGCGAGCCCGTACACCTTGCTGTACGGGTTATCGGGCCCGTCGGTGTTGCGGTGGACGAACGTACTCATCCGGAGGTAGCCGCCCAGTCCGGCCCGGCGGGCATTCTCCACGTGGCGGCCGTAGATGCCGCCCACATGAACCCCGGCGCGGTCGAGGCCGTACGTCGCGATCAGGCCAAGTCTCCGCAGGACGGCGACGCTTAGAAGGTAGTTGAGTGAGTACCGGGCGTAGAGCATGATCACCGCCTCGCCGCTCGGCCGCAAGACGCGGGCCATCTCGCTTTGGGCCTGGACGATGTCGGGCACGTGGTGCAGGACGCCGTGGCTGAAGACGACGTCGAAGCTGTCATCCGCGAACGGGAGCTGGAGCACGCTGCCCTGCCTGATCTCGTCGTAGGGCAGGTCGCGCAGCTCCATCCGCGTCCTCACGCGATCGACCGACTCGGCTGTGAGATCGATGCCGCTCCACCGCCCCCCGCGCCGAATAATCTGCTCAGCGTCGGCCCCGAGGCCCAGCCCGATCTCCAGCACCTTGCGCCCGTCGAACGCCACCTCGTCCAGACAGCGCGGGATGTGCGCCTCACGGGTGTACCGAAAGCGGTCGTATTCGGTGAAGAACCGCTCGTAGCCGACGTTGTCCGCGCCGGGCACGAACTGCTCCCCGCAGGGATGAGCGCCCCAGAACGCCTGCACCTGTGCTTCGTTCACCTCGGCTCCCTCCGGTTGTGTCACATCTCACTCAACAGCGTGTCCACCCGCCCCCGCCCAGCCGTGCGACGGAGGGGGACGATAACGCCGTGGGCACCGGGCCTCCGCGGGCTCGTCAGCGAGCAGACGACTATCTCCACCCAATGCTGTGCATTGTCGGGGTGTCAGGCCTTCCCAGGCTCGGCTCGCTACCGTGTCTGCGCATGGCTATCGGAATCATTGGACTGGGCTACGTCGGTCTGCCTCTCGCGGTCGGGTTCGCCGAGGCAGGCGAGCACGTCGTCGCGGTCGACGTGGACGACGCCAAGGTGGCGGCGATCCGCGCCGGTCAGTCCTACATAGAGGACATCAGCTCGGAGCGTCTGGCCGCAGTGGCCGATCAGATCGACGCGCAGAGGCATTTTGCGCCGTTGGCGCGCACCGATGCGATCCTCATCTGCGTCCCCACCCCCCTGACCCATAACCGCGAGCCGGACCTCGGTCCTCTGCTGGCGGCGACGCGCGCGACCGCGGACATCCTGCAGCAAGGCCAGCTCATCGTCCTCGAGTCCACGACGTATCCCGGGACCACGCGCGAGCAGGTGCTGCCGTTGCTCGAGGCGCACGGGTTGGTCGTCGGAGAGGACATCAACCTCGCCTTCTCCCCCGAGCGCGTCGACCCGGGCCGAACCGACTACACCCTCCGGACGACCCCGAAGATCGTCGGAGGCATCACCGACGCGTGCACCGATCGGGCCATCGCCCTCTACAAGACGGTCTGCGATCACGTGGTCCGGGTCACGTCGCCGGAGACGGCGGAGATGTCCAAGCTGCTGGAGAACATCTTCCGCTCGGTCAACATTGCGCTGGTCAACGAGCTCGCCATTCTCGCCGACCGGATGGGCATCGACATCTGGGAGGTCATCGACGCCGCCTCCACCAAGCCGTACGGCTTCATGCGCTTCGAGCCCGGCCCGGGCATGGGCGGCCACTGCCTGCCCGTCGATCCGTTCTACCTGACCTGGCGCGCCCGAGAGTTCCACATGTCCACGGAGTTCATCGAGCTCGCCGGGAAGGTCAACCAGCAGATGCCCTACTACTGCGTGGAACGCATCGAGCGTGCCCTCAACGACAACGAAAAACCGGTCAAGGGGTCGCGTCTGCTCATCCTGGGCGCCAGCTACAAGGGAGGCGTGGGCGATATCCGCGAATCCCCCGCACTCAGGATCATGGAGCTCCTCGCCGAGCGCGGCGCCGTCCTCTCCTACCACGATCCGTACGTCCCCGCCCTGCCCGAGCTGGGGCTGCAGAGCTCCGGTCTCGAGGGTGCCGCCACCGCCGATGCCGTCGTCCTGGTGACCGCCCATCCAGGGGTCGACCACCAGGCCCTGGTCGACGCCAGCCAACTCTTCGTCGACCTCCGCGGCACCACCCGGGGCATGCGCGCTCCGGCAGCGCTTCGCCTCTGACAGCCACCGGTTTCGGTCGCGCCGTTCCGGCCCGCTCGGGGGGCCTGCTACTGTGCAACCGATCAGTTGCGAGATGCGGCGAGGGTCGGCCTGACTCACCCGCTGCCCGGTACCCGAGGAACGACAATATGAGCGACAGGATCGAACGGCGGGTCGAGCTACCCACCACACTCGAGCTCGCATGGCAGGCCGTCACTGACCCGGACTGGTTGACGATGTGGCTTGCCGACGAGATCCGCATGGATCCCCGCCCGGGCGGAGAGGCACACTTCCAGATCGGGACCGAGACACGGTCGGGCTGGGTCGAGGAGATATCCCCGCCTGATGATCACGGATCGGGTCGCCTGGCCTTCTGGTGGGCGCTCGACGACGAGCCCGCCTCCCGCGTCGAACTGACCGTGACCTCCGTTGCGACGGAGCGCACTCTTCTGCGGGTGGTCGAGTCGCGCCCGCTGGACGTCCTGGACCTGATGGGCACCCCGCTACCGGGCCACGGTGGCACGACCTACGGGCCTGCACTGATCGCGGCCTGACGATGCCCGCCGATACATCGGGCGCAGTGTTCAGCGCCCTGGCGGATCCGACACGACGCCGCCTGCTCTCCGCGATCGCCGCCCATCCGGCCACGGCCACGGAACTCGCGGACGATCTCCCCATCTCGCGCCAGGCGGTGGTGAAGCACCTCAATACGCTCGCCCAGGCCGGCCTGCTTGAACGCGACCGCGAGGGACGCGACGTGCGCTATCGGGTAACGCCAGAGCCGCTGTCCGATGCCGTGACCTGGATCGCCGAGGTCGGCGGAGAGTGGGACGCACGGTTGGCGGCGCTGCGGTCCAGCTTCAACGGCTGACGCGACGGCCGCCGCGGTATCTGCCGGACCGTCGCCCGAGGTCGTAGCCCCGCATGATGGCGGGCATCAAGGCGAGGGCCCACCGGCGCGCGACCCGCACGACATGACTGAGCGACGCCCGCCGCGGCGGAGAGGCGCGTGCCACCGCCTGGGACCCGTCGACAGGAGCGTTGCGCATCACCCGGCGCAAGGCGTCACCCGCCCCGCTCGGCGGCGCCAGCAGAAGATCGATGAGACTGGCGTTGGCTTCCGCCTGCTGGCGGCCACCTTCCAAGAACGGGCTCGCCAGACCCGCGGCCACACGCCACCGAAACGGCCCCACTGGGGCGGCCTCGGGCGGAACGCCGACGAGCCCCACCAGCAGGTTGGAGGCGACCGAGACGGGCGCCACGAGCCGCGGATAGAGCTCAGCAACCAGATCGCCGGCCGCGGGGCCGACTGAGCCGGCGCACTTCAGGTCCCACCACGCAGCCGCGTCGGCCGGGAAACGGAGCCCGGCGAAACCATCGCGCGCGTAGAAGAGCATCAGCGCGATGAGCCCGTCGAGCGGTTGCATCTCAAGCGGCGCGTCCACCGCGGGCTGGGTCGCCCTCGCAAGCGCATCGGCGGCGAACCGGCGCTCATACCAATGCACCCGCCAGTGCAGCTCGATACGCGGCAGCGAGGGATGCACCAGCGTCTCGTGGAGAAGGGGCAGGCGCCCAGCCCTCGACACGTCGGGCGCCCAGCGCCAACCCAGACCCTCCACGGCGGCGACGGCGCCCGCCAAATCCTCGGGACCCACCAGGATGTCGATGTCGACCGAGGTGCGCGACGCGACATCTCGATAGAGCCGGCGGGCGAGGGTGCTGCCTTTGAGTGGCATGGCCCGGATCCCCGCGGCCCGCAGCCGGTCAAGCACGTCCAGCGCAGTGAATTCGGTGATCACCCCCCACCCATGGGCGCGAGCGCTGTGTGACTCGAACTCGCGCTCGAGCTCGGCCATATCGCGGAGACCGAAGGCGAGCAGCCGGCCACCGATCAGGACGAGCATGTTCAGGCGCTTCAGCAACGCCACAAACGCCGTCACATCGATCTCGCCGATCAGAGCCTGGACTTCCACCACGGTGGCTTCCCGTCCAGCGGAGGCACCGGATAGCAATTGGATCAGGCGACGCTCGGGGCGGTCGTTCCGTCTCATCGGCTGCATCATCTCGCTCGCCCCCGCCCCCAGCCAGTCGCCCGCGAGCGCACGCCCTGCGCTGCGCTATCCTCGCCACCCGGGCGATGGAGGCGGCCGTGCGACGGTGTGGCGCGGCCTTGATCTGTACCCCAATTTTCCATTTGGTGACCGAGAGAGCTTCAGCGGGGTTTGAGATCGTCTCGGGTCAGATGCCGAGCTCGGATCCACCCAAGGGAGAACGGTCGCAATTGCCCGTCTGCGTGGTCATACCCGCTCACAACCGCGCTCACCAGCTTCCTCGGTGCCTGGCCAGTGTGTGGGCTCAGCACCCGCGCGGACCCAAGGAGGTGATCGTCGTCGATGACCACTCCACTGACGACACCGCCGGCGTGGCGGCCTCGCTCGGGGCTCGCGTCATCCGCCACACCGAGAACCGGGGCGCCTCGGCAGCGCGCAACACGGCCATCGCCGCCGCCGACTGCGAGTGGCTCGCGTTTCTTGACTCCGACGACGAATGGCTGCCACATCACCTCGCCCACCTCTGGGAGATCAAGGGCGACCATGCGCTCGTCGGGGGTGCGGCCTACTACTGCACCAGCGATGGCATCGGGGATCGTTTCTCCGGACCCGTCACCCGGACGCCGATGGAATTCCGTTCACCGGATCGTCTGATATCGACTCTTAACTTCTTCACCACCAGCGGCTCGATGCTGAGACGAGATGTCGCGCTGGCCGTCGGCGGCTTCGGTGAGTGGTGGGGTGTGCAGGACTTCGATCTCTGGGTCCGGTCGCTCGAGCGATATACCGGCATCTGCTCGCGACGCGTCACCGTGCGATACCACGTTCACGAGCAGCAGATATCACTGGCCAAGGAGCGGATGCTCGCCGAGCACCGAGAAGTGGTCAAGGCCCACCTTGCGCGAACCGGCGGCTCGCCGCACATGCTCGAGCGCTGGGAGGCGACGCTCGTCTGGGACGCCCTTCGGGCCGCGATGGCCGAAAGGCGCTGGGGGGCGGCGACGAGGTGCGTGCCCGGCCTCATCGCCAACCCGCAACGCCCGATCGGTCTGGTCTCGCAGCTGTGGTTGAGGTTCCGCGTGCGCCGGCGCACATCGCGATTGGAGCGCGACGGCGGGCCGTCGGTCGCCGTTGCGGTCCCCGACGGGGACGAGCGTCGAGCCGTTCTGGACGTGCTCCGAGACCGCCCCGTCCATGATCTGTCCTCGCTGACCTTCAAGGCGTCGGTCGCTGCTCTGCTGCGCCGTCCTCAGGGCGTGGTCGTGGCGACCACCAAGCTCCGAGCGGCGCTCCTCCGCCTCACGGGCAGTGACACGGTCGTGGCACGGGACGTCCTCGCCGGGACGTCCGTCCCATGGGAGCGCCCGGGATGACTCTGCACGGCGCCGACCTCCGGCCGGCCGAGTACAGCGGCGCGACAGATGAGGCACCGCCACGTCACAAGGTCCTCATGTTCGCCTACTACTTCCCGCCCCTCGGCGGCAGCGGCGTGCAGCGGACGCTCAAGTACGTCAAGTACCTACCCGACCATGGTTTCGAGCCGCTGGTGATCACGGGACAGCCACGTTGGTCCACGCAGGTCGCCGACGAGGCGCTGCTCCGCGAGATTCCGCCGAGCGCCTTGGTGGTCGAGGCTCCGACGATTCCCTTCGACTACGTGCAGGGCAAGGTCGACGGCCTCCTGCGCCGCGTCGGGGTCACCAGCCGGCTGGTCAGGGGTGCGCTGTGGCCCGATCCGCTCGTAGGTTGGATACCCGCCGCGGTCTGGCGCGCGCTCCGATTGATCCGCCAGCACCGGCCGTCGGTCCTCTACAGCACGTCGCTACCGGCGACCTCACACCTCGCCGCCCTGATCGTTCACCGTCTCACCGGCCTGCCCTGGGTCGCCGATTTCCGCGACGCGCTCACCTATGACCCGGATCCCATCTACACCCACTACCACCCGCCCAATCGCGTATACGCAGCCCTGGAACGCCGGGTTGTGCAGCAGGCCCGGTATACGACCGTCGCCTGCGACAGCATCGACCTGTTCGGGCTCGGGCGCGAGGATCGGCGCCGTAGGCTCATTCCCAACGGAGTGGACCTCGACGACATCGCGACGGACCTCGGCACCTCTACGGTGCCGCTGGACCGTTTCCGCCTCTCCTACGTCGGCACGCTCTACGGAGAGCGGAATGCCGGGCCTGTGTTCGACGCGGTGCGGGCGCTCGTGGCAAAAGGGACGATCGACCCAGCGCGGTTCGAGATCCGCGTTGTGGGCAACGCCGTGAGTGCCTCAGCCGATGACGTCCCCGTCCCCCTCACGTTCACCGGCTTCGTCGATCATCACACCGCTGTGGCTGAGATACTCAGCTCGACGGCGCTCATCTTTCATGCACCCGCGCACGTGCCGGGCGCCTCGGGGAAGATCTACGAGTACCTAACTTCGGGTCGCCCGGTGTTGTGCGTGGCTAACCCCAACAACGCGGCCTACCGTCTCGTGGAGGACCTCGGAGCCGGCGAGTGCGCGGATGTCCGCGACCCGGCGAGCGTCGAGGCAGCGCTCATGCGACTGATCACCCGCTGGGAACATGGTGGACTGGCATCGCTCGAGGACGTTCGCCGGGAGGCGATCAAGCGGTTCTCACGGGCCAAGCTCGCCGGCGACCTGGCTGAGCTGTTGCGAGCTGCACTGAGGGAGGACGGAGCGCCGCTACGGCCGGTCCCCACGCCGTAGCCGGCGGGCCAGCGCCCCGGCCAGAAGCAATCCAAACCGGAGGTTGGTGACCGCGTATCGGCGCCAGAGGCGACGTGGCTCCTGGGCCAGGCGGTACGCCCACTCGAGCCCCAAGTGCTGGAGCGGCCCCGGAGCGCGGCGGGTGACCCCGGCAACGACATCGATCGCGCCGCCGACACCCATCACGAAGGGGACGTCGATAGCGCGCCCGTAGTGCCCCAGCCAGTACTCCTTACGCGGTGAGGAGATGGCCACGAACAGGATGTCGGGGCGCGCGTGGCGCACCTCCTCGGCGACCGCCGGCCCCTCCTCCTCGGTGAAGTAGCCGTCCCGGGTCCCCACAAGCTGGAGCTGAGGATGGCGCGCCACGATCTTGGCGCGGGCCTGCTCGAGCACTGCGGCTTCGGCTCCGAGGATGAACACCCGAAAGCCGCGGCGCTCGGCGAGAGCGAAGAGCTCCTGCATGAGGTCGATCCCGGCCACGCGTTCGGGTAGCGGGTCGCCCAGGAGTCGCGAGGCCCACACCACCGCCTGGCCGTCGGCGGAGACCAGCTCGCACCGCTCGACGATCTGGCGGAGCTCCGGATCACGCTGCATCGCGACGAGCTTTGCGGCGTTGATCGCCACGTGCTGGGCGAACTCGCGGCGCGCGATGAACTCTTCGCAGCGCGCGAGGGTCTGGCTCATGTCCATCCGATCGATCCGACAACCCAGCACGCGGGCGCGGGTGAGTGTCCCTGCCTCCGGCGTGCCTGTGCGCCCGGCTCGCCCGGGCGGTGTCGCTGTCCTCATCTGGTGTCCCTTGCCGTGTGATCAGGACGTCCGCGTGAGATCGCGCGCGGCGCCCCCCCTGACGTGATCGTGCCACAGCTCGTACATGAGCAGCGTCCAGATGCCCTGGGAGTGATCGGCGTGTCGCTGGGCGTGCTCGTCGAGCAGCCGCTCGACGTAGGCGCGGTTGAAGTGGCCCCGCTGGATGGCCGCCGGGTCGAGCAGCACATCGCGCGCGTAGTTACGCAGATCGCCCCGCAGCCACTCGTGGATCGGCAGCCGGAACCCGCGCTTGGGGGCGTCGAGGATCTCATCGGGCACCCAGCCGCGTACGGCCTCCTTGAGCGCGAACTTGTGGGAGCGTCCGTTGAGCTTGTCGGTGGGCTCGAGCGAGGCCGCGAACTCCATGAACTCGTGGTCCAGGAGCGGAGAGCGGCCCTCGAGCGAGTGGGCCATGGTGGCGATGTCGATCTTGGCCAACAGGTCGTCGGTGAGGTAGGTCCGCGTGTCGACGTCGAGCATTCGATCCACGATGTTCGTTGCCGTGGATTCCCGCCACGGCGCCCGGATCACCTCCAGCACCGCGGCTTCGGACAGGGTCCGGCGGTACTCCTGCGTGTAGAGCTGATCACGGTCCAGCCCATTGAGCTGGGTCATGTAGGCGGCGTACCGCTCGTCGGGGCCGACGCCCAGCACCGACAGGGCCCGACGCAGGCGGTTGACCGGGCTCTCGATCCGGCCGCTCGAGGGCAACAGCGCGACAGAGCGTTGGAGTAGCCGACGCGCTGCGGCGGGCACGTGGTCGGCGCGCGCGAGGAGCAGGTTCGCCAGGTAGCGGCTGTACCCCGCGAACGTCTCGTCGCCGCCGTCGCCATTCAGAGCGACCGTCACCTCACGGCGGGCCATCTCGGCCACGTAGAAACTGGGGATCGCCGAGGGGTCGGCGAACGGCTCGCCGTAGTGTCGGACGATCCGCGGCAGGATCTCCACCGCGTCGGGCTCTACCACGTACTCGTGATGCTCCGTGCCAAACCGCTCGGCCACGAGCCGAGCCTGCGGCAGTTCGTTGTACTCGTCGTGGGTGAAGCCGATCGAGAACGTCCGCACCGGCTCGGTTGACTGCTCGGCCATGGCGGCGACGACGGTGGCCGAGTCGACGCCGCCCGACAGGAACGCCCCAAGCGGAACGTCGGCGATCATCCGCCGGCCCACGGCGCGCCGGATGTGGCTGCGGATCTCCTCGTTGCGTTCGGCGGCGCTCGCAAACCGCCGCTTGGCCGAGAAGTCCAGCCGCCAGTAGCGCTCCACGCGTACACCGGTCTCGTCAAGCACCATGTAGCTGGCAGCGCACAGCTTGCGCGCGGCGGCAAACGCCGACGCCGGGGCGGGCACCCAGCGATAGGCCAGGTAGGCGTCCAGCGCGGCCGGATCGGGGTCACGCGGGACCTCGGGATCCTCCATCAGCGCGGTCAGCTCCGAGGCGAAGCTGAGCGCCTCCGGACGGTCGGCGTAGTAGAGGGGTTTCTTCCCCACGCGGTCACGGGCGAGGAGCAGGCGACGCTCGTTCTGATCCCACAGCGCGAACGCGAACATGCCGTGCAACGCCTCGACACACCCAGGACCCATCTCCTCGTAGAGATGGGCGATCACCTCGGTGTCGCCCTGCGTCGCGAAGCGATGGCCGCGACGGATCAGGTCGCGCCTCAGTTCGCGGAAGTTGTAGATCTCGCCATTGAGGACCACGACGACCGAGCCGTCCTCGCTGTAGATGGGCTGGTCGCCGCTCTCGAGGTCAATGACACGCAGCCGCTGGATGCCGAGGCCGACCTGGGCCTCCACGTGAACGCCGCGCGCATCCGGTCCGCGATGCTCGAGGGCGGCGCACATGCTCTCCATGGTGGCGCGGCTGACCGAGCGGCCGTCGCGCCGAACTTGTCCGATGATCCCGCACACAGTTAGAGGTGGCCTGAGACCACCAGTTGAACGGGGCCCAGGCTTGACTGATCGTAGACACCCGGGACCGCGTCTCGCGGATTGGGTGCAAATCTGAACAGCTAGCATGACGCGCGCCCGGTGCAAACCCACGTCGCAGGGGGCTCGTCGATGCAACTGAACCGCCGCGATGACCGTGAGCGACGCGGGATCGTCTACCTCGTCCCGTGGTACCCGGCGGTCTCCCCCACCTTCGTGCTGCGCGAGGTCCAGGCGCTGCGGCGCCTCGGCCGCCCGGTGTCGACAATGTCGATCCACCGCCCGCCTCCCGACGACGTGCTCGCCAAGGCCGACCGCGAGGCCTATGACACCACCTACTTCCTGTCACCGCCGCGCATGCGCGATCACCTGTCGGCGCACTGGCAGGCGCTGCGGACCCGGCCCCGCGCCTATGTCTCGACGCTGGCAGCAGCACTGCGGGCCGGACCGCTGGAACCCGCGGTGAAGGCGCGGGGGCTCCTGTACTTCTGCGAGGCGGTGGTCGCGTGGTGGCACGCCCGGCGGTCTGCAGCGCGTCACATCCACGGCGTATTCGCAGGCCCGGCCGCCGACGCCGCCATGCTGGCCGCGCGGCTCGGCGGCGAGGACTGGACTTGGAGCCTCGCCGCGCACGGCACCGACATGCTCCAGATCCCGCGCGCCAGCTTGGGCGCCAAGGTCCGCTCCGCCCGGTTTGTGACCGTGTCCAGCGACTTCGGCCGTAGTCAGCTCATGGTGCTGGTGGCTCAGGAGCACTGGTCCAAGATCCAGGTCGTCCACTGCGGGCTGGACCTGACGGAGTACGACGGCACGCCAGAGCCACGAGGCGATGACGAGCTGCGGCTGATCACCGTCGGGCGGCTGGAGCGTGAGAAGGGTCACACATTGCTGCTCGACGCGCTCGCCATGGTCCGGGGGCCGCGCGTGAGCCTCACCGTCGTCGGGGACGGCTCGGAGCTCGAGGCGCTCCGGGCGCAGGCGGAGCGGCTGGAGCTCTCCGGACAGGTGCGCTTCTTGGGCCGCGTCGGCCAGGACGAGATCCGTGATGACTACGCGCGCGCGGACGCCTTCTGCCTGTCGAGCCTGGGGGAAGGGATCCCGGTCGTGCTCATGGAGGCGATGGCCATGCGCATGCCGGTGATCGCCCCGCGTCTTATGGGCATTCCCGAGCTTGTGCAGGACGGCACGAGCGGATTACTCTTCACCCCGGGCAGGCCGGACGCGCTGGCCGAGGCGATCGAAGCCCTGGCCGCGCGGCGTGAGCGGTGGGCGGCGATGGGAGAGTCAGGACGCGCGCGGGTCTCCGAGCAGTTTGAGATCGGTGCGTGCGCGGACAGGCTCGAGTCCACGCTTGCTCAATGGCTGGATGGGCAGACGCCCGCCCCCGCGACAAGCTGACGCTCGAGCCGGTCACGCCGTCTGGCGCGGCAGGAGCGCGTCCGAACGCTGACAGAGATAACCCTTCGGGAACGGCAGGGACCGTGAGAGGCTGTCTCGTACAACCGTCCGGGTGCCGTGACACCTGAATCAGGTCGGGTACGCGAAGAGTCGATGACCTTTCAGGGGAGCGCCATGCGCAAGTCATTGCCGACACTTCGCCTGCCCGCCGTGCGGGCACACCACCGCCGCGCCGCGACGGTCGCGTACGTCTGCCTGGTCGCGCTGTGTGGCCCCGCGTCCGCGTGCGCCTCGCCCCTGTCGGCAGGTCCGGGCCCCACCGCGTCGATGGCGTCCGCCCAGATCGCGTCCGTTCCTGGGCGGCCCATCGTCGGCCGTCTGTTCGCGCCCAACAGCGTCTGGAATCGCCAACTGCCGGCCCACGCCCCCCTCGATCCCGCGTCCCGGAGGCTCGCCGCGCATTTCGCCGCCGAAGCGGAGACGGAGGGCCGCGCGGGTACCGGGCCGTTCGTTCAGACCTTCAGCTATACGACACCGATCTACGTGGTCGGGCGGTTTCAGCGCCCCGTCCGCGTCGCGATCGACACCGATCAGACGACCTCGTGGGTCAACTCGCTGCAGGGCGCGTCCAACCAGGTCCCGATCCCCGCGCGGGCACGCCCCGCGGCGGGCAGCGACAGTCAGATCACCATCTATCAGCCGTCCACGAACCGGTTGTGGGAGTACTGGGACCTCCGCTATGTGCAGGGCGCCTGGCACGCCCGTTGGGGCGGCGCGATCGACGACGTGTCCACCAGTCCCGGCTACTACTCATCTCTGTCCTGGGGCGGCGCGCTGTCGGTGTGGGGCGCGAGTGCCACCAGCCTGCCGCTGGTGGCCGGCACGATGACCCTGGCCGAACTCCGCTCGGGACAGATCGACCATGCGCTCGCCATCACGATCCCGTATCCACGTACGGGCGTCGTGGCCTGGCCCGCGCAGCGTTCTGACGGCACCGGTTCGGCAGCCGAGTTGCCCGAGGGAGCTCACCTGCGCCTCGACCCCCGCCTCAACATCGCGGCGATGCACCTGCCGAAGATCGTCGAGACGATGGCGCTCGCTGCGCAGCGCTACGGCATCATCGTCCGCGACCAGAGCCACGCCGACATCGGCTTCTTCGCCGAGGACCCGGCTCAATACGGTGCCAAGCCGCTGACCGCGTCTGACCCGTATTACGGCGAGATGCGCGACGCGAACGGCAAGCCGGATCGGCTGCACGGGGTGCCAGATCCCCACGCGCTCTTCGACGGCATGTGGCCCTCGACGTTCTTCCGCTACTTCCCCTGGCGCTCGCTGGAGGTGCTGAAGATGTCGCTGCGCAAGACCGGCTGACGCCCTCGGGCCTCAAAAGGCCGCGGCTATACTGGCGCCGCGTGCGAAGACGGGTCGCCTTTGTGGACTACTTCTGTCCGCACTACCGCCGACCGCTGTTCGAAGAGCTCGCCCGCCGGATGGAGATGGACTTCTACTTCTTCTCCGACGCCCGGGACAAGTGGTGGAACAGCCGGCTCCCCACCGTCGAGGACGGTGACTTCCGACGGATCGCGCTCCGGCGCTACCGCGTCGCCGGAGAGCCATTCGTGCCGGCGCTTCCGCTGCGGCTGCGTCCCGACCGCTACGACGCGGTCATCAAGAACCTCAACGGCCGGCTCATGCTGCCTTCGCTCTACGGCGCCGCACGCCTCCGGCGCGTGCCCTTCGTCCTGTGGACCGGAATGTGGTTTCACCCGCAGACCCCGTTTCACCGTCTCAGCCGACCCATCACCGAGGCGCTCTACCGCGACGTGCCGGCGATCGTGGTCTACGGTGAGCACGTCAAGCGTGTGCTGTTGGAGGTGCCCGGCGTGGACAGCGAGAAGATCTTCGTGGCCGGGCAGGCGGTGGACGCCTCGCGTTTCGAGACGCTGCAACCGGCGCGCAACGGTCGGCCGATCGTGCTCTTCGTCGGCCAGTTCGAGGAGCGCAAGGGTATCGACGACCTCCTGGCGGCCTTCGACCGGGTGGCCGACCCCGACGCCGAGCTACGCCTGATCGGCAACGGATCGCTGGAGCAGCAGATCCGCGAGCGAGTCAACGGCCACTCGCAAGTGACCATCGTCGGGCACGTGCCCCAGGACGGCCTCCCCGCGGAACTGGAGCGGGCCACCTGTCTCGTGTTGCCATCGGTCACCACCAGGGAGACGAACGAGCCCTGGGGTCTGGTTGTCAACGAGGCCATGCACGCCGGTCTGCCCGTGATCGCCACCGACGCAGTCGGGGCCGCGGCCGGCGGATTGGTCCGCGACGGACACAACGGCTATGTCGTCCCTGAGCGCAACCCGGGCCGCCTCGGCGACGCCATGCGCCGCCTGCTGGCCGACCCCGAGTCGGCGGCGCGTATGGGGCGCCAGGCGCGGGCCGACGCCGCAGAGTTCAACTACGACCGCATGGCGAACGCGTTCGAAGGCGCCGTCGAGTACGCGGCGCAACGCGGCTGGCCGTGAGCTTGTCGCGACCGCGCCGGCCCCACCTGGCGCGCTGCTGACATGTGCGGAATCAGCGGAACCCTGGGCTTTGTCGACTCGTTCGCCGTCAGCGAGGCGATCGTTCGTGACATGGCCGCCTCTCAGAGCCATCGCGGCCCCGACGACGACGGGGCATGGGCCGACCCCACCCATCGGGTCGCGCTCAGCCACCGCCGGCTCTCGATCATCGACCTGTCGGCGGCCGGCCACCAGCCGATGTGCAACGAAGATGGCTCGGTGTGGATCACCTACAACGGCGAGGTCTACAACCACGAGGCGCTGCGCGCCGAGCTCGAGGCCAAGGGCCACACCTACCGGTCGCGGTCTGACACCGAGACGATCCTGCATCTCTATGAGGAGGAGGGCCCGGCCTGCGTCGCCAGTCTCGACGGCATGTTCGCGTTTGCCATCTGGGACGCGCGTCGTCGTCAGCTACTGCTCGCCCGTGACCGCCTCGGCGTGAAACCGTTGCTCTACGCCCTGCTGCCCGGCGGCGTGGTGTTCGGCTCGGAGGTCCGCGCGATCCTGCGCCACCCCGAGGTGCACCCGGAGCTCGACGAGGACGCCTTCTACGACTACCTGACGTTCGCCTTCGCCCCACCGCCGCGCACCCTCTTCAAGGGCATTCACAAACTGGGCGCGGCCGAGTACATGGTGGTGGACGCTGCGGGCAAAACCCGTTGCGAGCGTTACTGGTCGCCCTGGTCCGCCGAGGCGTCGGCCGCCGTCCGGACGATGGGCGAGGAGGAGATGGTCAGCCGGACGCGCGAGCTTCTGACCAACTCGATTGAGAAGCGGATGATGTCCGACGTTCCCTTCGGGGTGTTCCTCTCCGGCGGCGTGGACTCCTCCACCAACGTCGCGCTGATGGCCGAAAGGTCGTCACAGCCGATACGAACGTTCTCCACCGCGCCCGAGGGCCACCCCCGCTACGACGAGCTCGCCTACGCTCGTATGGTCGTCGAGCGGTTCGGCACCGACCACCACGAGGTCGTCATCAGCGACGCCGACCTCGCCGGGTACATCCCCGAGCTCATCGAGCACCAGGACGAACCGACCGCGGACTGGACCGCTATCCCCCAGCATTTCGTGACCAAACTGGCCCGCGACACCGGCACCCCGGTGGTACAGGTGGGAGAGGGCGCCGACGAGATCTTCCACGGCTATAAGGGTTACGCCGATCACCGCCGCTTCGTCGTCCCCTTCCAGGCGCGCGTTCCCCCGTGGGCACAGCGGCCGATCGGTAACGCCGCCGTGTGGCTGACGCAGAGGACGGGACGCGGCATCCGACATGGGGAGGCGATCTACGACGCCGCAGCATCGCCGATTCCGTACTGGGGTGGAGCGCTCTGCTTCCGCGGACCGCTCAAAGACCGCATTGTGCGCAATGACACCCATCGGCCTGACTCGCGACGGATTCCTGAGGCGGTGTGGCGCGAGGCCGAAAATGAGTATCCCTCGGCGGACCTCTTTCAGAAGATGACTTATGTGGAACTTAAGCAGCGCCTATCTGAGCTGCTATTGATGAGACTGGACAGGATCACAATGGCCAGTTCGGTTGAGGGTCGCGATCCATTTCTCGACCATCGCCTCGTTGAGTTCGTGGTGGCGCTTCCGCCGCAGATGAAACATCGGGACGGAAACGGTAAGTACGTTCTTAAACGTGCCATGCGGGGAAGACTGCCTGACGAGATCCTCGACCGACGTAAGCAGGGCTTCGGCACCCCGATGCCCGAGTGGCTACGAGGCAGGTTTGGAAAGCTCGCCGAGCAGACGGTACGATCGTCCGCACTGCGCGAGCGTGGGTTACTTGACATGGATCAGGTCGTTCGCCTGTTCGCCGCCCACCGAGCAGGACGTGGAGACTGGAGCTACCACTTGTGGAACCTCTACAGCGTCAGCGCATGGTACGACCGCTGGGTCGCGGGACGGCCTGCCTGACCGCGATCGTTGGCGCCCTGCTGACGACCGCGCTCGCCGCCTGCGGTGGCTCGACCCCTCCGCCGGCAACCACCACCTCGACGTCCTCGGCCACCGCCAGCACATCGTCGACCGTGACGACGTCGTCGTCCGCCTCATCTCACGAGCTCGTGTCGTGTGGCAGCAAGGACGCGGCGGGTTCGGAGCCGACTCAGGTCTCCGGCCTCTTCTCCCCCAGCTCGGTGTGGAATCGCCCAGACGTCGCGCACGAGCCGCTGGGCGATCAAACCCTTGCCCAAGAGCTCGCTCAGGAGGCCGGGAGCGAGATGAAGGAGGGCATCGGACCGTGGATCGAGACCGACACCGACAGCACGCCCGTGTACGTGGTCGGAGCTGATCAGAAGTGCGTCCCCGTGCACCTTGACGTCACCCAGGCCTACGGAAAGACCCTGAGCACGGCGTTCGAGCGCGTACCGTTGCCTGCCAACGCCCACCCGGCGGCCGGTCCCGATGCGCATCTGACGCTCATCCAGCCGTCGACCAACTCAATGTGGGAGTTCTGGAAGCTGCGCAAGGCGGGCGACCAGTGGCAGGCCGGCTGGGGCGGAGCCATCCACAACCTCTCGTCGAATCCGGGTTACTACACCTCTCACGCGTGGCCGGGAGCCCAGGCCGACTGGGGAGCAAGCGCGACCAGCCTGCCCGTCGTGGCCGGAACCATGACCATCGGAGAGCTCCAGAGCGGGCACATCGACCATGCTCTGGCCATCGCCATCCCGAACGCAAGCAAGGCGCAGTTCGCGTTTCCCGCGCAGCGCACCGATGGCACGTCGCCGGACTCGCAGGCGATCCCGGAGGGCACCAGGTTCCGGTTGGACCCCAAACTCGACGTCAAAGCACTACATCTCCCGCGTGTCGTGGAGATCATGGCCCAAGCAGCCCAGCGCTACGGCATCATCGTTCGCGACAAGACTCTGCACGCAATCGGCTTTTACGCAGAGGACCCTTCCCCCCTGGGGACGAATCCCTACACAAGTCTCTTCGGCGGAAAGTCGCCTGGCGAGCTGCTCCAGAGCTTCCCTTGGAGCCACCTTCAGGCAGTCCAGTCGGAGCTCAAATCCAATACCGCCTAATATGGAGAATCGCGACGCCTTTTCGCGTGACATCGGCCACTGCCGCACGCACATTCGACGTCCCGCATCATGATTGAACAGTTCAACATGCCCGAAACCGTCTTCGAGCGCACCACGACGCTTCGCTCGGTGCTGCGCTACTGGTACGTCGTGCTGATCTCCGCGGTACTGGGCGCGGCATGCGGCGGGGTGTACGCGTTCAAGCGCCCGCCGGTTTACACCGCCACCGCGCGCCTGTCGGCGATCAGTGTCAACACGTCCAACGCCGCGTCCCTGGCGGGCTCGCTGGAGGCAGGCCAGGAGTTGGCCAGCACGTTCGCCCGCGTCGTCCAGAGCAGCCAGGTGTCCAACGCCGTAGCCGGAGCGCTGCACACCACGCCGGAGTGGGCGGCGGCCCACGTCAGCGGCACACCGGTGCCCACCAGCCCATTCGTGACGATCAGCGCGAACGCTTCGAGCCCCGCCGTCGCCAAGACAGCGGCGAATGCCGCCCTGAAGTCGGTCGACCAGTACGCGCGTAACCTCCTCAGCGCGTCATCGAACGGACCGGCGATGCTGGCCAAGATCCGCGACTACTCCATCCAGGTCAACCGGGCGCAGAATCATCTTGGACATCTCAAGGGCCAGGCCGCTCGACAGGCGCGAGCAGGCCTCGTTGCTGGGCGACGACGTCAACCACCCCCAGTCCCCGCCTGCAGAACCAGATCGAGCAGGCGACCGCCGACGTCGCCGACGCCCAGGCGCAGCTGACCGGCGCGCAGTCCGCGTACAACCAGCAGGCCGAGAATCAGCTCGGCTCGCGGCAGACGGTCACGTCCAGTCAGGCCCTGACCGCGACCGATGATCGCAAGCAGGTCGCCCAGATCGCGATCCTCCTGGGTCTGCTGTGCGGCGCGCTCATTGGCATCGCGGGCGCCACGGCCTGATCGCGTCGCGATCCTCGCGCACAGCCTGAGTCGTCATGGCCGGTCGGCTCAGCTGGCTGCAGACGCCGGTGGCGGTGATCGCGGCCGCCGTCTGCCTCGCCGCGGCATCAATGGCGCTGAGCATCGAGACGCACAGCGCTGCTCGCCGCGGCCCCGCTCCTGGTCCTGCTGCTGCCCGCGGTCGTCTACCTGGCGCTGACGGTCGATCCCGCGGCGGTCCTCACCGCGGGGGTGGTGTTGACGCCGTTTGCCGGCAACTGGCAGCAGCTCGGGATCCCGGGCATCCTCGCCCCTGACCGGATCCTCATCGCGACGACGATCGTCATGGTGATGGTCCGGGCGGCGATCGGACGGGGCGAGCCACTCCCGCGGCTCCGGCCCGTCCACTACGTACTCGCCCTCGCGGGGCTGTGGGCGATCGGCAACGCGCTCGTCGCCCACACCTTGACCCAGCGTGCGTCCCTGCTGAAGATCGTCGAGGCCTACGGACTGTTCCCGTTCCTCATCTTCTACCTCGCTCCGGTCATCTACACGACCGAGCGACGGCGGCAGATGCTGCTCACCGCGCTCGTGGTGCTCGGCGCATATCTCGGGCTCACCGTCCTGTTCGAGATGGCCGGCCCGCACGCGCTGGTATGGCCGAGATACATCATGGATCCCAGCTACGGCATCCACTTCGGACGTGGTCGCGGACCGTTCGCCGACGCCGTCGCCAACGGCTTCGGCCTCTATGTGTGCGCGCTGGCGGCGTGTGTCGCGACCGCTCGATGGCGAGGCGGCGCCCGAGTGGCGGCATGCCTGGTGGCTCTGCTCTGCTTCACCGGCACGCTGCTGACCCTGGAGCGCTCGGTGTGGACGGGCGCCGCCGTCTCCACCGTGGTCACGCTGGTCGCCTTCGCGCGCCTGAGGCCGATCGCGCTGCCGGTGATCGTCAGCGGCACCGTGGCCGTCGTGCTCGCGCTGCTGCTCGTCCCCGGGCTGTCGGCAAAGGTCCAGTCCCGCGCATCGCAGCAGGAGCCGGTGTGGGACCGGCAGAACCTGACCGTCGCCGCGCTCAACATGATCTCGGCCCGCCCGCTGCTGGGATTCGGCTGGGATCGTTTTCAGGCCGACAGCGGACCGTACTTCCGCCAGAGCCTGAACTATCCCCTGACCGCAACCAACATCGACATCCACAACTACTTCCTCAGCTACGCGGTCGAGTTGGGCTTGATCGGCCTGCTCGCTCTGGCTGACCGGCTGCTGATGGGCGCGTTCGGCGCGCTCTGCCACGCGGGCGCCGCCGGAGCTCGAGCCGTGGCGGATGGCGTTCCTGGCCCTCGCGGTGTGCTACCTGCTGGTGGCCAACTCCGTGCCGCCGACGGTGTTCCAGAACGAGTCCTTCTGGCTCTGGGCCGGAGTGCTTTGGAGCGCACGTGAACTGCGGCGCCGCAGCCGCCTAGAATAGAGTGCATCATCAGATCGCTTCCTCGTGACGCAGCGCTTCTCGGCCTCCGAACCATCAACCGTGGCACGCGACATCATTGCCCGATTTGTCGTAGGCACTTCGGTCGTTTCATGCGCCGGGGAAACAACCTGATGTGCGTGGGGTGCCGATCCTTCGCACGTCACCGGTTGATGATGCTGTATCTCCAACTCGAGACAGATCTGCTTGTGAGACCGGCGCGAGTCCTTCACTTGGCGCCAGAACCTGGACTGCATCGTGTCTTCAGCGCGGTGCCGACGCTGGACTATGTCACTGTCGATCTTGAGCCTGGCCCAGACGTGCAGGTTCAGGCTGATGCCCGCGACCTCCCGTTTCCCGACGACAGCTTTGACGCCGTCATCTGCTCACATGTCCTGGAACACGTTCCCGAAGATGTAACGGTGGCGCTCGAGATAGCCCGAGTCCTCAATGAAAACGGCATCGCGCTGATTCAGGTCCCCACGGATCCGGATCTCGAGACGACATACGAAACCGATGCGCCCACCCCGGCCGACCGCGCGCGCGAATATGGGCAGCATGATCATGTCCGGATTTACGCGCGCGACATCAGCGACCGGCTCGAACAGGGCTTCGAGAGCGTACGGCGTGTGAACTATGCGACGGCCTTTGATCCCCCGGACCGCCATCGTATGGGTCTCGACGAAGTGGCACGCCGAAGTGGCGAGGAGATCTATGTCTGCTCGCCATCGCGGAGATCGCAATCCGGGGATGAGGACAGCCTGATCGGCCGGGCGGGAACGCCTGCCACGATTTCGCCTGGCCCCACGTCGTGAGTAACGACGGCACCCGCGGCGACAAGAGCGGCTTCCCCAATGGTGGTTCCCGCGGTCACGACCACATGACTCGTAACAACAGCCCACGAACCGATCGTCACTGATGCAAAGCGACCACCGTAATTGTTGCCCGCGGCCGGGGGGTACATGTTCGGTCGACTGGAGGACCGAGTATGGACCGAGGAGGACGCGCTCGCCGCAGGTGAGTCCTCCGAGACCGTCCAGCGACACGCCGAAGTTGATGCTGACCTGCTGGGCGAGGCGAATTCCCCACGGTGCACGAATGTGCACGCCGTCCGCAATGGCCACGCTGCTCCCGAGTTCGGCGAAGAACGGCCGGTACAGCAGCCGGCGCAGGCGGATGCCGAGCGACACCCGGCACGGGCCTCAAGAGGCCATGGACGACCTCCCACAGGATCTGTACGTGCCGCGCGGGCGCGGTAGCGACGGGAAGGTCTGCCGGCTCAGCCATGGTCGGACGTTGCTGATTAGCGCGCCGACCGCCTGAGCCGAGCTCTCCTGCATCGGCGTCGTCCAGCACGTGCGCGAGCTCTCCGGTCAGAACCCGACGGGAGAAGCGTGCGAGGGCACGCTCGCGCACTCGGGATCGACCCGCAGCTGCCGTCACGCCAGCGGTCATAGAGTTCGAGGAGCGCACGATCGATCGACTCGGGATCGTCGGGTGAGGCGACCACGCCCGCGCCGAGCTCCTCGACCAGCCGATACGCCAGGTTCTCGCGCCCAGCCACGCACAGGATCGGGCGGCCGGAAAGCAGGTACTCGAAGATCTTGCCCGACGGTCCCGGATACTCGAGGGGCGGGTAGAACAGCAGCGCGGTCGCCCGTGCATCTCGCTCACAGCCCGGCGGTGGTCGACGTAGCCGACCGTCCGCACCGGGATCCGTCGGTGCGCACCGGTCATCCCCGCCATCCAGACGTTGCCCACCAGGCGGACCTCGAATCGGTCTCGGTCGATGGCCCGCTGTTCTATCAGCCGGCTGATCGCGGCGAAGACCGGGGCGGCGTCTCGCGATCCGTAGAGCGAGCCGACGTAGGTCAAGGCAAACCTGTCGGACACCGGCGGCTCCACCTCGGCGTCGAGGTCGAAGTCCGCCTCGTCGACCCCATTGTGGATGACGACGCGCCGCGGGTCATCGGCATCCAGACCCTCCAGCGCGAGATGCTCGTCGACCACCGTGACGCGATCGGCCGCCCGACGAGTCGCTGCTCGGCCCGGCGATTGAGCCGGGTCACGAGGCGGCGAGGGTCGGTGTGCGGGTTATGCGTCCAGGCGTCCCGAAAGTCAGCCACCCAGGGAAGTCGGCAGGCGCGGCTGACCGTCCGTGCGCGAGGTGCGCGCTGTACGGATAGGCACTACTAAACACGAGCGTCTGGCTGCAGTCGCCGCCCAAGCCGAAGCCCGTTGCGGTCGCGAACGGGAGCCATCCCGCAGTGTCGTCGGGCCACCCGACGTAGTCGATCGAGGCCGGGAATCCGCAGTCGATGGGCCGGATTCAGCAGCCTTCGCCTCAGCTCGATAGTCGGGAGCTCGGGCGGCGCGGACCACGCGGACCTCTGGCGGAACATCGGCGAGCAGGCTCTCGTCCATCACCCGGTAGGCACGCGAACTCGACGTCAGCACGGTGACATCCCAGCCGAACTCCGGGAGGTACTTGACGAACTTCAGGACACGCTGCACGCCGGCTCCCCCGAGACGGGGGAAAATGGTAGTGGATGACGAGTACGTGTCGCCGGGGTGCGACGCTCATGTCGAGCCATGTGTTGGGCGCGTCCGCGGGTGTCGGAGCAATGGGGCGCATCAGAGAGTGCAGGACCCGCCGGCCGAAGTCGATCTCGGTCTGATCAAGGCGCTTGCCGAGCAAGAGCAGCGCCAGGTAGCACGGGACATAGACGATGGCCCCGACGACGAGTTGGAGGAATCCGTGGAGCCCGAGTACGAGGAAGAGCCCGAGGGGCGCCGCCGCGATCGCGCTCACCAGCAGGTTGACGACGACGAGACGCGCGGGGAACAGCGCTCCGAAGGTCAGATCGAGGATGCCACGAAGCCGGATCAGGTAATACCCGGCCATTGCGAACGTCGCCAGTACGGTCGCTACCGCAGGGCCGAAAGGCCGAGGGGGCCCACCAGTGCGAGCACGAGGATCGCGTTGAGTGGCAAGGAGGACGAATGATGCCGTAAAGGTTCACGCGCGTCCTTCCGATCGCCTGGGTGATGATCCCGTAGGTGGCGACCCGCAGTGGCACGAGGACACAAATAGATGCGAAATACGACGGCGCTCTCGTGATAGGCGCCGCCGTAGAGAATCCGGACGGTCTCTGGCGGCGGTGAGCATGAAGAACACGAACATCGGAAACAGCACCAGGCTGGTGCGCCGGATGGCACGTTCCACAGCGCGGTCAGACCGGGCATGTCGCCGGCCGCGTAGTGCCGGGTCATGGCGGGGACGAGCACCACGTTGACAGCCTGCTGGACAATGACCGACAGCGGCAGCTCCACCGCCCCGATCGCGTATACGGCGTAGAGCGCAGCCGAGAAATTCCGGCTGACGACGAGGCGATCGAACTGGAACGCGAACATCCCGGCCAATCCGGTGAGCGCCAGCGGAAAGCCGTAGCGAAGCAGCGCCAGGGCACCTGAGACGACGCGCTCCCGGCGGATTGAGATCCCGACGGTCCGAGAGACCGCGAAGCTCGAGATCAGCGTGGCAACGAACTGCGCGACGACGAGGCCCGCCGCCATGTGCCGGGCGTCAGGTCTGATCAGAACGGCTGTGACGACGCAGCTCAGTGTGAGGACGCCTGACAGCGCGTTGAGCACCGCGGCGACGGTGGCGCGCCGGGCGGCGATGAGGGCGGCGGGCATCACAGCGCCCACGAACGCCAGGAACGGAAACGGCGCGTAGACCGCGAGTACCGGAGACAGCGCAGCGTTCCCGAGGGCCTTGGCGATCAGCGAGTGCCCGATAAGGATCGCGACCGAGGTCGCCGCGCCCATGCTGCCGAGCAGAACGTACGCGTCGCCGACCCAGAGACGGGTCTCGCCAGGCGCCTTCGTGCGAGGAACGAAGTACAGGAGGGCTGCGGGAATCCCGGCGACCAGCAGGGGCGTCACGATCGAATAGAGGAGGCTTAGCTGCTGATAGGCCCCCAACTCGGGCTTGACCACGAGCCGGGTGAGGACCACGAGCAGGATGAGCTGCGCCACCTGCGTCGCCAGGGCGCCGACCGCGAGCGCGCCGCTCTGGCGCGTCAGGCTCTGCAGCCGAGCCCCTGGGCCGCTCGTTGGGAGCGGGGGCGGCACCGTGCCGTCGGTCCCAGTCGCAGTGTTCGTAGGGCTCTCGATCACGCTAAATCCCAGGTCATTCGTCGACGCGGCCAGTGAACCTTGGTTGAGGTGCCAGCCCCTGGGCTCGTGGACTCACGCGGACGTCGAACGCGGACGTAGCCTCCCGGTTCGTCTAGAGCGTAGCGACCGGGGGCGCCGGAGCGGGCCGTCTCCCCGGGCCCGGTCATGGGCCGCTGAGCGCCATCGCGGCGTCCGCGAGACCCAGGGCCACGTGCGCGTCGCACCAACGGAGGTACTGGGTCGTCGCAGCGCCCCACCGATAGCGGCGCGCGACCGCGTGACCGTCTCGGAGACCCGCCGTCACCGTGCGCTGGGCGACGCGCGTGAGGCATTTCCCGGTCGACGATGCCCCGGCGACAGAGGAGCGCCAGCGTGGACAGGCCCGTTCCTGCCGAATGGGCGTCTTCCGGGTAGTCGCGGTCGGCCCAGAGTCTGGCCCGGCCAGCGCGATCAAAGAAGCGCAGGTAGGCATCCGCGCCCCGCCGGACTGCATCGGCCACCGCCGGGTCGACTGCTCTCCATCTCCATCAGGCAGCGCAGGACGAAGCCGGTGTGGAACGAGTCGCGCCACTCGAGAGCCGGCGCCCTCGCCGTAGGGAAAGCCGCCGTCCGCAGCCTGGGCGGCGAGGGTGCGCTCGACCGCTCGGCGGGCACGATCGCGGGCCGGCGGATCATCGCCGAGCCCCAGATGGACGCACAGCGCGCCGAGCAGGTTGGCGTTGTGGATGTTCACGTCGGCCGTCGGGTGATACGCGAAGAAGCCCCGGGCTCGACCCACAGCTCGTCGAGGACCCATTGCGCCGCCGCTATCGCACGGGTGCGCAGGTGCGCCTGGTCAGACCTCGCCGCGCCCTCGAGCAGGCCCTGGACCGCAAACGACGTGACCACGACGTTCGGGCTGCCGGCCGGATAGAAGCTCCAGCGCGTCTGGACATCGAACGGGTAACCCCAGGCCGCGTCGCCCGGCGGCGTGATCGGCGTCGAGCAACTCCAGCGCCGCCAGGCCCAGCGTCGACGGCCTCCGGGTCCCCGATCTGCCCAGCCGCATTCCGACCGAGCCGAACATCGCCAATGCCTTGGCGATCCGCGGGTGTGTCCGCCGGTAGAGCCGCCGAATGTCGAATGGCGCCCGGGCGTGGGCCTGAACGATCGCCTGACGCCGCCGCGCGCCCGCCGGTCAGCCATGCCGGCCACTGGAAATACAGTCCGTCGTAGGGGTCCGGACCCCGCCAATCCTGGCTCGCCGCCTGAGCCAGGAGCACACCGGCGCCGCTCGCGGCCTCCGCGGCGAGGCCCGAGACGGTCGAGGTGGCAGACGCGTCACGATCGGAGCGCGGGCCTGTCACGGAGCGGGTCGACGACGACCAGCTCCGGGGTCGCGCCCGAAGTCGGTCTCGAGCAGGACATCGACCAGTCGCTCGGCGGCCGCGCCGTCCCAGCCAGGCGGCACCTCGCCGTCCGGCGCTCGTGCCTCGCGCGATCAGGCCCGGCACTTCCCTGATCCGCTCCGGAGCCAGGCCGAGCAGGACATTCGTCCCCAGCTCGCAGGTGATCGGGCGCTCGGTGTTGTCGCGCAGGGTGAAGCAGGGGATTCCCAGATACGTCGTCTCCTCCTGCATGCCACCGGAGTCCGTCAGGACACCGGCCGAGTCCTGCACAAGGCTGAGGAACTCGACGTATCCCAGCGGCTCGAGCATGCGCAAGCCCGGCGATGTGAAGGACAGCCCCTGACGCTCGCATCGAGGCCTCGGTCCGCGGGTGGATCGGGAACACGACCGGCATGTCTCGCGGCGACGTCGTCGAGGGCCGCGCACCGCGTCGGCGAGCAGTGGCCCGTCGACCAACGCCGGCCGGTGCAGCGTGACGACGAGGTATGAGCCGGGGTCGAGCCGAGCGGCGCTGCGCCGCCTGAGCTCGGCGATCCGCGCGCGCATCGCCACCAGCGTGTCGATCATCGTGTTTCCCACCGCGTGCACGCGCTCGGGCGGGACGCCCTTCGCGGGCGAGGTTGTCGCGCGCCTCCGGCGAGTGGATGAACAGCAGATCTGAGATCTGGTCGGTGAGGACCCGATTGATCTCCTCGGGCATCGTGCGATCGAACGAGCGCAGACCGGCCTCGATGTGGCCGACGCGGATGCCGAGCTTGGACGCGACGAGCGCAGCGGCGAGCGTCGAGTTCACGTCGCCCGGAACGAGCACCAGATCGGGCTCGATCTCGGTCATGACGGGCTCGAGCCGCTCCATCACCCGCGCCGTCTGGACCGCGTGGCTGGCCGACCCGACCGACAGCATCTACGTCGGGCGCGCCGACGCCGAGCTCGTCGAAGAAGATCCGCGACATCGCGTCGTCGTAGTGCTGGCCGGTGTGCACCAGCGTGTGGCGAACAGTCGTTCGCGCCGTCGTCGAGCGCGGCGATCACCGGGACCGTCTTCATGAAGTTCGGTCGCGCTCCGACGACCGTCAGGACCCTGCCTGTCCGTTCCACGGCGGCCATCATACGAAGCGGCGTGCGTTCATTATTCGGGCGGACGGCGGCAGACAACGAGTGTCGTCGACGGGGAGTGGCGGTCCGTTGCAAGCCGCGTCAGCGCGAGCTCGATCGGGAACAGCGTTGCGCCCACGGTCCACCCGATCGCCTCATTGCGAGGGACGACCCTCATCACCAGCTCCCACCACTTGTGCAGCGGCCGCCGGTCCGAGGCCACCGGGGTATTCATCAAGAAGAACATCGGGTGCTCGTGGGCGACAACAAGACCGGCCTCGGCCAGGGCGGAGAGGATCCACGCCCTGCTCCGCGTGACCTGATGAGCGGTACGGCTCTGCCGGGGCACCAGGTTCTCACTCAGGATCAGAGTCCCGCCGGCCTTCAGCAATCGACTCAGGTTCGATAGGGCCTGTACGTAGCGATCATCGTCGACGATGTGAAAGAGAACGTCCACGATCGAAACCGCGTCGTACGCGCCCTGCGGCAGCCGGACTTCGGCCTCGCCGATGTCCATCTGCTCGATCATCATCCCCGGAAAGCGCTGCGCCAGCCGTTCGACTGCGACCTCGGTGAGGTCGCTACCCGTGATGTGGCCGACCCCCAGGCGCTGCCACAGGTCGAGGTAGAAGCCCGTCCCCGACCCGACATCCAGCACGTTCGCGTCCGCCCTTCCGGCCAGTGCCTGGCGCGCAACCCGAGTGAAGACGCGTCGCCGAACTGCGTATGACCACTCGTTGAACCCCTCGCCTAGCGAACTCCAACCGACCGATCCCAGGGAGTAGCTGGCCGACAGCCGCTTCTGCCAGTAGTCCGTCGGATCAAACGAGTCCTGTCCTCCGCGTTCAGACATGGGCTCCCCGTCGCGTTACCCCACCGAGCGCGGTCGCATACACCTCCGTCCACGCCTCTGCGATTGCCGCATAGCCATATCGATCCACCGCTGTGGCGTGCATCGCGTGACCGTCGTACTCGTCGCGGGACCGGGTCACCGCGCGAATGCCGTCGACGAGCGCCGAGGGCGATCTGGTCTCGACCAGAAGGCCCTCGGTCTCGCTCACCACCTCTGGCGTTCCGCCCACGCGAGTCGCGACGCTTGGCAGTCCGCTCGCCATGGCCTCCAGCAGGACACAGCCCTGGGTCTCCCAGAGGCTGGGTAGGACGAAGACGTCGGCCTCGCGCATCCTCACCGCGACATCCTCACGCTCCAGGCGGCCCCAGAACGTGACATTCGCTGCAATCCCGAGATCGCGCGCCTGCTGCTCCAGCGGTCCGCGCAACGGGCCGTCCCCGACGATGTCCAGTGCAAATGTGTTGCCGCTATCCAAGAGCATCTTCAGGGCGTCAAGCAAATATCGATGGCCTTTGACCTCGAGAAGGTTTCCCACGCTCAGCAGGCGCTTCGCCGCGCCGTTGCGTTGGTCCGGGGGGTGGAAGAGCGTCGTGTCGACTGGGCTTGACACCACGCGCACAGGTGTCGTACCCGCCAACGGAACGACGCTCTGCGCAAGCGAATCGCTGGCCGCACAGACGACGGTCGCCCTTTTGAACGCTCGGCGAGCATAGCCAAGCTGATGCGCGGAGAGCTCTCCCAACGCAAGAGCACTGGCGTGCTCGGAGATCACCAGAGGGGATCTCATCAGCGCGGCCGCAAGCGCGGCGGGTCTGTCTGCCGCGTACTCGTGTGCGTGTACCACGTCCGCGATCCATCCCTCACGCTGCAGTCGCCGTAGGGCGATGAGCACGCCGACGAGCTTCTCGATCATCGGCACCTTGCCCAGCGACGTGTGACGGAACCGAATCCGAAGCGTACGTAGCCCACTCTCGACGGCGTCCGTCACCTGCACGGGAAAGCGCAGCCCGTCGTCCGAGGTCCAGGCCATGACCACGGGGTCGTGCAGTTCGGCAACGGCACGCGCCTGCTCCCGACAGAAACCGCCGTACCCGGGCCGCTCGGGCCAGGGATACCACTCGGGCGCAACGATGACCCGCAGTCGCCGGTCGTGTGGTCCCATTGGCTCCATCGTGACGGAGGCATCATTTACGTGCCGCCGGACAGGGGACAGGCGTGGCGAGTCTGAGCAACCGTGGCGAGGCATTCGGGACGCTGCCCACGATAGAAGGCACCGAGAGAAGCTAGTGAGGGCGTGGTGAATGGCGCCGCGTGCGGTTAGCTGTGGGCGCCGGGTATCAGGCCTTGCGAACGACGACTCCGCGGCGTCCGCCGAAATCCCGACAGCCCGAGTGCTATTGACTCGACTGAACCATCTCAATGTACTGCCACGGGAACGACGCTAGGAGCTGGTTAGGCGCCATGTAGGTGCCGTTTGCGCTGGTGAAGTACTTGAGATACGGATTGGCCTGGCCCTGCCGCA
>CAVTSK010000024.1:0-86937 GCA_963737335.1 uncultured Solirubrobacteraceae bacterium
ATGTCGTTGTCGTATATCTTGCGATACGAACGTTCGTTCAACGTTGGGTACTGAGACGCCGAAGTCGGCCATCCACCGTCCGCTGGTCGATCTTCTCGGAGACGCCGCCGGCACCGCGACGAACGCGCTCAGTGGGCTCGGCGGCATTCGGTTCTAATCCGCCTACCGCACTCTCTCTCTGCGGCGGACCGGAAGTCATGCGGGCCGGGTTTCGTGGATCACGGCGAGACTCCAAGGTGCACGACCTCGAGACTGGGATCGTTGATTCGGGCCTGGTCGCCATCGCATGTGACGAGCGCGTGCCCCCGTGCGCTTGCGGTCGCAGCAATCCAGAGGTCGTTGTCGGCAAGGTTCCAGCCGTTCTGCCTGCTTAGCACTTTCAGACGTGCCCACTCATCGATGATCGCTAGGTCGAGCGGGAGTTGGAGGAAGCCGGCGAGCCGACGCTCCTCTCGTTCGATCCGAGCGACCCCCCAACCGGCATTTAGGTAGCCGTAGCGCGCCTCGGCCAACGTGATTACGCTAATCGCGAGGATCGCCGTGTCGATTCGTTCGACTGCTTCGCTAGGCCAATGGGCAAACTGGTCGGGTCGAGCTGAACGCTTTGCGCTTGCCGCTACAAAGCTTGTGTCGCACAGCAGCCGCTCTGGCGGCGGGGTGGAATCACTCACTTGCTCAGTAGCGCGGCGAGGTAGGCGTCGTCGGTCTCGTCATCCCATTCTGGATCGGACAGGGAGGCGATGCCCTGGGGCGACGTGATCCCCTGGCGAGCGAGCAGCTCTTCCTCATCGACTGGTGCTGCGGTGAAGAGCGCGGACTGTTCCATATCCACCGGCTCGATACGCTCGATCGTCATCACGCCCCGAAGCGGACTTATCAGTCGGCCGGTGCCTGCGACCCACACGATCCGATCGAGCAGGCTCTTGGCGCGATCCTCGAGCGCTTCCGGATAGCGGCACGACCATTCAACCCCGCTTGCGGTGCGAATGCCGAGACGATCCGGCTCGAGGTCGAGGAGATGAAGTCGGCCCGACGCGGAGCTGACCTCGTCATACCCGTTGGTTTCGTTTGCGAGCGCCATGCGTTCGAGAAGCTGACCGTCGATCAGGATCGGTCTCGCAGCCGCATCCGGAAAATCGATAGACACCGAGCCATCCGCGCCCACCGCGCGGCAGGCCTTCCCCAAGGCGTCTAGCACCGGCAGCGGAATCGGACGTTCGGCTGCGAGGTCGTCTGCGAGCGCACGAAGCGTCGCTAGCGAAAGCGGTGCGTCCTCCACGGGTAGTTGATCGTCATCTGGAGCGACGAGCTCCGGCTCGATCGTTGCGATGCCGCTTCCGGTCTGAAATCCGACGAGCACGAACGCCGTGACGGCTTCGGCCCGTCGATCGGGATGGCCGGACTTCCGCGTGGCCTGGCCGCGGCCTGCGCGGTCGTAGTCACGGAGAGCACCAAGGAAGTTGTCGATGAACGACTCAAGATCCGACAGGCTGACGCCGCGCTCGGCACGAGCGCCCTTGATGGTGAGCGTGATCTGCTTGTCCTCAGCCGTGGTGGTCGCCTCGCGTAGGGTTCGGGGTCGCCTCTTCATTTCCTATGGTCGCACCGCTGCCGAACCTACGCCCCACCGCTGACGTCGAGGTGGCTGGCCGGCTTCGAACTCGTCCCGGTCCGGTTCGGCGCCGTCCTCTCGCTTCCGACCGACGCGATGCTCAACGAGCCGTTCGCTGAGCGTGGGTATATGGGACGGCGCGGTCCTGTTCGAGCGACGCTCTGATGGTGATCACTGGCCTCGGGAACTGAGACAACCTGGGGGTGTCAGGCCCTGAGGTCGGTCGCGTGATCCTTACCGAGCGCAGCGAGGTCGATGGCGGGAGCCGGCGCCAGCCGGCGGTCTTCACCGTGCGTCACCCGTTGGCGGTTGGGCACATTCCCTCTCTTCGTTGCTGTCGTTCAACCGTCGAAGAGTTGCTTGGCCCGGGTGTGGCGCCCAGGACACCCCTGGTTCTGGGTTCGCGGGAGGGAAGCGACCGTCAGCGGCGCCATCGGCGCCGGGGTTTCTGTTCGTCCATTCCGAAGATCTCGCGGTAGCGTCGCTCGCGCTCTGCGTCGGCTTCGGCCGTTTCGGGCTCCGGTGCTGGCGGCGGCTCGAGCGAAGTGACCTGTACCGGCACCGCTGGTGCAGGCGCTCGCGCTGGTGCGGTCTGGGCCTCATCGTCGGACGCCGTCGAGACCGGTTCGCCGGACGGCTTGGCCTCGTCGTCGACGGCGGCGGCGACGGGGACGGCGCCGGGGTGGAGGGCGGCGATCTGCTCGGCGGTCGTTTGCACGGCGGCGGTGAAGTCCAGACCGGTCAGGCCGACCTTGTTGGCCAGGCGCGTGATCCACCGTGCGACGGACGGGCTCGTGCAGTCGTATCGCACGCCGAAGTAGCGGCCGGACCAGAGTGCGTCGCGCCAGCCTTCGAGGATCATCTTCTGGCGGTCCTCGCGGCGCCCGCCACTCTCGGCGATCACCGCGCCTGGCGCCTTGGACCGTTTGATCCAGACAGCGAGGTCGGGAAGTTGCTCGGTGTAGCCCCGCTCGCAGCGCGTGGGAGCCGCCCACCGCTCGCGGTCCAGTTCCAGCTCGCGGGCTGACTGCCAGGTGCGGCCGCGGTGCTCGGCCCGGGCGGCTGACCAGCCAACGAGCACGCCATGGGCGATGGTCGTCGGAGCCGGCGGCGACTTGACCGCTCGCACGCCACCCAGACCCGCGCCCTGGATGCCCGCGCCCGTCAGCCACACGACAGAGCCTTCGCCCCAGACCCACGGCGCCCGTCCCAGCCAGCCCGCAGCCTCGAGCTTGGCCACATGCCGGCGAACGACACGCTCATCGAGGTCAAGCCCCACCTCTACTGCCGGTAGCGACACGACTCCGAGCCGTCCAATGAACCGCCCCACCCGCAACGTTCCCGGACCCAGACTGACCCGCTCGCTCATCACCCACTCACCACCTCAGCCACCCGCCACACTCACCGCCGTCCGCCCCGCCCGCACCACCGATCACCCCCCGGATCTCGACTGGCAGCTGACTACCCGAACCCCACCCATCTGTGCTTGCACGTGGGGGGCGGGTAGTCAGCTGCCACCAAGAGCACCCGGACGACCCTTGATCGCAGTCATGGCGGGGCGGACGGCGCTCGCCGCCGGTCCGCAAACCAGACCCCGCTGTGCTGGAAGTTGCGGACCGACCTTCGGACCAGGTCTCAGTGGTCATTCCTGCTGCCCGCGTGTGTCCGGTGTCTCGCCGAGCAGCAGGTCGGCGATCTCGTGCATGACGGCGGCGAGGTCGCGGTATTGGAGAGCGACGCCGTGCATGATCCACCCTTCCATCGCGGTGCCCAATCGCTGCACGGCACGATCGAATTCCTGCCACAGGTGTGCGGGACCGGGCCGATTGGCCCCGGGACGCAGCTCGTGGGAGAGAATCATGTGGCGGTGATCCGGGCGAGGCGTCCAGCTGAATCCCTCGACGCTTGCCGCCTCGCCGAGTGACTCGGCCTGGCGCTCACACGCGTATGCGAGCGCGCGGACCCGATCGGGGAACCCGGGATCCGGTGGAGGATCCTCGCTTGCCCGTTGAGCGCGGTCCCACAGTTCACCAGCGCGCTGGAGTTGTTTGGCCAGTTCCTGCATCTCGCTCGGAGTGACGCGATATCCGTGGATGTCGGCAGTTGACAGCTGCCCCATTGACTGCAGGACGGGCGGCCGGTTGCGAAGCCGAGGGTCTGGACTTCGCGGGGGTCGCGTTCCGACCGGCGGTGACCCGAGGCGAATCGCCTCGAGCATGCGATCGAGGTCTGAGCGACGAACCAAAAGCTTGCGCTGACCAGCGCGCGTGGCCGGCAGCCTGCCCTTCGACACCCACAGCCTGACCGTTGCCGGGTTGACGCGTAATTCCCCGGCGATCTCGGCCACGGTCAGCCACGGATCGTCGTCGACGTCGCGGGCCTCGACGTCGTCAGGGTCTGGATCGGCCACGACGCCAGATGTCCTTGAATTCTCGTATCGCAATTAGCACAATTGCGTTATCGTACATAGACCGCCGAGATCATGCCGTCGAACGAGCGTTACCAGGATCGTGCAAGAGCCGGACACCATCCGGACTCGGACGGCGGTGGCATGACCAGACCGGAGCAGGGAGCTTGGACGTTCGCGCCGCTGCTGCGACCGAATGACGTCGCCCAGCTGCTCTCTGTCTCGCGCGCGTGGGTGTACGAGGCGGCTCGCACTGGTCGGATCCCGTCGTTCCGGCTCGGCGGCGAGGATGGTCCGCTTCGGTTCGTTGCCGAGGACGTTGAGCGGTGGCTGGCGGAGGCTCGCGGGAGTTGGCTGCCCAGCCAACGTAACTGGCCGAGGCCCGATACCGCGGCCGGCAATTCCGAGGGTGCGGCCGGTAGCGCGGGCGGCTCAGTCGTCCCGATCCGCGGTCAACAATCGCTGCTTTAGCGGCGGCCCGCCGCCGCGCGCACGATCGCAGCTTCCGTGGCGATCGCCCCGGCAGCGAGAACATGTCGCTCGAGGTGCCCGTAGTAACGCTCGGTCGTCCCGATGTCTGCGTGGCCCAGTTGGCGCTGCACGTACATGAGCGAGTTTCCAGCCGCGAGCCACGCTGCGGCGGCGGTGTGGCGCAGCGCGTGTAGCGGCATGTCGCGCAGCGCGGCGTCCTGGAGCGCATCCTTGTGCCAGTCGCGCGAGACCGTGTTCCGGTCAAGCGGTCGGCTGACTCCTGCGCTCTCCCACCGGCCCTGGCTTCGTTTTACGGTGCGAATCGGCATCGTGAACAACGGAGCTCGTGAACGGTCTCCCGCCGCTACCTCGGCGCTTCGAGCAACCTGATCCCGTAGAACGGAACTCAGGCCGGGGCCGATCTCGACCGAGCGGAACCGATCAGACTTGGTCGATCCAACCGCAGCCCCTTTGCGCGAGCGATACACGACGATCGCGCCGCCCGTCTCCTCGAGCTCCAGGTCGCCAATTCGGAGCGCCAGCGCCTCCGAGATCCGCAGACCGCTGCCGACGAGCAACTCGGCCAGCGGGCGGTACGCGTCAGAGCACGCCTGGAGGTAGCGCGGAATCTCCTCGAGCCGCAGGTACTCGCGCTCGATATGCGCCGGCGGGAGCCGTTGCACACGCATCGCCGGATTGACCGCGAGCACGCCGTCGTCGACTGCCGAGTTGAGGCAGACCACGAGCGTCCCGAGTGCGTTGTTGACCGTCTTGGCTGCGAGCTCGCCTGCCTCCACCTCGTCAGCGAGCTCGGCGACGAACTCACGGACCGCGCCGACGGACAGCTCGCCGAGCGGCATTGCGCCGAAAGCGGGCAGCAGGCGCTTTCGTCCCGCGGTCTCGTAGCCCGACCACGTGCCGGGCTCGAGGTACGGGCGCCTGCGATGAAGCCACTGATCCCAGTAGCCGCCGAAGGTCTGAGCTGTGTGGCGGACCTCGCCGCGCTCGATCTGCTCAATGAGCCGCCGCCGAGCATCGCGTGCGGCGCGTTCGCTCGCGTAGCCGCGCTTGGTCGTCTGCGTGCCGTCGCTGCGGCGGTATACGAAGCGCCACCGGACGGCGTCGGCGGTGTGGTAGGAGTACACGCCGCCGCTGCGTCCGTGACGGGCGGTGTCCGCTCGCCGCGCGGATGGCGAGACCTCGGCGATCGCCTCGTCAAAGGCGCGCGCCGCGTCTTCTGACGTGAATCGACGCGCTCGCTGACGGCCGGATGCGTCTCGCCAGCGAACTTCCCATCCGCCTCGGTGCAGACGGACGCTCACGCGTACCCACACGGTGTTGTCAGCAGGTGGGTACGGATGTGGGTATTTGTCACGTGACAACGGTACCCATATCGTCGGACAGAAGCTGTGGGCCCTTTGTCGGCATGAAAAAAGCCCCGCAGTGCGGGGCTTTTCCCTATGCGCCCGAGAAGACTCGAACTTCCACGGACCATACGGTCCACAAGGCCCTCAACCTTGCGCGTCTACCAATTCCGCCACAGGCGCGTGGGCGGCCAGTATAGAGGCGCGCGGGCGAGGCGTCAGGCCGCGTTGGTGGACTGTTTGGCCCGGTCGCAACCGGGGGTTTTGCAGGGTCATTGCTTGTGTCTGTCCGACGGGAGCGCTACCTTTACGAACACACGTTCGACGGCGGCCTAGCGGGCTGACCCGGTAAAGGAGTTGACCGCATGGACTTGACCAAGCGACAGCAGGAAATCTTCGACTTCATCAAGCGCTACTCGGCCAAGTACGGCTATCCGCCGACGGTGCGCGACATCGGTAAGGCCGTGGGGCTCGCCTCGTCTTCGACGGTGCACGCGCACCTCGCCAACCTCGAGAAGATCGGCCTCCTGCGCCGTGATCCGACCAAGCCGCGGGCGCTTGAGTTGCTCGACCGCGCCGCTGCCGGCGTGCAGGCGGGGGTGCAGACCTTCCTGCAGCCCGGTCTGCCGCTCGTGGGTCAGGTAGCCGCCGGCCAGCCGATCGTCGCCGAGGAGAACATCGAGGAGTACATCCAGACGCCGTCGTTCGCAGGGGGCGAGGACGGGGAGTTCCTGTTGCGGGTGCGCGGGGAGTCGATGCAGGATGCGGGCATCATCGAGGGCGACCTGGTGGTGGTGCACTCGCAGGACCACGCGCAGGACGGGGACATCGTGGTGGCGCTGGTGGGGGAGGAGGCGACCGTGAAGCGGTTCTTCCAGGAGTCCGATCATGTGCGCCTGCAGCCGGAGAACAGCTCGATGGAGCCGATTCGCAGCCGCGACGTGCGGGTGCTGGGCAAGGTGGTCGGATTGATGAGGAACATCTCGTGAGCGCGCTCGCGCTGGCGCCGCGCGTTGGTCGCGGCGCGGAACTTGTGGGGGTGCAGGCCGCCCGTGCGGGCGGCGCAACGGACTTGGGCGGCGAGCCCACCTTGGACGCCCTGGTGGCCGAGGTGTGGGAGGGACTCGCCGCCCATAGATCCGTCGGGTGTGCGATGTGCGGGGAGGAGATGTTCCCCGCGTACGGGGCGCACGCGCGGCCGATCGGCGGGGCCTGCCGGAGCTGTGGCACGCGGCTGAGCTAAGACAGGGTCGGGTGGCCTGGCCGGGGGCCGATGGCGTCGATGCGCGGGCGCACCTCGGCGGGATGAGCGGCTCGGGACCGCGCTATGCGATGAGTGGCGGCTCGGTTGCCGGGCTGGCCAGATGGGGGTGGCGCGGGTATGCTCGGTCGGCAGGCTGAGCAGTCGCGGAGGTTCGCCTTCGAGGAAAGTCCGGACATCACAGGGAAGGGTGGTCGGTAACGCCGACCCGGGGAAACCCGCGGGAAAGTGCCACAGAAAAGACACCGCCTAAGCCTGGGGCCGCTGCAGCGCTTCAGGCCGGTAAGGGTGAAATGGTGCGGTAAGAGCGCACCGGCGTCGCGGTGACGCGGCGGCCAGGTAAACCCCACTCGATGCTAGGCCAAGCAGGACCGTTTGTAGGTGACCCGCCAAGGTCCGGGTAGGCCGCTCAGATGGATGACTGTTCTTGACAAGATCCGGCTTATAGGTCTGCTAAGGGAAAGCCCCGCTCCGGCGGGGCTTTTCTATTGATCGGGCGGCCGAGGTGGGCCCGGGCGATCATTCCTCATTGAGGCCAGATTGATCTGGGTTGGAGCAGATGTTGAGATTGTTAGCGCGGGGTTAGCCCCGTGTTGACGGTGGGTATCCGCGGGGCCATCCAGGAGTCCCCGATCCCAGGGAGGAGATCACATGCATCGGCTTCGGCCCGTACTCATTGCGGCCGTGGCGGCGGGTTTCGTGGCAGGAGGTGTCGGCGGCGCGATCGCGCTGCGTCCGGGCGCCGCGCCGGCCAGGGAAAGCCACGCTGCCACGCCGTTCCATCAACCGGTCCCAGCTGCGTTCCGGGGGATGCTCAACCAGATGAGCGCCGCCAACATCAAGACGACGATCACCAAGCTGGTCAGCTTCGGCACGCGCCAGACCCTGTCGTCGCAGACCGATCCCAGGCGCGGGATCGGAGCGGCGCGCGACTACATCTTCCACACGCTGCAGGGCTACGCGGCGGCGTCGGGCGGGCGGATGACCGTGGCCGAACAGCCGTTCATCCAGCCCAAGTCCAAGGACCCGGACGCCCGTAACCCGCGCAACACGACGATCACCAACATCGTGGCGACGCTGAAGGGCACTCAGCCCGCCTCGGCCAACCGGGTGTACGTGGTCAGCGGCCACTATGACTCGCGGTGCACCGGGCCCATCGACTTCAAGTGCGACGCGCCGGGAGCCGACGACGACGGCTCCGGGGTGGCGGCGATGATGGAGATGGCGCGGGTGATGTCGCAGCACAGCTTCGACGCCACCATCAAGTTCATCACCGTGGCCGGAGAAGAGGAGGACCTCTACGGGTCCGCGCACTTCGCCAAGGTGGCCAAGCAGCGGCACATGGACATCGAGGGCATGCTCAACAACGACATCATCGGGTCGGACACCGGCCCCAACGGCCAGAAGATGCCGTTCACCATCCGGCTCTACTCCGAGGGGATCCCCACCGTCCTGACGCCGGCGGCCATCGCCGACTTGCAGAACGTCGGCGGCGAGAGCGACTCGCCGGCGCGGGAGCTGGCGCGCTACGTGCAGGAGGTGGCTCAGAACAACGCCACACGCATGTCGATCGAGCAGGTCTACCGGCGCGACCGCTATCTGCGCGGCGGCGACCAGATCTCGTTCCTGCAGAACGGGTATCCGGCGGTGCGCTTCACCGAGCCGATCGAGAACTTCGATCACGAGCACCAGACCCCGCGCACGGTGCACGGAGTCCAGTTCGGCGACCTGCCGAAGTTCATGGACTTCAACTTCAATGACCGGGCCGCCCGGGTCAACGCGCTGACGCTGATGAACCTCGCCGACGCGCCGGCCACGCCCAAGAAGGTCCAGATCGACGCCACCCAGCTGACCAACAGCACCACGCTGGAGTGGGCCAAGAACCCCGAGCCGGACGTCAAGGGCTACGAGGTGGTCTGGCGCGCGACCACCGACCCGGACTGGACGCACGTCATCCCGGTGGGCAAGAAGGTGCGCGTCACCGTCCCGCTCTCCAAGGACAACGTCTACTTCGGGGTGCGGGCCGTGAACACCGAGGGCTTCCGTAGCCCGGTGGCGTTCCCAACCCCGTTCGAGGGGTGAGTGCGAGGCGCGCTCGGGCCCCCGCGGCCCGGGCGCGCCGCTCGCCGGGCCTACGTGGCCCGGGTGCGGGCCTCGCCGCTGGCTACGCGCCGCAGGGCCTCACCGTGCAGCCGATGCAGATCCCACTCGGACAACCGCTCGGCGCCGAGACGCTGGTAGAACCCCAACGCCAGCTCGTTCCAGTCCAGGGCGTGCCATTCCACCCGGGGGCAGCCGCGCTCGACGGCCAGTGCGGCCAGGTGCGAGAGCAGCGCGTAGCCGGCGCCAAGGCGCCGGTGGCGCCCCGGCACGTAGAGGTCCTCCAGCCAGATGCCGGCCTGGCACTCCCAGGTGGAGAAGGTGCCGTGGAACACGGCGAAGCCCACCGTTTCGTCGCCGGCCTCGGCGATCAATGCCTCGGCGCTGGGTCGCGGCCCGAACAACGCGTCGGCGAGCATCTCCGGCGTGCCCGTCACGCCCCCAGGCTCGCGCTCATAGACCGCGAGCTCGACGATGAACGCGTAGATCTGGGACACGTCGTCGGGTGTGGCCGCTCGGACGCGGACCTCGCCCGCTCCGCCGTCGCCGCGTGCCTCCCCGGCGCCAGCGTCAGAACCCGCGGCGCTCACTGCTTGTCAGGGGGCGAGATCTCACGCTTGAGGATCTTGCCCGTCGGGCCCTTGGGCAGGTCGTCCACCAGCCACACCACGCGCGGGTACTTGTAGGCCGCGACCTGCTCCTTGACGTAGTCGCGCAGCTCGTCGGGCGTCGCCTCAGCGTCGTCCTTGAGGACGACGGCGGCGCCGACCTCCTCGCCGTACTCGTCGTGGGGCACGCCCACCACCGCGGCCTCGCGGACGGCGGGGTGCTCGTAGAGCACCTCCTCGATCTCGCGCGGGTAGACGTTGTACCCGCCCCGGATGATCAGCTCCTTCTTGCGGTCCACGACATAGAAATAGCCGTCCTCATCGACCCGGCCCATGTCGCCGGTGTGCAGCCAGCCGTCGACGATCGTCTCGGCGGTCTCCTCCGGGCGCTGCCAGTAGCCCTTCATCACGTTGTAGCCGCGGATGACGATCTCGCCGACCTCGCCCTGGTCCACCTCCGCGCGATCGTCGTCGACGATCTTCATCTCCACATTGCGGATCGGCGTGCCGATCGACCCCGGTTTGCGCTCCCGGTCACGATGGTTGAAGGAGGCCACCGGCGAGCTCTCCGACAGTCCGTAGCCCTCCAGGATCTTGCAGCCGAAGGCCTCCTCGAAGGAACGCAGCAGTTCCACGGGCATAGCCGAGCCGCCCGAGCTGCACAGCTGCACCGAGCTGACGTCATAGCTCTCGCGATCAGAGTGGTGGAGCATCGCCCCGTACATCGTCGGCACGCCCTGAAACACGTTGACCTTGTCGCGCTGGATGATCTCCAGCGCCTTTGCCGGCTCAAAGCGCGGCAGCAGGGTCAGGGTGCCGCCGTCGCTGATCGTGGCGTTCATCCCGCACGTCTGGCCAAAGGAGTGAAACAGCGGCAGCGCCCCAAGCGTGATGCCCTCGCTGCCGAGGTCAAACAGCGCTGCCGAGCCGCGTGCGTTCAGCGTCAGGTTGGCGTGGGTGAGCTCGGCACCCTTGGGCTGCCCGGTGGTGCCCGAGGTGTAGAGCAGCACGGCGGTGTCATCGTCAGCGGTGTCGGCCACGGCCGTCTCCGGGGACGCCGCGCCCACCTGCTCCTCGAACTTGCCAGGTTCCACCACCAGGCACTCGGCGCCCGCCTGCTCCGCGCCGGCTTGGGCGTCCTCGGCGAACCCATGCCACGCGAAGAGCAGCTTTGCCTCTGAGTCCGAGAGGTAATAGGCCACCTCGCGCTTCTTGAGCAGCACGTTCATCGGCACGACGATGCCGCCGGCCCGCAGCACCCCGTAGTAGACGACCGGGAAGTACGGGACGTTGGGGAGCATGATCCCGACGCGATTCCCGGGCTGGAAGCCGTGCTCGGCCAACAACCCGGCGATGTGGGCCGAGGCGCCGTCGAGCGCGGCGTAGCTCAGCTCGACGTCATCGAGCTTGATGGCGACGTGGTCGGGGTCGCGCTCCGCGGACGCGGTCAGGAGGCCGGCGAGGTTCACGTCAGTCCGCTACTCGCCGGTGAACTCCGCCGGGCGCTTCTGCAGGAAGGCCAGCACGCCCTCGGCAAAGTCCTTGGAGGACGCGCGCTCCTGCTGGACCTCGGCTTCGAGGTCGAGCTGCTTCTCGAAGCCGGCGTAAGCGCGGGCGTTGATGGTGCGCTTGATGGCCGCGTAGGACCCGGGTGGCCCGGCGGCCAGTCGCGCCGCCAGCGCGGTCACCGTGGAATCGAGCTCGCCATCGTCGACCACCTGGTTGACCAGACCCCAGCCCAGCGCCGTCTCGGCTCCGATCCGCTCGCCCAGGTAGGCGATCTCGAAGGCGCGGGCATGGCCCACGCGCTCCACCAGCGTGTGGGAGGCGCCGCCGTCGAGGCCGAGCCCGATGTTGACGAAGGCCATCAAAAAGTAGGCCGAGCGCGCAGCGACGATCAGGTCTGTGGCCAGCGCCAGCGAGCAGCCGATGCCCACCGCCGGGCCGTTGACGGCCGCGATCACCGGCTTGGGGACCGTGCGCACGCGCGCGATCAGCGGGTGGTAGACCTCGCGCAGGGGGGTGCGGACGTCGGGCTTGCCGTCGGTGCCGGCGACGCCGGCGCGCAGGTCGGCGCCCGAGGAGAACGCGCGGCCGGCGCCGGTGAGGACGATCGCACGCACGTCATGGTCGGCGGCGACTTCGTCGAGCGCCTGGGTCAGCTCCTCGCCGAGCTGGCGCGTCCACGCGTTGAGCGCGTCGGGCCGGTTGAGAATCAGCCACGCGACGCCGTCCCCACGGCGGCACTCGATCGTTTCGAGGTTGAGGACGCTCATCGTCGGGCAGCGGACAATAGCGCCCGGCTCGGGATCCCGGCGGGACGGCCGGGACGAGATCGGGGAACATGTGGGCACAGGATGGACCTGCTCCCCAAAACGGTTACTCGGCCGATCGGCCGGCTGGGCGCGGCCGCTCAGAACGCCTTCGAGGTGGCCCGGTTCGGGGGCCTGGCCACCGACGAGCAGCCCTCGCCCTACGAGGTCATGTCCGAGCACCGCGTCTACCGGCTGCGCCGCTACTACCCCGGCTCTGATGGCGAGGCCGGCCCGGCGGTGCTGCTGGTGCCCCCGATGATGCTGGCCGCCGAGATCTACGACGTCTCGCCCGCCACCAGTGCCGTCACTCTCTTGCACCAGCACGGCGTCGACCCCTGGGTGGTGGACTTTGGCGCCCCCGAGCGCGAGGAGGGCGGCCTGGAGCGCACCCTGGCCGATCACGTCCTGGCCGTCTCGGATGCCGTGGACCGCGTCCGTGAGGCCACCGGCCGCGACGTGCACCTGGCCGGCTACTCCCAGGGCGGGATGTTCTGTTACCAAGTGGCCGCCTACCGCCGCAACAACGGCCTGGCGTCGCTCATCACCTTCGGCAGCCCCGTGGACACCCGCCTGGGGATGCCCTTCGGCCTCCCCGAGGAGCTGGCCTCCGGGCTGGCGGGCCTGATCGCCGACGTCTTTCGCAGCTCGGCGCTGCCCGCGTGGTTCAGCCGCAACGGCTTCCTCCTGCTCGACCCGGTCAAGTCGATCCGCAGCCGGATCGAATTTGTCATGCAGCTGCACGATCGCGAGGCGCTGCTGCCACGCGAACGGCAGCGGCGGTTTTTGGAGGGGGACGGGTGGGTGGCGTGGCCGGGCCCGGCGCTGGCCGAGTTCGTCGGCCAGTTCGTCGCCCACAACCGGATGCTCGAAGGCGGCTTCGTGATTGACGAGCGGCTGCTGACCCTCGCCGACATCCGCTGCCCGATCCTCTCGGTGGTCGGCACCGTCGACGAGATCGCGCCGCCGCCCGGGGTGCGCGCCATCGGCCAGGCCGCTCCCCGCGCCGACGTCTACGAGCTGGCGCTGCACGCCGGGCACTTCGGCCTGGTGGTGGGCTCGACGGCGAACGCCGTGACGTGGCCGACGGTCGCGGCGTGGGCACGGTGGCGCGACGGCGAGGGCGAGTTACCCCAAGGCGTCGGCGAGGTTCCCGATGACCCCTCCGGCGACCTGCTGGCTCAGCGCGACCATCTCCAGAACCGGGTCGGCTACGGGCTGGAGCTGGCCGGCGCGGTGGGTGGAGGCGTCGCTCGCTCGATGGTGGGCGGGGTGCTGCGCACGACGCGCAGCATGCGCGAGCTGGCCCGCGAGGCGGCCGGGTCACTGCCACAGCTGGCGCGGCTGGAGCAGATCCAGCCGAGTACTCGGGTTTCGCTGGGCCTGCTGGTGGAGGAGCGCATGCAGCGCGGCGCTCACGACACGATGTTCCTCTACGAGGACCGTGCCTACAGCGCGCTGGAGGTCAACCAGCGGATCGACAACGTCGTGCGCGGCCTCATCTCCATCGGGGTCCGCCAGGGCGAGCACGTCGGCGTGCTCATGGGATCGCGCCCCAGCGCGCTGGCGGTGGTCACCGCGCTCAGCCGGGTCGGCGCGGTGGCAGTGATGCTGCGCCCGGACGGCAACACCGCGCGGGAGGCGTCGCTGGGCGCCGCGCGGCGGATCATCGCCGACCCTGAGCGCGCCGCCCTCGCGGCCGGTCTGGGGACGGTGCACACCTTCGTGCTCGGCGGCGGTGGCGGCCCGCGCGACCTGCGGTTGCCGCTCACCACCGACCTGGAACAGATCGACCCGGGGGCGGTGACGCTGCCGGCCTGGTATCGCCCCAACCCCGGGCGGGCCTCAGATCTGGCCTTCATCCTCTTCACCGGCGAGGGCGACTTCGTGCGCATGAGCCGGATCACCAACCGCCGGTGGGCCACCTCGGCGTTCGGCACGGCGTCCTCGGCGGCGCTGACCAGCGCTGACACCGTCTACAGCGTCACGCCGCTGTATCACCCCTCGGGGCTGATGATGAGCATCGGTGGCGCGATCGCCGGCGGGGCCCGACTCGCCATGGCCTCGCAGTTCGATCCGTCCACGTTCTGGGACGAGGTCCGCCGCTATGGCGTGACCGTCACCTCCTACACGTGGACGCTGCTGCACGATCTCGTTGCTGCGCCGGCCAACCCGGCCGAGCGCGGCCACGCCGTCCGGCTGTTCATCGGCTCGGGCATGCCACGAGGGCTGTGGCGCCGCGTCCAGGAGCGCTTCTCGCCGGCGCGGGTGGTCGAGTTCTATGCCTCCACTGAGACCGGGGCGATCCTCGTCAACCTCCGCGGCGCCAAGCCCGGGGCCATGGGGCGGCCGCTGCCCGGCACGCCCGAGGTGCGGATCGCCGCCTACGACCAGGAAGCCGAGCAGCTCATCCTCGGACGCGGGGGCTTCGTGAAACGCTGCGGGACCGACGAGGTGGGACTCCTCGTCGTCCGGGCCCGCCCTGGCGACACGTCGCTGACACCGATGCGCGGCGTGTTCTCGCGCGACGATGCCTGGCTGTCC
This sequence comes from uncultured Solirubrobacteraceae bacterium, assembly GCA_963737335.1. Lineage (GTDB taxonomy): Bacteria > Actinomycetota > Thermoleophilia > Solirubrobacterales > Solirubrobacteraceae > Palsa-465. Next base: position 14,680 of record CAVTSK010000024.1, read on the forward strand.
ACCGGCGACCTGTTCCGGCGCGACGGCGACGGTGACTACTGGCGTCTGGACGGTGTCTATGACGTCATCCACACTGCCGGCGGGCCGGTGCTGGCCGCACCCATCCGCGACGCCCTGGGTGACCTGGCCGCGGTGGACCTCGCCGTCGCCTACGGTCTGCGGCCGTCAGACGAGGCGGGGGAGCTGGTCGTCGCCGCCGTCACCCTGCGCCCCGAGCACGAGCTCAGCGCCGAGATGCTGTCGCGGGCGCTGGGCGAGGTGTCCGAGGGCCACCGCCCCGCCGTGGTTCACGTCATCGACGAGATACCCGTCACCACGTGGTTTCGGCCGCTCACCCAGCCGCTGCGCCAGGCCGGGTTGCCCCGGCCCGCCGACGGGCGGGCGTGGTACCTGGACCGGGGCGGCCGGCGCTACCGGCCGCTCACCGAGGCGGCCCGCAAGCGGTTGTCAGGCGGGTAGGGAGCAAACGCGCCGCGCCGGCTCAGGCCGGCAGCGACTCGCCCGAGTAGAGCTTGAGCACGCGCACGGCGCCGGCCGGCGCGGCATTGATGCACAGCTCGCACAGGACGCACTCGTCGAGGTTCTTTTCGACGATCTCCACGCCCCCGTCACCGGCCTTGAAGATGTCCACGGGGCAGACGCCCTCGAGCGTGCGGGCCAGCTCGGGGTCAGCGCCGGCCGTGGGGTCGACCTGGACGTCGATGAAGGTGCCGGGCATGAGGCTTAGAGCTTCTCCTTGACAAGGCCGGGAATGTCCTCGATGCGTTCGGCCACCATGATGCCGGCGGCGCCGAGGCGCGCGATCTTCTCGGTGGCGGTGTCCTCCTTGCCCTCGACGATCGTGCCGGCGTGGCCGAAGCTCATGCCGGGCATCTCATCCATGAAGCGCCCCGCCATGAAGGCGACGATGGGCAGGCGGGAGTCGTGCTCGGTGACCCAGGCGGCGAGCTCGGCCTCCATGCGGCCGCCGGGCTCGGTGTAGATGACGATCGCCTGGGTCTCGGCGTCTGACTCGAACAGGGGCATGAGCTCGGCGTAGCTGGAGCCGATGATGGCGTCGCCGCCGATCGAGACCGCGGTGGACACGCCCAGCCCGGCCGCGCTCAGGGTGGAGGACATCTCGGTGGTCATGCCGCCCGAACGGGAGATGACTCCGACCGGTCCGCGATGGTAGGACTTGGCGGCGTCCTTGGCGGGGCCGCCGATGCCGCCCATCTTGACCACGTCGGGGACGATGATCCCCAGGCAGTTGGGGCCGATGATGCGCGCATCGTGCTCGTCGGCGAGCTCCACCATCTGGGCCACGTCGCCGCGCGGGATGCGCTCGGTGACGATGACGACGAGTTTGACGCCGTTCTCGATGGCCTCGAACACGGCGTCCTTGGTGAAGGCGGGGGGGACCGTGACCACTGATCCGTCGATCGGACCGCCGTGGTGATCGACGGCCTGAGCGACGGTGTCAAAGACGGGAACGCCGTGGACGTCGCGGCCGAGCCGGCCGGGGGTGACACCGCCGACGATCTTGGCCCCGGCACCGTAGTCCAGGCACTCGCGGGTGAGGTTGACCGCTTCGCGGCCGGTGATCCCCTGGACGATGAACGTGGTGTCGGCGTCGACCAGGATCGACATCAGGCGGCGCTCCCTTGGATGCGCTCCACGGCCCGGCGGGCGGCCTCGTTGAGCGACACCGAGCGATCGGCGTAGGCGACTCCGTAGCGCTCGAGGATCTTGAAGCCCTCCTCCTCCCACGCGCCGGGGATGCGGAAGATGGCGATCTTCTCGGCGGGGTCGTAGCCGAGCTCGAGGCACGCCTTGATCACGCCGCGGGCAACGATGTCCACGCGGGTGTTGGAGACGATCGACATCATCACCGCGATCTTGTCCACACCGGGCTTTGACAGCACCAGCTTGGCCAGCCCGCAGGCCTTGGCCACCGACGGGTTGCCGCCGATCTCGCAGTAGTTGGCGGGATCGCCGCCGTGGGCGCGCACGGCGTCAAACAGGGTGAGCGAGCCGCCGCCGGCGCCGATGACCAGCCCGAGGTTGCCGGAGAACTCGGTGACGTTGCCGGCCACGCCGCGATGGTCCTGAGCGTCGACCTGCTCGCCGGCCAGCTCGAACGGGGTGGCCTCGCGGGCCTGGCGGGTCTCCTCGTCGCCGACCCCGAGCTCGTGCAGCAGCGCCTTCTGTCGCGGGCGCCCCTCGTTCTCCATGTCCATGTGCGCGTCGAGGGCCACGACTGACCCGTCGGTGAGCGCGCCGAGCGGATTGATCTCGGCCAGGGTCATGTCGTACTGGAGGAACAGGCGGGCCAGCCGGGCGATGATGGGGGTGAGGCGGTTCAGCGTCGAGCCGGTGACCCCCAGCGACGCGATGAGCTGCTTGGCCTGCCAGTCAGAGAACGGCAGCCGGGTCGAGAAGTGAGCGCGGGCGACATGGTCAGGGTGCTCCTCGGCCACCTGCTCGATGTCGATCCCGCCCATGTCGGAGAACAGCATCACCGGCCGCTTGCGGGTGCCGTCCCAGACGACGCCCGCGTAGTACTCGTGGGCCACGTCGGCGCGATGGTCGACCAGGACGCCGCGGGGCATGTGGCCGTTGATCTCGAGGTCCAGGATGTGCTCGGCGTGGCGGGCGGCCTCGTCGGGCGTGTCCGCGAACTGCACGCCGCCGGCCTTCATCCGTCCGCCGGTGAGGACCTGGGACTTAATGACCACGGGGCCGGCGATCTGCTCGGCGATCCGACGGGCCTCATCGGAGGTCTTGGCGAACCCGTGCCGCGTGACCGGGATCCCGGCCTTGGCCACGATCGCCCGCGATTCGTACTCAAAGAAACGCATCAGCGGTCGCTCGCGTAGGCACGGTCGCACCGAGAGGTGCGACTGGTGGATGCCAGGCGAGGACGCAGGACCCGACGTGTAGCAGCGCTACACGAGGGTCCGAGGACGAAGGCTGGCGCCGCCAGGCGTGCCTCGAATGCGAGCGTGTCTGCGTGAGCGACCACCGGGGCGGGGGAATGTAGCGATCTGCGCGGGGGCGCGGCGTGCGGTATCGCACACGAGTAGGTCGATGTACCGTGCCCGCGGGTCGCAATACGCCGATATTCGGGGCGTTGCGCCTGATCGGCACCTCGGGCCGGCCGGGGATGCCGACGGCGGCGGAGCCCGCCCTCCGTGCGACGGCGGAAAGGCAAGTATCCCCACCAACTAGACCAAGCTAACTAAAGATGTCGCCTTAGTCGGCTATGCTGTGCCGTCGCTACTGGGTAATCCCCATCGACAAACCTGGCTTTGACTGTCTGAGAGGAATGGATGAACCGACGATCTGAACTGTGGTGGCCGCGCGTGCTCGCTCTGCTCATCGCCGCTGGGGCGGCGCTGGCGGTCGCGGGGTGCGGCGGGTCTTCGGACGCGGCAAGCGGCTCCGGGTCGGCCTCGGCCTCGGCCTCGTCCTCGGGGTCGGCCGGCGCGAGCAACCCGTCGACCACGCTCAACCTGGTCGGCTACTCGACCCCCAAGAAGGCCTACGACGCGCTCACCACCGCCTTCGCCCAGACCAGCGCCGGCAAGGGCGTGGGCTTCAAGCAGTCCTTCGGCGCCTCGGGCTCGCAGAGCCGGGCCGTGGACTCCGGCCAGCCCGCCGACATCGTCGCCTTCTCGACCAGCCCGGACATGACCCGGCTGGTCAAGGACAAGATCGTCGCCTCTGACTGGGACGCCAACCCACAGAAGGGGTTCTCGTCTGACTCGGTGGTCGTTTTCGTGGTGCGCAAGGGCAACCCCAAGCACATCACCGGCTGGGATGACCTGATCAAGCCCGGGATCGACGTGATCACGCCCAACCCGTCGACGTCGGGCAGCGCGCGGTGGAACATCATGGCCGCCTACGGGGCCCAGCTCAAGGAGGGCAAATCGCCCGCCCAGGCGCTCGCCTACGTGCGGACGCTGCTGACCAAGAACGTCTCGGTGCAGGACTCGGCGGCCAGCGCCGCGCTGGCGACCTTCACCAGCGGCAAGGGCGACGTGCTGCTCGACTACGAGTCTGACGCGATCGCCGCCCAGAAGGCCGGGGACAAGGTCCAATACATCATCCCCAAGCAGACCATCCTCATCCAGACGCCGATCGCGGTCACGGTGAAGGCGCCGGCGCAGGCCAAGGCGTTCCTGAACTACCAGTGGTCGACGGCCGGTCAGACGATCTGGGGCCAGCAGGGCTACCGGCCCGTGGATGCGGCAGTGGCCAAGAAGTTCGCCTCCCAGTTCCCCACGCCGCCGCAGCTGTTCACCATCGACGATCTCGGAGGCTGGACGAAGGTCAAGGACCAGTTCTTTGACCCGGCCTCGGGGTCCATCACCAAGATCGAGCAGGCCGCGGGAGTCCCCACTGCCTCCAGCTAGCACAGTCGCTGCGCCGGGGACGCCCGGGCGCGCGGGGTCCGGTCCGCCGGCTGCCTCGCGCGCCCGGCGTCTGCCTCGAGCCGCACGCCGGCGGGGCGGGCTGGCGCTGGGACTGTCGACGCTCTACCTGAGCGTCATCGTCCTCCTCCCACTCGCCGCGGTCACGGTCAAGGCGGTCAGCCAGAGCCCGTCGAACTTCTGGCAGTCGATCAGCAACCCCTTGGTACTGAGGGCGCTGGCCACGACGCTGGGCGCCGCCCTGCTCACCGCGGTGATCGGCGCGGCGATCGGCACGCTGATCGCCTGGGTGCTGGTGCGCGACGAGTTCCCGGGCCAGCGGATCATCAACGCCCTGATCGACCTGCCGTTCGCGCTGCCGACGGTCGTCGCCGGCCTGACGCTGCTCGCACTCTATGGGCCCGACAGCCCGTTCGGCATCCACCTGGCGTTCACGCGCGCGGTGGTGCTGGTGGCGCTGCTGTTCGTGACCTTGCCGTTCGTGGTGCGCTCAGTGCAGCCGGTGCTACTGGAGGCCGATCGCGAGGTGGAGGAAGCGGCGGCGTCGCTGGGCGCGAGCAATGCCGTCATCTTTCGCCGGGTGATCCTCCCGGCGCTGCGGCCGGCGATCCTGTCCGGGGCGGCGCTCGCCTTCGCCCGGGCGGTCGGGGAGATCGGGTCGTTGCTGATCATCACCGCCAAGGTGCCGATCGCCAGCATCGTCATCTTCGCCGACGTCGAGTCCGACGCACCACAGGCGGCGGCCTCGCTGTCACTGGTGCTGATCGTGCTGTCGCTGCTGGTGCTGGTGCTCATCCGCAGAGCGGGAGGCCGTGTTGCGCATTAGCCGTCGCGCCAGGGTGTCGTTGCGTGCCGTCGCGCTGCTGTATCTGCTGGCGCTGCTGATGCTGCCGGTGGTCCTGATCTTCTTCAAGACCTTCGAGCACGGCTTCGGCGTGGCCTGGGGCTGGATGACCACCCCGGCGGCGATCAGCGCGCTTTGGCTGTCGCTGCTGATGGCGGCCATCGCGGTGCCGCTCAACACCGTGTTCGGGATCGTCTGCGCTCTCGTGCTGGTGCGCCGGCGCGGCCGGCTGGCGGCGGTGCTGGACGCGCTCATCGACCTGCCGTTCCTCGTCTCGCCGATCATCGTCGGTCTGGCCCTGACGCTCGTCTACGGGATCCACGGCTGGTTCGGGACCTTCTTCTCCGACCACGGGATCCAGATCATCTTCGCCGTACCCGGCATGCTGCTGGCCACGATATTCGTGTCGCTGCCGTTCGTCGTGCGCGAGGTGGCCCCGGTGCTGGTGGAGATCGGCGACGAGCAGGAGCAGGCCGCGGCGACGCTCGGCGCCTCGGGCTGGCAGACGTTCTGGCGAGTCACGCTGCCGTCGATCCGCTGGGGCGTCATCTACGGCGTCATCCTCTCGACCGCCCGCGCACTGGGCGAGATCGGTGCGGTGCTGATCGTGTCGTCCAACATTCCCGGCTCGACCCTGACCCTTCCTCTGCTCGTCTATCAGCGCGCCGAGCAGCCCGGGTCAGCCGCGACCACCGGTGCGTATGCGGCCGCGACCGAGCTCGCCGTAATCTCCCTGGTCGTGCTGCTCGCCATGACCGCGCTCTCTGGTAGGAGGCCGCAGGCCCGATGAGGATCGATATCGCCAACATCTCCAAGCGCTTCGAGGACTTCACGGCGCTCGACGACGTGTCGCTCGAGGTCCCCGAGGGCTCGCTGACGGCGCTGCTGGGCCCCAGCGGTTCGGGCAAGTCGACGCTGCTGCGGATCATCGCCGGGCTCGAGACGCCCGACTCCGGGGCCGTGATGATCGACGGCGCCGACGTCAGCAACGTCATCCCACAGAAGCGAGGCATCGGCTTCGTCTTCCAGCACTACGCCGCCTTCACCCACATGACCGTGCGCGAGAACGTGGCCTTCGGGCTGCGCATCCGCAAGCGCCCCAAGGCCGAGATCACCGAGCGGGTCGACGAGCTGCTCGCGCTCGTGGGGCTGACCAAGTGGGCTCAGCAGCGGCCCTCGCAGCTCTCGGGCGGGCAGCGCCAGCGGATGGCGCTGGCCCGCGCGCTGGCGGTCCAGCCCAACGTGTTGTTGCTCGACGAGCCCTTCGGGGCGCTGGACGCCACCGTGCGCGCCGAGCTGCGCGCGTGGCTGCGCCGACTGCATGACGAGCAGCACGTGACCACGGTGCTGGTCACCCATGACCAGGAGGAGGCCATGGAGATCTCCGATCGGATCGCGGTGATGAGCGCCGGGACGATCGAGCAGGTGGGCGGCCCGCGCGAGGTCTACGACCGACCCGCCACCGACTTCGTCATGGGCTTCGTCGGTCCGGTCAGCCGCCTGGGCGGCAAGCTGGTGCGCCCCCACGACGTGACCATCGCGCTCGAGCCGGGCGACGCGCGGATCGAGGCCATGGTCAAGCGCGTCGTGCACCTCGGCTTCGAGGTGCGGCTCGAGCTCGAGCTGCCCGACGGCTCAGAGGCCCGGGCTCAGCTGACCCGCGCCCAGGCCGACGAGCTGGAGCTCGGGCGTGGCGACATCGTCTACGCGCGCCCGCCGACCGGCGTGCCGATCGAGCCCGAGTTACAGGGCTCGGTCAGCCGCGGGCGAGACTCAGCCGCGGCTGAGATGCCCGCCGCCGCGTTCGAGGAGCCTGCGTAGCCGCAGCGGCGTGCGCTCGCAGGAGCGCGACGATCTCAGCGGTAGGGCGAAACGGGTCGGCGATGGAGGTGCCGTCGTGCAGTGACAGGGCGGCGCTCAGCTCGCCGTCCAGCTCGGCCACGAGCAGGGGTTGGGCCGGCACCGCCGCGCTGTCGAGTGCCGCCAGGCGGTGCAGCGCCTGGTCGTCATCGGCGTAGCCGGGGCGGATCGTGATCTGGGAGAGGAGCGTGTTCATGCTCCCGATGGTGACCCACGCCTGACATAAAGGCAAATAGGGGTTTGCTTGATGGGGTATAACCTTTAAGCATGCTCGACACACGGCGACTGAAGGTGCTCTGCGAAGTGGCGCGCCACGGATCCTTCTCGGCGGCCGCGGAGGCGCTGGGCTACACCCAACCCGCGGTCTCACGGCAGATCGCCACGCTCGAAGCCGAGGTCGGCGCGGTGCTGGTACGCCGCGTCCCCCAGGGCGCCGTGCTCACCGATGCCGGCCGCCTGCTGTCCGAGCGCGGCGCCGCGGTCCTGTCCTCGCTGCGCGACATCGAGGACGAGCTCCACGCGCTGCTGGGGATGGAGGGGGGGACGTTGCGCCTGGCCACCTTCGCCTCCGCCGCCGGGTCAATCGTGCCCCGGGCCGTCGCCTGCTTTCGCGACCGCCATCCCGGGGTGGAGCTCACGGTGGACATGTTCGATCCGGTGGAGTCGATCCCGCGCCTGCGGTCCGGCGAGTTCGATCTGGCGCTGTCACATGATCCGCGCGGCGATCCGGAGAGCAACGTCGCCGCGGACGCGGCCGGCAACGACGTGGACATCGTGCCGCTGTTCGATGACCCCATGTACGTGGCGATGCCGGCCGGGCATGCGCTGAGCGATGCCCCGGATCTGTCGATGGCCGACTTCTCCTCGGAGCCGTGGATGCTCGCCACCGGGCGGACCTGTCCGGACGCGCGGCTGTTCCTGCGGGCCTGCCACGATGCCGGCTTCGAGCCTCGCATCGCTTTCCAGAACGACGACTACGGCGCCATCCTCGGCTTCGTCGCCGCCGGGGTGGGCGTGGCGCTGGTTCCCGACATCGTCACCCGCGCGGTCCGCGGTGACGTCGTCATCCGCGAATTGGACCCCGCGCCACCGCCGCGGCCGATCAGCGTCATCCTGCCCACCGGCTACCGCTCGCCGGCGGCAGTGGCGATGGTCGAGGTGCTTGAGGAAGTGGCGCAGGCCTGGGTGCGCGAGCGGCCGGCGCTGGCCGAGCGCACAGGCGCCGTCAGCGTGTGATCCAGGCTCCCGGGTCCTCGGTCAGCTTCTCGATGGACCGGGGCAGCTTGGAGTTGGCGATGTCGGCGATGGTGACGTTCTCCACCACCCGGCGCAGGTTGACGCGGACTGCGATCCACACCGTCGGCAGGGTGCTGGCGGCCCCGCCGTACTTGGCGTCCTCGGGCGGCCCGCCGCGGACACTGGCCAGCGGGCCCTCGACGGCGCGGATGACGTCGGCGACGGTCACTTCGTTGGCGGGCTTGGCCAGGCGGAAGCCGCCCTCGGCGCCGCGGTGGCTGCGCACGATGCCGGCGTGACGCAGTTCGCCCAGGATGTTCTCCAGGAAGTTGAGGGGGATCTCCTGGGCGGTGGCCACGCGCTCGGCCTTGACCGGCTTGTCGCCTTCGGCGGCGGCAAGCTCGACGACGGCGCGCACCGCGTAATCCGCTTTGGCCGAGATTCGCATGGGGCGGGAGACTACGCTGCTTTGCGGACTATGCCGCCGCGGGGGCGAATCCGTAGGCCTCAGCCAGCGCCGGATCGCGTTCGGCCAGCATCTCGGCGAGCTCCACCATCACCTTGCACTGCTTCCAGGTGGCGTCGTCCTGCATCTTGCCGTCGATCATGTGCACGCCGCGGCCGTCGGGGATCGCCTCCAGCACCTTCTTGGCGAACAGCACCTCGTCGGGATCGGGGCTGAACACCTTCTTGGCGATGTCGATCTGGACCGGGTGCAGCGACCAAGCGCCGACGCAGCCGAGCAGGAACGCCGCCCGGAACTGGGTCTCGCACCCGATCACGTCCTTGATGTCGCCGAACGGTCCATAGAAAGGGAGGATCCCCGTCGAGGTGCAGGCGTCCACCATGCGGGCGATCGAGTAGTGCCAGGGGTCCTGCTGAGCCGTGGGGCGGGGGGCGTCAGGATTGTCGGCGTCCGGGTCGTTGATCGACCGGTAGCCGGGATGACCGCCGCCCACCCGCGTCGTCTTCATCCGCCGGCTGGCGGCAAGGTCCGCGGGTCCGAAGCTCATGCCCTGCATCCGCGGGCTGGCCGAGGCGATCGCCTCGACGTTGATCATGCCCAGGCCGGTCTCCAGCAGCGCGTGGACGAGGATGGGGCGGTCCAGGCCCGCCTTGGCCTCGAGTTGGGCGAGGAGGCGATCGATGTAGTGGATGTCCCACGGCCCTTCGACCTTGGGCACCATGATCACGTCGAGCCTGTCGCCGATCTCTGACACCAGCGTGGTGAGGTCGTCGAGGATCCACGGGGACTCGAGGCTGTTGACCCGGGTCCACAGCTGGGTCTCGCCGAGTTCCATGTCCCTGCCGACGCGCACCAGGCCCTCGCGGGCGGCGATCTTGCGGTCCACGGGGACGGCGTCCTCGAGGTTGCCCAGGAGGATGTCCACCGTGGGGGCGATATCAGGGACCTTGGCCACCATCTTCTCGTTGGAGAAATCGAGGAAGTGGATCATCCGCGACGGCTTGAACGGGATCTCCAGGATCGGGTCGGGGGCGCCGATCGCCAGAGGCTTTCCGAAGTCACGGGGGTTTCGCACGGTGTCAGGTCTCCTGGTCAGGGTTCAGCCGTCCCAAAACTAGCGGGATCCGTGCGGCGCGGGCGCTTTGAGTGCGGTCAGCTGAGCCCGGCGGACCGGGTCGAAGGTTGCGCGATTGGCGGGGGCGCCGTTGAGGGCAGCCTGATGGCATCCTTGACCACCCCGTTTTCCCAGGAACCCAGCCAGGAGTTTTGAACCATGCCCGAAGTCGAGACCGGCCAAGCCGCGCGCGAGGCCAGCGGAGCCCATCCGTACGGCCGCTATCTGGAGGAGTTCGAGGTCGGGGCGGTCTACAAGCACTGGCCGGCCAAGACGGTCACCGAGGCCGACGACCACCTGTTCTGCCTGATCACCATGAACCACCACCCCCTGCACCTCAACGACGTCTACGCCAAGGAGTCCCAGCAGGGTCGCAACGTCGTGGTGGGTCCCCTCGTGTACTCGCTGGCGCTGGGGATGAGCGTGTCCGACGTCAGCGGCAAGGCGATCGCCAACCTCGCCACTGAGGAGCTCAGCCACCCGGCGCCCGTGTTCCACGGCGACACCCTGTTCTGCGAGTCCGAGGTCCTCGAGGTCAAGGAGTCCAAGTCCAAGCCCGACCGCGGGACGGTCCGCGTCCACACCCGGGTGCTCAACCAGGACGGCGTGCTGGTGGCCGAGTTCAAGCGCTTGGTGTTGGTTCCCCGCAAGCAGCCGGGATAGCCGCGCGGCTCATTCACTGCCCATGCGAACAGCAGTTCGCGTTGGAATGAGCAGAAATCCCTGCACAGAGGGCGCTTCCCAGAGTTTGTGAGCAGCTTGTGCTCCGCCAGGGTAGCCTTTCCCGGCCACCGACCCTTTTTGTTTTTCATTTAAGGAGTAGTCCCCGCCCATGGCTCACACCGCACCGAAGCGCCAAGCAACGACGGAGCACACCGGTCTGCAGGAGTGGGTAGAGGAAATCGCGGGACTGACCCAGCCGGACGACATCCACTGGTGCGATGGTTCGGCCGAGGAGTACGACCAACTGGCCCAGATCCTGATCGACGCGGGGACCTTCGAGCGCCTGTCGGAGGCCAAGCGACCCGGGTCGTATCTGGCGCTGTCGGACCCCGCCGACGTCGCCCGCGTCGAGGACCGCACCTTCATCTGCTCTGAGCGGGAGACGGACGCCGGTCCCAACAACAACTGGCGCGATCCGGCCGAGATGCGCGAGCTCCTCAACGGCCTGTTCGCCGGCTCGATGCGCGGGCGCACGATGTACGTCGTCCCGTTCTCGATGGGCCCCCTGGGCTCGCCCATCTCCTACATCGGCGTTCAGGTGACCGACTCGCCCTACGTGGTGGCTTCGATGCGGATCATGACCCGCATGGGGCAGCCCGCGCTCGACGTGCTGGGCAGTGACGGCGACTTCGTCCCCTGCGTGCACTCGGTGGGCGCGCCGCTGGTCGACGGAGCCGAGGACGTGGCGTGGCCCTGCAACGCGGAGAACAAGTACATCGTCCACTACCCGGAGAGCCGGGAGATTTGGTCCTTCGGCTCCGGCTACGGCGGCAACGCGCTGCTGGGCAAGAAGTGCTTCGCGCTGCGGATCGCGTCGGTCATGGCCCGCGACGAGGGCTGGATGGCCGAGCACATGCTCATCCTCAAGGTCACCTCGCCCTCCGATGAGGTCAAGTACATCGCCGGCGCGTTCCCCAGCGCGTGCGGCAAGACCAACCTGGCCATGGTCATCCCCACGCTGCCCGGGTGGAAGGTGGAGACCATCGGCGACGACATCGCCTGGATGAAGTTCGGCTCCGACGGCCAGCTCTACGCGGTCAATCCGGAGGCCGGGTTCTTCGGCGTGGCTCCCGGCACGGGCCGGCGCACCAACCCCAACGCCATCGACATGATCAGCCGCAACGCCGTGTTCACCAACTGCGCCAAGACCGACGACGGCGACATCTGGTGGGAGGGGATGACCGGGGAGCCGCCGGAGCAGGCCATCGACTGGCACGGCGACGACTGGACCCCCGCCTCTGACGGCACCGCCGCGCACCCCAACGCGCGCTTCACCGTGCCCTGCGCCCAGTGTCCGTCGATGGCCGACGAGTGGGAGGACCCCAAGGGCGTCCCGATCTCGGCCATCATGTTCGGCGGGCGCCGCGCGACGGTGGTCCCGCTCGTGCATGAGGCCCGCGACTGGGAGCACGGGACCTTCATCGGCTCGATCATGTCCTCGGAGACGACGGTGGCCCAGGCCGGCGAGGTGGGCAAGCTGCGCTTCGATCCGATGGCGATGCTGCCCTTCTGCGGCTACCACATGGGCGACTACTTCGCCCACTGGCTGAAGGTGGCCAAGCGCGACGGCGCGCAGATGCCGCGCGTGTTCTACGTCAACTGGTTCCGCAAGGACGACGACGGCAAGTTCATGTGGCCGGGCTTCGGGGAGAACTCCCGCGTCCTGGCGTGGATCGTCGGCCGGCTCACCGGCGAGACCAAGGCGGAGGAGACCGCCATCGGCTTGGTCCCGCCGATCGGCGAGGGCGGGATCGACACCGAGAGCCTGGACGTCTCCGACGAGACGATGGCCAAGCTGCTGGAGGTCGATCACGACGGCTGGGCTCAGCAGTTGCCGCAGATGAAGGAGCATTACGCCGCGTTCGGCGACAAGCTCCCGGACGAGCTCGCCGAGCAGTTGCGGACGCTCGAGCAGCGCCTGGACGTCTAGCGCGTTCTTTGTAAACCCTTCGCTTCCCGGGGTGCGCGCCGCGTACCCTGGGAGGCATGGCGCTCGCCTTCGTTCCGTCTGACGCGGTGATGCTGGCCGTCCAGGCGGGCATTGTCGCCGCGCCGCGTCGTCCACCCGAGATCCCGTGGATCCGGCGGCTGTCGGGGCCCGCCTGGGCGCTGATCCCGATCGGATCGATCATCGGGGTGATCTTCGCCATCCGCTTCATGTCGGGGACCGCGACGGGCCTGACGTGGCTCGCGCTGATCGCGGTGCCGGTGTTGGCCGCGGTGGCCCTCGGGTGGGCCGACCGCGGCGCGCGGTGGTGGATGGCGGGCATCGCAGTGCCGCTGTTCGTGGTGGCGTGGGCGTCGAAGTCGACGCTGTGGGGTCAGGGCGCGGCGACGCTGCTGTCGGCCCTGAGCTGCGTCACCCTGGGGTGGCTGCTGGCGGCGGTGACGCCGCCGCGCTGGCTGAAGCTGGGGATCCTGGCCATGTGCGTCGCCGACGTGTGGCTGGTGGCCTCAGACCTGTTGCAGACGCCCAACACCACGCTGACCGTCGCCGCGCCGCTGCCCCACAGCGGGCTGCATCTTCCCCAGCTGCAGAGCGAGCAGTTCGGCAGCGTGCTCATGGGCTACGGCGACCTGTTCGTGGCCGGGCTGCTGGGGGCGGTGCTGGCCCGGGAGGGCCGGCGCCAGGGCCCGATGGCTCTGCTGACCTTCTTCTTGGCCGGCCTGTTTGACCTGCTGTTCTTCTTCTTGAACGAGCTGCCGGCCACGGTGCCGGTGGCCGCGGCGCTGATCGTGGGCGAGGTGTGGGTGCTGGTGGCGCGCCGCCGGCGGGCTGCCGGGCGGCGGACCGGGGCGTGGGCGCGCGTTCAGTGGGGGTCGTCGCCGGTGGAGGCGGGCGGCCGGGACTCCTCGGCCAGCGACGTGATCGCCAGCTTGCCGCGGGCGGCCTCCTCGAGCACCTCGGTGGCCTCCTCGGCCGACCTGGAGTAGAGCTCGACGAGCAGGTGCACGACGATGCGGTCCTCGTCGTGCTTGTGGAAGCGCACGTGGGTGAAGAACTCGCGGGTCCCGTGGTCCCCGAAGGCGGCGTAGGAGAGGGCGTCGCCCGCCTCCGGCCCCGAGCACGTCTCGACGTCGTCGGCGTCGACGGTCACGGTGCACGACGCCACCCACGGCGTCCCGGCGATCATCCGCTCCCAGCGGTCCTCGACGGGCTCCACGCGGCCGTTGTGAAAGCCGAGGTGGGGCTGGTCGTGCATGCATTCCAGGCACTGGACGACAGCCTCCTGCATCTCGTCGACCACTTCGCCGCGCTCCCCGGTCTCCGGGTCGATGCGATGGATGCCCTCGTAATGGACCTGGACTTCAAGGTTCTGAGACCAGCAGCGGTAACAGCGCAACCAACTGCGGACCTCCGTCGAGCCCTCCATCGAGACCATGATAGGACGCGGTGCCCAGGACCCTGGCTCGGCGCCCGCTCGTGGCGCATGCCACTAGCGGTTTCGCGGGTGGTCCGGCGGAGCTGCTAACCGAACGTGAAGTCGTACGCGCTGACCCCCGGCGGGATCTGCACGGTGAAGGTCTCCTGTTGGTCGCCGGGCAGGGAGATGAGCGAATACAGGCGCTGTCCCTTCACGGTCACGAGGCCGTGGTGGACATCTGAGCCGGCCTCGGCGGGGGCGATCGGCTTGCCGTCGACGAGGACGCGCGCGGTGCGCGGCTTGTTGTCGTTGGAGGTCATCACCAGGTAGGTGTGGGCGGCCTGGACGCGCGCGGTGATCGATGCGCCGTTCGCGGCGGGCGTGATCGACTCCGAGGTGGCATTCCAGGTGCCGTGCAGCCCGAACTCGTTGAGGATGGGGGCGGCCACGCCGGGATAGAAGTGGGTGCCGCCCTTCAGCTGCTGGGCGAAGCCCTCGGCGCGCTGGGGGTTGAGGTAGGTCTCGGGCGTCCCCAGGTCCTTGGAGGGCATGATCGCGGTGGCGATCATCGGTGCGGGCAGGCTGTGAGCCCCGGCCTCGTAGAGCAGCTCGCGGACCGCCGCCTCGTCCTCCTTGTAGTTGCCCTCCCCGAACTGGGTGTGGCGGACCTGTCCCTTGGAGTCGATCAGATACTCGGCGGGCCAGTACTGGTTCTGGTAGGCGTTCCAGGTTCCATAGCGGTTGTCCTGGACCACCGGATAGCGCAGGCCGTCGGAGTTGACCGCCTGCTGGACGTTGGAGGCCTCCTGCTCGAAGGTGAACTCCGGCGTCTCCACGCCCACGACCTCCAGCCCGTCCTTGTGGTAGTGGGCGTACAGACCCTTGAGGAAGGGCAGGGTGCGGATGCAGTTGATGCAGGTGTAGGTCCAGAAGTCGACCAGCACCACCTTGCCCCGGAGGCCGGCGAGCGTCAGCGGCTGGTTGTTGGGCGTGTTGAACCACCGCTGGTTCTCGGTGAAGTCGGGGGCCTGGCCGAGCTTGGGCAGCGCCGGCGTCTTGACGCCCGGGATGGCGACGCCGTCCTGCTGGGGCATCGGCGTCACGGAGGCCAGCTTCTGGCGCTCAGCGAACTTTGAGGGCGGTCTGAGCGAGGCCAGCCGGTTCTGGACGGCGTTGGAGTTCTCCAGCGACCGCGTCGGGTCGACCAGGAACGCGGGCAGGCTGGTGTCCCTGGCCAGCGCGGATTCGAAGCGCACGTCGAGGTTGGTGAGCATGACCACGCCGGTGATCAAGAGGACCGCTCCGAGGGTGCGCTCCACCGTGTGGCCCCGGGTGCGGCGTTTCACGCGGTCCAGGATCGCCCGGCCGCCGAGGGCGTAGAGGAGCATCACGGCGCTGAGGCCGGCTGCGTAAGCCAGAGCGACGGCCACGATCTTGCTGGTCGCACCGCTCGAGGCGCTCACCGAGATCACGGCGGCGAGGATGGGCCCGGCACACGGCGCGCATACGAAGCCGAGGGCGCCGCCGACCGCGAGCCCCGACCAGAACCCGTCGCCGCGAGTCTTGGGCCCGAAGCGGGCCAGCCGTGAGAGCGGAGCCTGGATGCGCTCGGCCAGTTCCGGGATGAGCAGGATGACGCCGAAGATGAGCAACACGACGATCGCCAGCGTCCGTGCCGCGCCGGCGGCGAGCCCGACCCCTTTGACGAGACCGGCCAGGGCGACGATGGCGATGGTGAAGGTGATCGCCAGGCCCAGGACGATGCCGAGCGGGCGCCGCCGGCCACCCGCGGCGCTGGCCGAGAGCAGCGCGGGGACCACCGGCAGCACGCAGGGGGTGATCGCCGTCCCGGCGCCGGCGATGAAGGCAAACAGCAGCAGAAGGACCATGGTCTGGATGTGATGATGCTCAGGAGTTCTTGCGCTGGCGTTAACTGCGAGCGCAGGCTGACACGGACGTTACGCGTCCTGACGGCGGCGGTGCTCCAGTATCCGGCGTGGGCGCGCGGCCCTGCGCGTCCGGGCGGGCGGTGAGACCGGCCCAGGTCAGGCGGACGGTGAGGCAGCCACCCCCAGCGGGGGCCGGAGGGTGGTCAGCCGCCGATGGCGGACATGCTGCGAGCGGGCTGGACGAAGCCCGGCTCGCCCACGTGGTGCTTGAGCTCCTTGCGCCACACCGCGTCGCGGATGATGTGCTCGAGCTCCGGATCCGAGGCGCCCTCGCGCAGCGGCGCGCGCAGGTCGGTCTCGTTCAAGGAGAACAGGCACGTACGCAGCCGCCCGTCCGCCGTCAGCCGGACCCGGTTGCAGTCCGCGCAGAACGGCTCGGACACCGGGTTGATGAAGCCGATGCGGCCCGGGCTGTCGGCGAAGCGGTAGACCTGGGAGGTGGAGCTGGGCTCGCGCGGCTCGGGCTCGAGCGGATATACGGCCGAGATCGCATCGCGGATCTCAGCGCCGGTGAGCACCTTGCTGCGGTTCCACGCGTGGTCAGCGTCCAGAGGCATGAACTCGATGAAGCGGACCTCGTAGGGGGTCTCGCGCGCCAGCCGGGCGAAGGGGATGACCTCCTCCTCGGTGAAGCCGCGGATGGCCACCGCGTTGACCTTGATCGGGTGGGCCTCGGGGAAGCCGGCCAGGATCTCGAGCCCCTTGAGCACCGCGTCCAGCGCGTCGCGGCGGGTGAGCTCGTAGAAGCGGTCGCGCTGGAGCGAGTCCACCGAGACGTTGAAGCGGTTGATGCCGGCGCGCACCAGCTTCTCGGCGTGGCGGGCGAGCATGAAGCCGTTGGTGGTGATCGACAGGTCATGCACCCCGTCGATGGCGGCGATCATCTCAGCCAGCACCGGGAAGTCGCGGCGGACCAGCGGCTCGCCGCCGGTGAGGCGCACGTCGCCGACCCCCATGCCGGCGAACAGCGACACCAGACGCGCGATCTCCTCGAAGGTGAGGATCTCGGCCCGCTCCAGCCACGGCAGCCCCTCGGCGGGCATGCAGTACTGGCAGCGGAAGTTGCAACGGTCGGTGACCGATACCCTCAGGTCCCCGATTTCGCGGCCGTGTCCGTCGCGTAGCGGTTCTGAAATCACACCTTAAGGGTAGCTTTGCCGCGATGAAACCGGGACATGCGCTTGCGCTCCTAGGCGTTGCGTACGCATTGAGCGGCTGCGGAGCCAGCGCATCGGACCAGGTTCAGGCCAAACTCGAGCAGTTTGCCCATGCAGTGGCGGCGCGCGATACGGCCACCCTCTGCAGCCAGGTGCTCGCTCCCGACCTCGTGGGCCATCTCAATGCCGCCGGGCTGAGCTGCAGTCAGGCGATGCGCATGTTCGTGCAGAGCGTCTCGGACCCGAGCCTGAGCGTGTCCAAGGTCCGCGTCAAGGGTGGCTCGGCCTCGGCGATGGTGCTGGCGCGCGCCAAGGGCCAGCCGTCGTCGCTCGAGGCGGTGAAGCTGACCAACACCAAGGACGGTTGGCGGCTCGCCTCCCTGGCGTCGCCTCGCTAGATCTCCAGCGGGGCGGCTCAGTTCATCTCGCCGCGCAGCAACCCGAACATCACCATGTCCTGACGCTCGGGGTCGCCGGGCATGTAGGAGCGCAGGACCGCCTCCCGGGTGAAGCCGGCCCGCTCGGCGACCCTCTGGGATGCCGGGTTGTCAGTGGCCGCCATGAGGTCGATCCGCTCCAGGCGCAGCGCGTCGAAGCCCCACTCGCAGATGAGCCGGACCGCCCGGGTGCTGTGGCCGCGGCCGCGTCCCCAGGCCGCCAGCCAGTAGCCCACTTCGCCGCGCGCGTGCGCCCAGGCGAAGCGCAGCAGGGAGATGGAGCCCAGGAGCTGGTCCTCGGTGGCGTGGACCACTGCGAAGGGAGCGGTCAACCCGGCGAAGGCGGCGTCGTAGCGTTGGCGCAGGTAGTTGCGCGCGTCCGCCTCGGTGTAGTCGGGCGGAACGCTCGTCCACCGGACGATCTCCGGGTCGCGGCAGGCCTGGACCAGTTCGGGCAGGTCGGTGTCGCGCCACGGGCGCAGGGCGGTGTCGCCGTCGACGAGCGGCTCGCCGGGGAGCACGATCCGGGGAGTGGGGGTGGTGGTCATGGCCGTGCCTTCTGCTCCAAAGCGTGACGCAAGGCCGCCACGTCCAGGCCACCATCCTGTTGCGCGAGCCAGCTCTCGGCCTCCCGCCGACCGCCGACCGCGCGCAGACCGCGGTCCCCGTATTCGGCGGCGTAGTCGGCCAGGGCATGCATGCGGCGGCTGCGCACGCGGCGCTGCGCCAGGTCCAGCCCCGCGCGATGCGCATCGAGAGCAGCCACCAGCTCGTCGATGCCGGCCGGCGGGACCACTGAGGACACCGACACCACCGCAGACACGGACTCCAGCGCGTGCAGCGCCGCCTCCAGGTCGGCCCGCGCGCGCGTCGCCACCTGGCCAAGGTCGGCCTTGGTCACCACCAGCACGTCGGGGATCTCCATGATCCCGGACTTCAGGAACTGCAGGACGTCGCCGGACCCGGGCTGGACGACCACGGCCACGGCGTCGGCGACGTCGGCGACCTCGGTCTCCGATTGCCCGACGCCCACCGTCTCGATGACCACCACATCAAAGGCGCAGGCCAGCGCGGTGGCGGCGGCGCGCGTGGCGGGGGCCAGGCCGCCGAGACGGTCGCCGGCCGCGGTGGAGCGGATGAAGACGGCGTGGTCGGCCGGGTCGCGCTCGATCCGGGCGCGGTCGCCGAGCAGCGATCCGCCCGAGCGCCTCGAGGTGGGGTCGACGGCCAGGACTGCCACCGAGCGCGACTGTGCCCGCCACGCTGCCACCAGCCGCGACAGCAGCGAGGACTTGCCCACGCCGGGCGGGCCCGTGACCCCGACGATGAAGCCGGGGGCCTCGCCGCCCAGCGCGGCAGGGGAGACGGCGGCGAGCAGCGCCTCGGTCTGCGCCCGGGCCTCGGGGCCCCGGCTCTCGACCAGGTTCAGGACGGCCGCCGCGGCGCGCAGGTCCCCATCGCGCAGCCGCGCGCCAAGCTCGGATCCGTCGGCGAGGGCGGGTGGGGACGGGTTCAAGCGGGGGCGGCGGTGTCGGCGCGGTGGCGCTCGGCCACCAGCGAGACGATGTCGCGCATCATCGCGTTGAGGTCCCAGTCCTTGGGGGTGTAGACCGCGGCCACCCCGGCCTGGCGCAACGCCGTCGCGTCGGCGTCGGGGATGATCCCGCCGACGATGACCGGGACGTTCTCCACGCCGGCGTCGGCAAGCGCGCTCAGCACCGAAGGGATGAGCTCGGCGTGCGAGCCCGAGAGGATCGAGAGGCCGATCACGTGCACGCCCTCCTGGGCGGCCGAGCTGGCGATCTGCAACGGGGTCAGGCGGATGCCCTCGTAGACGACGTCCATGCCGGAGTCACGGGCGCGCACGGCGATCTGCTCGGCACCGTTGGAGTGGCCGTCCAGGCCGGGCTTGCCGACCAGGAACTTCAGCCGCCGCCCGAGCGCCTCGCTGAGCCGCTCCACCTCGTCGCGGATCTCGGCCAGGCTCTCGCTCGGCGCGGCGACGGCGTCGCCCACCCCTGTGGGGGCGCGGTACTCGCCGAACACGTCGCGCAGCGTCTGGCTCCACTCGCCCGTGGTGACGCCGGCGCGGGCGGCGGCGATGGTGGCGGGCATGATGTTCTCGGCGTCGTTGCGGGCGACCCGCGCCAGCTCCTCCAGAGCGGCCGCGACGGCCGCGGCGTCGCGCTGAGCGCGCCACTGCTCCAGGGCGGCGCGCTGGTCGGCCTCCACCTGCGGGTCGACCACGAGGATGCCGCCGTCGGCGTCGGCGGTCAGCGGTGAGGGCTCGGTGGACTGGAAGCGGTTCATGCCCACGACGGTGAGCTGTCCGGTCTCGATCCTGCGCCAGCGGTCGCGGTGGGACTCGACGAGCGCGGACTTCATGTAGTCCACGGCCTTGACCGCCCCGCCGAGCTCGGCCACGTGTCCCATCTCCTCCCGCGAGCCCTTGACCAGATCGGCGACCAGGCGCTCCATGACGATCGAGCCCTCGAAGATGTCGGGGTACTCCAGCAGGTCGGTCTCATAGGCGAGGATCTGCTGAAGGCGCAGCGACCACTGCTGATCCCAGGGGCGGGGGAGTCCGAGGGCCTCGTTCCAGGCGGGGAGCTGCAGCGCCCGCGCGCGGGCGTCGCGGCCGAGCGTGACCGCCAGGGCCTCCAGGGCGATGCGGTAGACGTTGTTCTCCGGCTGGGCCTCGGTCAGCCCCAGCGAGTTGACCTGGACGCCGTAGCGGAAGCGGCGCTGGCGGTCGTCGCCGACGTCGTAGCGCGTGCGGCCCAACTCGTCCCACAGCTGGGACATCGCGCGCAGCTTGGCGTGCTCCTCGACGAAGCGCACGCCCGCGTTGACGAAGAACGAGATCCGTCCGAAGACGCTGCCCATCAGATCCTCGGGAACGCGCTCGCGGACGGCATCCAGGACGGCGATCGCGTTGCTCATGGCGTAGGCGATCTCCTGGACCGGCGTGGCGCCGGCCTCCTGGAGGTGGTAGGAGCAGATGTTGATCGGGTTCCACTTGGGGACGTGCTGCACCGTGTAGGCGATCGTGTCGGCGATCAGGCGCATCGACGGGCCGGGCGGGAAGGAGTAGGTGCCCCGGCTGAGGTACTCCTTGAGGATGTCGTTCTGGGTGGTGCCCTGGAGGTCTGACTCCGGCGTCGGCGGGTCCTGGTTCTCGGCGGCGACGATGTAGAGGGCCAGCAGCCAGGCGGCGGTGGCGTTGATCGTCATCGAGGTGTTCATCTGGTCCAGCGGGATGCCCTTGAGCAGGGTGCGCATGTCGCCCTCGTGGGCGATCGAGACGCCCACCTTGCCCACCTCGCCGCGGGCCAGCTCGTGGTCGGGGTCATAGCCGGTCTGGGTGGGCAGATCGAAGGCGATCGACAAGCCCGTCTGGCCCTTCTCGAGGTTGCGCCGGTAGAGCTCGTTGGAACGCCGCGCGTCCGAATGCCCTGCATACGTGCGCATCATCCACGGCCGGTCGCGCTCGGGGAGCCGCGCGGAGGGTGTGTCCGCCATTCGGTGCATTGTATGGCCGACACGGCCGGGCGACGTGCGACAATGGCCACAGATCACCTATGCCAGATCAGAGCTCAGCAGCGACCGAGCACGCGATCCTTGCGGAGATCATCAGGCCGCTTGAGGCCCTGCCCGAGGATCCGTTGGCGCTCGTGGACGCAGACTTCCCCCTCGCCCTGCGCGGGTACGACCGCGTGGCCGTGGACGAGTACGTGCGCCAGACCCGCCGGCTGGTCGCCGAACTGCAGGCGACCCGGTCCCCGGAGGCCGCCGTGCGGCGCGCCCTGGAGCGCGTCGGCGAGCAGATCTCGGGGATCCTCCAGCGCTCGCACGAGACCGCTGAGCAGATCACGGCGCAGTCGCGCAGCGAGGCCGAGGACCGGATGGAACAGGTGCGGCTGGAGGCGGCACAGATCGCCGATGCCGCTGAGCAGCGCGTCCGCGACCTGGATGTCGACACCGACCGGATCTGGCTGGAGCGCCAGCGGATCGTCGCCGACGCGGAGGATCTCGCCGCCCAGTTGCTGTCGCTGGCCAAGACGGCCGCCGAGCGCTTCCCCGCCGATGCAGAGGCGGAGGCCGCGGGTACCGTGGCCTTTGACCCCGCGGAGGCCGACGAGGTTGATCTCGACGTTGTCAACGACGACGAAGGACCCGACGATCTCGAGCCCTACGACGACCCCGGCGGCGACGTTGAAGCCGAGGATGAGGCCGGGGCCGAGGCGGCGGAGCCAGACGACCGCAGTGAGGTCG
The DNA here is from genome assembly GCA_963737335.1 of uncultured Solirubrobacteraceae bacterium. Taxonomy (GTDB): domain Bacteria; phylum Actinomycetota; class Thermoleophilia; order Solirubrobacterales; family Solirubrobacteraceae; genus Palsa-465. Next base: position 36,521 of record CAVTSK010000024.1, read on the forward strand.
AACGTACCGTTGCCTTCCAGCCGCTCGACGATGACGGCGACGGCGCGCCGGCCCCGCGCGGCCGGGGCGCCACAGACGACGATGAAACCGCGGTGATCCCGCCGTCGTCGCAGGCCGCCAACCGCCGCGTCGACAAGTAACCGTCGCCGATCTCTTTAGTCGTGCGCGGGATCGATCTCATGCATCTGGGTCGCGCCCGCGTGATCGGCTGCTGGCAGGTGGATGACGTCCTCATCGACCCGGGGCCGAGCTCGTGCCTGACGACCCTGCTCGACGCTCTGGGCGATCAGCGCCCCTCGGCGCTGTTGCTCACCCACATCCACTTCGACCACGCCGGGGTGTCCGGATCGCTGGTGGAGCGCTGGCCGGACCTGCGCGTGTATGTGCACGAGCGCGGCGCCAAGCACATGGCCGATCCCGAGCGCCTCTACAACAGCGCCAAGCGGCTCTACGGCGACGACATGGAGCGGCTGTGGGGCGAGATGCTGCCGGTTCCCGAGCGCAACCTCGAGGTGCTCAGCGGCGGCGAGACCATTCGCGACGGCGCGTACCAGGTCGCCTACACGCCGGGGCACGCCTCTCACCACGTCTCCTACCTGCGTGACGGCACGGCGTTCGTCGGCGACGTGGGCGGGGTCCGGATCACGCCGGGGTCGATGACGATCCCGCCGACGCCGCCGCCGGACATCGACGTCGAGGCCTGGCACGAGTCGATCGCGCTCGTGCGCTCGTGGCGGCCGCAGCGGCTGGCGATGACGCACTTCGGCTCAAGCGAGGATGTCGACCGGCAGTTGGACGAACTCGATGCGCGGCTGGAGACGTGGGCGGCGCTGGCCCGCGACGGCGGGCATGACACGTTTGTCTCCCGCGTCCAGGAGGAGATCTTGCGCGAGGGCAGCCCCGAGCAGGCCGCTACCTACGAACAGGCCGCCCCGGTCGAGCAGCTGTTCGCCGGATATCAGCGGTACTGGGCCAAGAAGGCTGAGCAAAACTAGGCCCGAGCGGCGCGGCGTCGCTATTCTGGGTGATCGATGTCCCAGACGGTCGAGCTGCCGCGTACCGGCTTGCCTGGAACAGGTCTCGGCGGCCTGTGGCGCGTGGTGGTCCTCAACGATGAGTTCAATACGTTCGATCACGTGGCGGAGACGCTCGCACGCGTCGTCCCGGGCGTGACGCTGGCCGACGGCTACCGCATCGCCGACCGGATCCACCACAAGGGCTGCGCCATCGTGTGGAGCGGCCCGCGCGAGGACGCTGAGGGCTACTGGATGGCCCTCGACGACGCCGGTCTGACGATGGGTCCCCTCGAATCGTCCTGAGGGCGAGGTCGCATCAGGCCAGCAGGGACAGCTGACGGCCCGCCCACACCCCCGACGGCGCCGCGCCGCCGCGGGACTCGAGGTCCAGCAGCATCTGCTTGCGCTGCAGACCGCCGCCATAGCCGGTGAGGCTCCCGTCGGCCCCGATCACCCGGTGGCAGGGGACGATGATCGGCACCGGCGTGCGGCCCACGGCTGCGCCCACCGCGCGCACGCGGTCCAGGCGGCCGATCTCGGCGGCCAGGTCGCCGTAACTGCAGGTGCGTCCGTACGCGATGGTGCGCAGGACGTCCCACACTCGGCGCTGGAAGGCGGTGCCCTCGAGCACCAGCGGTAGGTCAAACGTCTGGCGCTCGCCCGCGAAGTACTCCTCGAGCTGGGTCACCGCGTCGACGAACGGGGCCGCGTCACGGGCGGCCTCGTCCAGCGGGCCGCTGCGGCCGCGGAAGTAGACCGCGTGCAGGGCGTGGTGGTCACCGACCAGCGTCAGCGGCCCGAGCGGACTCTCCATCACCGTCCAGGCCAGGGATGCGCGCACGAGCTCAGCGGGCATCATGGAAGATCACCCCCAGCGCGGTGCGGCGGCCCTGCGTGACCGTGGAGACGCCGTGGCGCATCCCGATGCGGTGATAGCCGCTGCGGCCCCGGCCGGGGCGCTCGCGGGTGGGGAAGATGACGAAGGCGCCCTGTGGCGGGGTCAGCACGTGAGCCCGGCTCTGCGCGCGCGGGCGCTGCTCCATCAGGACGAATTCCCCGCCCTGGTAATCGACGCCGCGCCGGGAGAGGACGGTGAGGATCTGGAACGGGAAGAAGACGTCCCCATAGAGGTCCTGGTGCAGCGCGTTCCAGTCGCCCGGCCCGTAGCGCAGGATGAGGGGCGTCGGCCGCGTCTGGCCGGCCTGGCGGCAGCGCTCGAGCAGCTCCTCGTGCGTGAGCGGGAACGTGGGGGTGTCACCGCGCAGACGCTCGCTCCAGCGATTGGCCACCGACGCCAGGTGGGGGTAGAAGGAGGCCCGCAGGTCCGCGATGAGTTGTGGCAGCGGGTGGTCGAAGTAGCGGTAGCGGCCGTCGCCGAAGCGGTGGCGCGCCATGTCGATGGTCGAGCGAAAGCGCCCGCCGTCAAACAGGCCGGCCAGCTCGCCGCACTCGTCGTCTGAGAGCAGCGCCGGCGTTACGGCGTGGCCCACCTCGTCGAGCTGCGCGTCCAGCGCGGTCCAGTCAAGTTCATCGACGCGCTCGCGCACGTCGCGGCGCAGATCAGTGGCGATTGCCATGGGTCCTCTCTTTGGTCGCTGCGCATGAAACAGCGCGGCGGGCGAGAACGTGAGATCAGGTGCCGGAGGCGGGGAGCGTCTTGGAGCCCCGCGCGGACGGCAGCGCCTTGGCCGCCTGGCGGTCAGGACTGACGCGCACGACGTTCCATACGAGGCCGGTCTTCTCCAGCAGCGCGATGACCAGGCCGGTCGGGTCAGCGATCCGCTCCCAGAAGCGCAGGCCATGGAAGGCGGAGGTGGGGAACGCGTGGTGATTGTGATGCCAGGCCTCGCCCATCGAGAACGGTGCCAGCCAGAACACGTTGCGGCTCTCGTCCTCGATGTCAAAGCGCTTGCGCCCGAAGAAATGGCAGACCGAGTTGATCGACCACGTCACGTGGTGCAGCAGGAACACGCGCACCAGCCCGCCCCACAGCAGCGCCGTGAGCGCGGTGCCGACGCCGCCTCCGATGATCCAGCCGAGCGCGAAGGGGATGGCCAGGCCGAGCGTCACCCATAGGAAGAACAGCTTGTCGACCACCTGCAGAGCCCGGTCCTTGACCAGGTCGGGGGCGAAGCGCTCGCGCTCGGCGGTGCCGACGCTCTCAAACAGCCAACCGATGTGCGCGTGCCAGAGGCCCTTGATGGCCCCGACGACACCGGGCCCAGCCAGGTGGGGCGAGTGCGGATCGCCCTCGATATCGGTGAAAGCGTGATGTTTGCGGTGATCAGCGACCCAGGTGATGACCGAGCCCTCGACCGCCATGGAACCCAGGACCGCGACGACGGCCCGGAACGCGCGCGAAGCCTCGAAGGCGCGATGGGTGAACATGCGATGGAAGCCAAGGGTGATGCCCAACGCGGTGATGACGTACAGGCTGAGCATCAGGGCCAGCTCCAGCGGGCCGATCGCGCGATTCCAGAGCAGGACGATGGCCACCACCACGCAGAGCGGTGGTAGTGCCACCCCGATCAGGTTCACGATCTTGTGGATTCGGCTCACGCAAATACAGACGTTACGTGCCTTCTACGCAATTTTCTTACGTGACGGGCATGATTACGGCCTCAGATCTTAGAACGAAGGTATGAATTTTGGCCGACCAGCCGTGGCATGAGCTGCCGCCCGAGGTCGTCGGGGTCCTCCGGCCTGCCCTCGACGATGTGGCGCACGAGATGATGGAGGCCGTCGCGACGATTCCCGCCTACGCCCGGCCGCTGGAGGGCCCGTTCGGTGATGGCCTGCGGATCGGGGTCCAGGAGGCGCTCAAGCACCTGCTGGCGGAGATCGAGGAGGGCGGCCACGTCGAGCGCCTGGACGTCTACCGGGCCCTGGGCCAGGGCGAGATGCGCTCGGGTCGCAGCCTGGAGTCGCTGCTGAGCGCGTACCGGATCGGAGCGCGGGTGGCGTGGCGGCGTTTTGCTGCGCTCGGGGTCGAGGCCGGCCTGGCCCCCGACACGCTGTACCTGCTGGCGGAGTCGATCTTCGCCTACATCGACGTCCTCTCGGCGGAGTCGGCCGAGGGCTACGCGCTGGAGCAGTCGGCCGCGGCCGGCGAGGCCCAGCTGCGCCGGCGCCGGCTGGTGCGGATGCTCGTGCGCGAGACGCCGGCCGAGCCCGACGCCGTGGAGCGGGCGGCCGCCGACGCCGGCTGGGCGCTCCCCCGGAGCCTGGCGGTGGTGGCGATCAGCGGCCCGCGCCGCGAGACAGCGGCCTCGCACCTACCCGCGGGGACGATCCGCGAAGCGATCGGCGAGCTCATGTGCGCGGTGGTCTCCGATCCCGACGGGCCCGGGCAGCGCGCTGCCATCGAGCAGGCGATCGCAGCCGTTGGAGCCCGAGCGGGGCTGGGCTCGACCGTCGACTGGTCACAGGCCCGCGCCAGCTTCGTGCGCGCCCAGGCCGCGCTGGACCTGGTGGGAAGGGACGGCGAGCTGGTCGCGGCGCGTGAGCGTGCGGGCGCACTGCTGCTGCGCTCAGACCCGGGCCTGGCCGACGAACTCGCCGCCGACCGGCTGGCCCCGCTCGAGGACCTGTCCGCGGGATCGCGCCGACGCCTGCGCGAGACGCTGGAGGTGTGGCTGGCTGAACAGGGGCGGCTGGGCAGCGTCGCGGAGCGGCTGGGCATCCACCCGCAGACCGCGCGATACCGGGTCGCTCGGCTGCGCGACCTGTTCGGCGACGCGCTGGACGATCCTGAGGCGCGGTTCTGGCTCGAGGTGGCGCTGCGCGTGGCGGACGGGCGCGCGGCCGAGGTCACGGCCCAGGCCGAGGCGCAGGCCCAGTCCGAGGCCGAGGCCGAGGCCGGCTAGGCCGCTTGGGGCGTCGCCGGAGCCGGCGACGGCTCGGGCGAGCCGTTGGCGGGCTCAGCCGTCTGGACCTCCGGGCCCAGCCCGCCGGCGGCGATCTCGTCAGCCCAGTTGTAGCTGATCGGCACCTGGTAGCGGCCCATGTTGCGTGCGCGGAACTCGATCATCTCCGGGCCGTCCCAGTAGCGGTACCAGTCGTCCTTGGAGGCCACCCAGGTGAACTGGGTGATCCGGTAGCGGTCGTCGGCGTCGATGTGGACGGAGTACTGCGTGGCGCCGTAGCGCAGCGCCAGCGGCGCCACCCGGGCGACGTCAGCCGCGAACGCGTCCTTACGGAACACCGTCGCGTACCACTTGACCCATACGAGATCTGCCATATCTACGCTCCCACCTCCGCACGGATGGCGCCGGGGCCATCGGCGGTCTTGCCCTGGCCCTCTTGGGTTGCTCCCACCAGGATGGCAATTTTTCCGAGATGACGGTTGTCGCGCAGCAGTTGGTGCGCGTCGGCCACGCCCTCGAAGCCCATCGTCTGCCACAGCACGGGCCGGATCTTGGACTCCTCGATGAGCTCGTTGGCCTTCGTCGCCTCCCAGGCGTTGGCGAAGTGCGAGCCGATGATCTCCTTCTGGCGCATCCACAGGTAGCGGACGTCGAAGTCCAGCTGATAGCCCGAGGTGGCACCGCAGATGACGACCTTGCCGAACGGCTTGACGCACAGCACCGAGGTGGGGAAGGTGGCCTTGCCGACATGCTCGAAGACGATGTCGGGGGGGCCGCCGAGCTTCTCCTCCACGGCCTTGCAGAAGCGCCGGGACTCCTTGAAGCGCGCCTTCTCCTCGTCCGCGGTCTCGCCGCCGCGGCGCATCATCCCGTCGTATGCGCCGCGGTTGATGTGGCCGACGGCGCCAAGCTGCTCGATCAGGTCGCCCTTCTCGTCTGAGGACACGACGCCGACGGCATCGGCGCCGGTCAGCGCGCACAGCTGGGTGGCGAACACGCCCAGGCCGCCGGCAGCGCCCCAGATGAGGACGCGATGGCCCGACTGGAGCTTGCAGCGGTCGATCAGCATCCGGTAGGCGGTGAAGTAGGTCAGCCCGTAGGACGCCGCCTCCTCCCAGGCGAGGTGCTTGGGCTTGGACAAAAGCTGTTGGGCCTGGACCTTGCAGAACTGGGCGAACGAGCCCCAGGTCGTCTCGTAGCCCCAGATCTGCTGTGAGGGGGCGGCGAGCGGGTCCAGACCGTGGACCTCCGGGTCCTCGTAGGAGGCCTGGTTGCAATGGATGACCACCTCGTCGCCGGGCTTCCACCGAGTGACGCCCTCGCCGACCTTCCACACGATGCCGGACGCGTCAGAGCCGCCGATGTGGTGGCCCCACCGGGGGTGATCGCCGTAGCGCCACACCCCCACGGGCTCGCCGAGCGCGGCCCACACGTTGTTGAAGTTCACGCCGGCGGCCATCACACGCACGATCACCTCGAACGCGCCGGGCTCGGGTACCTCGATCTCCTCCAGCTGGAACGCGTCTACCGGCTCGCCCTGTCGCTCCTCGCGGATGACCCATGCGGCCATCGTGGACGGGAGCTCGCCCGGCTCGGTTTCGACGGTTGCGACTTGGCTGAGATCGACGGCCACGCGGCTGACACCTTCCTGGTTGAGAGGGGGTACCCCCCAGTTGGGGGGTATGAGGTGGGGATCGTACCCGCTAGTAGGTCCTAGAGAACACCCGGACCGGGCTCGCACAGTGTGCGAGCCTCACACGCGCGAGGCCCCCGCTTGCCCTACGGCTGGAGGACCGAGTTGCTCGAACTGGCGCGCTCGCGCCCGATGTGGATCGAGGCGGGCCGGATCGAGGACTGCTTGGAGAGTTGGGCGTCGTCGCGGCCCTGCGCGCCGGTGGCGATGGTGTACTTCCCCGGCCTGAAGTCCACCGAGACCTGGGTGGTGCCCTGGGGATTGATGGGCGCCGTGCTGGCCAGGGTGGAGCCGCCCATGGAGATGGCGAGCGCCTCTGCGTGGCTGGCCTGGTTGGTGACGATGAAGGTGATCGGCCCGGCGCCGACATGGGCGGGGGAAACCGAGACGCGCGAGTCGTTGACGTAGACGGTGAGGTTCACCGGGTTCGCCGGCCGGGCGACGGAGGGTGACTGACCGCCGGCCGAGCCGCAGGCAGAGACAACCAGAGCGATGACCGCCAACTGCCCGATCGTCCTGATGCGCATGTGTGACCCGGCTCTCCTCTCCGGGATCAGCCCGCCAGGTGCGTGGCCCGCGGGATGAGCCGCCGGAAACCCTATCTGACCAGGGGACTCACTTCTCGATTGTTACCCGGCGCGCCTACGCGGCGCCGGCCATCAGTTCCTCGCGCTCGCGCTCGAGTCGCTGCAGCTCTGCTTGCAGCTCCGTCCATGATTCGGTCTCGACGCGCTCGTACTCGTCACCGGTGAGCTCGCGCAGCCTGTCGCTGTACGTGCTCCACGCGAGACGGGTATCCGCCTCGAGCTCCTGCAGTCGTTCCGTATCGGGGGCCGTAGCAGTCATCTCGTCGCTCCTTGCTAGAGGGCACATGCGATCCTACCCCGGTTCGCGGTCGGTAGAACACGCCGGCCCGCGGGCCGGGGCCTGGATTCGACCGCTCTTCGGCCGCTGGCGCAGCGATTCCTGCACGCCGTCCGGAGCTAGGCGTATCACGGGTGCCCGATGGATCTCCTGTCCACTCCGATCGCCACCGCCGAGTTCCTGGTCGTCGACACCGAGACCAATGGCCTGGCCGGCGACGACTGCGAGCTCACCGAGGTCGGGGCCGTCCTGGTCGGCGGCGGTGAGCTGCACGACCGATGGAGCTCGCTGTGCCGCACCAGCGCGCCGCTGCGCCGGGGCATTCAGCGGCTCACCGGGATCACCCAGGCGATGGTCGACGGCGCGCCCTCGCTCGAGGACGTGCTTCCCCCGCTCGGCGAGTTGCTGCAGGATCGGGTACTGGTCGCCCACAACGCTCCGTTTGACCGCCGCGTGCTGCGTCAGGCCTTCGGACGGATCGGCCTGGAGTGGCCCGACCCGCCGGTGCTGTGCACCGCCGCCATGGCCCGCGCGATGCTCCCGCTTCAGCGCCGCCGGGGCCTCGGCGTGCTGGCTGACGCCCTGGGGATCGAGGTGCACACCGTGCACCGGGCGCTGGCCGACGCCGAGACCTGCGCGCGGGTGTTGTGCGCGCTGTTCCCCCGGCTGTGCGCCAACGCCGCCACGATCGGTGACGCCCTGGCGATGCTCACCCCGCGCCGGCGCCCGCGCAAACGGCCCCTGGCGCCAGGCAGCCTCCTGGCTCCGGCCCCGGGAGGACCGGCACGCCTGGGGCGGGAGGGTCTGGGTCGCCCCCGCGGCGCGGCGGAGCCCGACTTCGCCGAACTGCCCCGCGACCCGGGTGTCTACATCTTCCGCGACGACACGGGGCGGGTGCTGTACGTCGGCAAGTCGGTGTCGATTCGCAGCCGCGCCCGTGCCCATTTCGCCCCGTCCTCGCCGCCCGCGGCGTGGACCCGGCACGCCACCGTCGTGGATTACCGGACCACCGGCTCAGAACTGGGCGCGCTCATCCTCGAGAACCGGCTCATCAAGGAGCTCCAACCTCCCGGCAACAAGCGGCTGACCCGGCGCGACGACCGGCTGGTCTACATCCGCTGCCGGCTGGACATCCCGTTCCCGATCCTGGAGGTGGGCCCCGACCCAGCGGCGGGCCACGCCGTCACCGTGGGTCCGGTCCGGGGCCGGCGCCTGGCCCTGGAGCTCGTCGAGCAGCTCGATTCTCTCTTCGGCCTGCGCCACTGCGGCCGCCGTCTGCCCCGGCGCGAGCACCCCTCGGCCTACGGCCAGATGGGACGGTGCCTGTCGCCATGCCTGGGCGACCTGGACCCCAATCTGTATCGACGCCGGCTCGACGAGGTGTTGGCCCTGTTCGTCGGCGAGTCCGCCGGTGCTGACCAGCCGTTGCTCAGGCACGTCTACGGTCAGATGCGGGCCGCCGCGGCCCAGCAGCGCTTCGAGCGCGCGGAGTCGCTGCGGCGCCGCGCCGGGCGACTGCGCACCATCCTCGAGCGTCTCGGCGGCGTGCTGGAGGCCACCCATGCGCGCCCTCAGATCGTCCTCGCGCCGCACCCGGAACCGGACCCCGCCCACCAGCCCGAGGCGTTCTGGCTGGTCGGCGGCCGGCTGGTGGACTTCGGGCCGCTGGACGCTCACCGTGGCCTGGGCGATCTCGCCGAGCGGACCGAGGCGGCGCTGCGCCGCGAGGGGCGCGTCGGCGAGGTGGGCGCCCACGTCCCGCCCGACGAGGTCGACGAGGTCCGCATCCTCGGGACCTGGCTGGCCTCGCACCCCGAGACGCCACAGCTGGCGCTGCGACCGGCGCCCGACGAAGCCGTCCTGAAGGATCTGCTGGAGCGCGCCCGGCGCTCAGGCGGCGAAGGGGAGCTCGACGACGACGGCGTCGACCTGGTCGGCGCCGACCACCACGTCTGAGCCGGGGGGCGCCTCGCGGCGCACCAGGGCGAGGGCGATCGACCCGAGGGCCGGCGAGTCAGCCACGCTGCCCAGCCGCCCGACGACCCGGTCGCCGAAGGCGATCTCAGCACCGGTCGGCACTGCCGCCGACAGCCGCAGCCCGCGGAGCCGGCGGTTGGGCTTGCCGCGGTAAAACAGGCGGGCCACCGTCTCCTGGCCGACATAGCAGCCCTTGGTGAAGGAGACGGCACGGTCGTTGAGGTCCGCTTCCTGGGGGATGACGCTGTCGTCGAGGTCGACGCCGTAGCGGGGGCGCCCGTGCTCCACGCGCACACAGTCAGCGACGGCCTCGGACACCCGCGCGGCCCCGCGGCCGGTGAGGGCGTCCGTCAGCGCCGCGGTGTCCCGGGCGTCGCAGAGGAGATCGATGCCCAGGTCGGTGCGGATGGCGCGGGCGGCGATCCCCGCGACCGACACGACGGCGTGCGCGTCCTCGGCCGCGCCCAGGTCGGCGGCCCCGGCGACGTTCTCGGCCTGCGGTCCGAGCAGCGACAGCAGGCCGCTTTCGAGCGTCCGTTTGTGCAGCTCCATCGTGTAGCCGACGCTGAAGCGGCGCACCATGTTGAAAAGCTCCTGCAGGGACACGCGCTCCGTGTCCAGCAGGATCTCGTCGCCGGCGTCGAGGATCCGGACATCGCCCAGCATCTTGCCCTTGGGGGTGAGGAAGGCGGCGTAGCAGCCGGTCCCGGCGGTCAGCGCCTCGACGTCGTTGGACACCTGGCCCTGGAGGAAGGCCTTGGCCTCGGCGCCGGTGAGTGCCAGCTTGCCGCGCTCGGACCGATCCACCAGCCCGCAGGCGTCGGTCACGGCGCGGTATTCGACGTCGGAGACGGTGGCGGAGCTCATCTGGTCCACAGCATAGGCAGAGAGACATATGTCCAGTCGCCCTTGCCTGAAATATAATTTAGGCGTACCATAATTCTGATTTCGTCATGTCAACCATCACTGAAACCTCAGGACTTCGCTCCTCCGCCGTCGAGGACTACGCCAAGGCGATCTACGCGCTGCAGATGCGCGACGACCAGCCGGTGAGCACCACGGCGCTGGCCGAGCGGCTGGGCGTGACCGCCGCCTCGGCCTCGGGGATGATCAAGCGACTGGGGGAGCTGGGGCTGGCCACCCATCGCCGTTACCACGGGGTCCTGCTCACCGCCGCCGGGACGCGCGTCGCGCTGGAGGTCATCCGCCATCACCGGCTGCTCGAGCTGTACCTGGTGGAGAGCCTCGGGGTGCCGTGGGACCGTGTCCACGAGGAGGCCGAGGTGCTCGAGCACGTCCTCTCCGATGAGCTCGAGGAGCTGATCGCGGCCAAGCTGGGCGATCCCACGCATGACCCGCACGGCGATCCGATCCCCTCGCGGGAGCTGACCATCGAGGAGGTCAGAACCGAGAGCCTGGTCTCGCTGGAGCCCGGTGCGCGCGGCACGTTCGCGCGCATCTCGGACTCTGACCCCGACATGCTGCGCTACCTGGCCGAGCGGGGTATCGCCCCCGGCGAGGAGCTCGAGGTGGTGGAGCGCCAGCCGTTCGGGGGCCCGCTGTTCGTGCGCTTCGGCGCCGATGTCCATCCGTTGGGCGGGGACCTGGCCCGGGCGATGCGGGTGCGGGTCAGCCTGTGACGCCGCTGACGCCCGAGACCGCGCTGGAAGCGGTCACCGCCGACGGGGCGGGCACGGCCACCGTCGACGCGCGCACGCCGTGGCAGCGCCAGCTCGCCCGGGGCCGCCTCCGGGTCGGACTGTCGATGCTGGGGCCGGCGTTCGTGGCCGCGGTGGCCTACGTCGACCCCGGGAACTTCGCCACCAACCTCCAGGGCGGGGCCAAGTTCGGCTACGCGCTGCTGTGGGTGGTGCTCGCGGCCAACCTCATGGCGATGCTGGTGCAGTACCTGTCAGCCAAGCTGGGGATCGCCACCGATCACACCCTGCCCGAGCTGTGTCGCGTGCACTTCCCCCGTTGGACCAGCTGGGGCCTGTGGATCCAGGCCGAGATCATGGCCATGTCGACCGACGTGGCCGAGTTCCTGGGCGCCGCGATCGGGCTCAACCTCCTGTTCGGCGTCCCGCTCCTGGTTGCCGGGCTGATCACCGGCGTGATCGCCTTCGCCATCCTGGAGCTCCAGCGCCACGGCTATCGCCGGTTCGAACTGGCCATCACGGCCCTGCTCGGCGTGGTGTTCGCGGGCTTCCTGTACGAGACGCTGCACATCGGGCCCTCGGCGCATCTGGCGCTCGACGGCTTCGTGCCCCGGCTGAACAACAGCGACGCGGTCTATCTCGCCGTCGGGATCATCGGCGCGACCGTGATGCCGCATGTCATCTACCTGCACTCGGCGCTGACCAAGGGGCGGGTGGCGGTGCGCGACGACGGCGAGCGCCGCTCCGTCCTGCGCTTCGAGCGCGTCGACGTGATCATCGCCCTCACCGTGGCCGGCCTCATCAATCTGGCGATGATGGCCGTGTTCGCCAAGCTGTTTCACACGCCCGCGCTCTCGGGCATCTCGTCGCTGCAGACCGCCCACGCGGCGATCGGCCACCTCGTGGGCGGCGGCGCCGCGCTGGCCTTCGCGGTCGCCCTGCTGGCCTCCGGGGCCTCGTCCTCGAGCGTCGGGACCTACGCCGGCCAGGTCGTGATGGCGGGGTTCATCGGCGTGCGCATCCGCCTGTGGGTGCGACGGCTGGTGACGATGCTCCCCGCGCTGATCGTCCTGGCGACCGGGGTCAACGCCACCGATGCGCTGGTACTCAGCCAGGTGGTCCTCTCGTTCGGGATCCCGTTCGCGCTCGTCCCGCTCGTCGTTCTCACCAGCCGCCGCGACGTGATGGGCGCCCAGGTCAACGGGCGCGTGATGACCGTGGCCGCATTCGGTGTGGCCGGCGTCATCTCCGCGCTCAACCTGTTCGCGCTCTCCCAGCAGTTCATCGGCTGACCCTGCGTCCGACGGGCGGTGACGCCCGGCCCACTAGTACGCTTGACGCCACAAATGTCGCTCGCCGAGACCTTCAACGAGATCATCGCGCCGCTGCCCGACGACTGGACCGACCTGGAGTTCGACCTGCGGATCTTCGACGAGACCCGCTACGTCGACGCCGCGATCGTGATGGTCACCTGTAACGCGCAGCCCTACTCCAAGTACGACTGGCACTGGCGGCTCGTGGTGGCCCACCGCTTCGGTCACGCCGCCTCGGTCCCCGCCGTGCACCTGGCTCTCAAACTGCTCGACGAGGGCGCCATCGACGGGGAGATCGCGCTGCGCGAGGTGCGGACCGGCCGCGCCGAGACGGTGCAGATGTGGGGCCGCACCGAGTCGGTGCGCCAGGAGTTCAAGAAGCTCCGCGCCCAGTAGGCGCGAACCGGGTGTCGAACGTCGCCGCCACGTCGGGCGGCGCCTTGACGATCCCGAAGCGCGCCTCCCACGCCGACCAGCGGCGCAGCAGTGCGGTGTCCAGCACTCCGAAGCGGCCCTCGGGCCCGCGGAAGGCCGCGCCCAGCCCGGTGAGCTCGGCGGTGTCGAGCGCGTGGTTGAGACCCGGGACCTGTGACTCGAGCGCCCGTTGCCCCACCGCCGGCCGGGCCAGGGCGAGGTCATAGCCGCGTACGAGCGCTCGCGCGACACCGCGCGCCAGGCCGGGGTCGGCCTTCAGGCTCTTGGCCGTGGCGCAGACCACGAGCTCGGGGTACGCGGGCGCGCCGTAGTTCTCCACGCGGAAGACGTGAAAGCCGGGCCGCTGCCGGTCCAGCGTGACGCCCTCGTCGTTCCAGAACGCTGTGGCGCCCGCGACCTTGCCGGCCAGCAGGTCACTGACCGCGTTGAAGCCGATGGTGATCGTCTTGAGCTGCTTGGGCTGCCCGCCCGCGCCCGCGACGATCGAGTCCAGCACCGCCGTGTCCGAGGGGTCGCCGCTGATGCCGACGGTCTTGCCGATGAGCGCTCGCGGGCTGGTCACCGCGGGTTGGGCGATCACCGCGGCCAGCGGGCGCTCGACGACGGGCAGGATGCCCACCACGTCCTCGCCGCGCTCGCGGGCGATGGCGAGATCGTGGATGTCGAGGATGGCGAAGTTGACGCGGCCGGTCTCGAGCAACCGGATCGCGTCGGTGGAGGCCGACGGCGCGATCACGTGCAGCTTGACGCCGGCGGCGGTGTCGAAGTGGCGGGCCAGCGCGGTGTAGATCCCGACATGGACCGGGTTGGGGGTGAAGTCCAGGACCAGCGTCGCATTGCGCGGCGCGTGGGCGGCGGATCCACCACAGCCGGCCACCATCGTGGCGCCGGCGATCAACGTGACGAGTGTGACGAGCAGACGCCGCACGATCGGCGCAGCATAGGGGCCGCCCGGGTCGCGCACCCCCGGCCCCTAGAATCCACGCCGGACATGCGTAGCCGCCGCGTCACGTTCAGCCGGAACCTCACGCTGTCGCTCAGCAGGACGTGTCGCTGCTATTGCAAGTACTGCGCGTTTGCGACGCATCAGCCGCATCTGCACGAGCCTGACGAGGTGCTGGAGATCCTTGATCGGGGGGTGTCGCGCCATCGAGCCAAGGAGTTGCTGGTGCTCACCGGGGAGCGGCCCGAGCACAACGCCGGGGTGGCGGCCAGGCTGGCGGAGCTGGGTTTCGCGGATTTCACGGCCTATGTGGTGTGGGTCTGTGAGCAGGCGCTGGAGCGCGGGGTGTTGCCCCACACCAACCTCGGCGTGCTGGACCGGGCGGACTTGGAGCGGCTGCGGGCGGTGACCGCGTCGCAGGGGCTGATGCTGGAGTCGGTGGCTGAGCGGCTGATGGACACGGTGCATGCGGGCTCTCCGACCAAGCACCCGGCGATGAGGATGGCGACCATCGACGCTGCCGGTGAGCTGAGGATCCCGTTTACGAGCGGGATCCTGGTGGGGATCGGGGAGACCGAGGAGGAGCGGATGGCGTCGCTGGCGGCGCTGGCCGGAGCCCACGAGCGCCACGGGCACCTCCAGGAGGTCATCCTGCAGAACTTCGTTCCGCATCAGAGCTATTACGGCCAGGAGCCCGCTGAGATCGCCGAGGGGGCCGCTGCTGAGTACTGGCGCACCGGGGTGGCGCACGGGCCGATGCGGGATGCGCCGAAGTGGGCGTGCCCGGTCAGCTTGGAGGACATGAAGCGGCTGATCTCAGAGGCGCGGCGGCTGATGCCGGAGATCGGGATCCAGGTGCCGCCCAACCTGTCTGATTGGTGGCCTGAGCTGGTGGCCGCCGGCGCGACTGACCTCGGCGGGTTGAGCGCCAACGGCGATCACATCTCCCCCGAGCATCCGTTCCCGTCCCCGGCGCAGGTGCGCAAGCGCCTGGCCCAGGATGGCTACGCGCTGTCTGAGCGGCTGTGCGTCTACCCGGAGTACATCGATCCCGAGTGGGTGTCTCGGCCAGTGATGGACGTGATCAAGACGCGCTACTGGTCGTTTATCCCGCGGCGGGGCAGTGGGCGCAGCGGCGGGGTGAGCGTCGCTGATGACGCGGCGCCGCGGGCGGTGGAGAAGGCGCGCGACGGCGCCGCGCTGAGCGCCGAGGAGTTGACCGCGCTGTTTGCCGAGCGCCGCCCGGCGGTGATCGAGGACATGCGCGCCGCCGCTGATGAGCTGCGTCGCCGTCTGGCCGGCGACACGGTGACCTTCGTGGTCAACCGCAACATCAATGTCTCCAACGTGTGCGTGGTCGGCTGCGCGTTCTGCGGCTTTGGGCAGTCCAAGCGCTCCCCGGACGCCTACGAGCACTCGCGCGAGGAGTTCGCGCAGCGCGTGGGGGAGGCGCTGGAGGCGGGGGCGACCGAGCTGTGCATCCAGTCGGGCATCCACCCCGACTGGGACCTGGAGAGCTATCTGGGTTGGCTGCGCTTCGCCAAGCAGCTCGCCCCCGACGTCCATCTGCACGCCTACTCGCCGATGGAGGTCGCGCACATGTGCGACGTCTCGGGGCTGGCGCCGCGCGAGGTGTTTGCGCGCCTGCGCGAGGCAGGACTGGGCTCCACCCCCGGGACTGCTGCCGAGGTGCTGCACGACGGCGTCCGGGAGCGCATCTCGCCCAACAAGCTGCCGGTGGCGCGCTGGGTGGAGATCATCGAGGCCTCGCACGCCGAGGGCATCCGCTCCACCGTGACGGTGATGTTCGGCCACATCGAGGAGCCCCAGGAGCTGGCCGAGCACATGCGGGTGGTTCGCGAGCTGCAGGAGCGCACCGGCGGCTTCACCGAGTTCGTGCCGCTCTCCTTCATCCCCTTCCAGACGCTGCTGGGCCGCGCGCACGGCGTGCAGGAGATCAGCCGCGAGGAGAACCTCAAGCACACCGCGGCGTTTCGGCTGGCACTGGGCCACACCATCACCAACCTCCAGGCTTCCTGGGTCAAGATGGGCCTGGACGCCGCCACCGAGGCGCTGCGCTGGGGGGTCAACGACCTCGGCGGCACGCTGATGGAGGAGTCGATCAGCCGCATGGCCGGCAGCTACCACGGCGTGCGTCTGGAACCCTCAGAGCTCGTCGCCGCCGCCCACCAGGCGGGCCGTCCCGCCGCCGAGCGCACCACGCTCTACGAGATCCGGCGCCGGTTCGACCCCGAGCCGCTGGCCGCGTAGCGGTGACCCCGGTGTGTTGAGCGGGCCATGAGCGTCGAGCGCCCGCCCTCGCTGTTTGCCGGCGTCGAGCCCCTCGAGGTTTTCGTCGAGCTGCTGGCCGACCTCGACGACACCACCTCCACCGAGTTCTACGACCGCATCTGCGAGGCCATCTGCCGCCTGACCACGATGCGCCGCGCGGCCATCTTCATGGCCGACGCCGGCCGGCGCCGTGTCCGGGTGGTGGGCTCGCACGGCACCTCGTTCGCGCAGCTGGCGACGCTGCATCCCACGCCGACCCTGATCTCGGCGCCGATCGCCCGGCGAGCGCTCGTCGAGGACGAAGTGGTGGTGGTCTCGGAGGGCATCGAGAACCAGCTGCCCTCCGAGTACGCGGAGCTGTTCGGCATCACCACGCTGGTGTGCACGCCGCTGAGCGCCGCCGGTCGCGCCTACGGCGTCATCTGCGCCGACCGCGGCGGCGGGCGCTTCGAGCTCACCGACGGCGAGCGCCACCTGCTGTGGACGCTGGGCAAGACCGCTGCCCTCGTCGCCACCGCCCGCAACGCGACGCGACAGCAGGAGCGCAACCGGGCGCTGGGCGACCGCCTGGAGCTCGCCCGGGAGATCCATGAGCGCGTGATGCAGCGGCTGTTCGGGGTGTCCTTGGCGTTGAGCGCGGAGAAGCCGCTGGACCGCGACGAGCGCGACCGCTGTCTGTCAGAGATGCAGGAGGCCCTGTCTGACCTGCGCTCCGCGCTGGAGCGCCCGCTCGCCCCGGTCTCCACCGACACCGGCACCACGCTCGCCGCCGAGGTGGCCCGTCTGGTGCAGACGCCCGGGGAGGAGGGGCAGGTTCACGTGGCCTGGCCCGACGAGGTCCAGGTGCCCGCCGAGGTGGAACCACTGGCCCAGTCCGTCTTGGCCGAGGCGCTGCGCAACATCGCCAAGCACGCCACCCCATCGGCGGTCGAGGTGGTGGTGGCCGGTGACGAGGACACCTTCAGCCTGGAGGTGCGCAACGACGGCGTCGCCCCCGGCGCCCGCGGGGCCGGTATGGGCCTGCGCCTGGCCGCGTTCGAGGCGCTTCAGCACGGGGGCGTGGTGGACTTCGGCGCGCCCGACGAGGGCTTGTGGCGGGTGCGCCTGGTCGTCCCGCTGATGGAGGCGCGGGTATGAGTTCCGGGCAGCCGCAGCCCGAGTCGCCGCCGCCGGGCCGCTCCGCCGCCGATCGCAAGCTGCGCGTCCTGGTGGTCGATGACCACGACGTCGTGCACTGGGGTTTCCGGGTTCTCCTGGGCGAGCAGCCCTGGGTCGAGCGCTGCCTGGCGGCGCGCACCGGCGACGAGGCATTGCGCCTGCTGACCACCCTGCGCCCCGACGTCGCCCTGGTGGACCTGTTCCTGGCCGGCGAGTCGGGTGCCGACGTGTGTGACTCGATCCGCAAGGCGTCGCCCTCCACCCGGGTGCTGCTCATCTCCGGCGCGGGGCGGATGTCGCCCGCGGCGGCCCGGGCGGCCGGCGCGTCGGGGTTCGTCTCCAAGGACTGGGAGGCGCGCGAGGTCGCCCGCGCGGTGCGGATGGTCGGCCTCGGCATGACCGTGTTCGAGCCCACCGCCGAGCAGCCGGCGCCGATGCTCTCCGAGCGCGAGCGCGAGGTCCTGGACCTGATCGCCGCGGGGTCGACGAACCGAGAGATCGCCGAGCACCTGTTCCTGTCCCCCCACACGGTCAAGGAGCACACCAGCGCCGTCTACCGAAAGCTCCAGGCGCGCAACCGCGCCGAGGCGGTGCAGCGCGCCCAGAGGATCGGGTTGCTCAGCTAGACCGGCTGGCCGTTGGCCACCAGCTCGACGTCGATGTTGCCGCGGGTGGCGTTGGAGTACGGGCACACCTTGTGGGCGGCGGCCACGATCTCCTTGGCCTGAGCACCATCCGAGATGGAGGGCAGCGACACGTCGAGCTTCACCGCGACGGTGTAGCCGCGGTCCTCGGTGGTGACGAGGCTGACCGACGAATCGATGGCGACTTCGCCGAGCTCCAGCTTCTCGCGGCGCGACACGGCGCCCAGCGCGCCCTCGAAGCAGGAGGCGTAGCCGACAGCGAAGAGCTGCTCGGGGTTGGTGCCCTGGTCGGCGTCGTCGGTGGGCGGGCGCAGCTGGACGTCGAGGCGGCCGTCGTTGGTGACGCCGTGGCCGTGCTCGCGGCCTCCGGTCACGTGGGCCTCAGCGGTGTAGATGGTCTTGGCCATGAAGAATCTCTCCCAGGCGGATGGGGACGGGGGAAGCGTTGCTCCCCGAGCTTAAGGGGCGCGGCCCCGCTCAGCGCCGGCGCATCGCCCACTCGATGGCGGGCAGCTTGAACGCGTGGGGGAGGTACTGGCTGGCGAGCATGGCGGCGCGGATGGGCAGCCCGGGGACGACGACCCGGCGTCCGGCCTCCACGCCCTTGACGCCGGCCGACGCGGCCTCCTCAGCGGTGACCCAGGCCGGGCGCGGGACGGCGCGCTCGAAGGACTGCCCGCCCGCCACCTCCCACCCGGAGATCTCCCAGAAGTCGGTGGTCACCGGTCCGGGGGCGAGGACGGTGACGGTGACGCCGGAGCCGTGCAGCTCCTGGTGCAGGGCCTCGGAGAAGGTGAGCACATAGGCCTTGGCGGCCGAGTAGCCCGCGGAGTAGGGGAGCGGCTGCATGCCCGCGGTGGAGGCGACGTTGAGGATCGCGCCCTTGCCGCGGCGCACCATGCCGGGCAGGAAGGCCGAGGTGAGGGCGACGACGGCCTCCACCAGCACGCGCACCTGCTCGAGCTCGCGCGCCGCATCGGCCTCGTGAAACGGGCCGTTGGTGGCAAAGCCGGCGTTGTTGACCAGCACGTTGACCTCGAGGCCGAGCGACTCGACACGGGCCGGCAGCCGCTGGCGCGAGGCCGCCTTGCCCAGGTCGCAGCCGACCGCCTCGGCACGCACGTCGTGCTCCGCGCTCAGCTCCTCGGCCAGCGCGTCAAGCCGGTCCTTGCGCCGGGCCACCAGCACGAGGTTGTGGCCGCGCTGGGCCAGCTCGCGGGCGATGGCCGCGCCGATGCCGGAGGAGGCTCCGGTGACCAGGGCGGCGGTGTCGGGACTAGGGGCGGGAAGGCTCACCGGGCGATCTGACGGCCAGCGTACCCGGTGGGCGGGGGCGACGGCTCGATCCCCGGAAAACTGGTTCCTTGTCGCAACCGAGATCCGGCGCCTCAGACCCCCCAAATGGGCTACCCCCAAAAGGGGGGAACGACATAACACCGCTGTATCCCCGCCCGGCGGACGGCGTAGGTGAGGTCGATGGGTGCCGCAAGCGCGATCCTGTTCCCCGGCCAGGGGAGCCAGACAGCGGACATGCGCGACCTCGTGGAGCGCGTGCGCCCCGATCTGCTCAAGATGGCCGTCCAGGCCGTCGGCGAGGACCCCTTCCCGCGCGCAGACGAGGGCACCAACTACGCCCAGCCCGCGATCTTCTGCGCCAGCCTCGCCGGCTGGGAGGCCCTCGGCCGACCCGTCGAGGCGCTCATGGCTGGCCACTCGCTGGGCGAGCTCGGCGCCCTGGTCGCCGCCGGCGCGCTCGACGAGCGCGAGGGCCTGGAGCTCGTCGCGTTGCGCGGCCGGCTCATGCACCAGTCCGGCCTGGAGGCCGCCGACGGCGAGGGCGGGATGATCGCGGTGCTCGGCGCGGGCGCCTCCGATCACGCGCCTGAGCTCGCCGAGGCCCACGGCCTGACCGTGGCCAACGACAACTCGCCGGTGCAGGTGGTCATCTCGGGCGCCAAGTCACGCCTGCCCGAGGCGCTGGCCCACGCCAAGGAGCTGGGGCTGCGCGCGATGGAGCTCGACGTCACCGGCGCCTTTCACTCGCCGATGATGGCCGGCGCGGTTCCCGAGTTCGAGCGCGCGCTCGCCGACGTGACCTTCGGCGAGCCGGCCGACGGCACCACCGTCGTCTCGGCGGTCACCGCCCAGCCCTTCACCGATCCCCGCCGCGAGCTCGCCGACGCGCTCATCATGCCGGTGCGCTGGCGCGAGGTGATGCTGACGCTGCACGAGTTGGGCGCCGAGCGCTTCGTCGACGTGGGGCCCGGCCGGGTCCTCACCGGCCTGGCCAAGCGGACCCTGTCCGGAGTGGAGCTCGTCAATGCCTGACGCCGCTCTGCTCACCCGCGAGCACGCCTTCCGCGCGGCCGGTCTGACCCTGACGCCGGCGGCGATCCTGTCGGTTGCCACCGACCTGCCGCCCGACCGCCTCACCAACGCCGAGCTGGCCGAGACCCTCGGCGTCACCGAGGAGTGGATCGTCAGCCGCACCGGCATCCGCGAGCGCCGGCGCGCCCGCCCGGACGAGCGGCTGTCTGACTACGCCACCCGCGCCGGCGCGCGCGCCCTGGAGGCCGCAGGGGTGCAGGCGGCGAATCTTGACCTCGTGATCGTGGCCACACTCAGCCAGGACGAGGTGACCCCCAACACCGCGCCCATCGTCGCCTACAACCTCGGTGCCAAGCGCGCGGGCGCGTTTGACGTGGGCGCGGCCTGTACGGCCTTCCTGGCCGCGTTGGCCCAGGGGTGCGCGAACATCGAGAGTGGGCGGGCGCAGTACGTGCTCGTGATCGGCGCCGAGTTCGTCACGCGCCTTGTCGATTACACCGACAAGCGCTCGGCTCCGCTGTTCGCCGACGCCGCCGGGGCGGTGGTCTTAGGACCCGCGCACCCCGCCGACGCTGCCGGCGACGGCGTCGAGGACCGGGGCGTCATCGGTCCGATCGTGCTCGGCGCCGACGGCTCACACGCCGGCACGCTGTTCGCCACCATCGCCGAGCGCAAGGTTCGGATGGACGGCCCCGAGGTCTTCCGCCACGCGGTGGCGCGGATGAGCGAGGTCAGCCTCGACGCTGTCACCCGCGCGGGCCTGACCCTCGCCGACATCGACCTGTTCGTCTTTCACCAGGCCAACGCCCGCATCACCCGGGCGCTCGGCGAGCGGCTGGGCCTGGATCCCGACCGGGTCGTCGAGTGCATCGAGACGATCGGCAACGCCTCGGCGGCGACGCTGCCCATCGGCCTGGCCGCGGCCCTGGCCGACGGGCGCCTGACGCCAGGGGCCAACGTGCTGCTGGCCGCGTTCGGGGCCGGCTTCACCTGGGGCGGCGGCGTGATCCGATGGGGAGGTGGCGTGGATGGCTGATGCGCGCGAGGACGGCTGCGCGCTGGTCACCGGCGCCTCCAAGGGCATCGGCGCGGCCATCGCCAAGGCTCTGGCGGCCGACGGTTGGGGCGTGGGCGTCAACTACAACTCAGACCGGCCCGGCGCCGACGCTGTGGTCTCCGCGATCGAGGCCGACGGGGGCCGGGCGGTGGCCGTCGGCGGCGACGTCGCCGACCGCGCGGTGCCCGATCAGCTCTTCCATACGCTCGAGGAGCACTTCGGCTGCCCGGTGCTGGTGCTCGTCAACAACGCAGGGATCACGCGCGACGACCTCACGCCGTCGCTCGATGACGACGCCTGGGACGCGGTCATCCAGACCGATCTCAGCGCCGCCTTTCGCCTCACCCGTCGGGCGCTGCGGCCGATGATGCGCGCGCGCCAGGGGCGGATCGTCAACGTGTCGTCGGTGGTGGGGCTGCGCGCGAACCCCGGCCAGGCCAACTACGCGGCCGCCAAAGCGGGGCTGATCGCGCTGACCAAGACCTCGGCCGTTGAGGTGGCGCGGCGCGGCATCACCATCAACGCCGTCGCCCCCGGGCTCATCGAGACCGACATGATGGCCGGCGCGTCCGCCGATTTGGTGGGGCACATTCCCGCACGCCGCGTCGGCACGCCGGAGGAGGTCGCCGCCTGCGTCCGCTTCCTGACGTCCGACGCGGCGAGTTATGTGACCGGCGCGGTGCTATCCGTGGATGGCGGCCTCGCCGCATGAATCTGAAAGCAACGAATAGAGGAGCAACACAGACATGTCAGTGACAACGGAGCAGGTGGAGAGCCGTGTCGTCGAGACGCTGGCCAGCTTCGGCCCCGACGCCAGCCAGATCACCCGCGCCGCGACCTTCGAGGAGCTCGACATCGACTCACTCGACCTCGTCGAGCTGGCCCAGGTGGTCGAGGACGAGTACGGCGTCGTGCTCAAGGGCGAGGACATGAAGGACCTCAAGACGGTGGGCGACGCGATCGACCTCATCGTGGAGCGGGCAGGCTAAGTGGGTTCGATGCCGGACAGACGTAAGGTCGTTGTCACCGGACTCGGGGCGGTCACGCCGCTCGGTCTCGGCGCGTCCACGCTGCATGAGCGCTGGGCGGCCGGCGAGGTCGGCATCGCCGAGGGCGCCGGCGCCTGCCGCGAGTTCGACGCCAAGGAGCACCTGTCGGTCAAGGAGGCCCGCCGCCTCGACCGCTTCGCCCAGCTCGCCGTGGTCGCAGCCGGCGAGGCGCTGGCGCAAGCCGGCTGGGACGACGAGGGCGGCCTGGGTGCATATGACCCGATGCGGATCGGCTGCATCCTCGCCACCGGGATCGGCGGTCAATCCACCATCGAGACCCAGCTGGACGTCATGCGTGTGCGCGGCGCCAAGATGGTCTCGCCGCTGGGCATCCCCCAGTACATGCCCAACGCCGCCGCCGCCGCGGTCACGATGAAGTACAAGCTGCGCGGCCAGAGCTACGGGGTCGTGTCGGCCTGCGCCAGCGGCGCCCACGCCATCGGCTCGGCGCTGCGCATGATCCAGTACGGGGACGCCGACGCCGTCGTGTGTGGCGGCGCCGAGGCGACGCTCACCGACTTCGGCTTCGCCTGCTTCAACTCGATGCAGGCGCTGTCGCAGACGGGGATCAGCCGCCCGTTTGATGCCCGCCGTGACGGCTTCGTCATGGGCGAGGGCGCCGGGGTGCTGGTGCTGGAGGATGAGGAGTCCGCGCGTGAGCGCGGGGCCGCCATCCTCGGCGAGGTGGCCGGCTACGGGTCCACCACTGACGCGCACCACCTCACCGCGCCCGAGCCGACCGGCGCCCCCGCCTCGCGGGCCATCCAGCTGGCCATGCGCGACGCCGGCGCCGACGTGTCGCAGATCGACTACATCAACGCCCACGGCACCTCGACCCAGCTCAACGACGCTGCCGAGACCGCGGCGCTGAAGCTGGCGCTCGGGGCCGAGGCCAAGCGCATCCCGATCTCCTCCACCAAGTCCTCGATCGGCCACACGCTCGGCGCCGCCGGCGCTGTGGAGGCCGTGGCCACCTTCCGCACCCTCCTCACCGGGGTCATCGCGCCGACGCTCGGCTACGAGGTGCCGGACCCCGAGTTGGACCTGGACTACGTCCCGGGCGAGGCACGGCCGCTGGTGACCGGCAACGGCCACCCGGCGCTGGCGCTGTCCAACTCGTTCGCCTTCGGCGGCCACAACGTATCCCTCGCACTGCGGGGGGTGAAGCCATGAGCGCGACGGCTCTGGGACCGGAGAGGACCCGAGAGCGGCTGAGCCCGCTCGAGCGCTTGGAGGCGCTGTGCGATCCCGGTTCGCTGCGCGTCCTGCGCTCGCGCGCCCGCTCCTACCGGCTGGGCGACCGCGCGGTGGACGGCGACGGCGTCGTCGGCGCCACCGGGGCGGTCAACGGCCGCCCGATCGCCTGCTACGCCCAGGACGGGGCGTTCCTCGGCGGCTCGCTGGGCGAGCGTCACGCCGACACGATCGTCCGCGTGCTCACTACCGCGCAGCGGGCGCGGATCCCGGTGGTCGGCTTCGTCGAGTCCGGCGGGGCCCGCATGCAGGAGGGAACCGCGGCGCTGGCCGGCTACGGCCGCATCTTCCGCGAGACGGTGGCCCTCACCGGCGTGGTACCCCAGATCTCGATCGTCTCGGGCGCCTCGGCCGGCGGCGGCGCCTACTCGCCGGCGCTCACCGACCTCATCGTCATGACCCAGGACGCGGCGATGTTCCTCACCGGCCCTGGCGTCGTGCGTGAGGCGCTGGGCGAGGAGATCGACGCGCAGGGCCTCGGCGGCCCGCAGGTCCACGATCGCAACGGGGTCTGCCACCTGGTGGTGCCCGACGAGGCCGCCGCGGCGCTACGGGTGCGCGAGCTGCTCTCCTACCTCCCGTCGGCGGCGGGCCTGACGCCCCCGCGCGGCATCCCCACCGCTCCCGCGGACCCGGATCCCGGTGTCTTCGTGCCGTCGGAGCCCCGCAGCACCTACGACGTGCGCGACGCGCTGGGCGCCATCATCGATCGTGGCTCCCTGCTGGAACTGCGCCCGCGTTGGGCGCGCAACACGGTGACCGCACTGGCGCGCCTGGACGGGCGGCCGGTCGGGATCGTCGCCAACCAGCCGCGCTATCTGGGCGGGGTGCTGGACGCCGAGGGCTCGGAGAAGGCGGCGCAGTTCGTCAACTTCTGCAACGCGTTCGGCGTGCCGCTCATCGCCGTCGTCGACACCCCCGGGTTCATGCCGGGCTCCAAGCAGGAGAAGGCGGGCGTCATCCGCCACGGCGCATCGCTGGTCCGGGCCTTTGCGGCCGCACGGGTCCCCAAGCTCACCGTGGTGCTGCGCAAGTGCTACGGCGGCGCTTACATCACCATGAACTCCCGGGACCTCGGCGCCGACCTGGTGCTCGCCTGGCCCGATGCGGAGCTGGGGATCATGGGCGCCCGGGCGGCGGTCGGCGTGGTCAACCGCCGCGAGCTGCACGCCGCCGAGGATCCCGAGGCCGAGCGCGACCGCCTGGCCGACGCCTACGCCGAGGAGCATCTGCGGGCGGAGGCCGCGGCGACCGAGGGCTTCGTCGACGAGATCATCGAGCCGGCCGAGACACGCGACCGCCTGGCCTGGGCGCTGCACTCCTTCGCGGCCGGCGAGGTCGGTGACGGCGCGTGATCCTGGAGGGCAAGCGCCTCCTCATCACCGGCGTCATCACCAAGGACTCCATCGCCTACCACGCGGCCGAGCAGGCGCAGAAGGAGGGCGCCGAGGTCGTCCTGTCGAGCTTTGGACGCGTGCGCCGGATGACCGAGCGCGCCGCCCAGCGCCTCCCGCAACCGGCGGACGTGATCGAGCTGGATGTCAACAAGACCGAGGACCTGGACGCCCTGACCGAGTCGCTGCGCGAGCGCTGGGGCGGCATCGACGGGGCCCTGCACGCGATCGCCTTCGCTCCCCAGGACGCGCTGGGCGGCAAGTTCATGACCGCGCCGGCCGAGTCCGCCTCTGCCGCCTTCCAGACCAGCGCGTACTCCTTCAAGGCGTTGGCGGCGGCGCTTCAGCCCCTGATGTCGAGCGGCTCGTCGTTGGTGGGCATGGACTTCGACGCCAGCGTGGCCTGGCCGATCTATGACTGGATGGGCGTGGCCAAGGCCGCGCTGGAGTCGGTGAGCCGGTACCTGGCGCGCGATCTGGGGCCCGAGGGGGTCCGCGTCAACCTCGTGTCGGCCGGGCCGCTGGGCACGGTGGCGGCCCAGGGCATCCCGGGCTTCGAGCAGCTCGCGGACCTGTGGCGCCGGCAGGCCCCGCTGGGCTGGGACGTCTCCGATCCGGTGCCGGTGGCGCGGACCATCTGCTGGCTGCTGTCGGACTACTCGCAGGGCATCAGCGGCGAGATCGTCCATGTCGATGGCGGATTTCACGCCGTCGGCGCGCCCGCCTGACTGCCGCGCGGTCGGGTCGTGGGCGATTGTGGTCCTGTGACGACCAGTTAGTCCCACAACCCACTGTGTGCAGGGGGTCTTGGGAGATCAGCGTTACGACGTGATGGTGATCTCCCACATCCGGGGCGGGAGGGCTTAGCGCAGGCGGAAGGGGTGCCGGTCCAGCGTCTTGCCGCGCCGGGCGACGACGATCGCGTAGCGGCCCGGGCGGGGCATCTTGCCCTTGACCCGGAGCACGACCCGGCGCTTGTGGCTCGTCACCCGCGCCAGGCGGACGGTGTCCACCAGCTTGTGGCCGCGATGCAGCCGGACGGTGACGCCGGTCAGGGTGCCGGTGCTCGTCCACAGCTGGACGGCCACGCCGTGCAGGCGGCGCCTGGAGCCCACGTAGTGGAGCTCGAGCTGGGGCGCCGCGGGCTTGCCGCCGCCACCGCTGCTGCTCTGTGAGGGCACCGGCACCGGGGCCAGCGAGTTGCCGGTCGGGATCGAGCTGCACCCGTTGGGGACCGGGGCGCCACTGAGGCGCGCGGTGAGGAAGCCGAGCGCTCCCGCCGGCGAAGGGCCATGACGGGCGATTTCTTCATAAGTGGAGGATCGGTACCCCGAGGTACCGGTCAGCGAAACAGGTCCGACCCGGGCTCCCGGAGCAGCGGCTGGGCGCCGGGGCCGTCCTCGGGCGTGACATGCCGTCCCACGCCGCTGACCAGGACCGCGGGTTGCATCGCGTCCTTGGCCCGGGCCAGATCGGCGGCGGCGGCCAGCTCGTCGGCCACCGCGATCCACGTCGCCCGCAGTTCGCGCCCGCGGGCGTCGCGGCGTCCGCGCCAGTCCTCCAGCGGCGCCAGGCCGGCGCATCCGATGGCCACGTCGACCTGGCCGTGGCGCCAGGCGCGGCCGAACGAGTCAGTGATCAGCACCGCGGGGGCCACCCCCAGACGCGCGCGCAGCCCGCCGCGCAGTCGCCGCGCCGAGTCGTCGGGATCGACGGGGAGCAGGATCACCGTGTCGTCGTCGGGGGCGTTGGAGGCGTCGACGCCGGCGTTGGCGCACACGAAGCCGTGGTGGGTCTCGCTGATCAGGATCCCCCGGGTGGCGCGGCGGACCTCGTGCGTCTCGTCCAGGACCACCTGCACGAGGCGGGGGTCCTTGTCGAGCTCGGCCGCCAGCGACCGGGCGCGCTCGGTTACGGCGACCTCCGACAGGGCGCGGGTTCGGCCTTCAGCCTTGGAGATGAACTTGTGGGCGACCACGAGCACGTCGGAGGCGGACGGCGCGCCGGGCGGCATGGCGGCGGCGATGAGGCCGGCCGCATCGTCGCCGGCGTGGATCTCGGGCAGGCCGTCGAGCGCCACGGCGGTGATGGCGGCGGCCACGGGACGGCGGTCAGGCGCGGCTGCGCGCGAGCTGTCGCAGCATCCCGCGGGTGTGCGCCGCGCCGCCGCGAGTGTCGTCCAGAGTCGTCTCGACCGCCTGGAGGTCCTCGGGCGTGTCGAGGTCCAGCGCCAGGGAGCGGACCTCGACGGTCTCCGCGGTGATCCCGGCGGCCGCCGCGTGGCGGTGATGGCGATCGTGGCTGCCCGGCCCGAACGAGGGCTTCATCGCGCCTGGCGGCTCGAGCAGGAGAGCGTTGGTGCCGGTGCCGTGGCGGTCGGGCACGATCAGCACGAAGGGCGGCTCGAGCTGGCGGGCGATCAGCGCGTCGAGCTCGACGGGGTCGAGCAGCGGCGTGTCGCCGGGGACCAG
Source organism: uncultured Solirubrobacteraceae bacterium (assembly GCA_963737335.1). Taxonomy (GTDB): domain Bacteria; phylum Actinomycetota; class Thermoleophilia; order Solirubrobacterales; family Solirubrobacteraceae; genus Palsa-465. Next base: position 63,933 of record CAVTSK010000024.1, read on the forward strand.
CAGCACGCGCTCGACGCCCAGCTCGACGGCGCGGGCGATGCCCCGGCCGGCGGCGTCGTTGTGACCGCTGTCCTCGTCATCGGCGACCATCGCCCCGTAGCCGCCGGCGATCCGCTGGGCATTGTGGTCCCGCGAGACCACCAGCACCTGATCGACCAGCTTGGCCCGGCGCAGCGCGACGAGCACGTCGGAGAACATGGCCTCCACCAGCGCCCGGCGTGGCCGGGGATCGAGCTCCTCAGCGAGCCGCGTCTTGGCGTCGTCGAGGGTCTTGATGGGCAGGATGGCCAGTGTCGTCACGGTGGCTACACGCTAGCTTGTGGACCCGCTGACAGAGTGCGCAGGCGGTTTGTGCGCTGTCATTTCCGCAGTCCCTGCGCGAATTGGAGCGCATGAGCGGCCACCTGGCGCCGGGCGGCGCCGTCGTCCATGAGCACGCTCGTCTCGAGCACCGGCAGGGCCCGGGTGCGCTCGTCCGCGACCAGGCCGTCGATGATGCCGGCGTAGGTCTCGGCGATCCCGGCGCTGGAGACGCTGCGCCGAGCCCAGCGCAGGCACGCCTCGGTGGGCCCCTTGAGGACCCGGCCGCCGACCAGGGGGCTGACGGCGACCACGGCAGCGGGGCTGGCGGCGAGCGCGTCGGTCAGCCCCGGGAGGGCGAGAATCGGGCCGATGGAGATGACCGGGTTGGAGGGCCCGATGAGGATCGCCCGCGCGGTCGCGATGGCCTCGAGTACCTCGGGCGTCGGCGCGGCCGCGCGCGCGTGGCGGAAGTCGACGTCCTGGATGGGCCCCTCGCCGCGCCGGCGGATGAGGAACTCCTGGAGCGAGAACCAGCTCCCGTCGGCCATGACTCGCGTGCGCACGGGGCGGTCGGACATCGGCAGGACGCGGGCGCGTACGCCCAGCGACGCGCCAATGCGCGCCTGGGCTTCGGTCAGCCGCGCGCCCTCGTCCAGTGCTCGGGCGCGCTCGATGGCGATGGCGAGGTCGCGATCACCGAGGTTGAACCACACCTCAACCCCCAGCTCCCGCAGTCCGTCCATGACCGAGAAGGTGTCGTCGCGCAGGCCCCAGCCGCGCTCGTCGATGCGGTCCGCGAGCCAGAAGGTCACCAGGTCCGGGTCGGGGGAGACATGGCCCCCGTAGATCTCGATGTCGTCACCGGTGTTGGCGATGACCGCCAGATCATCGGCGCCGACCACCTCGAGCATGCCACGCGCCAGCTTCGCCCCACCGGTCCCGCCGGCGAGCACCACCACCGGTCCGGTCAGGCTCAATGGTCGAGGCCCGTGATCTTGATGCCCGCGCGGACTTTGTTGCGCACGTTGATGGAGATGAGCAGCGGCGTGAACTGCTCGACGATGCGCGCCATCTCCAGGGGGCCGCAGTCGACGGCCCGCAGCCCGTCGATCCGGTTCACCAGCTCGATGACCTTGGCCTTGTCGGCCTTGCGGTCCCCGCAGACCAGCACGTCCTCGTCGAGCACGTGGTCGAGGTCGGTGAGGAGCGCAGCGCTGACGGTGTGAAAGGCCGAGACCACGCGGACCCCGTCCGGGACCATCTCCTGGGCCTGCTGTGCCGCCGACCCCTGCCAGACGCCGAGGCTGCGCGTCGCCTTCCCGCTCACCGCCGCCGCCAGCGGGACGGTGGCGTCGATCACGAGCTGCTCGGCCACGAGCGCGTGCTTGAGGATGGCCAGCGTCTCTGACTGGGAGCGGAACGGAACGCTGAGAATGATGAGCTCCGCTCCCTGGACGGCCTCGGTGTTCTCGGCGCCGGTGACGGTCACATCGGGCACGTGCGCCTGCGCCTTGGCCGCCGCTTCCTCGGCGCGGCCGCCGTCGCGTGAGCCGATGACGATGGGGACGCCGGCGCGCCCCAGCCGCACGGCGAGGCCGAAGCCGAGCGCTCCGGTCCCGCCCACTATGCACACGGGGGATGACACGAAGTCCGGCAGTCTATGGATTGTCAGGCCGCGGACGCCACCGGATGCGGTGCGGGGGGCCTCCGGTTCGATGGGGCGTATGGTGAGGAGCTGTTGAGGATTCGGTTCGCGGTCGGGGGGATCGCAGTCTTTGTGGCCACGATGTGGGCGCCGGCCGTGCACGCTGCGCGCATCGCGCCAGCGCCACTCGTGGTCCAGAGCTCCTCGCTGACGCAGTCCGGTCAGGACGTCGTCTGGAGCGTGCAGCTGCGCACGCCGTTCGCGCCGGGCGCATTGGCTCCTGATGGGCGTTCCCTGTGCCTGCTGACCGAGCACGTCGGCGACGCTGTGGAGACCGGGCAGGTCTGCCTGATCGGCCCGGGGGCGGGCGCCGTCACCCCGCGGCTGCAGTACCGGCCGATCCTCGGCGCGGGCCCGGGCCGGCCCCGCCTGGGGGCGCCATCGATCGTGACCGACACGGTCACCCGCGCAGGCTCTCGCCAGCTCACGGCCACCTTCCTGCCCTCCGCGATCGGCACCTCATACACCCCGGTTCGCTGGCAGGTCCGGAGCACGCTCGGGCCACCGCGTTGCGCCACGCACCCCGGGCGCGCGTGCGTGACCCTGTGGCCGCCCAAAGGCGCCGTGGCCGCCCTGCATCAGCCCCAGCCCACCGGATGCACCGCCACGGGTCCGCCGTTCGTCGGCGGCACCACCACCACCAGGAAGGAGATCGCGCTCACCTTCGACGACGGCCCGTGGTACCAGACGCCTCAGTTCCTGTCTCTGCTCGAGCGCGACAAGGTCCCGGCGACCTTCTTTCAGATCGGGGAGCAGATCGCCCAGTACGGTCAGGGCGGCGCCATCGAGCGGCGGATGCTGGCCGACGGCGACATGGTCGGCGACCACACCTGGAGCCACATCGTGGTGGCCGGCGCCGGCGCCGTGGCCGCCGATCAGATCCAGCGCGCCGCCGCGGCGATCCGTGACGCCACCCACGGTTTTACGCCGTGCCTGTTCCGCGCGCCGGACGGCGCCGTCTCGAGCGCGCTGATCGGCGAGGCGCGCTCCCTCGGGTTCACCACGATCCAATGGGACATCGACCCGCGCGACTGGGCGCTGCCGGGCGTGGGCGAGATCGAGAGCAACGTGCTGGCCAACGCGCACCCGGGCGCGATCGTGGAGATGCACGATGGCGGCGGCGACCGGTCAGAGACCCTCGAGGCGCTGCCGACGATCATCGACTCGCTGCGGGCGCGCGGCTACACCTTCGTGACCGTCACGCAACTGCTGGGGTTGCGCCTGCTGTACGGCTCGTGAGGCGGGCCAGGTCAGCGTCCATCGCGTCCACCAGCGTGAGCGCGAACTGCAGGAGCGCGTCAAGCGCCGCCGGGTCAAGCGCCGCCGGGACGTCGCCGGACTGGTGGGAGTGGGGGACGAGCCCGCGCGGGTCGAGGCAGCCGATGGTGAGCGCCGGGAGCCGTCGGGCCCGGGCGGGCCAGGCCGGCGCGGTGCCCCGGCCACGGTGGGGGCGGCGTGCGGAGCCCGTGGCGTTCAGCGTGTGAGCGGCGAGCCGCCGCAGCCGGCTGTACGTGCGCAGCGGGAACAGTGCGCCGTCGGATGCCCACCACGTCGCGCGCCCGCCGCCGGCGGCGGCGAGGCCCAGCACGATCGTGGTGGCCGGCCGCAGCTCACCGCGCCGGGAGCGCAGATGGCGTTTGAGGCCGACCATGCCGGCCTCGCCGGCGCCCTGCAGGACCAGCTCGACCTCCAGCCGGCGCGGGGGCGCGGCATCGAGCGCCCGCACGAGCGCCATCGCCACCGCCGTCCCGCCGCCGTTGTCAGAGGCGGCCGGCCCGAACGGCGCGCCGGCCAGCTCGAGCAGGAGCGCCAGGACGAGCACCAGCGCCGCGGTGGGGATGAGCTGCACCACGCCGATCGGAGTGCCGGTGGCGCCCTGGTGGCGCAGGACGGCCACGACCAGCAGCCACACCATGGCGAGCGCCAGGCACCCTGTCCATCCGAGGCTGACCGGACCGGCGAGGCGGCGCAGGCGCGCCGCGGGGGCGCGCAGCCAGGTGCGATAGGCCAGGCCGGTGCGGCCGGCGTCGTAGTTGGCGGTGACGATGAGCCGGATGCGGGGCGGCTCGTCGCCCGCGGGCGCGATCGCCGCCGGCGCGCGGCTGACCACGTTCTGGCTGGCGCGCTCGCGGGTCAGGAGCCGGCCCGGCGAGCGGCCGGTCAGCCCGTCGGCGATCACGCACAGCAGCGCCGCCAGGATGATCGCCCCGCCCAGGATGTCGTGGTGGACGGCCAGCAGGCTGCCGACGATCGCCGCCAGCGTGTGCCAGGCGTGGGCCAGCGCCGAGTTGGGCCGGCACCAGAACGTCTGCACCGTGGCCCGGCGGCGACCGCCGCGGACCTGGCCGGCGAGCCACAGCGCGGCACGGCGCTCGGCGTCGGTGCCGGCGCCCCGTCGCTCGATGCGTGCGAGCTGCGTGGCGGTGTCCAGGGCCTGCATGGGGCGGATGATCTCAGGGGCGCGCCGGTGGAGGGCCGGGCGCACTCTCGGATCCGCTACAACCGTGCTCGAGATGAGCGTGTCCGAGGACGAACTACTGGGCGTGGCCCACGAGGCGGCACGCGTCGCGGCGCGGGAACTGATGTCCCGGTTCGGCGGACACGTACGGGGTGTGCGGACCAAGAGCACCGCCACCGATCCCGTCTCCGAGGCCGATCTGGCCGCCGAGGCCAAGATCCGTCGCGTCCTCGGCGAGCGCCGCCCCGACGACGCGATCCTGGGCGAGGAGGGTGGGCAGAGCGGCGATGGCGAGCTGCGCTGGATCGTCGACCCGCTCGACGGCACCGTGAACTTCCTGTTCGGGATCCCGCAGTTCTCGGTCAGCGTGGCCTGCCAGGACAGCGAGGGGATGCTGGTCGGCGTCGTGCTCGACCCCGTCCGGGAGGAGACGTTCGCCGCCAGCCGCTCGGGGCCGCCGACGCTCAACGGCGCCACGATCTCCGGCTCTTCGCGCGAGGACCTGGCCACCGCACTCGTCGCCACCGGATTTGCCTACGATGCCGCCGTCCGGGCCAAGCAGGCGGTGGTCATGGGCCGGGTGCTGCCCCGCGTACGCGACATCCGGCGCGCCGGCTCGGCGGCGCTCGACCTCGCCTGGCTGGCCTGCGGGCGCTACGACGGCTACTACGAGCGCGGCGTCAACCTCTGGGACTACGCCGCGGGCGGACTCATCGCCACACGTGCGGGGCTGGCGGTGCGCGAGCTGGCCGCCGCCGAGGATGGCCCGGCCGGCCTGGCCGCGGCGGCGCCGGCGCTGCTGGACGAGCTGCTGGGCCTGATCATCGACGATGACTGACACCGCGGTCGCGGTCCTCCTCGCCCATGGGCAGGCGCCGCCCGATGGCCTTGACGCCGTCTCTGACCTCGCGCGTGTCTCGCTGGCCGATGACCCCGCGTCTCTGGCGCGCGCCCTCGGCGATGCCGAGGTGCTGTTCGTGTGGGACTTCCGCAGCCGCCTGCTGGCGGGCGCCTGGCCCCACGCGACGTCACTGCGCTGGATCCACACCGGCAGCGTCGGCGTCGATGTCGTGCTGTTAGATGAGGTGGTGAGCGGGGACGTCGTGGTCACGAACACGCGTGGGGTGTTCGAGCGGCCCATCGCCGAGTACGTGCTCGCGCTGATCCTGACGTTTGCCAAGGACCTGCGACGCACCCTTGCGCTCCAGAGCGAGCGGCGATGGCTCCATCGGGAGACCGAGATCGTCCAGGATCGGCGCGTGGTGGTGCTGGGCGCCGGTGGGGTGGCCCGAGAAGTGGTCCCGCTGTTGCGTGCCGCCGGCATGAGCGTCAGGGTGGTCGGGCGCTCCGCGCGCCTCGACGAGCCCGGCCTCGGTCAGGTGTTCGCCACCACCGACGCTGACGCGCTCCTAGGTGACGCAGACTTCGTGGTGGTGGCTTTGCCTCTGACCGCCGAGACCCGGGAGTACCTCGACGCCCGGCGGATCGCCCTGTTGCGTCCCGGCGCGCGGGTGATCAACGTGGGCCGGGGGCCGCTGATCGAGCAGGACGCGCTGCTCGCCGCCCTGGAGACGGGGCAGATCGCCGGCGCCGCTCTCGATGTGTTCGCCGAGGAGCCCCTGCCGCCCGACCATCCCTTCTGGGCGATGGACGACGTGATCGTCTCCCCGCACATGTCGGGGGACCGCGTGGGCTGGGAGCGGGCGGTGGTGGACGGCTTCGCTGAGAACCTCCTGCGTTGGCAGCGCGGCGAGCCGCTGGCCAACGTGATCGACAAGCAGGGCCTGCGCCATCCGGCGTCATCGCCTCCGACCGCCGCTCCGAGCTCGCCCACCGTGGAGGGCGCTCAGCCCTAGACTTGGCCCCCACCGCGGCGGTGGTGGAACGGTAGACACGATGGACTCAAAATCCATTGACCGCGAGGTCGTGAGGGTTCGAATCCCTCCCGCCGTATCGTCTTCTGCGCGGCAAATGCTGGTTGGCCGGGGAAGGATGGGGACCCGCGACCCATCCCAGAGCCGCGGATCCCTTTTGGTCGCGCGCTGAAGGGGGCACATCAGCGCGCGGACAGCATCCATGCCTGCCCAAGATTCTGGACCGCAGCCGCTAATCCTGGGCTGATGCGTAACTTTTGGGCCGTTTCGCCGTTCTAGCAGGATCTTGGGGCGCAGTTCCCAACGGTGGAGCAGCCCGGGACGCTTGATCAGTGTTCCGGGAGCGACCACCGCCTCCCAGGTCGACGGGTACTAACGAGCTAGGCCGTGGCGGCCGAGGGACCCGTCGCGATCGGCTTGGAGCCACGGCGCCGGGCTTCCTCCTCGGGCACCTCGGTCTCCACATTCCAGCCCTGGGCGAAGCCGATCATGCTGAAGACGATGAGCGCCGCCTCAACCGGGATGAGCAGCAGCGTGATCGTGCCCAGCACATCGGTGCTCAGACCGGCGCCGCCGAACAGCGACTGGGCAGCGCCGAAGCCGTGGTGGTTGCGGTCAAACCAGCTCGTGCCGTCGAGCCCGGCACCGGCGATCACGGCGATGATGAGCAGCAGGATGGCCAGGGCCGCGGCGATCGGCAGGATCCCGCGGGCCCAGCGCAGGATGTAGAAGGCGAGAACGATGTAGACCGCCGACCAGATGAAGTTGACCGGCTTCATCCCCTGCAGCTTGCTCCAGCCGCCGATGGTCAGGATCATCATCAGCACCACCGAGGCGATGAGCAGCGCCACCACGATGAGCTTGGTCAGCTTGCAGATCGCCTTGTCCCGGTTGGGATGGATGACCGCGTAGCCGGGACGGACGTTGCGCACCTGAGCCACGGGCCGGACCTTACCCTCTGGAGGGGCTCGACATGCGCACAGCATTCCCGGTCGGCGTGCCTCACAATCCTCGCCACGCCTCGCGGGCGTGGTGAAACGGTAGACACGCCGGCTTTAGGTGCCGGTGGGCGAAAGCCCGTGTGGGTTCGACTCCCTCCGCCCGCATCGTCGCGGTCTCACATGAGCCGCGCCGCCACCGAGCGCTCCTTGGACCACTGCCACAGCGCCTTGTCCAGCGTTCGGATCGAGACCCCGCACCGGTCCGCCAGGGCGCGGCAGGCCTCCAGGTAGCCCAGCCAGAAGCTGACCGGGTACTGGGACCGGGGCTTGACGCCCAGGGACTCCAGCGCGCGCACGTCCAGGATCGGGTACAGAGCCGGGAAGGCGAAGTACAGGAGCGTCGACGCGGTGGGGACACCGACGCCGCTGAGGGCCAGCAGCGCCTGCATCCGGGCGGACTCATCGGGGTCAGCCAGGGCGCCCCGGGTGGCGGCGCGCACCGCCGCCTCGGTGTTCCGCGCGACCCTCGGGGCACTGCGCGGGGTCTTCCAGGCGCAGGCGAGCAGGAACTCCCGGCGCCGGTAATAGCCGCGGGCGCGCGCCGCGGCGCCGATGGTCTCGAGGGCGCTCTCGTCGGCGGAGGGGAAGCGAGCGGCGAGCTCGGGCACCAGCTCGGGCGGAAACTGGATCTCGAATCCGGGCACGGCTCGGTACCATCGCAGGACCTCACAGGGGAGTGAGTTAATGGCTATGCGCGCGGTCTCCAAAACCGTGAATCCGGGTTCGAATCCCGGCTCCCCTGCTCTCCCGCTGCGCCCGTGATGCTCTCGCACACCGTCTATCGCACGTTCAACACCTCTCGGCGACGCGAGTTCATCCGCATCACCGAGGACGTTGCGGACGCCGTGCGCGATGCCGGCATCGCCGAGGGCATGGCGCTGGTCTGCGCCATGCACATCACCGCCGGCGTCTGGATCAACGACGACGAGCCCGGCCTGCTCCAGGACACGCTCGAGTGGCTCGACAAGGTCGCGCCACCCACCTGGTCTGCGCCGACCAACGAGGTGGCCCGCGAGCTGTTGCCCGACCCCGGCGACTACCGCCATCACCGCGGCGGCGAGGACAACGGCGACGCCCACCTCAAGAACCTGCTCGTCCATCACCAGGTCATCGTGCCGGTCACCGAAGGCCGTCTCGACCTCGGGCCCTGGCAGCAGGTCTTCTACTGCGAGTTCGACGGTGGGCGCCCCAAGCGGCTCGTGATCAAGGTGCTGGGGGAGTAGGCGCTGGAGGCCTCGCGGATCTTCGCCCCGGACGTCCTGACCGGGCGGGTGGCGCTGGTCACCGGGGGTGGGACCAACCTCGGCAAGGCCGCCGCGGCCGAGCTCGTGCGCTGCGGGGCATCGGTCGTCATCGCCGGGCGGCGCGCGGACGTCCTGGCCGAGACGGCCGGCGAGCTGGGAGAGGGGTGCTCCTGGGTAGCCGGGGACATCCGCGAACGCGCCGGCGCCGAGGCGATCATCTCGGGGGCGCTGGAGCGCCACGGGCGGTTGGACTTCCTGCTCAACAACGCCGGGGGCCAGTACTTCGTCCCCGCCGAGGGCATCACCGCCAAGGGATGGCGGGCGGTGCAGCGGCTCAACGTCGCCGGCACGCTGGCCATGTGCGAGGCGGTCTATGAGCTGGCCATGCGCGCGTCGGGCGGCACGATCGTCAACGTCACCGTCTCCCCGCACCAGGGGTTTCCCGCCATGGCCCACACCGGAGCGGCCCGGGCGGCCGTCGAGGCGCTGACCAGGGAACTGGCGGCGCAGTGGGGGCCGGATGGGGTCGCGGTCTCCGCGATCGCCCTCGGACGGCTCGCCACCGAGTCGCTGCGCAAGTACCCGGCCGAGTTGTGGCGCCGGGCCGCCGAGTCGGTCCCGCTCCAGCGCCTCGGTGAGGTGGAGGAGTACGGGTGGCTGGTCGCGCTGCTGGCCACGCCGGTCGGGCGGACGCTGTCGGGCTCGGTGGTCACCCTCGACGGCGCGCTGGACAACTGGCACGGGCCGTGGCCCCCACAGGATCTCGTGCGAGACGGCGACGTGCCCACCGAGGAGCGACGCGCCCCCGGATCGCCACCTCCTCCCGGCGACTGACACTCGACGAACGTGTGAGTGGTCCGTGACCCAGGGAGGGGTCGCGAAATCTTTGTTTCATCAAAGCTCACCATCGTTCGCGGCCCCTGCTTGCGCTCCTTGATGAGGGGTTATTTAGATGCATACACTCCAAAAAGTGATCTATTGATCGTATCCAGGGCCATGCCGGCGGCGCGCGTGGACGGGACGGCAGGAGGCACACGCCGGGGGGGTGACACTCCGAGGCGTGCGACACCCCGCGCCCGCGGACGTCATGGCGGCGGCTCTGGGCAATCGATCGGCCACGTCGAACGAGAGGCGGTGTGTGAATGTCTGTGAACGGGCGCGGTACCACAGCTCCGAGCCTCAACAATGCCGACGAGAGCTCCCTGCGTGAGTTCTGGGAGGTTTACGAGACGCGGTTCGCGGAGATCGGCGCCCAGCTTGCCGACGACAGCGCCGCTCACCCCGAACTGGCCAACTTCGTGGGTGCCGGCGACCCCGACAGCGTGGCCGGGAACCGTGAGCGGATCGGCCAGGCGATCAACGATGGCGACTGGGAGTCCTACCTCGCCGACATGGTGGACACCGGTGCACGGTACGCCGAGGCGGGACTGAGCTTCTCGGCCTGGTTCGCCACCGGCCGGGCGCTGCGTTCCAAGCTCGTCCCGCTCCTCATCGACGCGCTCGCCGACGAGCCCGAGCGGCTGGCGGACGCGCTGCGTGGCCTGTCGATCTTCATCGACCTCGTGATCCTCGCCGTGGGGGAGAGCTTCATCGACTCGGAGCGAGCCCTGTTGCTCACAGGCAAGCTGCTGGAGGCGATCGCCGACAAGCGCGCCAAGGCGGTGGTCCTGGACATCACCGGCGTGCCCGCGGTGGACTCGGCGGTGGCCAACCACCTGATGCAGACCGTCCAGGCGGCGTCATCGCCGCCGGCGAGATCCTCAAGGCGGCCAAGGCGCGAGCGGTCGAATACGGCGCGCTCTTCACCCGGTCGTGAGCATCCCGATTCTCAAGCATGGGCGGACGCTGATCGTCTCCCTGCAGTCCGAGCCGACCGATGCTGAGTTCGTGGAGCTCCAGGGAGAGCTCGCCCAGCGCGTGACCACCACGCATGCCAACGGCGTCCTCATCGACGTGACCGCGCTCGAGGTGCTCGATTCCTTCGCCACGCGCACCCTGCGGGAGATCGCCCAGACAGTGACCCTGTGCGGCGCCCGAGCGGCGATCGTGGGGGTGCAGCCGGAGGTTGCGTTCGCGATGGCGCAGCTGGGACTGTCGCTGGAAGGGACGCTCACCGCGCTGGACCTCGAGGACGGGCTGGGGCTGCTCCACGCGCTGGGGTCCGCGGCCGCGGCCGCGGTAGCGTGACGTGAGCGTCTCCTCGTGCATCGGCATCCGGGCCGATGTCGACCTCATCACCGCACGCCAGCGGGGGCGGGACCTGGGCGCGGAGCTGGGGTTCCCCAAGACCGATCTGGCTCTGATCGCCACCGCCATCTCGGAGCTCGCGCGCAACATCCTCACCTACGCCGGCGAGGGCGAGATCGAAGTCGCGGTCGAGGAGGCCGGCGGCCGGCGCGGGTTGCTCATCGTCGCCCGCGACCAGGGGCCGGGCATCGCCGACATCGGGCTGGCCCTCCAGGACGGGTACTCGACGAGCCGCAGTCTGGGGATCGGGCTGCCGGGCGTGCGCCGCCTGATGGACGAGTTCGAGGTCACCTCGGAGCCACCCTCCGGAACCGTGGTCAGGGCGACGAAATGGCACTGACCGAGACCAGCGTGCAGGTGGGCGGACTGCTCATCGAGACCGCGGCAATGACCAAGAAGGGGGAGGACGTCAGCGGCGACTGCGCCTGCATCGGCCATACCGAGGCCGGGGTGCTCGTCGGCGTCGTCGACGGGCTCGGCCACGGCGTCAACGCCAGTGAGGCCGCCCAGCGGGCGGGCGTCGTGCTGGAGGACCCGGCGACGGGGATGCAGGTGACCGATGCGCTGCAGCGCTGTCACACGGCCCTGCGCGGGACCCGCGGCGCGGTGATCGCGCTGGCCGCCTTCCCGGCGCAGGCCGCAGACATGGAGTGGCTGGCTGTCGGCAACATCGAGGGCGTGCTCGTGCGGGGCCGGTTGGGCGGGCCCGGACGCGAGATGATCGTCCAGCGTCCGGGGATCGTCGGCCACCATATGCCGCCGCTGCGCTCGTTGACGCTTGCGGTGCGGGCCGGCGACACGCTCGTGTTCGCCACCGACGGTGTGCGCCGTGAGGTGGCCCAGACCGATGACGCGCTGCTGCTCACGGCCCGCTACGGGGTGGCGGCGTGACCGTCCGCGAGGCCGGCCCCAGCACACGCCTGCAGGAGCGCTACCTCGACGCGCTGGAGGCCTACGTGCGCTCGCAGGAGGAGCGCGCACTGCTGGACGCCTACGAGCTGGGTCGCCAGATCATGGATTCCGCCGGCGGCGTCCTGGACCTCAGCGCCGTGCACCAGGAGGCGATGGAGGCGGTCATGCGGCGGACGCGGGCCGGCCGCCCGCGCGAACTCGTGGCGCGACGCTGCCACGAGTTCCTGGACGAGGCGTTGTCCCCGTTCGAGATGGCCCAGCGCGGCTTTCGCGAGGCCAACGTGCGGCTCCTGGGCGTCAATACCCAGCTCGCGCACCAGTCCGCTCAGCTCGCCGCGGTCATCGCCAGCATCAACGACGGGTTGGTGGTGGCGGACTCCGAGGGCGCCGTGACCGCCGCCAATGAGCAGGCCACCGACCTGCTGGACGTCCCGCAGGACGTGCTGCTGCGCGGCGATGTCGCGAGCGTCGCCACGCTGCTGGCGCGCCGCTGCCAGGGCGGCGAGGAGGACGTCCGCGACCTGCGGTGGCGGCTGCGGCGGCGCGCCGCCGCTCGCGCGACGGTCGAGCTGCACCTCGGCGCGCCCGAGGCCGACCTGCTGGTCGAGCTCTTCCCGGTGCGGGGCGAGAAAGAGCACGGCATCGGCGTGATGCTGCGTGACGTCACCCGTGAGCGCGAGCTGGTGCGCACCAAGGACGAGCTCGTCTCGATCGTCAGCCATGAGCTGCGCGGGCCACTCTCGAACATCATCGGCTTCGCGGACCTGCTCCTCATGCAGCATCGCGGCAACGAGAGGGCGACCGAAGGCGCGACCATCATCGCCGATGAGGGCCGGCGGCTGGCTCAGATCATCGATGACTTCCTCGATCTGCAGCGCATCGAGCGCGGCGCCGTGCGGACCGACCGGCGCACGGTCATGCTCCCCGCGATCCTCGATCGCCTGGCGACCATCGTCCCCGCCGACGAGGACCGCCCCCTGGCGGTGCAGGCGCCCGACGATGTCCCGGCCGTGTACGCCGACCCCGAGCGGATCCTGCAGGTCCTGCTCAACCTGGTCGGCAACGCCCGCAAGTACTCGCCCGACGGCGGGGAGGTCCGCGTCACCGCCGCGGCGGGGTCGGCGGTCGCACCCGAGGCGATCACGGTCACGGTGGCCGACCACGGCCTGGGCATCGAGGCCGAGGCCATCCCGCGGTTGTTCGGCGAGTTCTTCCGCGTGCAGACCCCTGATCGGCAGGGCATCTCCGGTACCGGGCTGGGGCTCTCGATCTGCCGCAAGATCGTGCGCGCCCACCAGGGGGAGATCTGGGCGGAGTCAAGCGGGCCGGGCCGTGGGTCGCGCTTTCACTTCACCCTGCCGCTGGCCGAAAACGCGGAGCCGTCATGAGGCTGCGACGCCACCTACACGAGGTCCCCGGGGCCGCGGATGCGGAGTACCGCATCCGGTTGCTCGTGGCCGACGACGACCGTCGCGTGCGGATGCTCGTGCGCGCGCAGATGGCGGGGACGGAGGTGGACGTGCTCGAGGCGGCCGATGGCCATCACGCGCTCATGCGCGTCGAGCACGAAGTCCCCGACGCGGCGCTCCTGGACTGCCGGATGCCCGGAGGCGGACTGCCGCTCGCCCGCACGCTCATCGACGACCACGGCCTGATGGGGCGGGTGATCATGCTGTCGAGCATCGTGGACCCGCGCGACCGCCTAGAGGCGCGGCGCGCCGGCGTGGTCCGCTACCTCGTCAAGCCGCCCGAGCGCGACGTGCTGCTCGCCGCGGTCCGGGCCGTGGCGGCCCACTCGCGCGTCGCCTGAGCTGGGCGCTCCGGATCCCGCCGCGCATCGCCTGAGCCCCGCGGCCGCGTTACCATCGGTCGGTCCCGCGGGCGAAGTGTTGTGGTTGCACAGAAGCCTTCCAAGCTTCTAGGGCGGGTTCGATTCCCGTCGCCCGCTCTGTCGCCGTTATCATCGGCGCAGTCACGGGGAGTGGCGCAGTCTGGTAGCGCACCCGGCTGGGGGCCGGGCGGTCGCAGGTTCAAATCCTGTCTCCCCGACTAAGGAAGTAGCTGGGAAGTCCGTAAGACTTGATTCTGCAGTGCATCGGGGCAAGTAGCCCAGAGGGCATCAAACGCGAGTCGCCGGGATCGCCGGGCCCTGCAACGGATTGTCGATTCGGAGGGTCGGGCCCGGCGGCGGCGAGGCTCCCTCGACGCCCGGAACTAACTAGGACTCACCTGACTCCTGCCGGCGCTCGTGCTTGCGCGGCACATCAGGCTCCAGCGGGTCATCGGGCTCGGGCTCGCCCTCGGTGCGTTTGTCGTCGTCGTCCTGCCGCTCATCGTGGTCACGCATCGCGTCGCGAACGCGGTCAACTTGAGGGGCGTGAGCCGGGGTGTCGCGTCGTGGCTGGGTCATTTCCAGAGCTTGTGTTCGGCTAGCGCGCGGTTACAGCTGGCGGCGCTTTGCTACAGCTTAGGGCCGCTGCCGGGGTCTCAGCCAGGAACCCGCAGTCCTGAAGGCGGTGTTCGTCGACAAGACTCTCCTTCCGCGCCGTCTCCAGGAGCGTCTCGCCAAACGACGAGGAGGGTCGACCTCAAACAACGGCTCAACGTCGCCCGGGCCCGCTTCCGGCGGGGACCCGCCGCTTCTGCTCGGGGGTCCGGCCGGCTGGTGAACGCCAGTCGACAGGCCGGTAGGCTCGAAGCGAAGGCACGTCTAGGAGGGAGGAACGGAGAAATGTCGCAATTCGCGGTTGCCGGCCTTGATGACATTGATGAGATCGATGACGGGCGCTGCCCGTTTCGGCCAGTGCGTCACCACTTCGGGATCACCTCGTTCGGGGTCAACGCGATGACCGCCCATTCCGACGGCGACAGGCTCATCAACGAGCACGAGGAGGCCGAGCCCGACTCCAGCGAGGAGCTCTACGTCGTCATGTCCGGGCACGCCAGGTTCGAGCTGGACGGAGAGCTTCAGGAGGCTCCGGCTGGGACGTTCGTCCACGTCCCTGCGGGCATCAAGCGGACGGCGTTCGCCCGAGAGGCCGGCACGACACTGCTTGCCATCGGGGGAGGGCCGGCGGGAAAGCCCTACGAGCCCAAGGGCTGGGAGCTGTTCGCGCCGCTGTTTCCGCTCTTTGAATCCGGCGATTACGAGGAGGGCGCTGACCGTGCCCAAGCGCTCATCGCCGACGACCCGCCCTACGGTGCGGTGTACTACAACACCGCCTGCTTTGAGAGTCGGGCTGGGCGGACCGACGCGGCGCTCGCCCATCTGCGGCGTGCGGTCGAACTCTCCCCATCTCTGGCTGAGGCCGCCCGCGCAGATGACGATCTGGCGGCGCTCCGCGAGCAGGCCGGGTTCGCTGAAATCGTCGGTGACTGACCACCCAGTCCCGAGACAAGCGCAACCGGCGCGCGTCCCGAAATGCCGCACGCGGCCCGCTCCGCCATCGGTGTCGCCGAGCTACCGTTCGACATGTCAGTCGAGGTAGAAGCAGTGATCGCGCTGCACTAAATGAGACTGCTCGGACCTTGACGCCCACGCGTGAGGGCACACGCTTGGGGGCCGCGGCGTCGGCGTGGTGTTGGTGGGCGTGTAGCTGTGTCAGTTGGGCGTGCGTGGGTTCTCCTGGTGGGTGGTGTGGGGTGTGTGCGGGCGGGTGACTGGGGATAGACTGCGCGGACCGAGTGCTGCCCCGGGGGGCCGGATGGGTGTTGAGAGGGTTGAGCTGGGGACGATCTATCTGGTGGATCTGGTCGGTTCGACGCAGATGGCGACGTCGGTCGGGCCGGAGCGGTGGGATGAGCTGCGCGAGCAGTTTTTCGGGCTGTTGCGGGAGGTGATTGACGTGTCGGGGGGCCGGGAGTTCAAGAACACCGGTGATGGGTTGATGGTCGCGTTCGGTTCGGCGTCGGCGGCGGTCAGTTGTGCGGTGTTGACCCAGCAGTTGTTTGAGCGGCGCTATCGCAGGGTGGAGCAGCGGTTGCGGGTGCGGATCGGGTTGGGGACGGGCGAGTCGACGTTGAAGGATGGGGACTATTTCGGGATGCCGGCGACGGAGGCGGCGCGGTTGTGTGATCGGGCGCCGGCGGATGGGATTCTTGTTTCGCCGGCGACGAGGTTGTTGGCGGGGCGGGTGGTGGGCGCGCGGTTTGAGTCTTTCGGGGTGTTGGCGTTGAAGGGGATTGCGGAGCCGATGGAGGCGTTCGTGGTGGTGTGGGAGCCGTTGGCGGAGGAGTCGGGGGTTCAGGTGGGGGGGTGGCCGGTGCCGGCGGCGGTGGGGATGGTGCCGCGGGTGGCCTATGTCGGGCGGGTCGATGAGCGGGGGCAGTTGGAGCGTTCTCGCGCGCAGGCGCGCGCGGGGGCGAGGCAGGCGGTGCTGGTGTCCGGTGAGCCGGGGATCGGGAAGACCCGGCTGGCGTCCTATGCGGCGTTGGGTGCCAACGCGGAGGGGTTCGCGGTGTGTTGGGGGGCGTGCTCGGAGGATCTCGCGGCGCCGTATGAGCCGTGGATCGAGGTGTGCTCGCAGCTGGTCGAGCATGCCCCCGGCGACGTGCTCGAGGAGTATGTCGAGGCCCACGGCGGTGAGATCGGCCGGCTGACGCGCAATCTCGCTCGCCGGGCGCCGGGTGCGCCCGCGGCGCAGTCCTCCGATCCCGAGACCGAACGTTTCCTGCTGTTCAAAGCGGTCGCGGAGCTGCTGCGCGCGGTCGCGCGCTCGCAGCCGTTGTGCGTGGTCCTTGACGACTTCCACTGGGCCGACGGGCAGTCAGTGGCGCTGCTCAAGCACGTCGCGCGCAACGTCGAGCAGGGCACCCTGCAGATGATCGTCACCTACCGCGACTCCGATCTGACCAAAGAACACCCGCTGACCGGGGCGTTGGCAGACATGCGCCGGCTCGAGGGGGTCGAACGGATCGCGCTGCGCGGACTCGAACGTGAGGACGTGCAGGCGATGGCCGAAGCGGCCGCCGGCCACGAGCTGGATGCGGACGGGATCGCCTTGGCCGCGGAGATCGCCACCGAAACAGACGGGAACCCGTTCTTCGTTGGCGAGATCCTCCGCAATCTGTCGGAGTCGGGGGTGGTGGCCTACGACGAGAGGAGCGGCCGGTGGCTGATCGATCGCAGCTCTGGGATCGCGCTACCCGAGAGCGTGCGGGAGGTGGTCGAGCGGCGGGTCGAGGTGCTCGGCCCCAGCGCGCGCCAGACGCTGGCCGCCGCGGCGGTGATCGGCCGCAGCTTCGATCTCGACCTGCTCTCAAAGCTAGTCGAGGGTGACATCTTGGCGCTGCTGGAGGCGGCGGTCGACGCAGCGCTGCTTGTGGAGTCGACGGATCAGGTCGGACGGTTCTCGTTCGCGCACGCGCTGATCAACCACACCTTGTATGAGGGGTTGGGTGCGACGCGCCGCGCGCGGATGCACCTGCAAGTCGCCGAGTCGCTCGAGGAGATGTACGGCACAGACTCGGCCGAGCAGCTGGGCGAGCTGGCGTTGCACTGGCGGTTGGCGACCGCGTCGGTCGACAAGGCGAAGGCGGCTGGTTACGCGCTGCGGGCGGGGCGGCAAGCGCTCGAGCAGCTGGCGCCGAGCGAGGCCGTGAGGCTGTTCGGTGACTCGCTCGAGCTGCTCGGCCCGGGCGACACGAAGGAGCGGTGCGAGGCGCTGATCGGGCTCGGCGAGGCACAGCAGCTGACCGGAGAGCCGGCCTACCGCGCGACTCTGCTGGAAGCATCGCGGATCGCGTTGGGAATGTCCGACGCGCGGCTAGCGGTCGACGCGGCGCTGGCCAACACGCGCGGGTTCATGAGCCTGATCGGCAATCTCGACGACGAGCGGGTGGAGGCGATCGAGCGAACCGTGGGGGTCGCAGACCGTTCCGAGCCCCGGCGCGCGCGGCTGCTCGCGCTGCAATCACAGGAGCTGCTTTACGAGCGGGACCGCACCCGGCGCCAAGCGCTCGCCACCGAGGCGATCGCGCTCGTGCCGACGATCGGCGATCCGCGCGAGCGCGCCCGTGTGGTGCAGCACGCGTTCTATGGACTCTGGAGCCCGGACATGGTGTCGGTGCGCGCGGACCTGACCGACGATCTCCTGGCCGCCGCACGCGAGGCGGAGGATCGCGCGCTCGAGTTCTGGGCGCTGTACCTCGTCTGGCACCTCAGCATCGAGACCGGCGATTTCACTCGGGCTCAGGAAGTCCTCGATCACCAGCAGGAGCTGGCCGCGGCGCTGGCTCGACCCACGCTCAGCTGGGTCACCTCCGTCGCCACGGCCGGCCGGGCGCTGCTCCAGGGCGACCTCGGTGCAGCCTCACAACTGGCCAAGCTGGCGCTGGCGGCGGGCAACGCAGCCGGCCAGCCCGACGCGCTCCAGATCTACGGTGAGCAGCGCGCGATGATCCGGGCCTACCAGGGCCGAGGCGGCGAGGAGCTGATCGAGCTGAGCCGGCTCGGCGTCGCCACCTACCCGCGGATGGCCGTCTGGTCGGGATCGCTCGCGGCGTATGAGGCGTACTTCGGCGATCCGGAAGCGGCCTCGGCGTTGCTCTGCGAAGCGGTCGAGAGCCGGCTCGAGCACGTCGGATGGGACACGCTACGTCTGGTCACCCTCGCGTTCTACGCAGATGCTGTCTCGCGTGTGCCTGCGGCCGACGCCGCCGCGCTGATTCAAGACCTGCTGGCGCCGTGGAGCGACCAATTCATCTGGGGCGGAGCCTGCCCGTACGGTCACGTTCGACTATGGCTCGGCGTGGTGGCGGCCACGCTGGGACGGGACGACGAGGCCGACGAGCACTTCGCATTCGCGTGTCGCTATCACGGCGACCACGGCCTGCGCCTATGGGAGGCCCGTTCGCAGCTCGGCTGGGCCCAGGCGCTCACCTCCCGCTGTGACCACGCCCGCGCGCACGAGCATGGGGCGCGCGCGCTCGAGCTTGCCCGAGCCAACGGCTACGGCCTCATCGAAGCCCTCGCCCAGCCGATCGCGACCGCCGAGGCGCCCACCGGCAACTGACCAACCGGTGACAACTATCGAAAGTAAGGAGCCACCATGACGTCACCCCCGGTCGGGCATCTCCCACTGCGCCAGTGGGGCCTCAATAACTGCCCGGCGATCCCGTACTGGGCCGATGCGAACGGCAACCCGGACCTTGCGCACGTCGGGGCGGCGCTGGAGAGCCTCGGGCGTCGCACGGTTGAGACGCAAGCCGCGTGGGCTGGCCTCATGGAGCCATACACGATTGCCGGCCAGACCAAGACGGCGTACGAGTTCATGTACGGCGACACGATGCAGCCGCCGCAGCCGCTGCTGCCGCTGTTGCCGCTTGGGGATTCCACTCAGTTCAGGATGCCCTGGACGACCTACCAGGACGTGGACGACGACTCGAAGGACCTGGTCGCGCCGCTCGCCGCCACGCTAACCGACCGGACGAAGGCCGAGGCGAGCTTCTGGCCGACGATCGCGAACTTCGGACTGCCCTACAACCTGCTCGTCCTCGCCAAATTCGATCCAAAGCGTCGCGACGAGCTCGCCGCTCGGTTCGGGGACGCCTGGTCCGCCGTCGACGCCGACGCGCTGATCGAGTCGGGGCAGCTGTACGAGATCGACATGACGATCATCGGGTCGCTCCCACCGGCTCTCGGCGGAGGCGCAGTCAGGTTCACGCCGGGCACATACACGCTGCTGAAGCAGGACCCCGTTTCCAAGGCGCTCACTCCGATCCTGGTCGAGGTTGCTTCGGCCTACGGGCCCAATTACACGTACCAGTCAGGCAACAACGCCTGGCTCTGGGCCCTACAGGCGGCGAAGACCTCGATCACGGTGTACGGCATCTGGCTCGGGCACGTCTATCAGTGGCACATCGTCACCGCCGCCATGCAGATGGGGATGTACAACGAGCTGCCGGCTAGCCATAAGCTCTGGCCGCTGCTGTCGCGCCACTCGCAGTCGCTGATCGATTTCGACCTCGTCCTGCTGACAGTGCTATGGGACAAGATCGTTCCTCCGACGCCGGTGGATGGCGGCATGTCGCTGCTGCGGCTGCTCGATCGCTTCGCCCAGGATCGTGTGTTCTCCGACGATGATCCGCCGAAGGCGCTCGGGAAGCGTGGGCTTACACAGGCTGACTTCACCGTGGACCCGAACCACCCCTGGGACGCATATCCGGTGGCGGGCTTTCTGCTCGACCTCTGGACCGCCACTTCCAAGTACGTGAAGGCGATCGTCGACGATGCCTACGACACCGACAGCGAGGTGGCAAACGACACCGCTCTGCAGGCTTGGATGGACGCCAGCAGGGACAAAGAGCGAGGAAACATCGGAGGGCTTCCCCCGGTGAAAACGCGCGCCGCTCTGATCGGCGTGCTCACCAGCCTCATGCATCGGGTCACCGCGCACGGCGCCGGGAGCGTGAATCCGTCGGTCAATCCCGTGCTGTCGTTCGTGGCCGACTTTCCGCCCTGCCTCCAGAGCTCCCGTGTCCCGAAGCCGACCGATACGGTCAGCGAGGCGGAGCTGGTCGGGATGCTGCCCCATACCGGCACTCTCGGAGCGATGACCACGTTCTACTTCACCGTGGTCTACGGGATGCCCGACGTTCCGCTGATTCCGAGCGGCGGCATCAACGCGCCGCCCTACTATCCAGGCCCGCCGGAGGATCCCGCGAACCAGGCATGGTTCGCCTTCCGCGGTCGTGTGCACGCGTTCATCGACACGTACACAGCCGACTGGAATGCTGCGCTCGCGCGGATTCGGGGTTCCGACCCGGGGGTGCCGTCATACGCACAAGGGCTGTACCAGCACTGGGCATCGAGCATCGAGACGTAATCGCCCCGCTCAGCGACTCAAGGGCTCACGGACGATCTCCCTTCGGTGAGGGTTGGGCCGCCGCGTGCTTGCCGCCAGGCAGGTGAGGAGGCATCACCGGATCGCGGCGGTGCGGCAACCTGCGCCGCCGCCGAACCGTCAGCGAGAACCGCTCAGGGCGTCCAGTTCTCGGCGAGCGGGGTGAGCTGGAGCTCGTGCGTGGCGGACCGCGCGTCCTGGTTGGCGAGAAACAGGGCGGCCTCGGCGATTCTGCGCGGGTCGGCCAGCGCTTCGGGCGAGACACCAGTGCGTGTGGACCCGTCGAGTGGCTGGATGCCAGCGTCGACGATCAGCAGCGTCACCTGGATGCCGTGGGGGCGCAGCTCGAGCGCGGCGGCGTTGGTGATCGCTCGCACTCCGAACGATCCGGCCGCCCACAGACCGCGGCCCGGCATCGCCCGGCGCGTCGAGCCGCCGGTGACCTGCACCAGAGTCGCCGGCCGGTCCTGCGAGATTGCGAATCGTCCGGCGGCAGAGAGGAACGAGAACGCCGCACGGGCCGGTGCCGCTGCCCACGCGTCAAAGCCTTCGGAGCTGGCCTCGGCAATCGGACCACCGCCAAAGGGCCCGGTGCGATCGCCGCCGTAGGCGGCCGCCGCGTTGACCGCGAGGTCGACTCCACCGTGAGCAGCGGCCGCTTGCTCCAGAACGTCGTACACGCTCGCAGGGTCGGTCACGTCGGCCTTCAGCGCGATGGCGCCGGTCGCGGAGACGCCATCCAGGGTGTTCTGCGACCTCGCCACCCCCGTCACCGCCCAACCATCGGCTACCAGCAGTTCGATGACCGCGCGACCTAGATTGCGTGCGCCGAACACGACCGCACTTCGCTGCCTACCTTGCGTCTCGCTCATCGAATCGCTCGATTTCCGCTGGGCATTGATTTCACGGCCACCAAAGGCAACCTCGCCGTTGACCGCGCCGGCGCCCGCGGCGCGGCGATCATCGTCCGGACGTGATGGCGCTCTCCATTTTCGCGACGATCTGATCGATCGTGAAGCTCGCGGCTTTCTGGCGCGGTGGGAACTCCTGGAAGCTCGCCAGGAACTGAGCGACCAGGCTGCTGGCGGCGAGGATGATGTAGTCGCTGTCGATCAGCCACGCGTAGTAGCTGTTCGATGTGATGTCGGCGCGCTCGAACGGGTCGGTGCGCAGGTTGTAGAGCTTGGGGACGCGCAGGGCGACGAACGGCTCGGCCCAGATCTGCAGCGTGCCCTGGACGCGCTGCTCCATGAACACGACCTTCCAGTTGTCAAACCGGATGGCGAGCACATCGCCGTCATCTGAGAAGTAGATCAGCCCCTTGCGCGGTGACTCGTCCACCTCCCCCGTCAGGTACGGGAGGAGGTTGTATCCGTCGATGTGGACCTTGAAGGTGGTGTCGCCGATCGAGTGACCGGCCTTGAGCTTCTCCACGATGTCGGGATCCCCCGCGGCGGCCAGGAACGTGGGCAGCCAATCGTGGTGCTGGACGATCTCGTTGGAGATCACGCCCGCCGGGATCTTCCCGGGCCAGCGGATCATCTCGGGCACGCGGAACGCGCCTTCCCAGTTGGTGTTCTTCTCACTGCGAAACGGGGTCATCCCCGCGTCTGGCCACGTGTTCATGTGCGGCCCGTTGTCCGTGCTGTAGACGACGATCGTGTCCTGCGCGAGGCCGAGCTCGTCGAGCTTGTCCAGTACGGCGCCGACGACCTTGTCGTGGTCGATCATCGTGTCGTGGTACGGGGACTGCCACCGCCCGGCCTGTCCGATGCTCTCGGGCTTGGGGTGGGTGTGCAGGTGCATGTGCGTGGTGTTCAGCCAGCAGAAGAACGGCGCGTCAGCGCCGGCCTGCTTGTCCAGGAACCCGAGCGTGTGCTCCAGGATCTCATCGTCGATGGTCTCCATCCGCTTGCGCGTGAGCTTGCCCGTGTCCTCGATCCGCTGGCGGCCGACCCGCCCATACCGCTCGTGCTCGGTGGCGTCGTCCTCCTCGGTCGCCCACGAGTGGATAACTCCGCGCGGGGCGAAGCGCTCGTTGAAGTTCGGAAAATCAGCGGCGGGCGGCCAGTTTGCGTGCTCGGGCTCCTCCTCGGCATTGAGGTGGTACAGGTTGCCGAAGAACTCATCGAAGCCGTGGACCGTCGGCAGGAACTTGTTGAGGTCGCCCAGATGGTTCTTGCCGAACTGTGCCGTCGTATAGCCCAGCGGCTTGAGCAACTCCGCGATCGTCGCGTCCTCAGCCTGCAGCCCGACGTCGGCGCCGGGCATGCCCACCTTGCTCAGTCCCGTCCGGAACACGCTCTGGCCGGTGATGAACGAGGACCGGCCCGCGGTGCAGCTCTGTTCCCCGTAGGAGTCGGTGAATCGCATCCCCTCGTCGGCGATCCTGTCGATGTTCGGGGTGCGGTACCCCAT